>CAWGYH010000003.1:0-432139 GCA_963826935.1 uncultured Chlamydiales bacterium | reverse complement strand
AGCCATATCGAATGCAGGCAATTTGTGTTGATAGATAAATTTCAAATTGCTAAGATTGCCTAGACGCAAACGGTTAATTATCATACAAGGAGAATGCATTATATGCATTACGTGAGGAGTTTTTTGTCAGCATTTACTGGCGCTACAGCAATGTCGTATTACCATAAGAGCAAGGTTGTTCCGGTAGAGACAAAAAAAATTAATGACCTCTCAGAGGGACTGCAACAAAGAAACATAGAGACAAAAAAATTTAGCGGCCAACTGAAACAGGTGATGAATAATAAATACGAAAAACCTGGCGAAGTATGGAAAAACCGCCACCAATGAAGAATGTTATCATGCACTAATGAAAGGGGCCGGGATTTCCTCCGGCCTATTTGGTGGGAAAGCTCATTTTCTGAGATCGTTTAACATTTCTCGGTGAGCTACTACATTAAAGATTTGATCAAACAATAAACTTGTTGATGTTTTAAAGGCTTTGAAGAATGTGCCTCCAAGAGTCTTATCTTCTTGTTTTCCTAAAATAATATCTTTTTGGTCTTCTGAAAGCTCTTGCCCTTTGTCTCCGACTAACTTGGTTCTGTCTATAGTTCTTTTTATTGGATCAAAGGCAGCAAGGGGAATACGAAATTTTTTATCGCCTATATTAAAGGTCATTTTATCTTTAGCGACGTTCAGCTGGAATGAATGCTGCGGCAGGCCCTCTCTTGCCGCTGAAGAAACAGGGTAGAACCAGGTATGCTCGCTCACAAGCCATTTTTTCATTACACTGAGATCTGGGTCGGTATCTGGCCGGAGTATATATTCGCTGTATGTGTTTTTTTTCTCGGCAGTTTCTGAGGTAAAATTTTCTTTTTTCACGATTATGGGAGTTGGCGAGCTGTAGTTTCCCGGGACTTCTATGAGTTCCATCGACAGATGTAAATCGGGGTGGGCTGCATCGGGAGGTTCTGGTTTTTCTCGAGTGCCTTTACCGGGAGAAAAGTCTTTAATAGGTTCGTTTGGCTTGAGTATGAGTATTGGAACAGCGTGTTCAACTTCGATTAAAAGAATACCATCTTTGCCGGGCACCACAACTGCAGCATGACCTGCTTGCTCGTCTATCCCTTTAGATTTAACAACTACATGTTGGATCACTACATGGGCCTCTATATTTTTTTCTGCGAGTACTTCAACTATATGCCTTGCCTTGCCTACACATGTGGAACCATAGGTACGAGAAGCCTCATCTTTTGAGTCTGGCTGGAACTTATGAAAAATTTCGACATTGCTTATGTTGGGGTCTAATTTGCGCTGTTCTTCACAGAATGTGATAAATTGAGTGACAACATGAAGGCCATTATAATCCACCCCTTTAATGATATCTGATATGTACCCTTGAATGTCCTCTTTCAAGCGAGCGCACTCTTTTGCTTGGGGGTTAGAAATGGATATCTTGTGGTCGCTAAATTTTGGCAAAGAGCTTGCCCAAGGGGGAAAGAGTGGATGAGGGCCATCATGCGCGTGTTGCTGAATGTGAGCATCTACATTTTTGGCCGTTTCTGTAGCGGGGAGTGTCGTTTTGCTTTGGGCAATATCGAGTTTACGTACGCGTCCAACAAAGGGATTTTCCCCTTTTTTTGCAACAGCCGGCAAGCTGGTAGGAGCGGGCCATTTGGACTCTCCTGAGGGTAGGGAACCGGCTTCGCTCGTGCTCATAGTAGTTACCTCCCTTTTTTCTAATTATAAACTAAATTGTATAATTTATGTATATTTAAAAAAATACTAGGAAAATCGCATAAATCGCAGGACGTTGCCCCTTTATTGATTTAATTCTAGCTCATGTATACTATGCTTCACATGCAAAGGAGACACGCACATGCAGGTAGATCGCGCCCACCCCTTGCCCATATATTATCAAGACGAATTTCTTGTTGTAAAAGAGCCTGAAAGCCCTTTAGCCCCGGGCGCCGTTGAAATCGTAGTTGATGAAAGCAAATGCAACGCCCCTGAGATTACCTATAGAAAAATCTACAGTGTCTATCAAAGATTAAAAAACTACTGGTCATCAAATGCTTTAGCAAAGGGAAGTTATTATCTCGAACGCCGAGATGAAAAAACAGGTGCAACGTTTCGCCAGATTATCCCCTATTCTCGTGGAGGACTTCGGAGCACCTGTAGGCAAATACAGGTGACATGGAACCTTATCTGTCCAAAGCTTGCATGGACAAAACATCAAGTTCTAGGTGATGAGAAAAGTTTAACAGCCGCACTTAAAAGCCAAGAATTACAAGAGACGATAACCCAAGCAGCTCAAACGGGCAAAGACCCCTTCTGTAGACCAGACAGAATCAAGGCGCAACAAATCATGGAAGGCAAGGACATTCGTATCTTATATAACTTCAAGCCGCTTGCAACCCATGACCTTCTTTTTACAGCAAAGAACCACAGCCCAGTCTTTGATGAAGAAGCCTTTATTGAGGCAATGAGCCTAGGTCAAAAGGCGCACAAAGAATATACCAAGCGTGGATTTGCTATTATGTATCTAACCATGGCCGATCATCCCTTTGCAGGTCAAACCGTACCTCATGCGCATGTCCATGCAACGTATGCAAAAGACTTCAGAGAAGAACTTTTGGGAATTGCAACCGTTGTGCGAAAAATCCTGATCGACTCGTGGCTTGATCTAACACCCTTTTCCCCTTTCAGATTATCAGACAAGCAACTTGCAGTGATAATTTCTGAAGAAAAAGAAATTCTTAAATGCTTGGGGCCCTGATTAGGCATAACTTCGAATAGTTATGCCTATTGCAGGCACGGGCTGGGGTGAAAAGAATTGTCGTTTATTGATTAAATCCTTTGTGAAATTTTCCCGATAAGATGCTCCTGTTTTTCCAGCGGAAGCTGGAACACAGCTTTAGCCCCATGTGTAATGGAAGGCCGGCAGGCCTATAATGGAACGTGGGGTTCGGACGCTCTACCTTTGCAGAGAGCAGTGGCAACTGCGACACTGGCATGTTTCGCAGTACCACTGCTCTATATGGAACGTTGTACCCTAACCTCATTTGATATTGACTCGTATGGATTGATGCATGGTAGCATCCCAATATTTTCGAGAGTAATTCCAATCAGGAGAACAGATGTGCACCAAAATAAAATTACCGCAAATAGTTGTCTGCCTTTTGCTCCTTTTGAGTGCCAATTCACTCTTTAGTGCACCAAAATCTTTACCCGAAGAGAAGGATGGTAACTTTATGGATCAAAAACAGATCATTACTCGATATTTTCAAGGATTAGAAAAAGCCTCCTACGAAGACGTTGTGAGCCTTTTTTCAAAAAATGCCATCGTCCATTCCCCCCTTTACGGGCGAATTGATCCGGTTACATTTTATAAAGAACTTTTTTCAGTAACCAACAATTCAAAAATCACACTTAAAAATATTTTTATAAATCCTGACAACCCTAAAGTTGCCGCCGCTCATTTTTATTATGATTGGACATTAAAGGATGGTACCCCAGCCCCTTTCGAATGTGTGGACATTTTCGAATTTGCTTCAGATTCAAATCAAGTGATTAAGCTTACAATAATTTACGATACGTTCCCTATCCGCAAAGCCTTTGAAGAAGTAAATACTCAGCATTGAAGCAAGTGAAAGGGACCGTGTCCTGTGATGTGTGCGATTCTAGGAGGCCGCAGTGAAGCGAATGCAAAAAACAACTCAACATCTTTTAAAAAAAGATCAGATATTTCAGAAGATGGTAAATCATCTAAAAATAAATTTTAATTGCCATACGATTATCTTATATGGATCTAGGGCGCGAGGAGTAGCTGTTACAGATTCAAGTGATTATGATATAATTGCTATTAGACGAATGGGTGAGAATATTAGAGAATCCTGTGAATTTGAAGGTGGCTTTATTGATGCCTGGATTTATTCAGAATCCATCCTCAAAAAAATAGACTCCTCGTTTCTAAGAATTAAGGATGGTATCATTATTGAGCAAAAAAAGGATTTTGCTACTAGGTTGTTAAAAAAAATTGACGAAATTTTTAAAGCAGGTCCTGTTCCTACGCCTGAATGGGAATCTATTTTGATTTCTTCTTGGTTGCAGAAGATGTATCAACGAAGTGCTTTAAAAGATATTGAAGGTAATTATAGGCGGCATTGGCTCCTTTTTGATTGCTTGGAATCCTATTTTAAGCTTAGAAATTTATGGTATTTTGGTCCTAAAGAGAGTTTTGATTGGCTCAAAGTGCATGATAAAGAGGTGTATCGTGCATTTGAAAGAGCTTTATCTTTCGATGCCAAAGACATTCACGTTCAAAAATTAATAAAATTAATTGTAGGATAACATTATGAAATGTGAAGTTACGTTTTGATCCTTAAAATCCTATAATCTTATTTGAAAGGAGTAAAAATGCAGGTATCCGCAGTTCCAAAATTTGGCCTAGACTCGTGGGGCCATGTAGAAAAAAATTCAATATTATCATTCAAATGTACTGACGAACGATTTTATGACTATTCCAGCTTTGCTGGGGAAAGAGCCCGTTATATCACTGTTGTTGATCTCCGTTATTGCTCAGCACCACAATATGTTCTTAGCCGCCTCTTACAAACGATTCCTAATATCCAGAAGGTAATGATTAGGTGTTTTGATCACGAGGTGTTTCTGCATCATCGAACTATTGAACAGTTATGTGAGAGGGAAGAAGTTGAGCTTCCAGATCCTTTTTGGAAGATTAATGTCGATGGATCTATTCCCCGGGGTGATGAATATATCGACTATATCAAAAGCTTATCCCTGGAAGTCAGGCAGCATGTAACTCTGTCTGGTTTTTCTCTTCATGATAGGTGGAATCATCACTTGATGCTGGGTTTCAAAACGAACCATCTCGAAGCTCTCGTAGCGCTTTGTCCAAATTTAAAAGAATTAAGAATGAAAGTTCCAGTAGACGATTTTTCTAGCGTTTTAAATCTAACTTTTCTGAAACAGATCCATGTATACTGTCCTTGGTTCGTAACACTTAAGAAGCCATTTCCCAATTTTATTAATCACGCTCATCTGGAAGAAGTTCATTTAAGTGACTGCAAGAATTTAGGATCACCATTACAATTTGAAAATTGCCCAAAACTCAGGCGAGTTTTTATTTATTCTTCAGCACTTCCCTCTATAAGGTTTGTTAATTGCCCAAATCTGATTGAGGTATCTGTTCACGGCGATGATAACATAATGATTAATGGTGAAGGCTTTTTCTATTCTGAGGATCGGGCGATACACATAATCTTCAACAACGGCAAATGGTGTGACAGGTGGTGAAAATGAGCTCAATTAGTTATTACGACAAAAACTCACAGGAGTTCTTTGATAGAACCATTAACGCCGATGTTCAAGATCTCTACCAGAAATTTCTAAAATACGTTCCCAAAGAGGGACGGATTCTAGATGCTGGATGTGGTGTTGGTCGAGATTCTAGATTTTTCCTGAGCAAGGGATACGATGTACTAGCTTTTGATGGCTCTCAAGAAATGGTGAAAATAACATCAAATCTTCTAGGAAAAGAGGCTCTACATATGCTTTTTCAAGATATGAATTTTTCTAACGAATTTGATGCTGTTTGGGCCAACGCATCTCTATTGCACGTTCCCTATGAGAATTTAAGGGGAGTGATAGAGGGGTTTCATAAAGCTCTTCTGCCTTCAGGAATTTTATACGCTTCTTTTAAATATGGTGCTTCTATGAGATCAGTGGAAGATCGATTCTTTTTTGATATGAATGAGGATAGCATAGAATCCTATATCAAAGGGCTATTCGCTCCCATAGAAATTTGGAAGAGTGCCGACACCCGCAGCAAAATTGCCCCCAGTCCCGATAAAAGCTGGTTGAATTTCATTGCAAGACGCATGTAAGCGGAGGGGATTGTGAAAGGAGCGGTGTCCTGTGATTTGTGCAATTCTAGCAAAAAATCGCATAAATCGCAGGATCCGGCCCTTTTTATTATAATGGCAATATCCCCCTTGACGCCGTTCTAGAGGCTACTCCCGTTCATGGAGCCGGTGACGAATAGTACTGTAGCATCTTCGGTTTTCCCGTGATTGCATGATAAGCCATGATATAGGTGCGCTCAACCAACTTTTACGGCGATTTTTCCCTGGTTCCCACCACTTTCTAGCAAGGCATGAGCCTTTGAAATTTGGGTCCAGTCGAACACCTCGGAGTGAATGAGAGGCTTAATCTTTCCCGCTTCGACCAGTTTCTTAACCTCAAAGAGGATTCTTCCGTAATGATCGCGGTGTAAGCCGGTTATTAGGGGAATCAGCATGAGCACGGAGTGTAGGCTGAGGCCTCTGGCATACATGAGCGTGAGGTCGTGATTTCCACCGGTGGCTATGCAGGCGACTGAGCCATTTAGTCTGGTTGCCTGGAAGGAGCTTTCTAGATTGGGGCCGCCTACGGTGTCAAAGATAAAATCAAAGCCACGGTTGGCGGTATAGGTCTCTACATACTCTGCAATGGTTGAGGTTTTGTAATTGATCGGATAATCTGAGCCGTACTTTTGGGAGGCAGCTTTGTCCTCATCTTTAGAAACTGTTGTGTGAACAATCGCTCCAATGTGTTTTCCAAGCTGAGCGGCAATGTGGCCGACCCCACCCAAGCCCCCGTGAACCAGAAGAGAGTCTCCTGAACGGATTTTCATTTTATCAAGTAGGGCTTCCCATGCTGTGATTGACACGAGTGGCAAGGTAGCAGCTTCGATAAATGAAAGGTTAGTAGGCATGAGCGATACAAGCTGGGCATCTACTAAAAGAAGTTCGGCAAGTGCACCTCCAATTGTGCCCTTGATTCCGCCTCCAACTCCATATACGGAGTCACCGACTTTGAAGTTTTTAACATCGGGGGCAACTTCTGCGATGACGCCTGCAAAATCGACATGGAGGATCGCTGGGAATTCTGGTGAAAAGGGGAGTGCTTTACCTCTCACCTTAGTGTCGATGGGATTTACGCTTGTAGCCTTTACGGTAACAAGTATATGCCCTGGGCGCATTTTGGGTACGTCCACTTCGCATTTTTCAAAAACATCCGGCGAGCCCGGACTTTTAACGATCATAGCTTGCATTTTCATAAGCACTTCTGGCTCCTTTTTCTCTCTGTATCCAAAAATGTCACTATGCGACATCGGGAAATATTAATAAAACTAGTAAAATTGTCTTGCAGCTTCTTAAGAAACAGCTCCTCAGAAAGGCGCATCTTACGCCCGCGTTCAATTGCGCAGTTTACCCATACCCTCAGAGTAGAAAGTTCAGGCAACAGTTGAACAATGGTGCCCTCTTTAAGGGCATCATTTATTAAGTATTTTGGCACCACAGCGATGCCCTGGCCGGCAAGTACAAGCTTTCGAATAAGGCGAAAGTCTGGAACTGTAATCACGGGCAATTTTTTTTCAAGTAGTTGAAGAGCGAATGGGTCGTGATGCTGCACCCAGGGCGTAAAACAGGTAAAATGCTCGTCGATATCGATAAGATTCTTTGAGACGACATCTTGTACGTTATTCACCGGTCCAATGCGTTCAAGATATTGTGGAGAGGTGACAATGAGGTGTTGCTCAGTGGCCACTTCAATCATTTGAAAGCGATAGGGTGACTGAAGGTTAATGAGAAATCCGAGGTCTAGCTCTCGAGCAAGTAGCGCCTGTTCAATTTTGGCACTTGTATCAAAGTGAATTTTAAACGTAACGGTAGGGTATTGGTTCCGAAATTCGGCAATATGAGTGAAGAGTAATTCGTGCATATCTGTTGAGGAGTCGTTAAGCATCCCAATTTCTATGCAACCTCCCACCTCGTGCCCTGCGCTTGTGATTGCTACGAGCTGTTCATCAAGTGCCATTAGGCGATCCTGGGCAGCATTATAGACAAGTTGTCCTTCACGAGTAAGTTGCAACCGCTTTCCCTCCCATGTGATGAGTTTCATGCCGAGCTGACGCTCTAGAGCATTAAGGGACTGACTCACCGCAGACTGTGTGCGATAGAGTTCTTTTGCGGCGGCCGTTAGGCTTCCGCATCGAACCACGGCCAGGAAAAATTTAAGTTTGTTGTAGTCAATATCCATAGTAACCATAAGTATAGCTTATCATCTTAATAAAAACAATTAATTTTTTAATAAATTACGAATATCGTATTATGTACATGTAATTTAAATAAATGGATTTTTATGTTTAAGATAATAATAGTAATTTTACTGGTTTTTATTGCACCTACTCTGACACATAATGCTTTCGCATTTGAGTGGCTGCCTCCAACAACACGGTTTATGGAGGAGGAGACATGGCCAAAAATTGATGAAGGGTTGCGTGCAAATCAAGTTTCTACAGAATATAGGGATTTTTTTGATCAGATCGCAAAAGAAGAGCACATTGGCTTTTTTGGCTATCATGGAACGACGCAAGAGTTTCGAATCTATCAGGACATCGTGCGCCTGCTTATAGAAGAGGCGGTTCAAATCCCCATCAGACCAGATTTTCATTTTATGCGCGTTCCAGGAGAACCGCGTTACCTCTATCATTCTATTAAAGAGTACGGAAACTATCTAAATGATTATTCTCCCACTGATTTTATTTGCTTGAATTACTCAATCTACAGCAACTACAACAGCGACTTCTACTCCACATATTTCTACTTTGCTACAAACAACTCCAGCTCTAGCATCAATTTCGAGGAAAAATTGCACTGGTTGTTTGAGAGATTAGGCATTGATCAAAGCGCTATTTATGAACTTTTTACTCTTGGGCGCCAATACGTAGGCGTAAGTAAAACGGGCGTGGTCTTTCAGTTTTTTGACACCTCACATCACAATGGTCACTCTTATTATGAATTCGTTGATCCAATTTTAGGAACGTTTGCACACAATGACATGGTCTTTTCGAAGGTAATAGAGGGGACTAAACCTTCTCATTTTTACCTCCAATTACGTCTCCTGATGAGTAATAGCCGCACCCTTAACCCCTATGCTCCTATAGCAGTGAAGCGCTTTGACTTAATAGACCCAGAAGTGGCCAAACAGTACGAAAGTGCTATGAGAAAATACATAAAAACCCTCAAAGTAGACTCCGTAAAAGCAAAATCCTATGCTGATGACTTAAAAAAGTTATGGACCTTCGCGATGGCAAAATCACATCTAAAAGCAAGAACGGGACAGCCAGAAGGCTATCCTCAACGTACCAAAGTGCCGAGTGACCAGGTAAGTTGGAACGTTCTTTTCCCAGAGTATAGTCCGGTCGCATTCACTCACAAGAGCGTTTTGGCCAGACCCGCTTGGGCAGATCCGGCTGATTTTTCTGAAGTCACAAGAGCCCTTAGCAGCTATGAGGGAAATATCCAATTTGACAGCCATACTGGACTGCCCCTGAATCCATATGGCCGCACGGGTATCCAAGGCAGGGGCTTGCTCGGAAAGTGGGGCCCAAATTTTGCGGCCGACCCGATTATCACGCGCATTAATCCTGCCACTTGCGAGATTGAAATGCTTGCCATCCAGCGTAAGGACAATGGTGAATGGGCGATACCAGGTGGCATGGTAGAAGCAGGCGACGATATTCCGGTAACGCTTATGAAGGAATTGAGCGAGGAGACTGCTGTTGTGCTCGATATGAGCCATGCAAGAGAGGTCTATAAGGGCTATGTTGATGATCCAAGAAATACTGACAATGCCTGGTTAGAAACCGTGGTCAAACATGTACACCTCTCTGCAGAAGATGCTGCACAGCTTCATCCAAAGGCTGGGAGCGACGCCGCAGCTGTACAGTGGATGCCGCTTACGGATGAGAATGTGAAGAAGCTATATGCCAATCATGGGGAATTCGTCAGTCAAGCGCTTGAGCGGTTAAAACCTGAAATCGAGAAGAGGTGATGTAAATTTTCTATAATTTCTGAGAAATAGGGTCAAGCCCAAGCTAAGGAACGCGGTCAGACCCCGCCAAGGAATGCTGGACAAAACTATTTCTAGAACGATTTCTTGCCCGCCTTTCAAGATCGGCATATGCTGATAAGTTCATCTTTATGAAAGGGGCCGGTGTCTTCGATGTGCGATTCGCAAATCGCACATCGCAGGGCACGGCCCTTTTTACGGCCCTTTTTACTTTTTATACGAAAATAATAGGAGAAGCAAAAATATGGTCTCTTCATTTCAGGTGAAAGGGCTCTCGGACAGGGGGTAACCCTTTTAGCCTTTCCCTTTTATTACTGAGCTGCTGCTTGTTTGAGCAGCTTGAGTGCTTCCTCATATTCACGCTTTTGTTGCGCGTAATTGTCCGTGCCTAGGTAGAGCTCGAACTGGGGTTGTCCAACTTGAAACTCTGCGATTTTACGTTTTACAATCTTGATGGCAGAGGGTAGGCCGGCTTTAAAGGCGTTGAGTTGTTGAATGGTGTTTGCATAAGATGGAAGGGATCTCTTTAAATGTGTGAGGCGCTCCTGGTAATACTCGCAGCTGAATTGAAACTGTACCTTGCGATACTTTTTCAAAGGTATTATCAAGTTCCAGAACGGCAATTGCAATAAATCCAACAATTGCTGCAGCAAGTACTGCATAACCAATTGCGAGCAAGGACGCGCACGCAATACGTGATGCCACTACTGCTGGTCTAGCAGGGGTGCTGTTTTCTTCTGTTAAGCGTGTTACTCGTTCTTGAAGCGTTTGTATTTGATCGTTGGTGATTCGTGTGGCATTTAGTATACTCGCTGATCGTTTGAGGCAGCTGTCCTATGCCCTTCTCAAGTGGGAGCCATGGAGTTTTTGCTTCAACATATGCATCGTAGCATATCCTGTTTGCAGGGTGTATGCGAGAGTAAGTGTCCCAAGCTATCATTTTTTTCTCCTTGTTAAAAAAAAATTATAGCATAAAGAGTAGTTTTTATGCAATATAAATTATTTTAAAAATGTATTGGTGTCAAGTCTGGTGTTGGGGTCAAGCCTGACATAATGACATTCTGCCTGAGAAGTGGCATTGTGTTGAGGCTTCGCACCCCGTTTTTTGTTCGTTTAGGCTTGACCCCGTTTTTGACCCCGTTTTCGACCCCGTTTTTGACCCCGTTTTGCTGTGGAGCGGCTATACGGCCTGGTTTTTTGGGGGGCACACCTAACGCCAATGCTAATTAAAAAATCCCGCATTTCTGGATAGCCGCTAAGCATCTGATGTTCTTTTAAGAATGTTGTATTAGTAATATGCGCTGGTAGGTTAATTTCTAAACCTCGAGCTGTCATAAGAAGGATTAATTCTTTTCTCTGATCAATTGTAAGCTTGGAATTGTTTGGATCAAGAAGCTTATCAAAACAAACTTGAAACCTTGACTTTAGGGTTGACTTTTAGGCTGTCGAAAATATCCGCTGTTATGAAGTATTTGGCTGCATTGAAGTGGCCATCAACAACAGCGAAATATAAAACATTATGGCTAAATGATTATTCTTTGTGCCTTCCGGGAATTCCACCAGCGCTATGAATTTCTTGATCAATGAGACGCTATCTGCTTTGATGGCATAGTACAGGCAAGTTAGAGTTTCATGATCTCCTGTATGTGGATCAGCACCATGTTTGAGCAAGAGATCAATAGCCTTCGTGTCCTTTTTCAGGATAGCATAGTGCAACGGAGGCACGCCTTCAGGATTGTTGCCATACTTAGTTAGAACTAGCGTCAACTCATTCAGCTCTTTCTGTGACACTCCACTTTCCTTTTTTTTTTATTTGCACAACTAAGCATCAGCAATAAAAATAAAATGATAACAGGGCTGCAATGATTATTGTTTTTAATTTCATGTTTCTCCTTTTATTACGTAAAAAAGCGAATGATTATCCATAACGGTACAAAGAAAGCAAGCGTACGCTTTTTGTGTACAGCTGCGCTGCTGCGAAAATTAGGGGGTAATTGCAGGGTAATTGCCTCTTACGTGTGTCAAAAAAAGTGATTGAGTTCTATTGCGACTTATTCGGAATTAATATATTATATATATCTGATGTTTAATAACTTAAGAATTTTTCTGGTATAATGACAACAATTAGTGTAAATTTCCCAACTATACTAAGTAGCAATGTGGTTGAAACTTTAGTGACACTCGCCTTAATCGGTTTGGCGCTATCTGCGCTAGATCAAATTGTCCGCTATACTTAACGTCAGTGGGCGTCTCATATGGTAATTTTTAAATACAGTAAAATGTACTATAATTGACTTCTTATATAAGCCTAGATCTAAAGAAGAGAGTCAAGAGATAATGTATACAATTTTCCGAATCGTTTTCGGATTAACTTCTCTCATTGTTATTTATTTTTTAAAATGGGCATGAAGTCTCTCAAAAAACAGGATGATACTTGGCATACATTCTTTCTACTTCTTCAGATGTTGGCCCACTAGGTTCTGTCACTTATGGAAGGCCACAGGCGAGCATTCGTAGCGAGTCTGCACAATGTGAATTATCGTCGTGTTGAGGTTTAGATCCCCAACAACCCTGTTTTGCGTTCCACTGCCTGCGATAGTTATCGAGGGCTGATATACCCTTAGCACACTTGGTTTCATCGATCCAAAAGCGCGGAAACATGTATCGCACAGCATTGTCGATGCCTTCGTCTACGGTCTCATTTTTTACCACAGTGAAAGGGGCCGGCCCCTGCGAATGAAAGGGGCCGGCCCCAGCGATGTGCGATTCACAAATCGCATATAGCAGACTCTGGCCTTTTCTACTTTCTATTTTTTGCTGTTTAGTGCTCATAAGAGATCCTGGTGCGTAGTTTGAGCTTACTGAATAGGAGGGTTCGGTTATCGAACATATACTCATATAGCTCTACTGTTCGAGATGGGTTAAGGAGTTCAGCTGGAATGTATCCTTCTTTTGCCCAGTAGCGAAAGTCATGCGAGTCCCAAAAGTAATAAAAAGCAAGTGTAGCATCTTTGTTCATGATTACCTCATCCGAAAAGAGATTAGGTACGAGCTATTTCTAGAGAGCGATGTGTTGCTGTTGAACAGTAAAGCTTCTGCATGTCCATTGATAAAGAGGCATCTTGTGTTGGTTTGTATGGTCATTTTGTACTCTCATCAAGCGTGGCGTTTTTGACATAGTCCTCAAATGCCTTTATGTCGATGAGATATCGCTTGCCGATTTTTTTGACGCATGACTGCGCAATAGAGTTTTTTGAATAAATCCAGTGAAGCCATTGAGGCTTTCTGGGCCACTCGAAGCGCCTGCAGTACTCTGGCAGGCTGATAAGATTTTTAATTTGTTTCATGATAGCCAACCTCCTAACATAGTTGAAGCAAGGCTACCGTATCATAATGCCCGATTTAATTGCAATATCGGGACATTAAATGTCCCGAATTTATCAGATTTAAGACATGTTATTCATTGATAGTCAAACTCTTAATAGAAAATGGCGTTTCGAGACCTGCGCGCTCTGCAGCCTCTTGAAAATTTCTGAATACAGTTTTTGGATTTATTGTGGCTGTTTGACGACCTTCAAATATATGGCCTGTTTTTCGTGGTGAAGTAATGGCTCTTATGTCATTAAAAACGTGCGCAGGATAGTGTATGGGGTCGGAATCGTAATGGATGAGCTTTTTTGTGAAATCGACCTGTTCTAATTTAAGGCTCAGCACTTCTTCCAAAGTCCTTTTGTTGCCAAAATAGAGGAGCTTTGCAACAAGTTGCGACTTTTCATTTGTGACAGCGTCTAAAAATTCTATAAAATGGCTGAATTTAAACGTGCGTTTTATGGTCTGGAGTTGATCTGGATCATCTAGCTTACTTACATAGCCTCGAGACTCGTTCCAAAGCCATGACATGAAGGATATGTATGTCTGGACAAGCGTCTCTTTTCGTCGAATTGACCATTTACTCTCACTACGTATGTCATCGAGTATTTGGCGATGATCAAATTCTTTGGTTTTACCTATGGTCCAAATGGTGCCGTCAGTGTCGTAAATCTTAATAAAATTATGTTCTAGAAGTGCTTTTGAGGCATCAAGCAACGCTGCATGAGCATAGCCATACTTCTTTATCCAGATATCAAAAATGGCTAAAAAAGGCGCTTTAGATATGGTGTCGATGCATGTTTGTATGGTTGTTTCGATTTGAAGGAGTTCTTTTTCAATGACCCTACAGTAGTCAAGAAGGTTAACGTCAGGCAGCTTTTGCTGGGATGCTTTGCAGAAAGTCATCAAAAACTTTCTGTTCATAAGGGTTAACCACTAGCTATATCTCCATGTGAAGCCACTGTATAGCGAAAGTGTATGAAAGCATACATCTTTTAGTTCAGCTCCGTCTACAGTATTCTCTCAGCCGAATCTCTCGTGACGAATATAGCCGAAAAATGACTTCAGTAACAGAATTTTGTTTGGTGACGTTATGGGAAATTATGTGATGTATTCAAAACGCCAAGGAGTCTTCTGAAAGGGGTCCGTTTTATGGCCCTTTTTATTAGAGTGAAAGAGGATGTGTCCTGTAATTCGTGTGATTTAAATCGCAAAAATTGCAGGATCAGGCCTTTTTACTTTTTACAAAGGCAAAGTTTTAAGGGGTATATTATCTTAGATAATTGTAAATGAATTAGTTATGGTTGATTTTCTTTGGAGGAAAGGGTATGTTTTTTCGACCATATTAATAATAGGTAAATTAATGAAATACATTTCTTTAATTGCAGTTTCAATATTTGGTTTTTGTTCGTATTTGAATGGAAATATATTAGTTACATGCGCCGAACGTGGTGACCCAATAGAAGTCGGTAGGCTTATCAGGGCAGGAGCAGATGTTAATGCCCATGGATCAACGTGGACACCACTTGCAGCAGCAGCGATGAGAGGGCATAAAGATGTCGTAAAGGTGCTATTAGATCATGGTGCTGACCCCAATTTCAAGGGAGGAGCCGAGCGTCCTTTATTAGCTTGTGCTCTAGGGCTTGCAAATTGGTATGCAGCTGGTCGAGTAGATGTTTATGCAGAGACTGCTCAGATGCTTATTGATGCAGGTGCTGAAGTTAACGGGGCTAACTCTAATGGGGATTCAGCTTTAGATTGGGCTATGCTTTACAAAGAGGCTGGCCATAAACTTGATCTTTTTATCGATGTGTTACTACAAAATGGTGCCAACATTAGCTTTCTAAGGCCCACAGTACCAGCTGGGATGCGAGCCTCCTTAGAGAAACGACAACAAGAATTGATGGCGGAAATGCGGCCTGTTGAGCCTGAGCAAGTAATTAAAGAAGTTCCACTTGTAGTTGTTAAACAGCCTACTGTGCAAAAAGTTCCGGAAACAACACCATGGGACATTTTGCCTTATGGTGAGCATAGTGCTCGACTGCACATTCTAAAGCAGCTTTTGAAGAAAACCAAGAATTCTGCTGAGAATAAAACTATCATGCTTATGCTCGAAGCAGAAGTTGCGAATGTTTTTGATCTTTTACAATATGACGTTAAACGTGCTGAGATGCTAATTGCAAAAGCAAAAAACAAAGGCAAAGAGGACAAGGCTGCTAAAAAGCTGTTAGCCGATTCTAAGAAGCACGTAAAAGCACTTCTAGCGTTATTTCAAAACCCTTCCCAAAGCAAGTAGGGCTAGAATAGATGTTATTCGTTTGCCTAGCAAAGATTGGGTTCCTTAGGTCGAATTAACATTGTCATAAAACGAAAACGGGGTCAAAAACGGCAAAACGGGGTCAAAGGGTCAAACGGCAAACGGGGTCATAAACGGGGTCAGGCCTGGCATTCGGGCATTTGAGAATCTGGATGCAAACATAACTATCTGAATATCAGTATCATTTAGCCGAATGTCCGAATGCCAGGCTTGACCTCATTTTTGACCCCATTTTCATCGCAGCCTCGGCCCTTTTTATTGACTCAGTACATATAGATAATCACTCCGTACATAAGGGTTTTAACCCCTTACATAAGGATGAAACTTTGAAAGCGGCCAGTCCCAATGGTGTCAACTTAAGAAAATTTATATTAGTTCTGAAAAGGTCTGTATAAAAGGGGCCCCTTTTATTGCAGGGCACGGCCCCTTTTACTCCACATTTTGTACTTGTTGGGTTTGTTCTAATACGGGCACTAACAGCACACCATGCCTTTCGCCATATATATTTTGAACAATTCCCACGAGCCATCTTTTGTTATTCAAAGTGTATGCTCCACTAAAGCTTCTCGGTTTCCATTGCTCAGTATGTTCAAATGAATTATTGAAACCAGCGCCTTTATAACTTCTCAAAATAGTCCTCCGCATTAAAATCTCCGGACGTATTAAAATAAGCATTTTGAGATACTTCTCTACTGCTTTCATGATATGTAAAAATATCGCCCTTATCATTTATTTTAATAAATTTACATGTCAAGTGACCAATATCTTGAATTTTTGCAATACTCTTTATTACTTAAAAAAACAGCGAAATTGCCTTATTCATTATTTTTGTATATTGCTATACCATTATTGTTAATCGATAACGCCTGTACACTGTGTTCTGATTCTAAACTATTATCATTATCAATTTCTTCAATTAACGCCATTTTGCCAAAGTACACAGCGGTCATTTTTTCTCAAAAATTTGCGCTTATGTGCAAGAAGATAATTAGAAGTACCAATAATCTGACCGACATTGTTGATGCCAGTCGCTTTACTTCTATCTCCTTGGAACCCTAAGTCACCTGTCAAGGAACCTAAATCAATCATACAACCACACTGCCATAGGAATGCATGCACCTCTTTTTGACCATCAACCAAACTCAGGTTTTTGCTTTCCGATTCCCCTACGATTTGGCCATGATCATTCATGTCATACACGTGTGTATAGCGACCTCCAAGAGATCCGATATCGCAAATGCCGCAACAGGGGTCCCAAAAAAATCCACGGTCATTCCCTGCTGTATCTTTATAATTACCCGCAATTTGGCCTAGATTATTTAAAACAATCCCAGTTGCTGTCTCGGGGAGATTGATTAATGATATTCCTGCCTGCTCATTCCAAAGAAAATAATGCTTTTTCCCAAACAGCCAATACGCACCTGCAACTTGGCCATTATCATTTACTGCTACAGCCTCACTTTGATCGCTTTCTTGCAGACCAAGGTCGACAAATTTGTATGTTGGCGCTTCGGCAACAACAAAGGAACTAAATAAGCAAAAACAACCTATTACGAATGAAACTAACGTATGATTAGATATTTTTTTCATATACTCCATCTTTATGTTTGTTATTAAAAAGGAGTAAAACATAGCAAGTATCTAAACAAAAAGGCAATAGGTAAAAATTTCCTTCTATAAGGCAAAATGTCAGTTCATGAACAATCTAAGAAAATTTATTGAAAAGGGGTGAAAGGGGCCGTGAGTGAAAGGGGCCGTGTAAAGGGGCCGTGTCCTGCGATGTGCGATTCGTCTCAAATCGCACATTGTAGCCTCGGCCCTTTTTATACTTGCTTGTGAGTGCCCTGCATTCCAAACATGGACAAAACCATTTCCTAGCCACAATCTGATTATAAGTTGCCTTGAAAGGGAATCCATGGCGGCAGGTCCAGGAGAGGTAAGTAGCCCCATTAATATACGTCGCAGAAGTGCACTTGCCTTTATGGGGCCTTGCTAAGTCATGCATGGCTTGGATGCCGAGAGCTTTTCTGCATGATATCTATGTGCCGGAGGTGTATCTGTAAGGCATTTGCCGCATCTGCAAAAGACTTTTCTTTTTGATATATTTGCCCAAGTCATCTCAAAGATGGTCCCATTCTTACATGTAAATTTGAGAAGTGATGAGGTGTTTTTGTAAGTATTGCTCAGACATTCACCTTGATGGGATTTGGCAAAGGCTTGGACTGTTTTGAGTCCAATAGGTGCCCTACCGCTGCAAATCAAGCACCAATGGCCGCCTAAAATGTCAGAAGGTATAGTCTTAAACTCATGCCTTTGTGCGCAAACGAATGGTAATTTTGTTTCAGAGCCGAGCCAAGTAGTTGCCAGGCATTCTCCGCCCTTGTTCTGCGCGATTTTATGTAATTTTGCTAACATTTCATTCCCATATGGATATTTATAAGCCTGGTTGAAGTCCATTCCTTCCGATGGTTCATAATTGGGGATAGAGACGCCTTTGTCTTCGCATTGATCTCTGACAAGCGGGCCAAGCTTGGATAAGGGGGTGATGTTGAAAATCTCTGGGATAACTATCAATTTTATGTTATTTTGTGCGCAGAGTATCTCTTTAACACGGTCCTTTTCCTGTCGTTTCTTTACATGATCCTCTGTTTTGGCGTGGAGACGGTCGATCTCATAGTGATAGGTTCCATGGTGCTCGAAAGCTATCTTAAGACTTTCAGAAAAGCCATCAAGTTCATAGCCCTTACCATTTGCTCGCAACCAATCAGGACGAGATTTTGGAAAGGGTGTGCCAAAAATGCGCTCTAGATAGTATCGACAGATGGATTCCCCAATGAAGACGTGGCATTCGGCGCACCAACCACCTTGTTTGATTCTATTAGGTTTCAAGTAAAAAACATGTCCGTACTCACATTGAAAGGGGATTTTTGTGAATGAGTCAATGTATTCGGTCGCTAGACATTTTCCACCGCGGCTATGGGCAATTTGTTGCATTTCCTGAAGTGTTCCGCGTTGCCTATCACCTTGAAGTATTTTTGCACATTTTGGGCACCAGCTACCATTTTTGATATTATTCAAGCCCGTTTTCCATTCATGGCCGAAGGAGCATTGCCAGTGGAGAGGAGTTTTGGCATTTGTATAAGCAATCGAGAGACATTGTCCTCCACGTTCTTTGGCAATCGTGTGAGCTTCGTTAATATCCGGCTTGCCGCCCCATCCGCATTCAGGACACCAGCTGCCTTGTTGTATGCCATTTGGTTTAGCCCACCATGTATGGCCGTCCTTGCATTGCCATTCATGTTTTATTTTATTTCCTTTGCATTGTTGAGAAAGGCATTTTCCTCCATGGGCAGCAGCCAATTCGTAGAGATCATCAAGGGTTAATGTTTTTTTTCCAGCGCATTTAGGACACCACGATCCAGTTAACACATTTTGTCCATTTGCCTTCCAGCGATGTCCATGTTCACATTCCCAATCATATTTGTCTTTGAGATGGGTGTATGCTTTTGAGTGACATTTGCCTTTTCGTTGAGATGCTATGTCTTGTAAATCTTCAAGTTTTCCGCATTGACGTTCACTTTGTTGTTTTCTTGCGCAAGAAGGGCACCAGCTTCCATTTTTAACATTGTTAAATACAGCATCCCAAACATGCAGGGACTCACATTGCCATTGGAGAGGGCTATGTGCATTTTTATATGAAGACGAAAGGCATTTTCCACCTCGAGATTGAGCTATTGCATTGGCTTTGGAAATATCGGGTCTTTCACCCCATCCACATTCTCGACACCAATGACCACGTTGAACGCTAGAGGGTATGGCCCAGAAAGAATGACTACTCTTACACACCCATTCGTGTTTTGCATGACTGCCCAAGCATGATTGAGAAAGGCATTTTCCCTTGTTGAGAGCAGCCAGTTTGTGAAGATCATGGATGGTAAGGTAGGTTTTTTTTAGGGCATTTAGGGCACCATGACCCCCTGAATACATTTTGGGCATTAGCTTTCCAGCGGTGGCCATGTTCGCACTCCCATTCATATTTGTCCTTGGAACGAGAATAGGCTTGTGAGTGACATTTACCCTTTCGTTGTGCTGCTAATTGGTGTAGTTTTTCAATAGATTTTGTCTCATTCATGCGATTTTAAATTTAGTACAAGTTATTCCTGTTGAATGAAAGGGGCCGAGGGTGCGATGTGCGATTCGTCTCAAATCGCACATCGCAGGACACGGCCCTTTTTACAGCCCTTTTTATAAGAAAGTACTGAATACCCTCCCTCTTCGCATTAAGGATTATTGCCTTTTCCGATAGCTATCATGGTTATAAACTCATGATTGTCTAGGTAGAGGGTAATATGTAGTTCATGGCCTTCCATTTGAGGCGGTAATGGTAGGAGAGCTGGAATCTCGCTGCCAAATTTATCAAATCTTACTGCAAAAAAGATTTTCTTTGATCTAGGTGTTGGATTATGTGCATTTTGGTGAATAGTGAGTATGATATTGCTTGCATTCAGTTGATGTCTTTCTTTTTCTTTGTTATCTAATTTGTCTAGAGGATTGGATGATACGAATGATCCCTCTGCTCCGCCAAAATCTAGTTGGGGTGGGTTAATATCATAGTATTTTTTAGTGTCTTCTAGGGTGGGCATCGGCTAGCCCTCGTATTTTTTTAGCAATCAGGTTGCTTGATTGCTAAAAAAATGTCAAGTTATAAGGGAAAGGATGAAGTTGGAAAAATAAAAGAGCTAGGCCATTAATGGCATAGCCCCTTTAACGAAGATAACCTAAGTCGTTTGACGGACCTGCCTTCTTGGCGGTTTGGCTTGCTCGAGGCCGGACTCGAACCGGCACGGGATTTCTCCCAGGGGATTTTAAGTCCCCAGTGTCTACCATTTCACCACCCGAGCGGGGTGTCTGGATAAGTGGCAAAAGTATACGCGGATGGGCTAATTTTCGGCTAGAAAGGAATTTGCTGACTCTTTTTTTTTTAGCCATCCTTAGCCTTTCGCTAGAATCCTAACATGGAGAGGTCTGGAAGGCCTGTGGACATGTCGGGGGATTCAGTTTGCGCTTTTAGCTGGGTGGCAGCATCGTTGTAGGCGGCTTTGATGAGCAGTTCCAGGCCTTCAATGTCGGTTGGGTCGACGCAGTCGGGCTTAATTTGGATCTTTTTCATCTCGTGGGTGCCTGTGAGGGTGACTTGGACGAGGCCGTTGCCGGCAGAGCCTGTCACTTCAAGCGATTCTAGGCGAGTTGAGAGCTGTTCTTGCATCTGGCTGATCTGCTGCTGGAACATTTTGGCTTGCTTTTTCTTCTTTAAAAATCCGGATCCCATCTTATTTTCTCCTTTTGCGTTGGACTGTTCCTTCAAGTTCTACCGCTGCAAACTGCATGAGCGTGTCGTAGCGGGCATTTTTTTGTACGTCGCTAGATAGTGCCGGAGGGCTGGAAGCTTCTGGCACCGGTACCGGAGCGGGCTTGGGCTCGGGAGCCTTTTTTACGGGTTCTGATTTGGCAGGCTCAGGTTTTGCAGGTTCAGGCGCGGGGCTGCCTTTTAGCGACGTGATTTTTTCTTCGAGCTGCACAAGGCGTCTTGCGATGGCTTCTATCGATATTTTTTGGCGGACGCGCACTATGCGGATAAGAAGCGCCTCTAGGGCCATGTGCGGCGAGGGGGCAATTTTTAGGGCCGATGCTGCCTCTTGGATGAAGTCGAGGATTTGGAGAAGCTGCTCTTGGCTGAAGATGGTTGCCGACTCTTCTATGCCTTGGAGGTAGTTAGGATCGAAGTTTGTAAGAAGTTCGGAGGAGCCGATTTTTGTTACAAGGAGTGCCTTGTAGTGGGCGTTAAGGTCTTCTAAAAAGTGCGATAGCTCCTTTCCTTGCGCAAAAAGCTCGTGGGAGAGGCTGTAGGCTGCTTTTATGTCGCCGGTTTTTGCTGCTTGATCGAGGGCAAAAAACTGCTCGCGAGGCATAATGCCAAGCACTTCTTGAACAACATCTTCCGTAACTTTGCCTTGCGAGTAGGCGATCATCTGGTCAAAGAGGGACTCTGCGTCGCGAAGGCCGCCTTCAGCAAAGCCTGCAAGGCGCATCAGCGCTTTGTCGTCAACTTCCACCTTCATGTCAGAGGCGATAGCTTTTAGCTTGTCGATCATCGCGCTTTGCGGAATGCGCGCCAGGTTAAAGCGCTGGCAGCGGCTTAAGATGGTGGCAGGGATTTTGTGCGCTTCAGTCGTTGCAAAGAAAAACTTTACATTTGCCGGAGGCTCTTCAAGCGTCTTTAAGAGGGCGTTAAAGGCCTCTTTTGTGAGCATGTGCACTTCGTCGATGAGGTATACTTTGTATTTGCCGTTGGCGGGGCAGTAGCCGACAGATTCTGAAATTTGCTTAATGTCATCGATGCCGCGATGGGATGCTCCGTCGATTTCTAAAACGTCAAGCGATGAGCCCTGGGTGATCTCCCGGCACGATGTGCAGCAGTTGCATGGCTCAAAGTCGTCGCCGAGGTTCTGGCAGTTGAGCGCCTTTGCTAGAATACGTGCAAGGGTGGTTTTTCCCGTTCCCCTTGAGCCGCAAAAGAGGTAGGCGTGCGCGCTTTTACCGCTTTGCAGAGCGTTCTTGAGGGTTTTTACGATCGGCTCTTGTCCTAACACGTCCTTAAAACGCTGGGGCCTGTATTTTCTTGCGACAACTTGATAGTGTGACATAATTCTACCCATTATACTATATGGATTAAAATTGTGCGACAAGGTATAAATGATTACATGGCTTTAACGACCGAAAGTAGCGAATTAAAATTTTCAAGAGAGCAGGGGTTTTTTGACAAAAGCCGCACCGTCCGCTGGACGATAGTGCTGCTTTTTGGCCTTGGGCTCTTTTCCTTTTTGCATTTTCGCGAGGTGCAGATACAGACGCTTGAGTTTGGCCGTCTTGCCCCACGCTATATTGTGGCAGAAGCTGACTTTACCTTCCCCGACGAAGAGGCCACCACAATCTTAAAGCAAGAGGCGCTGCTCGATATCGGCAAAATCTATGCTATAGATCCTGACGACGTACGCAAAAGGCGCCTGGACTTTGAAAATATTCTTATATATGACCAGGAGTGGCGCAAGCGCGTGCTGCAGAGCACCTTCGACGAGATGTATCGCGCAATAGAGCGCCTTGAGCAGACCCTTTTAGAACTACGCTTTAGCGATGCCAGAACCATAGAAAAGATGAAAGAGCTTGGCATCCCAACAGCAAACTACCACGAACTTGCCCCTTTTGATCCTGCCCAAGGGGTCTTTTTTCCGGAAAAGGTGTGGGACTTTATTCGCCAGCAGGCCTTTGGCCATCAGCTTTTCAATCCCGCTACAATTGACTTTGTGGTCGATTTTTTAAAGAACAAAATTTGGACTTTAAAGGAAGATCCGCAGGCAGAGCGCAAGCTCCGCAAGGTGCTGCAGCAAAATATCCAGCCAAAATATACCTACGTGCCGGCAGGCAGCCGTATTATCGACCAGGGCGAAAAGGTAACAGCGCGCCACATTGCCATGCTGCAGGCTATGAAGCAGGCCTTAGGTGAGAGAAGAAACCTTGTTCACCCGCGCACCATAGCAGGAAGCTTGATGCTTACCGTTATCCTGATGTATGTGACGACTGTTTTTTTACGCTACCATTATGCTGACATATTAGCTTCAAATAGGCGCATATTTTTGCTGTCGGCTATCGTATTAATAGGTCTTGCGCTGGCAAAAGTCACCGAATTTTTGCTGCTAAAGACAACGCCGGACCTCTATGAAATTGTGCGCTATCCGCTTCTTACACCCTTTACAGCAATACTTCTTTGCTCTCTTGTAAATGCTGGGGTGGCAATTTTTATTGCAGCGCTTGAAACGGGCGTTTTTGACATGGTGCTAGCTATTGATCGCGAGGGCTTTATCCTTGCCAACCTTATCGTGGCTTTCTTTGCAATCCTCTATACCCGCTCGCTTCGGCGCCGCACCGAGATCTTTATGGTATGCGGCAAGGCGTGGCTTGCAGCTTGTGCTATCATCGTAGCCTTTTATCTCTATGATAGAAGCCGCTGGGGCATATCGATAGTGGCAGATATTGGAAGCTCAGGGCTCTTTATGCTCTTTACTGCAGTGCTTGTTGTGGGGCTTTTACCTGTATTTGAAGCGTGCTTTCGCATACTTACCGACATTACGCTTATGGAGTATATGGATCCAAACCATGAGCTCCTTCGACGCCTTACGATCGAGGCTCCGGGCACATACCAGCACTCGCTTATTATGGGTAACATCGCAGAAGCTGCAGCCAATGCCATCGGCTCAAATGGCCTTTTCTGCCGCGTAGCAACGCTCTATCACGATATTGGAAAGATGTCTATTGCCCAATACTTTACCGAAAACCAGCAGCCGGGCGTAAATATCCACCAGCTTCTTACCCCTGTTGAATCTGCCCAGGTGATCATCTCACACGTAAGCGAGGGGGTATCTCTTGCACGAAAGGCCGGCCTTCCCGAACAGTTTATCGACATTATTAAAGAGCACCACGGCAATGGCCTTGTCTACTTTTTCTACCACAAGCAGCTTGAAAACGTAGGCGGCAATAGAGAGCTTGCCAACGAAAAAGAGTTTCGCTACTCAAGTCCAAAGCCTCGCACGAAAGAGTCGGTGATTATTATGATTGCAGACTCGCTTGAAGCCGCTTCCAGATCGCTTGACGAAGTAAATGAAGAGACATTGACGCGCCTTGTGGACCAGATTGTGAAGGAAAAGATGGAAGATGGGCAGTTTGATGAATCGCTTCTTACCTTCGAAGAGCTTGGTCGCGTAAAAAAAGCTATGGTAAAAAGTTTACTTGCTATCGGCCACTTCCGCGTAAAGTACCCAAGCCGCGTTCGCGTAAAAGACAAAATCCAGGCGTGGGGGTAGTGTGAAAAAGGCTCTTATCACAGGGGCAAGTTCCGGCATCGGAAGAGAGCTTGCCATTCTTTTAGCAGAAAGGGGGGTCGACCTTATTTTGCACGGCAGAAACTTTACTGCGTTGCAGGAGGTGGCGGCTGTTATCAACGGCAAATGTACAGTATTGGAGTGTGTGGGCGACCTTGCAACCCTGCATGGCACAAGCACATTGCTGCATATTATAGACCTTCATATTCCGGATACGATAATAAACTGTGCAGCCTTTGGCCTCTATGGCGACCTTGTAAGCCAAAATCCAAAAGAGGTCCAGGAGATGGTGGCAGCAAACTGTGCTGCACTTGTCGCCATCTCGCAGTATGTAGCGAAGCTTTGGTGTGAAAAGGGTATGGAGGGAACAATCCTCAACGTCTCATCGGCCTTAGGGCTTATCCCATCTCCGGGGGCTGCGGTCTATGGAGCCACAAAAGCCTTTGTTACAAGTTTTTCAGAGGCGTTGGATGTTGAGCTTCAGTCCAAAGGCATCCGCGTTCTTTGTGCGTGTCCCGGCAGGGTAGCAACAGCCTTTGCCACGAGAGCCTCAAAGGGCAAAGTGAGCACAAAAGCGCCCGGCGGCATGATCCTTGACCCCAAAGATGTCGCAAAAGCAATGCTGCAGCAGATTGAGAGTAAAAAGCCACTGCAGGTAATCGACTGGCGATACAAGCTTTTACTCTTCTTCCAGAGTTGTTTACCCAGATCAGTAGCATTAAAAAAATTATACCGTTCCCTTAAATCTCGCGTGAACTGAGTTCCTTTTTGTCCCTTTTGTTGACTTTTTTTAGGTATTCAAGTATAGTTAATTAAAATTAAATTTGAACTTCAAAAAATGCCTATATTTTTACTTTCTATCATTGCAGCTGCTTTTGTTTTAGATGGCTATATTCCCTATGAGGTGAAGTCGCATCTATTTGCTCTTAGCCTCTTTGTGAAGTCGCTTATCATCTTTTCTTTGCCCTTTATTATCTTTATGCTGCTGTTTAAAACCGTGGCAAAGCTTTCAAGTGATGCTACAAAGGTAATTTTGCTTATTCTGGGCGGGGTTTGCTGTTCAAATTTTCTTTCAACAATGATTAGCTACCAGATCGGCTCCGGCATCTACCATTTAGACCTATCGCTTGCCCTCCCGAAAGATGCTATGGGGCTTGTTCCTGCCTGGGCAGCATCGGTTCCAAGCGTGGCTTCAAATGATGTTGCCATGTTTTCGGGGCTTATTTTGGGGGTTCTTATGTCCTGGAAGATGCCTGGGTGGGCAGATTCGCTTTCAGCTCTCTTTGACAAGGTTGTCTCTGTTGCCTTTAAGGTGCTTACCTACATCGTGCCGGTTTTTATTATCGGGTTTGTGATAAAGCTTAACCACGATAAGGTAATTCACACTATTGCTAAAGACTATGCCCTCATCTTTACGCTTGTTGCCCTCTCTGTGTTTACCTATATCGCCTGCATCTACCTTGTCTCAAATCGCTTTAAACCAAAAGCCTTTATAGCGAGCATAAAAAACATGTTTCCTGCAGCAGTTGCCGGCTTTAGCAGCATGTCAAGTGCCGCTGCCATGCCTTTAACTATCCAGGGAGCTGAAAAAAACTCAAAAAACCCCACCTTTGCACGCCTTGCTATCCCCACAACGGTAAATATCCATCTGATTGGCGACTGCTTTGCCATCCCAATCTTTGCCTTTGCTGTGATGAAAAATTACGGTTTTGCCGAGCCTCTTTTTTATAGCTATCTTATCTTTGCCCTCTACTTTGTGCTGGCAAAGTTTTCAGTTGCTGCCATTCCCGGCGGCGGCATTCTTGTGATGCTGCCAATACTTGAAAGCCAGCTCGGCTTTACCGCCGAAATGGCCTCTATGATCACAGCGCTCTATATCCTCTTTGACCCAGTCATCACCTGCGCCAACGTCTTAGGCAACGGCGGCTTTGCCATGGGTCTTGATAGAATCATAGGGGTAAAAGAGCCTGTTTCCGACAATTAAATTGCGTCTGGGAATTTGGCGAGAACATAGTCCTGCAGCTTAATAGCATCTGCCGCAAAGACGCGGATGCCTTCGGCAAGCTTGTCTACTGCCATGGGGTTTTCATTGAACATAAAGCGAAAATGGCTTTCATTAAGGTGGATGCGAGTGGCAGGATCAAGCTTTGCAGCCTCTATTGAGAGCTTGCGCTGAAGCGGTTCGGTCGATTCGGAAAGCTCTTTTAAAAACTGGGGCGAGATGGTGAGAAGGTCGCAGCCGGCAAGTTCGCGGATTTCGCCTGCATTTCTAAAGCTTGCACCCATAACTACAGTTTTGTAATCAAATTTCTTTAAGTAGTTATAGATAGCTTTTACAGAGATAACGCCAGGATCTTCAGCTGGGGCATAGGCGGCAGTTCCTGTGTTCTTTTTGTACCAGTCTAATATGCGGCCAACGAAGGGAGAAATAAGGGTTGCTTTTGCCTCAGCACAACCGATAGCTTGAGCCAGCGAAAAGAGCAGGGTCATGTTGCAGTGGATCCCTTCCATTTCAAGCACTTCTGCTGCACGAACGCCTTCCCAGGTAGATGCAAGCTTTATGAGAATGCGGTTTCTTGGAATGCCGTGCGATTCATAAAGGCTGATAAGCGAGCGCGCTTTGGCAATAGAGCCCTCAGTATCAAATGAGAGTCGTGCATCAACTTCGGTTGAAACGCGGCCGGGAACAAGCTTTAAAATTTCAAGACCAAAATTTACAAATATGTAGTCGAGAAGCAGGCTTTTTTTTGCCTCAACGGAGGGCAAATTTTTGGGCATATCGCGAATTGCTTTTTGGATAAGGTAGCTATATTCCGGCTTTTGCGCGGCTAAAAAGATAAGTGAGGGGTTTGTGGTGGCATCTGTGGGAAGATACTCTCGTATTGCTTCTATATCGCCTGTATCTGCAACGACGGTGGTGTAGCTTTTAAGTAGGTCTAACTGGCTCATGATTTTTTAGCTTTTTGTAGTGATGTTGGTTCAACGCGAAAGGCAATAGAGAGGCGCCTTTCTCCAATTTGTAAGTTAAGGACTGATTTTAGACGAGTAAGAAGCAGTTTAAAGGGCACCTGGACAGTCTTCCCATCAACATCTACAGCAACATTTGCATCGCCTAAAATCTCTTGAGAGTCCTGAATCTGCTGGCAAAGTGCTGCAAATTTTTTAAGCTGTCGCTTGAGCGTCTCTTCACCCAAGGCATATTTTTTGCCGCAGTGTACGCATGTGACAATATGAGGCGTTTTGTCTAACTCCATGATAGAAAAGACAACGCTTTTTTTACAGTCTATACAATCAAGTTCAAATGCACCTTGGTTTGTCACAGCTTCCTCAAACTATTCGAGAAAGAATTCTAGCGAACTCTTACCTAAAGTGCAATCTGAAAGTAAGGGTACTTAGAACAGGTCGGTACACCGTGCTGTCGGAGGAATCCATTCGCGGTCAAGCGCTTGGGGCTTGGGCTTGTAGAGGCGTAGCATGAGGCTGAAGTTGCCTTCGGGGCAAAAGAGCCAGTTGACATTAGGCTCTTCGGGCTTGTCATGCTGGATGTAGATGTCGCATGAGCCGTCTTTATTGAGCTTGAACCAATCGGCAAAGGACTGCATGGCGTAGATGTTGTATGGGTTAAAGGCAAGGCTATCGCGATCGTTATAGAGCGTTAAGGACCAGAAGGCCTCGGCCGGCGGAAGTTCGATCTTTTGAAAAAGTGAGCTTATAGCGGCTTATAGAGCCGTTAAATCTATATGCCCCTATTATCGCGATCAGAATGCAACGTGAGCAAGTTTTGCGATAAATAGAGCGGAGTTTTTGCCTTGGCAAGAAGCGCGCGGCGAAGGTAGTCTGTTCCAAGATCGCTCTCTTTTCGCAGTATCGTCTTCCATCCGTTGGAGCTTGAGATGATGCTGTGGGCCATATCGTCGATCGTGACATGGGCCAATTTTAGCGCTTTTTCAAGGCCAAGTTCCTCTGTGTCTTTACTATTTTCAGGGTTAAACATCTTTTCCGGATCCATGCCAAGAGAGTGGATCACCTTTTGCATGGCAACATCTTGGGCAGAGGGCGGGTTTGGTCCTAAGAGGGCATTGAGGCGGCCCCAAAAGTCCGTATACTCCATATCCGCCAGCTGACTTTGGGGCGGCTCTTTTGATGCTATCAAGCTGCTTAGGGAGCTTGCCGGGAAATTGCCGGTCATTGGTTTCAGGTTGTAGCCCTCTTGAATAGCGTGGAGGGTTTTGTAATCGCCTGGGCCATAACACTGTGTGAGACCGCTGATGTAGACTAGATTTGTGCCGGAGCGGATGAGAGTCGTGCCGGGTGATCCTTGTCCCTTATAGCCCGGGCCGCAAAGAAGATACTCTTTAGCTTTTCCGTTTGTGTCCTTTTGGTCGATAGTTGCCAAAACGTTTGTCCAGGCATCATACAGCTCAAAGAGGAAAAAGCGCTTATAAATCTCCGGAATCTGAAATATGATTGGGCCGTTTGACAGGTCGAGCCACGCTGATGAGCGGAGGGCGTCGATATTTACAAAGCTTTGGCCATCCTGCGGAGTGCCTTGGGTTCTTTCGTTTGCAAAGAAGTTTATGGGGGCTCTAAAGGATTCTGAAGTTATTGTGTAGGTGTCGTACTGCTTTTTTATGTCCATAAGCATAAGGGGATAGCCAAAGATGGCAACTTCGCTTCCAACTTTTGCAAATTTGGCCTCATCTTTTAGGATGATATATTCAGGATTAACCTCAGCTTGACAGAGGGTCGCCACTGCAACAAGCGAACCCATAAATATAGAAAAAGCTTTCACTCTTGTCCGGAACATGCCTTTACCTCATAGATGTACGTTAATCGCACCCTATCAAGCTAAAGAAAAAAGTTCAAGCGTTAAGCCTTACTAACTTGAAGCGTGAGGTACTCTTCAAGCGGGCCGTCGAATACTTCAATGCCGGCATCGGTGAAGATGATCAGCTTTTTGGCAAAGCGGGCCAAAAGGTCGCGGTCGTGGCTAGCTACGATCGCCGTACCCTTATATTCGTCAAGGGCCCAGCCAAGAGCTGAAACCGCTTCCAGGTCAAGGTGGTTGTTGGGTTCATCCAAAATGATGACGTTGTGGTCGGCAAGGGTCATGCCGCCAATGATAAGGCGGGCAGTCTCACCGCCAGATAGATTAGAAATCTTTTTAAAAGCATCCTCGCCGCCAAAGAGCATTTTACCTAAGACGCTTCTTGCCTCTGTGTCATACACATTGCTCTTTCTATTTTTTAGCCAGTCAAAGAGGGTTGTCTGGTCGTTTTTGTTAATAGCCTCTTGGTGGTTTTGCGGAAAGTAGCTTATAAGGGCGTTGTGGCCTAGCTCTATCGAGCCTGAATCGGGCGCAAGCACTCCGGCAAGCATTTTCAGCAGGGTAGTCTTGCCAAGGCCGTTATTGCCGATCACGCCAATTTTATCTTCGCGATGTATTTCGAGGGAGAAATTTTTTATAACTTGGTTGCTTCCATAAGCTTTTGCAATCTCTTTTGCCGTAATAACAATCTTTCCTGACTGCTTTTCGGTGGGAATAAAGCGTATGTAGGGGCGCTGGATATTGGATTTTTTTAGCTCTTGCGGCTGCAGCTTTTCTATTTCGCGAAGGCGAGACTGCACCTGGCTTGCGCGCGTACCTGAGCGAAAGCGCGAGACAAATTCCTGAAGCTGCGAGATCTTTTTTTCTTTCGTTTTTGCATCTTGGGAGGCTCTATCGCGAACGGCAGTCTTTGCTTCCACCATGTCGTCGTAGTTGCCGGGATAGAGAATCACCGTTTCGTAGTCGATATCTGCAATCTGGGTGGTGACAGCGTTTAAGAAGTGGCGGTCATGGCTTACCACTACGAGGGTGCCGCGATACTGGCTCAAGAATTGCTCTAGCCAGCCGATGGAGCTCATGTCAAGGTGGTTGGTAGGTTCATCAAGAAGAAGAGCTTCCGGCTCGCCAAATAGCGCCTGGCAAAGAAGTGCCCGAAACTGCATATCTTGCGGGATCTCTTTCATCTTTTTGCTGTGGTACATGCTGGGAACGCCGATACCCAATAAAAGCGATTCAGCGTTAGATTCTGCTGAGTAGCCATCTTCTTCAGCAACTATCATCTCAAGTTCGCCAAGCTTTAAACCCACCTCATCTGTCATCTCAACCTCATAGAGCCTATTTCGCTCTTCAAGGGCCGCCCAGAGCCTTTGGTTGCCCTGGATGACGACGTCGATCGTTGAAAACTCTTCAAAGGCATGGATATTTTGGCGCAGTATTCCAAGCCGCTTTGGCCGGGTCACACTCCCTGTTGTGGGCTCAACAGAGCCTGTAATAATCCTAAAAAGGGTAGTTTTGCCGGCGCCATTTGGCCCTGTGAGGCCGTAGCGGTTGCCCGGAGAAAAGCCACAGCACACCTCTTCAAAGAGCGTGCGCCCGGGGATTGTCATGGTAATGTGATCAAGTGTAATCATAAATTCTCTAAAAGTTGGATAAACTGTAGCAGATTTCGGAATAAATTACGATTAGAAAGGACCAAAAGGACATAAGGGACATAAAGGACCATAGCCAATGTCCTTTTGGTCCTTTATGTCCCTTATGTCCCTTTGGTCCTTTCCGCATGAGGATGACTCTCATTATAAACTTTTTTCTTTAATGCCGTTGAAACCTGAGTATAGATTGTAGTAGTAGCAAGCGAGTTGTGTCCTAAGATCAGCTGTATTGTCTTCAGATCCATGCCATTTTCCAGCCAGTGGGTGGCTATGGTGTGGCGGATGATGTGCGGGGTGATGTGGGCGGCAAGGCCGCTTGCCTTTAGGTATTTTTCAAAAAGTCTGTCCACAGAGCGGGTTGTAAGGCGCCCGAAGAATCGATTTAAGAAGATGGCGTCGGTTTTGCTTTTGTGCTCAGGATGGCTTAAGTAGCGCTTTACCCAGTCGGCGGCGTTTTTTGTGATGGGCACAACGCGCACCTTTCGGCCCTTGCCATGCAGGCGCATCTCCAGCTTGTCAAAGTCAAAGTGATGGCGATCAAGCGCTACAAGCTCACTTACGCGAAGGCCTGAGCTGTAAAAAAGCTCGAGTATGGCTCTATCGCGCAGTCCCATAAATTGGTCGCTATCTGGCTGGCTGAAGAGGTTTTGCACCTGCTCATAGGTAAGTGAAAGGGGGATTTTGCGCTCAAGCTTTGGGCTGTCGATCTCATCCATGGGGTTTAATTCAATAAGCTTTTCTTTCTGAAGAAAGAAAAAAAGCTGCGAATGCATGAGAGCCGGCGGGCAATCGAGCGCTTGGCAAGCCTTTTTTCTGTAAGGTCTGCTAAAAATTCGCGAAGCGTGCTTTTATCGAGGATATCTCTATCTTCTAAAAAAGCTAAAAGCGCCTTTAAGTCGTTGCTGTAGTTGCGTACAGTGTGTTCTGAGGCGTTTTTTACCACTTGAAGGTGCTGTAAAAAACGGTCAAAATTACTGACTATCAAAGTGCAGGCTAAACTGTTGGCTTGCGCGGTCGTAGTTAATGTTTCCATCGCGAATCCATGTGGCAGATCCCTTGAGGATCACGTTGTCAAGCTTTCCATCATGCTCTTCAAAGAGCACCTGCAGCCATTCTCCTGAGTGGACTCGGATCGAAATAGGGGAGTGGAAGTTATGCAGTTTTTGCAGGCAGCGAGCCGCAGCCGTCACGCCGGTTCCGCAGGCAAGCGTTTCCCTCTCTACACCGCGCTCATAGGTGCGTATGTGGGCGGTAAAGTGCGGGTGGGTGAGCTCAGGCTCTACAAAGTTTACATTGGTTCCTTGCGCGCCAAAGCGCTCGTGATAGCGAAAAAACCTTCCCAGCCTATTGACATCGACTTTTTCAAGATTTTTTACAAAGATGACCAGATGAGGAACGCCCGTATTTACGTGGTGGGTAAAGTAGGTGGTATCTTCATATTCTATCGGAATATTGAAGCCATAGTCGTGGATGATGCCCATGTGTACTGAAACATCCTGTGCATCGCACGATATTAGAAGGTCTCGAAGCTTTGTCTCAAGCAGGCAGCGCGTTCTTGGGTAGTTGCGCTTTTGGCGCAAAAACTGCATAAGGCAGCGCACGCCGTTTCCGCACATTTCAGCTTCACCGCCATCTGAGTTATAAAACCTCATCGCAACGTCAGCACTCGTAGAGTGCGTAACGATGATGAGGCCGTCAACTCCTGCACCCGTTTTTGGCTCGCAGAGACCCTTGATGCATTCTTTTGTAAGTTCAGGATACAGGCTCTGCCGGTTGTCGATAAGCAAAAAGTCGTTGCCACAGCCTGAATAGTGGCTTACGGGTATTGTTGTTGTCATTATTCAAGTTCTTTAAATGAAGTAATAATTTTGTCGATATGGCCAAATTCAAGCGCCTCTTGTGCACTCATCCAGGTGTCGCGGTCTATTGCTTTTTCAATAATTTCGCGGTTCTTTCCGGTAGCTTTCATATAGATGCCTATAAGCTGCTCTTTAGTCTTCAAGATTTCGCGAGCATGAATTTCAAGGTCGGTCGCTTGCCCTTGAATTACGCCCATAATCGAGGGTTGGTGAATCATAAAGCGTGCCATAGGGGTAGCAAAGCGTCTTTTTGGAGCAGCAGCAAGCGCTACTACCGATCCCATAGATGCTGCAAGGCCGGTGATGAGCGTGGTTACTGGCGATGAGATAAGTGTTATCTGGTCCCAAATTGCAAATCCTGAGTCTACAGAGCCGCCTGGGCTGTTGATGACAAGAAGAATGGGTTTGCCTGGAGCTTGCAGCTCTAGGTACCAAAGCTGCTTGATCACCTCTTCAGCTAGTTCGTTGTCAAATGCGCGACCAATCATGATGCGCCGCGATTGTAAAAGAGCTAAGTCAATGCGATCTTGCGTCATCGTTGCTTTTTGTGTGTGTTCTGGTGCTTGTTCTTCATCGGCCATTGTATTGTCCTTTTTTTTAGCTTTTACAAAGTCTTATCGTTTTGCGAAATTATCTGCAAGATGCGGAATCTGAATTTCGGGGTAGAGCGGGAAAGATTGCAGCAGTTCAGTCACTTCCGCCTGCAGTTTTTCAAATAATATAGGATCGATGTCGATTTGCGCTTTGCTGGTAGCGCCGCTTACCGCAATTCCTGCTTTTGTTGCTTTAAGAGCTTTTGCAATGATTTTGGCAATCTGTTTCATCTCTTTTGGGCCCATTCCAAGGGTTGTAAGAGCGGGCGTTCCCACGCGTATGCCTGAGGTATACCAGGCGCCATTTGGATCATAGGGGATTGCATTTCTGTTGCAGGTGATAAAGGCGTGGCGAAGGGCGGTTTCAGCTTGACGTCCTGTGATCTTCAGCGATGATATGTCGAGAATGACCATATGGTTTTCTGTGCCGCCCGTAACGAGGCGAAAGCCCTCATCATTCAGGGCGGACGCTAACGTTTCGGCATTTTCTACTATGTTGTGGGCGTACTTCACAAAGCTATCTTGCCTTGCCTCTTCAAAGGCGCACGCCTTTGCTGCCATCACGTGCGGCAGCGGGCCGCCAAGCACAAGCGGGCAGCCTTTATTAATGTATTCTTTAAATTCTTGCTTGCAGAGAATTATGCCGCCGCGTGGTCCTCGAAGTGTTTTATGGGTAGTGGAGGTGACAATGTCGGCATATGGGATGGGATCATATTCGCCTGTAAAGACCTTTCCGGCAACAAGGCCTGCAAAGTGGGCCATGTCAACCATAAGGGTGGCTCCTACGCTTGTTGCAATCTCTTTCATCTTCGCAAAGTTAATCTTGCGAGGATGGGACGAGTAGCCTGCCAAGAGTATAAGAGGTTTTTCTTCAAAAGCGCGCCTTTGTACTTCAGCATAGTCGATGCGTTCTGTTTTTGGGTCCACTTCGTAGAATGAGGCATTCATAATTTTTGAGGAGATATTGTGCCTATAGCCATGTGTGAGGTGGCCGCCGGAGTTTAGCGACATGCCCAAAAGCTTCTGGTTTACAAGAAGCTGCCTCACCTTTTCATACTCATCGGGCGTCAGCTCTTCAATAGATTTTTTACCGAGCTTTTCGATTTCTTTTGACTGTACATTTTTTATGAGGATTGCCCAGAAGGCAACAAGGTTTGCATCAGCTCCGGAGTGAGGCTGCACATAGGCGGCATCTGCGCCAAAAAGTGCCTTTAAGGACTCTTCTGCTGCATGTTCAATAGCATCAACGTTGTCGCATCCGGCATAAAAGCGATGGAACGGATAGCCTTCAGCATACTTGTCGGTAAGTAAGTTGCCCATCGCAAGCTGCACGGCAAGCGAAGAAAAATTTTCAGATGCAATCATCTTTAGGTATGTGCGCTGATCTTTCAATTCCTGCACAATTTTTTCAGCTATCTGCGGGTGGGTATCGGACAGATAGTCAAGCGCTGCAAGATAAGCGACAGCTGCCTTAGAGCGGCTTTCTTTAGTATGTTGTGCTAAATAGCTATCAAGAAAATAGGTGTGGTTATTCATTGGGTTGCCTCATAGCAGTTGGGTATAATCCTACCGTAAGAAACAATTAGTTTGCGACCAAATTCGATTATCTTGTTTTGGTGACAAGGTAGTTGGCTAGCTGGGTGAGGGTGGGGGAGCGGGCGTATTCTACGTAGTAGCCTGATGTGTGGGTGGCAAGGAGGAGGCACTCTTGCAGGGAAAGGCCCAGCAGGAGGCCCAGGGTGTAGCCGGCGTTGAAGTTATCCCCGCCGCCTGTTGTAATTTTTATTGATGAAACTTTTGGCCCTGTTACTTTTGCTCTTTGGTCGCAGGTTGCACTTTCGGCATCATTGATGGCGTGGATCACCACCTGCTCGATTTTGAGTTTTTTGCAAATCACTTGGGCAGAAGGCCTGCAATGCAGTACGCTGCCTATTCGTTCAGCTTCGGCAACGTTTAGGCCTAAAACTACTTTTAGCTGCTTTTGGAGCCTTGATAGCACTTTTAAGGCCTCTTTTATGTCGGAGTCTTGCCGTTTGGCAGGGTCTGCAATGTCTACAAACATCCATGCAGGCTTTTTTGCAAGCGATGGTAGGATTTTGGCGCCAAGTTGCTTCCAGAGGGCGGTCATGCCATAGAGCATGGTCCAGTTTGTTGCGGCAAGAAGCGATGCCTCTTCAACCATTTTGGTAAAGCGCGGCTCTTTTAAAATGGTCTTTTCGTCGATAGAGAGTATGCTCTTATGCTTTCCCAAAAGGAGCTTGCCGTCAGCAAATTCAAGAGCGTCCGTGTGGCCAGGGGGGGATATACTGATGCAGGCTTTGCACTGCTTTGCAAGGGGCAAAAAGAGGGGGTCTATTTTTGGCAGGCCCAAAGCTCCAATAAGCGATACCTTTGTTCCAAAAGTTACAAGAGCTTTTGCCATAATAGGGCCATTTCCGCCAAGGCGAGACTCTTCATAATAGAGTTCGAGGTTTGTGCTTTTGCCGTGGGCTTTTTGGATGCGGACTGAAAGTTCCTTCATATGCTTCATGAAGGTGCAATTATTTGGAGATGTTCTTACATTTACGACTCTGTAGATGGTATCTATAAAACCATCAAAGCCCACCAAAAAAGGCAGGTGTTGCACCTGCCTTTTGGTTGAAGGCTTTTTTAGGAAACTAGCAAGTTGTAGTGCGTTCAGAGTTAAAAGCGGGGTGAAAAGGTGATCGATCTTCCGCAATCTACTTCGTGGTTTTCGCCTATTTCATACTGCTTGTCGTTCAATACGACCTTGATTTTAGCATGGTTGAAGGGGCTGTCTGTTTCCCAGATCCATTCATCAGCTTTTGTGCACTTCATAAGTGTGCCCTTATCCCAGCTTAAGCCCCTAATGCCTTCACCGCGCAGGTAGAGGTTATTTGTAAAGCCGCAGTTGCACTTCACGACAATTTTCGTGTTGGCTGACTTGTGGCTTTTACGCTGCCCTTGGGACATTTCTGGGCTTGGGCTGCAGTTTGTAGCTATAGAATTGGGCTCTTTTTTGACAGCTACTGCTCGTGATGAGCTTGAATTTTGAGCTTTTGCTTTATTTTTTGCATTCATGGGTTGTGCCATAGAATTATCCTCCGTTTTTTCCGCACTATAGCAAATTTAGAATATTTTCAAAGTTAAATTACGGATTTTATGAGAAAAAGTTGCTTTTTCTCTTGAGAGTTTTTGAAAGAGTAGGGTATATTCTTGGGCAAACTCATACTTTCTAAAGGAATCACAATGCTGCGAGAAGCTCTTAAAGTCATTCTTGACGTCCAGGAACTTGATATTCAGATGATCCGTCTTATGCGCCTAAAGCGCGAAAGAGAAGGAGAACTCGAGCGTATACGCTCTCTTCGAGGGGATCTCCACGCCCAAGTAATCTTAAAAGAAAATGAACTGATAGACCTTAAAAAGCAGATTCGCCTTTCAGAAGTTGATGTTCAAGAGCTTACAACTAAGGCACAGAAGCTGGAAAGCCAGCAGAATTCTGTTAAAAAAGTTGAAGAATTTAACGCCCTTACCCATGAAATCGCTGCATGCGAGCGCGAAAAAGCGGCAAAAGAGCAGCGCTTAAGCGACCTTTATGACCGACAAGCTGCTGAAGATGACCTTCTTAAGAACTTAAAGACCACCTACGATTCTACAAAGAGTTCAAGCTCGCAAGCCGAGCACGAAATCGTAGCGTCAATAGAAGCGATTAACCACGAAGGCGCCCAAATTAAAGAAAAGCGCGATGCTATGGTAGTGCATGCTGATCCTGAAATTTTAAAGGTCTATGAAAAGCTTCTCAAAAACAAGCGCGATCGCGTTGTGGTGCCTATTGAAAGCCGCTGCTGCTCAGGCTGTCATATCCTCATCACCGCCCAGCACGAAAACCTGGTACGAAAAGGCGAAAAGCTCGTCTTCTGCGAACACTGCTCACGCATACACTACTGGCAAGACCATATTGCAGTCCCAGTAGAGGCAGAAAAAGGCACAAGACGCCGCCGCAGCAGAAGCTCTGCAAAAGTCTAACTAGCTTATCGGGAAGACAGGCAGCCGCTGCCTATAGCCTTTAAGGCTATGGGGAGAGGAAAGTCTGGACTTCAGAGGAGAGGATACCAGTGAAAGACTGGGGGCCGTAAGGCTACGGAAAGTGTAACAGAAAATATTCCGGTACACCTTCGGGTGTACAAAGGCTGAAACGCCCGTATCAGGTACGGGCTGCACTTGGGGCAACCCAAGGCATGACAAACCCTATCCGAAGTAAGGCAATAGGCGCACCAACTGCACTCCTGCAGGCGCCAAGTAATCCGCTTGAGAATGTTGGCGACAGCATTCCTAGAAGAATGGCTGCCTCCTGCATCGCAAGGTGTAGAAGACAGAATCCGGCTTATCGTCTTCCCGGTTTTTTCCATGCCTATCCGGTTGACGCCAAAATGCAATTATCGAGACCGAGACCGAGACCGTGACCGGGCGTTTGGCCTAACCCATTGGGAGGCAAAAAATAACGGTCTCGGTCTCGGTCACGGTCTCGGTCTCGATAGCAGTGTTTGGGTGCTAACCGGATAGGCATGGTTTTTTCCCCGTTTATTTGATCAATTACTTCATAGATATCGATAACTCTTGCAATTAATTAAAAAATATAGTATAATTGTTAATTAATAATTCAGGAGAAATCAAATGGCAAATCTTAACACTAATCTCTACTGGTACAATGGAGCACTGGGTTTTCAGGGTGTTCTGTCCGAAATTAAGTTTCAACATCCAAACGCTTCGTTCACTTGTTTTACGGCCCAACCGGGATCCAAAGTACAAGACTATATAACAAATTATGAAAAGTACATTGTGACTAATAAAGCGGAGATTGCCTCGCTCAATGGAAGAATTACGAAGATTGAGAGTGAGGCAAGTCGCCATCCGACTGTCGGCACAAGGGCTCAGCGTGTAGCTACAACAGCGGCGCTATTGCTTGCGTATATAGTACTTGCGGCCTCTCTTATTGGAATCGGCGTTATTGCGGGTATTGAATGTGAGTGGGATGCCTTTTCACGAGCTTCTAAGGGCTATTCGGTAAAGCAATTAGAAAAAGATAAATTGGAACTTACAGCCCTTGGTGAGCGGCTTAAAAGAATAGAAGACTCCATAGTAGGGTTAAACGATCTAAAAGCAAAAGCACCCGCAGTCATTCAAACGCTGGAACAAAGAATTGCCCTCCTTAAACAGATAGAGCCGGACATTCATGCAAAAGCCAGCACGAACCACATGTGGTATTTCCTTGTGGACCCCAATTCTCGCGTGCTGCACGCGTACGAATCCGTCCTTCTCTGGTTCAAACAAGCAGTCCTCGCTGCATAAGAGATTCACTGCAAGGTGTAGAAGACAGAATCCGGCTTATCGTCTTCCCGATTTTTTTGTACGCGCAAGGCGACTCTTACAAGATTTTAAAAAATAACGTCAAGAAATTTCTTAATTATTTCTTCCAAAGAAATCATGGTCAGCACAAGCGGCAGCATGGGGATAAGGACAAAGAGAATTGCTTGAATTACTGTGTCTTTATCAAACGGTACCCATCGGATGTCACGAACCACCTGAAAACTGTTTGCAAGATCGGCAAGAGACTGAAGATCGCTCGTTCCAATCAGCCGTTCATCAACAGCTGCTCCTCCACGTATCCATTTGAGATCGAATTCTTCGACATACCTGCTAGCAAGTATGCCATAGTCGCGAAGGCCCGCTCGCTTGGCACGCAGAAGGGAAGGTGTGAAGACAAAAAGGGGACCTAGTATGATCATTTGGACAAACAAGACAACACTGAGAATTAGGGTAAAAAAACTTGTAAGCTTCGCACCTGCAAATAGGATTGCGTTAGCGATGATTCCCGAAAACAGCACGCCATGAGCCATAATTAACGGTGCAAATAAAATACTGCTCAAGGCTAGAAATCCAAGGCCGCATGCACGATCGGGATGAGTGGGGATAAGATTAAGTTCTAGCCGTGAGGTCCTCCAGAGGAACCAGGTCCAGATGAAGATCCGGTAATACCAGCGATATGCGATAAATTGAAACAATGGCCTGCTCATGAAAATGTACCAGTAGCCTGCCAAGGTAGGATGTGTGCCGCTGCTATCGGTAACAGCGTACCAAGAGCCCATTGATCCGGCTGATGCGACTGACTCCAAAACGCTTACTGTGTTCCAAATATACTGTCCTGCAGCAAAAGCAAGTAGGAGCAAAATCAGCTCAGCTATGATCGAATTGCGCATTTTCATTGCAGTGGCGATCAATTCCTTAAAGCTTGGAAGAATTTTTTCTGTGATTATATCACGATCAATGAACTGCCCCACCATCAGGCGAACATGCTTGTGCACTAAAAGTTCTGCGCCAATCAGCAATGGCAGTGCTACAAGGAATCGTGCCTGTGATTCAAAATCAAATAAAAAAGGTACGCCTTGAATGGTCCAAGGATTTGCCCAAGCTCTGCCTTCGATTAAAGAGAGGAAAAAGAGCGGCAGCCAAGCAAATAAGGTGATGCAGATAATCCTTTTCTTCAAAAAATCAAGGTTGGGTGTCGTGAGCCCTAAACGCATCAATAACTGAAATAGAGGCCCTCCCAATACTAGGGAGAAATCTGGAGATTTAAGCGAATCATGGATATTTTTCATAAGTCCTTCTTCATCTGTTTTGAAGATGCAGCCCCGCCATCTACTTGGTCTTTAAACATCCTCATTACCGCTTTCGTACGGTCAGTTTCAAGCAAGGCTTTGGGGTCTGCACGACCGAAGATATCAAGAAGGACGGCAACAAGCCCGGTCCATCCGGTCTGATGGCTGGCTCCAAGCCCGGCTCCGTTATCGCCGTGGAAGTATTCATAAAAAAGAATCAGCTCTTTCCAATGAGGATCTTCTTGGAATTTAGCCGTTCCCCCATAAACTGCCCTTTGTCCGCCAGAGTCTTGAAGAAAAATATTTGTTAATCTTCGCGAAATTTCTTTTGCGATCTCAAACAGCGTCATATACTGCCCAGAACCGGTTGGACATTGGACCTTATATGCATCACCGTAAAACTGGTATAAATTGAGCAATGCCCTAATGATCAGTACATTGACCGGCATCCAGATCGGACCGCGCCAATTAGAATTTCCTCCGAACATCCCTGTATCGGATTCGGCGGGGAGGTACTGTACTTTGAACTCCTCATGCCCTACTTGAATGTGAATGGATTTTTCAAGTGAACTTTTGAAAGGGAGCGGATGCCAAATGGCGCTAAAAATTCATTCTCGTCCAGCATGTATCCGAGGATACGCGTAAGTTTTTCTTTATTGACAATCGACAGCAGTCGCCGATCATTATAACCAATGAAACCGGCATCTGTCGGAGAGATATGAGAAATGATCTCAGGATGTCTTTGCTTGAATGAGGCGATCATATCTAATAATTTTGGATGGCGCTTCAGTATATCATTTTCAAATACCGAAGATGCCGCAAGCGGCAGCAGCCCCACAAGCGACCGTACTTTCAACCGCATAGATTCTCCGTCAGGCAGCCGCAATAAATCGTAGAAGAATCCATCCTTTTCATCCCACATCTCGTCGCGATGTTCACCAATTCGGTCCATAGCGTAGGTAATCCACATAAAATGCTGGACGAATTTGAAGGCGATCTCTTCATAGACCGGATCATATTCAGTAAGAAGCAGGGCTATTTCCAGCATGCATTGGCAATAAAATGCCATCCATGCAGTGCCATCTGCCTGCTCTAGCGTTCCACCCGTTGGCAATTTGGCGCTTCTGTCGAAGACGCCGATGTTGTCCAACCCAAGAAAGCCCCCAGCGAAGACATTATGCCCGGCAGGGTCCTTGCGGTTAACCCACCAGTTAAAATTCAGCAGCAATCCCTGGAAGGAACGCTCCAAGAAACGCAAGTCGGCACGGTCAAGGGATTGTTCCATCTTGAAAAGGTAGAGTGTTGCCCAAGCATGTACTGGAGGATTTACGTCACTGAAGTTCCATTCATAGGCAGGAATCTGGCCATTGGGATGGAAATAAAGATTGCGGAGCATTAGAAGAAGCTGCTCCTTGGCAAAGTCAAAATCCACCAGGGCAAGGGTGATGGTGTGGAAGGCAAGATCCCAGGCCGCATACCATGGATATTCCCATTTGTCGGGCATAGAGATGATATCGGCATTCAGCATGTGGAACCATTCTGTGTTCCTCCTTCCCTGCGGGACTGAATCGAGCATAGGATGGCTATGATGCTCTTTTAGCCATTTCTCCAGGTCAAAGTAGTAGTACTGCTTGCTCCAAAGCATTCCGGCAAGTGCCTGGCGATGCACCCTGCGCTCATCTTCGTTAAGAGAGTCAGGGGCAATTCTCTTGTAAAATTCGTCCGCATCGCCTATGCGGCTTGTAAAGAGCTCATCGAAGCCTCTGAAGGGGGCATCAGTTTGAGTAGAGGTAAGTCTCAAGTAAACCGAATGACTGCCTCCTGCCGGCAGGTCGAGTATATAATGGGCTGCGGCCTTGGTCCCGATTTTGGCAGGATTGACTGCGTTGCTTTGCCCTGCAATGATGTAGGTATGGAATGAATCCTTGACATAGGGAGAATCATTAGGATGGTTCCAAAGACGTTCCTTATTACTCTCATTTTCCGTGAAGAGTAGCTCTTGTGCTCCATCGCAATAAAGCCAATACTGTCCCAAATCGCTATGCCGGGCTTCAATAACACCCGGCTCAGACATTCGCAACATAGGCTTTTGATTCTCTTCTCCCCATGACCAGCTGTTGCGAAACCATAGCGTTGGAAGCAAGCGAAGCCGGGCTGTATCCGGTCCACGGTTATGTACATTGATTCGAATTAAAATGTCTTCCGGACCATTCTTAGCATATTCTACGAACAGATCAAAGTAGCGATTATCATCAAATATACCCGTATCAAGCAGCTCATACTCAAGTTCTTCGCGCGAACGAGACCGATTCTTTTCGATTAAATCGCGATAAGGAAACTCTCCTTGGGGATATTTATAGAGGTATTTCATATAGGAATGAGTGGGAGTGCTGTCTATGTAGAAATAGTATTCCTTAACGTCTTCTCCATGGTTTGCCTCATTATTCGTCAGGCCGAACATGCGCTCTTTTAAAATGGGGTCGCGCTCGTTCCATAAAGCGAGGGCAAAACAGAGCCTTTGCTTGTCGTCTGAAATCCCTCCTATTCCATCTTCACCCCATCGGTAAGCCCGTGAGCGGGCTTGGTCGTGTGTGAAGTAATTCCAGGCGTCTTGGTTTTCGCTATAGTCTTCTCGGACTGTTCCCCATTGCCTTTCGCTAAGAAAGGGCCCCCATTTTTTCCAAGGAACCCCGGCCTCTCGTGCGTCATTCAAACGCTTTTGTTCCACGGTATCGACATTTATTTTTTTCACCATAGACTTTCCATTTCCGAGAGTTCACAAAGATTCTTGCTTTCCAGCTTTGTTGTAAAATACTTTCAGATTTTTTTCATTGGAAATTTTTCTTGGCAAAGTATTACCTGGATTATGAGCTGAACCATGCTGTTTCAGCTGGTCGGACAGATGGACCTTAGCCTCCACGCACTCTCATACATGGCTTGTAGACAAGGCGCATTATGAGCATAGAGGTGATTTCTTAAGTGAGTAGAGACCTTTTTTGTCCGTTGACACTTAGCTTTGTAATATAATACAATCTACACATGCCAAATTTTGTATTGCGATTTGCAGACGCATTTAATGCCGTTTACTACGAAAAAATTCTACTACAAGAGCCTTTGCCGCCAAATAGTTCTCTTACGATGAGAGTTAAGAGGGCAGCTCAAGTAGTATTTGCAAAAATAGCGTATCTTGTCCTTCAAACAACCTATGCTGTCGCGTCTTTAGTAACCTATTTTGAGCCCAAGACTCCCCTTGAACCCCATCTGCCTGATTTGCAGGAGCTCCAAACAGCAACAGTCACAAAGATTCAGGCCCTGTGGCGCTTAAATAATGAAATTTTAGTTGGGCTAATAGCAAAAAAGAACATTCCCCAATTTGGTTTTCATGGAACTAACGCGGCAGGAATGGAAGGGATTCTACAATCCAGGCGCTCAAGTCCGTCTGGTGAAGGATATATTTGGGTAGCAAGTTATGACTACCAGCTCGATCCGATTACAGCTCTAGCCGATTTTTATACCATCGCAGAAAAAGGCATGCAATACGCAGCCGATGATAATGGTGGAATATTCACAGTACTTACGAGAGTGGATCAGCGCTGCCGTAAATATATTCATTGCTCAGATCGCGATTTATTATGGGGATGGGGAGAGAAACCGTTAGATAAAAAATTACTTAGCAGGATTGAAACCACATTTTTTTCCCTTATTTGGCGCAACAACATGGGTGATACAGCCAATAGCACCGACAAGGCTCTATACAGTAGTAATACCGTAAGCACAAAAGAACTGTTTCCCGCCGATGAATTTAAGGTAAAATTTGATGAGTCTACGTATGATGCAGTTGTTAAAGGTGTATTAAAAAACCGGGATAGAATCTATAGCCCCCAAACCATGAGCTTCCTATTTAACCGTCCCTCCAGCCCTGATGCGCTAAGAAGGTTCTGTTTGGCTGAGCGTTTTCGTACGCAGGAGCTTCTATTTAATGCTTTTAAAAATCTCGGCGTTCTCACTCGAGAAAAGCTGGAACGCAAATGGGCAAAATATCAAAAAATCGGAGAAGACCTCATGCACAAAATAGACGAGGTCACCAAAATCTCTCAGGAAGATCTGCGCAACTTGACAACAGTCGGCAGGGCTTAAGGAGTTTTACCTACATGCCCTGGCTATAGCAGTATGGATCAACGTTTGGCATCTGAAATGCCCAAATGCCAAGCTGTTACTTGACCTGTTACAATATCAAGTGTGCTTTTTAGCTGAAGGGCAGACTTGATGTTCTGGATCCCACCATAACAGCCAGAGCATGCTACATTCTTTGATGCACCATACACGCTTTTTTCCTGTAATTCTCCATGAAAAGAGCTCATCAAGGTCGTCTTTTTGAATTTCTACTAAGCGTTTTTGTGCTTCAGGAATAAGATCACCTACGACAACTGCATGTGAGCCATTATCTCTAAGCTCCTGGAATGTCATTTTCTGTGAGTTGAGAAGATGATTAAGAAAATCTCGCAGGTGCGAACTTGTAAACTTTTGCCAGCCCCATGGGCCAGTATGATCCATGTGATCGGTTCGAAAATCTACTGTGGAATTGCTTTTGAGATCTGTGGGAAGACGTTCATAGCGTGGGGTTTTTGGACTGTGAGGGCTGATTTCTGCACGTGGCTTTTTGTTCTTCTTAGACATAAGAGTCTTTACGAAGATAAAATATGGGCCGCGTCGATGCTGCTATAGTATTCGTGCATCGATGCGAGGGTAATTTCTACATTGCCCCTTGAGCCAAAGGGTAGCCCCTTCCTTGCATTGATCCAGGGCTCTTCTAGATGGGTAAGATCACTTAGCCATTGAGCAGTTCTGTTGCCATAGGCTTTAAGCACATGATCAATCGTGTCTTTCTGATTCACTGATAGGGAATCAGGTGCACCTTTGTGTAGCTTTTCAATATAAAATTGGCCCTTATGAGCCTGGTAGAGCTCGTTCACGACAGGTCCATTTGCCCAGGCAATAATTTTTTCACTGAAAAGAGGCTTCTCATCCCAAACTAAAGACCATGCCTGGCAGTAATAAACAAGCTTTTGTAGCTTCCAGGAGGTGACTTTTTGCTTGGCAGATAGCTTTTCGAGGATGTATACTGCCACGTCAAATACAGTCGTTGGCTTCTCCTTTTTCATCCTATGCCTCTTTTTTACCATTGATGCTACCCTAGCTCTTTTGAAAAATCAAGCAGATAAAATTATTTGAACGCAAATGTGTTTATAGCCTTCCTATACGTGGTAAGCAATTTATTTGAAACCAATAATCTACCATTCAAGGTGTAGAAGATAGCATCCGACTTATCGTCTTCTCGGTTTTTTCCCTCTCCCAGTGTACAGAATGAGAGAACTCAAAAAAGAAGCTATCATTTTTTTCATTGACTTATAGTTTATTATTTGTTATATTAACTATTTTAAAATGAGGTGAATATGCAGGTAGATCCAAACTCGTTTACGATACAAGTGAATCGGCTGCCGGTTAGTGGCGTGACAAAATCACATTTGTACACATTTTCGAACAAATGTGCAATGAGCCTGTCTACATTTGATGAACTTATGAGAACTTGCCAAAAAAATGCGCCCCATATTCCTTATCTCATTGCTAAGGTAAAGGATGTGAAGGGAGGTATTCATGTTTATGATGGGGCCTTGCTTTGTACTCATTTAAGGAATTCTTTTACAAGTCCATATAGTACTGAAGAGTGTAAGAGCATCAAATTCTATCAAATTTTAAACAGCAATAACATAGGGCATGAGGCTCTGCTGGTTGATAAGTGGGTAGCACAATCTAATGTCTTTAGCCAAGGAAAGAGGAGCCCTCTCTGTTTTGATCCGGAACTAACGGGATATCGGGTATTATTTGCTATACACTGTTTCAATGAAAATCGAATAGAGCAAGCAATGCAATGGGCAAAAATATGTGTAAAAGATCCTGAGTCTGAAGGAGATATCTTTGTAGCTACATTAACAGCGCTTGGATTGGATGTAGCAAGTAAAGGAAATGACCACGAAACTGCCAAGCAATTGCTTGAAAAAGCAGTTAAGATTGACCCTAATTATGATGTTGCATTGGAACGGTTAGGCGAACTCTATTTACCTACTGATCCTTTAAAAGCAAAAGAATATTTTGAAAGAGCCCTTGCTCAAAACCCCTCAAATCCTACTGCACTGCAACATTTAGGAGCGCTATGAGAGTGTGAAAAGAGCCGCGCTAAGCAGGGCCCTTTTTAATAGTTGTCTTATGGAGCTTGTTGAGCTCTTGCAAGATTGAAGATCATGTGATAACGCCTGCAGGAGGTCAAGCTTCTCCTAGGTGCAGTGGCCTGTAGGGCTTCATCGATAGAATTGACAGTATGAACATTGGCTCCGGAATTATTTGGAGTCGCTGTAGTGGCTGTACGAAAACCGCTTACTTGCCATTTACCACTTGCGCTCATCCTATCGTCAAGGCGAGGTGAAGAGGCTGGTCCGTGGACAATTTGAACGCCATCTAACACTAATTTCATTGGGTTAAAATCAAAAATGCCCGGATCTTCATTGATTGTAAGCTTTCCATCGCCATGAATAATTAACGCATTCGTTAGATGATTTTTTGGATCAGAGATTTTTTCTTTTTCAAGCGCTTCTCGGAGTGCTTCTCGAGATGTAATTGGATTTGATGTACTTCCTATCTCTCTATTAACAGGCGTGAAATGCTCTTTTGTTAAACGATGTTTTGCTCGTACATCAGAAGATAGATAGGCCAGTCCTTTCACGGTGGCAAATAAAAGGCCTGGAGCTAATAACACAACAGCAACAGCGGTTTTGAGCATATTTGTTATTGAAGCGCGAAGATTTCCTCTAGAGAAATTCAGATGCCCTTGTTTTTGAAAGGAAGGAACATGATTGATTTCTATTTCTTGATCCGATTCGCGATGTTGAATGCGAATAGTTTTTCCATTAAATAGATAGCGAAAAGGCGCAAGACCTGTGTCGCCAATCCAAGCCAACGTTCCGGAATTTTCTACTTTGGTATTAAGAAAAATAGATACATCACTCATTTTAAATGACCCCTGTTAGGTTTTGTAGAGAGACTATGCCAACTGGAGCAATTTATGGGCAACGAAAATGGGCGCTCATTTTTTCATTGGAAAATTTTTCTTGGCAAGGTATTACTCAAGATTACGAGGTGAACCATGCTTTTTGATCTTGATCTTGTAAAGCGCGTCTATCAGAAGATGCAAAAAGAGCTAAAAACTGTACGCTCTCATGTCAATAAACCGCTCACGCTGACCGAAAAAATACTCTATACGCACCTTGCCCATATGCCCAAAGAGGCTTTTGTTCGCGGCAAAGACTATGTGGACTTTTTGCCCGACCGCGTGGCGATGCAGGATGCAACGGCGCAGATGGCCCTCTTGCAGTTTATGCTGGCAAATAGGAAGAAGACTCAGGTTCCCACCTCTGTACATTGCGATCACCTTATCCAGGCTGAAGTTGGCGCCGTAAAAGACCTTGCCAGATCAGAAAAGGAGAGCTGCGAGGTGTATGAGTTTTTAAAAAGTGTTTCCAATAAGTATGGCATTGGCTTTTGGAAGCCGGGTGCCGGCATTATCCACCAGGTGCTGCTTGAAAACTACGCCTTTCCGGGCGGCTTGATGATAGGCACAGACTCGCACACGCCAAATGCGGGCGGTCTTGGCATGCTGGCAATAGGTGTTGGCGGGGCGGATGCCGTAGACGTTATGGCCGGGATGAGCTGGGAGCTTAAAATGCCGAAGATCATCGGCGTAAAGCTGACGGGCGAGCTTTCAGGCTGGACGGCGGCAAAAGATGTTATCTTGCGCGTTGCAGGCATATTGACCGTAAAGGGCGGTACAGGGGCGATTATTGAATATTTTGGCGAGGGGACAAGCTCCATATCCTGCACAGGAAAGGCCACTATTTGCAACATGGGTGCTGAAGTTGGAGCGACCACCTCGGTATTCGGCTATGATGTGCGCATGCGAGACTACTTGCGGGCAACCGGTAGAAAAGAGGTTGCAGATCTTGCAGATAGGACAGTTGATGCATTGACAGCAGATCCTGAAGTGGTTGCAAACCCCGAGCAGTACTACGACTCGGTTATAGAAATTAATTTATCTGAGCTTCCACCCTATGTAAATGGCCCCTATTCCCCCGATCGTGCCTGGAAGATAGGCGAGCTTGCCGAGGCGGTAAAAGAGCATGACTTTCCTGACGCGATCAAGGTGGCGCTCATTGGCTCCTGCACAAACTCAAGCTATGAGGATATTGAACGGGCGGCAAGCATTGCTAAACAGGCCCTAAAAGCGGGCATTAAGGCAAAATGCCCCCTCACCATCACTCCCGGCTCTGAGCAGATCCATGCCACAATTCAGCGCGATGGGCAGCTTCAGCTGCTTGAAGAGATAGGCGGCCTTGTGCTTGCAAATGCCTGCGGGCCCTGCATTGGGCAGTGGAAGCGAACAGATGTTGCCTTCGGTGAAAAAAATACTATACTTACATCCTATAACCGCAACTTTGCAGGGCGAAATGATGCCAATCCCGGCACCCATTCCTTTGTTGCAAGCCCGGAGATGGTAATAGCGATGAGCCTTGCAGGAAAAATGTCTTTTAACCCGCTTACAGACCATTTAGAAGACAAAAATGGCAATAAGGTGCGCCTGGAAGCTCCAACCGGTCGAGAGCTGCCCGAAAAGGGCTTTGAAGCAGGCCTTGTAGGCTATATGGAGCCTGCAAAAGATGGCGAGCATGTTACGGTGGTTGTAAACCCTGCAAGCGATCGCCTGCAGCTGCTTGAGCCCTTTAAAAAATGGGACCTCAAGGCCTTTAGCAATCTCGTCGTTTTAGTAAAAGTTGCCGGAAAGTGCACGACAGACCACATATCGCCTGCCGGAAAGTGGCTAAAATTTCGAGGCCATCTCGATCACATATCTGACAATATGTTCTCAGGTGCAGTAAATGCCTTCCGCGATGAAGTGGGTAAAGGAAAAAATGTAATAAATGAATCTATAGACACCTTCTCAAACATCGCCCGAGCCTACAAAAAACAGCATACTGGCTGGGTGGCAATAGGCGATGAAAATTACGGCGAAGGCTCATCTCGCGAGCACGCAGCCATGGAGCCGCGCTACCTTGGCGCATGCGCCATCATCGTCAAAAGCTTTGCCCGCATCCACGAAACAAACCTCAAAAAGCAGGGCATTTTGGCGCTCACCTTTAAAAATGCAAGCGACTATGACAAAATCCGCGAAGATGACAGGCTCACAATCAAAGGACTGGAAAATTTTTCTCCAAATAGGCCCTTAGAGCTGCAAATTTTGCACGCCGACGGCGTACGAGAAACTATAGAGCTTGCCCATTCCTACAACAAAAACCAGATCGACTGGTTCAAGGCGGGATCGGCGCTCAACCTCGTTTAAGAGCCTTTTGAATTCATTGTTTTTGAGCAACGTATAGGTGTTTACCTGTCTGGGGACAAAAGCTGTTTAGTACAGTAAAGCCTGCCGCGAGAAGCATATCGCTGTCTACCCATGAATACTCAACTCCTGAGAGGATAAGATGTCCCCCCTTTTTCAGCATTTCATAAGCTTGTGCAAGAACGCTTATTGATGTTTCTTGTGATAAGACCTCCCAAGTCAGTGCGCCGCACCCCATAATGAGATCGAAAGATCCATCCACAGCATTGTTTAGGGGTGTTGTTGACAAATCGCAAGATACAATTTTTGTTTTTCCGGAGACTATATGCTCTTGGAGTGTTTGCGTAGCTCTAGTCAACATTTCTCTATTTCGATCAATTAGTGTGTATGAATTGGGGGTTGTGTTCGCAATTATCTGCTGTGCTAATGCTCCATTTCCGCAACAAAGCTCAAGGATATCTGTCTTGTCATGAACTAATTGTTTGGCATAGGCTAATAAAGATAGATGAATTTCGGTATAGAGTTTTCTATAAAAATGTGTAGACCAGCACTCATCAGACAGAGTAACCATAGGTGCGTGATTGATCACTTCCATTTTATTACCTTTGAGAGGTAGGACAAGATCTTCTGAGACATCAAGAGATGAGCTATCAAATAGCCAGTCCCAAATCTTCCCTGCACCAGCTTTATCTACTACATAAGATTCAGAATCTAAAATAACGCGTTGAAGTTTTTCGCACTCTCCTCTATGCCAAGTTTTTTTCGAAAGTTCTTCTTGCTGAATCGAGCTAAAACAAATTTGAATAACATGTTCCTGCTTCATTTTATCCTTGAGCACAATGCGATAAATAAGTTGATTTGATGTATCGCTGTCGACTGCTTTAGTTCCATTGTTTTCAACTATCTCCCGAATATAGCGAAAAATATTTTCACTACGCCTTTGTTTTTCATCTTTTTCAATAGGCTGAAGAGGGTGTAAGTATAATTTTTGGGGGTGGATACTAAAATCTGAACTCATAAAATCTTTGTGTTTTAGTTGTATAAGCGATATAAATCATAATTTAAAAATCAGTTTAAGTCAATTTGTTTCTTGTCATTAATAATGTTGTAATAAAAAAAAGAAAGGGGCCGTACCCAATGGTGTCAACTTAAGGTAATTTATATAGCTTTGAATGCGCCGTCTTCAGCCTGTAGGGCTGGGTTATAAAAGCCTATGGCATCGCCATAGGTATGGTAAAAAACAAAATTGGCAGGCTGTAAGCCTGCGTTATAGTAAGCGCTGAAGGTGTGCATTATATTGTTGTATCCAAACATGTTGTAGTCGAAAATCGCACCTTCAGTGCTTGCTATAACGCAGGCTTACAGCCTGCCACATAATTTCTAAACTACCTATGGCGATGCCATAGGCTTTTATAACCCAGCCCTACAGGCTGAAAACAAAAACTAATATAAATTTTCTTAAGTTGACACCATTGGGGCCGTACCTAGGACGTTGAATTGGCAGCGCGCTCTTGCCGCAAGATTTGTCTTTGAGCTAAGTTCTGCTTTGGAGCCCGTTTTAGGGCGACTGCCTATAGCCCATAGCGACCGCAGGGAGCTATGGGTAGTCGTAATAAAAAATATAGAGCCCGGCAGGGCGACTGAAACCACCGTACGTGCCAGTCGCCCTAAAGGGCTCAACATTATTTTTCGCACTACCCACAGCTCCCTGCGGTCGCTATGGGCTATAGGCAGTCGCCCTCAAACGGGCTCTCAGACAAAGAACAAATTTTGAAGAAAAATTAATCCCTGTTACTCTTTGGCGAAGTGGCCGAGCTTTGGCTGCACGAGCGCTGCGAGGTCTTTTGGCTTCATGATGATGGACTCTGTTACGAGGCCGCAGTTGAAGGCGCAGCGGTCGCTTTGTAGTAACCGCTCGTCAAAGTAGGTGTCGAGATTTAGAAGCGTGCCAAAGGGGGGGATGCCGCCCAAGGCTACACCAAAGCGCTCTTTTATTACTTCGGGGTCTTCAAATTCGCACTTTTCGCCGACGGCGTCAGCAATTGACTTCATGTCGAGCTTGAGGTTTGCGGGAATATTAAACTGGTAGTTTTTCTTGCTGTTTTTGCCGCGAAGGATAATTGCCTTCACACCCTCTTCTATGCTGGTGCCGCGCACATTTGCAGAATCTTGGCTTGTAGGGGTGGACTCATGCACGAGGTGCTGAAACTCACATTCGTTATGGCGTAAAAGCCGCATAATTTCGTTGCGTATGCTCTCTTCGCCATAAAATATTTTGGCTTTAATGCGGTTGCCGGCAATGCGCTTTGGATCTGATGGGAAGAGGGACGCTTCGCGGATGTTTTTAAGGTGTAACAGCGTCATCGTAAGGCGCTCAAGGCCCATGCCAAAGCCGCCATGAGGGGGCATGCCATATTTGAAGATGCTGAGGTAGTCTTCAAAGTTAGCCGGGTCCATGCCTTTTGCTTTTATGCCTTCAAGCATAGACTCAAAGGTGTGGCGGCGCTGTCCGCCCGAGGTGATTTCTGTTCCGGCGCAAAGCAGGTCAAAGGTGTTGGTAAGCTCGGGATTGCCGTCGGTAGGATAGGCGTAGAAGGGCCTTTTGGCCGTCTTCCAGTCTAAAATAAAGATGCAGTCTGTGCCAAATTGTTCTAAAGCATACTTACAGAGCTCTTTTTCGGCAGCAGGGCTTAAATCGGGCTCGCTTCTTTCATCGATGCCTGTACGCTTATAAAAGATCTCCTGCGCCTCTTTAAAGGTGATTCTTGGGAAGGCTACCTCTTTTGGCGCTTTGATGATATTGCCGCCCAAGGTTTGAATTTCCTTTGCAGCATGTATGTGGAGGTATTCCACTATGAACTTTATAAGATTTTCTTGAACATCTAGGACTTCATGCCAGTGTGTGAAAAAGCCCATCTCAAATTCAAACTGTTTACCCTCTGCAAGGTGTCGCGGCGTGTGGGAGCTTTCGGCTCTAAAAAATGGCATGAGGGCAAAAACGCGCTCGTTTACGCCAACCATAATCTGCTTGTAGAGCTGGCTGCTTTGGGCAAGGGTGGCTGTGTAGCCAAAGTAGTCTACCGTAAAAAATTCAGCTCCCCCTTCAGATGAGGCTCCGATGATATTTGGAGCAAAGTATTCAACCGCTTTTACGGTATCGTGCATGAAGAGGCGAAAGGCGTGGGTAAGCTCTGCCTGTATCTTGAAGACCGCCTGAAGCGCTCTATTGCGAAGGGCGATTGGCCGGTGGTCTAGTATATAGTCAAGCTCGTAGGGCATTTCGGGCTTATAGTACTCTACAGGAGGGGGTACGTTTATTGGAACGTCTACAGTAATGGCTGGGGCGTGAATTTCTACGCCAAGTCCTGCCTGTTCGGATTTTACAGCGCGGCCTGTGACGGTAAGGACAGAGCCCGGATGGAGCGAGGCTACCTTCTGGAGCTCATCTTTACTTTCTATGACGATCTGGGCAAAGCCGGTTCTATCGCGCAGGATGAGAAAGTTGAGTTTTCCTATCGAGCGAAGGTTGTTGAGCCACCCTTTAACTGTTACCTCTTTGTCAAAATGGTGCGGAAGTTCTGATATAAGGGTTCTCGTTGTCATGATGTATGTACCTTTTTAGGCTATGTAGAGGCTGTCTTGGGTGTCATTTTGAAGGATAAGGGGCGTAGTATCGATGATAGGGAGGTTTATTTCATAGACACCGTGGATCTGTTTATGGTGCAGGTAGACGCGGCGTAAAAGCCCATGTGCGTCAAACTGCAGATCAAACTCAAGCCAGCCTTCGTTAAAGTAGAAGGAGTAGAGGCTATTTGAGGAAAATTTTTCTTTGCGTAGAGCTGCGTGAAAGGCCCTTTCTGCCTCCATGCGAGGCATAAATTTAGCAAGGCGAGTAGGCTGGCAATCTTTACATGTCGTAAGAAATGGCCCAAATGCGATGCGATTATCTATACAGATGCCTAAGGACGCTGCCACATCTTCCGGAAGCGAGACCGGATAACGCAGGCGGATAAGCATTTGGCGGACAGCAGTAAAAAATTGCATAAGCTACAAATGAACTTTTACGATAAACTTACCTTATACTATAATCAGGTTTAAGTATTTTGGGAACAATTTTTAATGCTTGGCATATTTCTTGATCAGGAAACGACGGGGCTTGATAGCTATCGTCACAAACTTTTAGAGATCGCCCTTAAGGTGGTAGACCTCTCTACAGGCCTAGAGAAGGCTTCTTATCAATCAATTATTTCACAACCTGAGGCTGTCTTTAAGGCAAGCGATCGGGGCGCTCTGCAGGTAAATGGCTTTACCTGGGATGAAGTACAGGCAGGTAAGAGCGAAAAAGAGGTAGGGGTCGAGGTAACTGCTCTTTTTAAAAAAATTGGTATAGCAAGAGGCAGAGCGGTCTATGTCTGTCAAAATCCTTCATTTGATAGAGCCTTTTTTTCCCACCTTGTCGACACCTATTCTCAAGAAAAAATGCTGTGGCCCTACCACTGGCTTGACCTTGCCTCAATGTACTTTGCTTTAGAGGTGCAAAAAACAAAAGCCTACGAGATGCGCCTTCCCGAAGAAATCAGCCTTTCAAAGGACTCAATCGCACAAAGCCTGCAGCTTCCCAAAGAAGAAAAGCCGCATAGGGCGATGCATGGGGTGGATCATCTGTTGCTTTGCTATCGGCATGTTGTGGGGTTTATTTAAAAAGGACCAAAAGGACATAAGGGACAATCGCCACTGTCCTTTTGGTCCTTTCTGGTTGTATATAAAGTAAAAAACGTATACACTTCAACTTGTCAATTTGAGGAGTAGAATCGATGTTTCAGGTGCTTGTGCCATACCTTGTGCCGGCAGTTGAAATTGCTATTATTGCAAGCGTCATCTACTACCTGCTCTCCTTCTTCTGGAATACGCGTGCGATGGATCTTGTGCTGGGCGTTATCGTCTTTACCGCTCTCTTTATGTTTGCAAGCTGGCTCCATTTTCCCGTGCTCCAAAGCATTATGCACAGCTTTGTAAGCGTTGCGATCATCGCTATGCTTATTATCTTCCAGCCGGAGCTTCGCGTTGCCCTTTCAAAACTTAGCGTGAAGGGCAAAAAGTATGAGGAGATGAGCGAATTTGACCGCTTCTTAGATAGCCTTACAAATACCGTCTATCGCCTATCCGAAAGGCGTATCGGCGCACTTATTTTGCTTGAAAACCAAGATTCTCTGGATGAATTTGCCTCGCGCGCTGTGATGCTTAACAGTAACTTTTCATCTGAGCTTTTGGAGTCGATTTTTACTGCAAGCTCGCCCCTTCACGATGGAGCTGTCCTTATTCGTGGAACGACTATCTTGGCAGCAGCTGTCATCTTGCCTCTTGCAGATGATAGTACCCAGATTTCACGCTCTATGGGCACAAGGCACAGGGCAGCGCTTGGCATAACCCAGCTTACCGATGCCCTCAGCATCGTTGTATCTGAAGAGTCGGGCAAGGTAAGCATCGCCCGAGAGGGTATAATGACGCGCGGCGTTAAGATGGATCGCTTTAAGGGTATTTTGCGCAGTATCTTTAATCCGCCAAAGTCGGAAATTGCCTCTAAACTTTCACTGCACGACTGGTTGAAGTCATGGAAAGACTCTTAAAAAAAATATTTGTTGAAAATTTCCAGCGCAAGTTTATCGCGCTGCTTTCGGCGCTCTGCATCTGGTTTTTAGTCCATAACTCGATCACAGCGACGCGCACCTTTACGCATGTACCTATACGCGTTGTAAACTTAAGCTCTGACAAAACCATCCGCGGCCTTATGCCAAACGGCATTTTGGACCGCAAGCTCACCCTTACTCTTACGGGTAATAAGGATATTATTGAAAAACTTGAGCCTGGTGATTTTGAGGTGGTAATAGATGCCTCACAAAAGCCTGATGAGTGGATTGTACAGGTGGCAAAGAAGAACCTTGTCAGCTTAAATCCCGATATAGACCTTCTCCATAGCGTCACACGCCTTTCTCAAAGTGAGTTTGTAGTGAGGCTTTCTAAGCTTCTAACCGACAAAATTCCCATCTATATCACCCACCCGAAAGGGGAGGCTCCGGAAGGCTATCAGTTTTTAGATACTTCTCCGCAAAAGCTTACCCAGGTTGTAAGCGGGCCCGAGGAGGATGTAAAAGCATTGCAGGCCAAGGGTCTTGAGCTTACCTTTGATTTGAACGACATCACTCTTGAGGATTTAAACAGCCTTGCCTCTTCACAGTCTGTCCAGGGAGATGAGGTGAGCTTTATGGTTCCCGATTCTTGGAAAAAGGTGCAAATTCCCTTCCTGCATGATATGAAGCAGGAGATCAACGGCCCTGAAGCAAAACATCTTCATATAGACTTTTTGCGAAAAAACCTTCTTGCCCTCGAGCGTCCAATTCCAATACGGGTCTTTTATCCGCTTGAAACGGTTGATTCGCTAAATCCTGTTTCATATCCGTTCGTTGCAAGCGATGGGGTTGTGGAGAAAAATAAACTATTTTCAATTACGCAGCCTCTCTATGTTGACGATGTAAGCCGCCTCTTTTTGGATATCGTCCGCGACCATATTGAAATAGTCATCATTGCCTCAAAACAGGATGGTCACAAACCTTTGCAGACATCTGTTGAATTTATCGATCCCAAAGCGCTTGAAGATGAGTATATCCAGCTTTTGCTCTCACATGCCAAAGAGCTTACAGCATTTTCAAAAGCGCAGAAAGAGCATGCGCTTCGCCTGCGCTTTCGCGAGTACATGCAGCGCTTTCAGCTTTTATCTGAAAAGAGATTGCCTTTTGTGGCCTTAGCCTTTCTTACTTCCTCAGGTATTGTTGTAAAAGGGTTTGAATGAAAGTCCTTTTCTTGAAAAGTGCAATCCTCAAGCGCGGCGGCCTTGAAAAGTATACCTTGCGCCTTGCTGCCGGCTTTAAAGAGCAGGGACACGATGTTACGATCCTTACAACAGACTACAAAGAGGGCGCTTTACCCTACAATGTGATAGACCTTGGCAAAAAGCTTTCTTTTTCTCTTCTAGAGCTTCTGCGCTTTGATCTAGCAGCTCGCAAGGTGATAAAAAAGCTTTCACCCGACATCGTCTTTGGCATGGAGCGCCACTTTTGCCTGCAAACACATTACCGCGCAGGAAATGGCTGCCATGCAGCCTATCTTGATAGAAGAAAAAAGGGTGAGTCGTGGCTAAAGGGCGTAAGCTTTAGCCTCAACCCGCTTCATAAGCTGATACTCAGCATGGAGAAAAAGACCTTTGAAAGCCCCCAGCTTAAACGGCTCTATGTTAACTCGCACATGGTAGAGCGCGAAATTCTTGCCTACTATCCAAAGGTAGACCCTAAAAAAATTATGGTGGTCCATAATGGCGTGGAGTGGCACGAATTTGAAAAGCCCTTCGAAGAGGGGCTTAAGTCCAAAGGTGCTATCATGCACTCTCTTGGCCTCAATCCCGGCGCCTACCAGTTTCTCTTTGTAGGCAACGAATATGGCAGAAAGGGCCTGCATCAGCTGCTGGAAGCGCTGTCTCATCTAAAAAATAAAAACTTCGAACTTACAGTTATCGGCAAGGAGCGAAATCCGGAGCCCTATAAACTGCATGCCAAAGCCCTTCGCCTTGAAAAGCAGGTCCATTTCATAGGCCAAGTCTCTGAAATGAAAACCTACTATACTGCCTCTGATGCCCTTGTCATCCCATCCCTCTACGATCCCTTTGCCAACGTCACCGTTGAAGCGCTTGCCATGGGCCTCAAGGTGGTCTCCTCAAATGCAAATGGCGGCTCTGAAGTGATCACTTCAGAGCTTGGCTACGTCTACCGGACCCCTGAGGAGCTTCTAGAAGCTCTTGAGGCTGTCATGAAGCAGCCTAAAACCCCCGCAAGTGCAAAAGCTATCCGCCAGGCAGTCGCCCACCTCGACTTTTCCAACCAAATTCAAAAAATTGTTTCTAATACTTAGTGAATGTCTACTTCACATCACTGTTTTGTCACTCCTTTCGAGGATGTGAAAAAATGCGTATTTTCGACCGCAGGTCTTTGGAGTGCTGCGATTCTTCGCAGCTTTTAATTTTGCACACACCTTAATCGCGAGATCGCTTAAGGCTTACAAAACACCTCCACCGATTCATGTAGATCTGTTTTGTAAGCTTGGGCGGTAAGAAATAAAGGTCTATGGTCGGAGTAAAAGCTGCGAAAAATCGCAGCACTCCAAAGACCTGCGGTCGAAAATACGCATTTTTTCACAGCCTGTTCAGGAGTGAAAAACTTCAAATGCCAAACTATGACGTTGTTAGGATTATTGATACCACCAGTTATAGGCAGTGTTTCCTGCGGATAAGACCGTTGTGCCAAGGTGGACAATGCCGTTTTTGAGGGCGCTTAGTGGTTCATAGCTTGAATAGTGCCATGATTTTTGTAGCGGTACTAAGGCATTTGCTGCTACGCTTGAGACGCGCCGGCCTTTAAGGAATGAGCCCACGATACCTTGTGGGGCTAAAGCTGCTTCTATGCCGCCATTAATTGCCGCTATTTGTGGGGGATTTGATTGTCCATACTCAGCTGTGTATAACAGGCTTGCGAGGAAAGTCGGGATGAATCGTGCCATAGGTGTTGTGCAGGGGAAGTTTGGTGCGTCAAAATAGCTTTCATACCCTATTTGAAGAAGGGGAATTAACACCTGCAGGGCTAAAAGGACAAGCTCTTTATTTTGTATGGGGCCGGTATTATTTTGCGCGTTTTCAGCGTGGGTCAAAACATTATAAAGTAAAATCTGGGCTGGAGTTAGACCTTGATCATCAGCTATTTTCAAAGTTTCAGGTTCTGCATGAATGAACTTCTTTGCAGTTGCAAAATCCTCATTTAGCAGCGCTACATGCAGGGGTGTTAAGCCGGTAAGCGTTTTAGATTGTAAAAGCTCGCTTTTTTTGGCATGTTTTACAACTTCATCAACCGCTACTGTATCTTTCAGTTTCGCTGCAAAGTGGGCAACTGTTAGATCAGATTTTGTTTTAGCGGTGATTTTCTTGTGGTCCGTGCTGCCAAATAGCTTTCTTATGGCAGCTTCTTTCTCTATTTTTATTTCCTCTGTAGGTGCAGCTGCATGATCTTTAATTGTATGGTGCAGCGGAAGAAGGCCCCAGCGGTCTTGCTTTGAGAAGGTGCCTTTTTGTGTGAGATTTATTGCCATAGGAGCAGCATCCCTCACGAGGTTATATGCTGTAGCAAGTGCCGATTTTGCGTTTTGAATAAGGGGTCCGATATCTTCCTTTTGATGGTTCACTGCCTCAATATCCTCTTCCGAGAGCGGCACAGCAGTTGCAAGCAATGTAAGAGCATACTTTTGTCCTTTTATTAGCATTGCATGGTCCACCGCTGTGAGGCCGCCATTATCTTCGAGGAGAGGATTAGCACTCTTGTCAAGTAATGATATAACTATCTCTTCTAGTGCAGGTTTATGTACCGCTAGATGGAGGGGGCGGGCGCCATTTTCTAAAGCAGCATTTGGGTTAAAAGACTCATCTTGTATGATAGCGCGAAGTCTATCAACATTATTGGCAGCTATTGCCTGTTCAAAGTTTTGTTCCTTAATCGCTTTAGGTGCTCTGCAGCAATTTGTGAAATATCCTACTATGCTCGCCATACCTGTCTCCTTATTAGTTATAATAGCCGGCTAATTTAGCCTTTTTGAGTTTTATAGTCTAGTGAGCCTTTCATCTGTTTTCTTGCTGCAGGACAATTATAAAAAATGAAACTTTGCTGTAGGATTTTGCAATTAAAACATTTATTAACCCTCGAGACCGAGACCGTGACCGAGACCGAGACCGGTTGCTTCGCTTAACTGCACGGTATGCAAAACATTCGGTCTCGGTCACGGTCTCGGTCTCGGTCTCGGTCTCGAGAAGGCACAAAACATACAAAGTCGAGTTTTGCATATCTCCGTGACAAATAAAACCTTTCTTTTAATTCTGGCGTGCATATCATGGCGATAAGGATGCTGTTTAGGAGAAAAGCTGTGGGTGTTACTACTACTTCAACAAAAAAGTCGCATGTGTTCCCTTTCGGGCCTGAGCTTCCAAAGCTTACTTTGTCTAAGGAGCTTTTGGGGGGTAAGGGCAAGGGGCTTGCCGAGATGGCCTCTATCGGCTGTCCGGTGCCGTCGGGCTTTATTATTACGACAGAGGCGTGCAATGAATTTAGAAAGCATGGTAAAACTTTTTCTCGCAGCCTTGAAGAGCAGGTAAGAGCAAGCATTAAGGTGCTTGAAGAGGTAAATAAACGGCAGTTTGCATCTAAAGATAACCCCCTTTTAGTCTCTGTACGATCCGGCGCTCGCGTATCGATGCCGGGCATGATGGATACAGTGCTTGACCTTGGCCTTAACGACGAGTCGGTAAAGGGGTTTGCAAAGTCTTTTACTAACGATCACCTGGCATGGGATAGCTACAGGCGCTTTATCATGATGTTTTCTGATATCGTGTATGGGGTAAGCCGCAAAATCTTTGAAAAGGCCTTTGAGGTTGTAAAAATCCAGGAAGGTGTGCAGGAGGATACCGAAGTGAGTGTCGCCGGCTTAAAAGAGGCCTGCACAATCTTTAAAACATTATTTCAGCAAAATGTCGCGAAAGTTTTTCCCCAAGACCCGTATGAGCAGCTCTTTTTAGCGATCGGCGCTGTCTTTAATAGCTGGGATTCTGAGCGCGCAACGCTCTATCGCCAGATCAACCACATTCCGGATGACTGGGGAACGGCAGTTATTGTGCAGACTATGGTGTTTGGCAACAGAAACAGCAACTCAGCAACCGGCGTTGCATTTACGCGCGATCCTGCAACGGGCGAAAACCACTTTTATGGCGAATTTTTAGTAAATGCACAGGGAGAAGAGGTGGTAGCAGGCACTAGAACCCCCCATCCTCTTAACAAATACCAAAAAGAGATGACAAAATCTACCCTTGCAAGCTTAGAAGAGCTTATGCCGGAGGCCTATAACCAGCTCCACGAGATTGTAAAGAGGCTGGAAAAGCACTATAAGGACATGCAGGATATCGAATTTACGATCGACGACAAAAAGCTTTACATGCTGCAGACCAGGTCTGCCAAGCGCACCGGCTTTGCGGCAGTGCGCGTGGCAATGGAGATGCTTGATGAGAATTTAATCGATGAAAAAACGGCCTTAATGCAGGTAGAGCCAAACCAGCTTGTACAGCTTCTTGCCCCGGTGTTTGACCAAAAGGCTAAAAAAGAGGCAAAAGCCTTTCTTGTTGCTAAGGGGTTAAATGCAGGGCCGGGAGCCGCTTCCGGAAGGGCTGCCTTTAGCTCCGACAAGGCAGTAGAGTTTAAGAAAAATGGTAGTAAAAGCATCCTTGTTCGCCGAGAGTCAAATCCTAGCGACTTTCCCGGCATGGTGGCAGCAGAGGGTATTTTAACGACGCACGGCGGGGCGACAAGCCATGCGGCTGTTGTTGCTCGCGGCATGGGAAAGCCTTGTGTTGTTGGTTGCGGCGCCCTCTTTATCAACGAAGCGCAAAAGACTCTCTCTTCTCACGGCAAAACGATACATGAAGGCGATCCAATCTCTATTGACGGTACAACCGGCGAGGTCTTTTTTGCATCGCTTCCTACAAGCCCATCTGAAGTTGTTCAGGTAGAAATTGAAAAGAGCTTAAAACCATCTGATAGCAAAATCTATCGCTCCTATGCGCGGCTGCTTGAAATTGCCGATAGATATCGCCGGCTTGAGGTGATGGCAAATGCCGATACGCCGCAAGATGCAACTGTTGCACGAAGCTTTGGCGCTCAAGGTATAGGCCTTTGTAGAACAGAGCATATGTTTATGAATCCGCTTCGCTTAAATGACGTTCGCTGCATGTTCTTTAGCAGCCGCACGGAAGATAGACAGAAGGCAATAGATCGCCTTTTAGTGCACCAAAAAGAGGACTTTATAGGGATCTTTCGGGCAATGGATGGACTTCCCGTTACAATACGCCTCTTAGATCCACCCCTTCATGAGTTTATACCCCATAGCGACGAAGAACTTGAGATGCTGGCTGAGACTTTAGAAGTTTCCTTAGAAGATCTTGTAAAGGTGCGAGCAAGTCTTGTAGAGCAAAATCCCATGCTTGGCCATAGAGGCTGTCGCCTAGGGGTAAGCTATCCTGAACTTAGCCAGATGCAGACAAGAGCAATTTTAGAAGCTGCCATTCAGGTCCAAAGAGAGGGAAAGGCGGTCCATCCGGAAATTATGGTGCCGCTTGTAGGGATAGAGGGAGAGCTTAAACATCAAAAGGCGATTATAGATAAGACGGCAGAAGAGGTCTTTAAAAAGGAAAAAGCAAATGTTCACTATACTGTGGGGACGATGATCGAGCTTCCAAGAGCTGCACTTTTAGCGGATCAGATTGCAAAGTATGCATCATTTTTTAGCTTTGGCACAAACGACCTTACCCAGACCACCTTTGGCATAAGCCGCGATGACAGCCAAAAGTTTGTTCCACTCTATGTAAAAGGTGTAGTAAATCCCCAAGAGCCGGATGAAAATATTCATATTCTGCAGGATGACCCATTTCAGGTGCTTGACACAGAAGGGGTAGGACAGCTTATGAAGCTTGCAGTGCTGCTCGGGCGTAAAACCCGCCCTAATCTTACATGCGGCATATGCGGCGAACATGGCGGCGAGCCTCACTCAATCGCATTTTGTCATAATTTGGGCTTAAACTATGTCTCCTGCTCGCCTTACCGCGTGCCGATTGCTCGTCTTGCTGCGGCGATTGCAGCGGTATCTAACCCTGATAAGGAAACCTTATCAGGGTAGATGTGAAAAGCTATTGATTAGCATCCACAGCTGCAGCAGCTGCTTGATGATGATGAGCTGCTTGATGAGCTGCTTGAAGAACAGCTTGATGATTTGTGATGGCGACGGCTTTCTTTAACTTTGTTAGCCTTGCCACCTTTTGCAGCAAAAGCATCTGTAGGAACTACTGTTACAGCAAAAGCTGTAGCGAGCAAAGCAGCGAGAAGTCTGTTCATATGTAATCTCCAAATTTTATGGTTGTTAAATCACGGCCATTTTGGCCGCGGTTATGTGTTACCATAAATGTAACATTAAAAAAAGAAAAATCTGCTAAACCTGAATTGAACCATCCATGCCGATTAGATGCACCTGCATTTGGGACGCTTTTTTGGCTCTGTCTAGGATCTGTTTTGCTTCAGCGCAGCTCTTTGCCTCTTCAAGCACCTGGCGGAAAAGGAGATGGCTTGGGGTGCCATCTTTTGATGGCAGAAGGCAAGCTTTAGCAGATAAGAGCAGTCCATGCGAATTGATGCCAAAGTAGCAGCCTATAAGGCCAAGCCAGCCGACTGAGATAAAGGCGTTTGTTGCACTGCTCCCTTCATGCAAAAAGAGCCTTGTAAAGGGTGATAAAAGCGCCATCGGGATGTCGATATTGCAGCTGTAGGTGATTTCAGGGCAGCTTTTACAAAATGTTTTTAGGTTGAACTTTTTGTAGGGCCTGCTTGCAGCATAGTCTGAGCCGAAGGCATAGAGCAGCCGCTTTTTTTTGCCGTCAAAGATAAGGGAGATGATTGTTTGCGGGTTGGATTTTTCGTTACCTCCAATAAGAGGAAGGCGGTCTACTATGGTGTTAAACAAAAGCAGGCGGCTGTAGGGGACATTTGCAAGGCGGCTTAGCTCTTTCATCTCCTGAATGTAGCGAGGCAGTATGTAGTGCTCTTGCCGCAAGGCTGAAACGTTGGCATCACTTCCAAACAGCTGCATATACAAAGGCAAAAACTTTTGCATTTCATAGGAGATGATAGGAGCAAGATCGCTGCTGTAGTGGCGTATGACTTTAGGCTTTTTGTAGAACAAAATCCTATCTACAACCGCAACAATAAGTCCAAGAATGGGCAGCATCTCCAAAAAAGCAAAGGCAAAGTGCAACCTTTTTTCAGATGCGGTAAGAAGCCCGTCTCCTATTTTTTTTCGAATGATCTTATCGTTAAAGTACTGGATAAGATGCCTCCAGGCATAGCGAAAGGGCGCATCAAAAAACAAAATGTAGCGAGATGAACGGGGTAAAGTGTAGTCAATCCAAAACATTAGTAGCTCATCATGTTGATTTCGACTTTGCCTCTAAAGACCCTGTAGGTGTAGATGAGGTAGATGATAAAGAGCGGCACTCCCGCACATGCCATCCCCAGCAGGATCTGTAGGGAAAACAGTGATGATGAAGAGTTGTAGATGGTAAGGCTGTAGGCGTCGTTAAGCTGTGATCTGACAAGGTTGGGATGGGTGCCTAAGGCATAGAGAAGCACAAGCGATAGGATGATGACGATTGAGCTAATAAAGGCCCAGCCATCAAATTTATTCTTTAGCGAGTAGTAGAGGGTGCAAATGCCTGCAAGGCCTATGAAGGCAAAGGGGTAGAAGGCAGGCTTTGCCTGTAAAAATTGCGTCACATGAGGCTCGTAGAGGGGAGTGACAACGTTTACTAAGGTCCACATCAGCACAAAAATGGTAAAGATTCTAAAGTTCCAGCGGCGAAGCCTCTCATGGAGTGGTCCAACGGTCTTGAGGGTAAGGTAGAGCGAGCCATGCAGCATAAAGAGCAGCACTATAAAAATACCCACAACGATAGCGTATGGGGTAAAAAGAGCGCTTAAATCTTTTACAAACACCCCTTTTTCGTTGATAGGAAGGCCGCGAATCAGGTTTGCAGTGACAACGCCAAGGCCAAATGCCATGCCAAAGCTTGCCAGGCTAAAGACTACATCCCACAACGTACGCCACCTTGGGCTTGCGATCTTGCTTCGGAATTCAAGCGCCACTGCGCGATAGGTAAAGCAAAAGATAAGGAGCATCATAGGTATGTAGAGGGCAGAAAGCAGCTCTGAAAAGGCTGGAGGAAAGCCTGCGAAAAGGGCGCCTCCGGTAATTACCACCCAGAGAGAGTTTGAGTCCCATACAGGACCTATGGCGTTCATGAAGATGCGCCGGTCGCTGTCGCTCTTTGTAAAAAGGTGCAGGCAGCCAACGCCTAAGTCAAAGCCATCAAGGGCCGCATAGGCAAAGATGCTTGTGATAAAGACGCAGTACCAAAGAAGCTGAGCGGTTGTAATGTCCACTTAAGTGGCCTCCATTTTGTAGATGTCGCGATAGGGGGATTCTTCCGGAAGGTCTGTTGGGCCATGTTTTATCTTGTGGTCAAGTAAAAAACAGAATAGCGCAAAAAGGCTTACGTAGATAAGTATGTAGAGGCATAGTGTAAAGAGCGCCTGTTCTGCAGTGACTGTCGGGGAGTAGGCATCTTTTGTTTTAAGCAGCTGGTAAACAGACCAGGGCTGGCGGCCAAGGCAGGTGGAGTACCAGCCGGCCATATTGCCGATCTGGGGGAAGGTTACCGCCGCAATAAGGTATTTTAACATGCCCGGATGGCGCTGCCAGCTCCCTTTCTTCCATAAGTAGATGCCAAAAATAACGCCGATAAACATAAAGAGCCACGAAAGCACCATGAGGTGATAGACCTGAAAGACCGCCTGAACGGCGGGCCAATTCTCTTGGGGTGCTTGATCCAGCCCTGCGACGGGGGTTTTTATATCGCCATGTACTAAATAGCTTAATAAACCGGGTATGGCAATGCCATGCACCTCTTTATTTTCTTTGTCGACATAGCCTATAGCATACAGCGGGGTTGCTTTTTCTGTTTTAAAGACCCCTTCAAAGGCTGCAAACTTTACAGGGTTATACTTTGCAATAAGCTTTGAGAGGTGGTCGGCAGAAACAAGCTGTAAAACAGTGCTGACAGCTGCAATGGTCAAAGCAACCTTCATAGAACGTATAGCAAAGTCTACATAGCGGTTTTTGAGCAGGTAGTAGCCTGAGACGCTTATGATTAAAAACGAACCTGCCAGCCAGCAGCCCAAAATGACGTGTGAAAGGTGCGAGAGGGCCGAAGGGTTAAAGGCCATCTGCCACCAGTCGGTAATGGCAGCATACTCTATGCCGTTTGCATTTTTGCGAATTACATAGCCTGCAGGGGTCTGCATCCAGGAGTTTACGTTGGTTATCCACATGCCGCTGAAGTGCGCCCCAAAGGCAACGCCAAGCGTTGCAAGAAAGTGCATTTTTCTACTTACGCGGTTCCAGCCAAAGAGCAAGATGCCCAAAGCCCCAGCTTCCATGGTAAAGGCAAAAAGGCCCTCTGCGGCAAGTACTGAGCCCATAACATCGCCTACATAGGCCGACCAGCGCGACCAGTTCGTGCCAAAGCCAAAGACAAGCGGCACGCCTGTTGCCACTCCTAGCGCAAATGTAAGGGCAAATACGCGAATCCAAAATTTGGTAATGCCTTCCCACACCGGATCTTTGGTTTTAAGGTAGAGCCATTCAAAGATAATCAGCGCAACAGAGAGGCCAATGCTAAGCGGCGGGTAGATATAGTGAAAAGTTAAATTTAAGCCAAATTGTGTTCTATGTAAAAGTTCTGCATCCATATATATTCCTTGCGATGCGATTCTTATACAATATCAGGAGATAAAAACCCAAGCTTGCTATAATTGCTCGCTCATTCAGGAGCATTTTATGAATCCACTTATTCCCCAATCCTCCGGCTGGCAATGTATGAACCTCTTTTCTAGGAATAAGGGGCTTTTTACGGACTCTGTTCGAAAAGTACTTCAGGCTATGTTCCCGGGGTTGGAATTTGGTTTACAGGGCGATTTTGTCGGCACCCCTACGATGAAAACTATACACGTTGCCGAAGACGATAAAGAACAGCTTAGAAGGCAGCTAGATTTTTTTATCGCATATGCAGACCTGTTTTCGCTTTTTACGGGGGAGCATGAGGCCGAATGTAGAGCTGCCTTCCAAGAAGTTGCATTTTTTTGCGATGAAAAAGGTGTGCTGCTGATGCTTGATATTCGCGCCCTGTCCGAAGATCAACTGAGCCAACTTTCTGAAGATCTTCAATTTTTCCGCCGAAATCGAAAATGTCACCCAAAATATCTCTTCAGTAGGATGTCAAATTTCAAAGCTCAAACTAAACGGCAGCAGACCCTTTTTAAAATCGTTGAAAATGTGAATTGCGTTGGTAGAGGCTACCTTCTTACAGGAGATGCCCATACCGGTAAAACCCGTCTTGTAGTTGCGCTTGCAAAGAACTGGTGCAAAGTCGATAAAGAGATCTATCTTCTTACTCCGGAAAGTTGCCAGGATTTGTTACACACGCCTGTAAAAGCAAATCAAATCTGGATCGTGGCAAAGTGCACGATGCAGACTCAAGATCAAGATCTAGCATATATGTTGCGCAGGGTTATTTGGGGAACACATGCCAGTGGCAGCAAGCTCTTCCTGGCAAGTGATATCCCCTTTGGCGACTTTTTAGGCGGCTGTCCGGACTCATATAAGCGCAGAGCAAGGGAGCAGATAGGTATGGTGCCAAGCTTAGCAATCCACGCTCCGAAAGAGGTAAATGCCAAGGATGAGTATACCCATTCTGATGATTCTATTGGTGAACTTAACATGGCATTTAATCACCCTGCTGTTACCAATGCTGTGCAACAAGAAGTTGTACGCAACTATCCGGCCTTGAGAGTGCAGGTGCAATTCGATGGCGTTATGCGTAAAGTAATTTCTAAATTTGTCACAGAGGATGAGGTAGCTTGTATTATCAGGGATCTAAATTTCTTTTCAAAATTTCCCGGAATTGCCATAGGTAATATTTGCTCTCGATTGGAAAATTATCTTTTGACTAGTGCCCAGCATAAAGCACTTTACGATCAAGTAATGGCTTTTACAGGAGGCGTCAATCTAACAGAAGCACGTGGGTTATATCTTGCCAGTGCCACCGGGAACGGTAAATCGCATCTTACTATCGCTCTTGCGAAAGTAATGATGACGCAAAATGAGAAACTGGAGCTCTTTTTTGTAACGCCCAGCGGCTTTGATACGTTTATGTGCCAGCCCATGGACAAGAACCAAGTCTGGATCTTAGATGACTTTGATTTTCACGGCCGTACGGGCTTAAAGGAGGCCTCGTTCTTTTTAAGAGCCGTTGATAATTGCTGTACTAATGGCGGCCTTCTTGTTGTAACATCTATTCTTCCCCGGGAACAGGTGCTGGAGCGAGCTCTTAGGATTGTGGGCATAATCGATGAAGAAGAGTGCAAAGAGTATAAGCAGAAGGCTGAAAGGCTTTTTGGAGGGGGACTTGAAGCAGAACTTGCTGATTTAAAGATCGAATGATCCAGCCAGATCGAGCCCAGCTTTATTATAATGGGGTATATTTTTCTGGGCTTTGCAAGTTTTTCAGTAACGCGCCAATTGGATCGAGGGTGGTCTGATTCCTCGAAAGCGGAAGTTGAACCATGAAATACTTTTTGAACAGTTTGCTGGTAGCGTTGTCAATTGTTTGATTCTGAGCGAGTTTATTGCCTGCATACGTAATGACTATTGCCAACATGCCTGGCATGGCAAATGCGACAAAGCTTGCTACGCATGTTGCCCCAGCAAGTATTTTGCCCCCTACTTCGGCTCCTGCTTTCGCTCCTTCTAAGGTACTCTTTAGTTTGCCAGTCTGAGCAATTTTATGAGCATTTAAAATAAACCCAAGAACGCCGCCTATGCCTATACCTGTAGCTTGTGCTACTACTCTTATGGCCAGGGAGGTTCCAGTCATGAGTGCGGCAGCTGATCCTCCTACTAGTGTAAGCGCTCCGCCAAGCGCGAGGCTCGCGCCGCGACCGAAGGCTTTTGTGCCATTTTCTATGAATTCAAGGGCCTTTTTACCGCGTGATTCCGAAGCGGCTAGCGAAGAGAGGCCGTCGGCACTAACTCTAGAATTAGATACTGATTTAGAGGACCGCGACAGCTTCAACGCTTGGCTTTCCCATGAACCGCTTACGGTAGAAGTAGTTGATGGTCTTTCACTTGAACCTGAAGTTGGGCTTGCTGGTAATGCTTCCATGATATCACCTACTTGTTACGTATTTGGCTAAGACGCTGTTTTTCTTGCATGATCTCTTGTTTCATGCCGGCATACTCTTGCTGATCATTGATGACATAGAGCGCAAGGTCTAAGGCATTAATGGCATTGTCAACCTCCTGTATTGCCTCATAGCAGCGGCAAGAAAGCAGGTGGCACATCGGGTCGCTCGGATTTACCTCGGCGCAAAAGGCATAGGCAAGGAGCGCCGGCTCATAGTTGCGGTTAAAGAACTCTGAATTTGCAAGGCCATACCAAAAGGCATGTCTCGTTGGGTTTAAGATTGTAAGAAACCCAAAGGCATCTGATGCTTCTTTAAACTGGTTTTGTTCATAGATCCATTTTGCTGCGTTATACATCTTTTCGAGTGTAGCGTCAGAGACTTTTGCAATCTTCTGAAGGCAGCTGTTTTGATCCGTTTGGTCAAAAAATTCAGCCGGGTTATTTGCAATGATGTTAGAGAGGCCAACCAAGCGGGCGAGGTCTTTAATAACCTCTTCGGAGAACATCTCTTTGTCCTTTTCACTAAGCTGGATTAGCGACTGCATTATCTGGTAGGCACCATCCTCAACTCGCTTTTTAAAAAGGCTAAGTTCTTGAGTAAGCTGCTTTTCAAATCGCTCTTTCTGTGCTTTTGCAGAAACAACCTGATTTGGTTTGCCAGCTTCTTCTTGGGCCATCAGCCCAGCAAGCCCTGCTGCCATCTGACGAAAGCCGGTATCGAGCATGGCGGAATACTCTTTTACGTTGTCTGCGCTCTCTTTTTGGTCCATATATAGTCCTTTCTTACTATTATTGAATACTACCAGTTAAAATATTTTATTTGCAAATAAATTATTATCGAGGAAGGAAAGGACATAAAGGACCAAAAGGACATAAGGGACATAAAGGACTTGGATCACCGTCCTTTTAAGTCCTTTAAGGCACGCTTTTTTGCATTTCGTAATAGGTGGGGCCGGCTTTTGTAATAATCGCACCGCCAAGGCAGATGTTGTCTTTGTAAAAGACGATAGACTGCTGGGGCGTGATGGCTCGCTGGGGCACTTTAAAGCGGACGGATAGGCGGCCATCTTCGATTTTTTCGATGATGCAGGGCTCGTCGGGCTGGCGGTAGCGGATTTTGGCGTGGCAGTGAAGGGGAAGCTCTTTTGGCGCGTGATTTACCCACGATGGCGCTTGGGCGGTAAGCTCGTCGGCAAAGAGGGCAGGATGCATAGCGCCCTGAACCACCCAGACAATATTTTCCTCAACATCCTTTTTTACCACAAACCAGGCATCTCCTGCGCCGCCAATAGCAAGCCCGCGCCTTTGGCCTATGGTGTAGAAGGCAACGCCATGGTGCGTGCCTACGACCCTGCCCTCAAGTGTGCGGAAGTTGCCAGGCTTATAGCCGATGTGCTGCGAAAGAAACTGGCGGAAGTTACGCTCGCCAATAAAGCAGATGCCTGTGGAGTCCTTTTTTTGGGCAACAGCAAGCCCGTGATCGAATGCAATCTTTCGCACAATGCCCTTTGGAAGGGCGCCAATGGGAAAGAGCACCTTGGAAAGGATCTCTTGGTTTAAGGTGTAGATAAAGTAGGTCTGGTCTTTATTCTGATCGACGCTTTTTACTAGAGAAAAGCCATCCTGGCTATACATATTTTGCGCATAATGGCCTGTTGCCAGCCCCGCGGCGCCAAGCTTTGTCGCCGTATCAAGTAAAAGCTTAAATTTAATTTCTCGGTTGCAGAGGATATCGGGATTGGGGGTGTTGCCCTTTTTAAGTTCAGCTAAAAAGTCAGCAAATACCTGCTCTTTATACTCTTTAGAAAAGTTAATGGGATAGTAGGGGATCCCGATGTGCGATGCGACCTTTACCACATCCTCATAATCTTGCGTTGCAGGGCAAACTCCATCGATCTCCTCCTCCCAGTTTTTCATGAAGATGCCGATAACGTTATACCCCAACTCTTTAAGCATAAGGGCCGTAACCGATGAGTCCACCCCTCCGGACATCCCAACAACAACCGTTTTGGGCGCCATGATATGCGGGTGAGAAAAGCTGTGAAGTGCCTGCCAGTCCATAAAATATCAAAAGATTTTAATAAAAAAGAGCTTAAATGTCACGGGAAAAATCTGCCGTTTCTAGCCCGAGTTTACAAGTTATGAAACGCCGCTTGACTCGAATCTTTTGATCCATAATGACTTAAAGATGGGGCAGTTTACCGGGGTAGGTAATACGGCCCCATCTTTAAGCCATTCTGAATCAAAATCTTGCATCAATCGACATTCCCTAACTTGTAAACTCGGGCTAGGTTGAATTGAGGGATGAATCATATATTAGTGACATTGCACTTGTAACAGCTTCAATCTGCTCTAGTGGATCAGATGAGGGAAGGGCAGTGCATCTTACCTTGCTTATGCGAAACTGCGTCAAGTGGGTTCCAGAAATACTTGCTTCGTAGGTGGCTTCAAGGCTCTCGAGGCGCTTTATGAGCTGTTCATCAAACGCGTGAGGACAACATTCTTTTGTATTCCAGAGAGCATTAAAGCTTTGAAGGACTAGATTCGAGTCTACTGGGCCCTTGAGATACTTTTCCAATAGTCGCATTTGTTGAAACAGCTGCCAACTTGTGAATGTGGTATCTACAGATTGAAGGCGTTGCATTTTTTCGGTATCATCCGTAAGCTCTGCAAACCCTGGGCTTTCTAGCTCTTTCAAAAGTAAAAAGGCTTTTACTATGCCCTCTTTAGAGGCCCAGGAGCAGTTGCCCACTATTTGAAAAGGAAGATGACCTGCGTCTTCCAGCGCGCGTTCATTTTCTGTTTGTTCAAATGCTAATGTTTCAGGTAGCGTTATTGAAATCATATTTTGAAATTCTTCAAGGGATCTGTTTTTAAATAGCAGTAGTTTTATAGAATCTTCATCTAATTTCGAAGGATCAAAGCTATGAATAGAAAGAGGAGTCTGGGCGAGGCCTCCCCTGTCGCAAAGAATAAACAAATTTTCCCATATGAGTACCGTTGCAGCATGGTTGTCGCTTCCTGTGAGGATGCATGTTGGCTCGCCGTTTTTGATTCGTTCTAGAATCTGTAGTGGGGTGTGGCTATTTTGATCTGCTGCAAACTGTAAGATTTCTGATAACTGATTTGCAGAATCTGCATGCAACAGTGTAGGAGATTCTTTGGCAAATTCTAAACAAGATCGCGCCATGGTTGCAGCAGCTATATTGCCTCCTGAGCTTCCTTCAAAAGGTATTTCCTTACCAGCAATGACACCACTTCCTCCGATTGCAAAGGCATGAGTGACCAATTTAGTGCGTTTAAATTGTTGTGCTTGCTTCTTCGACTCAACGGATGCATTTTCTTTAATTGATTGGCTCATCGCCTCCCAATTGGCCGGTCGTATTGATTTTAGCAAGGAAAGAACCGTGTCCCCATCTTTATTAACGACATAGGGATCGGCACCAGATGTAAGAAGGAGGTCTACCGCCTCAGCCCTGCCAGCCCTGCCTCGAGCGGCGGCCAACAGAAGTGCTGTAAATCCATCTTTGCCAATGACATCGGGATCGACATTAGATTTAAGAAGGAGGTCTACCATCTCAGTCTTGCCACACTTGGCAGCATACATAAGTGCTGTATATCCAAATGTGTCAATGACATTTGGATCAGCACCAGATGTAAGAAGGCGTTCTGCCACTTTTGCGGTGTCACTCATGGAAGCCAACATAAGTGCTGTCGCTCCAGTTGTGTTAACGACATTGAGATCGACATTAGCTTTAAGAAAGAGGTCTACCGCCTCACTCTTGCCATTCGTGGCAGCCAACATAAGTGCTGTAAATCCATTTTTATCAACCACATTGGGATCGGCACCGGATTGAAGAAGGATTTTTACCACTTCAGCCTTGTCACCTTCGAGATTTTCGGCAGCGTACATAAGTGCGGTTTGTCCATCTGTATTAACGACATGGGGATCGGCACCATATTGAAGAAGGAGTTTTACCATCTCAGGGTCGCTACCCGCCGCAGCCGACATAAGTACTGTCCTTCCGGATTCGTCACTGACATTGGGATTGGTGCCAGATTCTAGAAAGAGTTTTACCACATCAGCATTGCCCATAAGAGCCGCCATCACAAATGCTGTGTGTCCACTACGTTCAATTACATTGGGATCGGCACCAGATTTAAGAAGGAGCTTTACATCATCGAGGTTTCCGCTTTCTACTGCTGTAAAAAGTGCTGTTTGTCCCCCTTGAGGATGAGCTTTTGGCTCGGCTACTTCTGCAGGAGCTGTTTTAATTATAGCTGTTTGATTTGCTTCCTGAGGAGCCGGCTCTACAGCCTCGGCCTGACTTGCGGCTTGTTGCTCACTTTGTGGAGAGCTGATAACTTTACGACGCTCGGCCTCAACCTTGCCAATTACTTTTTTTACGCTTTCGGATAACTCTTTGACCTCGCTTGCATTCTTATATTTAATTTTCTTCGATTCAACCTGTTCCATCTCTGCATTATATGTAACATATGTAACACTTTTTTCTTTAAAGTCCAGGTGCAATTTTTCCCAATTTTCTCCTGGATTGAGTATATTTGTATTGAGAATATGTGCCATACGTTCAAGAAAATCTTGGGCTTCTGGACCTTTTTGTATTTCTCCGCCAATTTTTAGGTTATATACTTTTCTTTCCTGGGTGACCGGATCAATACGCACAATCTGTCCATTAGTCACTACGTAAGGCTTCGGATGCTGAGCGATCACGCCCTCTACGTTCTCTAATGGGCCAGGTAAAGGTGGATGTGAGTAATCTATTGACCCTTCTTGCATAGACAAATCTCCTCAAAAGATGGATAAAAGCCCTCTATTTATATTATATATAAACAATAATTTTTATATACATGAATTAAATAAATTAGTATATTATGGGTTGAGAAGAGGTAGCTGCCAGGAGGTTGCCATTACAGGAGTAATTGACGATTTTCTCATGCCGACGATTGAAAAGAAAAACAGCAGGTGATTTAGTATGTCACGTATATCCCGAGGCCTTTCTCCAACCTCGCCCCCGCATCCGCCTAAACAGCCGCGCGCAAAACGCCCCACAAGGGTCATAAGTATGCCAGTTGAGGCCGTCAGGGCAAAGACGGAACATCCGGAAGTAAAAAAGAGCCTTTCTAACATAAATAAACCCCTCAGAGACCTTGTTCACAAGGCAAAAGATATGGAGCAAAGAGAGGTATTTCAGGCCTTAAAAAAGGCGGCGGGTTTGGTAGAACTAGATAACCCACCTCTTGGAGATACTGATAGTTTGATCAAAGGTGAAATGTCAACGCTTTATCAAGAGCTATTAAAAACGCTTGCAACCATCCAAGCCCTTACCAAAACTGATGATGCCTCCCATAATAAAGAGATCCTCTTTTTAATGCGAAAAGCTTTAAAAAACCCCGCATACCAGCTATTAAAACATGATGAATCACATCCTGCGGTGAAGCTCATTCACAACCTTGCCTTAGCATCTTATGTAGAGCCAAAAGTGCTTAAGGCCTTTACTGAAATAGGCAATATACTTCACGATGACTCATATGAGGGGCTTTCGCTTGCTGACAAATTAAAACATTCTCGAGGTGTAGGCTACAAGAAAGGGCTTATAAAAGACGATAGATCTCGCACCTATATTGTAAATTATTTTACATATGTTATTGCTTCCTTCTTTAGTACAAAATTTGGAACAAAAGTTGGCTCGTTTTTTGGAAAGGCCTACGATCCCCGAGGGGAGCTTTCAAATAACGCCGGAGCACTCTACGATGAAACAATGCAGGTTGGCAAACACGTTGTGACACTGCGCACTGTCTACACCCCCCTCTCCAACTATTGGAGATGAAGTATCCCCCGAAGCTCGAGGCATCCTGCAAGCTATGGAAAACCGATCTTTTATGACGCCTGAAGAGCTAAAAAAAGATCCCTACCCATTTGTTATGTGGCACTACGCTAACCTGCAGAACCTGACATCTGGCGATGAGGGCAAACGTGCTGCAAATATTATGCGCTTAAACGAGGAATTTCCACGTTCCTTTCGAGGGATTAGTGTAACAAGCGACTCTGACTTTTACCGCGCAGGCATCCATGGAAAGGATGAGGCAAAAATTAAAAAGGCTGTGCAAGACAAATCCGGGCTTGATGAAGCCTATGCCCACGCCCAACTTTTAGAGCTTTTAGATGATGCCAATTTTACCCTGGAAAATAGAGGCAAAAATCGCGGCGGCTATTACTATTTTCCCGCACGAAATGAGGACGAAAAGGCCGAGTGGCAAAAAGCGTGCGGCAATATTGTCCTTGCAGCATTCGATGCGGTAAAAAAACATACAAATCCAGTAAATGATACAGATAGGTGGCAACAAAAAGCAGCCTTTCGAGAGCTTGTTTTAATGGGTATTATCAAACACTCGCAAGAAATAGCCGCAGAAAAGATTGCTTTAGGCCAGGGCAAAATGATGGTAACAAATGCCTGCAAGGAAAATATCGACCGCGGCGGCAAGACAAATGCCTGCTTTTTATGGGGCCTTGGCGGAAAGGAAGATGATGTCTTTGCAGCATTTCATGCCCGCGCACTTCTTTCACGCTTTCGTCTTGTGCTTCCCGACCGGGTAGAGCCAATGTACGCCCTCACAAAGGTGCTGCCGCAAAAAGTGGTGCAAAAGTTTTTAAGAGGCGTGCATCTTGCTCAATCTTAAAAAGGGTCATGCGACTGACCTGGGCTGTCAAAAATTTTAAAAAGACAATACAAATACAAATTGAAATATGTGACTACAAGCCTTCCGTTAGTGAGGCGAAGTTTCTTTGCGTCTTTGTGTCTTTGTGTTAATAATAGATCGCACACCTTTACAAAATGATGCTTACAACATATTCTCGAAGACGTGTGTGATTTTTTTTAACACAAAGACACAAAGACGCAAAGAAACTTCGCCCTGGCTGGAGTGGAAGATTTATGGACCCGTTCTTAAATTTATTTATAATTGAAAATTTTAAAATTTTTGACAGCCCACGACTGACCCATTTTTTGTTCTACTGCATAGAATTCATCTTTAATAAAGCCCCTTTTACCAGTTTTACGTAGTAGTAATCATCCAATAGGGCGGCAATTGGGTTTACCGTAAAGACCATCTTGTCTTTGAGCTCATTACCGGAAATTGGCTGCCCACTGATTTCTACGGGGCGAACAATGTCTTTTTCTTCTCCGGTAAAGTTGTCGTCAAAAAAGAGCGAGAGATTAGAAATTCCATGCCATCTGCCTGAGGCATCAAAGAGAAAAGGCTTTCCAGATCGTGCTCGCTCGCCATCTGCATTCCACTCTTTCCATGAGTCCTGAATGGCAAAATGCTCTTGCGAATGCAAGAATGTTTCAAAGATCTCTTCAGTTTTTTCAACGGTTTTTGCGGCCTCATGAAGCGTGCAATTTTTAAAGGCGGCCTTGCGCGTAACTTTTATGCCATCAGGATGATTTTCAAGCGCCTCTATTACCTCCGGCAAGTCATCTCCGAAGGTGCGAAGCAGTATAACAAACTGCATATTGATCTTCCTGAGCTCTTTAATAAGCTCATAAAAAGATTGAAAAATAGAGGAGGGCCGCTTTTGACGAATAGTCTCCTGGTGTCTCAGAACCTCATCGCAAAGAGGATGTTTTGTGGCTTTAAGCCTTTCAATAAACTGTCCTACATGCGCCATCCGTTTGGCCTTGAGATTTTTGTCGCTTGGATCGTCGGGAACGATTACCTTGCTTACATATTCCATGTAGGACATGCGACCGTGGGTTGCATCCCACTGCCCAAAAGTAAATTCTGCTAAAATTGAGACGATCATCGCCTCATCGTCCATTCCCTTGCTTGTGTCTTTCAAGATAAGTGTCTTATTGAGGTCAAAGTGAAGCATGAGGCGGGGTCTATTGTTTATTGTTGGGTTCATGTATGTCTCCTTTTGTTAAGTGACACCCTTAATGTCTCACGCTTGCATAAATAAGAAAAAATAACTAAAATTGAGGAGCTTTATAAGGAAAACTGATTATGCTGCCTGATATCAACCTCACCCACCTTCGCTACTTTTGCGATGCAGTCCGACTGAAAAGCCTAACTGCCGCTGCTCGAGAACATTATGTCTCGCAGTCTGCCATCAGCCAAGGCATTCGCAGTCTCGAGCAGGCCATTGGAGCTATACTCTCGACACATCAGCGGCAAAGTTTCAGGCTCACAGAGCAAGGTGAGGTTGTTTTTGAGGAGGCAAAGCGGATTTTTGCTTCTGTAGAGGGACTTAAAGAGCGTTTGAGGAGACACGAAAAGGAAATTTCCGGCCCGGTGGTATTTGCTTGCACCAACACACTTGCGCAGTTTTTCCTTCCTCGTCCCTATCTTGAGCTTCGCAAGCAATATCCCCAAGTAGAGCCAAAGTTTCATAGAGGCAGCCTCCAATTTATCCATGATGCACTGAAGCAGGAAATAGTGCAGTTTGCTCTTGCTGTAGATGGACCCGAATTTTACGACTATCAAAAGCAGCTGCTCTACAAAGGCCATTTTCGCCTCTATAAAGCAAAGGGGGTAAAGAAAAGCGATAAGGTGATTGTAGATCATGCTGCAAATGCAGAAGTTGTTGAGCAACGCAAGCGCTACCATAAGCGCTACGGCAAGGAACTTGCCATTCAGGAAGAACTTTCGGGCTGGGCAATGGTTGCCACCTTTGTCCAGATGGGATTGGGAGTGGGATACCTGCCCGACTTTATATTTCAGGGCAATTCTAAGGTGCAAGAGGTCATACTCGACCTGCCCCTGATTGAATACCAGATCGGAGCCTTTTGGCTAAAGGGCACGCAGCTTTCTCGGGCTGCATGCGCTATGCTGGAATGTAGTCGCAAGGAAAAAACAGGATAGGCAGGTGAACAACGTTCTTTGAGGGCATTGTGGCAACGCTATTATCGCGGAAATATTGCTACCACAGATTTATGCCTCTTTAGTATACTTTTGCGCCAATTTCCCACAATCAAGTTTACCTCGTTAGGAGTTCATGGTTTGTCTTTATAGGTATAACGGCCCCGGCAAGTATTCCAAGGTGACAGACCATGTCGTGTTGGAGGGCTTTGATGTGCCGGATGTTCGAGATGTAGAGCTTGGAGGATTTCGTTTTTTCATCAAGTACATCCAGAAAGCCATGCGAGAGTATGATGAATTAGTTAAAACGAAATCAGGCAAAACGTACTACTCTCAAGCAGATTTTGACCTTGTCGACCTGCAACTTCGTCAATACTACTCTACCCATCTCAAAGAGGTGCGTGTGGCATGGGGTGTCGACCAAGCATTTAAAGCTGCAATGGCTGGTTTAAAAAGGGGCCTAAGTAAAGAGGGAGAGGAGAGTTATGCTGCCAAGTACTTTGAGAACAGAGCGATGGATGTGGCAGGAATTGGCTGGAACGAGCATGCGCTTGCGATCAACTTCCAAGGCTTCGTGAGAATCATCAATTCTGATGATGCGCATCTTAAGGATGGAGCGTTTGACAGCACTACTTGCGCTATCACGGTATATGACAGCCCTCCCAATAACACGTCCTTGCGCTACGAAAACGCCGCTCGATTACGAGCTATGGAGCCATCAATTCGCCTCGAGACGCTATTTTTTGCCTTTTTTTGTTGGGAAGAGGCACTTGCAGAACTGACATGCAAAACCCACCCTGATCTCAATAGGTGGTACCGCGAAACAAATGTTCCCGAACAGTTTGTTGCATTTAGGCATCGTTATGGCAATCTACTTTGGGTTGCGCATGATTATTTCAAGAGTTATAACTTTATTCTTGGCAGGAAGACCTACTTGAGAATACACGAAAGGGCTCTGATATTAAAATTTCTTATAAACTACCTGGGCACCCTTCCTACGAACAAGCTTTCTCAAGATGACTACCCAGATTTTGCGAGTGCCTTAGAATCTGTGATCCAGGCTTTGAATCAGCAGCGAACTGAGCATCCTCTGCCTATTGCGAATGTTGAGCTTATAACTGCCCGGAAATGGTAGTCAGGTTAACTCGGCATAACGAAAGCAGTCCACAAGGTGGTCGTTTATAAGGCCTGTTGCCTGCATGTAGGCATACATAATGGTTGGGCCGACAAAGCGAAAGCCGCGAGAGCGTAGATCTTTGCTTAGAGCTTTGGATTCCCTACTTTCGCACGGGAGCATATCGTGGCTCTTCCAGTTATTGACAAGCGGTTTTCCTTCAACAAAACGCCATATATAGTTGTCAAAGCTGCCAAAGGCATCTTGTAGGGCAAGAAAATGGCGGGCGTTTTCTACTGCTGACTCAATCTTCAGGCGATTTCTGATGATGGAGCTGTCTTGAATAAGCTCTGCAATTTTTTGTTCGCTATAGCCGGCAACGAGCTCGGGGTCGAACTGGCTAAATGCCTTCTTATATCCGCTGCGCCGCTTTAGTATGGTGATCCAGCTGAGGCCGGCTTGAGCTGCCTCTAGAGTCAAAAATTCAAAGTGCGTTTTATCGTCATGTACCGGCACGCCCCATTCTTCATCATGGTAGCGTTCATTGAGAGGATCGCCATTTTCTGCCCATAAACAACGTTTCATAAGTGAGGATTTTTTATACGCTCTTCATTTAGCATGGACTTGCAGTGTTTATTGCCATAGGAGCGATCACCCGCATCTCCCAAACCAGGACAGATATACCCATTTTCATTGAGCATAGGGTCAATTGCTGCTGCAATGATCTTGATGTTAGGGTTGTAGGCTAATATGTTGTCGATTCCGGGCTGAGAGGCGATGGCTGCGAGAATGTAGATCTGCTTTGGCTCAAATTGTTCAATTACCTCAATTGCGCTAATAAGAGAGTTTCCTGTCGCGAGCATAGTGTCCGTTAAGATTACGCAGCGATCTTTGAGCTTTGGAAGAGAAACATACTCTACCAACGGTTGCAGGGTCTCTTCATTGCGAGACATTGCAAAAAAACCAACTTCTGCATTTGGGAAGACGTTGTGTACGCCATAATTTAAGGGAATTCCCGCTCTAAGAATTGTAACGAGAACGGGCGTTTCGTTTACAACAAAATGCGACGCTTCTACACCCGTCAAGGTCGTTACAGCCATCTCTTCGGTATCGAGTTCTTCTAAAATATCCAAGGCTAAATATTCGCCAATCTTTTCCAGGGCATGGCGAAAGTGCTGGGCATCAGTTTGGGGATTTCGGATTTCATAAACAAGCTGGCTAAGTGCTTGTGGCTGTGCGTAAACGGTTGTAGTTGATACTAGGCAGGCAAGAAAAATGACAAGTTTCATAAAAAGCTCCAGAAAATTTAGAGCAATTTACTGAAAGCGATAAAATTTTCCAAGGAAAAATTATTTCCGCATCATGAAAATTTGCAAGCAGTGCAATTTTGCTGCGAACCGTATATTTTTAAACATTTTACTTTACTTAATTGATCACTTTAGCTACGTGGGGATAAAAGGGCTAAATAGTTAGGGAAATATGAAAATACAAAAACAGATCATTTCATGCATATTGTTACTGCTAATTTGTTCTTTAGAGGCTAAACAAAAATCATCGAAAAGATCCGAGTACGAATTTTTTCCTAAAGAAGAATGCGCTCTGAATGAGTTAGCACAGAAAGCGAAACAGCTTAAAAAAGAATATTTTTATAAAGCTGAAATAATACTAGATAAAATTTCTAGGCGCACAAAAAAAGATCCTGAAATTTTGGCACTTAAACTTAAAAGTGCGGACAAATTCTACAAAATTGCCGACCGGTACAATCCTCCATACGACAAATACCGCGCAGGTAGAAATATCGAAGGTTTGTACATCAATGCCACAGAAGTAGTCATAAAAGACCAGGCGTTTATACTTGCTTCATGTCCGAAAACGAAAGTCGAAGCTCGTGATTATTTCGAGGCTGCCTTCAATGAAAAGGCCGCTGTATTTGTTTCCTTATTACAATCATTTGAAGCCAAAGGGTACGCCAACAACTTTTGGAAAAACAAATTACTCAAAAAAATCGAACTTCGGGGCGGAATAAAAATAGAGCAAGTGTCATCTAAGGTTATTTTCGAACGTAAAAAATCTCGGAAAAAGTATAAGCCTCAAATTATTGAAAGCACGCTTACATATGATGATAAAATATGTACACACCTTCACTATGAAGGCTGGAAGGATAAATCCCCTGCTCCTTGTGAAAAACTGTTAAGCGCACTCCTAGATAAAATATGTGAACTTAGTCCAGATCCAACAGTACCCGTAACTATAAACTGCCGGGGTGGAGTTGGAAGAACTGGTGTATTAGCTATATGTTTATATTTAAGACGTGAAATTGATGCTGAACTTGCAAGGGGTACAGCACTAGAAGATATTACTGTAAACATTCCAGAAGCAATTTATGCATTTCGTAAGCTTCGAAAAAGTATAGTAAGTACTCCTGAACAAATGACGCAAATTTATTCCATTACAGCAAACTACTATGAATCATTAAAAGATGCCGAGAATCAACAGGCATCCAATGCATCCACGCCCCCTGATCCGGTTATGCAAAATGTACCCACTACCTCCGATCCGCTCCCAGCTGCTCCCGCATGGCCCGCGATCATAAAGAAAAGATTCTCTACGCGGACGGTTCCGATATAAATCCGTATGGTTATTTTTTAACAATAAAGATGCCGCGAGCATCGCAATGCCTTCTCCAGTCACCGTGAGCGCGGTCATCCGGCGGACTGGGCTTGGCAAGCTTGGCGATGAAGTTTGGCAGGACGCTGTAAAAAAAGCCGGAACGAAACGCTGCGCTGAGGTAGCTGCGAAGCCGTTCGGCATAGATCGGGGTAAACTTAAAGGGCAGCTTCCAGAGGTTTTGAAGGTCTTTCCACACCTTGCTGTCGGCTGGATTGTCAAAGTTCCACTGCGTGCGTGCGTCATAGTAGGTCACCTTGTAGTCTGCAAGGGGGAGTTTCTTTTTGAACTGCTTAAGTGCATCGGCGCGTGTTGGATTTTCAAGCTCAAGTTTCGGTATCTTTCTTCTCATCCAGCTGTGGAGCCATGCACCTTTCGAGGATGCCCCGGCGAAGAGGCGCCCGTGGGCTGAGGAGTAGTCGCGAATTTGGGGGTCTTTTGCCCTTGCGCTTGCCCTCTGAAGGCGGGCATCAAAGCGAAGCCATGTGACGCTTTTTTTCTCCTGATCGAATGTTTTTATAGCGCCAAGGTGGATGCCGCCGGTTTGGGGGACAGGGTCGCCCGTCTCCTGGCGTCGAATCACACCAAAGTGAGAGCCCTGCGCTTTAAGGAGCTCTCCATGCCTATTGCCAAAGTCAATAAAGAGCTTGTTGTCAGATTTGTTGATGGCAGGGTCATCGAAGACGCGGGCATTTATAGAGTGGCCGGGAAGGGGAATTCTGCCCATAGCTGATGTGTAGTAGACTAAAAAGAGCTGCGCGCAGGAGCCGCCAAGGCTGTGGCCTACAAAGTCTAGGTTTTGGGCCTGTTTTGAGGCGATATCCTCTTTTCGTGATTTTGCTATGTCTAAAAGGTGGCGGCTCCACTCTTCAAGTGAAGAGTAGGTCTCATGTCTATTTAACTCGGCGATAAAATCAAGCTCTTGGGCGGATGGCTGCCTATTTTCCCAGTTCCACCACGAAAGAAGCATTTTTGCCTCTTTTTGAAACTTGGGAATCATTGCCGCCTTTTCAAGGACAGACTTAAGATACTGCACCTCTTTAGAACTCACTTTGTTCTTATATCGCACGGTGTTTCTGAGGCTATTGTTCAGAAGGTACCAGGCTTTGTAGGAGCTGATTACTTTTGCTTCACGCAAGTTGTGGATCAGCTCCATGAACTCTGAGTCATACTTTCTAATGTATTTTCTTAAGGAGGGCTTTTTATATTTTGCTTCAACCTCTTCAATAAGGGCGCGATTTGCTGAGAGAAGGTTCTCTCGAATTTCTGTGGTAAGCTCAGGGCGATTTAAAGCCAATTTTTGCGCGGCTTGGTGCTGGTAGCCCACCCAAACGGGGATCGTTCTTTTATCAAAAAACTCCTTCTCATGGCGCTCAAGCAGGTGTGCACCCTCATAGCCGGGGGGATTTATGGGGTTAAAGTCGTTTTTATAAGAGGCGGCGCCGTCAAGGTTGTAGGCGCTTACCGATGTTGAGCGGTAAAGCTTTATTGCCGGAAGGCCGCTTTCGGGGCATGTAGGCTCTAAAGTATAGGAGTATATGCCGCGCGAGTTATGTATCCAGCTTGATACTTTGTAGTAGTATTGAGGCTTGCCCTTATCTTTTGGGGCAGGAATGAGCGCTCCTACGCGATAGGTCTGGTCGGGGTTTTTCTGGTGGAGGTGCTTTTTACAGAGGATCATAGCCAGGTCCTCATAAAAGCAGCTCCAGCTTCTATGGGGTATTTTTAGGCATGTCTGGGTAAATTCTTGCTGGTCTGCCCAAGGTTTGAAGAGCTGTTCGCCCCCCGTCGTATACCAGGAGCTTATTTTGCCATGCAGCTTTCGCCCGGTAAAGATCTTGCTCTGTTCGCTTTCAGATAGCCTTAAAATTTCCATCAGCTCGGCAAAGTGCTCTGGATTTGCCGGATCGATATTTTGTATCGAAAGTGTTTCAGCTCTCTTTTTTAGCCGTTCCGGAAGAGGTTTACCATGTTTTAAGTCATCTGCAAGCTGTAAAACATCGTCATATTCTATATGGCTTGAGCCTACGTTTATTCTGTAGACGATTTCTGGGGTAAGAGGTTCGCTATTCTTTATCATCTGATCCAGGTCAAATTCGTAGTGAGTCTGAATGCGCTTCATGACGCGCTCTCCAAACTGGCTATAGACATAGTCTCGATAGGTTTTAAGCGTTGTCTGAACTACCTCGTCAGGAGTATGTTCAATTGCTATTGGCTTTGCAATAAGGGCGCTATCTTCGATGATGATCTGGTATTTTGAGCCATCTCGTCGCGGATGGTCTTTTACATCGTGCCAGCTGTGGAAGGGTTCATAGTCCTGAAAAAGTACTGTGGCAAGCTCTGTAAAGGGGTCAAAATAGGGCCGAGCAGTTTTCATGCGGCTGTCAAAAGAGTCAACCCGCAAGACGGGCTTTTCTGAGACGTTAGCGATAAGGCGCGGCTTATAGAGCAGGGCAGGGATATTGGAGCGAACGATCTTATAGTCAACGCGCGAGTTTTTCTCCATAATCTTAAAAAAGCGAAAAACCCAGCAGACTACGCGGAAGACAAGGCTAGACTTTGGGGTGATAAGGTAGTTTCTGCCATTACTTTGAAAATAAAATTCCTGAAAGCCTTCCGTGATAGCGTTTTTATCCTGCGTCTTCATCGCACGTGTAAAGAGGTGGTTGGCAATTTGGCGCCTTTGCTCCGGCCGAATAGCGTAGCAGTGGTCAAAATCAAGCGCCACCTCTATCTTAGTATCATGTGCTGTATTCGTCACATAACCCAAATAGGTGGTATCTGCCGTCCTAAAAAATCCCTTTTCCTCTGAAATTATACCCATTTATCCTCTAAAACTTAAACCTATTATAAAAGATTTTACTATTTATAAGCAAGAGGTAATTAAGAATAAAAGGGGGGAGGCGGCCGCCCTTGGTAAAGATTTTTATTGACAAGCTGTCTTTTTATTTATAGAGTATAGGTATGGCAAGGAGGTGTTTTATGCCTACATTCAGGCCTCTTGGTAGTGATGGCTTTGATAAAAAACCACCGCCGCCTGAAGGTGGAGGCTGGCAAGATGCTACCGAGTTTCAGCACAAAGTCTACCAGGATAAAACGGGCAAAGAGTACAAAATCATCTATAAGCGTGAGAAGGAATACTCTAAAGGCATGCGCTTCTTAAGAGGCAGCCTTGGCGCCGCCCTTACAGTCGGTACACTCTTTACCGCACTTGCATTCAAGGGAGTGCGCAACCTGTTTACAAAAGAACACGAGTCTATCCGTTATGGTGTTCCTATAGGTGACATAAGAGACCTCGTGCAAAATAAAGATACCCCAATAGATGCGAGGCTAAAGTATATTCTCAAGTTTATTTTCTACTTCAAAGTGGACGATCCTGAAACACTACGAACGGTCATTACAGAGAGTGTAAACATGGACAGCTCACCACTATTGTGTGCAGAAATAATCGCTCAAACAACGCAGCTCTACTCCGATGACATCATCGAAAAGGCGACCGACAACCTAATCGAAAAGCACTTTGGTGATAACAACCCAAGCAAAATCGAAGATAGCAAACTCAAAGATCTTGCCCCCTTGATAGCACAACGACTGGCGCACTATGCTTATTCAACAACTGCTGTAAATGCGGCACATGCTCTCGTAGTATGCAAAGAATTAGATAATCGTGACCCATCGCGTATAGCGGCAGCTCAGTATCTGAGCAATTACGTTCAAAATAAAGATCACCCAATAGAGGAGAGGCTAAACTATATTCTCACGAATCTTTCCTACTTCAAATTGGAGGATTCTGAAACACTACGAACGGTCATTACAAATTTCTCATCTAGTGTAGAAGAGGGCCGATTGCCACTATTGTGTGCAACCATAATCGCTCGAACAAGAGATATTAAGCTTAATGACAACCCGCTCTACTCCGATCAAATCATCGAAAAGGCGACCGACAACCTAGTCACAAAGCACTTTGGTGGTGATAACCCGCGTCCAATCGATGTGAAGGTACTACTCACCTTAGCCCCCTTTATAGCAGGAGGATTAACGCGCTATGCACCAACGACTGCTGTACGTGCGGCACATGCTCTCGTAGTATGCAAACAATTAGATGATCATGACCCATCGCGCATAGCGGCAGCACAGTATCTGAGCAATTACGTTCAAAATAAAAATCACCCAATAGATGAGAGGCTGAAATGTATTCACACGTATCTTTCCTACTTCGCATCTCAGGATCGTGAAACACTACAAACGGTCATTACAAATAGTGTACAAGAGGGCAGCTTACCACTATTGTGTGCAAACATAATTGATCAAACAAAGTATCTTGCGCTTAATCACAACCCGCTCTACTCCGAACAAATCATCAAAAAGGCGACCGCCGACCGAGAAAAGGCGACCGACGACCTGGTCGAACAGCACTTTGGTAGTGACAACCAACGTCCAATCGACGCGAACGTACTACGTACCTTAGCCCCCTTTATAGCAGAAAGATTAACGCACTATGTACCAACGACTGCTGTACGTGCGGCAGCTACTCTCGTATTATGCGGACAATTAGGAGATCGTGACTCATCGCGCATAGCGGCAGCAAAGTATCTGCTCAATAGCAATAACTCGACAATCTCAAATGAGATACTTATTGATGCTGGATACATTTGTATGCTGAACAGTCATGTATGCTCTCCAGAACTCCTCCAAAAATGTGCTACACTAGCACTTGCGAATTGCTACGGCCACCCCACAAACGAGAGACGTCGCGACCTAGAGGCAGTGATCGATTATGTGCGTAAGCAACCAGGGGCGTTGAGCTCAGATGTTACAGAACGAGCTTTTGAGCTTATGGTGCGCTACAACCTGAGGCCGGAGAATGCGCAAGAGGTGATAGCATATGTAAAGAGGGAACCTCAAGGACTTAATATAGGACATTTTCATAAGTTTATAGTACTTGTATTTGACAGTCTTGCGCCTGCCGATCAGAACCTTCTAGTCGACCACTTTAGCAGTGATACATACGTTCAATATAACCGCGGGTTGGATCATACTCTTGTTAAGTTAGTCCTGAAACAACCAGAGAAATTTGATAACAAGATATTTGAAAAAGTCCTTGGTTATGCCGTTAAAAACCAATCGAGTTTTTTCAATTATGGACTCGAGAAGCGCGTACGATATGCCCTCGGACACTCTACAAACGCCGCTCTCGTTAAAGAGTGTATAAGGAATGTTCTTAAGTACGATTACAATTTTAGCAAGGAGAAGGATACAGTTGCCAAAGTACACGAAAAGCTACTTGAAATGTCACTTGCAGATGATACGTATCTACTCGATGAGCAAGGCGCAATAGATCATACCCTTCTTTTTCATGCAACGAAAACTGCAACAAATCCCGAGGCGCTGTTTGAGCGATATAAAGCCCATATCAATAAAAACAATATACTCAAGTTTAAGGAGCTGTTTAAAAAAGCCCTTGAATCATCTAACTCCTTAAATATCGTTTGCGAAATAGCAAATCTCAATAGCGTGCACAATCAAGATAGAGTAATCACAACTCTTGCAGCTAAACGACTGATCCTGCTGCTACAGGTGAATACCGAACTGTCTGCAGATAGAAAAAAAATTGTCTACGACCTTGCAAGCTTTATTTTTGATAACTACAGTAACCCCGATATGTTCAGTCTCGAGGAGCTAAAAAAGGCAGCAATCCTCTTTCTAGAAAGATCTGATAGTGATGATGAGACGATCAAAAGAATAGTCAGCGCTCTGAGAGAACTTAAGATGACAATCACCCTCTCTGCTACTGCCAAGGCAAAGTATGATCGCTTCCCTGGCAAGATTAAAGCACAAGCAACAGCTACAGCCCGCAATCCCCGAGAGCTTTAAAAAACGCAGTCACGCCTGACTCTTTTTTCGGTTTGGCTACTTTTTTGGTCAATAAATGGCCAATAAAATGGTAAGTGGCTGAGTGGTTAGCGAGAGTGTCTAAGAGATAATTTAGAGATAATCTCATCGCAGGAGAGGTTAAAAATCTCTTCCTTAGTTTTAATTATGCCCTTTTCTACAAACTGCTGGCCAAGCGCCTCAAGCTTTTGGCGCATAATTGCTTGGCTTTTATAAATCCAATGGTGTTCTTTTTCCTTTTGATAGAGATGGCGATGGGCAAGAATCATGATTCTTGCAAGCTTTTGGTCCTGCTGAAATAGCTCATCCATATGTTTAATTTGATCAGATGTTAATGGCAGTGGTGCAGTGGCGGTATGATCCTTACCAATGGAACGTAAAAGCTGGTGAAGCACCGTGCAAAGTGGGATGGGAGTTCTAATGTCTTCAGAATCGACATGTTCGTAGCTAGTTGCAAATATGACGATCTCCTGCCATAGCGATGGGTAGGTGGTTTGAAGTGCTGATTTGACATCTTCTAAAGAGTCATTGCCGGAGAACTTTACTGCTTGGAGTGCTTGTACAAGCCTTGTATGTTCTTGCTGTTTCTTATGCGTCTCGTTAACAATTGGAAAGCGTTGATCTAAGTACTGAGACAAAATTGCCTGGTTGGGGATTTTGTGCATCTCTTGCTGGAGTAAGAGAGCTATTGTGCCGTGGCCAAAGCGTCCTCGGATCAGGAGGTGATTTATCCATTCCTGGTAGGCCTTTTTAAACGCCTGCAAGCTGGCGGGAGATAAGTCAAATGCAACGGCTTGGGCCATTAAATTATCGACAGCCTCTACTCTTTGCTCAAAAAGCTCTTCGAGCCTATCAAAATCCCATTTACTCAGTACATCTTGCATTTTCATAAATGATGTTGGGCCTTGAGCATCTGCAATCTTAAAATACAAAACATTATTAATCACTTTAGTTTCGATTGGAGGAGTAAGCTGTAGACGTTCGTTAACAAATGTAAAGCCCTCTAAGAAAAATTGTAATTGAAAGGTGCTGAAAGGCCTATCCTGCCTGCACGACCACTGGCCCTTATCGTCTGTATGGGCGATTTTTATTGGCCATGCTAAAATGGTATCGGGGCTCGAATGAAGATCATGCCTTACAAAATCAGCAGCCGACCCAAGAGCCATATCTAAGCGCCCTTTGTAGATGATGCCATTAGTAGAGTCTATAGTTACCTCTTGGCCAACGTAGGGCAAAAGCGCATTGCTCGCACCAGAGGCCGCTAAAATAGTGGGAATGTGCATCTCTCTTCCAACAATTGCCGTATGGCTAAGCGCACCGCCTGTGTCTACAATAATCCCGCCTAATTTTGGAAAAATAATACTCCAGGTAGGTTCGGTTTTTTGAGTAACGAGGATATCGCCTGGCCGTACTACTGCTAATGCCTCATCGGGGCTTGCGCTGTAGACGAGCCGGCCGGAGTAGGCCCCGGGAAATCCCGGCGCACCTCCATGATATATTATCTCCGCCTCTTGCCACACTTCCGGTGAGATGCCCATTATAGAGTCTGTTTTTTGAGAAGAAAATACAGTTTCCGGCCTTGCTTGCAAAAAGTAGAGTTTTCCATGGTGATCTACAGCAAACTCAGTATCTATAAACTGAGCATAGTATTGGCCGATATCATGCACGGCCTTTGCAATGTGCAGAATCTGGCTGTCGTTTAGAACAAATGCTTTTTGTTCTTGTTCTGGAACTGGAGCAAGCTCGGTATCGCCCTGTTCTTTAGAAATTGTCATAACGGCCTTTTCTCCTAGCTTGCGAGAAATAATGTGCGTGCCGGTTTTATCCACCTGCCAAGAGTCGGGTGTGGCCAATCCACCTACCACAGTTTCACCAAAACCCAGGTTTGCCTCAATTTGGATGAGCGGCTGCCCGGTAGGGCTAACGTTAAACGCAACGCCGGCAGCTTTAGGCTCGATCACCCGCTGCACAACAACAGCTAAAGCAACTTGGGTGTGCTTGAGATGGTCGCAACTGGCATCTGGATCTTCTGAGAGCATGTTTCGGCGCAGCTGGTTTCTATACTGCACGGTATGTGGATGAAAAAGCGACGCCCAGCAAGCTTTGATTGATTCTAGCACTTGCTGATCGCCTATTTGATTGAGGAATGTATCGTGCTGTCCTGCAAATGAAGCGTTGACAAGGTCTTCTGCGGTAGCGGAGCTGCGTATGGCAACGGGTAGTTGGTCTTTTGCAAATAGTTGGGATAATTTTTTGTACTGCTGCACAATTTCGGCGGCAAAATCTGAAGGAATTGCTGCTTGTTTAATCAATGTATAAACATATTGACTTTGTTTTGAAATTTGAGCTGCAAGATCGTCTGAATTTTGTGGCATCGCAATCCAGGTGCAAGAGAGCTCATCGAGTAATAGAAGTTCGTTATAGATGGATTTATTTAATTTGACAACGCTATCGTACACATTTGTGGTAACAATAAACCCTTCAGGGACATAAATTCCGGGTATCGATTGGAGTATTGACAGGCTCGCTCCTTTTCCGCCAACTAGATTGAGTTCAGTAGAATGTTTCTCTCCAAACCAGGTGAGCAGAGGTGCTTTTTCGGCAGTGGCCTCTATTGCTTGGCTGGAGGATATGGGCAGATAAAAAGAAGAATAGGAAGCAAAACAAGCTAATAAAATTAATATCGTTTTTATTATCTTACTTTTCAAGGTAACCTCTATGTTTAAATGTGTTACCTCAAATATGTTACTTTAATATCATAATTTTGTGAACTAAAATAAATAAATTAGTCCATGTCAGTTGACAAAAAAAATAATATTATAGTATATTTGTTTCAAAATTTAAAAAGGAGTCAGATTATGGACCCGGTTCGTAGTGTGTTTGGTAGTACTCGAGAGTTAGAGCTCTTGCCAAATGCGATGATTACATCTTGCGGACATAACTTTGAAGAAGAGAGGTGCCTTACACTCTTTGGGAAAATCATCGGTGGCGTTTGCGAAAAGCAAGGCGAGGCTTGTCCGACTTGCAAGCAAGTGGTTACAGACTACAGACCCGATTACGAGCTCCGTTCCATGGTAGAGTACTTGCGAGGCTTAAATATATTTCACAATCCAAATTCTAAGAATTGTTATCAGAAGGTTGCTGTTCCCCCATCTGATATTTCGAATCAGGCCCCTTATGAGCCCCCGTTTCCTGGAAAGCCGGCAAAATTTGTCCATACTAAAGGTGAATGGAATAAATGGAAGGATATGCATGTAGAAGTAAAAAAATTTCTAACTTTTAAAAGCGAGAGTGTCGATTCATTTTTCAGCGAATTTTCTTTGTATCAATACTGCGGAGGAGAAAAAAGAATTATTGTACATTTCCAAAAAGATGTTGCGACAGCCGAGTTATTTTTCCGTTACCACAATATTACTATCAGACCCTTTGATATAATGTTAGGGACATATCATACTAAAAATGCTGCGGAGCTAAAGGCTATGTTTGAGATATTGGATAAAAATAACGAAATCCCTAAAAGCCATCATTTTGCTATAAAATACCGTGTTGAAGCATATACAGATGACTTTGAATCTTCCGAAGAATATTTCTAGAGAACTCTGGTAGAGCAACAGTGATGTGCTCCCGGACAATCGGACATTTACTGAGCAAAGTGGAATGTAATTCCAGGCAAGGCTATTTTACGTAATTGATTAATAAAAGGGGCCGTGCCCTGCGATTCGTGCGATTTGACTGAGAGAATCGCACGAATCGCAGGGCACGGCCCCTTTCATAGCCTCTGAGCTTCACTAAAAAAGCTTCCAGAAAAAAGCTTCTTCCCAAAAAAGAAGCTTTTTGCTATTTTTATATTTTTGGGAGAGAAGCATGAAGCAGGTGATCCAGACACTCATCAAGGAATTTCAAGAATGGGAAATTCCTGATCCTTTCGCTCGAGAGATGCATTTTGAAGTCTTTCCTCCTGCTATACGTAAAGTACAGGTTTTAATGGGGGTAAGGCGTGGTGGGAAAACCTGGATTTTTTACCAAAAAATGCGAGAGCTCATAAAAAGTGGGCTCGAAAAACGCAAGATTTTTTATTTAAATTTTGAAGATGATCGACTTGAAGGGTTTTCTTCGCATGACTTTCAGGCAATTTTGGATGCCTACTTTGATCTTAATCCAGATTTGATCAAAAATAGTGATTTAGCCTTTTTCTTTGATGAAATTCACCTGGTTGAAGGATGGGAGAAGTTTTTACGCCGGCTACTTGACCAAGAAATGATGCAGCTTTATGTCACTGGATCTTCCGCCAATATGCTAAGTTCTGAGATAGCAACTACGCTGAGAGGCAGAGGGTGGTCTCAGGAAGTATTTCCATGCAATTTAAGAGAGTATGCCGATTTCAAGGGATGGGATACTAGTCTTCCGCTTACGCCAAAACGCTCCTCTGAGCTTAGAAAAATTGCTAAGGACTATTTATTCTGGGGTGGGTTTCCTGAGTCGCTATTTTTATCTAAAGATTTGCATAGTGCATTGCTTCAAGACTACATGAACACTGTTGTGTTTCGCGATGTTGTGGAACGACATAAGCTTACTAATGCCCATCAGGTAAAAGTTTTTTTAATGCATGTGTTGCGACAGCTTGCAGCTCCTTTAAGTGTAAATAAGCTCTTCAATCGCATTAAATCACTAGGACATGCAATTGGAAAAAATAGTCTTTATGAATACCTTGCCTATTTTGAGGAGGCCTACGCCCTTTTTTGTGTGCCAATCTATAATTTTTCACAACAGGTTCAGCAAGTTAATCCAAAGAAAATTTATGCAGTAGATCCTGGTATAATTACCGCTTATTCTATAAAACCTGATTTTGAGAATGCAGCTAGACTGGAGAATGCGGTATTTTGTGCCTTGAGAATGGGCTGTAAGCAGATTTTCTACTACCACACGCTAACAAAGCAAGAAGTTGACTTTCTTACCTTGAGTGAAACAGGAGACCTCGCTCTTTATCAGGTATGTCATGATATATCCCATCCAGATACGCGCCAGCGAGAGGTCCAAGCACTTTTTACCGCCATGCAGGAATTAGAGCAAAAAACAGCTTTTCTTATTACGGATGATCATGAAGAAATGATTGCACTTGATGGGCTCACGATTCAATGCATTCCTTTTTGGAAATGGGCTATGTAATCCTAGATTCGGCAGTTCAAGAGGCTTATGCGATGCAAGATCTTGAGTCAGAATCACTTTTGATGGGGCTACATTGCATTATATACAGAAGGTGTCATGCTCATTAGCGTAAAAGGGGCCGTGCCCTGCGATTCGTGCGATTTGACTGAGAGAATCGCACGAATCGCAGGGCACGGCCCCTTTCACTCGGCCCCTTTCACTCAGAAAAAAACGAAAAAAGAAAGATTAAGATCATGATCAAGATTAAGATTAAGAAAGGCATTAAGTGACGGGTATTGGGTCTGACCCCGAGCAGACCCTAAGCATGTAAGGAACGGTGTGAGGCCTCAAAATGTGGAATCGCTTGCATACAGGCTAAAACGAAAGGAACGTTTTGCATTCAATGCAGCTTAATTGTAAAATTCTGAGTAGATAACAACCCTCGTAAGTAAGAGTATGTATATTTTGAAATTCCTTGCTATACTCATATTGCTTTTCTCACCCGCAATTTTTGCAGGTGAGCGCACGAGCATGGTACAGGAGAAAATAAGAAAGCTTTCCGAACACGACAAGAAAATACTGGAGCGATTTTTTGAAGAAATCGTTATTAACCACAGCTTTGGATATACTCTTTTTGGTGAAAAGCCTATGTCTCTAGCTGGCTGTTTTACAAATCTTCCCTATTATCAATCGAGTGTGTTACGCCAAAGTTACGCCACGCTCCTTGCAGGAATGAAGACTTGGAAGATACACAAAGAAGATTTGCCGACAAAAAACTTTCTGCTTAAATTTCAAAAACTTTCTCAAGGTGGCAGATTTTCGATTTATCTCATAAATAAAACGGCGACTCTTAAAGCCATAGAGAAGCATATTGACTTTTTTTGTAAAGTCCTCAAGAGAGATGTCACGGCAGAGCAGCTCCTCATGGAACTTTGCATGCAAGAGACTACGGTTGAGGAAGTCCTTCATAATCATGAAGGACTAAAAGGCATTCTTTTGGGGTATGGGGTAAGGAACGCCCTCCTCTATCACAGGAGGGAAGAAATATCCGAAAGTGTAGATCAGAGCAGCTCAGCGGATGAATATGAAAAAATTCAAAAGTGCTTTGAACGACGTCACAACTACTATCAGCTGCTTTCTCCTTTTCCGCTTCCGGCATTCTGTTATGATATCGAAAGCTCTGAAACCAGTGATTTGCTTGAAACCTACGCTAAAACAAGAAGAATATTGATAGAGACATATGCAAACAAAGATTTTTTAGAGGTGACGCTTTGCAAAATAGTGGAAGAATAGTTCTTGCCCTTGTCGGGGCCTTTCTTTTGGTAATTATTATCTATGCCAATCTCGATCAAAAAACGCCCTCTCATCCTTCAGAGAGGACTAAAGTGTTTTCCAAACTTGTAGGTTACAAAATATGGAATGAGCTCAAAAACGCACAAGACTATTACGTACTCGAAGATATTATTGAAGGTATGAAAGAGTGTCAGGCAGGAAAGCTACCGCCAAAAGAGCTTGATTCTGAAGAAGAACAGGAGTTTTCAAGCGAGATAGAGGAAGAAATTATTGAGAGCACTTCAAAGCGCAATCTCGCCATCGCCGAGCAATATCTTAGGGATATTTCGACTAATCCGCAAATGGTGGAGCTAGAAAAAGGAAAACTGTATTACGAAGTGGTTCAGGAAGGCAATGGCGCTGAAATCGTATTTGATGATGCCTATACATTTCACTATACAATCATGACGCATGATCTGGAGGTAGTTCAAGACACGCGAAAGAGCAATAGTCCAAAAACAATTTCCCTTCCAGATGCAATGGTGGGTTTTTCTCGCGGTTGTGTAGGCATGAAATGTGGAGAACGAAGAAAACTATATATTCATCCTGACTTGGCCTATCGGCAGGCCAGCTGGCGCCTGCCCGCGCAAAGCATACTTATCATTGACGTTGAGCTATTGGCCTCACAATGAAATCACTAGTCGAAATCAGGAAAACCACACTTTGAGCATCTCAGTTTCATGGTGTCAAAAGTATGACGACCACAGCCAGGACATTCTCTCATGGCAACCTGAACTATATAATAGCCATTATCATCCTCATAAAGAGTATCTACGAAAAAAACCATGCCATTCAGCTCTACCGAAATTTCATCGTCGGCGAATTCAATAGAATCTTCAGGCAGGTACATTCTCACCTGACGATTACTCGACATCAAGGAAACGCTAATAAACAGAGAAAAAATGGTTAAAATGACGCATTTTCTAAGATTTTTCATAAAAACTCTCCAAAGAATTTTTCTAGTTTTTGCTGTCACGCTATTGTGACAACTCAGGTTAGAAAAAGGGTATGGATTTTTGCAACACAAATATAAATTGGGGTCAGACCGGTTGATTTAAGCGACTGTTGCTAAGCTGACTCAATGTTAAATTGTGTCTTCCGTGCCCGTGTGCGTGCCCGTGCCCGATTTTCAACTATTGGACTAAGTCCATTTAAGGGGCATTTTTAGTATCGCCAGAAATCGGGCACGGGCACGGCCCCTTTCACTCTCTTCAAGAGTGAAAATTATGCAAAGTATTTGGGGAGTTTGGCGCGAGCGTTGTTTTGGAGCTTGGGATGCTTTGTCAATTCATCTAACGTGCAATAGGGCTTAATTTCCCTGAGGGCTGCACGCACTGTTTTACGCATCTCATGATACTGCTTATACGCATCCGTGGCGTGATAACGGCTGCGGGCATCCTGCCAGGCGGTATTCGAACTAACCAATAAACCATCAGCTAAAGCATCTTGATTTAATAGCAAATTATTACCCGATGGCTTCGTGTGAAGCTCTAGAGAACAAACTGTCTGAGTCGTGGCAATTAGTGCTTGCTCATCGAATATTGTTAAAGATGATTTATCATAATGAGGCTCTAGTGCCGTGCGGATCTGTCGACATTTTGCTGTTAACCTATTATCCCAGCTTCCAAGGTTGAAAGGATCGACACTAAAATATCCTAAATTTTGAAAACGAAGGCTCGATGCTAACAAATCAAATTTTATGCACCTGCAGAGTCTTTCCACTCCATCCTTTTGCAGAAGTGAATTCATGGCAATCTTGATTGGCGTTAAAGAGGGCTGAGGCTTCCTTTTCTGATCTTGTAATTTATGCTGTAATTCTACATCTCGAACTGGAGAACGTTTATCGGTATCGGTGAGATAGGTATACGGAACCAGCATATTTTTAAAAGCTCTTTTTACCTGTTTGTGCGTCTCATCGGAATCTCTAAAATCACATAACGCATTCAACATGCGAACAGCCTCTGTAATTTTTTGCTCTCGCTTTTCTTTATATGCCTTCACTCTAAATGAATATTGGGGGTCTGGGTCTATAGACTTTTCAGATAATCTCTTAAATATAATTTGCTCTTTTTCAGCTTCGCTATATGAACTACTAAACACGTTATCTAAATTAAGCGCCATAAACACCTCAAAGTTTGGAAAAAGTATTTCTAAACTGGGAATATAATGTCAATATGAATTTAGCAGATGCGTAAGCCAAATTCCGGTAATCAGCGCAAGAAAGCCGTTCATTTGTGAAAAAATAACAAGCGTCATAACGCAGCTTAGGCAAGAGGGAAAAAAAACAGCTGCAAAGCTTGAACTTCCTATTCCTAAGTTACGAGCTCCGGCGGGCGTGGCATTCAAAGAGCGAAGATTCTAAGACAATTTCTTCGTCCTGAGAGGGAATGCGTGCTTCTATCATACAGGTCGCCACGTCTTCTAGAAATGCATTTTGCAGTGGTTCGCTTAAAGGGGAGATACAGGTTGTAATGGGCCTCAGCCAGTCTATAAGCGCCTGTTTATTGGCATAACGCACCTTATCATAGATGTTGTCAAAATAGACAACTTCAAAGCCAGCGTTTTCTAGAAGGGCGGTGTATGTCTCTTGTGTGTAGTAAACTTTTTGTTTCTTAAATGTGGGGAAATAAGGTGCCCATTTAGGCGAGCGAGCAAGCTCTTCGCATATATTCCCAACGCATGTAGCATCATGTCCTGGGCCAACAAACACAAGGCTTCCTCCCGGGCATAAGCTTTCGTAGATGCCTGTAAGAGCCTTTTCTTGTTCAGTAACATAGTGAAGCGAGCAGAAAGCTACAACCAGGTCAAACTGTCCTTTATAGGGCAAGTTGGCTATATCTCCAATGTGATAGATGAGGTTGCTAAAGTGCTGCTTGCGAAACACGGATGACGCAAAGTCAATCATGCTAGGAGAGATATCAAGACCAACTACAACTCCATTCGTGCACTCTTTTGAAATAAAAGCTGTAACTTTGCCATCCCCGCAGCCAATATCTAGTACCCGCTCCGTTTCTGTCCATGGGTATTTTTCAAGGGCATCCATGGCCCATGCCCACTGCAAGCTCGAATTTTTGTTATAGCCTTTGGCGTCATCTACTCCTACGCTAAGTAGTGGTGATGTGGCTATTAAGAACGCAAGTAGTAGCAATCTTCCTAAAAGCATGGGTGTACCTCGTTTTCTTCTAAGCGTACGTAATGGCGGGATTTTTTGCGAGAAGGGACATAAGGACAGAATCCTGGATCCTCAAAAACCTTCTACACTTAGATCCTTGGCAGCGGCTGCTCGGGCAGTTGGTAAACAGCTAAGAGTTTCTCTAATTTAATAATCGGGGGAATAAATATGTTGATTGGCCAAGTTTGTACAAGCGAATGTGGGGTCATTATATACAGAAGGTGTCATGTTCATTAGAGAAGGGCAGCTCCGACTACGGCGGCAGTTTCTGCGCGAAGGGTGTTTGCATGGAGCAGGACGCCTGTTGCTCCAAGCTGCAATAGCTCCTGGCGCTCCTGTTCTGTAAAGCCGCTTTCTGGGCCTATTACGAGCGTTACATCATCTTTTCTTACGTTTTGTATGGGCAGGCTGCTTTCGAGGTCGCCAAAAAGGATATGGCCGCTTACGGCAGTTGCAAGGTTCTTTTTTACTTCAAGCGAGGGTAAATAGAGCCTTCCGCACTGCTTGGTACTTGACAGGAGTATGGTTTGAAGCCGTTTTAGGTACTGGGCGGAGAGCTCTTTTTTTCTGAGCGGCTGGCAGTAAAGAGGACGAAGCGGTCAACGCCCAGTTCACAGCACTTTTCTAGGGCATATTCAAGGTGGGAGGGTTTTAGTATGGCAAGGGCTAGCGTGATCTTTTTTAGAGGTTTTTCATGCTCTTCTTGTTCTAAAACAGTAAGGTGAGCCTCTTTTTCAAAGAGTTTTGAAATTTGCGCTTTTGCAAGCGTCCCTTTGCCATTAATAAGCTCTACAGTATCTCCAACGCGGCATCTCATCACATTTTTTAGGTAGTGAAACTCATCATCTTTTAACGTGGCATGCTGTGTAATATCTGGGCAGAAGTAGCGATTTTGTGGCATTAGCGTATCACTTCCACTCGAATAGTATTTGTGGTGCCGCTCACCCAAAATGGCGAGCCGCTTGTCATCACAACTAAGTCGCCATAGTTTACGGCGTGATGCTGCAGGCCGTAGCCGGTTGCTTCGCCAAAGGCCTCTTCAACGTCCTTGCATTCGCGGCAAAGAACCGATGTGATGCCCCAGTTAACCGCCAGCTGGTGAAAGGTCTTTTCGTTTGTCGTAAGGGCGATGATGGGCATCTGGGGACGAAGCCGCGAGATGAGCCTTGCTGTAGAGCCGCTTCTTGTAAAGGCAAAGATAGCCTTTGCACCAAGCGTGTAGGCAGTTTTTACTGAGGCTAAAGTGACGGCTGATGGTATATCGGCATACTGCAGTTTTGTGTGATGCTCAAAAAAGGCTACATAGTCAAAGTCAAGTTCTGCTTCAGAGATGATGCTCTTCATGATCTTGACAGTGTCGATAGGGTATTTTCCTACGGCAGTCTCGCCCGATAGCATTACAGCTGAGGTGCCGTCGTAGATGGCGTTGGCAACGTCAGATGCTTCTGCGCGAGTAGGACGAGGGTTGTTGATCATAGATTCGAGCATCTGGGTAGCAGTAACCGATGGTTTGCCCTTTAAGTAGCACTTTCTAATCATCATCTTTTGCAGACGCGGCACCTGGCTGAGAGGTACTTCTACGCCAAGATCACCGCGGGCGATCATGATGCCGTCAGCTACCTCTAAGATGGTGTCAAAATTATGGATGCCTTCGTTGTTTTCGATTTTAGCTATGATGAGCGTTTCGGGCTTCTTATTTTCTATGACAAGATTTTTTATTGCCAAGACATGGTCGGCACAGCGCACAAAGCTTGCAGCAATCATGTCGACATCATTTTCACAGCCAAAGCGGATGTCTTCGGCATCCTTTTCTGTGAGGGCGGGAAGGTTTAGCTCGATATTTGGGATATTTACCCCTTTTGAGGAGAGGATGAGGCCGTTATTTACAAATTCAATCTGCACGCCCTCATCAGAGGTGTCGACAATATTTGCTGCAATGTAGCCGTTGTCGATAAGTAGGTGAGTGCCAAGTTCAAGCTTGTCCAAAACAAAGGCAGGAAGGACAGGAATTCGTTCGCTTGTTCCTTCGCTTTGCTCTTTTACAAGCCACAGCCTTTGTCCCGGCTTTACCTCAATACCCTTTTTAGGCACCTTTCCAAGGCGAATTTCAGGCCCTTTTGTGTCCAGCATGATGGCGACGGCCTTTTTCGTCTTGTGACGTGCCTCTTTGATCATCTGAATGCTTTTTAAGTGCTCTTCATGGGTGCCGTGGCTAAAGTTTAGCCTGGCAACATCCATCCCGGCATCAATAAGCTGTAATATTTTTTCAACAGAATTGACGGAAGGACCAATAGTACAAATAATTTTAGTGCGGGTCATCTCTAAATCTCCGGAATTCATAATCTCGACTTTGCAATTTTTTGGCGAGTGATTTCTCCTCAGAGGGTCTTCAGCTCTAATTTAATTTCTCCGGATAGGCTTAAACACGCCATCCGGAGAAATTAAATTAGAGATGGAGGCCCTATGTGGAGAAAGCAGAGTCAAAAAGTTGCAAAGTCGAGATAATAGCATGTATCGGATTTTGATAGAAGCCAAAGAGGGAGTTTGCTATAAAAGGTAGCTTCAGGAGATCTTTTATGCGTGTTTATTTAGATTCAGTTGATGATCTGCAAAAAGAGCGTGTGACATTTGTTGATCAGAGAATGGGAAAAAACGTTACCCGCGCTGTTGGGGGAAGAACTATATCCTATATCCGCTGCGGCAAGGGACATAAGACAATTGAATCCCGCTGGTTACTTGTAGCATATTTTCTCTGGGCACTTTTTCTAACAGTTGCAAGCCTTAGTTTGGCCCTCATTTCTAAACATATGCGAGCAAATCTGAAGGGGAAAAAAGTTGTTGCGATCTACATTCGCGATCCACAAAATCCCACCATAAAGAAGACGCACGATGTTGCTTGCCCTAAACTGCAGCAGGAGATTAAGTCTCTTAACATCATTTCCGCAACAGAGAGTACCCTCAAGGCAAACCTTGGAAAGTGGCCGCTCTTTAACAAAGATGCCCTTTCCTATCTAACAACCGAACAGTTGCAATCGCTGCTCAGTCTTAATCCTACCTACATTTCAGGCCTTTCTGATGAGCAAAAGAAGGTGGTTGTACCAACTCTTTCTTTTTGGCGTTTTTCTGAACAAGATCTTCTGCATTTTATGAGAAATATTGATCTTGGAATGCTTTCAGCAACCCAGATAGCTGAATTGCGCTATAACTCTAAAGTACAAAGCGAACTGCTAAAGCAGGCAAGTGAAAATTTGGCAGAGCTTGGCGGTCCAAGACTAAGAAGTTGTTTTGGGTTGTTTGCAGAAGAGACTCAGGATTTCCTTCATAAGTTGACAGTCGATCAGCTAGCAGAGCTTGTGCCCTCATTTAGATATGACACCGTGCGTCTCTTAACTAACGGGCAGCGTAGAGGGTTGTTACAAAGAGCTGAAATTCACCAAGCAGATTATAGCAACTTTTCTTACTCCTTAAGCGAGATCGAAATAGATTTGTACTATCGGAGCATGGATGTTACAACCTTGAGTAAGAGTAAAAAGGAGCGCTTTTTTGGCTGGGGGAATAATTTTACGAGGTTGACAGGTAAACAGATGATCGATTTTGCAAGAAGTGACCCAGAGTTTGTCAAAAACAAAGAATATTGGGGGGATGAGGGAGCTAAGATTATTGCAAAGCTTCCATTGCACCAGCTTCAGGCAAGAGAATTTGATGTATTCTTTCCCATGCGCAGAAATTCTCTTCTTTCTAATCTAAAAAGAGAGTCTATCGAGCTTGTATGGTCCCACATAAAGAGCGATCACTTAGCCTTTGTACGGGACGATCTTTTTGAGGAGCTCTTTGATACTAAGCCGCATACTTCAATTAACTTAGATAAATTTTTTGGTTCTGGAGCTGGTAAAAATAATATCAATAGACTCTCCGCTGGGACCATTAAAAAATATTTTTCAGATCTACAGGGGCAGTTTGGTAATATTTCGTCAGATACAGCTTTTAAATTATATCGTTCAAAAAACCTATTTTCTAAGAGTGAAATCAACATCCTAAAAAAGGCATGCTATCATTTTCGCCGCTGGTTTCCTTTTACTTTCACTGAAGAGGAAGAGCAGATCAAGACCTTTTCAACGAATCTGCCAACTTTAGTAGTTGAAGGCGACCTTAAGCTCTATTACGACGCCATAAAAAAAGCTGAAGTGGATGGGAAATGGTACGAGGTTTTGGGATTACCAATAAAATATACAGAAGCTGCTATTCGGAGGGCACTTAATCGCAGTGGATTACGGACTCATCCCGATAAAAATCCTCATAATGTTGATGCAGCAACAAAGATCCAGGCTGCGCTAAATAGTATTTCTGACTACCTCAAGAAGGATATAGAAGAGACGGAAGAAGGGGGTTGACATTTTGCTCTTACGGGGCTCTTTGCAGCGGCCGAACACGAACTGGTAGAACCAAAAGAATAAATTGAACTCATTTTAAATTGGTTTTAGTGGATTAATTGGTATGAATTTTGCTATTATTTTCGGACAAACCAAAGCCGAATACTATGAGTAAACTCTCTTCTATGCCCCCGCAGAAATTTCGGGAGCTTGTTTTTCTTTTGCTCTTTAGCCAAGATGTGCATGCAAGCGATCCCGAATCTCTTTTTGAGGTAGTTGCTAGTGAACTTAAGGTGAGCCATAAGCACATTAAAGCTGCCTGGGAAAAAGTAGAGGCAATTGTTGCATCTTTAAGCGAGATCGATGCTGAGATTTCGACTGTTTCGACATCATATGACTTTCATAGGATCCAGAAAGTTGAGCTTGCTGTTTTGCGCCTTTCCTGCTACGAAATGCTCTATGAGAAGAAACTGGTAGTGCCTATCATTATAGCAGAGGCAAAGCGCATTGCAAAGAAGTTTGCAACACCCGATGCTGCAGCATTTTGTCAGGCGCTTCTTGATGCAATGGCAAAGTCAAAACAATGAAAGCACGGCTAATACCTAACAAGCAACTTTCCGAAGTCTCCACACTTGGCATTGGGGGGCCGGCAGACTACTATATCGAAGTAAAAACCATCGCCGAAATGCAGGAAGTGGTAAGCTACTGCCACAAAGAAAATTTACCCATCTTTATCCTTGGCAAGGGCTCTAACTGCCTCTTTGACAGCAAGGGGATAAGGCGCGTCTGCATCCACAACAAAATTGATTTTTGCCATGAGGTTGAGCCCGGCCACTTTCACGTGGGAGGAGGCTACAGCTTTTCGCTACTTGGCATGCAGACAGCAAAGAAGGGCTTTAGCGGCCTGGAATTTGCCTCAGGAATACCTGCAAGCTGCGGCGGCGCTGTCTTTATGAATGCAGGAGCGCAAGGGATGCAGACCTGGACTTGCCTCCAGTTTGTAGACTTTGTCACAAAAGAGGGGCACCTGCTCCGCTTAAAGAAGGATGAGCTCTCCTACGGCTATCGCGTGACAGCTTTTCACGCCATGAAGGGAGCAATTGTTGGGGCATACTTTGCCTTAACTCCTCTTGAGGGGGCAAGAAAAAAGCAGTTAGAGCTTTTAGATGCGCGCATAAGTACCCAGCCCTATTCTGAAAAGTCGGCCGGCTGCATCTTTAAAAACCCTCCAAATACAGCTGCAGGCATGCTCATTGACAAAAGCGGTCTAAAAGGATATCAAATAGGCGGGGCGAAGGTGTCAGAGTTGCATGGGAATTTTTTGATAAATAGCAAAGACGCCACTTCAGAAGAGTTTAGGGCTTTGATTGGCCACGTACAGGCTGTCGTTCATGAAAAGACAGGATACAGGCTCGAAACAGAAGTTTTTTGGATAACAGATGACCAAGCTGATTGACCTACACTGCCACACAACCTATTCTGACGGTACCTTTACCCCAAAAGAGCTTTTAGCTCACGCAAAAGAGAGGGGAATTGTCGGCCTCAGCATCACTGATCACGACACTTTTCAGGCCTTTTTAGAACTAGAACATGAGGACTTTCCACTCCTTCCAGGCGTTGAGCTTACGTGTGATTTTGAACAAAAAAGCATCCATATTTTAGGCTACGCCTTTAACGTGCGCGACATGGCATTTCAGGCCTTTTGTCAAAGGCAGCGAGATTTTAGAAAAGAGCGTCTAGTAAAGATGTGCGAGCTTTTGACGCTGCACGGCACGCCAATTCACGCAAGTGATGTGATAACGACAGATGATGGGAACTACACATGGGGCCGCGTCCATATTGCCCTGCAGCTTATGAAAAAGGGCTATGTACCAACTGTGACAGATGCCTTCAAACGCTATATTGGCGATAAATCCCCAAGCTATGTTTCAGGCAAAAAGTGCACGGTTCAGGAGGCAATAGATGCCATCCATGCAGCAAAGGGGTTTGCGGTTGTTGCCCACCCCCATCTTATCGACTCAAAGTCGCAGGCAAGGCGCCTTCTTGCCCTAAATTTTGACGGCATTGAAGCCTACTATGCACGTTTTCGCGCCCAGGAAAATGAGCATTGGGCTATAAGGGCAAGAGCAAAAAATCTTTTTACTACCGGCGGCTCTGACTTTCACGGCCTTCCAAAGCCTGAAAGTTTCTTAGGCTCAAGCTACTGCCCGGAAGATACTTTTGAAATGCTAATGAAACACTACCAGGAAATATCTAGCTGATGATTAAAAAAATATTTTTTCTACTTTTTGCTACATCTGCCCTTTATGGCTATACTCTGCATCTTTCCGACAAACACTCTTCGGATAAGAAAGAGGTCATAGATAAACTATTAGACCTTCAGGCTACCTGGCAGGTAAATATTCGCGAAATGCAGCCTTTAGAAACAGCTGTTGAGGGCTTTTTGTTTGTCCGCATGAAAAGCGAGGAGCTTATTCACCTTTTGGATGCAAAAGAGGTAAAAATCCTTTGGGCAGAGGAAGAGGGAGAGCTTTTGGGCTACCTTATTTTGACCCAAATGAATGAATTTTTCGACCTGTATGTAGACTCGCCCATCCGCACCTTCGACTGCCATATCGACCCGGCTACATTTTCACAAGAGGGGCTGCACTACATCGAGCAGATCGCCGTCAAAAAGGAGGCAGTATTGCAGGGCATTGCAACAAGACTGCTGAATGAAGCCAAGCGCCTCAGCCCAAAGGGTCTTGTTGCTGCTGTACTCACTAAGCCCTTTCCCAATCTTGCTTCCTTGCGCTTTTTTTCAAGAAATGGTTTTATCAACGTCGGCTTCCTCGACTGCGTTGAGTGTCCTGCGTGGCCTGCCTATCAAACCTGCGTATTAATTCTTTATTGAATATAACTCCTGACTGTTATATTGCTAGGGGAAATTGGGGAAGTGTGGTAGGGATGTTTGCAGATGAGCATTTTTTATTTTTTCCGGTCATAGTCATCATTGGGCTTATCTTGATTGTCTTAACCTTTAAGTTGATTGCTCGCGTTTTTTTCATCATCCTCATCATTATCGCGGTTTGGTATGGCCTCTATCACTTTGGCCTTACCTCTACCCATCCGCTTGAGGAGCAAAAGAAAGATACGACTATACATCGGGAAAAGGATGCCTATGCCCAAGTATGACATTTCTTTAAAAACCATGCATGAGGCGCAAAAAGCAATTGAACAGAATGCGCTTCGTACGCCCCTCATTAAGCTTTCTCATCCTCAGGAGATCTACCTTAAGGCCGAATGCCTGCAGCCCTCCGGCTCGTTTAAAATTCGGGGTGCGACCTTCTGTATGAGCCGAATTCCACCTGAAAAGCGCTTGAATGGGGTTATTGCCTATTCTACCGGCAACCACGCCCAGGCAGTTGCCCTTTGTGCCAACAGGCTCAAGATCCCCGCAACTATCGTAATGTCTCTTGAAGCACCCCCATTTAAGATAGAGCGCACGAAGGAGTATGGGGCTCAGGTTGTAATTACCGAGCCGGGCTCCATCGCTCGAATGAAGCTTGCCTATGCGTTAGCTGAAGAGCAAAATTTAACTCTTGTTCCCGCCTACGATAACCTCGATGTTATAGCAGGCCAGGCAACCATTGGCCTTGAGATTATGGAAGATATCGAGCCGGGATGCGTCTTTGTGCCGGTAGGCGGGGGAGGCCTCATAGCAGGCATCGGTATGGCGATAAAAAAGAAAAACCCCAAAGTAAAAATTATAGGGGTCGAACCAGAGCTTGAAAACGACGCCTGCCAGACCTTTGCTACAGGCCGCAGGGTGCGCCTTGAAAAGGTAAGCACAAGTATAGCCGACGCCATAAAAATTCAAGAGCTTGGCGATATCACCTATCCCATCATGCAAAATGTTGTCGACGAGATGATTTCGGTCTCAGAAGATCAGATAAAAGAGGCCGTGCGGCTATCTTTAGATAGAGGCCATCTTTTTGTCGAACCATCAGGGGCCCTGGCGCTAGCCGGAGCCTTATCCTATAAAAAGCCTCTTATAAAGCCGATCGTCTGCATTGCAAGCGGGGGAAATACCTTGCTCCAAAACCTCTTTCGCATGCTATCCTAAAAGCCTCATAAATTGAGGTGAGACCATGCAACCTGTATCATATCAGAGATTATCCGGTTATCCTGAGAAAGAAAATAAACGCAAAGCCAACGATGCTGCACTTGATCTTGGCAAAGTGGTTCAAGCTGAAGAGGCGGGGACAAAAAAACCAAGGGCCAAGCCAAGGGCTATTCAACAAGTAGTACATCCAGTTCGTCCTCCAGGAGGGTATATATATGTGAACGCGGGTTGGCAAATGCGTCCAGCGCGCGGAGCGGACAAGGCAGGCGAGCCTAGCTTTTCAGACCAGGTGGGTGATGACTGACGAAATCTTGTTTGCAAAGCTGCTGCATGTTGTCGACACACTTCTTGGGCCGGGTGGCTGCCAGTGGGACCAAAAGCAGACGCTTGATACCCTGCGCCAGTCAGTTCTTGAAGAGACCTGCGAGCTTATCGATACTATCGAAGAAAAAGACTCTAAAAAGATGAATGAAGAGCTCGGAGATCTGCTTTTTAACGTTGTTTTTCTTGCAAAGGTGGCTGCAAAAGAGGGTCATTTTACCCTAAGTGATACTCTGAAGACGCTTACTGACAAGTTAATCTTTAGACATCCTCACGTCTTTGGCGAAAAAAAGATGGATAATCTAGAAGATATTGTAAGCCAGTGGGAAGAGCTTAAGAAAAAAGAGCGCGAAAACAGCAGTGCTAAAAGCGCACTTGACGGCATCCCCAAGACCCTTCCAGCACTTGCTCGAGCATTAAAAGTGATAGAAAAAATCAAAAGGGCCAAATATAGAGATACTCCAGCTACGGATGAGATCAACTGGGAAGATCCAACGCTCTCGGAAGATGGGCTTGGCAAATGGCTCTTTGAGGTGGTCCGACAGGCAGATCAGCGAGGAATTGATCCTGAATTTGCCCTTCGCCGCTATCTGACAGTAAAAGAAAAAGAGTTTCGAGACTGGGAGGCGGAAAATAGATGAATGTTGGTCGCCGTGTAGACTGGGGAGATCTTTTTTACGATCTTGCTGAGGCTTTTCAGAAACCCAGAGAGATTGAGATGAAGGATTTTTCTGCTACTTCTAGTAGCGATGCTGGATCAGCAGTAGGTGAGGCATTTTTGGGCGGGTTATCGAGCGATAGGAGTGGACAGACCAGAGTCCCGGCTCAAGGCTCAGACAAAAAGCAATAATAGACTCTTCTTCACACGCTCCTTCATCGTGGCCCGGATAGCATGTGATGCTGAGAAGGCCTTTTGGGGATAAAAGTTCAAGGCTTGCCTTAATGGCCTCAAGAGTTGTTTTAGTTTCTGTTGTGCGTGACTTATCGCCTCCGGGAAGGTATCCCAGGTTAAATGCTATAAGCTTTGCACTTTTTAGAGATACAACCTCTGCCAGTCGCGAATGGCACATATTATAAAGAAATACTTGATCTTCAGGAAATGCAGCCAAACGCGCTTTCGTGGCATCTAAGGCCTTTTCTTGGATATCAAAAGCCAAAAGCCTTCCTTGCCGGTTTTTAAGAGCAATCTCGGCTAAAAAAAGGCTGTCGTGACCATTTCCTGCAGTGGCATCGACGACTAAATCGCCGGGCTCTACAACCATTTCCCAGAACTTGTGCGCAACATGTAAGTGTGAAAGCATACTGTATATTGTATGCCATGCTCTTTTTTATTGCGAGATTTCATAGCTTCGGACTATTATATTGGGGTCGATACGGGATATTAGCTCAGTTGGTTAGAGCGCCACGTTGACATCGTGGAGGTCAGCTGTTCGAGTCAGCTATATCCCATTTATACCCAATTACGTTCAAGAGATGACTTTTTTGCCGCACGAAAGCCCCGGGGTTGAAAGATCAAAAACGAACTCATATTTATAATATGGGCTCGTTTTTGATCTTTCAACCGCGAGACTTTGGCGCAGCAAAAAAGCCATCTCTTGAACGTAATTGGGTATATTATGTCATCAAAACTTGCCCTTCAAACTACATGTGAAAAGCTTTTAGCGGTGGCCGCGCACTCTGTGCTTCCTGCGCTTATTCCGCTTTCCGGCCGCTCTTTTGACTGGGGCTTTGAGTATGACTTTATTGCAAAGTCATCGTGCGAAGAGGGGATTTTGCTTCTTATTTCTGAAGAGATGAGAAGGCTTATTCAGCAAAATATTCCCTTAGAGACCCTTGAGATGGTGCCGCAAAATGCCTACAGCTTTTTACATAAAAAGCAGCCGCTTCAAGCCTCATTTGCCCGCGATTTTGCAGGCAATATCGTGCCGCTTTGTAAAGTTAAAGACTTTTATGATATATGCCCCTGCGAAATGCTCGCCTCGTCGCGAGATGTGCCCGCCTTTGCGCTCTATGAGCTTCTTTTTTTGCCCGATTCTATCGTGCGCATTCGGGGAATAGCATCTTCAGATAAAAAGGCCCTTAAAACCTATCTAAAGCTACACGAGCAGGCAAAAGAAAACGATCCTGTAAAGCGCGCAGAAGAGCTCAACCTCATAACGCTTATTGGCCAAGAGGCAGTCTGGCTTCCAAAAGGGCTTGAATATAAAAAAGAGTTAGAAAAGAAACTTGGGTGCAAAGAGGGGTTTGAAGAGATCTACTCCGATAGCCCATTTGAAACAGTTCACTACCTCTATGAGCGCAATAAACGCCAAAAATTGCCCCTGCCTTACCGCTATTGTCAAGATGTTGTAAGAAATAATGAGGATGCTGACGGCCTCTTCTTAGTGCCCCACGCCCTATCCACAGTACAGTATAGCTATATCCAGCCCCAAAAACTGCAGGAGGAACTTATTTCCTCATTGCAATTCATCAAGCAAATAGCTAGCATTTTAGGAATGAAAGAGAGCTTTATACTTTGCCACAAAGGCAAAGAGAAAGAGCCAAATCTTGTTGCAGCGCTTTCATCTTTAGGGTATCCTTATGAAGTGAGTCGCTCGGATGCTACGCAGATTGAACTACATATTTCTGATCTGCGGCAAAGATCATGGCCTCTTTCAAAGCTCGTTTTGCGGCATGAAAATGTGCCCTTAATCGAGTGTGTGCCCGTTCTTTCATATGAAAGGCTTGTAGCCTTATTGCTAGAACGAGGCGAACAAATTAAAACGGAGGAATAACCAACACTTGAGAGTAAATCTTGAGATTCGAGTTCCAAAGGTTCGTGTAATATCACAAACTGGAGAACAATTAGGGGTGTTAACCCTGCATGAAGCCCTAACTCTTGCAGAGCAGCAAGGACTAGATTTAGTAGAAATCGTGCCCACAGCTGCCCCACCGGTATGCAAAATCATCGACTACGGCAAGTTTCGATATGATCAAACCAAGCGTGAGAAAGAGAGCAAAAAGTCTCAGCACTCAGTTAAGGTCAAAGAGCTAAAGTTTAGCCCTAATATATCGGAACATGACCTCGATGTGAAGCTTAAACAGGCAAAGAAATTTTTAGAAGAAGGCAACAAAGTTAAAATTAGTTGCGTATTCAGAGGCCGCGAAATGATGCACCCAGAGTTTGGAGATCGCCTTCTGAGTAAACTAGTTCAAGATTTAGATGAAATTTCGACCTGTGAAGCCCCTGCAAAGATGTTTGGACGCATGATGACCACCGTTTTAGCACCGGCTGCCAAAAAGAAGAAATAAAGGGCTTGAACTTTACTCTCTGACTTGGTATTGTATTCAGAACACGTATTTTTAGGAGTAAGAACGTGACTAAAATGAAAACTGTAAAGGCAATTAGTGCCAAATTCAAGGTGACCGCAACAGGTAAGCTGAAGCGCCGACGTCCTGGCAAGCGCCACCTTTTAACGAAAAAATCTTCAAATAAAAAGCGCCACCTTTCAAGACCTGCGTTGGTAAGCGAGACAAAAGCTCCTACCTACAGACGTCTTATGGGCGTATAAGCAATAATATGGAGTAAAAGATGGTAAGAGCAACATATTCAGTTGCCAGACATCGCCGCAAGAAAAGGCTATTTAAGCTTGCAAAAGGCTTTTGGGGAGACCGCAAAAACCACCTGCGCTTGACGACCGATGCAGTAACAACAGCACTATCGAACAATTACAAGCACCGTAAAAAGAAAAAACGCGATTTTCGCGCACTTTGGATTACACGCTTGGGCGTTGCAGCAAAGATTCACGGTATGTCCTACAGCAAACTTATCGATGGCCTAAAAAAGGCTGGATGCTTGCTTAACCGCAAGGTCCTATCAGAGATGGCAATTGCTGATCCTTCAGGATTTGCTGCTGTTGCAGACGAGGCAAAAAAAGCATTAGCGGCATAAATTTGCCCTAAAGCGGAAATTGTTATGCCCGAGCAGTAATGCTCGGGCTTTTTTTTTGAGGGGTTACTGTGAAAGAAATTATAGATTCCATTCGACGTGCCTTTGATCAAGAGCTAAAAGTTTGCAGACAGGTGGCAGACCTTGAGGCACTCAAAGTTCGCTATCTTGGCAAAAAGGGGCAAGTGCCGGAGCTGCTAAAGTCGCTTCGCGATGTTCCGGCAGAAGATAAACCGCTTTTTGGCAAGCTTGTGAACGAATTAAAGCAAGGGATAGAACTTACGCTTGATGAGGCGCTCACAAGCTGGCAGGAATCTTCCCTTCGCAATAAAATCTCAAAAGAATCGATAGACATAACAATGCCGGGTAAATGGCCAAATATCGGCTCAAAACATCCTGTCACCCAGATGCTCGATGAAATCACCGATATTTTTGTGTCGATGGGCTTTACAGTAGCTTTGGGGCCGGAAATTGAATCAGATTACTATAACTTTGATGTTTTAAATATCAGCCCCGATCACCCTGCACGCGATATGCAGGATACCTTTTATGTCGCTCCCGGCATGCTGCTTCGCACACATACAAGCAACGTGCAAGGACGCATCATGGAAAGCACAAATCCGCCCATTCGCACCATATGTCCCGGACGCTGTTTTCGCAACGAATCTATCGATGCGCGCCACCATGTCTTCTTCCACCAGGTAGAGGGGCTCTATGTTGATGTGGGCGTATCGATGCAGGATCTTCTTGCAACCCTTTCAGAATTTGTGCGCCGTCTCTTTAAAAAGGATGTAGAGGTGCGTCTGAGGCCAAGCTACTTTCCTTTTGTGGAACCGGGCGTAGAACTTGACATGTCATGCCTGCTTTGCAGCGGCAAGGGCTGTACTACTTGCAAGCACACAGGCTGGATAGAGGTGTTGGGAGCGGGCATGGTCCATCCTCAGGTGCTTAGAAACGTGGGTCTAGATGCTGAAAAGTATACAGGATATGCCTGGGGCTTAGGTGTTGAGCGCATGGTCTGCCTTCGCTACGGCATCCACGACATACGCCTCTTTTCAGAAAACGACATGCGCTTCTTAAGCCAGTTTTATGCAGTATAAGTGGATAGTGACGGCAAAAGAAGCTAACCTCACTCTCCTTGCCTTCTTGCAGGGTAAGTTTACAGCCAAAGACTACTCTATGCGCAAAATGAAGGGCTGGATCGACGCCGGATACTGCAAAGTAAAAAATAAAGTGCAGAGGTTTTATCGTACTGAGGTTGCAGTAGGTGATACAGTTGCACTGCAGCTGCCCAAACTAGCAGCTCCTCAAGAGATTAAAATCGTCTATGAAGATGACGATATTGTAGTGATCGACAAGCCCGTAGCTACTACCTGCGATGAGCGCCTTGTTAAGGAGCTTGCTACAAAAAATCGACAGGTCGAACTTGTTCATAGGCTCGATAAAGATACGACAGGCCTTTTGATTTGTGCCAAAAACGGCAATACAAAAAAATATTTTATAGAGCAATTTCGTAGCCTTGCCGTAGAAAAAGGCTACCTAGCCATTGTGGATGGAGTAGTGCAAAAGGAGTCGGGTACAATTGAAAACTATGTAGGCCCTATAGAGCGCTACCAAGGTCATGTAAAGTGGGGGGTAGTGCCCAAGGATGGCCACTATGCAAAAACCTTGTGGAAGGTAATAAAACGGGCAAAAAATGCCACCCTCATAGAGCTTGAGCCAAAAACAGGTAAAACCCACCAGCTTCGCCTCCATGCAAGCGGCATGGGACATCCTATCCTTGGCGATCACACCTATGGGATAAAATTTCGCTGTCATTACAGCGCGCCCCGAGTACTTTTACATGCCCAAAAGCTTCGCTTTATCCATCCGAAAACGCTGCAACCGGTAGACCTTGAGCAGATGCCCCCGGAGGACTTTCAAGCCTGTCTAAAGGAGCTTTTTTAGATGCGCTATTTGATTGTAAAGACATCGGCTTTTGGGGATATCATCCACGCCTATCCCGTGCTTGAATATATCAAAGAGCAAGATCCAACCTGTGAAATTGACTGGGTTGTAGAAAAACGCATGAAGGGGCTTGTGGAGCCTCACCCCCTTGTCTCAAGAGTCATTGAAATAGACTCTAAGGCCTGGAGAAAAAAGCCCTTTTCAGCTGCAACCTGGCGCGAAATTTTAGCCTTCAAAAAAGAGCTGCAGCGGAAAAGCTATGACGCCCTATTCGATCTGCAGGGCAATGTAAAGTCTGCCCTTATCACATTTTTGGCCCGCGCAAAGACAAAAGTTGGCTGCGGCTTTAAAACCGCCCACGAGATGTGCGCATCACTTAGCTACACAAAGCGCTACAACCTGCCTTCCAACCTAAACGTCCGCCACGAATGCCTTTACCTTGTCCAAAGCTACTTTAATAGGTTTATAGACCCCGCTACATCGAGCCTTTTAGCCCCGGATGGCCCGCTTCCAGAGCTTTCCGCTACCTGGCTTATCGCCCCCGGCTCAAACTGGAAAAATAAACAGCTTACCGTTGACACCCTCATTGCCTTTTTACGACTTTGTTCGAACAAATACCACCCCACTTTCGCCTTTTTATGCGGCACAGAGCAAGAAAAAGCGCAGGCAGAGGAGCTTGCAGCCCTCTTTGCAAACTCCACCATCCTCTATAAGCCAACCCTGCCTGTTTTGCAGCATATTATGTCTAAGATGGAGCTTGTGCTTTCGATGGACTCGCTGCCTCTACACCTTGCAGGCACGATCGCGTGCCCAACCTTTAGCTTCTTCGGCCCCTCAAGCAGCCAAAAATACAACCCTTTAGGCGTTATCCACGGTGCCTTCCAAGGCAGCTGCCCCTACGGCCAAACCTTCGATCGCCGCTGTAAAAACCTACGCAGCTGCCCCACAGGCGCCTGCCTGCGTGAGGTATCAGCCGATACCCTTTTCAAGGTTTTTGATAACTGGTACACTACGGCGAAGCCTTTGGAGTGCTGCGATTCTTCGCAGCTTTTACTTTGACTACGTACCTTTACAACAAAACCGCCCAAGCTTATTTGCAGCTTGGGCGGTGAGGCTATTAGGGTTCGTGGTCACAGTGAAAGCGACGAAGGATCGTCGCACTCCAGAACCTACGGTGTGGCTACCCCTAATCAAAAGGGGTCGGCAAATCCTTTTGCCGACCCCTCATGTGAACTATTCATTGCACTTTGGGCATGATTTGAAAAAACCTACCAAAAGGGCAATTCCGGAAAGTCCGACCAAAGTATAGATACTTCGTGCGATGACAGATCCGGCTCCAAACAGGTAATCGACAAGATTGAATCCTGCAACACCAACGAGTCCCCAGTTAAGTGCTCCGATAATTGCAATGATCAAGACGATTTTGCAAAATAGGCATGCTTGGTTTAACATACATTCACCCATAGTTTGAAGGGGTCTAACCCCTCCATATATATAATACCTATTTTATAATTTGAATGTCAAATTATTTCTTTTATTTTAGTGATACTTTAGTTATCACTTGCATTATTCGCTCTGATTATATATCCATTATCAACTATGCAGTACTGGTATTTATTTATTTTAATTATGGGAGCATCACTTCAGGCAGATGATGCTCAAATGCTTTCTAAGCAACCAATATGTGTGATTGGCGAGGTGGCTCCTTGCGCCTTTGTTAATGATACCGTTCACGTGGTTGATGGCAGCTTTTTTCTTCGCATGCATCATCTCGACGTGCCGGGCCATGTGCCGCTTGATCTTGTACAGTACTACAACAGTAAGTCAAGCTACAGCTCTTGGTTTGGCGCAGGCATGACCTTAAACTACAGCTTCTGGATGCAGGGAGTGGTAGACGCAAAAAGATCACACAGCTACTACGAGGCGCTCATCGCAGAAGCGCCTGGCGGCTCGATCATCTCATGCCTTGCCAAAATTGATGATACGAGCAGTTCAACTATCGATTATGACTACTACCTTGATCCCAAGGTGATCCATGAGAGCTTTACAAACTGCGGATCCGGCCATATTAGCGCTAGAACCAACCTCAAAAACTGCTACATCAAAGAAAAAGAGATAGAAGTTAGCTATAACGACTACTACAAATGGATCTGCTATCTTCCCGACGGCACACGCCGCTACTATAAAAAGAGTGAAGATAAAGATGCCGTAGTTAACGTCAAAGAGGAAAAGCGACCCAATTTTACCTCGCTTGAATTTGACTACCACAAGCGCAACTTCAAGCTCAGCCCTATCAAAAAGATTGAGGCGAAGGGCAGGTCAAAAATGAACTGGCTTACCTTCAATCGCAATCATAAAAAAAATAGAGCTGAAGTCAAGAGCTCTAACGGCAAAACTGCACGCTTCTATTCTTTTAAAAAAAACGGCCTCTATTATATTCACACGGTAGAATCATCAGATAATCCAAAAGAGAAGTTTAGCTATACCGATGCCGGAAAGTACTACTGCATTGATAAAGTAGAGCTGCCCGAAGGAAGGTTTTTAGAGGTTGAGTATGACGATACAGCGCGTGTTATCGCCCAAAAAGCGCCTGTTGGCAACGACGGTGAAAAACGTACTATCTACACATTTGACTACCAAAAAGGGTACACCACAGTCCGTGATGCCAATAACCGCAAAAAAATCTATCGACATAAAGAGAGTAGGATTACAGCTATCGAAGAGTATAAAAAAGATGCTCTTTATCGCGCAAAATCCTACTACTGGGGTGCAAAAAAGGGCCTTTCGTGGGGCAAACAGCCAAAAGGGGAGGAGGGTAACCTTTTAGGTTATGCTACTTTAAATCATGAAAAGCGTGGCCTTCTGCTATGTAACTATGATTACGATGAACATGGCAACATTCTCCAAGAGACGCTGTGCGGAAATCTATCCGGTAATTACCCCCAGCCTTTTTTGATTGACGACCGGGCAAAGCCGCAAGATCAAAATGCAGAAGAATATAAAAAATACTATAAATATTCTCGCGATAACCTGCTTATTCACCAGACAGAAGACTTTGGCCCCAACATAGAATATCGCTACAAGCCAGGTACAGACCTTATGTGGGCCAAGCTTGTGCGAGAGGGTGATACTATAGTGCGGCGCGAGTTTTATGAATATGACGACGATGGCATCGTTATAGAAAAGATCACTGATGATGGCGACTCAGACAACAAGTCGTGGCTTTCCGGCGTGAGTGTGCGCCTTGTTACCCATATAAAGCCTGTTTGCCATAAAGAGGGCTTTGGTCAGGGACTTGCCCAGGATGTGTGGGAAAACTATCTTGACGTTGAGACCGGAACACTTATCCTTTTAAAACATACCCATTACACCTATAATAAAGCCTCAAAGGTAGTTGAAGAGGCTGTTTTTGATGCAAGTGATAGCTACTGCTATTCAATAACGTATGAGTATGACCACAAGGGAAGGCTTCATAAAAAGAAAGATGCGATCGGCAATATTTTTACCTATGTCTATGATGCCAACAACAACAAAACCTATGAAAAGCAAAATGGCACTGATTTTCATACAATCTTTGAGTATGACAAGGCAAATAGGCTCATACAGACAACAGAGTATCACTACGACGACACCGAGGTCAGTACATCATTCGAGTACGATCTTCTAGGCAATAGGATTGCTGCAACTGATCGCTATGGTAATACTACCAGCTACAGCTTTGATGAGTGCAATAGGCCGATAGAGATAGCGCGTCCCTTAGCGGGCGCGACCATTAAAAAAGAGTATGACCTATTTGATAATGTATGCGCTGAAGTAAATGAAAACGGTGATCGCACCACAATCGAGTATACAGCGCGCAACCAGCCGTCGCTCATAAAATATGCAGATGGCAGCCAAGAGCGCTTTGAGTACAACAAAAAGGGCACCCTTTTTAAAAAGTGGGATAAAAGCGGCACAAGAACCATGTACCACTACGATAAGTTTGGCCGGGTAACAAGAACCTACGTACATGATCCGGATGGTAAAAAGCTTCTAGAGACAAGAAATGTCTACAAAGGCTTTCATCTTATGTCATCGACTGATGCAAGAGGGTATACAACCTATTATAGCTATGATGGAGCCGGCCGTAAAGTTGAAGAGCTGCTGGAAACCTCTAAAAATTGTAGCAAAACCAGCTTCGAATATGACAGCCTTGGCAGGCTCTCCAGCATAAAAAAATATTATGGCGAGGATTATGATCAATATAATCAGACGCTCTTTGAGTATGATTTTCTTGATCGTAAAACGTTAGAAAAAGAGCGTGATTCAAACGCAAAGACCGTCAGCTTTACCTACTATCAGTATGATGCGCAAGGGATGTGCACGCTTAAACGTTCAGGGTTTGCTGAGAAGGATGATGCCGAGCTAAAATGCCGTTACAACTCAAAGCGCGAGCTTATAGAGCAGCGTGATGAGGCCGGCAGAATAACTAAAATCTCCTATAACCATGATTTTATCAACAAAAACGGTCAAAAAACGGTTAAGAAAACAACAACAGATGGCCTCGACAGCAGTACTGAAGAGTACTTTGATATTTTAGGGCGGCTGGTGGCGCTACAGAAAAGAAACGCCAAAGGCGATCTTGTCCATAGTACTGACATGCGCTACAGCAAAACAGGACAAAAGATACGCGAGATTCAGCACGTCTTTGTTGATGGCAAGTATGATCATGACTATGCTGTCTCATGGAAGTATGATGCCTTAAATCGGCCTATACGCGTCGTGGAGATGCCTAATAGTGAAAATAAGAAGGTGACTAAGTACTCCTACGATATCGCAGGCAGGGTTGAAGAGATTATAAAGCCCGACGGCGTTATCCTAAAGCATGCATACGATGCACTGGGAAGGCTGCAGACCCTTGCATCTTCTGACAACAGCGTTTCCTATACCTATAGCTATGATCGCAGCAACAACCCTCGCAAGATTGTAGATAATGTCTCAGGCCTTGTTACAAGGCGTATCTACGATGCTTGGAACCGCATAACGAAGGAGGGAATCGAAAATGTTTATAGCCAAAAAATGCGCTACGACGGCCTTGGAAGACTCAAAACATTTACGATTCCTGATAGATCGACTATACGCTATGGGTATAACGATGTGGATCTTATAGCAGTCGAGCGCTATTCAAAAAAGAATGTACTGTTATATAGGCATGAGTATAAAACATTTGACCGCAAGCATAGGCCTACAGCCTGTTCGCTCATAAAAGATCTGGGATCTTTAACACTTGTTTGGGATAAAAAGGGAAGAAATGTAGAGACCGAGTCTGCCTACTACTGGCACAAAATTACCCAATTTGATGCTGTAGGAAATCTTCTGTCCTATACTATGAAAGATCCGGTGGGCAAGCAGTCTTTTGCCCATGACTATGACGACCTCTACCAGCTAAAAAAAGAATCAGGATTCAAAGAGCATACCTATAGCTACGACTCTCTGCAGAGCAGGTTGTCAGTCGACGACATTCCCTACAGAGTAGATTCCTTTAACAAGGTGTTAGACAATGTAAAACGCACTTTTGACTATGACAAAAACGGCAACTTGAAAGAAGAAAGAGTAGGCGATGTAGCTACAACTTACCGCTATGACGCCCTCGATAGGCTTGTAGAGGTGGCTGTAGGAACAGATATCACGCGCTACACATACGATAGTTTCAACCGCCGCATAAAACGAAATGATGACTTTTTCTTGTATAACGGCATGCGCGAAATAGGCTCTATGAGGGATGGGTCGATAAAAGAGCTTCGCGTTTTAGGTCCAGGGATGGGAGCTGAGCTTGGCGCAAGCGTCGCCATTGAGCTTGAAGATAAGCTCTACTGCCCACTCCACGACTTTCGCGGCAATATCGTCTGCCTTGTTGACACAGCTACAGGCCAGCCCTCCCAAACCTACCGCTACACTGCCTTCGGTGAGTGTGAGGTGACCTCTCACACCGCCCAGCCCTTTAACCCTTGGCGTTTTGTAAGCAAGCGCTTCGACCCCGAAACCGGCTTCACCTACTTTGCCCGCCGCTACTACGCACCAACCCTTGGCCGCTACATCACCCCCGACCCTCTAGGCTTTAGCGACGGCCCCAACACCTACGCCTACGTCCACAACAACCCCTTAACCAAGTTCGACCTCTACGGCCTCATCACAATCGATGAAGACCATCCCGGCCGCGTCCGAACCAAAAACGGCAACGAAGTAACCCACAATACTTACTACGAGAAGAACACGCTACCATGACGAGCAAAAAGTCTATTCGGTACCCAGTTTTTCTAAATCATTTTGGGACGAAGTTGGGCATTTTTCGGTTCCCGGATGCGAAATTGTGTGTGTCAATGGAATGCTGAATTCGAAAGTTGAGGCAGACAAGAATTTTCAATACCTATCTGACTTGGGTGGGGGAATTAAAATCGACACTCTCTATAATGCATCCCATGGGCCGTTAGATATAGTTGAGGCTTTGTTCCAGACAAAAATGGGCTATTACTCGCCTCCTTCAAAGTTACTTGCCAATAGATTTATGAAATTTGCATATGAAAATCCCCCTGACGCGCGACTGCTGGCTTTTTCGTTCAGCCAAGGCACTGTAGAAACACGACATGCACTTGAGCTCTGCTCTCACGACGTTCGTTCTCGTATTATTTCAGTCGCCTTTGGCTCTTCAGACATTATTCCTCGATCCTTTGCTGCAGAAAGTTACAATTATGTGAGTCGTGGTGATTTTATATCTTTACTTGCTGATCCAACTGGTCTTATAATTCATCGCGATAGTGTATACCATCTTGATGTTCATCCTGATGCGTGTTGGTATTTTGATCACGATTTTAAGAGCCCAACATATAGCAAGGTTTTGCAAGGTCATATAGAAAAGTATATTGAAACATATCGTAAAGGCTAATGAATGAAAATATCTGTCTGTTTATCGCTCGCGGCGTTAGTAGTGAATACTGCATGTTTTGGACACACTATGTTGGATGATTTGCACAAGACAGAGGCTCAGACTATTAAAAGTCTTGAATCTACCTATAAAATGAAGCTTTTGGGAACTGGCGGCTCAGCTATGTATGGAATTGATAAAGTTGCTCTCTCATTTAGTCTTGACAGGCCAATATCGATAGAAGAGGCGCGGTCTATAGTTGTTGGCAGCGCTGCGCAGTATATTAAAAATATAAACAACGATAAGGCCCTTCGTCCCTATTTAGAAGAGTACCCATTTAGAGCTGATCGAGTTGATCTTTCATTTTTTGTTACCATAGATAAAAAATTGCAAAACCCTAAATTCATAAGTGCATTCAGCCTCTATTGTGGGGGCAACGTAAAGGTGCCAACGATTAAGTATGTATTTGAAAATGAGAAAGAAGAAAGAGTTGATGTTGTAAAAGAGACCTACGATGAAGCCAAGGAGCGTATCAATGAAAAACAGTAAATATTTTGCAGCAATAGTCTGCAGCCTGATCGCGCTTGTTTGCTTTGGGTGTGGTTCGAAGGGGTATGCAGCATCAGAAGATGAGTTGAAAGAAATCGTGCAGAATGAAAAGCGCTCAAGTGATGCTATTAAGAACTTTGCTACCAAGTATGACGGGGGCCGTTTTGGATTTATTGCAACAGGGACGCTCCATCACTTGCCTCAAGATGCCATTTTTGGGCTCTGGGTTACAGCAAAAACGCAAGAGACAATAAAGAGCGGTAGAGAGCTTGCTCTTGCCTTTGTAAATGCTTATTTGAATGAGCTTACCACCAATAAAGATACGATAAAATGGTTTGCAACCGAGTGTAGCTCATACCCAAACAGATTTTCTGGCAAGGTAAGCCTCAAAAATGTCGGCGTACGCATTGCCTTCTGGGACCAAAATGTCGAACGGCCCAAGGCCCCCTTCCTTGCCCAGATCGATTTTCAGGATGGCAAGTTCCGCTACTACGAAGCCGACCCCAAAACCCAAGCCCTGCGCCTTGTCCTAGAAGAGCCCTATGCAGCTGTAGGTAGTCCTCCGTAGAGGATGTGAAAAAATACGTTTTCTTCGACCGCAGGTCTTTGGAGTGCTGCGATTATTCGCAGCTTTTACTTTTGCACACACCTTAATCTCAAGATCGCCCATGCTCACAAAGCACCTCTACCGATTCATGTAGATGTGTTTTGTAAGCTTGGGCGGTAATGAAGTAAAGGTGTGTGGTCGGAGTAAAAGCTGCGAATAATCGCAGCACTCCAAAGACCTGCGGTCGAAAAAAAACGTATTTTTTTCAGAGCCTCGGAGGAGGACTAGCCTGACTTGTAAAGCCGGGCGGGCTTAGGACTGTTTGAGAGAGACAAATTCTAGTGCTTTTTGCATGAGCTCTGCCTTTGAAGAGCAAAAAAGCTTGGCTTTAATGGTGGCGAGGTAGTTTTCGACGGTTCTTGTGCTGAGATTGAGCGCGTCGGCTATCTTTTGCGAGGTGCTGCATGAGGGGATAAGAGATAAAATGTCTTGTTCGCGCGGGGTGAGGCATAAGATCCAGCCATAGCCTATTTTGCGAAGAAAGGATTGGCGATCAGAGGGGAGTTTGGTCGTTTTTGGACGTTCGAAAAAGCGAGCGCCAAGCTGCTTGACAAGGTTTACGCGTGATGTATCTAGAAGTTCAAATAGCTTCTCGTGCTTTTCTTTAAAGGCGTTGATGAAGGCGTTTAAAAGCGGAAGCTCGTTGATCAGCCGTTCATCCGCTTGAGGGTCTTTGTAGCGCGTGGCAAAGCCAAAGGCTTCTACTCCTGCATCATTTTTTTTGACAATGTTTATATTAAAGTTTATTTTAAATTCTTCCCAAGCTGAGTCTAGCACCTTTTGATAGTCGTCATCTTGGCAAGATTTCATCAACATAATACCATTTTCTACAAGGTCTGGATGGCGCAAAACTGGGAAGTAGGCAACTCGTTTATCTATAAAGCAGTATTCACACCACTTGCTGTTTGTTCCTAAAAAGCAATAATCTCCGGTTTTTGTAATATGGTAATACCAAAAATGGTTGATTCCAAAATGATCATCGAGCGGCTGGCAAAACCGCAGCATCTGGTCATGATAGCGCGAGCGTGTAACTGTTTGAAACATCTCTTGAAATTCATTCATAGCATCTATTTTAGAGCAAAATTTCGTTTATAGATAGAGTATTTTCTACTCTAGAGAGCCGGTGCTAACTGCTCTTTTTCTATCTTTGTTGCTTATTCATAATTAGTTGTTATGAAAAAATATGGCTGGAGAAATACAGTTTCTGCAACCTATTCATCTGTTAGAGGAAAACTTGCGTTCAAAACGAAAGATACTTCATGGCTAGAGACTCAAGCGTCAGTAGTGGTTCTCGTCAGCATCCACTCTCAATTTCACCATGAACCTGGTGGAGATTTAAAGATGAGCGCCATGATGAAGACCATCAAGGACCATGTGAGGGGCGATATCACAATCCTTTTAGCGGATGCAGCCCATAATGCAGAAGCAAGTCTTGCCTGTAATGGCTGCAAAAAAACGGCTCTAGAGGATGCTCGCTTATTGGCTGAAAAGCATAAAGAGCGCTACAGGGATCAATTTGCGGGGTGCCAAGTTGTCTTCTGGCATGACTTTATTTGCAAAAATGAAAGCTATGAATCGCATTTAGACTACATTAAAGATCTTTATCGGGACGATCCTCACTTTAAAGAATGCCTGCTTTCTGATGCAAAATTGCCAGATAATGCCATTATTCAGGATCTATTTGGGCAGTGCGCCTGCCTCCTGGTCCTCGCCAATCAAGGCTATCGCTACCTCTTTTACCCCGGACGTCCCTGCAGCTGTACAGAATATCTGAACAGCCTCTTAGCCAAACATCAACGCCTTTCTTGGATTAGCGTCTTCCTATCAATAGAGAGGAAGACATATGCAAGAAATGGCACATCGCTATTTAAAGGGCGTTGTTAGTGTGTCTAATACGCTTTTGGGGGTCATTATTGCTTGCTTTAGGATGCCGCCCATATTTTGCTGTTTTAGAACGGTGCCTAAAATTAATTCTATGACTTGCACAAGGGGTACGCCTGAATCGCTGGAGATGTTATCAAATTCAAGGCGCGCGATTGGGTCAAGTTTTTTTACAGCTCCGCCTGTTAATAGCGACACGAGATCCACGTTGAGATTAGTTAAGACAAGCTTTTTGATGAGAACGGAGCTGCCTTTTTTGGTGGGCTCTTCCTTTTTTTCTGGTGGGGATGATTTTTTAATGTTATCCATGATTTTGCCCCAGTTGCCTGAGATGCCATTTTTAGAGGCAAGTTCAAGGCTTAGGTAGACATTGTCCAGGGTGATCTCATCGATGACGATGGCATCTTTTACGTAGTTTGTGAGGGGGGCTGATACTTTTATAGTCTCTACAGAAAAGGCCTTAGGAAGTGTTGAGCCGGCGGGGTTGGCGATTTCTAGTTTTTCGACCTTCACTTCATTGGTTGAAACGCCTATATCTCCAATTTTTACTGCAACCTGCATCTTTTTTGATAGCGTTGATGCAATAAGGTCCGGTGCTGTTTTCCAGACAACAAAAAGTCCCACGGCTGCCACTATAACCAAAATAATTGCTATGCGTACGAGCTTCATAATTCCTCTCTTGTTTAAAAATTAACCTATAATAAATAGTTGGAAATTGTGCAAGCTTTTATTTGCGGGCTCTGCGAAGTCTATGGTAGAGTAAAGAAAACGAGGCAGGCGCAAGTTATGAATACAGACGAAGCACAATCATTTCAGAGAGAATTTGACGAAAAATATTTTCAATTAAATGAGGGGTTCGAAAAGCTGCGCCATATCTTCCTTCACCTTGCCAAGACCACAGGAAAGATGGCAGCCTACTGCGAGGTAAAGGAGCATGGCAAGCAAGAGCCCGATCCCTCCAGCATGGTAAATGAGGTGTTACCCGACCTATTTATTCACGCCTTGCAGATTGCAAACTACTATTCAGTTGACCTCGGCCAAAAATACGACGAGCGCATCCAGCAGATCATAAAGCGCTCTTCATGATTTTTCTAGGAAGCAATTTTCCGATTTGCTATTGACAGGGTTAACTCAGGGGGATCTCATGGACTATCAGCTTACAGGAAAATTGGCGCTAATTACCGGGTCAACAAAGGGTATTGGTAAGGCAGTAGCTGAAGGGCTCGTTAAAGAGGGGGCGAGGGTTATTGTGCATGGGAGGTCGTTGTCTGGTGCTACAGAGCTTGCAAAGAGCCTTGGAAAGAATGCATATCCTGTTGCAGCTGACCTTGCAACGAAGGACGGGGTTGACGCCCTTATCACCGAGGTAAAGAGAATTGGCACAGTGGATATCTTGGTAAATAACGCAGGTATCTTTGAGCCAAAGGACTTTTTTGATATTCCGGATGGGGAGTGGTTTCGCTTTTTTGAGATTAACGTCATGTCCGGGGTGCGGTTAAGTAAAGCGCTTCTTCCGGCCATGCTCGAAGGCAATTGGGGAAGGATTATCTTTATCTCAAGTGAGTCTGCTATTAACACCTCCGTCGAGATGATTCACTACGCCATGACAAAGACAGCGCAGCTTGCCATCTCGCGCGGGCTTGCTGAACTTACGCGAGGCACCCAGGTGACGGTAAATGCTATCTTGCCTGGGCCTACTATGTCTGACGGCGTCGAAGTCTTTATAGAGCAGATGCAAAAAAAGGCAGGCAAGACAAAAGCTGAATTTTCGGAGCAAGAATTTGTGAAAGGGATACGTCCAACATCGCTTCTAGAGCGCTTTATAACTTCTCAGGAGGTAGCAAACCTGGTTACCTACATTGCAAGCCCCTTATCCAGCGCCACAAATGGAGCTTCTCTTAAGGCTGATGGCGGGGTCATAAAATCTATTATCTAAAATTTGCGACAAAGAGCATGTTGTAGTTGAGTGCTCTTAGTATTTCTTTATAGTCACTTTGCAGGGGAGATTCACCTTTAATGGATGATTCGGTAAGCAGATGTACACATGCCCAGAGGTAGTCTTTTTGGGCCTGTTTTGACACTTTTGTATTTTCATAGAGCTTAGTCATAAGTTGCTGTAGTGTGGTCTTTTCTGAGGCGGCGTTTCTTTCGAGGAGTGTAGCAAGTGTTTTTTGTAAACTTGGGCTATTAATCAAAACTTTATTGCTGATGACTCCGAGTGTCATGTTTTGGAGCCACTTGAGCTTTCTTTTGTGATACTGAACATCCTGTTTAAAGGTAAGAAGGTGGTTCTTTTTTCCCTTGATTTCAACTCTAGAGGGGGTGTTTGCTGTGTCATAGAGCCTAAATTTTGAATAGAAGGTGCTATTTCTAATAACTTGAAGCGGCACACGTAGAGCTATCTTGCCCATTTTTTTAAAGGTAAGTTCAGAGCTATCAGCAAGAAAGCACTCTTGAATCTGCATGCAAGAGGAGAGCTCTTCTGCTAAAGCTTTTGCCTGGCTGCCTGAAACTTTATTTCCCTTTTTAATCGCCAGCCACTCGCCTTTAGAGCGATCAAGAGAGCAGCGTATGGAAATAAGCGGCTTTTTTGCTGCAACTTTCGTTGCCGAATTATATGCAAACACTTCAATATAGCGAAAATCTCCGGGCTGTGTCTCTATATTGGTAATAGATTCCCAGTCGCCGGTTGAAAGTATGCACTGAAGAGATGCGCCGTTATCAAGCTGAACTATGCACTTTCCTTCGCTCAATCTATTTTCAAGAGCTTCAAAGGGATCTGGCTGCTGTTTTACTTCATTAAGCAGTGAAGAAAAAGCAGCCTGTGTGATCCATTGTATTTTATCAACTCTGTTTTTAAATTCGGTTGACTCTCTTTCAGAGAGGGGAGATAAGGGCGGACTACTCGGTTGGAGTGCCGCTAGATTTGAATAAGGTTCTGTATCAACTTTATGCATAGATTGATTCTTCTTTTTGTTAAAAAAGTAAAAAATTGTAATTTAATCAGCTGTATAAATCAACAAAATTGTATGGTTTCTTGTCGTGGCATCAATCCAAACCGGTGACAGCTGCTTCTTGATAAGGTCTGTTCTTCAACGCAAAAAAAAGTGTAATGGTCGCAAGGCTAATAAAGGCCACAAGGATACACCCTATGCTTTGAAATGAGCCTGTGTAGAGGTGGCCTGCAAGCTGCAGGGCAAACGCCGAGAGGATGAGCCTTCCTCCCTGGATGATGGCGGCGACGCGGCCTTTAGCATTGGGCAACAGGTTGAGGCATAGGGGGAACAAGAGTGTCGTTGGGACAATCTGCGCGATTACAAAAAGCATAAAGACAAGCGTGATCAGAAGCGGGCTTGAGCTGTCTATAAAGCTGATATAGCTGAGGGCACATGCGCTTATAATGAAGAGAATGAATGATAAGTTCAGCAGCTTTTTTTGCGAAAATTTGTGCATAGTAAGGCCGTAGAAAATGTTACCGATAGCAAAACTTAAGGCGTGAGAGCCTTGGTAGTAGCCAAAGTTTGCTAGGCTTACTCCTAAGTCTTCCATAAAGAGAAGAGGGCTTATTCCTACAAAAATCCACCATGGTACAAACATAAAGGAGATGGTTGTAATCAATAAAAGAAGCGGCTTATGGCTGAAAATTGCCTTGTAGCTTACCTCAACCTCTTGAACCTTTCCTTGTGTATGTTTCGGAACGAAAAAGTAGCTTATTGCAAGCACAAAAAGGCCCAGAAGTAGAAGAGCTATAAAATTGCCCTGCCAGTGGTAGGCGCTTGCGATAAAGCTTCCCAAAATAGGCGCTGTGGCGAAGGAGATGCTCATAATCCCATTAAGGATTGCCAGGTAAAACTGCTGCTTTTCGAGAGAAAAGAGATCTGCAATGAGTAAAAAACTTAAAATAGAGGGGCTGGCAATGCCCACTCCTTGCAAAAAACGGCCAACAAGTATGATGGAAAAGTTTGGTGCCCACACACAAAGCACACTTCCAAGAACAAAGATTAATAGCCCTCCAAGTATGACAGGCCGTCTTCCATAGCGGTCAGCCAGATTGCCAACAATAAAAAGGCTCAGGCAATAGCCAATAAAATTGGCAGAAAGCAGCGTCTCAACCCAAAATGGCGTCAGGTTAAAATGGCTCTGCATCTCAGGAAAGCTTGGCACAAAAAGGTCAAACTCCATCCCTACCAAAACATCCATCAGAATAGCTGATGCCAGCAAAAAAGCTTTATTAAACAATTTGTTCATAATTAATTTTATAAATTATAAAGAAAAGGGATTTTTTTGTGTAGATATTTCAAGAATGCGTTTTTGGCCAGCACTCTTCATAGCTATAGTCAAATTCGTCTGCAAAGCCATGCTTGCCGGTGAGGCGGTAGCGCTTGCCGCGGAAGGCTCTACTGTTTATGCTCTCCATTTCCTCTTCGGTTAGTCTAAAGGTAGAAATATCGAAGTTTTCCTGGATGTGATGGAGCGTTTTGCTGCCGGGCAGCGGTATAGCGCCCATTTGCAAACACCATTTCAGGGCCACTTGACAGGCAGATTTATTATATTTTTTGCCGATAGATGCTAGAAGTGGATCATCTTTTATGCGTCCCTCGTCCAGGGGGCGCCATGCCTGCAGGCCTATGTTGTGGCTTCTACAAAATTCTAAAAGGGCTTTATCACAAAAGTGGGGGTGCATTTCTACTTGCACCCAGCTGATGGGTATTCCCACAACAAGTGCACGCTTTAGGTGGTTTGTGGTCACATTGCTTAAGCCAATGTGGCGTATGGGAAGCTCTTTCATGGCTTTAAGAGTAGGTTCTATGGGTAGTTTGCTATTTGGCCAGTGGATGAAGTAGGCGTCTAAGTAGTCAATGTTTAGCTCTTTAATAGTCTTTTGAAAATCGCGGCGCAAGTCGCCCGGAGCCTGCATGTCGGGCCAGACCTTAGAGATCAGGTAAAATTGGCTTCTATCAAAGCCATTAACTGCTTGGGCAATGCTTTCAAAATTAGCATAATACGTTGCGGTATCTATGATCCGATAACCGGTCTGAATAGCCTCTAAAACTGCTTTTTGGCACACTTTGCCGGTTAAGCGGTAGGTTCCAAAGCCTACGGCCGGATAGGTTTTGCCATCTATTGTCACTATTGAGTTATCTATTTTCATTTGCCAAAAAAGAGTGTTTTAACTTTTGCAGTGCCAACAGCAAAGACAAGCTCCCTATAGGCAACAAAGATAATGAAAAGGTAAGTAAGCCAGCACTGGGCAAGCCAGAAAAAGGGCTTTTCAGAACGCTCTAAAATTGATTGAAAGATTTCGTGAAAAGAGGAGCCGTCAAAGAGCTTTGGAACTACATGCTCTATTAAGCGAAGGAGAATGCTGCAGCTAACATACACAAAAGTTTTCCACACGGTCACGTAGGCTAAAGGTTTGTTCGAAAAGCGGTTTATGAGCGACAGTTTATCAGCAATTAATACAACCTTGCCCATAATAAGGCCTGCAGCAAGACAATAAAAAACGCTATACGTGCTCTCGCCATTTTTATTTATCGTTTTGTCCGTAATGTCTACGAGCAAAAATGCGATAAAGAAAAAGATGATTGTGGGCAGCATGCGCACGAGTTCGGTCTTTATCCATTCCAAGAGTTTCATAATGCAAGAAATAGCAGAAATGGGTAATCTTTTGCCATGAAAAATGATGTAAAGCGTGACATAGTCGCAGGATTTAGCGTTTTTTTACTTGCTCTGCCGCTCTGCCTTGGCATAGCAATTGCAAGTAACTTTCCTCCAATCGCGGGCATTTTTTCTGCTGTAATTGGGGGCATGGTGGCATCCTTTTGCGGAAGCTCTAGCCTTACCATAAAGGGCCCGGCTGCCGGCCTTATCGTTATTGTTTTGGGTGCAGTTCAGGAGCTTGGGCAGGGAGATATTCTGCTAGGGTATAAGCTAACTCTTGCGGTTGGTGTGATTGCGGCCCTTTTGCAGATCCTTATTGCAGTTATGCGCAAGGCCGTTATTGCTGAAATTATGCCTCCCTCTGTGATCCACGGCATGCTTGCAGCAATTGGCGTTATTATCATCTCAAAGCAACTCTATGTGCTTACAGGGGTAACTCCAACTGCATCAAAACCCTTAGAGCTTCTTTTAGACTTTCCTTCGGCCTGCAGCCAATTTCAACCTGCAGTGCTCGGAATCGGTCTTTTTGCCTTTTGTATCGTCCTCTTTTGGCCAAAGATAAAGCGCCTTTCGTTTATTCCTGCATCGATTGTGATTTTGCTTGCGGTGATCCCTTTGGCAGATTTTGCCGGACTTGACAAGAAGTTTCTTATAAACCTTCCTACAGATTTCTTTCAGGGCATACAACTTCCTGACTTTTCACAGGTTTTTACTGCTACAAGTATTAAATACATCATCATGTTTACCCTTGTCGGGTCGATTGAGTCGCTTCTTACCGTCTGCGCCGTCGACTCAATACGAAGCGATATGCCGCCCTCCGATTTAAACCGCGACCTTCGCGCAACAGGCATTGCAAACCTTGTGAGTGCCTCTATTGGCGGCTTGCCTATGATCTCTGAAATTGTTCGCAGTAAGGCAAATATCGATTATGGAGCGGTTTCTGTGCGCTCAAACTTCTTTCACGGCCTTTTTATGCTCATCGCCGTGATATGCTTTCCCACTATAATGAATATGATTCCACTTTCGGCTCTTGCTGCGCTCCTAATTTTTGTAGGCTGTCGCCTTGCCTCGGTAAATGAGTTTAAGCATGCCTATCAGGTGGGAAAAGATCAGTTTTTCCTCTTTTGCGTAACGCTCATAGTCACTCTTGCAACAGATCTTTTGCAGGGTGTTGCTGTTGGTATTGTGTTAAAAATTATAATACTTTGGTGTCGCGAAAAGAGCCTTCGTTCGCTCTTTTCTCCCACAATCACGATTGAACATAAAAAAGAGCACAATCTTTTACTTGTCGACGGACCTCTAACCTTTATAAGTTATCTGCAGTTTAAATATGCCCTTGAAAAGCTCCTCAAAGAGCATAAGCCTATAGTAGTCAGCTTGCATGCGGTAACCTACATTGACCACACAGTGATGAAAAAAATTCATGTTCTTATTGCAAGCCACAAGGGGGCCAAGCTCAGCATCGATGACAACCAGCAGCTTGCCCAGCTCTATAGCCATCCCTTATCACCAAGGCAAGTTGTACGTTAGTTAGGTTATTTACAAAGAGCGTCGAAATTAATGTGGTTTTCAACTGTATCAATCGCCTCTTTTACCTTCACAGTATCTTGACGCAGGATTTTGGCGTTGAAGGTGCTTACCTTTTTCATGACGTCGAAGCTGCAGAGGGGAGCGTAGATGATGGGGGTGTCAAGGCTTTGAAATCGGCGCAGGATTTCGTCGCGCGGGGGCGCCTGCCCGGTTAAAATGAGGCCCGATTCCCAAATGCGCTTTTGGCGGCCTTCTCGAAGGTGCTTTCCGATGTAGGCGATGATGATATCTTCGCGGCAGGCAGGGGTGATGATAAGCTGGCTTGGCTTCATCCCTTCAAGATAGGACTCTAAGGAGCCTGCTACGAGGCGAATTTCTTGGTAGTGGCGAAAGGCGTGCTCTTCTCCGCATAAAAATGGGCTTTTAAAGAGGTTTGAAAAGTCGCGCATGGTGGGGCGAGAAAGGAGCGGGCGAAAGGGCACGCAGCCTAAAAGCGGGATGTTCCAGCGAGCTAATGCTTTGGGAAAGTATTCTAAAATCATCTCTCGCTTGTCGTCTAACACCTTGTTTAGGATTATGCCTTTAACAGCAACGCCGTGGCTTTTACACATTTCGATGTTGAGGGCAAGCTCATCAAAGCTAGATCCTATGCCGCCGGTTCCAATGAGAATAATTTCGATGCCAAGGAGCTTGGCAACGCTTGCGTTGTTAAGGGTAAAAAGCGAGCCTACACCTACGTGGCCTGTGCCTTCAACAAGCATGAAGTCATGCATGCTTTGGAGTTTATGCCATGAGGCTAAGATCTGATCATGGAGCTTTTGGGGGGCTACTTTTTCATCTAAAAAGTCGCGTGTAAAGCCGGCAGGGCAGTGGACGGGACTAATGGTTGTATAGTCAGAGGAGAGGCCAAAGTAGTCTTTAAATAGAACAGCGTCTTTGTCAATGAGATTGCCGCACGATGCGCGCACAAGCTCTTGCCCAACTGGTTTTAAAAAACCAACAGAGTTATACCGTTTTTTCAGCCCCGACAGCAGTCCGAGCGATAGGGTCGTCTTGCCCACATGCTGGCCTGTTGCTGCTACAAATATCGCTTTCTTCATAACTAAAAATTTTGTTACACGTTACGAGTATATCCGGAAACATATCCTTTCCGGGAATTAATTGCTGCACCTCTTCAAGAGTAAACCATCGAAGGGTCTGCTCTTCTTTTGGCGCATGCATTTTTACCGGGCGTGCAACATAGATAAAGTCTATATGCTCATGTTCTGGCTCATGGGCACTTTCCGGCACATATTCAAGGAGAATGTGGTGAGGCCTTTCAATGCTCTTTGCCCATGGCATATCTATCCAGAGCTGCTCTTGGTCAAAAAATTGCACCTCGATGCCGGTCTCTTCAAGGACCTCTCTTTTTGCCGTTTCACTGGGCGTTTCATTAGGCTCTACATGGCCGCCTGGAGGCGACCACATCTTATGCTTTTTATGAAAAAGCAAAAGCGTTTTTCCCTCGTGTAAAATAAATACTGTAGCTGTAAATTGTCGTTTCATGCCTGACAGTATAACATTTGTTGCCTTTTTTCAGTATTTTTACCTATACTTTCGATCATGAATAAGCAGTATAAGCAAGATTTTATCCGAGCCGGTAGCATGGCCAGAGATGTGCGAGCCTTCGGCAAGGCGCTCATTATAAAGGGAGCCTCCTACAACGAAGTTCTGGAAAAAATAAAAAATAAAATTAAAGAAGTTGGGGGCAAGCCGGCCTTTCCTCCCCAAATTGCCCTAAACGATGTTGCAGCACACTTTTTACCACAGCCGGATGGAGATATTGAGCTTCTTGATCAGGTGGTAAAGCTTGATATTGGCGTAAGCTTTAATGGCGCCATCGGCGACTGTGCAGTAACTGTAGACCTATCGGGTACGCACCAAACACTTATCGATGCAGCAGAAGCGGCGCTCCTTGCTGCTGAAAAGAGCATTACAGTGGGCTTGCCAATACGAAATATTGGCAAGATAATTCAAGAAACTATCGCATCTTTTGGCTTTAAACCTGTAAAAAACCTTTCAGGACATGGTCTTGGGCTCTACCAAATCCACACCCTGCCGCATATTCCAAACGTTGACGACGGCTCAAGCGGCGCTATAAAGCCCGGAATGACCTTTGCGATCGAGCCCTTTGCAACAACAGGAAGGGGCTACATAGCAGGCGAGGGCGAGGCTACCATATTTTCTTATGCAACAAGAAAGCCGCTTTCAAATGACCTCGCACGCGCTCTTATAAACAAAATAAAAGAATTTCAAGGCCTGCCCTTTTCACTGCACGACATCGTTCAGGCAGGTTTTGTGCTCCAAGATGCCAAAAAGGGCCTATTTGAGCTTGCAGAGCTTGGCGCAATAAACGCCTACGAACCCTTAGTCGAAGTAAAAGGCGCCCGCGTTGCCCAAGCAGAAAACTCGGTCCTTGTCGACGAAGAGGGCAAAGTCACCATCACCACAAGGTAGACAAAAATCATTCGAGTGTGAGATACTTTTTCCTTGCCGGGGAACTTATGAAATGTATCGGTTCGAACCAGGTCAGAATCGGAAGATAGCAGCCTTAAGAACAACGAGCATGTCGTAAATCATCTCCGGCATTTTTTTTGCATACATAACCCTAATTGCATTGTAGATATTTTTCTCAATGCTCTCACTCTGTCTCTGTGTGCTCTGTGACTCTGTGGTTTTTTATGCAATAACGCCTATTTACCTTAAAGGCGATATTTTGCTATCGTTTTGATCGATTTATTCAGATTATGGAGTACCTCAATGTATAAAAAACTTGTTGCGTTTATGCTGATGCTTGTGGCAACGGCTTGTGCGCCGCGTTATGCCGACTTTTTTCCCTATTTTGATAACGGCATGAAGAAGCCTTCGTTTACTATGCTTCCTGTCTACAACGAAACGACAAATCCGCTTGTAAGTAACTTTCCGGTAGATCTTTCTAAGGCTATTCGCAACCGCTTAAAGCGGCATGGAAAGACCTATAGCCCGCCTATTGCTCAGATGCAAAAAGAGCTTGCTGGAGCCTCTGTGAAGGAACTTGGCACAACATCGGATTTAAAGCAGTTTCTTAGATTTAAGGGCACAGATTTTGTTGTGTTGATCGAAACTGTAGACTGCCATGTAGTGCCCTATAAGCGCGGTACAATCAAGCCTCTTTATATTGCAAACATCGACCTGAACACAGCAAAAGTGCTTATGCTTGGCATGCGCCTTGAAATTATCAATCTAAAAGGCGGCGAGCCAAAGGTAGCCCGTATGGAGGTTATAAAGAGCAACCACATGATTTCAGAAAATGAACTTGAACGAGCAGAAAAAGGCGATACACGCGCACTTGAAATGATACGCTCACGCCTTTCTCACGACATTGCTCAGAAAATTGAAGAAACAGTTTGTGTGAAAAAATGATAGATGCAACAGTATTGTTTTTGGGCCTTTTAGGCGTTGCCCTAGTGATGTGTGTAGTTATTTGGAAATGGCGTCTTTTTGAGACGCCGCAAGGCGGAGTATCAGGCGGAGCAAAGCTTGCTCTCATGACACCATTAATTGGCTTTTTGCTCTTTGTTGGATCGTGCGCCTTTGTGCCTGAATTTTCTAAAAAGCTTATAAATTACTCAGATACTCATGGCTATAGCTCCTTTTCACAAAGCGAAGTGGATAACTTCTCGCAGCTTTTAGCGCTTGTCGTTGCAGCTATTTTGCTTATGGGCTTTAGCCGCATACATCCTGATGCTATTCGAAGCCGCATCTGGGGGCAGGATAAGTGGTATAAATATTTCTGCAAGGGCATTTTATACTGTATCGTTGCCTATCCTATTGTGATGACGCTTGTTCAGGCTATACACATTGGTGTGGACTGGTTTGGCATGCAGCCCGTGCAAGAGCAAGTAGCCCTTAGCCAGCTTAAAAACATTCAGAGCTATCCGTGGCTATTTTGGACCTTTGCAGTAGCTATTGTTACGATTATTCCGCTCGTTGAAGAGTTTTTGTTCCGCGGCCTTCTGCAGAACTACTTTGGCAACTTTTTAGGGCCGCAAATCGCCATCTTTCTCACCTCGCTGCTCTTTAGCTTTTTTCACTACTCTGCTCTCCAGGGATCGACAAACATAGAACTTATGGTAGGCCTCTTTGCCTACTCCTACTTTATCGGACTCTTTTACATGCGTGAAAGGTCGCTATGGACGCCTATTGCGATGCATGCATCGTTTAATGCGCTTACAATATTTATAATGTTTTATGTAATAAAATCGTGAGGATACTATGAAAAAACTCTCGGCAAGCCTTTTTGCCTTATTCTTGTCACTTGCTAGCCTGCATGGCCAAGATGCTTATATCGCTTCGCAAAATGTCTTTACATTTAACCTCATCAATGCCCTTGGGGCACCTCAGGGAAATGTTTGCGTATCTCCCTACAATATTTCAAGTGCTTTGGAGCTTACCTATTTTGGCGCCGAGAATGGTACAAAGTCTGAGATTGCCCAGACACTCCACCTTCCGATGATGGCTGATAAGTCATTAGCCGACACGATTTTAAAGACAGATAGGTTTTTGCATCCTGCTGTTATCAACGCAAAGGCGCTTGCTGTCGATTCCTCATTTTTGCCAACAGACTACTACCTGCAGCTTGTTAAAGATGATCTTCAGGCGGATGTCTTTGAAGTAAACTTCAAGAAAAATCCGAGTGTTGCCTGTGATAGCATTAACAGCTGGGCAAGTAAGCAGACGAGCGGGCGCATCACAAACCTTCTGCAGCCCTCCGATGTGAATGCCGGTACTAAGCTAGTTCTTTTAAGTGCTATCTACATGAAGGCTGCATGGCTTATGCCTTTTGAAGCCAATATGACGCAAGATGCGCCATTTACCATGCTTGATGGCTCAACTAAAACAGTCGGCATGATGCAACAGACAAAAGATCTGCGCCTTTTCCAAAACGACCTCCTTCAGGCGGTATTTTGCGACCTAAAACCCGATGCAAATAGTGACGCTCGTCTAGAAGTGGCTTTTGTGGTACCGCGAACAGCCGATGCTTTTAAGAGCGTATCTCAGTCACTTTCCTGGCAAAGCTTAGAGGCGTGGGAAAAGCAGGCAGACTACACCTATACCAATTTTTTTGTTCCAAAATGCTCAATTCGTGCTCGCTTAAGTGTAAAGCAGACGCTGCAGGCTCTTGGCATGAAAGAGCCATTTACTACGGCAGCTGATTTTTCTGCTCTCACGCCTAAATCTGATCTGATGATTTCAGATGTTATTCACGCTGCCTTTTTACAGCTTACTGAAGCCGGTATTGAGGCCGCTGCTGCAACGGCGGTAACGATGATGACAAAATCTCTCCAGATCCCTAAAAATGAACCTGTCGTCGTACGCTGCGACAAGCCTTTTTATCTCTTTATAAAAGAGAAAACTACAGGACTTGTGCTTTTTGTTGGATTAATTGCATCACCGGATAAAGTAGAAAATTCAAACTGATATGCTGCGCCTTCAGCCTTTGCAAATTGTCTCATACGGATTGTCTGATACCGGACTTGTCCGTAAAAATAACGAAGATGTCTGGGGAAGTCTTCCCCAGCATCATCTCTTCGTTTTGGCAGATGGCATGGGCGGGCATCAGGCAGGTGAAGTTGCGGCAAGAGAGGCAAGCCTATGCCTTCTCACTTTCCTGCGCGAGGCTTTTGAAAAGCAAAAGATCGAACTTATGACCGTCGACGAGGTGCGAGAGCTTGTGCACCTTGGCTTTGTTGAAGCCAACAACTTTGTCTACAGGCTAAGTCAAACGCATGAGCTGCTTCGCGGCATGGGTACAACCCTTGTATGCGTCTATTTTCATGAAGATCACTGCATCATCGGCCATGTTGGCGACTCGCGCGTCTATAGGCAGCGCACGGGCACTCTTGAGCAGCTTACGCATGATCACTCCCTTGCAGGAGAGCTGTCAAAACAAGACCTGCTTTCAAGCTGGCAGCGCGATAAGGTTCCCATAAAAAATATCATCACAAAAGCTATAGGCACTGAGCCCTTTATCGAGCCCTCAGTTGAGGCGAGTAAAGTGGAACCAAACGATCTCTACCTCCTCACCTCTGACGGCCTTACCGACCTGGTAACAGCAGAAGAGATGAGCCACTTCCTCAAAGCATTCCTCACCGTCGAAGAAAAAGTAAGAAGCCTCATCTCCACCGCCAAACGCAAAGGCGGCCACGACAACATCACCGCCGTCTGCATCGAATTAAATAAATACACTTTATAGATCTATAAGATTATGTAAAAAGTATTGTGTATATCTGTTGTAGTATAACAATTTATTTGGTATTATCTTCGCTGGCTAGAGCAATCGGTCTCTATGAAAACACTTATTAACTCTCGAGACCGAGACCGAGACCGTGACCGAGACCGTTATTTTTGGTCTACACGAACAGGAGGCAAAAAATGACGGTCTCGGTCTCGGTCTCGGTCACGGTCTCGGTCTCGATAAGGGCAAATTTTGTATAAAATCGAGTGTGCATGAAAAGAATATATCTTGATAATAACGCTACGACGCCACTTGATCCCAGGCTAATGGACCTGTTTACTTCGTGTGCGTTTACCACGTTTGGTAATCCCTCAAGTATTCATGGGTATGGGCAGGCGGCGCGCTCGCTTCTTACGAAAGCGCGTGATGACTTGGCCAATCTTTTTGGGGTAAAATCGCAAGAGATTGTCTTTACCGCTACGGCTACAGAAGCTCTCAACATGCTGCTTCGGGGCTTTTTTGGGCCAAAGCCATGGGGCCATCTTGTCACAAGCTCTGTAGAGCATGCTGCAGTCTATTCTACCGTCCAGGCGCTGGAAAAAGAGGGGATAGAGGCCTCATACATCGATGTAGGATCTTATGGCGCCGTAAAAGCTGAACAGCTTGAGGCTGCTATCAGGCCCGATACCCGCCTTATTGTGCTGATGGCTGCAAATAATGAAACAGGGGCCATCTCTGATATTGACGACCTGGCAGAAGTTGCAAAGAGGCGTAATATTCCCTTTGTGGTTGATGGCGTAGCCCTTTTTGGCAAAGAGCCGTTTACTTTGCATCCGGCAGTATCTGCCATAACCTTTAGCGGCCATAAGTTTTATGCTCCAAAGGGCGCAGGCTTTACAGTCGTTCGAAAGGGCTTAAAACTTACGCCCTATATGACAGGAGGCCATCAAGAATATGGCTTAAGGGCAGGAACCGAAAATCTAGCAAGCATCGTCACAATGGCTTATGCTGCAAAATTGATTACAGATGAGCTGCAGAGCTTTGTTGAGCCGATGCGGGCACTGAGAGACTATTTTGAAGCTGAAATCATGCGAAAAATCCCCAAAGCTACCATCAATGGCAAGGCAAAACGCCTTTCCAATACCTCAAATATTTGTTTTGAAGAGATAGACGGCGAAGCGCTTTTGATGTACTTAGACCTAAAAGGGGTGGCAGCAAGCCTGGGATCGGCTTGCTCGTCAGGCTCTTTAGAGCCGTCGCGAGTTCTTCTCAACATGGGCCTTACGAGAAAACAGGCGCTTTCTTCCCTTCGCTTTTCTTTAAGTCGCTTTACAACAAAAGAAGATATTGATAAAACTGTTGAGATAATTGCAAATTACTGTTTGTGTTCTATGTAATATTAATATATAATAGTGTTTTTTATATAGGATTTATATGGAACCACCAAGAGTTAGTCATTATTCTTTTAAATCTTTCAGCCCACGAGGAACTTCAATCTGATACAAGTAAGTCCAATAAAACGGTAAATACGTGGCTTGATGCTGCGACAGATGCGATTGGAGAGCTCCTGCTATGCGATACTGCCGTCAGCGGACGCGCGATCTTTGCGGGATCCTTTCCTGTACTCCAACATCTACAAGTAGTTGATTTTTCAAGGACCAAAACTACCATTACTGCGCTTCGATCCTTAAGTACGTATAAAGAACTTATAGAGGCTCGTTTTGATGCGTGTCCTGAGTTAAAACTTGTTTATGCAAATCTACATTTGTTAGAACCTCAGCCTAACTCTAAGTTGCAAAAACTATCATTAGTTGGAACATATGCTGTTCCAGAAGCTATAAGAAAGCTAATAGACATCTTTCCGTGCCTTGAGCAGCTTGACTATACGCTTAGGCTTGCAGATCAAAGAGCTCTTGGGTTAAAAAACTCGTGCCAATTCCAGATTGTTGATAGGTTTACATTGCGCCTCAAAAGGGTGGATAACGTGTGGAAAGCTATTTTGCTCGATGGAAATAAAGTACCGCTCAAGGAGGGCCAAAAGCTTCGTATGCGTAGTGGAGAGGCAGTTCTTAAAGTAACTGATAATGTTCAGCTTGATACTACAGTAAATCTTGATGAAGACTTTATTCGGTTGCCAACCAGACATCCGGCTGAAGTGTTAGATCGCCGATTGCAAGAGCAATCAGTGGAAAAAAAATAATCCTAAATCTCCGGCTCTTTTAGCTTCATCCGATCGTGATAAGAGCGCTCAAGGCCTAAGGCTACTTCGTCGAGGTCGTCTGTTATAATAAACAGGTCTAGGTCGCTTTTGTCTATGCATTTCATGCTGAGCATGGTGTCCTTTACCCATGCGATGAGTCCCTTCCAGAAGGATGAACCGATGAGGTAGATTGGAACGGGCTGGATCTTTTTGGTTTGGATAAGCGTTAGCGCTTCAAACATCTCATCAAGTGTGCCGTAGCCGCCCGGTAGAAAGACAAAGCCTTGGGCATAGCGCACAAACATTACCTTGCGTACAAAGAAGTAGCGAAAGCGGATTTTGAGCTTAGGATCGATAAATTCATTGGGCTCTGATTCAAAGGGAAGGTCGATTACAAGGCCGCACGACCGCCCTTGCGCCTTCTGGGCGCCTCTATTGGCAGCTTCCATAATGCTAAGGCCAGCCCCCGTAATCACGCTAAAGCCTTTTTTAGCGATCTTATAGGCAACGTCAACACCCATCTGGTAGTAGGGGCTTGACTGCTTGAGGCGGCTTGATCCAAAGATAGAGACCGATGGGCCGATAGAGGAGAGCGTTTCAAAGCCCTCTACAAACTCAGAGAGAATTCTAAATAGCCTCCAGGCATCGTGTGTTGAGGGTGAAATTTCCCCTTGATGGTGAGATTCAGGCATAATCAGGCTCATAAGATCTTCCTTTTTTCTCCTCATAACTATATAAAGACTATTTTGCTATTACTTTTTTACCTCTCTGCTTTAGTATGTATCCAATTATGAATATTCTTGCTATACGACGACTGCTCATTCTAAAACATACCCTGTTTGGGCTTACATGGCTTCTTGCGGGCGCTCTCTTGCCATATCTCTACAAAAACTCTCCTGCCTTTTCTTTACGAAACTGGCTTTTACTCATTGTTGCCTTTTTGTCAGCGCGATTTTCAGGCATGTGCTTTAATGACTTTTTTGATAGAGCCTTTGATGCCGAAAATCCTAGAACTCAGGAGAGGCCATTGCCAAAAGGGGAGATAACGCCAACCACCTGCCTTATTCAGGCCCTTTTTCTCTTAGGTATTTTTTTGACAGCCAGCTGGGCAATAAATCCCCTATGTGGGCTTCTATCTCTTGCAGTGGGTACAGCCCTTGTGCTCTACTCGCTTACAAAGCGCATAACGCCCTTATGCCATCTTGTACTTGGGATAATCTTCTTTTTTGCCCCCTTCTGTTCATGGGCCGCAATCACAGGTGAAATCGGCATTGAGCCTCTTCTCTTTTCTTTTGCTCTCTTTTTCTCTATAGCTGCATCTGACATCATCTACGCCTGCCAAGACGAGGAATTTGACCGCGACATGGGTCTATACAGCATTCCGGCACGTGTTGGCACAACCCGCGCCCTGATGATTTCAGCCCTTTTTCATGGAGCAAGTGCTCTCATGATATGGGTGGAGGGCTTTTTACTTGAATCGATGTTTTTATATGCAGCGGCAGTAGTTGTTGCTTGCGCCTATAGCTTTTCTTATATGAAACTGCTTTCAGGACAAATTTCCTACACCGCAGCCTTTATGCGTATGAATGCGTTATCCGGCGCGATTTTATTTATCTTCATTTTACTTGAGCTTGCATGGCGCGCTTTGTCGTAGGAATAACAGGTGCGTCAGGCGCACGGCTTGCCTTTTTGGCAATTAATGAACTTTTGGCTTTAGGCCACAATATCGAGCTTGTTTTAAGCCGCGATGCTCCCCAAAGCATACTCTACGAGATGGGGGAGGAGTATTCAAGCCCTCAAAAGGTCCTCGCAGCATTTTTGCCAAAGTATGAATCGCAAATACGCCTTCACCAGAATCAGGACTTTAACGCTCCCATCGCAAGCGGCTCATTTAAACATGACGGCTGCCTTATTATCCCTTGCAGTATGGCAAGCCTTGCAGCTATTGCCTGCGGCCTTGCTGACAACCTGCTTCGCCGCGCATGCGACGTAACGATAAAAGAAAAAAGAAAGCTCGTCCTCGTCCCAAGAGAGGCTCCCATAAGTGAAATCCATCTAGAAAACATGCTTAAGCTCGCCCGCATGGGCGTAGTGATCTTCCCGCCGGAGCTTGCCTGGTATATGAACCCCAAAACGTTAGAAGAGGCTGAACGCTTCTTGGTAAGCCGAATCCTTGATCAACTGGGCGTTGATATTGGTGCGCCTCGCTGGGGGATGTAAGTTATTTCCCGATTACCTTGCGCGCAAGCATGTGGATATTGGTCTTTTTGCGTTTGGACATGGGGCCGCCTTGCTTGCCGGAAGAGACCTCGTGGAGGTTTTCGATGGCGATAAAGGCATCGTGGTCGATGCTGTAGATCAGGTTTTTTAGGTCTGCAAGCTGCAGACGCTCTATGATAATGTAGAGGATTTCGGTGGAAGCGCCGGAGAAGCCGCCTCGGCCATACATGATTGTAAGCCCAAGGCCCATCTCATGCATAACAGCCTTTGCGATTTCATCATACTTTGCAGAGATGACTAATACCGACTTTGTTTCATCAAGGCCTACGATCACCGTATCCATAATCTTAACAACGACGATGTAGGCGATAAGCGAAAGAAGCGGAGGATGCCAGTCCTGGAAGACAAGGCCAGCTGCGCCAAACACCAAGATATTGCATAAAAAGACCGTCTGGCCAACTGTAAAGCCCTGTTTGCGGTTTATGATAATACCCAAAATTTCGGTGCCGTCAACGCAAGCACCGCCGCGTATTACAATGCCGATACCAACGCCTAAGATTGCGCCGCCAATTACCACTACTTCAAGGTAGTCTCCAACAAAAGGGGTGGCGATGATGTGGGGCATGATAAAGAGGAAAAAGGCAAATGAAAGAACGGCCGCAATAATCTGTATAACAAAGCTCTTTCCAAGGTGGCGATAGGCAAGGTAGATAAATGGTAGGTTAAACAGCAAAAGAAAAAGTGGCAGAAGGTTGTTGCCGAAGGCTCTTGCCGCAATCATGGCAAGACCAACGGTGCCGCCGTCGATAAGGTTGTTTGGTAGAAAAAAAACTTTAATAGAAAATGCAGCGATGAAAGTTCCTAGAAACATCTTGAGGTAGCCTACAAGCTGTTGGGAACCAAATCTTGAATGTTCAGATGAATGCTGCTCTATTTTTTATCACCACAAAATTAGCGTTTTGAAAGTAAAACGCGGGAGACGGGGCTCGAACCCGCAACTTCCGCCGTGACAGGGCGGTGCTCTAACCAATTGAACTACTCCCGCAGATTGGGCGCAACAGGACTCGAACCTATGACCGCCTGTGTGTAAGACAGGCGCTCTACCAACTGAGCTATACGCCCTAAATCTCGTTATTTAGGTGCCAACATATTACGCGTTTGGGTGAATTTAGAACAAGGAAAATAACCACAAATTGTGTAGATTGGTTGCATGATTAGGATTTTTCTGTGGACATTTTCTCTATTTTTTATCGCTTCAGCATGCTCCCAGAAGTCTCAGGACTATTTTTTGGCAAAAGGCAGAGCCAAAAACAGTGAAATTATTGTAGTTCTTGAGCAAATTGATGACCTGGAAGCCCTCATCGAGGCACTTCCTACCCTCCAGAGGCTCTTTAATGAGCTTGTGGACCTTATGATAGAAGCAAAAAAGTGGCAGATAAAGCATAAAGTAAGCTGGCAGCCGGCCGAAGTTGATAGGGCCATAAGCCTAAGGCTTGCCGAAGAGCTTGAAAGGCTTTATCAGATCCCCTCATGCCGCTCTCTCATCGAAAAAGCCCAGGAGCCGGCCATTATACGGCTCGAGAGCTTCGAGATTAAAAAAATTAATATACAAAAATAAAGAATGGAGTATAATGTATATATAGGAACCAGAGGGAATTTATGTCTTTTGGTGAAAATGACCCTTCAGAAGAGGAAATACCCTCGCAAAAAGAGCATTTCCAAGAAGAGCAAGAGCGGAAAAGAAGCGTATTTGCTCATGTAGGCAACTTTTTTGGCTGGCTTGGCGAGCTTATCAATGAACAGGCACGCCTTGATGCCCAAAAAGAGGATGATCCAGTCCCTCTTCCTAGCGCTCGCGACTTTAACCTCCAGCAGCAGAATATCGGCGAAGTTATTGCAAAAGTAGAAGCTATTTGCAACAACCTTGATGAGGTAAAGGAAAAGCTTCTTTCAGAGTTTGGCTCGAACGCTGCAGGTTTTATCTCAAAATGCATCGACCCTATGGTAAATCATGCGAGGTCCTTAACATACGGCCTGAGGGATCCGCAAAGTGAGCCTAAGGACCTTCATAGCCTGCTCAGCCAGGCAATAGAAAGTGTAGAGCTTTATTCCCAGTATAGCGATGAAGTGAAGTTAAAAAAAAGGATCGTTCAGGTAGCGCAAGACCTTATCAAACAGGCAATAGACAAAGATCTTGAAATCCTTGCCAATTATAAGCAATCTGCAATTCAAAATAGTCCCTGGAATGCAGAGGAGCGTCAAGTTGAAGAATGTAAAATCGACGGTTGCCTCTACCCGGTAGTCTCAGAGCTTTTAGGCATGTCAGGATCTCGCCTGGAGACAGATGATCTAAGAGCCTTTTTTGTCTGGAAGTCAACAGTTGATGACAGAAGAAATTCCCTTGTCGAACTAGGTCTTCTTACAATTGATGCAATGACCTACACCCAAGAAGAGAGGCCCCCCCTTCGCGATGATGAGGAAGAAATTGAACTAGAAGAGCCCTTTAACGACCTTGTAAAGCGAGAAATTGAGTGCGCAGCTCTTGCGATGAGCTATATATCCACTCTAGAAGAGCGCATAGGCGATGTCTTCTTTCGCATCCAAAACCTAAATATATGCGACCAAGACTCTCTTGACGAAGTAGAGCACCTCCTTGAATACCTCAAAGTAGACGCCGAGCGCTTCCAGTCCCTATCCAACCACACCCAACATGTCCTAGACACCTTCAACAGCCTCAAAAACAACATCAACGTCGCCGAGCAGCTAGTCGCCGAAAAAAAACGCATTGTTATCTAATCCCACGCTGCTTTTTTAGTTATCAAGACCCCCCCCCTAATATATACGAAGGAGTCCAGTTGCGATGGGATTGCTTATCATTACATCGTCACTGGCGTGACTTTTCTTTTTTTTGCTCCAACCCACGGTTTGCACCTTCGGTGCTGTTGCCTGGGCTATTATTAAATCGTTCCTTCGGAACTTATAGATACATACTTAAAATCATCGTTTTTCCACCGTGTCTCTCATTTTTCACACTTTTTCCGGAACTGAATGAGGACAAGGCTTTGCTTTTAATCCGAAGGAACGGCGTAATAATAGCCCAGACGATAGCCTCAAAGGGGCAAACTACGGATACAAACAAGGGGCACATACTGAGTTCCGAAGGAACGATTTAATAATAGCCCACGGTGTAGCGCCGAAGGTGCAAACCGTGGGTTCAGAGGCCAGAACATACTCCAAGTCGCTTTAGCGACGGTTTGTGCGCTTGCGAATACATAAATTCAGCTTGGTGAGAGTCCAAGTCATAGGGAGCGTTAAACTATGTAGATGAATATAACTGCGGGCAGTGATGTACCGTGGAGAGCAATAGGAATCGAACTATCAGTCTATAGCAAAAGCGAACTTGATTCGGCGGGCCACCGTGACGAGCCACAGAGCCGACGGCGAAGTCTGGAAATAACTTCTTGCGTTTACGCGCGGAAACTAAAACGGCAAGAAGACGGAGCACGTGTTTGAAGATTGAATGATAGGAAGGATTTATGTTTAAGCAAGGATCACTTCATGTGGCAAGAGAAGCATGAAGATGACAGAGCCCTCATAGTACCGATGAAGCGCGGCAACATAAACGCGTGGAGGGAAGGGGGGTAGGAAATTTGGATGTTAGAAATCTATAAAACGCATCTTGAGGGATGATGGATATCATAAAAGAAACTCCGTTAGTGGCGGAAAAGCCTAAGCAAGGAGGAGAGATACAGGCCAAGAAGCCGCAGGAACATAACCTGAGGGAAAAATGGCCTTGGATCGAAGCGTCAATATGGACGGACAACATGCTGATGGCCCTGGAAAGCGGGGTTAAAGGAAGAAAATGGTTCAGTCTCATAGACAAAGTCGTTAAACCGGTAAACCTAGTGAGTGCGTGGGAAAAAGTACGCAGAAACAATGGTGCAGCCGGTATCGACAAAGTCACGATTGAGAAATTCGAGAAATCGAATACACGGTACTTTGGAGAGATCATATCCGAAATCGAGAAGGGAACGTTCACTCCACAAGCCGTCAGAAGGGAATTCATACCTAAGGGGGGCGGCAAATTGCGTCCATTAGGTATCCCAACAGTCAAGGATCGTGTCATCCAAGCAGCTATCAAACATGCAATCGAACCCATCTTCGAGATAGAATATCTCGATATGAGTTATGGATTTCGCCCTGGAAAGGGTGCCAAAGATGCGTTGCGAGAAGTAGATAAAGCAATCAAAGACGGGTACGTCTGGGTCATGGACGCAGACATACAAGGCTACTTTGATAATATTCCACATGACAAGCTGATGGGAAAGGTGGAGAGGAGAATCAGTGATGGAAAACTGCTGAGAATCATCGAATCCTATCTAACAGCAAAGATTATGGAAGAAATGAACGAGTGGGTTCCGGATAAAGGCACTCCACAGGGTGGAGTGCTTAGTCCTCTACTTGCCAACATATACCTACATGACCTGGATGTCATAATGACTCAAGCTGGCTTTAAGATGTTCCGCTACGCAGACGACTTTGTGATACTTACAAAAGACGAAGAATCTGCAAGGCAAGCCTTTGAACTAGTTAGAGTTTGGACAACAGAGCATGGTCTCACAATGCACCCTGACAAAACTCATATAGGCAACTGTATGATACAGGGTCAAGGATTTGAGTTTCTAGGTTATCGTTTTGAAAGCGGTAATCGGCAAGTGCGGAAGAAAAGCCTGGATAAGTTTAAAGATAAAGTCCGGGAGAAAACGAAACGTGCCTGCGGAAAATCGTTGAATACGGTTATCGAGTCACTCAATCCAATGTTGAAAGGATGGTTTGGATACTTCAAGCATGCGCATGAATGGACGTTCGGGAGTCTAGATGGATGGATACGAAGGAGACTGAGGGCAATACTCAGAGCGCAGGAAAAGCGACCTGGTAGAGGAAAGACGTTCAATGATCATATGAAATGGCCAAATAACTTCTTTAAGGTAAAGGGTCTATTCTCACTAAAAGATGCATGGATCTGTAGCTTACATCAGTCCCGATGTGGAAACCGGTGACTGGAGAGCCGTATGCGGGAGAACCGCCTGTACGGTTCGGAGGGAGGGGTGGTTAACCATCCCTACCTCTATAATCTACACCGGTACTGGCACGCCTTTTCGCAAAAGAAACCGATTCCATTCATCTTCAGGCGAGATTATTTTGTGATGATCTTCTTGATTCATAATATACTGTTTTACGGCTTCGATTGTCGGATAGCTAATCGAAAAAGCACCGTATCCTGTTTGCCAGGCAAAATCGCAAAATGCAGGGCTTTTTGATGGCAGCCAGTGAGCTGTAACAGTCTTGATTTCTTGCACTATATTTGCAAGGGCAGTAGTACGAGGGGCTTCTATTAAGATGTGTAGATGATCTTCTATTCCTCCAATCGAATAGAGAAGAGCGCCCAATTTACGTAACATGGTTGTCATCTCGGTATAGAGAGCAGGTCGTATCGATTCATGTAAAAACCCTGTTCTATTTTTTGTAGACCAAATCAGATGAAGAAGCAATTTTGAATAGGTTGAAGTCAAGAGAAGCTTTTCATCAAATGGAATATTTTGCAGCCTGAGCAGTCTTGCCAGCTCATCTCTATATCCTACTTTTTCGTGGCGCACAGCTTCATCAAGAATGTATTTGCAAGTGGAGTCAACCCGATCATTTTGTACGCTAAACGCTATATATCCATCTTGCCAGCTAAATTGTGAATCGATCCCCGATTTTACTTTTAACCACTTTGAGGAGTGGCTTTTGATAAGCCTCATCATGCCGGCAAGCGACATCGTTGGCGGTAGAGATAGAAGACAATGTATGTGGTCATAAGAGCCACCAGCAAGGTAGAGGTGTCCTGTGTGTGATTTGATAACCGTTGAGAGGTATGCATAAAGTTCTGTCCTAGTAGAGAAAGGAATAGAAAATTGTAGGTTATCAGTTGACCAGATGACATGAACGAGCTGAGAAATCGTATGATGGCTCATAATAGCGACCGTTATAAGAGAACATATTGATGTCTACTAATATTTTTTGCAATTGCAATTTTGTTAAGCCGTCGCTCACGCGACTTTAATTGTGGGTTGCCTTTTACCCACGGTTTGCACCTCCGGCGCTACACCGTGGGCTATTATTAAATCGTTCCTTCGGAACTTAGAGATACATATTTAAAATCATCGTTTTTCCAACATGCCTCTTATTTTTCACACTTTTTCCGGAACTGAAAGGGGGCAATGCTCTGCTTTTAAATCCGAAGGAACGGCGTAATAATTGCTCAGGCGATAGTCTCAGATGGGGAAGCGTGCGTATAAACAACGGACACATACTGAGTTCCGAAGGAACGATTTAATAATAGCCCACGGTGTAGCGCCGAAGGTGCAAACCGTGGGTTCAGAGGCCAGAACATACTCCAAGTCGCTTTAGCGACGGTTTATTTGCAGATGCAATCTGCGATGACGGGGAGGTGATCTGATGCGTACATGCCATCTACTTGGGCAGGCTGCACGCTGGCGATTAATACGTCTATGTTTTGTGTGGCAAATATGTGGTCGAGGAGGATTCCTGGGGTGCCGGTTCCCTGGAAGGGGAGGATTGCGCCCGGGCGGTTGGTGTATGTGGAAATTGGGCCTATTGTGCCGATAAGCGAGCTATCGCGAACATTTTTTAGCGATTTGCTTGTGATGATGCGAAGCATGAAAGTGCCGTCAAAGAAGGGGACGTGGGGGTCGTCAATATGGGGAGCAAAGCTGTTAAAGTCTCCAGCTACCAGACAGGGTTTTTTTTGGGCGATAGGCTCTACTAGCTTTAGGATAAAGTTTGCTGCATATTCGCGAGAGTCTGCCGAGCCAAAAGGAATTTGCGTGCAGAAGCAGGCGATCTCTTTTTTAGATTTTTTGTCTAAGAGGTGAGCCTCCACTATTGTCCTGGCTTCTGTTGAAAAGGGATCTGATGACTTTTGCTGGGGTGTCTCCGATATAAAATGGATCTGGTAGGACTCACACAAAAAGCGGTTCTTTCTATACAAAATGCCATTTATCTCAGCCGGCTCTCGGCCTGCTTCCGGCAGCTTTCCAGCAAAGCCATACTCGTCGCTAAGTGCCTCTAATAGCTCCTCTATCTGGTTGGGATAGAGCTCTTGTATGCAGATGATGTCTGCACGCATGTCGTCAATGATGTCTAAGACGCGATCTAGTCTTTGGGCCCAGCGATAGGGCTTTGCAAGGAGATGATCATACCTATCAAAAAGCATGTTATAGCTTGCTATGCGAAAGGAGAACTCTTTTTGTTTTAAAGCGTCTGTTATTGCCTCATACTGTGTTTTAGAGAATTTTTTCGAGTCTATATTTTTGGGGTTGTGGTAGTAGTCCATAAGGGGAATTATGGAGCTATCTACAAGAGCTGCTAGCGGAGCGCTAACGAGAACAAAGATAATAATATTAATATATGTATTCATCGGCGATCTTTCGTTTGTCTTGTCCGTCCAAAATATGAAACGTCCTTAGCTTATCAACAACATCTTTTGAAAATGAGCTAATGGGAATGTAGAGTATTCTTTTTCCTTGTCTTGCGGCATACCCTTTCATTCGATCATCCGGAGGATGAAGTCCTGCATAGACAATAACCGGCCGTCTTGAGTAGTCGATTGCAGCAGCAAGCAGCACCTCATGCTTATTTTGCAGCTCGCCATAGTCCGGATCTGACCAGACATCATACACCCGTTTGGCAGGATAGGATAGCATAAAGCCGCCATATTCGCAGCGCGCAATGCCGGGGCCTACAATGTCATCTGCCATCGAAGTGGCAAAGAAGGCCATGTCAGATTCCTGCTCATTTTCGCCAAGCCAGGTCATCTTTTGCGGATAGCGATCATGGGTTTTTGTTTCGTCCGGCAGATCTTCATCAAAAATCACCACGCAGGAGCCTATAAGGCCGGGAGGCCTTCCCCGCGTCTTTACATAGAGCTTTTTTTCATGCCAGTGGCGGATGGTTTCCCGCACGTCGATGCCATCTTCGAGGCTATTTGAAAAGGGGACGGTGTGAATGCCCTCTTCCGTCTGCAGCTGGCTGCCCTTTTTTTTCAAAAAGAGGCCAAATTTTTCGACGATGCTATCTTCAGGAGGGTATGAACAGATGGAAAAGGGACTTGGCGGGTAGTACATTTTGCCCCCTTTATCTTTGCGAAGGCGCCTTTCAAAAAGGCTCTTTTCTGATGGCGACTTCAGATGAAAGTGGACGCGCTTTAAGCTTCCCCAAAGCTCTTCCGGGGATAGCTCGGTAACGGGAAGCGAGTCAACATTTCTATAGAAAGGGTATTCTGTGCCTCTTTTCCACACTTCGTAGGCAAAGTTGTGGTCAACGCACGCTTTTGAGGCGGTTAATAGCTGAAAAAAGTCAGGAAGCAGCATGCCGCGGATGGCAGCCCAGTTGCGCAAGAATATAAAGATGCGATCGATAACATGGCGTGCAAGGATGGTTCGGCTTGCCTCTTCATAGGGAGCTTGAGCGCTTTTTATAAGGTCAAAATAGAGTTCATTTCTATCAATAAGTTCAACCGGTTCTTCACGCCATTTTTCATAGGCGGAACTTATCCAGCCGCATTCTGCCAGCATCTCGCGCATGCGCTCTTCAGGATAGGTTTCAAGGGTGATTTCATCGCGCTTTACATGGCTAAATTCAGGGTATTGGCTATCTTTTAGATGCGCCAGGACCGACTGTACATGCCCCATGCCAATCACAACAAAAATTCTATCATAAGAAAAGGAGAGCTCGCGAAGCCTTTTTGCCATATAAAGCTCTCGCGCCGTATCCAGCTCGCCTCGGATGACGCGGTCGGCTCGAATGGTGCCGGAATAGGCCTCATAATAGGCTTTAAGGCCGATTTTTCGTACCGCATAGGGATCCGGCACAAGATCGTTACTTTTTGGATAGCCCTTTACATCCAGATCTATACAAAAGGCGGGGATCTGGGCCTCCTGTGCGGATCTGATAGCTTCAAAACCGGCATCGCATGGCTCGACAGGAAAGAAGAGCGTTTCCTCTTCAGATGCTGCTGTAACTACGCTCACATCCGGAAGGCGAGATGCTCCATGAAACAGCGCCTTTTGCATGTTTTCAGGAAATTCTACTGCCACGCAGTCAGGCTTTACTGCAATAAAAGCGCGGCGCACCTCGGCTGCAAGCTCCATTGTGTAGTGAAGCGCAGGGACTATGCAAAAGGGGCCGTAGCTTATCCAAAAGGGCTTATTAGAGTGCATAGATGAGTGCTTCATCCCCAAGCGTCATGGCAATGGATTGTCGAAGCAAGGCCGTCATATTTGCCTTTGCATCTTTGCCTTTTAGCCTTTTTGCTGCATAGCGGGCTATGTTCATCCCATCGCGAACGGTGTAGCGCTCGTTACTTGTGTGAGCGCGCTGTAAAAAGGCCACCACATAGTCTAAGATGGCAGCGTCAACAAAGGGAAGGTTTTCAGATAAGATGCGCCTCTCCTCTTCAGGTTCCGGAAAGTCTATATAGATCTGCGGCTGGAGGCGGCTGTGGATATATTCCGGAATTTCGAAGGTAGAGGCATCTTCATTTGTCGTTACACATATGCGAAAGTCGGGGTGTGCGGCAATTTTGAGCCCTGCAACGATCGACTCAATATAGCGTCTTGCATCTAAAAGGGGAGCAAGGCTTGCCCAGGATTTTTCGCCCATGCGGTTTCCTTCGTCTAGTATGCAGACCTGGCCGCGGATCATGGCCGTTACTAGTGATGAGGCTACATAGCGAATGCCGCCGGTTTTATCGATGACTGGCGTGATGAGAAGGTCTTCCGGCCGCGTATCCATCGTGCACTGGTAGATGTAGACATCGCGGTTTATGGCTTTAGCTGCAGCGTAGGCAAGGGTCGTCTTTCCAACGCCCGGCTTGCCGATAAGGCGCGGGCTAAGAGGGATGTCTTTTGAGTCTATTACAAGCCAGGCAGCAAGAAGCTGCTCCAGCACATCTTGCTGGCCCACCCAGTTGTAGGAAAGGATGTCGGGGCAGGCAAGGGCAATTTCTACCCCTTGAATCGTGATGCGACTTTCTTGTTCAGTTTGTGGTTGTGTCACAGCTTACCTCGTTTTTTGCTGCAATATTACCACGTTGCCTTATTTGAGCCATAGAGAAGTCCGGCTGATGCGATGTTACTTCGAGCATTTGGATAAAGCTCTACGATTTCGTCGATCAATGTGTCAGTTTTTTTGCGCATAGAATTTTGTCCCACAGGGCAGCGACAGGTGATTCTTGCAAAGCCATGCATCTTGGCAAACTCTTTGATGTCATTTTCGGCAATGTAGATAAGCGGCCGCAAAATTGTTATGCCAAACTCGCGCATGTGCAGTTTTGGAAGAAGCCCCACAAACTCGCCCTTATGAAAAAGGTTCATTAATAGTGTCTGGGCGCTGTCATCGCGATGGTGGCCAAAGGCAATGGCTTCACATCCCGCCTCTTTTGCCGCATTGAAAAGTAGGGACCTTCGCTCACGAGAGCAGCTGTAGCACTCCAAATTTGCAAGCGTCTTAGTTGACTCTTTTACGATAAGGGGAACATCAAGTGCCTTGCACACCTCATCCAAATAGCCTCCGCCAACGCTGGATCCACAGGTAAATTCCCCGCTCACATTTACAGCAGTTATTTTAAACGGAGGAAATCCCCTACCGGAAATGGCCTTCAGCATAAAAAGAAGCGTAAGGCTATCTTTACCTCCGCTGAGGGCCACCCCAACATGCGTCACTCCCTCTACAAGGCCAAAGTCAAATAGAGCCTTGCGAGTTGCGCTTTCAATTTTTTTTCCAAGACCACTCCATGGTGGCTGAGCTATTGCATTATTCATGCCCTATATGATAGCCTGTTTGCATATGAAAATAAATAGAAATGACCCCTGTCCCTGCGGATCAGGCAAAAAGTACAAAAAATGCCACGGCCTTGCCGACCAAGAGGCGAAAAAAATCCAACGCACCTACCAGCTGCGTGAGGGCGCAGAAAACCCCCTTGCCGCCTTCGCAAACAGCATCATCAGCGCCGTCGACTCTACCGAAAAATTCGTGCCGCTAGCCAATCTGCCCGAATCCAAAGCCTCCACCGAAGAAGCCGAAAACCCCGTCCTAGCACCACCCAAAGCCCAACCTGCATAACAGAAAAAGAAACCGCTTGTCCAAAATTTACCGCCTATGCTATACACTTAGACCGAATTTCAATGCTGACATAGCTCAATTGGTAGAGCACCCGATTTGTAATCGGACGGTTGTGGGTTCAATTCCTACTGTCAGCAATCTTTTTTTTGAGTGATCCCGCTCAAAAAACCTCCCCGGGGGTGTCGCATAGCGGCCAATTGCAAGGGACTGTAAATCCCTCTACTTCGGTATACGCTGGTTCGAATCCAGCCACCCCCACACTTTATCCTCGACCCGTTTTTGACCAAAAATGCTACTTCTTCAGTAGCTCCAAATTTCGTCATTTACGCAAATTTTACGCACTAGACTGCAGCAAACTGCAGCAATTACTCCATTCATCTCACGTCTATTCTTGTCGTTTTTTCACGACTTCATCACTTTTTTTGGTGAAACAAGTGAAACAGGTGAAACATCAGCGCTAAAACTTTGTCACACCTGCAAAAATCGACAAGGTGAAACATGTGAAACAAAATTCCGCTCAAATTTATCAATTCATATCTTGAAGTGCGTAAAAATTGCGTAATTGAAAAGTGCCATGTATTGCGGAGACCTATGCTTTAAAGGGCAAAAAAGTGGTCAAAGTCAAGGGATTTGCAATCTCTTGTTCCAGTCATTTTCCAGCTTGTGCTAGCATTAATCTCCTTGATTACGGAGGAAGTATGGGTAGCATACGAGAATATAAAAAAGATGATGGATCAGTGTCATTTCATGCCGAAGTTCGCCTGCGGGGACATCCGCCACAAAGAGAAAGTTTTAGGACACGAGGCCTCGCTAAAAAATGGATACAAGACACTGAATCTGCGCTTAGCGGATGGCAGGCACTTTAAGTCTGCAGAGGCAAAGCGTCATACTTTGGGTGAGCTCATTGACCGCTTCATCACCCAGTGGCTTCCCAAATATCCAAAACGCCAAGTCAAGCAGGCGGCACTCTTAACGTGGTGGAAGAATCAGGCTTGGTCATCTCTTGCTTACAGAGGTAACACCATCCAGGATATCAGAAGCGCGCGATGCTCTGCTTGTCTGAGTCAACTAGTACGCGGCGCCTTGCGCAGTTCATCAACCGTTAATCGGTATCTGGCTGCACTTTCAAAAGCTATAAGCATAGCTATAACTGAATGGGGCTGGCTTGATGACTCACCAATGCGTAAGGTATCAAAGCCCTCTGAAGCGCCTGGCCGTAATCGCTTTTTAAACTTAGAAGAAAAAGATCGCTTGCTTAGAAGCTTGCAAGGCCTCGACAAATCCACATCTTTACCCTCTTGTCAGTTTAGCTCTCCTCACAGCTATGCGTTATGGGGAATTAGTCGGCTTGCGATTGGGCTGATATCGATTTTGAGCGCAATACTATTACTCTTCGCGAAACAAAAAATGGCGATAGACGCGTTGTGCCCTTGATACCTGCTGCGGCGGCAATTTTCAAGCAGCTTCCTAGCTCTATGCTTCAAGCCCTGCTGGGACATGGTGTTTCAATCTGAGCGCCGTAATAATCGCAAGGGCGTTCCTTCAATAAGGCTTGCCTTTGCGAAGGCTTTGAAAGCTGCTGAAATAGATGGCTTTCGCTTTCACGATTTACGTCATACTGCAGCAAGCTATTTGGCAATGTCCGGCGCTACTCAAGGTGAGTTTATGGCTATCCTCGGGCATCGGTCCCCTCATATGACTCGTCGATATGCTCATTACAGCCAGAAACACATAGCCGACCTCATGCAAAGAGCTGAATCAACTTTAACTCACAACAGCGAAAGAGGTAGCTTTAGATGGAACTTCCTAAAAATATTATTGAAATGGTTGATGATATAAAAAGACGCACTGACGCCAGGTGCAGCTGCTCAAGTTATCTCCCGAACTTATTTAAAGCTATTGCAAATTATAATAAAAATACTTTCGGACTATATTCTAAAGTTAAGCAAAATGAGTAATCAAAGCTGGAGGGCTCTTATCAAATTTGGAATTAAGCAATGAAGATTTAGAAAGCAATCCTGTGACACTTTTTGAATTTTTAAGTATTTCATTCTGAATATGCTTTGTGGAAGCCTCTTAAGTTGACGCCCGAAACCTGGCCATATTCTCAGGCAGAACTAGGAGTGGAATTTGAAACTAAGTATACGTCTAAGAGGGCGCAGAGTTAACTGAAAAAGCGCGCAAAAGTATTTATTTCAGTTATTTTATTGAGCCAGTGCCTGAAGACGAAATCGTAATTAATCCCCCCTATACGTCGTGAAGAGGCTTCTTCGATCTTGTAGATATTTTCTTGAATGATATGAAAAGGAACATTGTGTCTGGTGATAATGAATTAGTAACGACATTGGACATTGGTTGTGCAAAGCAGAGAGATGATGTAAGGACGAGAGATAAGAAATTGGCTGATCAATTTTTAGGCTTAGTGTGAGGTAAAAATACTCAAGTTTACACATGCGAATATGCGTTATGCTTTAAGAACTGCACTAAGTCTTGGAAAGTTGGTATTTGAAAACAAGAAAGAGTATGAAGATGTGACTTTGGATGATTGGATAAGTGAAAAAGACCCTCTAAGTAAACCACAAAGACTAAAACGGCCAAAAAAAGGTAATGAAGAGCGACTCAAGCAGATCGAGTCTAATTTTGCATTCGATGGAGGATGCGATTTGTAAAGGGGTGCCAATTTTGTCAGTAGGGGTGCCATATTCTTACAAGCTATGACAAAAAAGGGTGGTCTAGGTCATTTATGAGATTTTACTCTGTTTTTTTAAACTGAATGGTCTCGGAATAATTGAGCTTTAATCAAAACAAGCCAAATTAAGGAGGCATATATGTCAATTGCAGAAAGTAAGTTTTATAACTGTTCAGTCAATTTTGTGAAAAACATCCGTGGCCTTCAGAAAGTGCTTTAAGGGCGATAATCCTGGATGCTCCTACTAAACAGATTTCATAAAGCATTTATTAGGGTTGGTCGACGTGTTCTTGTGAATGAAAAACTTTTCTGGGAAGTGATCCGCCAGTTGCAGGAGACTTCATGCCTGCGCATGATGAAATTGATCAGAGAAACAGTCGTGGGGCTTTTGAGAACGTTAACATATTGGTACAAACGGTTTGAGGAAAGTCGCGATCCAGATCATTTAGATCATGCTTTGAGATTTGCTGAAGCCCTTGAAGATTACCTGCCGAGGTCACTTCGAGGGCTCAACTTAATTGGATTTGTTAATTTATATGAAAGCCTGCCTTATACACAGGTTTTCAAAATTGAAGGAAATACGAGATGAGCACAAATGTAGCAGAAATGCCTATGGCTGGGCAAGAAGATTTTAATGATCAATCATCGTTTGCGCGTCAAGAGGCGATTGTAGAAGCATTCAGAAAGAATAATCTTCCTAAAGGGTTTTATCTTGATGATCTCGGGCTTTGGTTTAAACCAGAGCCTACCAGTAATAATGAATCGCCCTCATCCATTTATATTTGTTCTGCGTTATATGTGATTGCGATAGTCAGAGATCATGCGAATGAAAATTTCGCGCGTCTGCTTGAGTTTCACGACTCAGATGGACATAAGCATACATGGGTTATGCCGATGCAGCTTCTTGCAGGCGATGGGATGGAGTATCGAAAAGAGTTGCTTTCGTAGAGGGTTAATTATCGCCCCTGGAAAAAAGCCTAGACAGCATCTTACTGAATATATTCAACTCTGTCAGTCTGTCGAGCGTGCACGGTGCGTACTGCAAACCGGTTGGTTTGGGAACTGTTTTATCTTTCCTAACGACATGGTCGGGGTATTGCAAAACGAACAGATTTTATACCAAAGTTTATCGAGTAATCAGTTTGGTTTTAGCAGTTGTGGTATTTTAGAAGAGTGGCAGAAGATGTCGCAGTTGTGTCAGGTAAATTCTCGCTTAACTTTTTCCGTATCTGTAGCTTTTGCAGCGCCCTTACTCTCTTTGCTAGGAGAGGAGAGCGGAGGTTTTCATTTCCGTGGTCAAAGTCAGTACCGGTAAATCCACTGTGCTTAGGGTCGCTAGCTCTGTTTGGGGCGGGTTTGATTATCTTCAAAGCTGGCGGGCTACTTCGAATGGGCTTGAAGGGATAGCCGCGGCCCACAATGACTCGCTTTTGTGTTTAGACGAAATTGGAGAAATTGCTGCCATCTGAGGTAGGTGGGGTGGCATATATGCTTGCAAATGGTGCTGGCAAAACCCGTTCAGATAAGTACGGTGTTGCAAGGGCAAAAGGCCTCGTGGAGGTTGTTGTTCTTGAGTGCAGGTGAAATATCTATTGGGGAACATTTGCAGCAAGTTGGTAAAAAAGTGCGTGCAGGCCAAGAGATAAGGATCATTGACATTCCAGCCGACACCGGAAAATTTGGTATTTTTGAGCATCTACATGGGTTTGAGAGCGGTGATGCATTTTCAAAGCACCTATGCAAGGTCAGCAAGGAGCATTATGGACTTGCTGCAAGAGAGTTTCTGAAATGTATTGTTCGTGAAAAAGAAGATGTCCTCGTGTCAAGCCAAAGAGCTCATGATATCACTACGAAACCGATATCTTCCTAAAAATGCTAGTGGACAGGTTTCAAGGGTGTTTCATCGCTTTGCTCTTGTTGCTGCTGCTGGAGAGATTGCCACAAGTTATGGCATCACTAGATGGGAAGATAGGTGAAGCTGCGGATGCTGTGATGAAGTGTTTTAATGATTGGCTCCAAGCTCGTGGAGGTATAGGCATGCAAGAAGAGTCTGCAGCGATCGCAGCAAGTTCGAAAGTTCTTTGAGCTTCATGGCTCGAGCCGCTTTAGTTCATGTCAATTAGAAGGGCGCAGAGTCCAAAATAAACAATCGAGCAGGTTTTAGAAGATACACTGAACAAGGTATTGAATATTTAGTGCTTCCTGAGGTCTTTAAAACTGAAGTTTGTGCTTGTCTTGATTATCGGTTTGTATCGAAGATCTGTATCCAGCATGGTTTCTTGATTCCAGGTTCAGATGGTAAGGCTACAAGACCTGAACGGATTCCGGCTTTAAGTGAGAAAGGAACTACGCGTGTCTATAAATTTTCACCAAAAGTGCTAACGGATGATCTTGGTGAAACAGGTGAAACAGGTGAAACGCTATGAGCATTACCATATTTGTCACACCTGTTTCACTTATGCAAAATAGCAGGTGTAACATGATTTTCCTCTCTATGTCACACCTGTTACACCTGTTTCACCTGCAAAACGTATTGCCTGAACTTCTTCCGGTTGATGATAGGGGAATGACTATGAATGTTTTAGATCTTGCTCATGAAATTGGCCTACGAGCCTAAAAAAGTGTCTGCTACTGGAGGGGGTGAATACAAGTCGCTCATGCCCTGGATGCAATGAGGGCGAAGATCGTTTCTGCATTTGGCCTAATGAAGGCAATGGAGGCAGATATTGGTGTCGAAAATGTGGGCTAGAAGGTGATGCCATTCAATTCTGCAGGGACTTCATGAAACTTAGCTATAATGAAGCTTGTAGCAAGCTCAATGTGCCACCTAAAACAACATTTCGATCCAAGGGGTATTATCCATTCAAAAAGACAACCTTTTCGCCCCAAGCCTCAAAACCTGTTTCAGAAAAATGGCAAAACTCTGCACGTGAATTTATTGAGCGCTGCTCATCAAAAGCTGCTTACAACTCCATATGCGCTTGATCTTCTTCGTTAAAAGGGGGCTTTACCCTTGATACTATCAAAACCTTTTATCTTGGGCTGGAATGTCGATACGATTTTCGATAATAGATCGGCTTGGGGATTGCCTGCCGAGGTCAAAGAAAATGGAAAAGAGCGCACGCAATGGTTGCCAAAGGGCATAGTTATCCCAGAGCTTGATGCAGGAGCCCCAGTAAGGATCAAAATAAGACGCAGCGAATGGGTTCAAGGCGATAAGTTGCCTAAATACGCAGAGGTCTCAGGTGGTCTGCAGAGGCCCTCTATCTATGGAGATCCCCAGAAACCGGTTGTTGTTATGGAGTCGGAGCTCGATGCGATTTTGACCCAGCAGTTTGCCGCAGACCTTTGTTGCTGCTATGGCCCTTGGTGGTGTAGGCAAAAGGCCTGACAAGCAGGTGCATGACTTTCTATCAAAAGCGCCGTTAATTCTTCTCGCCCTCGATTATGATGAAGCAGGCAAAAAAGAATACCCTTTCTGGATGTCGCTTTATCCAAATTTAAGGCCCTGGCCAGCTTCTAAGGGTAAAAGTCCTGGTGATGCGTACCAGTTGTTTAACGTTGACTTGAGGCGCTGGGTATCTACAGGATTGGAGTATATGTAGGAGCTTATCAGGAGCTCTACGATGTATTGTTTTACATGAGTTAGCACAAGCTATTTCGATAAACCAGAGGAGGTTGAAATGACGCATTGGGGATGGTATTGGCGAGTCAAGAAAAAGCACAAATCAAAGGCTTTGTGCAGTCAATTTACATGTCTTGATTCATTTCAGTTTTTTAAGCAAAAAGGTGCTATCGGGCTTTCAGTATCTAATGACAAATATGCTGTACAAGCAATGCTTGATGGGGAAAAATTCATCGTAACTGGAAGCCACAATTATGAGATCACTATTGAGAAATTACCTTGTAGATTTGGTGGCTTTTGCTTCTACTTGCATTGTCCACACTGCAAAGCTCGCATGAGGAAGCTATATTGCTGTCATGGCGTTTTTCTATGCAGGAAGTGCCTGAAGCTTGGATATTATTCTCAACGCCTCACACCATGTTTGCGGTATGGGCATATGCAAGTAAAGGTGGAGGCTAAACTCAAGCAGTTAGGTGGGGATACATGGCAAAAGCCTAAGTGGATGCGTAAAGATACCTTTGAGAAGTTACGAAATCTTTATTGGGAATATGGTAGCAAGCATGATGAAGCCTTTGAGAAAGAAACCTGGGCAATGTTTGGGTGTTCGGTTGAGGGTATGTTTCGGCTACTGGCTTCTGGTGCTCATTGTCCAAAATCCTAAAGAGATTGTTCTGTGATTTCTTAAATAGAATTCTCGTAATTGTCTTTATCTACCTTATATTGTTATAGTTAGTGACTTTTTTGCTAACTAACATATAAAGGTGCCCATGAATAGTAAATATAGCAATAAAATTAGTTTAGCTATCCTGCTTTGCTTATGCTTATCCGATGCGTATGCATTCACATCAGTTCCTAGATACGAAGTTATTGATCTTTTGGCGAAGGAACGTGAAGTTAGTGAAGTTTTAGCGGTGAATGATAGTGGCCAAGTTGCAGGCATGTATTGGGACTATGGGAAGAAACAGTTTTTTCTTTGGGATGAGCAGTCAGGGATATCATTAATCGATTTGCCCGAGACAGCCACCATCATAGTGTTAAATAATTTTGGTCAAGTTACCGGGAATTATAAAAATGCTGCAGGATATGATCGGGGATTTTTTTGGGATCCTTGTTGTGGTATGTGTGATATTGGGACCCTGGGAGGTCGATTCACGCGTGTCTATGGTATGAATGATCATGGGCAAATTGTGGGGGAATCAGAAAGTAGAAATACTAGTTTATTTGATGGGCGAAGAGAGCTACATGCGTTTCTATGGCAGTCTTGTTGTATGACTGATTTGGTTGCGCTGACTGGTGATCTCGGGTTGTTTGGAGATAAAAGTCAAGCAACTGGGATTAACAACCAGGGTCAGATTATTGGCACAGCTAATTCTTTAATCGTACGTAAAGGGAAAATTCTTAGAACAAAGCCACGCTCAGTTTTTTGGCAAAATAGCGTTATTGAGGGTGTTGACCCTGCTGATGATAATGAGTGGGATTTCGATTGTCCAACCTCTTGTAAAAATCCTGAGCCATCGAAACCTGAAAATTGCGCAACTGTAGATGATTTTAAAAAGATGGCTTCTACAATAGAAGAGTTGCAGAAGCGATTAGCAGAAGAGACGGCAAAGCTCGAATCTCTACAGTATAATACATCATTTGAAATAAATAATAATGCTAAATTGTTGGAATTTCAAAAAACTCAGTTGATTGACTTGCAGCAGAAGCTAATGGAAAGTCAACGTTTACAACATTCTGGTTTCTTATGGGAATAACCGAGAAGGTCTCTCAGCTTTTCACTATGCCATTAAAGTAGGAGATAAAGAAGCTGTCGAGTTGTTAATCAAGCAGGGAGTTGATGTAAGGTCCGATCCTTCATTTTTGTTGGCTGCTGCATCTGAAATAAAACAGAAATTGTTCGTCTTTTATTAGAAATTGGAGCAGATCCGAATGCCAGAATAGCCAATAAAGCAGGATCTCCACACTATGCAGCCATACACTACGCAGCCAGCAAAGGAAATCCTGACGTAATTAACTGCCTTATTGAACATGGAGCAGATATTAATGCGAATTCAATTGTTGATAAAGACAATCCAAATGTCGCCAAAACCGCTCTACACATAGCAGCTGAGCATGGATATTTTGATGCCGTGGTAGCGTTGGTTAATGGTGGTGCAGATGTAAATATTGGAAACATCCCTGGTAAAAATGAAAGCTGGTCGATCTACAACAAGAGTGGGGGGCCATTAGATGCTGCGGTATATACCTTAAAGTGTATAGATAAGCCTAAAAATTTAGATGTCGTTAAGTATTTAGTAGAACACGGGGCAGAAAGAAAATTCCGTGTGTACGGCATGTATAGTGCGATGAATGGAAATGGTGGAGTTTTTTCAGTTAGAAACATACCTTGTGAGGTAATTGAGGCGTATCTCAAAGGCCAAAATAAGTGATGTTTGCAGTGCGTGAGTTGTTGATGAGAATGAGAAGTGCGCAAGAGCATGGCAAACGGGTCCTTATGCAGCAGATTAAGAAGGAGCGTGTCCTGCCAAAGGTGGTGGGTCCTTTTTATATTTCATTTTATTTACTGCTTTTTTGTTTCAATTTTTTATGTATTTGTTAATTTGGGGATTTCCTTTTGTGATAATAGAAAAAATAAAGCAACAGCTTTCGATGGTTTTCTTTTTCGTGCTAACGGCACTTTCATTTTCAGGATGTAACCATCCAGCGAATGAGCTTGGCTCTATCTCTAAAACGACCAACTTGGCTCCCGGGATGACCACTTCTGAAGTTGTGGTTCTTTTAGGGAGCCCTTCAAGTTCTGAATTTATTTCAGATAAATTGATCTGGAATTACAGTTTACACCAACTTTGGAAAGGTTGGATTCCTTATCATTTAGTCTTTAATAAAGAAACTCTTAAGTTAGAATCATGGTATGCTAATGAGGAAGAGTACTATCGACAGCAACAATTATGGTTACAAGCTTTCCCGCCATCACAGAAATATGATGTGGACTTGAAGCTAAAATAACGGAGAAAACGTGTCAGGCCTCACAGTAAACTGTGATACTGTGGGGCTTACATTTCTCAGACGCTAGCCACGGCGCCGCTGGCGCTATGTACGCTTGCATGTGGATTTCCTCGCTTGGTTGAGCCTACTCGCCCAACGTCTGAGGAGTGTGACCGAATGTATGTTAAATATAATTTGCGATTTTAATGACAGAAAAGACTTATCACTGATTTGTTACGCCCTCGCGAGATAATTGTTTATAGTCATATTAAAATGTTTTGAAATACTATTATTTCATGTTAAACTGTAAAATATTGGTAAAATATCGTGATAAAATCTAATCGTTATGTAATATGTTCGCTATTGATTTTCGGCTCTTTATGTCCTGTAAATGACGCGTACTCCTTAGACAGTACAACGCAACTCATAACAGGTAGCGAAGCAGAGGAAACTATATTGTTATTGAAAATGTATGGCTCCGTAATGAGTGCAATCATTAACGATGACTATGAAGCGGCGCTCATTCTTTTAAAATATGCAAATGACAACAGCAGTAAGTACATGATAGAGGTGTTAAATTCCACTTTTGAATCTAAAAAACGGGAATTGAGTAAAGAGCAGATTGAATTTATTTATAAAATGATGCGGAAAGGAAGTTATGATGCAAACGACTATCTCATGTATCTATTTATGTCTGCGTATAAGGCCAATGAACAACACCTGAGCAAAGCGCAGGTTGAATTTATAAATAGCATAATAGAAAGTGGGTGCTTTGATGTTGATGCCCACATAATTTTTGAGGGGTTCCCTAATAGGGGGATCTATACAAAAGATGTAACACATACCTTGCTTTCTTTTGCATTACATTTTGGCCTAATTGATACGTGCAACCACTTGTTGAACGCTGGAGCGGACATCAATGCCTATAAAGGCTGTGTTCTAATGGATGCTGCAGAAGCTGGGGATATAGTAAATATACGCTTTGCACTTGATAATGGAGCAAGAGTTGACGTTCCCGATTTATGGCGATTACAGGACGCCATGGACTCTAAATTAAACTACGATGAAATCAGATTTTTACTTGAATGTGGATTAAAATTAGAAAAAAATCGACTATTTAGCACAGCAGTTAGCCGTAATAAGTTAGAAGTAGTAAAACTTATGGTGGAACTTGGAGTTAATCCCGAAAAAACCGGAGCAGGTTTATACACAGCTATTGAAATGGGCGATTATGATCTCGTGAAGTATTTGCTCGATTACGGATTGAAAATTAGGGGTGGAGCTACCTCAATGGGCAATCATCTTGCTTGTGCTATCAGAAAAATGGATCCCAAAATAGTAGAGCTATTAGTAGAGTATGGTGCTGATCCAAGCGGAAAAATTGATGAAGGCGGTAATTACGTAAATTATGCAATGTCGTGTCAACCAAACAACGAGGGAGAAGCGGAACAAAAAGATCTGATACTGAAATTCCTTCTAACGGGTGCTCCTATCGAGTATGTAGTGAAGACGGAAAGTGAAAAGCTCGCTGATCTTTTATATAAGTACGGAAATAACAAGCTCAATTGGTCGCCCTTAAACATGGCTTTAGAATTCGGAAAATACGAAGATGCACTATTTCTCTTAGATCATAACGCCGACTTTAGAGAAATAAATGCTGTTGCGCCATTAGATAGGATTTTCATTGAACCAACAAAAATATGGATGGATAAAACTTATTTTCAAAACACGAACCATAATGGAACTAAACCACTCCCAAATTATAGGACAACGCCTATTCCTTCTAGAGACCACGAAGCTGTAAGAAAATTACTATTTGAAATGACGCGCAAGGGGGTATTTGATTTTTCAAAAGGCCGCACGTGTAGAAGTATAAATGGAATATTAGAACAAATTCTCTTCAATAAATGGCACGATATTTTTGAAGAGGCAGTAAAACGAGTCTCCAGCAATATTGATTGGGAAAAATTGTATGTGTATTGCATACGACAAAATGACGAACAAGCAATCCGGATTTTGGGTATAAATAGTCGACATGTCAATGTAAATCAACTACTTGTGTTAGCGATAAAAAACGACAGCGTTCATTTTGCTAAATACTTTATTATATCAGGTGCTAACGTGCATTATAAAGATGAAGCAACTAAAAAAAGTCTTCTTCAAATAGCCAAGAAAAAAGAGATTATAGAGATTTTACTTGCCAAAGGGGCCAAGATTTAATAAAAATATGAATGGCGAGCCAGTTAGTTTGGGGATTAAGGCCCTCACATCTCTGCCAGAGCTTTTACGCAGTTTTTACGCACTAGACTGCAAAACACTGGCGCAAAATGGCGCATACCAGCACAATCGTTGCTTTGATAAACCATTGCAAGTGTTGCGCCTATGTATTCCTGCTTACGCCAGTGTGTGGAAGGGAAACCGACTGTAAATCCCTCTACTTCGGTATACGCTGGTTCGAATCCAGCCACCCCCACACTTTATCCTGAGCCAGTTTTTGACCATAAGCGCCATTACGCACTTCACGCTCATTTTCGCAAGTTTTACGCACTAGCATGAAATAACTGGCATTAAAATTATGCGAGCTCGCACAATTGACCACCTATAAACCCTTGATTGAGATTAGTTCATGAAGCAAGAGAAAGAACTTCGAATCCGCAACAGTACTATGGAATTTTTGATTTTTACCGGTCAAAATGGGGAAAATACCCTTGAAGTGCGGGTGGAAGATGAAACGGTTTGGCTTTCTCAGAAATTGATGGGAAAGCTTTTTGAAGTAACTGTTCCAACAATTAATGAGCATTTGACCGCTCTCTATTCTCAGAAGGAAATTGCCGAGGAGGCAACTATTCGGAATTTCCGAATAGTTCAAAATGAAGGGGAGCGTGAGGTTGCGCGAAACATAGAATATTATAACCTTGATGCTATTATTGCGGTAGGGTTCAGAGTCAATTCGACACGTGCCATTCAATTCAGGCAATGGGCTACAACGGTATTACGGGACTTTGCCATTCGAGGTTATGTGCTTGATAAGGAACGTTTAAAAAACGGTTCTTTTTTCAATAAAGCCTATTTTGATAGGCTATTAGAAGAAATTAGGGAAATCCGTGCAAGCGAAAGAAGGTTCTATCAAAAAATTACCGATATTTATGCGACATCTTTAGATTATGACGCTAAGGCTGAGATCACACAGGAATTTTTTGCTACAGTACAAAATAAACTCCATTTTGCCATTCACGGTTATACTGCTGCAGAATTAATTGTTGAACGAGCTGATAGCAAGAAAGAAAAGATGGGGTTGACTACTTGGAGAAGCGCACCACATGGTAAGATTCTTAAATCAGAGGTAAGCATAGCAAAGAACTATCTTACTGAGAAAGAATTAAAATCTCTAGACCGTATTGTATCGATGTACCTTGACTATGCTGAGGATCAGGCTGAGCGAAATATTCCCATGACAATGAAGGATTGGGTACATAAGCTGAATGCTTTTCTTCGTTTTAATGAGCGAGAACTACTTGACCATCCAGGGAGGGTAAGCCGAGAAGTTGCAAAAGCATTTGCTGAAAGTGAGTTTGAAAAATACCGAATCGTACAAGACCGCTTATTCGAATCGGATTTTGATCGTCATATGAAGAAAACATTGGAAGAATTGAATTAGTGAAAAAAGTCGTGACCTGGTTGATAGTAAATTTCTTATTAGAAAACGCACTTCCTGGACATACTGTATACTGCATACCATTTGAACACCTTACCTCGTTTTATCAACAGCATGGCTTTTCACCCGTAAACGATTTGGGACAAGTTCCTCAAGAGCTGTTAAAGAAATACCTGTGGTGCAAACAGAAATATACTCAACCAGTATCACTTTTATTTCTAAAAAAAGGAGTGCATAGCATGGATTTTGAAGACGTGTCAGTAGGGCAATCTTATATTGGGCAGTTTGAAGATGGTCTTGGAGTTTTTACCAAGCGCGATTTTAAGCAAGGAGAGGTTGTGATCAAATGGCATTTGCAAATGCTATCGCAAGAGGAATTTGATCAGCTTTCTGAGTATGAAAGAAATAACTTTTGTCACAAACGTGGGGGAGTAATTCATTACTATCCCATTCCTGAAAGATATGTCAATCGATCAGACAATCCCAATGTGTATCCTGACTTTGAGAAAGAGGCGAATATTGCCCTGAGAGATATCAAATGCAGGGAGGAGTTATCTATTCCTGCTGCAGCTGTAGAAGATTTTTAGAGTTAACACCGATTTTTCAGAAGATGCTAAAGTGGAGAAATCTTTAGCTATTACAATTTCGCACTTTTTACGCACTAGACTGCAAAAGACTGGCGTAAAATGCAGCAAGCCAGCACAATCGATGCTTTGATAAACCCTTGATTGTTTTACGCCTATGTATTCCTGCTTACGCCTGTGTGTGGAAGGGAAACCGACTGTAAATCCCTCTACTTTGGTATACGCTGGTTCGAATCCAGCCACCCCCAATAATTAAAGGCTAAAGGATAAAGGCTAAAAAATATGGCTGAAGCTTTAGCTCAGAGGACTTTAAATTTTGCTCTGGCTATTGTCAGATTATACTCCTCTTTAGAAAAATCTACAGAAGCGCAGGTTATTGGGAAGCAGTTGCTGCGGTCTGGGGTTAGCTCTTTGGAGTGACTCGCTTTAGCGAGTCTTTTGTGCGGCCGCTTCAGCGGCCTCACCAACTTCTGAGAAAAGCCCAAGAACAATTAGAAATAATTATCCAAGCAATAATCGCCTGTTGTGGGTGCAGGTCGTTGATTATCTGTCAGGCGATAATAGTAAATCTCTAGATTGCATTTGTTGAAAACCCATGCATGGGGCACGCTATCATCAAAAAATACAAAATTCTGATCAGGTATTACAACATCCTCATTTCCAATTCCATATCGTAATCTCGCAGTTCCACTATGTTTTACCAGAGCTACAAGAGGTCTATCGCCATTGCTGAAATATCGAGTATGGATCGGGAACTCTCCAGAGAATTCAATTCTATTTTCAGTTGTAATCAACTGAATCTTCTGAAAACGGTTAAGGAGATTTATTAAATTCTCGCTTTTGAATTCAATTACAATCGGACGTTCAATCATGATTTCTGGATGCTGAGTCGGTTTCATAAATATTTCCACTGTTTTAGCTTTATCGAATTGAGCATTCATGATTTGCGTAATTGTTTTTTGTGCTCTTGCACATTGAGGCATTTCCATAGAAGAACGGGGTGTTTATTGATGGCCTCAATCAAGCTTGGATCGCGCGTGAGTAATTCCGGTTTTATTTTCCCTTCATCAAGAATTTCTCTTAAAAAATCTAATTCATTTGAGGTATAGGAAATTACCTTTGTAAGATGCTGCTTGCAGGTGTTTATAAGGTTCCGGGACCATGGGAGAATCGATTTCTTATCTTTTAGTCGTTCGTGTCGCAAGACTGGTAAAAGCATGTTTTTCATTTCAAATGGATCAAAATCAATGTGATCTAAAGAAATATTGCGAATGTCCATTCTTGCAGCTGCTCCATAAATTAACAATGCAAGGCGTGTTTTTTCGTAGTCTACTGTTTCCGTACTTGTGAAAATTGAAAATGCGTCAAAGAGGTCTCGACTTTTGCGTCTGGAAAATAGAGCCGCTAGCTTTCCTCCTATGAGGTCATGGTAGTCTAAAACAGGAATTGCTTTGGCTTGATAGCGGCCTATTTGTTTCGAATCCATCTGTGAGACAGGCCAAAGGGACACTCTTGATATAAAATTTAAATCAATTTCAAGCTGGCCTTGTTGAATCAGTTCGCTCTTGTAGCGTAGTGACCACTTTCCTCCCGCATGTTCAGAGGGCTTACGTACGCTCTGGTACTTTTTTTCAGCGCAAATTTTTTCGATAGAGTCTATGAGTGTGGGCCTTTCTTGCAGCATCGTTTTGCGATCACTTGAGCCAATATAGTTCAAGTCAATGTCAACGCTCAGTCGAGGCAAATCGAAATAAAATAAGTTTAACGCAGTGCCGCCCTTTAGAGCAATTCTGGGGGCTAAATAGTCATTTTGGGAGAATGTGTTTAACAAATCAATCAATCGAATTACTTTTTCTAAAATTTCTGCACGAAAGCCCGTTCGGTTTGATTCCAGGATGAGAGTTTCTTTTGAGACGATCATATTTCCTCCGCATCAAGTAGCTCTTCCCAGTTTTGGCCGAGCAACTCTGTGGGAACAACTATCCGCCATTCTTTGATATATTTGCCATCAGTACTATGATCACGGTCAAGATAGTGCGTAGATTTCGGAAGTTTTGTTTTTAATTTGTTTAGATCCTGCTCTGCAATTTTCCACTCAGGCTGGCGCATGCGCAAATAAAACCCAACCTTAGCATTAGTTGTAGCATTGTTCAATAACAAAGAGTACTGCAAGACTTTTTCTATCTCGATATCTTGGAGGTTATTTAATGAACGCCATACTTCTTCCAGGCCGCCGCTTAGGTTGATTCTGTCGAGTGTATCGACAAGCGTGCGTTCTTTACTTGTAACGTGTACCATCACTCCATGATAATCTATGGAATCAACATAAAGGTTATGGATTGATTTGGACAATGATTTAGGGAATTGTACTGCTTTAAACCGATCCTGTCGGAACGTAAATTCAACTATTTTATGACTTGATTGAAAGATATGTTGAAATTCTGACGAATAGGCAAGGCCGTGAAACTGTAAGGCCGAATGATACGCAATTACGGTATCATCAGCAAGAGCGCTGATAACTATATAGGGATCAACTGGATATTTTGTAGAGTCAGCTCCTGAGGGGATAGAGGCATAGAGGCCCTTTTTAATGCGTATGACATTTCCTGTTTTAACATGCCGAGAGAGCATAGTATAACAGGTAGCAAGAGCATTGCCCATAGCAGCCGCAAACTGCTCAAGTGTAAATATTTTATTTTCGAAAAAGAATGTGTGAGCCTTAGTGTTCATTTGATAAAAATCCTCGATCCTTATACGCAATGTATTAGATTCGAGGATTTTTGTCAAATGTGAGCGTAGCGTTGTGGTGTAAAAGAACGAAATCAATCCCAAGTCATGCTGTGGATGTCTTTTTGAGATAATTCGATCCGTTGTTAATGAAAGGGGCACGGCCCTTTTTACGGCCCTTTTTATAAAAACGAAAATCCTCTAATTTTAGGCTTTAGTCTTTAACCTTTCCCAGAGGGTAAAATAGAAAAAGCAACTTAGGCTTGACAGTGTATCATAAAAATGGTACAGTAAGGATATGGAAATAAAGAGAAATGCTATGGATCAACGGCTCGCTTATGAAGGAAGCGAATTCGCAATCGAATGGTACTTTGACGAAAAAGGCAATAGTCAAGCTCTGGAATACTTCAAAAAGCAGCCTAAAGATATGCAGCGAAAGTTGCTCAATCTTTTTCGATTGATGGGTGATTTTGGTAAGATTTTTGATAAGACAAAGTTTACGTATGAAGGTGACAAAATTTATGCATTTAAACCTCAGCCTGATCGATATTTGTGTTTTTTCTTTAAAGGGAAGAAGATTATTGTGACGAATTCTTTTATGAAAAAAACTAATAAACTTCCACAAGGCGAAAAAGAGCAAGCTCTTAAGGCCTATAAATGTTTCGAAAGGAGAGTAAATACGGGGGATTATTATGAAGAAAAAAGCTAGATCTACATTCGAAGAATTTATCGAGGATAAAGAAGAAAAGCGACTTTTAGAGCAAGAATACAGAGAACTTCTTTTATCCGAATTGCTTTTGGCTGCTATGGAAGAGGATCATATTTCTGTCAGAAAGTTAGCAACTGCAGCTGGTGTATCCCCAACCATTATTCAAAGCCTGAGAACGGGAAAGAAAACCAATCTTACAATCGATACTTTGTCGAAAATCTTGGATGCTATTGGTTATCAGATTATTTTTGCTCCAAAAAATCAGATAACCAAAAGATTTAAGGCTGCATAGGTTGACGGAGGAGGTTGTGGATGGATAAAATAAAAGAGGCGTGTCTTGTAATTCGTGCGATTCGGATTGCAAATCGCATGAATCGCAAGAGCCGGTCCTTTCCACTTTCCATTCATCAAAAGCCGAGGGAAAGGCCGGTATAAAGGTTGTTCGGGTCTATACAGGGGGCTTGGTTTCGAAGCTCAATCAAGCGGTGCGCATGAGGTTGTTAGGAGGATTCGTTTTAAAATCCCAGTTAGATATCTTCTTCAAAAACTAGGGAAACCTAATTGGTAACAATCGGAGAAAGTTTGCTTTTTTTAAATAAACTGCTCGTATTCACTCAGAAAGGCTACAGTCTTGTGCCAAGATAGCCAGATACTCTGCAGGGCTTTTTGGGGGCTTTTTTAAACTAGTTCTTGTTTCGTAAACTGTTTGCATGAATCGTGCAGGGGCTAAATCTAGGAGATGTCGTAGAAATTGGTCAGTGAAAGGGGCCGTGCCCTGCGATGTGCGATTCGTCCAAATCGCACATCGCAGGGCACGGCCCTTTTTAAAAATTTTACAAAAAGCGATTGATAAGCAGGTTATCCAGGCAATAGATTTGAAAAATATTTTCTCTGGGAAGGCTGGTTCTGAAATTTCACGCCAAATTCGAAGATCAATAGATAAAAAAATGCTCGTGCGTGAAGGCGAACATGATGGGAACAGAAAATATTTGATTCGCTTTGATAATAGCTATCTTTTGAGAAGTGTGATCAAGCTGTTAGGGAAAAAAGTTTTTTACCATTGCGTGAGAAGCTTTAGTAAAAGGGGCCGTCTTTTGCGATTCGTGCGATTCGGGTATGCAAATCGCACAAATCGCAGGATACGACCCTTTTCAGAAGGAGAAAGCAGAAAATTATTGCACTAAATATGCTAAATCCGACATATTGTGGTATAAATGGCATATTTGGTGCAGCATGTCCCAGGAACGTATGGCACAAATCATTGATGAATTTCAGGCGACAGGCGACGTATGTTTTTCGCTTGGATGAGCTGATGAAAGGCTTACGAGTTCACCTGATGCTATAAGCTAGGGCTTTGGCAAGCCTTATTGAAAAAAAGCGCTATCGTTCGCCTTTATCCAGGGTTATTCCTCATCATTCCTCTTGAATATCAAAATGCCGGAGCACCTCCGCCCGTATGGTACATTGAGCCTTTGATGGAGTATTTGGGGCTGCCTTATTATGTTGGGTTGCTTACAGCAAGTAGTTTGTATGGGGCTGCGCACCAGCAGCCCGGCTGTGTTTCAGGTAATTACAACAAAGCAGATAAAGCCTTTGCACATAGGACGTGCACTGGTGCATTTTTATTATAAGAAGCAGGCAGGGGAAGTGCCTGTTCTCAAGATGAAATCTGAAACAGGCTATTTCAATGTTTCAACACCCGAAATTACTGCTTTTGACGTCGTAAAGTATGTCAAAGCATGCAGGTTCTCTTAATAACGCTGCAACATGTTTAGCTGAACTTGCACATAAGATTAATCCAGTTATGTTGGCAAATGTTGCGAAGTATTATGACCTTGCAACAGTGCAGCGAACGGGGTATCTCCTTGAGAAATTTGGTGAAATGAAGGTTACCGATCATCTTTTTACATGGCTTTATAATCACCAGCTTCGATATATGCCCTTAAGGTCAAAAAAGTCTGTGAAAAGCTGTACTAGAGATTCTTCGCTGGCATCTCATTATTAATGAAACTATGGAGATAGATTCATGATTCCTAAAAAGCATATTCTCCAGTGGAGTGCAAAAGCCCCTTGGCTACTTGAATCGCAAATTGAGCAAGATTTGGTTTTATCGCGAATTATTGTAGAGATTTTTTCTGATCCATTCCTGGCAAAGAGTTAGCGTTTCGTGGAGGAACCGCTCTTCATAAGCTATTTTTACAGCGTCCGGAGCGGTATTCTGAGGATATAGACCTCGTTATGACTCGGGGCGGTGCAATCGGACAGATTTTAGATGCAATCCGCTCCAAGCTTGATCCCTGGCTAGGTGAGCCAAGAAGAACACGATCCGAAAACAGAGTGAAAATACTCTATAAATTCGAAACAGAGTCAGAACCTGTGGTAGACATGCGAGTTAAGATAGAAATTAACACCACTGAAAACTTTGCATTTTTTGGGTATAGACAGAAACAATTTTCTGTAGCAAGTCCTTGGTTCTCGCGTACAGCAGAGGTTACAACATACACTTTAGAAGAGCTTTTGGGCACTAAACTTCGCGCGCTTTATCAGCGTAAAAAAGGCCGAGATTTGTTTGATTTATACGTATGTGCAGAGCAATTTCCTGAGCTTGAGCTGCATCAAGTCATTGACAGTTTTCATCATTATCTTAGCAAAGAAGGAAATAGGGTATCTCGTGCCGAATTTGAAGCCAATATGCATGAGAAAGTAAAGGATCCGTTTTTTTCTGAAGATATCATGCCACTTTTGCCCGCAAACTTGGATCGCTTGTATGATGTCCTTGGCGCCCATGATCTTCTCAAACAGAAATTACTTTGCCGCTTGCCAGGCGATGCTTGGAAGGAAAAGGTAGGGGACAAGGCTCAAAGCTAGGGTTGAGGGAGTACATTTTTGAGTGCGTTTAAAGCTGACCGCTTAATGCACAATGCACGCGCGGCCCTAACCCTATTGATGTAAGTAAGTGTAAGTGAAGAGCTGCCGTCGTCGTGAGCTGCGAACCAATTGGACAATTTAACATGATGCACTTCTGAGAAAAGCCTAAGAACAATTAGAAATAATTATCCAAGCAATAATCGCCTGTTGTGGGCGCAGGTCGTTCGTTATCTGTCAGGCGATAATAGTAAATCTCTAGATTGCATTTGTTGAAAACCCATGCATGGGGCACGCTATCATCAAAAAATACAAAATTCTGATCAGGTATTACAACATCCTCATTTCCACTTCCATATCGTAATCTCGCAGTTCCACTATGTTTTACCAGAGCTACAAGAGGTCTATCGCCGTTGCTGAAATAGCGAGTATGGATCGGAAACTCTCCAGAGAATTCAATTCTATTTTCAGTTGCAATCAACTGAATCTTCTGAAAACGGTTAAGGAGATTTATTAAATTCTCGCTTTTGAATTCAATTACAATCGGACGTTCAATCATGATTTCTGGATGCTGAGTCGGTTTCATAAATATTTCAACTGTTTTAGCTTTATCAAATTGAGCATTCATGATTTGCATTTTGCTCTCTGGAATACTGTTAAGTCAAGACATTTACGCACTTTTTACGCACTAGACTGCAAAAGACTGCCGTAAAATGCAGCAAGCCAGCACAATCGATGCTTTGATAAACCATTGTTTAATGCAAGGTAATGAGAAAATTCGGGAATTGCGAAATTTCCACAAAACCCACAGAAAAAACGCTAGTATTGTGGTAGATTGCCATTGACAATGTACAACCAGCGTTGTACAATAAAGGTATTAGATGAAGAAAAGGGATATAGAAAAAAAGATGACGGAGCTTGGCTGGTGGTTTGATCATCACGGTGGAGAACATGATCGATGGACGAATGGCATTGATATGGAATCAGTTCCTAGGCATAGAGAAGTTAACGAGATGTTAGCAAAGAAAATTCTTCGTAATGTAAAAAATAATCCTCCGAAAAAGGAGAAAAAATAGTTATGGAATTTGAAGGAAAAATCTGGAAAAGCAGAAAAGACAAATATTGGCTGGTGGAGGTTCCTTCACTGGATGTAATGACGCAAGGAACCTCACAAAAAAATGCCATGCATATGATTTTGGACGCTGTTAAAGAGCTTTTAATGGGTTATTTTCCTAAGGAATCGATAGATCAGCTTGACATAGTTGTAATCGATCATAAGAAAGGCAAAATAGCAATTTCCGCAAACGACAGTAAACTGTTGCTTGCTCTTTCTTTGCGACGTCAGCGGACAAAAAGTGGTGCGACTGTTAGAGAGGTAGCTGAAAGGCTTGGTTCAAAATCACCTAATAGTTATTCTTCCTACGAAAGAGGGGAAAAGAGTTTTTCTATTGATAGCTATGAGAAATTGATCACTGCTGTTAATCCAAAAGAACATCCTAGACTAAGCATTGCATAGGGAAATAAAAGGGGGTTGGATCCCGCGATATGCCATTCCGTTAGGCAAATCGCACAAATCGCAAGATCCGGCCCTTTTCATTGTTTTTAAATATTTACGTAAAACCAATAAAAATGAGTTTACAAAATAGTTTTTGGCATCCTGGATCAACAGGGGAAGTGCTTTTTACTCCAAGTGAAATCCCTTTTCTTTTTCTGGATAATAGCGTGCATCGCCTGGTTGCATATAACACTGTTTCGATAAGTGCTACTTTGCAATTACAGAAAATACTACCACCTGGAAGTGTGTATAAAATGATTATTGGGCCTTTTTCGTTTCTTGAGTTTATTGGTGCTGGAGTTCATCTAAGTGATGTATTATCGAAACTCGAACCACGAAATTTGAAATCCAACGAAATACTTAAACCAAATCTGATTTCGGAATGGAAAAGGTTGCAGCACGAAGCTCTGGCATTATTAAAATCTAAAGTGCAAATTTTAAATGAAAAGATTTCTGATCAAAAGCAAAGAATACTTCAACCTTACATAAAGGTTGAAGTAGATTTATGGGAAGTAGAATTGCATGATCCCTTGTTGGTTAAGTTTTGTGCTAGCATTGCGTGGGATAGATTAACTCGACCGGTAAAATTAGAACTTAAAGATGAGGATGCGCTTAGGTGGGCGGAAGAATTGGTAGAAATTTCTATTAAATATTCTGTGAATGGTCAGCATTATCCAATTGCAGGAATTTCTGATACGCTTATGCAGACAAAAAGAAGGCGAAATTTCTTACATACTTTAGAGACTGAAAATCCTGTAACTCACATCAATTATCAAGGGCATCACTACGATAATCACAAGGACCTCTGTGATATTGAATTTACAGATTTTTTATTGTCTGGGTTTAGTTATTATGGTGTGCGAAAATCGATCATAGTTCTTAAAAATCCAATTTGCAATCCCATGGATCAAACTCTTGCACGGTTACAAGGATTAAAATGGTTGTTTAGGCATATGGAAAAAAAGACAGGGACAAATTTATCGATAAAATCTTCTAGATTGCTTGATTTTGATGTTAAAAATAAAAAACTAGTAGTAAGTGAGCCTTCTTTTTTCTCGGTTTTGTGAAAAAGCCAGCGCCCTTCAATGTGCGATTTGCGACAAAACGTACATCGAACGGGCTGCCCCTTTTCATTAATGCCCGGCAAATAATTAAGTCTTGTTCAACTTGTAGGTCTGCTATCCATGGTGCTACTGTGCGCCAGTGGAAATGGAGTCAGACCGGACAATAGGACGTTTTAAAATATCCTATTGTCAGGCCTGACTCCACTTAAACACCCCCACAACATGCCGACCCCCCCAACATTTCTCCAATAAATGCCCGAAACTAGTACCTCAAAACCGGGCAATTTGCTAGGATTAACGCTTAAATAATATCAAGAACCGGTATGGCCGCGAAAAAATCTACAAGCAAAAAAAAGCCTCTTGAAAGGCCCATTTCTACAGGGGCCGCAAGTCAGGCATTTACAAAGCTAATGGATTATGCCACCACTCTTAGCCCAAAAATTGATGCAAAACGCTACCTGAGCTTGGGCGAAACGATTACCCAGGCGGGCGATAAGATCAGTGAAGAAGTTGCATCTTTCCAAGAGGCACTTGCAGAAATGCCCTATCTTACCCTTGTCATGCTGTGGGCGGCATCGATCAAAGATGATCGCGTGTTTGGAGAGCGCTATCTTTTGATGATGAAAGAGCTGCTGGAAGCGGACGTACTACCGTATAAAACCAAAACTGTAGCACAAGCAGCTATTGTCGATCCAAAGAGTATCTTAGACTCCATTCGCTGCTGCAAAAAGTGGTCTCTCGAAAAGCGAGAAGACTATGCAAGCCTCTATTGCCAGTTTTCTCACTGGGCATCTGAAGCTACCTTTGGTTATATTAGTAAAGCCCTGGATCCTGACCGCGAGGCAACGCTGAAACGCAGCTTGCCCTATGATACGTATATAAAAATCCTCCGTGAACTTTCAGATAGAGATAGAATTTTGGCTAAGATTTTTTACTTGGGAGGAAGTCGCGCACTTGAAGAGGTGCTTTCCCTTCAAGTTAAAGACATTAATTTCAGTAAAAACACCCTCACCTTCTCGCAAGATCACGTTTCGTACCCCAAACATGTGCTTGAAGACATAAAGGACTATATGGGCAGCAGGAAATCCGGCTACGTTTTTTTAGGCCGTCACGGCGAAAAAATTGATCACACAGTCCCTTACAGGGCCTTGAAGACGGTCCTTTCACGACTCGGCCTTGATTCAGGCTTTACTTTCAAAGACTTTATTAAAAACCTGTAACCGCTCTCTTTTTTTGCAAATATATGCAAAGTGATATTGCATATATTTACACAGAATGTTACATTTTGAAGATCACAAGCAGGAGGGTGAAGAAGCTATGGATGAAGATGACCTGTCAGCACTGTCCCAAAGCGTTCATGATGAGGTGTTTTTATATTGGGTCTCCGACCAGCTTTCGCACTGGGTTGCCTCAGGATTAATTCCAGAGGAACTTTTAGCCCCCTGCCGTGTGCTTGACCTTTATGATTACCTGTTAAAAAATCGGCATACACTCTTAAAAAACCTCCGAAAGCATTAAATGGTTCAAGAGAAGGTTGCAATTAAATTTAAGACAGCGGGCGGAGATACGTGGTAAAAGCCTAAATGGGTGCGTAAGCACGTTTTTGAGAGGCTGAAAAGCCTTGATTGGGAATACTACCGCAAGCATGAAGCAGCTTTTGAGAAAGAGACGCTAGAAATGTTTGGGTGTACCATCGAGGGTATGTTTTTGCAACTGACATCTGGCAGGCGACGTACGAAATCGTGAACACCTCATGATTTCTTGTTAAATCTAATTCTAGTGATTGTCATTATCTGCTGCAAGTTGTTATAGTTAGCGCCAGTTTGCTAACAAATATAATGTGGTGTGTATGACAAATATTTCTAATAAGTCGTTATTTTATTTATTAATTAGTTGCTTTTGCATGTTCAATAATTTCGTATTTGCTGATTCCTCAAAGTATGAAATCGTTGATCTTGGTCTTCAGGAGAGTGATTCAAGTGAGGCCTTGGCTATCAACGATAGGGGGCATGTTGCTGGCGTTTATTGGTTTCTAGGCAACAAACAGTACTTTATATGGGATGAAGGAATAGGAGTTATGCTGCTGGATTTACCAGAAACTGCTACGATCAAAGTTCTGAATAATGCGGGACAGATTGCTGGAGATTATAAAAGCCAAGATGGGGCCTGTCATGGCTTTTTTTGGGACGCCTGTTATGGATTGATTGATATTGGAACACTTGGTGGACGAGAAACAACTGTTGCTGACATGAATGATCTTGGTCAGCTAGTTGGCAGCTCCGACACAAGTAGTAATACCCCTTCTGGTCGATCAGAAAAACATGCATATTTGTGGCAATGCGGTTGTATGCAAGATTTGGGAGTGTTGTCGGGTGACCTTGGCTTGCCAGGCAATACCAGCATGGCCACTGGGATCAATAACTGCGGTCAAGTCATAGGTAATTCAAACTATCATTTAGTTCATAAATCGAAGTTAATCCCAACTGGGCAGAAAGCAGTAATTTGGACAAACGGGATCATTGAAGAATTTGCACCTCTTTTTGATGGGGAGCTGAGATTGTACTCAATAAATGATAAAGGTTTAATTACATCTTATAATAGTAACGGTGTGTCCCGTCATAGTGTATTTGATATTGGACCTAGACATTTGTGGCACTTGCTTGTTGGTGCTTCGGAAACGACAAAGATAAACGAATTAGGAAATATTTTGTCGCAAACAAATATTTCTTTTATGGGTTCTTTGCCTGGTGGTGATATTAACAACAAAAGTGTAGTCGTCCGAAACTGGTTGGATTTAAGAATTGTTTTCAATGAAATCAAACAAACACCATGGAAGGAATTGGCGAAAGTCAATGATTTTAATAACAAGAATTGGATTGTCGGTTCAGGTACAAATATATATGGAGAAACTCATGCGGTCGTACTTCGTCCTATAGACTAAGTAATAAACAGTCTTTTTGCCCTTCAGAATGGTTAGCATCCTGGAGGGCATCATTGTTTCAATGCATGAATTCCAATTGGTTTTATCAGTAGTAATTTAATCTTGATCAGGTTCAAAATGCGTTTTTGGTTTTGTGTTTTATAGGTTATATTCTAGGTTTAATTATATGAGATTTATATTAGTTTTGTTCAATTTAGTATCGTTGCTATTTTTTGAAAAAGTATTTTGTGGGGATATAAGATATGAAATCCGCGACTTAGGGACATTGCAGAGTGAAAAAAGCAGGGCTGTGGCAATTAATAAGACGGGACAGGTTGCTGGCTATTACACGTGGAAGGGAGTCACTTACCCGTATTTTTGGGATCCAGATGAAGGATTGATAGCAATAGATGTTCCTGAAGGGCAGAATTATAATATTGCTTGTCTCCCTGCACAAGATGGGCGCATTTTAGGGTGGATGCAAGATACAAAAAGCAAGAAACCAATTGATATGGTGCAATGGGACCGAAATAGTGGCCTTCATCCACAAAATATTAGGTTTAATGCAGGGTGTGAGTTAAAGGAAGTTCTGGGTGTTATATCTGATTATAAATTAATTGGAATTCAAGAATCAAATAGTGGGGAAAAATCATATTTTATCTCGAATTCGAGTTCACCTTCGGGAACAATAGCAAGCAACTTGTCCTGTATTCATGGAGATTTAGGTGTTCTTGCGACAATTTCAAGTGTCGTTGGATGTGCACATTGGCAGGATAATTCAGGACATACAATAGCTGTAGCTAATTGTTTATATCCTATAGTTCATAAAGGTGAGATTGTAGGGCATACCGAAAAAGCAATGTATTGGATGTCAGATACTGGATGGAAAGCAAAGCAAATTTTTTCTAATAATGGTTATGCATTTAGTCGAGCCTTGGCTGTGAATAATAATGGAGAAGTAATATGTGAGACTGAGGAAGGTTGGAAATTAGTAAACCTGAAAACGAATAAGACCAGAGGAATGAGAAGTTATAATCCAATTAAGTCCTTTAATGGCAAAGGGTATTTTTTAACAGATGATATGGATCTGGTCGAAACGACAATAGAAAATGGGATGATCGGAAAACTGCACTTAAATTTCTGTGATCCAGAAGTCATAGTAAACCTCAATAATGGCTTTTGGAAGAGAGTATGTGCTGTGAATGCCATAAATGACGCGGGCTATGTAATTGGGGAAGCTGAAACCGAATATGGTGAAGTGCATGCAATTTTACTAATCCCCTTGAAATAATTGAAGAAGTAGGTGAAACCCGCCGTCCTAGTAATAAAAGCAAAAGTCCCGAGAACATCTTGAGGCATAGTTGTTGGCTAGGAATCACCCGCCTACTTAGCGCTATTCCATAAGTGCATTGTCACTGAGCCATTTTCAGCGAGCAAGTGCATTTATGTAATTTTTACGTGCTTGGTAGGAAATAACTGGCGTAAAATGGAGCAGATTAGCAAAATCTTTGGCTTGATAGCGAAGTAATTTGCCGGGGCAGTGTGTGTGTGACAATTCGCTCCTATACCATAGCGTAGGCGTGTAATCAAAATTGAGAGACTATGATTTTATTGGTAGAATTGCAAAATCTCTGTACAGATAGGCTTGAGGATGCTAAAACCCTTCTCAGTGCTCGTCGATATGATGGTGCATTTTACATGTGTGGTTATGTTGTGGAAATGGGGCTAAAGAAGAAAATCTGTGAAACGCTGGGGTGGGAAGGTTATCCTAAAACTGATAAAGAATTTAATAATTTAAAGTGTTTTAAAACTCACAATTTAGAGGTGTTGCTTCATCTTTCGGGTGTTGAAACAAAAGTAAAGCAAGAGCATCTCTCTGATTGGTCAATTGTGGTAGGTTGGAATCCTGAAATTAGATATTCGACACAGAAGCTAACTGCACAAAGTGCAGATGCAATGGTAAGATCATCAGAAACATTGTTAAAAAATTTATGAATACAATTTTAGAAAAACTCAAGACTGTTGTTCGCTCTTTAGAGAACGAGCACGGGCCTATTTTGGTGTTCGCACTTTTTCTTAGAGAGGACCCTTTAGAAAAATGGGATATAGTCGTATCTGCGACGTGGCTTAATTCTAACGACAGATTATCGTACGAAACTATCGCTTCAAAAATTCAAAAGGCTCTCAATAGTTCTGAGCTTGTGCAGCTATCTCGAATTGTGATACTTGACAGCTCAGATCCTGTGGTGGCTTTCTTGCAAGGCGAAGTTTTAGTTACAAATGGTCATTATAAAGAAGTTCCCGGCGGGACATTTTCTGATAAATTCGGGTTTACGATAAAGCGTGCGTATCTGCTTCGATGTCAAAAGATGGAAGATCTACCGAAGAGCATAAAAACGGAAAGTCCTGAGCCCCCCCGAAGTTAGGACGCCTGATATCAATTCCCAGCCTACTAAAATTAATATTCGGAAAACTTATTTTCTTGAGTCTTGTTTTTCAATGGATTTTTTTATGAATGCCTGCATTTCTTTATATTCTGCTGATGATTTATATTCCTTATATGCAGTAATCGCTGCATAGGCTTCTTTATAGGCTAACGTTCTCATGGTTTCAACTTCTGTCCTGTCATAGCCATCTTTAAGCATATGCGTTTCTAGCTTATCAAGCTCTTTTATTGAATTCTCTGCTATATATCTAGGTGTTTCAGGATCTTGTACCATCATGTGGGCGTGAGTAAACTTATCTTTATAATAATTGTTTAGTCTTCCTCTTTTTTCGGTTTTGGCTTTGTCTTCCTTCCATATGTAGTAGCCTGCATAGGAGGTGAAAAACATTATAGAAATTGAAAGTGATAGAGATAATAATTTATTCATGCTTACGTTGCCTTATTTTTTAGGTGACCAATCTTTGCTTGGTAAGTGAATCGCATCGATTCTGCTCTTACTTTCTTTCGGCAGCTTTTTGAAATAGCTCAGAAGAGCCGCTATATACTTCTTGGAGTCGGCTAGTAGCATTTTGGCGCCCCTGTCTTCTTTCCCTTCACTATTGGCCTGTGTCAGAAGCGTCTGCGCTCGTTTTATGTCATATTCTAAGAGATCAAAAACATTCGCCACTTCTCCTTCGATCATAACTAGGATAATTTTTTTCTCAGAGGAGCTCTTGGTGTTCTTCCAAAGCTCTTGTAAGATGTGTAGTCGAGCGCTATGTTGACCATATGGCAGAGTGTCCCAAGGGGTCGTTTCTGGCAGTTTTTTGACTGTTTCTTCGATTAGCTTTGGTTCAGGTTCCCAGGGCCAGTGGCCATCTATAGGACGGAGGACTTCGAATGTTTCATCCCGCGCCATATTTTGTCCGATAACGAAAATTCGATCAGGAGAGAATTTAATTTCTGCGACGGTGTCAATGTTCGGGATGTTTAACATCTTGAATCCATTGTTTTTGTGCCAAATGCCTATTTTACGTATGCTCGGGAAAGGCCCTGAAGGCATTGTTTCCCTTAAGTCAATGCTAATATTGAGAAAGACATTTCCATAATTGTCTAATTTCAAGAAATTGACGCTATAACCAGCAGCCTTGGTTCGACCCTGTTCCATTCGTCTAAATCCTAGTTTATGCATCTCGTCGTCTATATCGATTTCAACTGTACCACTATCTTCACTCCAGTGAAAAATATGTTGGAAATAACTGCCAGTTTCAGGAAATATCGGATGAAACTCTGTCCAAACAACTTCACCATTGTCATTAACAAGACAAGTAAAACGAGCCTCACGGCCGTCGCTAAACTTATGTGGATATCGATTTAACACCTCGGCGTTCATGTCAATGCTATGATCCGATCCTGACAGGCTACTAAGAAAAAGCAACGACACACAAGTAAGCGATTTAATTAGAAATGACATAGTATTACCCCATAAAGCGGAATATAGTAACTGAAATCATGTAATGCGTACAATAACAAATATTAGTTGATTTATTAACATTTTGCATTGATAATTAACACCCATTATTAATAAAATAAAAAGGTTTTTTATGATCTTAATAAAAGGGGCCAGGCTCTGCGATTATGCGATTTAGGTTTTTGCCAACTTTTTAACGATTTTCTGAAAGTTAACATCTTTGGTTGTTTGACAAACTAAGGGGATTTCAACAAAAATCGCATAATCGCAGAGCCCGGCCCCTTTTACTATCTATTATCAAATTATACTCCTCTTTAGACAAAACTACCGAAGCTCAAGTTATTGTGAAAAGGGCCGGGCTCGCATTAGGCACCGACCACTTTAGGCATAACTTGATAAACCTGAGATATGCCTAATGCAGGCCCCGCCCCGACCACTTGGGCTACTCGACTCATTAACAGTTGCATTTAGCAAACTGATTTTTTTCGGGCTTTGCGTGGCGTAAAATAAAATTACATTTGGCTTAATGCAGTTAGTATGATAGAGAAAGGGGGTAACGTAATAGCCAATGTAGGAAGCAAATATGGATTTTCAAGGGGGGGTCACCCCAGGACAGACAGAGCCTTGGGAGCTTGATCCGCGAACATCTATGCCGAAAGATGAGGCAAAATGTCTCGAGATTTTAAAGAATTTGCAAGAGAATCCAGATTGGGCAACACAAAGTAATGGGGTTATCTTTGCCAAGCTTTTGATCGATACAAAAACTTCTGACTCTAAGGTTGGCAAACAAGTCAAAAAAATTCGATCGGCGCTTATAAGGGAAACTCCCGAGATCTTTGACCCAGTACTGGTATCGATTTCAGGGCTAAAGACTGTAGTTATCCCTAAAGTGCGTCTTTTGGCTTTAAGCGAAGCCTTTAGGACTAAAAGCGCACAGGGCATGAAAGAAGCGCGTGAAAATATGTGGAAGCTATTGCCACCTGAAGGTATGTCGGAAGCATCGCTTAGTCAATTTTTAAGCTATATAGAAAAGGGTAGAATAGAAATTACGGCTGATAACGTCGGTGATCTCCTGGAGCTTGCCATGCATTTTGATGTCCAAGCCCTTGGCAAGGAGTGCACGAGATTCTTAAGAGAAAATTTGGAATATAAATCAGAGCCATTTTATGCCCTGCTGCAAAATATTGCCAATCGCTTAGAAAATCATGGCTTTATTGCGGATTTAAAGTGTTACTTTATTGATTTTGCCTACGATCATTTACCTACGGAAGAAGCGCTTGCTCCTCTACTAGAGACGTTTTCTTCTGAAAGCCGTAAAGACTCTGAGGCTCTTTTGCGTTTAGGGATGGAAGGAAGGAGATGTGAGTGTCGTTTTTCACTAGTAAATGGTAGAAGAAGTATATTCTCTTCAAAGAGAAGTCCTGATAAAGGGGTCTTTGACTATTTTGAAAAACTGCAAAAGTTGTGCAATGTAACGAGAATTGAGGCTTTTAACTATACAATATCCGATACCGAGCTACAGCGTATAAGTCATATTTTTGGTGAGAGTTTAGAAGAGCTTTCGATAGGGAGGAACCGGATAACTAGCCCAATAGGATGCTGGTTTCCAAAACTGGTGTCCTGCGATTTTACAGGGTCGACTCTTACAAATGAAGGTCTGCGGGAGCTAAGCCGTATTGCTCCAAACTTGCAAGAACTTAATATTGACATTTGCAAGAACGTAACGAGTTTTCTGGGATGCAGTAGATTTGAACATCTTCGAATTTTACAAGCTAAGGAACTACAACTTTCGGATAAAGAGGTTATTCATTTAAGCAAACTTATGCCCAATTTACAAGAACTTAGTCTTTCTCATAATAGGGTGCTGACAGACTTTACAGACTGTATATTTTCGAATCTAAAAAAGTTAGATATTTCTTGTACAAACCTGACAAATAAGGCTCTGCAAACGCTAAGCGCCCTCTATGGCGAGCGCTTAGAGGAGCTTAGGATTAAATATCATAAAGATCCTAACTTTTTTATGGGATGTTTCTTTCCAGGCCTTATCCGGTTAGACGCCGAAGGCTCTTCTCTTACAAATGAATCAGTAAAGCGAGTAAGCGAATGCTGTAAAAACTTGGAGATACTGGATATTAGTGGGACAGAGGTAACCAGTTTCCCTTTTTCAAAACTTAAAAAGCTCATAGCATCCTTTACCCCTCTTACAGATGAAGGGGTGCTTGCGTTAAGCAAGTCCTGCGGCGGCACTTTAGAAGAACTTGACGTGCGTTGGTGCAATCAATTAGACAGCTTTATTGGATTTTTTTGGAAACTTCGCTCAGTTACAGTTAGTCGCGCATCGCTAGAAACAAGTATAAAAACTTGTTGCTCTCTGCGTTGCGAGGTAAAAATTGTGAAAGAACTTTTTTATGCCTCTGATGACGAGTGATGGGGACCGTGCTTGCATTGAAAGGGGCCGTGCCCTGCGATGTGCGATTCGTCCAAATCGCACATCGCAGGGCACGGCCCTTTTTACTTTATCTTGAAGCCGTTTTTGATCATAAGTGCCATTACGCACTTCACCCCCCTTTACACAAATTTTACCCACAAACTGTGTGGCGTTGATGATCCCTCTTTGTAGGGAGTGTTAATTCCATAAAATTGCTGTTGTTAAATACTATGAGATTTTATATACTGCAAATCTGCCCCTAGGTGTATTCTGGAGGTGGTGCTTGTTAATTGTTAGTTTTGTACTTGTTAATTATTGAGGGGGTGTTATCTAATGAAAAACGCGAAATTTGTGCATTATGATTTAGAACTTGTAGAACCTGAATTTTGTTCTTCTTTGACAGATCTGATTATTGAATTGGATTATCTACGAAGAAAGCAGTTACAGGGCTCAACTCACCCCAAGTTGTTTTTTCAGCTAAAGAATATCTTTCATTTCTTGGAAAGTATCGGTTCTGCTCGTATAGAGGGGAATAACACGACTATAGCGGAATATATTGAGACAAAACTTGAAGGCAAAAGAAAACTTCCTCTAGCAATTCAAGAAATTCAAAATATCGAAGATGCAATGGTGTTGGTAGAGAAGGCTGTAAAGAATCATCCCATCGATAGAGCATTTATATGTGAACTGCACAAAATTGTGACAAAGGGTTTAGGTTTATTGCCTCCACCAGATGGTGAGGGCGATCATACTCCTGGTGATTATCGAGTTACGAACTTGCGAATCAATAAGGCAAGTCATATTCCCCCTGAGTTTCTTAGAGTGAGAGATTATATGGAAGAGCTTGTCAAGTTTGTCAATCGTGAGGATAGTCCCAAATATGATCTCTTAAAAATAGCTATTGCTCATCATAGATTTGTGTGGATACACCCGTTTGGGAATGGCAATGGCCGAACAGTTCGCTTGTTTACGTATGCTATGCTGGTAAAGTTAGGGTTTAATGTTGATAAAGGACGAATAATCAATCCAACCGCTGTATTTTGCAGTAATCGTGATGCATATTATAAATACTTGGCTATGGCCGACCAGGGAAATAGAGAAGGGATTTTAAATTGGTGCGAATATGTTCTAAAAGGGCTAATGGAAGAGATAGGTAAGATAGATAAATTATTGGATTACAACTATTTACGTAAGGAAATCTTGCTTCCAGCAATAGCCGACTCCATTAAGAGAGAATATATCACTGAAATAGAGGCAAAAATTTTACAAAAAGCGATTGATAAGCAGGTTATCCAGGCAATAGATTTGAAAGATATTTTCTCTGGGAAGGCTGGTTCTGAAATTTCACGCCAAATTCGAAGATTAATAGATAAAAAAATGCTCGTGCGTGAAGGTGAACATGATGGGAACAGAAAATATTTGATTCGCTTTGATAATAGCTATCTTTTGAGAAGTGTGATCAAGCTGTTAGGGGAAAAAAGTTTTTTACCATTGCGTGAGAAGCTTTAGTAAAAGGGGCCGTCTTTTGCGATTCGTGCGATTCGGATATGCAAATAGCACAAATCGCAGGATCCGGCCCTTTCCATAAAAGGGCTTGGGAATGGCACAGGAGAAAGCAAAAAGTCTCTGGGAATCCCCAGGGCCGACCTTTTGCCGGCCAGGAATCTTTTGTTTTACTACAAGGGGCCGGGGTCTGCGATGTGCGATTATTGCTCAGGAATCGCACATCGCAGGGGCCGGCCCCTTTTTCACTAAGAACTGCTTTTTAAATCTTGGATGGATGCTCGAAAAAATTCTATATTTTGACCCCCTGGTATTTCTAGAAAAAAGCATTGATTATTTGGTACAAGCTACAAAAAAAATATATCAGAAAATCAGGCCAGGTCGAAGTTATCCCCGAGAAAGCAAAAAACCTATAGGCAAATGGTATAGACAACCTAAATCATCAGGTAAGGCGTTTGCATGAGAGGCTCATAACCTTATTTCGAGAAGAATTGTAGCTAGGTTTACTCTCTCACGCTGAAGGCGTGAAATATAAAAGCCTATGGCAGCGCCATAGGTTACCGAAAAAATAGTCTGGCACGCTGAAGGCGTGCGTTATAGTAAATGCCTCAGACGTTAACGTTTACTATAACGCACGCCTTCAGCGTGCCTAAAAATTTACAACTTACCTATGGCGTTGCCATAGGCTTTTATATTTCACGCCTTCAGCGTGATCGCGTGACCAAGTGTCAGGCCTTAACCGAATGCCATTGCGTAAAAGGGGTCGATTTCTGCGATGTCCTGACTTCTAAGCAACTTTCATTTCAAGATCTATGGGGAAGGTGTGAATCTCTAAAAATTCTCTGAAGTGTAGGGCGAATGTAGCATCGCCAATAAAATCCGCCATCAGTAAGCGAATAACTACTTCGGTTGTTGCGGGCATGCCTGTGGCGCGCTCTTTTTTACCTTCCCAGCCGGAGATGGTAGCGTGTGTGCTCAATCCCAAAATTGAGGCAAGATTTTTTTGTGACAGGTTCATATAGCCTCTGATAAACGCAAGCTGCGCCCCGGAAAAATGTGCAGGATGCCGAAGAAGTGCCTTAAAAACCATGTCTTCAAGTTCTCGATGGTTGATTTTTGGTAATGTCTCACCGCGAAACTGAAAGGTTTTCACGCCTTTCAAAACAATTGGAAAACCCAGTCCTTCATAAATTAACTTTTTCATTTTTTTATCCTTCGAGCCTTATTACAGTTATAATTATTAAATTGCTTTCTTGAACAAACGCTATGCAAACTCTTGCAAGGTCATTGTCGAGTGTTTGGCCTTTGATTGCATAATTCCAGTCCATAAATTCTTCTTTGTACTCGTCTTTCCTCTTTTCATGATAGCCGGTCGTAATCACATTGTGTATGTCCCCGATAGAAAGTGCTCTTTGTTTGCCTCTATCATAGGCATGGTTACTAATGACATAGGATCCTTCCTTCATCAGTTTCCTTGCTAGTGCAGCAACATTAGCAACTTTTTCGCGTTTCTTCTTCATATGTCATATTTTCACATATATGTCAAATTTTGTCAATCTTTAAACCTGGATTCTGTATCTCGAACTGCCGAATCTAGATGAAAGGGGCCGTGCCCTGCGATGTGCGATTCGTCCAAATCGCACATCGCAGGGCACGGCCCTTTTTAATAAAGAAGTAGGGGTGCTTTTAAGCCTGCTATCTGATCAAAAGCAGCAAGAGCTGCATCAGAATTTCTCTTAAACTATGACCCCACTTGTGAGCACTGCTGGATTGCCGAAAAGGAAGGTGAGCTGATTGGCTCTATTGCGCTTGTGAGACAGACAAAAACCATAGGTCGTTTGCGACTGCTTTTGCTCGAGCCCTTTGCTAGAGGCCTTGGCCTAGGCAAGCGGCTTTTAGAAGAGTGCATGCGTTTTGCAAGGCATGTGGGCTATAAAAAGCTTGTCCTGGTTACCCACAGCGAACTACAGGCTGCAAGAAAACTATACGAACAAGCAGGCTTTTGTCTAATCAATAAAACCCCCTACCAAGACTGGGGAAGAGACGATCTTGTTGAAGAAGCTTGGGAGCTAAGTCTGCAGTGATTTGGGCCGGCCCCGATAATTAATATGACCCCAATTAGTGCCCGTTGGGAAGCTGTCTAAGGTCCCAGAATGAAAGCTTTGCGCAATGAGTCTTTGAAATATGCGTGCTAGGAACAAATTGGTTTCCGCTGATTCTTCTAGGCAACAAGAGAAAGTTCATTTGCTGTTAATCTTACAACAAAATAGACTCGAAAAAATGTCATAACTAAAAGGAGAAAAAATGAGCGTATTTTTTAATCGTTTTCTTGCTCTATATGAAGCTGAAGAGGGAACGCAGCCACACGAAGAGGTAGTTGAAGCGTGCAAGCTCACACAAGAGCAGTATAGTGCAATTCAAGAGAGGCTTCTTCCAGATGATCGAAATGAACTTGTGAAACATTTTGATATTGTAGAAAAAAATGTGCGTCGCTTAACTGAGGAAGCCGACACTGTTAACAAAAAAAATCTGTTCCACACTATTATGAAGAGCCTGTTAGTGATTCGTTATTTTCAAAACCCGGAGCGTCCAATAGATGGCCTTGATGCCTCTGCCGACAGCAAGGCTTTAGAGGCAGCATACAAGCAACTTGCACCCGATCAGCGTTGCAAAACAGCATGCACCATGCTGTTTCAGCTTAAAAAGCTTCCAACTGCTTCTCAGCGACATGCAGCACTTCTCATCTTTGCTAAGATCTTACCGATGGATGGTTTAACAGTAATGATTCCTGTTACAGCAATTGCGCGGGTAGTGAAAAATGTTACCCATGTACAGACACTGGAAAAGTTCTTTTATAATCTGCCTGCTGATTCTTATCTAGATTACATACAGCATTTATCATATGTGCTACCGCGCGTTTCACCAGATGACTGGAATGGTCTACATGAAAGACTTCAGGGCACCAAGATATGTAGAACAATAGCTGCTCTGGAAAGCCAAGATATGAACAATCGTCTACAGAAAGGTGAAGTGAAAAATCCTACACTGCTAACTGTAGCCGAACTATCCGCTATGATCAAGAGTTTCACTCTCTAAGCTCATGGGACCTATTCAAAAAAAAATTGGGGTCAGGGCTGACCCCAATTTGACCCCAGTTTCAATTTTCACTCAAGTAACGACTTGCCGGTTATTTGCACCGTTGATCCAAGTATTGGAAGGCTAAAGGATTTGCCCTCTCTTGCTTCCTGATTTTTAAAGATTTTATTAAAAATCCCCAATATATTGGCTGTAATTACAACAAATTCGGGTAAATTCATGAAATGACTGTCTCTAATTGTGACTTTATTGTATATATTTTTGCCGATTAAAACAGGCAAGACTAGGAGGAATATCATGGTAAAATGCACAAAAGGCTGTGGCATCGGATGTACAGCAGCCTCTATTTTGAGTCTAATGGGAGCTGCTGCCATAACAGTAGGCGCTAAGGCTCGCACAACAGCGCAAGTTGGAAACCAGTTAGCCTATAAGCTGGGAATGTATTGCGGTTGGGATCGTGACGCGTTTGGATGCGATGGGATCAGAAGATGCCTAGATGCTGCTCGCCAGCAAGAGCTCTCATATTCCATCGCCGCCCTTGCACTTGGCGTAATAACAGTTGCTGGAGTGGTGATCATTGGCTGTGCAGGCTCTTATTGCATGAGCAGGAATGTTGAGAGATACTGAGCTCGACTTTGCAACTTTTGTAATGCGTGTGGCCGGCCCCAATCATTCAAGTTTGATTGTATGGGAAGAACCATAATCAGGCCAGATGTGGTGCGGCCCTTCGACCTATGCTGGATGATACCAGACAGGTTTTTTCAAATAAAAATCGTTCCAAAATGTGAGCGTGTCACGACTTGCAGCCACGAAACGTCCCCGGCCGATTTTTTCGATAGCCATGACCGCATTTTGATTGCCACTCTCTTGAGAGGTAAAATGGCTCCATGTTTTGAGGCGTGCATCCCAGCGCGTTATCCCATCTTCTGATCCGCTTACAAAAACTCCATAACGAAGTGTACAGAGAGATGTAATAGGTTTAGTAGTTTCAATCGGTAGCTCACAGGAGGGGGGTATAGCGGGGATTGGGGTCATGTTTTTACTTCTTTTTTTGCAAAGGATTATAGAGATCGAGCTCTTTTTTTGTCTATCGCCTTCCAAAGCATTGCCATATAGGCAAAAACTGTTCAAAAGTTGTAATAAATTACCGTTTCAGGCAAAGGTGGTAAAGAATGAACCCCGGATATTTCAGATGAAAAAGTGTCTTATCTTCTGTTTATGTGCAGTGGCCGGTGTTGGCCCCTCAGTTACTTTGCTAGCAGGTGGCTCTACGCCTCAGGATGTAGTGCCGCGTAAGGATATAGAAAAGATGACCGATTCCGAGAAAGAGTTTGCTGGAAAGCTTTCCGGGGAGGCTGCAAAAGCATTTATTCAGATGGATCATGCTGAGCGTGCATCGGCAATGAACATGGTAAACATGGGCAACGGGAGCCTAAGTGCAAACGAAGCTGTACTGATAGCTTTTAAAAAACGCCCAGCAAAAGTCTAAGAGATTTCTTATTGAGATCGCTGTTGTTTCTGAGTAGCAGGCTTGAAGGGAAAACTGCATCTTACTCGTTTAAACACGCTGTTATTTTTTAACTAGCCTTCAAGTCTCATTCAAATAGTTACTCGGAAAGGGTTTTCATAAAATTTTCTTCATTTATATTATCTAGAATAACCTTTAAAGACAAGGTTAAGGGAATAGCCAAGAATGCTCCACTGGCCCCCCAAATCCACCCGAAAATAATAATGGACAGCACCACTTCTACGGGAGCAAGAACCAAAGTCTTACCCAGCACAATTGGCGTGATAATATTCCCTTCGATATAAATAATGATTGCAGAGAGCATAGGAACAGAGAGCATATACCAAGCGGAGTCGAATGAAACAACAGAAATCACTGTAACCAAGAATATCGCAATCAATGCGCCAAGATAAGGTATGTATTCCAAGAACCCTATAACAACGCCCAATAAAATTGCATTTGGCACTTCAAAGATAAAAAATATGATACTGAGTACGACTGCTAAAACAACATTGATTACAGTCCTTGCAAAAATATAGCCCCAGATTTTCCCTTCTATCTGCTGCACAACGCTCATAGCATCACTTTTATGTTCTTCAGGAAGCAATATGGTAATAATATTTGTTAAAAAACTTCGCTCTGAGGCAAGCAAGAAATAAAGGAAGATAAAAAAAATAGAAGTTTCTACTAAAAACGCCCATGTACTTGCAAAAAGTAAGCCGATCCAACTTACTTGTGATGCCTGTTGGGTAGGGATATTAAAAGAATCCCTTATGTGGTGTACCAATTGCATAATCAGGTCTGTCGGTGTTTTCAAAAACTCTGTTAAAGAAGAGAGCTTTACAACAAAAGCATCAAATGTTTGAGGCGCATTTTGCATCCACCCCTCCGCTTGTGCAGAAAAATAGAAAATTGCAAATGCCACCAACACAAACCCAGAAAACAGCACGATTGCTGAACCCAGTGGCTTTGGAATATGCCATTTTCTAAAGAGGAAAATCACCGAGGGTTTAAGCAAAAAATAAAACCAAAAGGCAAAAGCCAGTGGTACCAAAAGCTGCTGAGCAAAAAAGAGCGTGTAGAGGATTGCTAAAATAAACAACCCTCTTGTTGCTATTGATTGCATGATCAGCGCGGAAATTTCTTTTTTCAGGACCTTTGGTACTTGCTCGGGTGAATCGGCCATAACAACCTTAAATTGTATTTTTTTTTAATCATAAGGGAAAAGTGTGTTATCACAAAAGCAAAAAAAGCAATTCCCATATGTAAAAAATAATATTGACATTTTAATCTGTAAAGGAGATATTTAAGGTGCGAGGCAAGATGAATGCACTGCTGATCACTAATTGTATGTTATTGATTATTAGTGATTTAAGAGTTTAAGCAGAGAGTCGCTCGCTATAGTATCATTATAAAAGAGGTGGTTTTATGGAAAAAAACGGCATTAAAGAACTGCTAATATATGAGCTGCAAGATATTTTAAATGCAGAGCAGCAAATAGTAGAAGCTCTGCCAGATATGATCTCAGCGGTTCAGTCGGCCGACCTTAAATCAGCCCTTGAGGCACACCGAAAAGAGACACAGGATCAAATCTTGCGTCTTGAAAAAATATTCATGATGCTTAATGTGCAAAAAAAAGAGATGTCTCCTAAAGGCATAAAAGGTCTTATTGGAGATATTCAAGACGTCTTAAAAGACTTCCCAACTTCTTCACCCCTGCGCGACGCTGCTTTAATTTCTAAGGCTCAAAGAATTGAACACTTTGAGATTGCAGCTTATGGCGCATTAAGAAGCTATGCGCAAGAATTAGATTTAGATGATATAGATAGTTTGTTGGCTAACACAATGGACGAAGAAGGCAATGCGGATAAGAAATTAACAAAACTTGCCGAAGGCGGCCTGTTCAAAACAGGAATTAACGTTGAGGCAAATAAACAAGAGACAACGAAACAAGCATAAGAGAAGCATGCAATGCTTTATGCGTTGCGTACTTCAGTTATGGCTCTCTTTATTCAAAATGACTAGCGTATAGACTACAATAGGCGGCAGCTAACGCACTTGCCATTTTACAGCACACAAAATTCTGCACAATAAATCAAAAAAAGCAGGACAATCTACTATTTTGTGCTTTTTATTTTGTCTGCTTGTAAAAAATCTTTAATCAAGGTAAGTGGAGAACAACAAGGGAAATATATCGTTATGCATTCATAGCGCTATCAGAGGGCTCCTTTTGCAAGGGGAGTGATAAGATTTATCATGAATTTAAAACAACGAGGTAGTAATGAGTACTAAAAGTAGAGCCAAAAAAAATGACAAAGCGCATGCTTCTCATTTGGCATCAAAGAAAAAAATTAAGAAGGTCCTAGTCGCAAAGAAAAAGCAAGCATTGGGTGCCGTAAAAAAGAAAACGACTGCTGTTAAAAAGAAAGCTGAAGGTTTAACGCACAAAGTTGTCAGGGGTGTGCAAAGGACAGTTAAAGGTGTTAAGAACAGGGTTAAAGATGTTAAGAAAACAGTGAAAAAGGCTGTATCCGATACACAGAAAAATCTTAAGAAAAAGCTATCCAAAATAGATAAATCAAGTACTAAGAAAATCGCAACTGGCGCCATTATCGGATGCGCAGTAGGCTGCATCGCTGCAAATATGCTTGCATCTAAAAACTCTAAAGGTTTAGCTGATACTGCAAAAGAATACACAGATAACTTTAAAACGATGCTTGCAGATATGGGCAGCAATGTCTCAGACACGGTTCAAGATAAAGTTGACTATGTAAACGACAAAGCGCATGATGTTATTAACTCGGTAAGAAAAGAAATTGGGGAGTTCCCAAATCTAGAAAATAAAGACTTCAAAAAAGGGTTGATTGTTGGCGCCGCAATGGGTGGACTTTTGGGCTCTGGCTCAACTATGATGCACAACTGGCACGCCAACCAAAAAGACTCTAATACTGATTGGAAGGCAATAGTAAAAAATGTGCTTCATCTTTTAGATGTTGGTAACCATCCAGATGAATCGCAACATATAGAGGTAGCATCTAACAAAACAAATGATGTGCTTGATTTTGCTACAGCCGGTATTCAGCTCTGGAAAAAAATGAAAAAGTAATACTTTTTCTACATCCATCCAATAGAAGTGCATCTAAAGGATAGCAATTCCAAGTGGGTTTTATGGCTTTTCTCTGAGGAGAAAGGCCATAAGACCCACTTGGAATTTTTTTTTAAGCTCGTGTCATAATCTTTATTTTTTGCTAGTTATAAGCAATTATGAAAAAAAATGTTTTCGGTGGTTGTCGACAGGACTACATCTGTTTATTGGTAATCTGGAAAAGCCAATAGGTTCTTCCGTTATTCATTGTGGCTTCTGCGAAGGCTTTGTATCCCAATCCGGTTTTTTTAATAAGCGCTTCAAAGAGCTCTCGATTTCCTATACTACCGAAGCTTAAAATAAGTGAACCATTCAGTTGAAGATAGCGAGTGTGGCCAGCAAGCAAACTCTCAATCAAATGATAGCCGGGATCCATATAAGCCTGTTCAAAAATGTCAGAAAGAGGATGATCTTCTGTAACATAGGAATAGGGCCAATTCCAGTATATATAATCAAATTTTTCATTAGCTTTGAGAGGCTCAAACAGATTGCCTAGGCGACAATCTATCTGATCCAAAACCCCATGTCGCTCGGCATTTTTTTTTGTCATTTCCAATGCTTTTGAATTGATATCTGTAGCGACGACGCTATTGCCATAACGCAAGGCTGCTATTACAGAAACAACACCTGTGCCACAGCCAATTTCCCAAAGGCGTCTGTTTTTTGCATAGGGAAAGTGTTGGGCAAAAAATTCAGATGATGGATAAAGACCGGCAGGAAATACATCAGGACATTGTTCAAAACTCAAACCCAGGATTTCTTCCATACTATTCTTACTCAGATTTTCGCGGCAGCGTACTATCTCTTGCTTGACAATCTCTGTAGTTGAGGAGTGCGTGTGCATGTTTTTACTATCCTATCTAGCAATGTTTTTGTGAAATAAAAGGGGGTGTCTTGTGATTCGTGCGATTTGGATTGGTAAATCACATAATCTGGCCATTTTCATCTTTTTTCTTGCTCGCAAATTTCGCATGTCTGATATATACTTCTTAGTCACTTTGAGGTTCAGATGATATGGATTACTATATCAGAAAAGACTTGGGTGGGTCAATCAATCCTTTGATTGGCTAAGGCTTCAACTGCAAGGTCATAAGGAAATTATAAATGTTACATACACTTAAAGGAGTGATCATTGCCATGAGTCTGAATGTTTCTCTTCACTCAACGCCTATCGAGGTTACTCCAGAGGGAATATGCCAGATAGAGGGTGTAAAATATGCAGCTGTTGGGTTTGGAACCTTTCCTTTTAAGGATGAGACCTGTTTTACAGCTGCTGCATGTGCGGCTGAATCGGGGTATCGAATCATCGACACAGCGACTTGGTATGGGAATTTTGATCCTATAAGTCGTCTGCTGCATAAATATGGACGAAATCATTTTTACGTTATTTCGAAGGTTTGGCCTAATTCTCATACGCGCCCCCTTTTACAAGAAGATCTAAAAATAACATTGGAAAAGCTCCAAACGGACTATCTTGACGCTTATTTTCTACACTGGCCCAATAGCAAGGTGCCGATCGAAGAAACGCTCTCAACGCTAGAAGAGTTTAGACAGAGCAAACTTATTCGGCATATTGGATTGAGTAATATCACGGTTAATCACCTGAAACGTGCCTTAGAACTCAAAATTCCTATCACATGGGTGCAGGTTGAAATGAATCCCTTTTATTATGATCCCGAACTGCTTGCTTTCTGTCAAAAAAATGGGATTACCGTGCAAGCGTGGGGACCGCTTGGAAGGGGTCGTATTAACAGCGACGCTACACTTGCACACTTAGGAAAAAAATATGGGAAGAGCCCTTCGCAAATCGCTCTAAAGTGGATCATCCAACATGGATGTATTCCATTGCCGGGAAGTAAAACCCCAAAACATATCCAAGAGAATATCAATTTAATGGATTTTGTTCTTTCCGAGGAGGAAATGAAAGAGATCAATAAGAGCGCATCTCTTGGAGAGCGGGAACGGGTGACACTTGAAGCCGGAGTGGGTTTTACAGATGAATTTGATTTCTCCTATGAGGAATGTTGGCCTAAAGCACTCAAAGGAAATGAGATGAAAGACTTTTATAGTATTGAGATTTTTGATCCCTCACTGAATTCCTGGGAAAAAGTCAAGGATGAGATCATGGAACTTGAAAGTGCAATTTTTGGAGATGAGGCTTTTGATGAGGAAATAATGAGGGGAGCATTCCAAGATCCTGACAACATCATTATCATCATGCGAGATAAAAATAGACGAGCAATCGGCTACACATGGGCAACGCCTGCGAAAAAAACATACGAGGAAGAGGCGGAATATGATGTCTTTGCCGGAAGAATAGCGTCTGATGATACGTCATATATTTATAACACCGGATTGCGACCTGAGTATCAAGGAAAAAAATTAATTATTGATTTATATAAAGCGCAGGATGAAGAGTTGCTCAAAAGGGGATATAAAAGAATTCAGACTGATGCAAAGCTTGAGGGCGGTTTTGCCGCAAATATTTTAAACAATAATCGGGATAAACTAATAAATCATTTCGAACATGATTCTCTGTATGGGCGGCAAATGTTTATCGACATGTGGATTGTCCTGCCGAATCTAGGATAATTGCCTTATGATAAATGTTACTTCGCCTCCCTATTCAATCGACCAAGCAATTCCTCTGGGAATGGCGCCTTTTACTTCAGGAGGACGACTTGCGGTACTTTCCAATGGCAGCCTTGAAGTAATCCCTAAAAGCATAGGAGAAATTGTCGGAGAACGAATCGTTCGGCCTTTGATAGATTTTTCATATCCCTTCGTCCAATATGCTTTTAGCGCAGTTCATCAATTGGGTAGCGCTTTCCATAGAACAATTACTGGAATAAATATATTTTCCGTAGCCGAAGCACAGGTTGTCTATCCAAAAATTTCAAATTATTCAATCGTTTCTGATAGTTGGCCGAGTCCACGGCTCTTCTCGCTTCAACCGTTGCTTGAAAGTAAAGAATGTCAGGAATGTTTTCGCCGCATTATAGGTGCAAAGCATATAGAAAAGTTTCAGAGTGTCGGGCAAGAGGATATCAAAGAGCTGCTTGAGGTTTTTGATTATATAGGTGCAAATGCGCAAGTCCTCTCAACTGCGATTTCTGAGGGATCTATCCCTGATCTTCCCAATCAATTCACTTCAAACATTCAAAAGTTTGCATTTGAACAGCTGATGAAATCTCTTTATGCGATTCAAGGATTCAGAAGGTGGACCAATACGCCATCTCTTGTCTGGAATCTCTACAAGTTTGTCTATTTGGATCATAAATCGCAGAGCGATTATGAGAAGGGGATTCAAATGTTCAAGACGATTCTTTCTAATAGAGTTCGAGCTAAAGAGATGCTTGAGGATAAAGACGTGCGCCATCTGGCACTTTTTTTCGTAATGCCTGAGCTGAAAAGTTGTATAATACCCATGGAACTTAATCGCACACATGGTAATGAATTAAGAGAGGCGGCCGAGAAATTTCTTGATATCACCGTCCCGACGGCAATTCATTATCACCTCTTCGATTTCCTTGAAGAGGTAAACGGATATGTAACATCTGATAAGGATATGGAACAACTCGTACAAGCTACGTATCGGTTATTTTATTTTATCTCTCGGTATCTAGTAAACGGGTCCGATCTGGCATTCGGACATTTGAGAATCAATTATTAAATCAATTGGAAAAGAGGATTTTAGGATGCATTATTACCTGCTGCAGCCATAAGTCAAAAGAAACCCGCCCGCAATGCTACAGGCTATAAATAGTAAGACAGCTCTCAAATTCATAACTTGCTCCTCAGAGGTATAATAGCAAACACGCGAGTTGTAGTAAATGTTCACCTACTCCTCGGCGCCACGCGCGGGTTGAAACAAGGTATGCCAAAATGCAACTGCCCACTGTCGCTCTTCTTCAAGAGCTATGACTGCTTCCGCAGTCGCTGCTGCAGTCGTCTGAAAACGCTGCTGAGCTATATCTATGACTATCCAGTAGACTCTGGATACAGTATCATAAGAGGCATTTCCTAGTAATTTGACATATTCTTCAAGCTTAGATGCTACGCTTGAAGCAATATTGCGCCTTCGCACGGTTTCTTCGGCGCTATGCTCTTGGTTTGGCGAAATGTAATTTTCAAGAAGTATGCACACAAACTTCACTGCTTTTTCATCATTATTGGAGTGTTTTGAATTCCTACACCAAGAACAAATGCGTCCTAGAAAGCTGCCTCGGGGTGTGAGTGTGCCATCAGCAGCAAGTTTGTGAATCGACCAATCGGCGCGAATAATCTTATTAAATTTGGATTCAACATCTGTTTGCATATGAGTCTCATATTTTTGAGGATATTTTAGGCAAAAACAGTTCGAGTAGAAAACGGGGTCAAAACGGAAAACGGGCCCCACATCCATCTTATTTAGATCTTGCTCAATACAAGAAAGTACAATAGGATGAACCGACAAGAAAAGACATTCAAAGCCTCAGAACTTGCTTCAACGAAATATCCTATTTTCTATTTTTTTCATCTTAGGCCATTCAGTAAAGCTTCATTTTGTAATTTTAATACAGAAAGATTTCTCTCGCCTGCGATGCGCATTTTTTTCTGTATAGCCGATGTAAGTTTAACTTTATCATCTATAAGTACATCTGAAGTAATTTGACTAAGCTCTCGGCTTATTTTAGAAAGAATAGCTTGCTCTACTGGAACATTGCGTGTAATAAGTTTAAGTTCAATTATGCGCAATTCTTCTATGATTGCGTCTAATTTAGCTTCTGTATTAGATTCTTTTGATTTTACTACTTGGTACACATGTACTTGCTGTTTATAATCAGCTGTATTTACTTGAAATTCCATAGCCACAATCTCCTTAAGGTATAAGAAAAGAGTACTATATAAACCAGGTCATTTTATCGCAACAAAAAAACAGGAAAGGGTCAGACCTGGCCTCACAGAAGGGTCAGGCTCACAGTATCACAGTTTTCTGAGGCAAGCCTGGCTAACTGTGATACTGTGAGGCTAAGAATATCGGAAAGTGTCGGATTTGAAGAATAGGCGCCTTCAAGAATAATCACCGGTGCAGGCTTGCGTATCACAACGTAGTCAGCAAGTCCAATTCCAGTTGCAAAGTTGAAGGGGTGCCACATAGCAGTTTGTCCTGCTAACAATGGTTCTAGAGCCTCGTGTCGAGCGCGTTGCCAATCAACGCCATTGGGGCCGGGGTCTGCGATGTGCGATTTGAGACGAATCGCACATCGCAGAGCCCGGCCCCTTTTATTCCCTAACTTGTAAACTGGGGCTAGAATGTATTCTTACTTATTGAAGCTAATAATGGCTATATCTATAATAATCGCCAATTTATAAAACTGGTATAGTAGAAATGAAAAGTGTTACCTATTTTTTTGTAATTTTAATAGCTTTATTCTGTGATAGCATTGCTTTTTCTACTGAGATTCCCGAGCGGACAGATATTGTTGCCGGCAAACTCCCAAATGGAGTGCGTTATGTATTGAAGTCTCATAGCCTGCCCAAGGGGAGAATCTCTGTGCGCATGCATATTGACACTGGCTCGCTCAACGAAACGGACGAGCAGCTAGGGCTTGCACACTTTTTGGAGCACTTGGCTTTTGCGGGCTCTGAGCATTTTCCTGATGGAACGGCTATTCGGGCGTTTGAAGAAGAGGGGCTGCAGTTTGGCGCGCACGTTAATGCTTTAACTTCATTTACTTATACCGACTACAAGCTTGATTTGCCTAATAATGCAGAAAAAACTGCGTCGCGAGCGCTCCTTTTTTTTGCAGACATCTTGGATCGCCTCCAGCTTGACGAAGCGGCAATTGAACGCGAACGCTTGATAATTCTTGAAGAAAAACGGATGGCAGAGATGACTCCCGGCTATCAGCTTGCACTCACGCTCCAAAATAGTCTTTTTGAAGGCTCTTTATACCCCAAACGATACCCGATTGGAACGGAGGAGTCTATCCGGTCTGTAACCAAAGAGGACTTTGAGCGCTACTACCGCAGCTACTACCGTACAGACAACACCCATATCGTTATTGTGGGGGATATGGATACTGCTTTGATGCAGGAGCTTATAGAAAAGCAATTTGGGCAGATTCAGCCGCGTGATGTGTGTCCGGAAAGCGAGCGCACCGTCCTTCCCACGCAAAAAAACGCAGCTTTTATAAAGCGCGATGCAATCATCAAAAAGCCGTTATGCTCAGTGATGCGTTTTTTGCCTCTCACGACCGTTGAGACGGCAGAACAGAGGGTTGTTCGCACGCTTGCCGAGATGATGCTCGATAAGCGCGTTCTTGGAGACGTACACATTGCGACAAAGAGCGAGCATCCCTTCTATAACTATCGCGCGGTCGAGGTTAGTGAGGAGTCGCAAGATTGGAAAAGCATGCTCACAGAGGCTGTAGAGTATCTACAGCAGGCAAAAAAGTATGGCTTTAGCAAAAAAGAGCTTAAAGAAGCAAAAAAAGAATTTATTTCAGTCTTGGAGGCTCAGGCAGCCTTTAAGGCTGAATCAATGCAATTGGCAAATGAATTTGTGAGGGCAATTCGCGAAGAGAGTCCGATCACAAGTGGCAGTGAGCTGCTCGAGCTTCTTAAGAGTAGTATAAAAGAAGTCGGCGTAGAAGAGATAAACCGCTGGTGGCAAGAGTTTGAATTAAAGCCCTATATGGTAACGCTCTTACTTCCAAAATCGATAAAAAAGGTTCCCAGCGAAAAATCAGTTTTAGCGGCCGTAAAAAAGGCGTTAAATCAAAAAGTTTCTAGATATAAAAACTCCTCTTCCAAGCCGGATAAGCTTTTCAAAGATAAAATACCCGAGCCTGCGCCGATTGCCTCCATAACAGAATATCCCGAGAGTAATATAACAGCTATTTTGTTAGAAAATGGCATAAAAGTGCTCGTTAAACAGATGAAAGTTCCTCAGGATATCACGTATATAAACGCCGTTATCGCCGGCGGCAAGATTGAAGAGACCGCTGAAACGCGTTTTTATACAAAAGCAGCCTGTAAAGCTAATCCCAATGTATTTCTTGACTGTTATGATGACTGCCTGCAGTTTTCTATGAATGGAAAAGATGAGGAAACACTTTTTCAGATGCTTCATCTCCAGCTTCAAAAGCCCAAAATCGAAAAGCATTTGTTTGAGCAGTGGAAGGATAAAAAGAAACATAAGCTTAAATATGGCACCTATTCGCTTCAGACTTGGGCAGATTTTGCTTTTGAAGAGTGTGTGCTTGACCCACAAGAGGCTCGTTTTCGCACGAAAATTGAGGCGCATGATCTGGATCGGATCAACTACAAAGACGCCCGTACTTGGATGAAAGAGGGTTTTCGCACAGCGCCAATTGGCGTGAGTATAGTTTCAAATGTCGATATAGCAAAAATTACGGAGCTAGCTCAGCGCTATCTGGGCACGCTGCCAGCGCGAGCTGAAATTTCCTCCGAGACACTTGCCGAAAAGCGCAAACTTGCTCTCCAGCCCGGTCCCTACGAAGTGCAGGTTGCACGCCCCTGCGAGGCCGATGCGGCATTTGTTGTAACGGGATATATGACTCAAGAAGCAAAGGGTATAGCGATGCACCTTTTGGATCTTATTGTTACCCAACGCCTCTTACAAAAAACGCGCATGGATGAACAGCTCATCTATAACCTGAAAACTGAATATGAGGCAGATGGCGACTACTCTAACTTCGGCTATTTTTGCATAAAAACCAGCTGTAGCCCAGAAAATGCAAGCTTTGTGCTAGCGAGCATGGACGAAGTGCTGCAAAATCTAGGCGATGCCGGCCCCACCGAAAAGGAGCTAGTCTACGCCAAGAAAATAGCCGCTTTAGAAAACGATTCAGTCAATAATGAAGAGATTCAAGCCCTCTATTGGAGCGGAGCGCTCACCGACGCCCTCTGGCGAAAAGACATTGACAATAGAAGACAAACCATGCTCGAGACAGGCAAGATCTATAGCCCAGACTATGAGAGTATCACCCAAGAGGAGCTACAAACCCTCATGCAAAAAATTGTCGACCCTTCAAACCGCATCCGAATCATCGTGCAGGCTGAAGGATAGGAACGCCAACAAAAAGGGCCGGATCCTTTTATAAATTTTCGTTTTGCTACTTATCATCTAAAGCAGCAAAAACTCTTTCGGAATATGCGTGAATTTTCGATTTAATTGTTACGGCAAGGGGGCTCGAAACAAAACTTTGGTTTGTTGTAAGGTGCCGAGCCGATGTATCGCATAATATCAGCATCCTCTGGCTTTTCAATGAGACGATACGCTGTATGATTGAGAAGCTTTAGCTTCCCATTTTCTGTGACTTGCAGTTCATAGAAGCGTACATTGGGCCTTTCTTGAAACTCTCCTAGCCAGCCAGTGACCAACACCTACTTTAATATATTTATTATCATAGCGAAACAACGCACCCTTAAGAAGGTTTTTTACTTTTTCCTCTTCATCCGTATCGAAATAGCCTTCCGTCAGTTCACCGAGGCTGAGCGTATCCATTTTCTGTTTCATTGCCTGCTTTTTTTGGCTCAGGATCAGATCTACATCCTCAGACTGAATGTTTAAGGATTGAAAGAGCGATAATTCTGGCTTGATCTGGGACAGTTTTTCTATATCTAGGCGCTGGCCAATACTGTTTTTTACATCATAATACAGATCTTTTGCACGCACGCCAAGAGCAAGCTCATCTTCTGTTAGACTACCCTTTGCACGCAGCTTTTCAGAGAGCCCCCCCATTCTCTTTATATCGTCAGCACTCATGGGTGAAAGCATATCTTTTGCTCGTTTAAAGAGAGTGTTATACTCCTGCCTAAAATTTTCTTTGCGCTGACACAAACCATAGTTCTTTGCGTCCCTGCACTCCCGTACTTTAGCAACATGTTTTAAAAGTGAGATCTCGATTGGAGATAGCGGTTTTGTAGAGCATTGACACGCCCTCACGGTATCCTTTTGTTTTGTCAGAAGTATTCCTACCTCTTTTGTACCGAACATTGGGTTTTTGTTCACTACCCGGCAGACGACAGAAAAAAAGGCCGCAGAGACTCTTTTTACGGCCTCTTCATCTTTTGAGGCATCAATTTTTGCAGTTGCGCCTCTATAGAGTCCCTCAAGATCCGCAAGGTTCAATCGCTTTGTAAAGAAAAAATGCCAAATAATTTTAAAAAAACCTTGCGCCCGAAAGTAGCTGTAGTGATCGCCCACCTTCTGTTTATAGACACGACCTTCCCCTTTGCCAATCTGTGCAAATTCTCGAAAAACTTCTTTTTCTTGCTCAGGAAGATGAGTTGCTGGTGCATTTAATGAAATTTCTGCGGGATACATATTTTCCAGGCTTATATTGGCAATTATTTTAATGTAAGTTTATACATATTAGCAATTAAAGTAAAGCGTCGGGTTCTGAAGCTTATCTAAATAAAAGGAGCCCTTTTCACACTCACTCAGTGATCTCAGCGTAAGGGATGTGTGGCCATTAAATCCCAATAACTAACTCCCAGTCGGTAATATTTTGTACTTCATCTAAAAAAAGATAACACTCGCGCGAGTGATTTTCTGGGAAAAGGGTGTAAAAACCGTCAATTAATTTTCCCATGGTTTTATGATCCATTGGAAGCAAGCGATCGTCTTCAAAATTGATGTACAAAATGCTATCTAAAGGAATGTTTTTGTGAAGGAGGTCATAGGTTTCCTTCTGCAAAATGATACTTTATATACCCTTATCATTTTCCATAAGGAAAATAAAGTCAATAGTTTCCTTATGCAGGAGGAATCTCTTTAGAAATAGCCCCTTTTCATTAAAATTTCAGAGCATCGAAACCACGAGATCAAAGGATGATGGTGGACGTACTTGTGTAAAATAGAATAGCTCTACTTCGTCCCATAACTCGTGCCAGCTGGAGTCATCGTGTCCTTCACGATCATTATGCCTTGCATAGCGGACCTCGGTTGGGGTATCAACGAAAACTGTGAGGCCAAGGATATCGGAAAGTGTCGGATTTGAAGAGTAGGCGCCTTCAAGAATAATTACCGGTGCAGGCCTGCGTATCACAACGTAGTCAGCAAGTCCGATTCCAGTTGCAAAGTTGAATGGATGCCAGATAGCAGTTTGTCCTGATAACAACGGTTCTAGAGCCTCGTGTCGGGCGCGTTGCCAATCAATACAGTAGGCTGCCTTTTGGGCTCGGCTCATTTGACTCCAGTCGATTTCAGTTTGATAGAAGTCATCGCCTTGAACAATAACTGCAGGAACTCGTGCGGCAACGAGTAAGGCAAGTGTTGACTTCCCAGCGCTGCTGCCGCCGTCGATTGCTACCAAGAGTGGAGTGTCTTTCTCTTCTATCCGTCGTTTGATCTCTGCTGTAACGATTTTTACAGCATCAAGTGCTTTTGCTTTAAGCTCAGTAGAGATATCAGCCGCTGTTCTTTCGCGATCAGTGCTCTCATCCATTTGAGTTCCTTAGTTGATCTATTATATGCCTATGTATTCCTGTTTACGCCAGTGTGTGGAAGGGAAACTGACTGTAAATCCCTCTTCTTCGGAATACGCTCAAAAAGCATACTTGACTAAATCATATGCAGCAAGTACCGTCATGTGATGTTAATAAACAGGGAGGTATATTTATATGGAACCATCAGCAGTAGTAAATTACGAAAATAATTGTCGCCTTATTTATGGCTATGACATTTCTCAGCTTGACTCATTTGACGGGAAAAACCTGAGTGTAAGGGGATGGATGTCATGGTCTGATCGAGAAAAGGTTGTGCAGGCTGTGCTTGGGACGTTTGAAAAGATAAAAATGGATATGTGCCGTGAGAAGCCAGTTTGGTTCTTTGAGAATGTGGGTGAGACTTGTCCCTATAGTCGTCTAGTTTCGCGAACGATGAAATTCCTCGAAAATCAGGGCAGTAAGCTTGATGAGGTGACAAAACTTTCTCTAGAGAGTTCTGCAAAGAATGTCCAGGATATCTTTACGGGCGTTAATTTTGACCTTTCACCAGTTCAGCAACAACGTATTGCACTTAACAACTATGTGCGCGACCAGGTATTTCCCATTGCTCCCAAAGATCGCACCCCCGAAGGCAAGCTGGTAACAGCAGAAACAATTATCACCTATGTTAAAGCCGCACTCCCAAAAGGTTTTGTTCCTGGAAAGAATTTTGTAGGAAGAGTCGACCTGCAAAAAATCTTTGACGATACATGGCGAAAAGAGGGGATGTAGGCGTAATACACTAACTTATAAAAGGGGCCGTGTCTGTGATCCGTGCGATTTGGATATGCAAATCGCACGAATCGCAGTCCTCCGGCCTAGGAGGTTTGATTTAAGCGCTTTTTCAAAGAATGTCCTTTATGTAAAATTTGTCCTTGAGCTTTAGCTCTCTGAGGCTGTGAAAAAATACGTTTTCTTCGACCGCAGGTCTTTGGAGTGCTGCGATTCTTCGCAGCTTTTACTCCGACCACATACCTTTACTTCCTTATCGCCCAAGTTCACAAAACACCTCTACCGATTCATGTAGATGTGTTTTGTGAACTTGGGCGATAAGGAAGTAAAGGTGCGTGGTCGAAAGTGAAAGCGACAAAAAATTGTCGCACTCCAAAGACCTACGGTCGAAGCTGGATTTTTTCACAGCCTCAGAGAGCTAAAGCTCAAGAACAAATTTGTTACCGCATCCCTTGCATGAAAAAGCGCTTAAATCAACCCACTAGATCCGGCCCCAAATTTAAAGGCTAAAGGCTAAAAAATTAAGCGTGCCTGTGACGGATCAAAATTAGGCGTAGTGATAAAAAACGGAAGACACTGTTGGCTGAAATTTGCCGATGTTAAAAAGAGACTTTTTCTGTAGAATTACATCAATTGAAAAAGAGGATTTTAGCTATGATTCCAACAGTCTGTTTCATCGCCTGCCATGGAGCATCATCTGATCATTTTATTACATTTATTGAACAGTCAAAACCAGACACTGTAACCATTCTGGCTTATGCTTCCGTACAGATGGCAAAAAAATTCGATGATAGAAAAATCCCTTTATATGATCGGTTTATTCTCGAGGAGGTCTCTTCAGAAGAAGAAGCTAGGAGAGTTGCCATAAAATGTTCTACAGCTTCAGTTGTGATTACTGACGTTGGGCATCGATTTAGCGGCTTAATCCAAAAAGCTCTAAAGCAATATGCCCCACACGTTCTACGACTTGTTTATTACGATAATCCGGAAAGTTATGTGCCTGGAGGCCCTGAAGGCTATTCTGCCGTAGCCGCAGAAGTTATGCGAGCAGCTGAGGGGGTTTTGTTTGCAAATGCAAACCTTGCTGAAATGACCCTTTTTCAAGAACCTAATAGGCCAATTGACCTTGCTGCCCAGAAAAAAATCGGCATTGGCTACTACCCCATACAGCAAGTAGACTCAATCATAAAGCGTCGAATAGAAGAACGAGCAGTTTTGCGACAACAAACGCTTTCAAAATATAATATTGATGATGCTGGACAAAAACTCTTAGTCTATTTTGGCGGAAACAATGAAGAATATTTTGACAAAGCATTCCCAGCTTTTCTTTCTCTTGTTGCAAAGGCTATGGAGCAATCTGATCTTTCTGATCTTGTATTTGTCCTTCAGCAGCATCCAGGTGCTAAGATAAAAAATCTTGACGCCACGCAAATAACAATATGGCAAAAAGAATATGCTGACCAAAGACATGCCCCAAAAATCATCGTATCAGATTTCACTTCCGACACTGCTCAAGTATTAGCAGACGGAGCGCTTTATTACCAAACAAGCATGGGCCCGCAATTTGTCTTAGCTGGCATCCCTACGGCCCAAATTGGCCACGAAACCTATGAGGATGTGCTTATTCGAAGCAAGCTCATCGATTCAGTAACCAATCCTCAACAGCTTCTTTCGCTTTTGCATATGTTTCAGCACAATTCGCTCAAAAACCAAAATGAAGTAATTATGCATGCTCTCGGCGTTAATCCAAATTGGGCCGAAACATTAGCTCAGGTTTACAAGTTGGCCAAGTGACGAAATTCTTTTGCAAATCATAGCAAGAATAGTAGTGGACAAATAATGCATAATTCTATATACTGGTAGATAGATAAGGAGTTTTAGATGAAAAGTGATCGTCGAGAAGAGATACTGGATATTGCACAGCGCCTGACCCAAGCGAAGGGGTTAAATGGGTTTAGCTACATCGATATTTCAGATAAAATAGGCATCAAAACATCCAGTATTCATTACTATTTTAAGACAAAGGATGATCTGGCTGTTGCGTTAATTAAGCGCTATCATGAAAATTTCAAACTGCAGCTTGATTTTATAGATGCCAATAGCACCACCCCAGAAGAGAAGCTTATCAAGTTTGCCGATATTTTTAAGGGCCTGGCTGCTACCAGGGAGACCTTTTGTCTTTGCGGCATGATGGCAGCGGAGCTTGCGGCATTATCTGATGAGTCACATAAAGAGCTTATGCGCTATTTTCAGGCATGCAGGCAGTGGCTTGAAAAAGTCTTTTTACTTCTGGGGTCAAAAGAGCCTGAAGTTGATGCAGTTGGCTACCTCTCCCTTTTGGAAGGGGTGCTCTTAATTGCGCGAGTTGAAGGCCGACCAGAGATGATTGACGAGGTTGCCAGGTCATTTACCGGGAAATTTATAGTGTAGTAAATTTTTTTAACAAAAAAACTAACCTATCAGTAGATAGAATATAAGGAAAAAAGTGGTTATGAGTAGTAGTACATCAGCAGTAATATATCGTGATGCTACCATGCCCCCTGTCATCACAGGAGGAGATAAAGCATGTGAAGGTGTCGAGCATAGTAATGGTCCCAACATAGGTCATTTACAAACACTGATTGGAAGTCACATTGAAACAAAAAATCCTAACTTTAGCGGAGCGATCCTTGTCGGGGTAAAGGATAAAATTGTATTTCATCGCCAATATGGATTTGAAATTACACCAGATAGCCAATTTATTATTGCTTCAATTACTAAGCAAATTACAGCCGCCCTCATTGTGATAGCATTGAAGGATAAGAGGGTAAGTCTGGACAGCACGCTAGATCAATTTTTGATAGAGGTTAAGGATGAATGGGTAAAAAGAGTGACAGTGCATCATTTATTAACACATACTTCTGGGGTAGAAGGGTTTGGTAAAGAACTAAAATTCCTACCTGGCGAAAAATATGACTACAGCAATTTTGGTTATAGCTTGCTTGGTCGGGTATTAGAGCATCTGACCAATAAAAGGTATAGTGAGCTTGTTGGCGAGTTTTTGGCGAAACTAGACATGCATGCAACTTGTGTTACAGGAGAGGGCACAATAAGTGAAATTCAAGAGAGAATACCTGGGCTTGTTCGGGGGTATGACAAAGATGAGCATGGCAGGCTTACCCCTATCAATAACCCCAGAACTGCATTCGATTTTCCTGCAAAAGGACTAGTCTCTACTGCTTGCGACTTATTTAAATGGAATTGTTTACTTCATCAAGGGAAGATCCTCGATAAAGACGAATATAGCAAAATGGTTCAGCCGTATGCTCAGGTATCGGATTCAGTGGACTATGGCTATGGCCTTAAAATCCCCCGTCTTGATGGGCTTAAAGAAATTGGTCACAATGGTGAAACACATGGTTATCTTACAACAGTTCTCTATTATCCCGATGCGGAAATGAGTGTCATTATTCTTGGAAATCATTTCCCCTTTCCTATTTCAGGAAATCCGGAAAATATATGCCAGGAGCACAATGCAATAAGAGACATTGTTCGCGAATACTTAAGAAGCGATTTATCATCACGCGAGAGGTGGCTCAAAGTGTAAACTCTCCTGGGACAGTGCGCTAACAGGTAGCTACTATATAAATAACTAAATTTAATAATAAGGAGAAAAATGTCCATTGAACAAATTCAAGGAAGCTCACAAATACTTTACGCTTCCATAGCGCCAAACCATTTAGGTATCTACCACATACCCTTAAATGGTCCAAGTAAACTGCTTTCAAATGAATGTCAGTTTGACTCACATCCCGTACCAACGGCTGATGGAAAAGCTCTTGTCTACACATCTACTCGAGCAGGCAGAAATAGCCTCTTTATGAGATCCCTTGAAGATGCAAGAGAGCATAAACTGACAGACAGTGAATGTTTTGAAGATCAGCCTACGTTCGATCAGAAGGGGAATCTCTATTTCTGCAGTGATATCGATGGAGAGACGAATATCTACCGAGCACCCTTTTCATCATCAGGAATTAAAAAAGACCAGATGGAACGAATCACGCAAGGCCCTGGGGGCCATTTTAGCTTTTGTCTTTCGCCAGATGGCCAGACAATTGTATTTTCGAGCAATCGAGGCAACAGTGATGCCTATCAAGGGCCCCAGCCCTCCGGCAGCTATCAAGCAGGGCGGCTTTTTATCATGACAATTGGGCAGCCACTTACAGCAAAGCCGTTACTTGCATCTTCAAATACCGGAAGCTGGGAGGGCACTCCTGTCTATTCGCCAGATGGAAAATACATTTTCTATTACTCCTCAATGAATGGGCAACCTCAGCTGTGTCGATATCATGTAGAGACACAAGAAATCAAAGAACTCACCTCTAAAACTCAAAAGGCCTTATATCCACAAATTGCTTCAGCGAATCGACTTTTTCTTAGCTTACAAAAAAGTCCAAAAGACCTTTGGGAGCTATGTACGATGAACTTTGATGGCACGGATATCCAAAGAGTTGTTCAAGTAGCTCATTCCTGCTGGGCGCCAAAACGCCTCTCAGACGGCTCTTTAGTCTATTTTGGAACAACAAATCAGGCCAATGCTTCGTCAGATGGCTCTTTGCCACATGGTACTGGACACTTTATCGTTAGCGAAGAAAAAGGGTCATCTCTTTCTCTCAAAGCCATCCGAGGGTTCTTTCCTGCAGTGACCAAAGGCAAAATTGCGTATATTGAGGCGATGCGCCGGATAAAGCAGTGTTCTCTAGATGGCTCAAATGATAAAACGCTCTTTACACCCGAAGCAGACACGCTTGTATTTGGTCTTTCGAGCTCACCAGATGGATCTTTAGCCACCACTGTTGGAGTTCCCTTTCAAAAGGATGTAAGTCACATTGTATTGCTGCGGCCCAACCAGCCCCCTATCAATCTCACAGACTCCTTACCACCTGCACGCAATGTATGGCCTGCCATCACACCTGATGGGAAGCGGATCATTTTCAGCCGCCAACTTCCTGGAGAGCGAAAAGCGCTTTTTGCGATCAAACCTGATGGCACAGGCCTTGTGCAGCTTACATATAGCAAAAAATCTGATGCTGCCTTTCCATCCATTTCGTCATGTGGGCAAAAAGTAGTCTTCTCTTCAACAAAAGATGGAGGGAAAACATATAGCTTGAAAATAGTAACTCTCGATGAAAGCGCAAATAGGGTCCAAGAGAAAGCAAAACTCACTTCTGGTTTTGTGGACACACATCCTTGTTTTTCGCCAGATGGACAACAGGTCGCTTTCTCATCAAATCGAAGCGGCTTTAGTAGAGATCCTAACGAATCCTTCTTTTTCAATCCACAAGGCTACGGCAACATTTATTGCCTGGACATCAAATCAAGAAAAGTTGTGCAAGTCACACATTCGCCTTATGAAGATTCAACGCCTATCTGGATAAACAGCGAATAAAAAAAGAATCGGAGGGCCGGATTCGTGATCAAGCCTAGCGTTTGCGATGTGAGATTCGCCTCAAATCGCAGCCCTCCGGCCCTTTTCACGGGAAAATCCGTTGATTAGGCATTATTGCGCCAGGGCAGATTACAGTAAGAAGGCTGAAGATTTAGCTACTATCTTCTTGCTTTCATTTTTATCATGATGTAACTTTTGTCTATAGGCGAATATTATGGTTTTAGCACAAATCAGCAAATTAAAAAAATCTATTTATAAGTTGTTAATTGCGAGCGGCGTTAAGCGTGCTGCGATCTTTGGATCATTTGCATGTGGTGAAGCAACAGCAGAGAGCGACATTGATTTGCTCATCGAATTCAAAGGCAAGAACAAAAGCCTGTTTGACCTTGTTGCTTTAAAGTTGCAGTTAGAAGAAACGCTTGGCAGGCAAGTGGACTTAGTCACGTATAATTCATTGCATCCATTACTTCGTGACCGAATTCTTGCGGAGCAAGTCATTATCCTATGAAAAAGGTTATATGAGGATAGTATGTCGGATTACATAATTCCAATCACTATTCAAGGCACTCTGCAAAATCGAGCGAATGCGTTTATTAGAAAAATGCTCCCGAAGGTCTCTTGGGATATTGTTGCGGATTGCAGAGGAAAATATGTCTATCTTCGACGCGCCATGCCTGACTGGACATATCATAATTTAGGACGCATGACATACACGGGCGATAGCGAAAATATGCCCTTTGCAATTTATAGATATACAACTGAGAAATATGATGAGAAGGTAGATTTTGCGGGGTCTCACTATCTAGATGGCACTATTGAAGGGGCTATACAAGCAGTCTTAGCGGCCTATCCTTAGCACAAAATTTGCCCCCTTACTAATCCTCACGAGCGTTGCTAGTTAGCGTGATTGGAGCCGCTACCTGGGGGCCATTATGATCGATCCCGGATTTGCTTTAGTCTTTCCAATCGTTTTGCAACGGACTTAATGAATATTGGATCTTTTGATTTTGAAAGATCTTCAAAAGCCAAACGGGCAAAATAGACTGATTTTGCTTGGTCTGACTTTGCATCGTAAAGCTCGGCAAGTTCTTCGCAGACAAAACCACGCAAACTATCGAATAACTCAACAGGCATTCCCAAGTTACCGTTTTTGCTAAGTGCCTCATATTCATTAAAAAGGGAAAGCTGTGTGTCCAGAGCTTCATCGTAGCGTCCAAGTTTGCGCAGTGCACAGGCGATTGCCCAGTTTGCAGTTCGGATATTAATTATTAAACCTTCCTCTTGGCGATAGTGTAATGTTCGAATGAATGCAGCTAGAGCATCATCAAAGTGTCCGGCCTCAAGATAATTTTGGCCCAGGTTATTGTAGAGCGATCCGAGCCAGTTACGAGCTTTCTGATTATCAGTTTCATTTGCTAATCCTATGGCAAGTTCATTCCAGCGAATTTTGTCGGTGTTGTCTTCGCTAATAATCGCAATCATATGTGCCGCGTCAATAGTGTATAAATCAAAGCCATGTTTCATCGAAAGGTTATACGACTGCTCGAAGCAGGCATGGGCGTTTGACATCTGTTCGCTTTGTTGGAACACCTTTCCACGATCCAGAAGAATCCGTACTTCTGCAATCACACAGTCCTGCATCAAAGCTGCTTCAGCCCTATCCAAGCTTGCATGAGCTTCGGTGAATTTCTTTTGCATTCCTTGAGCTAATGCAATTTGTGAGAGGATTTGGGGATAGATAGACCGGTCAGGCGAAGCTTGTGCTGTGGTCAGCAATTCAGTGAGCCTTGCTTCTACCTTAACAGGATCGCCAAGAAGGCCCCACGTGTCGTCAAAATTTTCGAGTGTCACACCATCTTCTCTCTGTTGTGTATAATATGATCCTTCCCAGAATGCATCACTATCCTCAGTAAGAATTTCTGTTGCAAATCCGACTATCCCGCTTACTATAAAAACAGAAAAACTAAAAAATACTTTTTTCATCAATCATCTCTTAAGGGCATAATTTCCATTGTATATTAACAACCATTGCATTATAACAAGGCTTAAATATAGGATCAAATATAAAATTTATTAGATTGACTTTATATATTGTTTTTTGGAAAATAGTTTAATTATTAATATTTGTGATTATATGATAAAGAAAACACTTTTGACATTTAATTTATTCATGTGGCCTCTAAGTGGTTATGCAAATGGCAACAGTGTCATCACACAATACGATGCCGCAACAGTTTCCGAAGTCTTGAATCGTGAAGTCCCTGACTTAAGCGTCGATTCTCTCAATATTATTCCGACAGGATGGGATCATTTAGTCGCAGAAGTTAATGGGGAGTGGATTTTCCGCTTTCCTAGGGCAGAGGGGTCCGTGGCTAATTTAGAACGCGAAAAACAACTCTTAGATTATCTAAAAACCCATATTACATTGCCGATCCCGCATTTTCATTACTTTGGAACCGATACAGCATTTGTAGGCTACCGCAAGATCCAAGGAATCCCTTTAAGCGGGAAAATATACACTGCACTCGATCTTGACATGCAGCGCAATATTGCCAACACATTAGCCCTATTCTTCACGCAGCTTCATCGCGGCGTCAGTGTGCAGCAAGCATTGCAATTGGGGTATACAAGCTATTATCCGCCTCTTGAGGGGATAGAATGCGAACTATTTGGCACCTTGCCTGTAGACATTGATATGATGCTGCAAAAGGCTGTTACCTATGCTAGAGGAGATCTAAGCAAAGAACAGAATCTAGTTTTTTTCCACAAAGATGTCAGTGGTGATAACTTAGCATTCAATGCAACCACAGGGCAAATCATCGGCGTATTTGATTTTACTGACGCAGGGATTGGCCCCTATTCTTGGGAGATCGGTGAGCTATTTTCCATTCATGCAGAGCTTGCCTGCTTAACCGCTGAGATCTATGCGAACATGAACAAGGTCCCTAATCCGCTTATCGGCGGGGCGGCTGATTACATTTTGCGAAAAGCTACAATGTTATTAGAAGCGCGAAGAAAAGGCGACTTGAATGACGAAATGCACTGGCTCAAAGAGCTATGCGATTTCCTTCCGTTCTGGCATGATGTCTTGGACGGCGCTGAATAACAATAAGGAAAGTAATATGTTCCAAACTTCATTTGATAATGCATCTTTTGGCGGTAAGAGAGTAAATTTTGATCCCAACCATGGGAATATATACCTATTTGGGGATTCATTTAATGATCCAGGTCAATTTCACCACGTAAGAGAGGGATTGTCCCTTGATGTGCTGAACGTTGCATTGAAAAGCCAGGATGGCTCAAGAACAGAAACAATTCGTATTCGCGGTCAACATGGATGTGCCTCTAACGGTAAGGTTCAGGCTGATTTTGTAGCAAAAAAACTGAATATGACCTCATTCTGTGGATTTGCCCTAAAGAAGATGCCCGCAGGGCATGGTAACTTAGTGAATTTTTCTTTATCTGGTGCCGCTCAAAGCAATAATTCTGTCATCTACTTCTCTGAAGATAAGCCTGTACCCTCTTTTGATGTAGTATACCAGGTAAAGAAAGCGCAGGAGTTAGTTACCGCATTAACCGAGCGGGATGTTTGCATCATTCAAGTGACGTTTAATGATATTTTTCTTATCTATCAGGCAATAATCGGGCAACAAGGGAATTGGCCCAAACCATATACTCCAGAGGATTTGGAACAGAACTACGTCGCTTCTGCAGTCGCAAACATTAACTCCTTGTACGATATGGGTTGCAGGAGGCTAATCCTCCCTATCTTTTCAAGTATAGAGGCATTACGGACACCGAATTGGAAAAAGGTTGATACAATAGTTCCTGGCCTACTTGCAGATCTGGATGGAAGGCTTGCCAGGATGCAACAGTCACTGAAAAGGGAAATTTCTCAAAAGGTTCAAGAGAAATGGAAGGATGTAACTATTGAATTAGTAGATGCAACAATGTGGTGGGAAGAGGTCCAGGAGAAAATGGATATAACATCCACACTTACTGACGAAGGCTGGACCGCTGGATCCACACAAGAAAACAAAAAAAGGCTCTTTTTCTTTGATGATACCCATCCAAGTCAAGAAGCACATAAAAAATTGGCTAAACTGCTCATTAGGCATCTGTAAAATTGAAGTCTATTGGCCCAAGGGAACCTCACCGTTGGGCTCTTAGATATCCGAAATGGGGCTTGCAGAAAACGAAACGGTGTCAAAGGGATAGAAAATCTAGGGCAATACATGGTTCATCTCCGACAACCCACGCATCGTGTCTTGGGCCAACCTCAAACGCCATACCTGGTGCAACCTCCCTTTCTGTTCCTTCGACATCTTTTATGCACAACTTTCCGGAAATGATATAGCCGATATGTGCTTCTGAAGCTTTACCTAATTTGTTTCCTACATGTTCTGACCAGCGCCAGCCAGGCAAATATGTTCCTAGCCCAATAGAACAGGATTTCAAAAGCACCGCATTTCTCTTGCTTCCATCTAAAAACGTCCAAGTTTTTTCGGAAGCGTTCACCTCTTTTGCAACAGTCTTGTTAAAGTTTAGATATTGCTCTGGTAAATCTATATCAAATCTTGTACATAACTCAGATACGACCTGCAAATACTTGTCTGGCCATTTGTGTATCCAAGGGGCCAAAAATTGGACCATATATTTTGGAGCAATACATCGTACTGTCTGCCCATTTATTGTCCCTGTACCTGTAAGCGAGTCAGCGGGATAGATGATTCCCTCAACAACATTCCCTTGCTTGTCAAAAATAAATGCATGCACATCAATTTCACGACCATTTTCATCACCTAAGACGAAGTTCCATTTGCCCTCTTCACGAATCTGTTTGTACCCATCTGTTTCCAATACCTGGCGCAGTCTTGGGACATCTTGCCATTGAAGGGCAATATCTACATCTTTATGAGGACGTGTTTGTTTGCCGAGCAGAGCATCAACAGACCAGCCGCCATCAATCCAGATCTTGATGCCTGAATTCTCTAGCAGGGTGTATAAAGCGATTACATTTTCAGATTCAATCATGTGTGTACAATATCAGAAAACGGGCTTTTCGGCATTCTCAAGATTTCAGAGAATTGAAATCACGGAATCAATGGATAATGATTGGCGCCATGTCCTGTGATTAAATTTTGTGGCAATTTCAGTTCCGAAGAGGCTGTGAAAAATGCCGCTTGAGCGAAGCTCTCTGAGGCTGTGAAAAAATGTAGCTTCGAGCGCAGCTCTTTGGAGTGCGACAATTTTTTGTCGCTTTCATTTTCGACCACGCACCTTTGCTTCCTTATCGCTTAAGGCTTACAAAACACATCTACATCAATCGGTAGAGGTGTTTTGTAAGCCTTAAGCGATCTTGCGATTAAGGTGTGTGCAAAATCTAAAGCGGCGAAGAATCGCCCCACTCCAAAGACCTGCGGTCGAAGAAAACGTATTTTTTCACAAGCTCAGAGGCCTTCGGCCATTTTTCACAGCCTCGTGAGCAACGGATTAAGCCGTCGCATGCGCGACTTGCTGTTTTTTTCTGTGCTGCACCCACGGTTTGCACCTCCGGCGCTACACCATGGGCTATTATTAATGCGTTCCTCCGGAACTGAAAATTGTTTTATTGGCCCGCGCTCAAGTTGAAACCATTGGTTCAGGCCTTATGCACTAGCGGCCGGTCATGGTTCGTATACCCCTTCGCTAAAAGTGGTTTTTTAAGCAGTATAGCCAAATGAGTTTTTGGTTTGCAAAATTTAGTTTGCGTGTGCTACAGGAAGGGTTACTCCTGGAGAAAAGATGAAGAAACTATTTTTTGGCTTTACCCTTTTTGCTGCTTGTGCGGCGTCTGTTGCAAATCTTGATGGCTGTACCGGACTTAAGCTTGCTGCAAAAGATGGGTCGGTTGTACACGGGCGGACGCTTGAATTTGGCGTTGAGGTGGATATCTCTTGTGTTGTCGTTCCCAGAGGCTATTCATTTGCCGGCACAACACCTTTGGGCAAGGGGCTCTCCTATACCTCTAAATATGCTTGTGTGGGTGCTATGGCGTTTGACGTTCCGGCGCTACTCGACGGTATGAACGAAAAGGGGCTGTCTGTAGGTACATTTTATTTTCCAACATTTGCAGGCTACACAGAAATTACTTCAGAAAATCAGTCGCGGGCACTCTCTAGCGTCGAATTTCCCAACTGGATCGTGACACAATTTGCAACTATTGACGAAGTAAAGCAGGCGCTTTCAAGTGTTGTCATTGCCCCCACGGTGACAAAAGCATGGGGTCCGCAAGCTGCGCCGTTTCACTACATCGTCTATGAAAAAAGTGGAAAATGCCTGGTGATGGAACCCATTGATGGCAAGCTTGTTACTTATGACAACGAGCTTGGGACATTTACCAATTCGCCAACGTTTGATTGGCATATGACAAATTTACGAAACTATATTAACCTTACGCCTTTTAACGCAAAACCCGTTACACTCAACGGCGTGACGCTTGAGCCCTTTGGTCAAGGATCCGGCATGGTGGGCATGCCCGGAGATTTTACGCCGCCCTCGCGCTTTGTGCGAGCAGCCATTTTTTCCACCACTGCCATGCCGTCAGAAAATAGTGAAGAGGCGGTATTTCAGCTCTTTCACATCTTAAATCAGTTTGATATTCCCGTTGGAGTTGCACGTGCAAAGGAGGGGGGAGTAGTCTATAGCGATCAAACCCAGCTTACTTGCGCAAGAGATCCTGAATCTCTAAAATACTATTTTAGAAGTTACAATGACCAGACAATCCAGGTGATTGACCTGAATCGTTTTGATCCAAATGCAAAGGCTATTAAGTCCTACCATGTGACAGGTGAAAGCAAGGCTAAGGATATTTCTGCATTGCTGAAGTAAAAAGGGTTAGAGGACATCCAAAACATATTCCCAGCCAGGTTGCCACGCCCAGGGGGCTGTAATGGCTTCTTGGATGCTTTTGCCCTTTAGCCAGTGGTCGAGGCCATACTGGGTTGCCCTGTGGCCGATGATCAGCAGCTTTTTGTCTTGGTAGTCCTTTGCTAGCTCTTCTAGAAAGCTGTGCATCCTTTTGCAGGCATCTGTATAGCTTTCACCGCCGGGGAAGGGGGTCTCTATATGGCTTGCCCGCTTGGGTTCTACCTCGCGTGCAAGGTGGCCGTTGAGCTTGCCGTAGTTGCATTCGTTCAGCCGGGCATCAGTAATAATCAAAAGGTCGCGGTCTGAAAAGGCAATTTCTGCCGTTCTATAGGACCGGGCAAGCGTGGAACAAAAGATAGCATCGAACGTATCATCCCGGTAGCGCGCTCCAAGTCTTGCCGCCTGCTTTCTGCCCAGATCCGATAGTGGGGAATCATTGGCACCAGAGGCGATGCCGGCCTCATTATCCCAAGTTGTCGCATGTGTCTCAAAGAGTATTTTTATCATGCTTAAAGTATAGCACTCTACATATTTAATTGCATAAAATTGGGATGATTTGCTAGAGTTTATAGTTGTAAGGAAAAATTATGTATAGCAACACACACAGCGTCAGCACCATTCGAATTATTATTATCCACACTTGTGGGGGTGCGCGGCCTGGCTGTTAGCGATTGCTAAAAATTAGGTTAACTTAAAGCCGCATCTCCTGCGAGATGCGGCTTTTTTTTGTTCAAAAAAAGCCGCAAAACTCGCAAAACGAGGTGCGGTTTTTTTTATTTTAAAAGGAATGTATGAAAAAAGAACTATTTTTGTTTGTAGGTACGGGCTTTGCGCTCTTTTCGATGTTTTTTGGGTCGGGGAATCTAGTGTTTCCATTGGCTGTCGGGGTAGAAAGCGGGGGGCATTTTGTTTATGCATCGCTCGGGGTGCTCATCTCATGCGTCATCTTTCCCCTACTCGGGATGTTGGGGATGATGCTTTTTAAGGGCGATCTTGCGGCCTTTTTTCGCCCTTTTGGAAAGCGGGGGACATTTTTGTTTTCACTAGCCGCACTTGCTCTTATGGGTCCATTTGGGGTGCTTGCACGCTGCTTGACTGTTATCCATGGGGCAATAGGGCTGCTGTTTCCGGCAGTCTCGCTCTGGATGACAAGTGGGATGCTTTGCGTTTTGATCTACTTTCTGGCAAGAAATCGCTCTCGGATCGTATCGATTGTTGGATCATATCTTACGCCATTTTTACTTGTTTCAATAGCGGCTATTGTCTTTTTTGGGGTAACGGAAGGGTCCTTGCATGAACCTGTAGCAGATGAGGGGATGAATGCCTTTACAAATGGCTTTTTCACGGGGTATCAGACGATGGATCTTGTGGCCTCATTTTTCTTTGCAGGCTTTGTGCTGAGCCAGATGTCAGATACAAGCCATTTTCTGAAGTCGGCATTTGTTGGCGCATCGCTTCTCTATCTTGTCTACTTTGCCTTAGTGCTGCTTGGATGGCTCTATGCGCCTATCTTACAGGAAACCGAGCCGCAAGAGATGTTTGGCAAGGTGGCCATTGCGGCTCTTGGCTCATATGGGGCGCCTTTTGTCTTTTTGGCTGTTGTTTTGGCCTGCCTTACAACAGCAATCGCCCTTGCCTCGCTATTTGCTGACTTTTTCCAAAAAGAGGTGTGCCGGGAGAAGCTCTCCCTGCGATCTAGCTTGCTATGTACGCTTGTGACAGCATTTTGTGTGTCGAATCTTGAATTTTCGGGGATTGCGGCCTTCTTGAAGCCAATACTTGAGACGATCTATCCTGCTCTTATCGTCTTTACTGTAGCAAATATAGCAGGAGTGCAAAAATATTTTGGGTATAGATATGAAAAATAGCGTTCTCTTAGTGACAGATTTTTACTACCAGGCCAAGGGCCGGGAATACTATCGCGAGGATCTTGAGTTAAGCGGTTACTTAAGAAAGCACTTTACACTTTATATGGCACACATAGCAGATGCTTTGGAGCTTGCGGACCATGTAGATGTTGTTCTTCTTCGCAACACCGGCCCCCAGATGCTCCATAGGGAGCATCTTCGGCTGCTGCAAAAGCGAAAGGAGCTATCTCTCTTTAACGACCTTTCAGGAAAAGGCGATATACAGGGCAAAAAGCACCTTTTAGAGCTTTTTCAAGCAGGCTATCCCGTTATACCAAGCTATAGCAGAAAGGCTGACATCGGGCAGAGGGTAGATCGCTATCTTTTAAAGCCATTAGATGGGGCAGACTCTTTAGGCGTGCAGGTAGTATCTTGGGATGAGCTAGAAGAGTCTTACCCCAATATGGTTGTGCAGCCGCTTCTTGACTTTGAGTATGAGCTGTCGTTCTACTTTATAAACGATACCTTTTACTACGCGCTCTATGCTCCGGATCCAAAACGCCGCTGGGAGCTTGAGTCCTATAGTGCAACAGAAGAAGATATAGCATTTGCCGCGCAGTTCATACGCTGGAATAGCCTGCAGCATGGCATCCAGCGGGTCGATGCCTGCAGGTTGCATGATGGAAGGCTTTTACTTATGGAACTAGAGGACTATAACCCCTTTTTATCGCTAGATCTTGTCGAGCAAGAGGCAAAAGAGCGGTTTTTGGAAGCGTTTGTGTAGTGCGGTTACCGGAACTTTAATCTTGAAAGCTAATTCAGGGCAAAGTAGAGGAGCTGGCCGGGGGTTTTGGCGGTGATCTGGAAGGTGCCGCTTGAGTCCAGGCTTAGTCCGTCGCCATGCTCGAGGGGGAGGCTTTCGTTAAAAAGATAGGACCCTGAGATTACTTGGAGCCAGCCATACTGCTTTACATCCATGGTTAGGGTGGATTTTGCTTCGACTTGGGCAAGGAAGAGCTCGGCCTCTTGATAGATCTGTAAAGAGCCGGCGTGGGCATCGTTTGAGGCGATTAAAGTCCAGTTATTGGGGCTTAGGATAGGGTAGATTTGGCTGTAGTCCGGACTGTACGTTCTCTTTATTGGGGATAAGCCAGATTTGGAGGAAGTGGACCGGTTCGGTTGCAGAGTCGTTATATTCGCTGTGGGTGATGCCTGAGCCTGCGTGCATGAGCTGGAGCCCGCCTGCCTTTAACGAGGAGGTGGTTCCGGTGCTGTCTTTATGGGAAAGCTCGCCTGAAATTATATAGGTGATAATCTCCATATCGCGGTGAGAGTGGGCTGGAAAACCAGATTTTGGGGCGACACGGTCCTCATTAATTACCCTCAGGGATCTAAAACCCATCTGACGCGGGTCATAATAGCCCCCAAAAGAGAACGTGTGGTAGGTTTTTAGCCACCCATGATCGAAAAATCCGCGCTGATTTGACGTGCGATACGTGTATTTCATGCACGAAGTGTATGAAAATGTGCTTATGGTTGCAACATTTTTCTGATTTTTTTCTATTTTATTAATTTAAGTGCGAAAAATTTATCGCTTTTAGACATATGTGTGAACGCGAATTTTATATACCATGAAAATATCTGTTGACAAATTGCGAAAAAAAACGTAAGTAAAAAAGTATATAGAGCAAATAGTAACAAAAAACAAAAAATGGAGAAAAACCATGACAGCAACAAAAAAAACAACAGCAAAAAGAAAGCCTGCAGCTCGCAAGCATACAGCTAAGAAAGTTGTAGCTAAGAAAGCTGTAGCTCGCAAGACTGTAGCTCGCAAGCCAGCTGCTCGCAAGCCTGCCGCTCGTAAGCCTGCTGCTCGCAAAACTGCTGCTAAAAAAGCTAAGTAGTTTTTAGCGTTTTTTTAAGTCGTTATAGACAATACATAGGGCCGAAATCGGCCCTATTTTTTTTTAGGACTTGGGTCCTATCTCGAACGTTACCGAAACATTGGCTGTTACATCTACATCCGGCGCTTCAATAAAGGGGGCGTTATCCATCTTTGCCATATAGAGCATATTAGGACCTGGGCGCGGAAAGACTTGGGGCTGGTCCAGCTTTATGTCTAAGATGCGAATAAGCTGGATATTTGCCGCTTGAGCTAAAGCTTCAGCATCTTTTATCGCATTGGCAGTCGCTTGGCTAATAGCTTCAGTTCTATAGCTATTAGTATCTTTTATCCCAAAAGTGATGTTGGCGATCTGGTTTGCACCCGCTTGGCCGGCAGCATCGATGACCACTGGGGCAAGTTCAAGCTTTTGGGTCTGCACCTGCACGCTATTTGTCACTTCATATCCTACAATCTGCGACTTCCAGTCTGGAGGAATAGTGCGAGGGGGAGTGGAGTGTATGGGCTGGATTGAAAACTGGTTGGTGTGGTATTCACCCTTCTCGAGGCCTGCCATCTGGAGGCTAGAAATTACCTGCTGGATTTTGTCGTTATTCTCAGAAAGGGCTTTTTCGGCACTATCTGCTTGGGTGATAACGCTTATATTTAAGCCAAGCGAATCTGCAGGCTTATGAAGAACTGCACTGCCTGACACTACAAGCTTTGGAAAAAAGGGAGTCTCTGCAGAGCATGATGCACAAGAAAGAAGTAAAACAGCGAGATATTTTGTAAAGGTGAGCTTGGCCATAAAAAAATCCTCTAGGTTATAATGTAGATACAGTTATAACCTGAGGATCTAATTAATGGGCAGTTTTATTTTACGGCAGTTTCCGGTTCTTGAACGGTTGTCTTCAAGATTTTAACGTCAGTTTTTGGCTTGTCTTTGTCTCCAGTTTCGCAATTTTCGATTTTCTGGACTACATCCATGCCGCCGGTTACTTCGCCGAAGATCGTGTGTCTGTTGTTAAGCCATGGGGTTGCAGCGCATGTGATAAAGAACTGGCTGCCGTTTGTGCCAGGACCGCTGTTTGCCATAGCAAGAAGGCCTGGTTTTGTAAACTTAAGGTCCGGGGAGAACTCATCTTCGAATTTTTGACCCCAGATAGATTCGCCTGCGCGTCCTGTTCCTGTTGGGTCGCCCCCTTGAATCATAAAGCCTTTAATAACGCGATGAAAGATAACGTTATTGTAGTAGCCCTTCTTGCACAAGCCGATGAAGTTCTCACAAGCTTTTGGAGCAACATCGGGACGAAGGGTGAGCTGAATTGAGCCCATAGTAGTTTCTAAAGTAACAACAGGGTTTTTTTGCATAGTTGTAGCCGCTAGTATATTGGTTAAAAAGATGCCCAATACTATCAGAAATCGGTTCATAATATCTCCTAAAAAAAGTGTTAATAATCGCCACTGAGCCACTGAGATCACTGAGCAAGTATGAGACAGGGAGAAATTTTATTGTTTTCTTCTCAATGGTCTCAAATATCTCAGTGTGCTCAGTGTCTCTGTGGTTATTTATGCAAGAGCACGTTATCGACTCGGGAATTTAGTGTCAATATGATAGACTTGGAATCAGCTATTTTGTTATACTATTTCTTATGTCTACACTACTTGGAATTCACTCTTTATCAAAATCTTACGGCACGGCTTTGCTTTTTCAGGAGCTCTCCTTTACCATTTCAGAAGGGGAGAGGATTGGCCTTATTGGGCCCAACGGCTCCGGAAAGTCTACGCTTTTAAAGATCATTATGGGGCAAGAGGGGCAAGATTCGGGCTCAATAACTAAGCGTCAGAAGCTAAACATTGCCTATTCGGAGCAAGATCCTGCCTTTCCATCGGCCGAGGTACTTGATATTCTCATTCAGGCCGGAGCCGGACACGACCCTGTTGCAACTGCCACGCGCGCCCGTATTCTGTTAAGTAAAGCGCAGTTTGAATCAATAAGTGCCGATGCATCGCTGCTTTCAGGCGGCTGGAAGAAGCGTTTAAGCGTCCTCCAGGCGCTTATGCAAGAGCCGGACCTCCTTTTGCTTGATGAGCCTACAAACCACCTCGATTTAGAGGGTATTATCTGGCTTGAAAAGTTCTTGCAGCGCGAAAAGATTGCCTACCTTGTGGTAAGCCATGACCGCTACTTCCTAGAAAATGTCTCAAATAAGATCATAGAGATCAATAAGTGCTATCCTGAAGGCCTTTTTATGAGCGACGGGACCTTGAGCGACTATCTTGAAAAGAAGGAGGCCTTTTTGGAGGCGCAGGCAAAAGAGGAAAAAAACCTCCGAGCAAGAGCCTTAGAAGAACAGGAGTGGCTCAGGCGCTCGCCCAAGGCAAGGACTACAAAGTCAGTCTCTCGCATCCAAAGAGCCTACGACTTGCTGGATGACCTTCACGCCGTAAAGGGGCGCAATACCATGCAGCAGGTGTCAATAGACTTTACAGCATCAGAGCGTGAAACAAGAAAGCTGCTTATGGCCAAAAACCTTGCTAAATCGTTTGGCGACAGGGTTCTTTTTAAGGGGCTGGACCTTACGCTCTCTCCCGGAAGCCGCGTGGGGCTTATGGGCAAAAATGGGACCGGTAAAACGACGCTTTTAAAAGTTCTTGCGGGCATCATAGAACAAGATATGGGCACAAGAAAGTATGCTGACGATCTAAAACTTGTCTACTTTGACCAGCATAGGGAGCAGCTTCCAAACCACCTTACCCTTGCAGAGGCTCTTTGCCCAAACGGAGATACCGTAAACTTTCGCGGCCAGCCGATACATGTAAATGGCTGGGCAAAGCGCTTTTTATTTTCACCTGATCGTTTGGCTATGCCGATAGGCGCACTCTCTGGCGGAGAGCGGGCAAGGATCCTTATCGCCAAGCTTATGCTAGAGCCGGCAGACATCCTCTTTTTAGATGAGCCTACTAACGATCTAGACATTCCCACCCTTGAGGTTATGGAAGAGAGCCTAAAGAGCTTTTCGGGCGCTTTAGTGCTTATCTCGCACGATCGCTGCCTCGTAGATCGCGTCTGTACGGAGATTGTAGGCCTTGGCAATAGCGACGAGCCTCCCCAAATTTATGCCGACTGCCTGCAGTGGGAAGAGGCTGCCTTGAGGCAAAAGGCGCCAAAAGAGCCTGAAAAGGCAAAGTCTACACAGCCTGAACAAAAAAACGTTCCTAAAAAGCTGAGCTACAAAGAGCAAAAAGAGCTTGAGGGGATGGAGGCGAAAATTGTAGCCCAAGAGGCGCTTATTATGAAGCTGGAAGCTGAGGCAGCAAGGCAAAATGGACAAGATCCGCACAAGGCGCTTGCTATTTACAAGCAACTTGGCGATGCTCAAGGGCAATTAGATGCGCTTTTTGCCCGCTGGCAGGCGCTTACCTGTTAGGATTCACACTTCTAGGAGACTTGCTATGATCGAAAGATGTACGAAGTTTTTACCCCGTTGCTATGACTGCTCCAATTCGATGCCGCGGCCAGATAAAGGCATTGTGGCTCAAGGTGCCTCATTTTCTGATACTGACGATCTTCACCGCTCAGGAAAGTGGCTTCACGCCTATAGAGAGCTTGGCGATTTTACGCGTGCTACGCAGTCTGTGGGGCCTGCAAATCAAATGGTGCCATTTGAAGAGCGTACTACAATCCAGTGCCTAGCAAAAGACCTTTATGGATACATAACTAATACTGTAGAGGCCGGAGAGTATGTGCTAGATCTTGGCAATAGCTGTTGGGCAGTTGTGAAGAATAAAGCAGGCCAGGTCTATCTTTATAACGCGGAAGTCGGCTGCATCGATCTCAAGGATAATGAGGGTTGGTTTTCAGAGCTTCTTCGCTTTGCCAAGGTTCCTATATATGAAAAGGTGCTTTTATACAAGGCAGCTGCAAATCCCGTTGATACGTGCAAAGAGAGCACAGTTGTTATCTCCCCAGCATGTAGCGTTCTGCCTGTTTTCGAGATAGAGCAAAATCCTGCGAGCCGATATGGCCTTGCTCGCTTTTCATTTCGCGATGAAACCTCTTCCTTTGTTCGAGATAGCACGACAGGCTATATCTATAACGCTGATGACACCCTTACAATTCGCATAAAGTGCGCAATACTTGCCCCCTTTACAGCACTCCTTCGGACGGCGGCGGCTAGCTATAACCTGGCTCTTGGCATCTTTTCAAAAGAGAGTAGAGAGGCTGCTGCTCGCAATTTCGTCTATGGCTGGCTTGGGGTTGGAGCAAGCCTCTATGGCCTTATAAGCCCATACGAGGGAAGAAGGCTCTATAGTATATGCGAGCGCACTATCAACCAAGACGAGCAAAAAATTGACAGGCACGGCAAGTTGTACCTTGCAGCCTGCTTTCAGCCGGTCAACTACAACCACAAAGACAAAGAGAGCGATGCTGAGAGCTTAAAACGATATGTTCTTTGGCGGAAATTCTATTTATCCTAGGGTTAGGTCATATCTACCCGGGCGGTTTGGGTCTCTTCGGAGTCAAGTTCATGCTCGAGTTCGGCAAGAAGTTTGTCGTCAATATGGCCATTTTCCCAAATCTCTAAGAGCACTGTTCTCTGTGCAGAAATTACCTTTTTTCGGGCAGATTCTAGGTGCGGCTTGTTGCCGCTCTCTTCCGTAACAGATTCCCAAAAGCGAAAGCGGGTATGAAAGTAGTCATGTAAAAGGCTCTCTTCATCGTGAGTAAGGTTTAAATGGGTAATCTCCTCGCTGGCTACCTTTGCAAGCTTTTGCCGAGTTTCTAGAGAGGCAAAGTTATGGGGCTCTTTTGGCATGTGAAGCCAGGAGATAAGCGTTGGGAGGGTAAGTCCCGGGATGATAAGCGTAAACAGGATCACGCAAAATGCCATATAGATGGCCTCTTGACGTCCCGCAAGCGGCGATCCATCCTGTAAAGAAAGCGGGAGGGCAAGGGCAGCTGTTAGCGAGACGATGCCGCGCATGCCCATCCAGCTTATGATAACACCATCTTTTACTATTGCTGCAAGCTGGTTTGGAGAGCGATAGTATGAAATGACGCTGTCTAGAGCAGTCCAGAGGAATCGGATGCCAATCGTTAAAATGGTAACGAGCAACGCATAGCTTGTGTAGGTGAAGACATTTTGCCAGCTTATATCGCGCGTCTGCTCATCAAGCTGCGAGCCAATAAGGATAAAGATAAAGCAGTTCAAAAGCATGATGTACATATCCCAAGTGATATGTCCCAAAATGCGCCTAAGTGCTGTTTGATGCCTAAAAATCATCCGAGAGGCAACTGTGCCGCTTGCAATTACTGCGAGAACAGAGGATAAGTTAAGAAGAGTCGCTGCAATGTAGACAATATAGGGCAGAAGAAGTGATGAGAAGACACCCACCGTAGCGTCAAAAAAGCGCTTTGAAAAGAGCTGCAGGCCATAGCCAAAAAGGACTCCTAGAAAAATGCCCCCTGCTGCCATGTAGAGAAAGTCGATCCCTGCATCTGCTAATGAAAAGGTGCCTGTAAGTATTGCTGCAACTGCCACTTTAAAAAGAATAAGCGCACAAGCATCATTTACAAGGCTTTCACCCTCTAAAATGGCCGTAAGTCTATTGCCTATGGGGAAGCGCTTTAATATGGAGATAGCGCTTGTGGCATCAGGAGGCGAGACAATGGCGCCGAAGGCAAAGGCAAGCGCCCAGCTATAATCGGGAAAGCACCACTTAAAGAACAGGCCGACAATAAGCGTTGTTGTGAGTACGAGGCCAAAGGCAAGCGAGCAAATTCTAGTTATATTTCGTTTGAACTCAGTAACTGATGTCCAAAAGGCTCCATGATAGAGTATGGGAGGCAATACTATTGTCAAGATAAGGTTTGGATCAAAATAGGTAAAGTCAAGGCCGGGGACAGTGCTCAGAAGCCCTCCTCCAATGACAAGCGCTATTGGATATGGGATGCTGAATTTCTTGGCAATGCTCACAAGCAACACCGCAAGACTCATAAGGAGGATGAACTTTTCAAAATCATACATATTTTGATGGATTACCTGAGCGATCCATTTTTTTGTAGATTTATTCTATGGCAAGGCATACAACAGGATTACAAAGTTGGAGGTTTTATTATGCATGATTATGCAACCATTACGCGAGAGGGCGTAAATTTCACAAGGCAGATTCTCTATGGCCAAACCGTACAGACTGCAACGCAAACAGTAGCGGAAGAAGCTATTAAACAAAACGTGACAGATTCGGCAACCGCATCTATCCTAGGCGGGTTCTTAAATGGTATAAGCGATAAAGTAAGCTCTGCTGCGGGCACAGTATTTTCACCTGTAACATCACTGTATGGAGGCCTTTCCCAAGCAGTGAGCGATACCTTTTGGTATGTAAAATTGGCTGCAGTTTGTGGTGGAGTTGGTGTTATAGCATTTGCAGTCTTTGCTGCGCGCAATGGTGGATCGGTGACTAATGTTAATATCACTATCGATGGGGCAAGACAGCCGCTAGGACCTGCGAGTTCCCCTAAAGAACAGGGCAGCGTAGTGGAAAAAAGGGTTGAAAATGCTGTAAGAAGCAGTAGGGTTGTTCGGCCCATCTTTGCTCTTATTAATCAAGCTATTGAGTACAGGCAAGAACTTGACCAGTTTGTCAAAGCTGGAAAAATGGCTGCTTTAGATGATGAACTTCGGGCATCTGTTAATGCAATTATTGATAGATTGGACAAGCTAAAAGCAGTGAAATACCTTTCTAGACAGTCAAAGAATCCTGAGATTAATAGGCATCCTCTTTGGTGGCATGTTTTTTTTGCTGCTGCTGTTGTTAATAAAATTAATAGAGTTGTGTATTTAAAGCGCAATACTATTATGCTATTAAAAGAGCATGTTGCAAATGCACAGGCTACTCGAGCAGCAAATGCTTAATAAAAAAAAGGGATGAACATGAGCGTAGCAATTAAGTCACCATCGCATAGTCGATCTTCATCACTTGATAGGCCTATTAAGGAGCTTTCGCGAAGTGGATCTTTAGTGACGAAAGCTGCGGTAAAGAAGGTAAAACAGCTATCGCCATCTGAAGTAAAGATGCAAAAAAATTTCTTAGAGGCAGTAGGTGAGGAAAAAGCGGAAAAACTTTCGTTAAAAGTGTTTACCGAAGCTGAGAAGCCTCTTTTTATTGCGTGCAATGCGGCATCAGAGCAGGGCGTGCGACCAACTATGGAAGATGCCCATTTTGACATCGCTCTTCAGGAGGGGCGGCTTGTTGGGATTTTTGATGGACATGGCGAGCGTGGGGATATCGCGCGTCAAGTGGCAAACTATTTTAAAGGTAGTTTTGAACAAAAGCTCTCTGAAAGAGCTGATCGCGATATTCGAGCGCTTTTTTGCGACATGTGTCAGGAAGTTCAAAAACAAATCACCGATCGCAGGGGCGGAACTACTGCTCTTGTTGCCTACTTTGACAATGCAACAAACATCGTTTATGCGATGACGCTAGGGGATTCCGAGCTGAGGGTATACCGTAAAGAGGGCGAGCAAATTCACGCGATCCCTGTATCGCTAGTCAGAAACTTGAGCAGCCCAAAGGATCGCCAGCGAGCCCTTGATGCAATGAACAAAAAAGAGATTTATGAGCCGTTGCTAAAGTTTCCAAGAGTCGGTGAGCAAATCAAAGCTTTAGGCGACCCGCAGCTCTATACCGATTGGCTAGAGCGCCGTTTTGAAGCTGTGATCGCAAAGATTTCTGAAATTTGGCAAAAGACTACGGGAAAAATGCAGTACTATCCACCCGTGGGCGGCACTGTACGCATAAATCTATCAAGATCTCTTGGCGATTTGCAGGTGCGCGAACATGGCAACGAGGTGATAAGCTGCAAACCCGAGGTAAGTATGTTCCAGGTAGAGCCCGGCGACCGCCTAGTCTTTGCCTGCGACGGCCTATGGGATGGCCTCGTGAATAATGATTTGGAGCGCCAATTTATCGAAGAGGTCCTAAAACCTGAATGGGACAGCCCGAACCTTGCCCAACTAATCACCGACCACGCCCTAGACACCCTCAATAGCACAGACAACGTCACAGTCATCACAGGCAACATCATCGACATCCCTCAAATTGAAACTCTTGTTGCCACCCCACCCCTTAATTACGAATAAGCGTAAAGCCGCAGCTAAAGGACCAAAAGGACATAAAGGACATAAGGGACATAAAGGGCGATTGGCTTTTAAGTCCTTTTGGTCCTTTAAGTCCCTTATGTCCTTTTGGTCCTGAAAGACAAGATCAAGATTCGCTCATGTCCTTGATAAAGCATGCATTCCTTAACCAACCATTATATGAATAATGGCCCAAAAGGCCTGCAAGGCCGCCATCCCATAGCCCAGGCCGCAAGGCCTGGGAATCCGTATGAATACGATCCAGAGTCCTGTAAGGACGGCATATTAGCATTCTGGATCAAAAAAATGCCGTCCTTACAGGACTCTGGGTGTGTTTTGACACTTCTCCCAGGCCTTGCGGCCTGGGCTATGATATTTCGGCCTTACAGGCCTTTTGAGTCTATTTTCATAGTCGTTACAGAACTCTGGGCGGTATTTATACTGATTCCCAGGCCTTGCGGCCTGGGCTATGGGATGGCGGCCTTGCAGGCCTTGGGTGGAATTAAAGCCACAAGTTTTTTTCATCATAAGGGATTTGGGCTCGTTGCAGCATGGCAATGAACTCTTCTTTGAAGGAAATTTTTTTATGGTGCTTTTTTTGCGCGTCAATGTACTTCACTACTTGATGAAGATTTGGTCTCGATACTGAAAATGCGCCATAACCTGCCTGCCATGCGAATTTTTTGTATTGATTCCCTTTCGTTTTAACCCAGCGAGAAGAATTGGATTTAATTTCAGAAATAAGTTTACTTGTTGCCATCGATTTATCGAGGTGTAGAAGAATGTGGATGTGATCTTCTACCCCGTTGATTTTGATCACTGGACATTCAAGGTTGCGACACACTCCACAAATATATTTATAGAGTTCTTCTTCCAGGTGATGGTGGATCAAAGGTTCACGGTCTTTCGTGCTAAAGACAATATGTAAAATAATATCACTTAGAGATTGTGCCAAAGCATGCCTCCAACTGTAGATTTTAGTATGATAGGGCACGTTGTGATTTTTTGGCGAAAAAAAAGACTCAAGGCTTTATGGGCCTTGAGTCTTTGGGGGACAAAAGAAGCTTCTTACTGAAGCTGGCGGATGATGAGGTAGGCGGATGTGTTAGAATCGCCGTTACCGTCGAGCGTGAGTACTATTTGATCATTGTTAATGACATATAGTACGTCGCCTTCGGCTGCGGTGATTATCGCAGTGCCGCTTGTCATCTGGTGGCTCATGCCTGAGACTGTGCCTACAGCATCGCCTACAGCAAGTCCGGTTCCAGCTACAACGTTGCCGTTTTGCTGCAATGCAAAAAGGGCTCCGCTTTCCTGGAAGGATGCTCCCCATGTTATGAGGTAGTCGCCGCTCGTGTTGAACGTGACTTGCCCATCAGCATAGCTAAAGGCTGAGCCTGTAAGGTTTTGTGTAGAAGTGAAGGCAATTGCAGCTGCAGGTTCTACCGTCGCAATTCCTACAGAGTAGAAAGAGCCGTAGTTGAACGGAGCGTTAGTGCCGTTAGCACCTGTTGGGCCGACTGGACCTTGCAGACCTGCATCACCCTGAGCACCTGTTGCGCCAACTGGGCCTTGAAGACCTGTGTCGCCTTGAGCGCCTGTTGGGCCTTGCGGACCTACATCACCCTGAGCGCCTGTTGCGCCAACTGCACCTTGAGCACCAGTGTCGCCTTGTGCGCCTGTTGGGCCGACTGGACCTTGCGGACCTACATCACCCTGGGCTCCTGTTGCGCCAACTGCGCCTTGAGCACCAGTGTCGCCTTGAGCACCAGTTGCGCCAACTGGGCCTTGAAGACCAGTGTCGCCTTGGGCACCTGTTGGGCCGACTGCACCTTGCGGACCTTCATTGCCCTGTGGGCCTTGCGGGCCAACATCACCTTGAGGACCTTGAGGGCCTGTATCACCTTGAGCGCCTGTTGCTCCGGCTGGGCCTGCCTCGCCTTGCGGGCCTTGCGGACCAATATCGCCTTGGGCACCTGCCGGGCCGACTAAGCCTTGCGGACCTACATCACCCTGCGGGCCTTGTGGGCCTGTATCACCTACCTGACCTTGAGGACCTGTGTCACCTTGAGCACCTGTTGGGCCGACTGGGCCTTGCGGGCCTGCATCGCCTTGAGGACCTTGCGGGCCTAGATCGCCTTGAGGACCGATGTCACCTTGAGCACCTGTTGCGCCAACTGGACCTTGCGGACCAGTATCGCCTTGCGCGCCTTGAGGACCTAGATCGCCTTGAGGACCTTGAGGACCTGTGTCGCCTTGCAGACCTTGATCACCTTGAGCGCCTGTTGGTCCGATTGGGCCTTGCGGGCCAATATCACCTTGGGCACCTGTTGGGCCGATTGGGCCTTGTACGCCTTGATCACCTTGATCGCCTTGAGCGCCTGTTGGGCCTATGTCACCTTGCGGGCCTTGCGGACCCATCTGGCCGCGTGGGCCTGCTTGGCCTTGCGCGCCATCATTGCCCTGAGGGCCTTGGTCGCCCGTGGGACCTTGAACACCTTGAACGCCTTGCGGGCCTGTTGCTCCATCAGGTCCCATCGGGCCTGTCGGACCTGTTGGGCCGCGAGGTCCAATCAGAGCATTTGTTGCAAGAGTCTCTGCCACAAATTCTGGAATGTAGTCAGTCCAAATTTGGTTGTCAGGGGTTAGTTGCGCAGTTTCTTTTTTAGGTTGGTTTGTTTTCTTTTGGGTTACCGGCGCTTTCTTTTTATTTTGCGCTGGGCTGTCGGCAAGTAAAACTTGAGTCGACAAAGCAAGTGCCAATATTTTTGGAAATAGTGACATCTTCATAGGCATCTTCTCCGTGTTAAGTTTAGAGGGACAAGGGTATCAAAAATGCAATATGGCATCTGCACCCGTGCTTTGTATAAAGAAACATAAAGGAGTATATTTCTCAACGAAAATTTGTGAATGCAAGAAAAAAAATGAGAAAAAAAAGACCACAACCAAACGGTTGTGGTCTTGGTAGGCTTATTGGTGAAGAAGGATTGAAAGGAGGAGGCCTCTTTTCTCAGGCAAGAGGGCTGGGTATTCAATGAGTAAGGCAATAAGATCTTGCTGGCATTGATAGTCAAGTTCTTGGTTGCGTACAGATTCAACTATAGCAGTTGCATGATCAAATTCATTCTTAGCACAGGCAAGTTTTGCTTTGAGGATGAGTGCTTCTATATTTTTCGCATCTTCACGTAAGGCCGTATCAACGTAGGGTAGTGCTGTTTCATAAGGCAGATCAACCGCTTTGTGCCGTGGATGTAAAATAAGTTTAGCAACAGCAATGTTTGTCGCGATATCTTTTGGCTCTATCTTTAATGCCTTTTGCAATTTTTGCTCAGCATATTCCGGGTTGTCCCCTGCATAGCAATGTGCGAGAGACTGGAGCCTGAATACGCGCTCTTTCTGATCAGCTTTGGCCTGTTGGAGACACTCCTTTCCAAGTATTGGGTCTATTGAAAGCAGCACTGCTCCAAGTCTAGAAAGGATATGTGGGTTGCCAGGCTCTTTAGCGTGGGCTGCTTCACATCTTGAAAGCATAATGCTTCGATAGTGTCTATGTCCCAATACGTTATTCCATAAGAATAGATTAGTAGGTTCTTTTTGTCCCTCTGTCGTTTCTTCTGAATCTTGCTTGGCTTTTTTTCTTTCTGGGCCTTCTCCAAGAATGTATTTAACCGATTTATTAATCTCGGCTGCTCTATCACGAAGAATCATTGCTCTTGTTGGATTGGCCATTCGCTCGGCAATTTCGGCATAGGTAACCAGCACAAAATCATCCCATGATGCTGCTTTGTAGGCACATTGAGCCAGCATAAATGCTTCATCATTGTTTGCGCCTTTATCGATTAAGCAGCGAGCTTTTGCAGCCAGTAATCGAGGATGTGTGGGATAGAGTTTTAGGTACTTATCAAGCTGGTATTCAGCAGTAGAGGCTTCTTGTGTCATCCTTGAGCTTTCAGACTGCAGTATCAGTGCGGGCAGGAAAGCGGGCTTCTTGCGAAGAGCGCAATCAAGCCATCTTGTTGCTTCAGTATCAAATTTCCCTAAACAATCAAAGCGAGCAGAAACCGCCATAGTGAAGGCTTCGGTGCTCCAATTAGCTTCATCTGGTTGTAGTTCATCTGTAGCAAAGGGTGTCCAGTAGAAGTCTATAAGTGAGGGGGGGAATCGTAATAACATCAGCTTATCAGATGAGATTGATTTGCATTCGCGCACATCAACTGATTCGAGCTTTGGGCATTCGTCCAGAAGTTGTTGCAGTCCTTTAGCTGTAATAGGAGTGCCGCGAAGATCTAGCTTGGTAAGGCTTTTTGGAAAGTGCGTATCCTGTATTAAAGAGTCGTTAAAGTTGGTGCAGTGAGCAACATTAAGAGTGGTCATCTGCGAGTCACAATGTTCGTCTGAGCAGCGGTCTATAATTGCTGTTAACTCTTCTTGAGCAAAACTTCGATAGGAAATAGTTAATGAGCCAACAAAGCCGAATACTTTCTGGCAAGCTTCTAGAGAACTGAGAAAGGGGGTATTCCATGAATCTACTGTAATAGCAAGCGGGTTAGTCTCTTCAGGGCGCAAAGCCTTTATCACTTTAAAATCTTCTTCGGTAAGAGCTCTTGGTATCGAGGTCATGAGCGATGAAACCACATCGCATGTATCAAGGGGAAACTGTGTCTCATTTTGCGTTCTCATGAGGTCTAATTTTTCTAAAAGGTCATTTTCGTGGTCAGAACGTTTATTGGACCCCTTTCGCTCAAGTTCTATGATTAAACTCTCTATTAAAGTCGCTGAATCGACACTCTCTCTCAGAGCGTTAGCTACATGGGAAATATTAGCGGCGTGGCCATCTAAAAAAGAACTTATTACTACTGATACTGGTGCAGCCATAATGGACTCCTTTTGTATTTTTGGTTATGGAGCCGAGGCTAAACCTTTCATAATTCTCAGTAAATAAAAAAAATACCCCGCTTTAGATGGCGGGGTATATTATCCTAAGATAATTATAATACTCTTTGCGCTGCTGGCTTGGAGAGTTCGTTTGCAATAGAGCCGAGGAGGAAGTAGAAGGGGAGTTTTATGAGGAAGACGGGGTTTAAGGTGATGGCAGATCGTACCATTTCAAGGCCGGCGCCAAATGCGCAGAAATTGCGAATGCCTTGGTAGATATGCTTCGACCTTTCTTGGCCGAGCCTATCTTCTAACAGGCGTGTGGCAACAAGGGAAGCAGTTGCAGCAAGCACGCCAACGCCTACTAAGGCAAAGGGGGCAAGAGCGGCTGTGTAGGGAAGCGATTGGCGATTTTTTTGCCAGACGTCCTTTGTAAGATCTGAAACTTTTCTTCCAAAAAGCTCGCACTTTGTTTTGAGAGTGTTCGCACCATTCGCGATACCCTGCGCTGCCTGTCTGCAGCAGCTTGAAATTTTCTCTATCATATATTACCTCATTCTATTATGTTTAAATTAATTTTAATGGCCTCAATCTTGATCTCCGAAAAGACTTCATGCGCCGACTTTTTAATATTAAGTGCGAAGCTTTCTAAATAACGATCTTGGTCTCTTTGGGTGATAAAGGTTGTGTTGCGTTCCCGACTTAGGTGGGTAATAAGTGATGGCCTATCTATTTCGATGGAAATTTCTAAATGATCTTCTAAATCGTTAAATTCTTTTAAATAGACATGCACCTGGCAGTCTGTAACAGGGGGATGGTTCCTAAGCGTGTTGGCAAAGCGGCCCGCAAGCGAGTGATAGTGCACCCTTTCTTGGGATTTATCGACAGCAGGGGGGAGGGTTCTCACCTCGTAGCTATAGAGGGGAAATGTAAGCAAACAGAACAAAAAGATAATCCGTAGCATAGAGTACACACCTTTTAAAGATTAATTATATATCTTATATAGAAATAAAGTCAATGATTAAAATTGGGTTTTTCTGTATCATCCTGTGAAAAAATTGCAAGAGATCACCCTATGCGTAAAGTTATTTACATAAGTCTTGTGGCCGTTGTAGCGGTCGTAGCCTTTTTTTTCTCTGCTCCCACATATGCCAAAAAAGAGATAAAAGAGCTTTTTGCCCTCGCTGATATTCAGGTTGGAGGCAGTAGACCCTGGGATATACAGGTACATAACGATGATTTTTATAACAGAGTGCTTACAGGGGGCTCTTTGGCCCTTGGAGAGGCCTATATGGATGGCTGGTGGGACTCTGCCCACGTCGATCAGTTTATCGACCACCTCCTTCGAGCACACCTTGACGAGCGGGTAGCACCCACCTGGAGTATGCGCTGGACCTATCTTAAGGCCTCTCTTACCAACCTTCAAGATAAAATAGGTGCTAAAAAGGTAATTGAAGAGCACTACCAGCTTGGAAACGACCTCTATAAAGAGATGCTAGACCCCCTCATGGTCTATAGCTGCGGCTACTGGAAAGATGCTGGCAACGTAGCCCAAGCGCAAGAGGCAAAATTTGAGCTTATCTGCAAGAAAATGAACCTGCAACCTGGCATGAGGGTGCTTGACATCGGCTGCGGCTGGGGCGGATTTGTACGATATGCTGCAGAGCATTACAACGTCTCGTGCGTTGGTGTAACCCTTTCTGAAAACCAGGCTGAATTTGGCCGAAAGCTCTGCCAGGGGCTTCCTGTGGAAATTTTGGTGCAAGACTACCGCGACCTAAATGGCCAGTTTGATAGAATCATCTCCATAGGTATGTTTGAGCATGTTGGAAAAAAGAATTTTGATGAATATATGGCCGTTGCAAGGAGGTCGTTAAAGTCCGATGGCCTTTTCCTGCTCCATACTATCGGTCGAAACGATTCATCGCTTGTAACAGATCCGTGGATTCATAAGTATATCTTCCCTAATGGAAACCTCCCGTCGATTGCACAGATCGGCGAGTCGATCGAAAATGTCTTTGTGATGGAAGACTGGCACAACTTTGGCGCCTACTACGACAAAACCCTGATGGCATGGTTTGAGAGCTTTGACCGGGCCTGGCCGCAGCTTCAAGAAAAATATGGCGATCGCTTTTACCGTATGTGGAAGTACTACCTGCTCTCTTGTGCCGGCGGGTTTCGGTCGCGCGAGCTTCAGCTGTGGCAAGTAGTACTATCTCCCGAAGGTGTCGAGAAGGGCTATACCTCTATTCGTTAAGGTTGTAGATAAAGGTGAGGGTAATAATGCCTGTTACAAGCAGGTTTATGCCCACCAGCATCCCAAGCATCCAGGAGGCCTCTTGCGGCCAGTAGCCAATGATTAGGCCTGAGAGGATAAGAGAGAGTATTCCGCTCGTTAAAATCCAGCCCCAGTTGCTTATAGGCTTAATCTGCAAAGAGCTATATATTTTGATGATGCCGTCCAGCAAAAAATAGAGGGCCAAAAGAAGCGTTAGCGTCAGTATGCCTGTCATCGGATAGACTAAAAGCAGCACTCCTAATACAAGGTATAAAAGGGTACTGACGATGGCGGCTGTTCTATCGGGCATTTCAGTTGCTTGAAAGGAACGAATTGCTATAGCTATTGCCGAAAAAATAAAGACCCAGCCAATAAAGTAGTCAAGCGTGAGCGAAAATACCTGTGGCAGCGAGATAGCAAATATGCCAAGCAGGGTAAAGAGAATCCCCTCTATTACAAAAAGGTTCTTATACCGTCTAAAAAGTTCTAGCAATGGTCTTTCTTCCATATACACCTCATTTTTCTTGTTGTATAAAATTTTAAGTATTTATATAGCAAGGGAAAAGAGGTGACTTATGAAAAAAATAGCATTAGTTCTTTTAAGTATATCACTATATAGCAGCTGCAATCGTGAAACATCATCAGATGTATACGACACACAAAACTTTGGAGAGGCCACAACAACCTATCCCGGCGTTATCACGAATATGCAAGAAGTAACCGTAAAAAATGGCGAAGGCTTGCAGGATAACACGACAGGCCTGCTTGGCGGCGGCCTTGCCGGTGCCCTTTTAGGCTCAACTATTGGACGCGGCGATGGTGCTGTTGTTGCAACAGTTGCAGGCGGCATTGCAGGTGCAACAGGCGGCGCTGCTTTTGAAAATGAGTTAAAGAAAGATAAGGCCATGCAGTATATCGTGCAGCTTGACAACGGCGAGCTTAAGACCGTTGTACAGGCAGTAAAACCGCGCCTTCATGTAGGCCAGAAGGTCTATGTTATGGTCTCCGATCGCGGCCGCTCCCGCGTCGTAGAACGCTGAGACAATTAGAAAAAAATAACAGGATAGGCAGGATCGGGCAGGATAAAATAGGGAAAGGGCAATGTTTCTTTCGTGACAAATATCAGTTCCTGAGAGGCTGTGAAAAATGCCACACCCGAAGGGTGTGGTGGCGATTAGCCCAGGCCGCCGCAGGCGTCCTGGGAATCTAGGAATAATAAAAATGCACGCCCGAGAGGCTGTGAAAAAATACGTTTTCTTCGGCCGCAGGTCTTTGGAGTGCGGCGATTCTTCGCCGCTTTTGCTTCTGCACACACGTTAATCACAAGATCGCTTAAGGTTCACAAAGCACCTCTATCGATTCTTGTAGATCTGTTTTGTACGCCTTAAGCGATAAGGAAGCAAAGGTGCGTGGTCGAAAATGAAAGCGACAAAAAATTGTCGCACTCCAAAGAGCTGCGCTCGAAGCTACATTTTTTCACAGCCTCCGAAGGGTGTGCTGGAAAGGCAATCGATTCCAGCACACCCTTCGGGCGTGCATTTTTTATAAACATTAGGGCCCCAGAGCACCTCCCTCGAGGTCGGTGATCTGGGCTAATCGCCACCACACCCTTCGGGCGTGGCATTTTCACAGCCTCTTCGGAACTGATAATTGTGCAGGATAGAGTCATTCTGTACGGTTCTGTACGGATATGCTTCAAAGGTGTATAGCATGAACTAAGAGGTTTTCGGGGTGTAGCGCAGTTTGGCTAGCGCGCTTCGTTCGGGACGAAGAGGTCGTGGGTTCGAATCCCGCCACCCCGATAGGTTAAAAATCAGCGTAGATCTGTACGGACCATTTCCAGCGGCCGTTTGCTTTGGTGTCTCTAAACCAGACAGGGCCGCTTTCCAGGTAGATTTTTGAGGTAAAGTAGTAGGAGAGTGCGAAGCCGCCGCCGCCGTTGAGGTTTTTACCTGATGAGTAGTCTGCAAGAAACTCCCACTTATCATAATCTGTGCCATCGGCCTCTTTTGCCTTGTAAAAGCTTTTGGTGTAGGCTGCCATCCAGCCGGATCTATGCTTGCCAAGAGCTCTTTTGCCGTGGTAGAGGCCTAAATAGGCCTTGCCAAAATCGCCAGGAAGGCTCTGGCCGATGATGGCGTCAAGGACGCACAGGTTAGTTTTATGCGATGTGCCAACATCAAAAACGCCAACGCTAAAGGCGGGGGCAGAGTCAAAAAGTTTGCCTTCCTCTATTCCCAGTTTGACATTAAAGAGGCATGGACGCTTGATGCCGCCCATATAGTCTATGCCAATTTCGGAGCTTATGTTATTCCATGTAAAGAGACCATAGGTAAGGCCAACATCAGGAGCAAATGAGGAGCCATTTTTTGCACGATTTCCTACGCTAAAGTAGTTGTACGTGGCGATAAAGGCTCTTTCTGTTGGTTCAACATCTGTTATGCAGTTTGTCCAAAATGCTGATGTCGGCTGTGCCCATGCAAGCAGTGTCATTGACAAAAACGCAGCGGTTACATAGGGTGCGAAAAAGCGTAACATTGTGGACTCCTTATGCATTTTGAATTTTTAGTTGCAGGAATAGCGTGTGTCTTGGTGCTCGGCTACCTCGTCTACACATTGATCTATCCTGAAAATTTTTAGAGGGCCATCATAATGACACCGACAAATTGTGCTCAAGTACTCTTTTTTATCGCTCTACTTCTTATCGCTGTACCCTTTCTTGGTCGCTATATGGCAAATCTCTTTCAGGGAAAGCTTACATTTCTTGCATCGTGTGAAAAGGTAAGCTACAAGCTTTGCGGTATCGATCCGAATGAGGAGATGAGCTGGAAAGAGTATCTGAAGGCTCTTTTATGCTTTAACCTCTTAGGATTTCTGTTTTTATTTGCCATGCAGCTTCTGCAGGGCTATCTGCCCCTTAACCCGCAGCATTTTCCGGGGTTGGATAGCGCTCTTTCCTTCAACACAGCCGTAAGCTTTATTACCAATACAAACTGGCAGTCCTATACGTGCGAGGCTGTGATGAGCTACTGTACGCAGATGGCAGGGCTTGCGGTGCAAAACTTTTTCAGTGCTGCAACAGGGCTTTGTGCACTTGTTGCCTTTATTCGCGGAATTACCGGCCCGCGGCTTGGAAACTTTTGGCAAGACCTTGTTCGCTCAGTTCTTTACCTGCTTTTGCCGCTTGCACTTGTCTTTGCTGTCGTATTAGTAGGCCAGGGAGTATGCCAGAGCATATCTGCCTATATTGAAGTGACGACGCTAGAGGGTGCAAAACAGACCATTCCATTAGGGCCTGTAGCCTCTCAAGAGGCCATAAAGATGCTTGGAACAAATGGAGGGGGCTTTTTTAATGCAAATAGCGCCCATCCCTTTGAAAACCCAACCGGCTTTTCAAACTTTTTAGAGACCCTAGCTCTTCTGCTTATCCCTGCAGCATCTGTCTACATGTATGGCCTTATGGTCAATAAAAAGCGCCATGCGTGGCTGCTCTTTATAGTGATGGGGCTTCTTTGGCTTGGCGGCCTTATCGTATCGCTCTATTCCGAACAGCAAGATATGCCCAACTGCGAGGGCAAGGAGACGCGATTTGGCAACATGTATAGCCTCCTCTGGTCAGTCTCAACTACCGTTACAGCCAACGGTTCAGTAAATGCCATGCTCTCGAGCCTGTCGCCCCTTGCAGGCGGGGTATCCCTCTTTAACATTATGCTTGGCGAGCTTGTCTTTGGCGGCGTTGGCGTTGGCCTTGCTGCTATGCTGATGTTTGTACTGCTTTCAGTCTTTTTATCGGGCCTTATGGTGGGAAGAACACCGGAATATATGGGTAAAAAAATAGAAAAGCGCGAAGTGCAGTGGATGATTATATCGGTTCTTGCGCCGGGTGCGCTTATTCTTATTGGCTCAAGTATTGCTTTCATGGTCCCTCAGGCGGTTGCAAGCCTGGGCAATAGCGGCCCGCATGGCCTTACTGAGATGTTATATGCCTTTACATCATGTTCAGGAAATAACGGAAGTGCCTTTGCAGGACTTAATGCTAACACAACTTTTTATAATTTGATGCTGGGATTTGTAATGCTGCTCGCCCGATCTGCAATTCTCATTCCAAGTCTTGCCCTTGCCGGACTTTTTGCTAAAAAGAGGGTGATGGCAACAACGTCAGGCACTTTTTCAACAGAAAATACTCTTTTTGCAATGCTGCTTTTAGGTGTGATTTTAATTGTTGGTGCGCTTACCTTTTTTCCGGCGCTCTGTTTAGGACCTATTGTGGAACAGTTTTTGATGTTACGAGGTGTATCGCTATGATTTCATGGGAGCAAGCAGTCTATTCTATTAAAGAGAGCTTTATTATGCTCTCGCCGCGCGTCCAGGTAAAAAATCCTGTTATGTTTGTAACCTATCTTGGTGCTCTAGGCACAACAATTTATCTGTTTTTTCAACAGGATCCATCGCATTTTAATATACAAATTGCACTTTGGCTATGGTTTACAGTGCTTTTTGCCAACTTTTCTCAAAGTATTGCAGAAAGTAGAGGCAAGGCGCAAGCTGCAAGCCTCAGGAAAACTCAAGGTGCTACTACCTGCATAAAACTTGAAGAGGGTAAAGAAGTAAAGGTGTCGGCAACTGAGCTTCAAAAGGGAGATCATGTTATTTGCCGAGCAAACGATCTCATCCCTGCCGATGGCGATGTTATTGAGGGTATTGCGACAGTTGATGAGTCGGCAATAACGGGTGAATCGGCGCCTGTTATTCGAGAAGCAGGCGGCGATAGAAGCGCAGTAACTGCCGGAACTCGCGTAGTAAGTGATCAGATCACTATTCAGGTGACAAGTGAGAAGGGCCACAGCTTTTTAGATCGCATGATAGCCCTTATCGAAGGGGCAAAAAGGCAAAGAACGCCAAATGAAATCGCCCTTCACATTGTGCTGTCAGGGTTAACAATTATCTTTGTGCTTACCTGTGCATCGCTTAAACTTTTTTCAGATTATAGTGGAGAGCAGGCAAAAGAGGATCTATCCCATCTGGTAACAATACCCGTACTCATCGCCCTTCTTGTATGCTTGATTCCAACAACGATAAGCGCACTGTTGGCGGCAGTGGGCATTGCGGGGATGGATCGCCTCATTCGCTGCAATGTTATAGCAAAAAGCGGCCGTTCAGTAGAAGCTGCAGGCGATATCGACCTGCTGCTTTTGGATAAAACAGGCACTATCACTATGGGCAATAGGCAGGCAGCAAGCTTTCACCCTGTCGAGGGTGTAACTGAAAATGAGCTGGCAGAGGCCGCTCAGCTTGCATCGATAGCTGACGAGACGCCGGAAGGGCGCTCTATTGTCGTGCTTGCAAAGACAAAGTTTGGCCTTAGAGCAGAAGCTCTATCACCACAAAAGGCAACCTTTATCCCATTTTCCGCAAAGACGCGCCTGAGCGGTGTTGATTCTGATAGAATCATCCGAAAAGGGGCGGTAGATGCTATTAAGGGTCATATTGAAGCGCTTGGGGGAACCTACCCTGATGTACTGGATGGTGTAGTGCAGCACATATCGCAAGCCGGAGGCACCCCTCTTCTTGTAAGCGATGGGCCAAAAGTACTTGGCGTTATATACCTAAAAGATATTGTGAAAGGGGGCATTCGCGACCGCTTTAGCAAGATGCGCAAGATGGGCATACGAACAGTGATGATTACAGGCGATAACCCGCTCACAGCTGCAGCTATTGCTGCAGAAGCGGGCGTTGATGACTATGTAGCAGAGGCAACTCCTGAAATTAAACTTGCTCTTATAAAAAAAGAGCAGGCAGCAGGCCATCTTGTTGCAATGACCGGCGATGGGACAAATGATGCCCCGGCTCTTGCGCAAGCTGACGTTGGCGTTGCTATGAATACGGGTACGCAAGCCTCTAGAGAGGCAGGAAACATGGTGGACCTGGATTCAAACCCTACCAAGCTTTTAGATATTGTCTACGTAGGAAAGCAGCTTCTTATGACTCGGGGTGCGCTTACCACCTTTAGTATTGCAAACGACGTGGCAAAATACTTTGCCATCATACCCGCGATGTTTTCGGGCCTTTATGGCGGACCGCTTGCCGCCCTTAACGTGATGGGGCTTCACTCGCCCTTTAGCGCGATATTGTCGGCAGTGATATTTAATGCGCTTATCATCATCGCGCTTATTCCGCTGGCACTTCGTGGAGTGCGCTACGAGGCAGGCTCGGCCCATGTTTTATTAAGAAAAAATATTCTAGTGTATGGCGTAGGCGGAATATTTGCTCCCTTTATTGGCATTAAACTTATCGATATGATAATTGGAGGCCTTTTATGAAATGCCTGAGGATGTTTTTGTGGCTGACCTTTATTACGGGGATAGTCTATCCATTTACTGTCTACATCATCGCCCAAACGACCATGCAAGATAAAGCAGAAGGAAGTATGATTGGCAAAGTAGGCTCCAAGCTTATTGCCCAAAAATTTGTAAGCGATCGCTACTTTTGGCCAAGGCCTTCTGCCAATGATTATAATGGCCTCTCTTCGGGCGGCTCGAACCTTGGCCCCATAAGCCCCCAACTTAAAAAAGCTGTGGCTGAAAGAAAGGCCCGTTTTAAAGAAGAGGATGTGCCTGCAGAGCTTTTGTATGCAAGTGGAAGCGGGCTTGACCCTCACATAAGTCCAAAAACTGCCTATTTTCAGGCTGAGAGAATAGCCAAAGCTCGAAACATAGACCCTCTGGTCGTGAATGCGTTAATTAAAAAATATACCGTTCATTCCACGTTTGGCCCTCAATGCTGCAATGTGCTTGAGATGAATCTTGCCCTGGATAGGATCAAATGATTGAAGACGAAGAGCGACCAAATCCCGATGAACTATTGAAGGCGGTAACCTCTGAAGAGGCCCAAGTAAAAAAAGGGCGTCTCAAGGTCTTTTTAGGCATGGCTGCAGGCGTTGGAAAGACCTATGCTATGCTCGATGATGCCCACAATGAGGTCAAAGAGGGCAAAAAAGTGATGGTGGGTATTGTAAGTACCCATGGACGAAAGGAGACTGAAGAGCTCCTGCAGGGTTTAGCCGTTATTCCTCCAAAGAGAATCAAATATAGGGACACAACATTTGATGAGCTAGACCTTGAAAAGATACTTGAGATCAAGCCGGACCTTGTTTTAGTAGATGAACTTGCCCACAGCAATATCCCGGGATCGCGCCATCCAAAGCGCTGGCAAGATGTCGTTGAAATTTTAGATAATGGGATAGATGTTGCAACAACGGTCAACGTACAGCATCTGGATTCGTTAAAAGATGTTGTTGAGACAATTACCGGAATACCAATTCGCGAAACGGTTCCCGACAGCGTCCTCGAGCATGCGGCATACATTGAGATGATAGACTTGACCCCCGAAGAGCTGCTGCAGCGCTTAAAAGAGGGTAAAGTCTACCTGGGCGATCAGGCTGATGTTGCCAGAGAGCATTTTTTTAAGGAAGATCGGCTTACGGCGCTTCGAGAGCTGGCTCTTCGCTTTGCGGCTGAAAAGGTAGATCACGACCTTCGCGGCATGGTCTCTACTGTAGAACGTGTAGAGACATGGAAGCCTCGCGAACGACTTATGGTTGCAGTAAGCCATAGCCCCCACTCCCAAAAGCTTATACGTACGACAAGGCGGCTTGCCTTCACTCTTAATGCGCCCTGGATCGCCCTTCATGTTGATACTGGCATGCCCCTAGCTGCCCAGGAGAGCCAGATGCTGGCAAAAAACTTGCAGCTTGCCCGCGATCTTGGCGCTGATGTCTATACGATGCAAGATGAGGATGTTGCCGATGCTATCGAGCGCGTTGCTCGGCAAAAGCAGGTATCGCAAATTATTGTGGGAAGATCACCGGAGAAGGCTCGCTGGTGGCGCCGTGCGCCACTTGTAGATCGCCTAGCGCAAGAGTGCAAGGACGTCGACATTCATATTGTACGACAGATGCAGGTAGCTAAAGCCCCGCGTCAAAAAAAGCCTGTAGAATTTGCCCTGGGAGTGCCCTACTTTGCAATATTTTGCGCAATTTTAGCGTTAACTTTTGTAAATATGTTTCTTGAACCCTATGTTGGCTACAGGGTGGTTGGGTTTCTCTACCTTATTGGCATTGCTCTCTTAAGTCTTTTTTATGGTAAGGGTCCGGTATTTTTTGGTGCGCTTCTTTCAGGCCTTATGTGGGACTACTTTTTTATTCCGCCAATAGGTTCGTTTATCATCAGCTCCAATGAAGATGCGCTTTTACTCTCTCTCTACGTCATTACAGCTTCGGTAACGGGCTTGTTAACTGACAAAGCAAGAAAGCAAAGATCTATGCTTTTAAGAAGAGAGGAGACCTCGCAAGCTCTTTATGAAATCGTTCGCCTTATTTCAAGCTCTCCGGCTTCCGGTGCCATTGTCCATGCTGTAAGAGAGCAGCTTGAAGAGGTTATGCACGCCAAGATCGATTTTTATATTCTGCGCCCGGATAATGGCTTGAACTTTCCCGAGGGTTTAGATACTAAAGAGAGGGCAACTGCAACGTGGGTTTTTGAAAATGACAAAGAGGCGGGCTGGTCGACAGATACGCTTGCGGCCGCGGCTTGTCTTTACATTCCTTTAAAGGGCTATCAAGCAACTATCGGTGTCATGTCCTACCGCCCAGAAAAACGCGAACTGCTTACGCATCAAGAAAAAAACTTTCTCTACACCACAAGCCAGCAGCTTGCCTACTATCTGGAACGTAGATTTATTGAGGAATCGGAGCGCCAGCAAGAGCTGATAGACCAAGTAGAGCGCATCTACAGCCAGATGTTAAAGTCTTTTACCGGACAAACGGTAGTGCCGCAAGCGATCCGCGGCGAGCGCATCTTAAAACAGCACCTGGAACTCTCTGACATGAATGAGATGCTAAAAAATGGCGTCGAAACCATGCAAGCGTACTATAAGGAGCACCACTTTGAATTAACGATTGGCGAAACCCTTCCGAAAATTACCATCGACCAGGTCCAAATAGAGCTCTTGCTTGGCAACCTCTTAGCAGCATCAGCTGACTCAGCCCCACCCAAAACAGCAATTCGAGTATCATCAAATTTCGAGGAAAACAGCATCACTATCAAGGTAGAACACGAAGGCATATCCACCGGAAAAGAGGCGTGGGGCCTGGCCGTCGCCCGCCTCATTGCAACAGCCCACAAAGGCAGCCTTACCGAAGAGCCCCTTCACCCCAAAGGCACCCGTTTTTGCCTGCAGCTGCCGTTGTTAAGCTAAACTAAAAAGCAGAATGGACAGGCGTGACTTTTTCTCTATATTTTGATTGCATAAAAGATCAGCACAGGCATAACATTCACGCCAGTTTGCTTACTCTTCAACCCCAAGGAGGCTCGAATGAGTATCGTGACTGCTACAACGCCTATTCAGGTGTTCTCCGTTGCTGATTTTAACATTAATTTGCCTCTGTTTTTACAAACATTCCAGCCTCTTTTTTATTCGTTACCCCTCGATGATTATGATGCTAAAAAAGAGCAAATTATGCTTTTGCAGAACCATCTTCCTGCTCAAACACAGGGTCCCCAAACTACAGAAAAACTTCATGCCTATTACATGGGAGAGCTTTCGCTTGGCGCCTTGCAGCCCTATTTAGAACAACTTTTGGAAGAAAAGCAGACAGAATTTGCCAAAATAAAGCCCTATAGAAGAAGAGCTGTATCTCGATTTGCTATGCACAAAAATGGCCATGACTGGAATTTTAAAAGAATTCCCACAAAATCCTTTTCTCAGACCGAAGCTAAAATTGCGGAAAATTACTTTGATATTCGTAGTTTGCCCAGAGTTTTTACTGAAATTGACGAACAGCATGTGGAACAGCCGCTTTTTCATCAGTTGCTTACAGGTCTTGCACGAAGGGTAGGTGGATATCACCCTGAAATATCGGCTCTAGACATCACCGTGCACCACGTGCTTGTAGAGACATTTACAGAGCGAGTTACGAGCAACTCTCCTGAAGGCATTCATCAAGATGGCTATGACTACATTGTATCTGCTCTTGTAATGGAAAGAAGAAATGTATTAGGCGGAGAGAGTCAGATTTTTGATGAGGACAAAACTACAAAAATTCTGACAACTACTCTGCAGCCGGGACATGGTATACTGCAGCCTGATAAGAATACCCATCTCTGGCACAAGGTATCACAAATTGTGGTTGAGGATCCTAAAAAAGCCCTGGAGGCAGGGACTCTTGGTGCGTTTAGAAGCAGTATGGGTTTTGATATTGCATTAGTGAGATAAAAATGGTTCAGGCATTCATACAAGGCATTATGCTTGCGTTTAGCCTAGTAATTCCGCTTGGGCCGCAAAACACCTTTATTTTTAACCAAGCAATTGGAGAAACTAAGTACCGTGCTGTTTTACCCATCGTAGCCGTTTCGGCACTGTGCGACGCACTTCTTATCCTTCTTGCAGTTATAGGTATGGATCTGTTTTTACATATATCTAAAGTACGATCTGCAGTCTCACTTGTAGGGATTGTTTTTTTGGTCTTTATGGGCTACAGGATGTGGACGCAAGCTGCAGTATCTACCATTGACAGTGCATCGCATCGCATGAGTCGCTGGAAGCAAATTTTGCTTACTATGTCTCTTTCTCTTCTTAACCCACATGCGATTATGGATACCTTTTTAGTTATCGGGGGTATTTCTGTAGTCTACATTGGGGCGGAAAAGCATGCATTTACCATTGGGTGCATTGTCACAGATATCCTCTGGTTTATTCTTTTAAGTTTATGTGGCTTTTACCTAAAAAAGCTGAAACATAGCGCTGTGATTACGTTTGCCATCAATAAAATTTCAGCGCTCTTTATGTGGTTTATAGCAATTCAGTTAATGATAACATTTTTCGAAAAATAAAAAAACAAAGGTATATAATATGCAACCTTCAAATGCTTGTACAATACGAATAGCAGACTCAATATTACATCAGTGGCCGCAAGCTAAAGTTAGTGTAGCTTGGGTCCGCGGTCAGGTTCTAAATCCTAATAAAGCAAAAGGTCCTCCTATAAATTACTTAAGTGAGCTTAAACAGGAGACAGTTCGTGGATTGATTGACAAAAAGATAACCGCCGCAAATTATTCTGAAAGACCGGTATGTCAGTCTTGGCAGCGTGTTTTTACCACATTCAAGGCGCCTGAAGAAAAAAAATCCACCATTGACAACCTGTTAAGAAGAGCGGCTCTTCAAGCAGATATCGTAGCCGCTTCTCAGGGTAAAAAGAAGGCTGATCTTGGCAAGATATCGACTATAGTTGACTTTTACAACTGTGTTTCGATGCAAACTGAGACCCCGATGGGTGCTTTGAGAAAAGATGCAATTAAGGGGGATATTGTATTGCGCCATGGTGTTGACGGAGAAACATTTGTAGGACTTGGCAAAACTGATGAGGTGCACAGCGTCACAAAAGATCACGTTGTGTACGCTGATGACGCAAGCGTACTTACCTGGCTATGGAACTTTAAAGACGGCAAACACTGCTGTGTACCGGCTACAACTGAAGGGCCCATTGATGTGCTCATATTTGCAGATCAGGCAGAAGAAGGAGCGGGCGATGTAAAAGCTGCTCTCAAAGTTCTTGTAGAAAAAACCGCAAACATAGGCTGGCAAGTTATTGATATGGCAGTTCTTAACAAGGACGCTCCAGTAGCGACTTTAAGTGAGGATGCAGCAGCGCTGAGTGAAAAAATGTCTAGGATGCTTGTCTGATTTGAGTACACTATAGTAGCCTGACTTTACAAGTCAGGCTAGGCCGACTTGCTACTGTTTGAACTGAGTAATTCTGTGCATTAATTCTCTAAATTCTCCATTACGTGATGCTTTAGCTTCGTATATCTTAGTAAGTTGGGTTTCTATTGCCTTGATTCGGGGTAGTATCATTTCGCGCTGTTGCATCAGGTCCTTATACTCCTGTCCTTCTGGTGTATTGAGATTCTTGAGGAGTTGCATCTCCTGGCTCCCTGGAAGTCGATGCATAAGAGAGCTGAATCTGAAGTCGAGAGTTATTTTGCGTTGTTTCTCCTCGAGTAAACCTTGCTCTAAAGCCATTATATATGGATTTAGGCTCTGCACATCCATCCGTTGTTGCAACGGTGAAAGCTGCATAGCCTGTTCAAAGAGAGTTGCTCTTGTGAGTAATAAATTGCAGAAAGTTTGCCCTGGAAAACGTGCAGGAAGTGACGGCATCATAAATTATCTCCTTATTATTTAGACTCAATTAATTTCACATAGTTCATATGGTGGTAAAGGGCTGATGAAATTCCTGTTAAAATTAAGGCAATTCCAAAAAATTCCATACCGGAAGGGATTGTTCTTTCAATGGTGTAGACAAATAGTAACCCAAAAATTGTTTCCAAGATTGACATCTGTCCTGCAAGGGCTGGTGAAATAGAGCTGCTTGCTGCGTTCCAAAGAACAAATGCTACCCACGAACATAAAATACCAAGAAATAGGGACGCTCCAATAAAAAGCTTGCCCGTTTCAAGATCCCAATGAAACTGTACAAAGTGCTCACTGCCCATTACAAGATACCTTCCCCAAATGCCAACCACTGTGAAAACTAGCGTCATAACGCCAATGAGCGCTGTCCACTGGTAGCTGTTAACCTCGGGATGAGACTGCATAAAATGGCTGTTATAGACTACATACCATGTCCAGGTGGCAAGGGCTATGAGGCCCCAGAAAATGCCTTGTACATAACCCCATGCAGAAACATTAACAATCTCGGTTTGGATTGCTTCCAAATTCATTACGCCAAGGCCTATAAAAATAGAGATCGAAGGCCAGATAAAAATTGAAAAAAGACGAGTATCTTGTTTCATCCACGCATCAACAGCAATAATTGCAATTGGACTTATTCCTATAACTAATGTAATCAACGATGCGCAAGTAAATCGAATGCCTAGCGTTAGTGCAGCAAAATGAATAAAATTCATAATTACTGCTGAAATCGCAGCCTCTTTCCAATACTTTAAAAAATGGATTTGTTTTTTTTTGTAAATATAAATAAATAATACAGCTAACGAGAGAAGACCAAAAACTAAAAATCGCCCTAGAACAATATCTATGTAACTAAAATCGTCTAAAAAAAGAGGAACTGCAAAAATAGCACCCCATAATAGGCACGCAAATACTGTCTGAACAATTGGTGTAAACATATTATTTTAAGCTTATAAACTGCAGCAGCAAGATACAGAAAAAGAAACATCCTGCTGCAACAAGCGCAACTTTTTTGCCCGGTACTGTATAGACACTTTGGAGTTTTTTATGATAGCGCCCTGCCCATACAAGTCCAACAGGAATTAACCCTGACAAAATAGTATCGCCATACCCGCCACTCAGATCCAAAAATTGTAAAAGAGCTCGCGGATACAAAATTCCCAAAATAAGCGCTGGGAAGACCGTAAGGAAAATAACAAGGTTTCGCCCTAAATTGATTTTCATTTCCTTAAAGCAATCGCCAAGGAAATGAAACAGGGCCATCGAAAGGCCAAAATAGGAGGTAACTATGGCCAAAAAAGCAAAACTTTCTGCAAGGCCTGTGATGATCCAATGATTTAACTGCTTGTGCAACGGTTCGGTTGCTGAGTGTCCTTGAACGAATGCCTCACGAAGGCCATTTGCGCCTTCCAGTGAAACCGCACCATGAATAACAAAAATCCAAAGACTATAGATCACTAAAGGAATTGTTGTTCCTAAAAGGATAACTTTCCTAAGTTTGGCGGCGTCATAATTCATAAAGGAGCAGACGGAAGGAACGACCATTTGGTAACTAAAAGTCGCTAAAATCATTGAAAAGGTACCTAGAGATTCTATCCATTGCGATCGCCAGGCAAGGTTTTCGGCTCGAATATGCTTTGAGCCCAGTAGCACCAACCCAACATAGCAAAGGCCAAGAACTATCATAAATAAAAAGTTTACTCTTCCAAGAAAGTGTGCACCGATGCACACTGCAGAGCCAAAAATGAGGGTAAAGATGACGCAGCTAGCCTCATAGCCAAGAGTAAGATTTAGCATTGATTGTGCCCAAGACTGAATTAACGTGGCACCTCCGGCCGTATAGGCAACCAATGAAGCATAGTTCATAAAAAGATAGACGATAATAGCGACTACTTTCACCCAGTTGCCAAGCAAAATTCGAGAAAGCGATGAAAAATGTGTCTCATTTTTCACCCAAAGCGTCGCTTCCACGAGACATAGCCCCGTAAAGGTCATGAAGAGCCAGCAGGCAATTAACCCCAATAGTGACAATCCAAAGCCAGCCTCAGCTGTTTGAACAGGCATAGCAAGCATTCCGCCTCCTATGCAAGTGCCCGAAATCAGGCATGTTGCAGCCCAAATAGATCCTTTTGCCCCTTGTACTTGAGGCACACATTCTTGATATATCGCTGAAGTTGTCATTTTATTGCTCCTATGTAGCTAACAACATTTTGCAGTAAATTTTTTGAAAATTGAAAGGTCTCAAGCCTCTCATCAAGTTCTGGATTATACTCAACTAGTTCAAATGCAACGGGCGGATAATCAGCCAATAGCGCCATTGCATCTAATGCCTGTTCAGCGGGAATGCCCCCAGGCACAGGCGTTCCAACGGCTGCCACGCTAGATGGATCAATAGCATCTAAATCAAAGCTTATGCCATACCCCGCAGTTCGGCAAGAAAGGGATTTAAGCACCTCTTCCAAAACTACTTTAAATCCTCTTGCACGCACCTCCTCCATAAAGTAGACTCGCACATTCAATTTTTCCAAAAAGTCAGCCTCGCCCTGTTCAAAACTGCGAATTCCTATCAAAAAGACATTTTCAGGTTTAATTTTAGGAAGCTCAGAAAGTATGTAAGTAAATCTTTTGTCGCCATATCCAAGAAGATGCGCCAGAGGCATGCCGTGTATGTTTCCTGTTTCTGAAGTATCCGGAGTGTGTGCATCCATGTGGGCATCCACCCATATAAGTCCAATATCTCCCTTTTTACGTTTGGCCTCTGCAACGCCTGACCAAGTGCCTATTGCAGAAGAGTGGTCTCCGCCAAATGCGAAAAAAAAGGGCTCTTTCACAGAAAGGTCATACGATGTTACTGCAAATTTGCTATTCAGGTGCGCCAACTGGTCATACCTGTTTTCTTTGGGCTCTTTTGCTGACACAATGTCATGCCAAAACAGCTGCTCATCTTTAAGCGTTAAATGCTGATGAAAATATTCAGGACCCTTACCGCACCCATGATTTGCAGCACCCAAACCAGATGCAAGAGCAATGCAATGTACCATATAATCCCACCTACAAAAAAACTTGCAATGAGTGTAATTCTAAATGACATAATTCACAAGTAGCGATTGACTCCGTGAAATAGTAATTACGTAATCTACTCATCCTTAACGAGATGCTACTTTGTAGCATTGCAGTTTAATGTCAATTCATGATAATTTCGATCTTTTTTGGAGATGTTATGGAACCAGGATTTTCAGCGCAACTAGCACAATTAAGCCTTTATCCTACTATTGCGGTAGAACCACCTGCGCAAAAAACGACAAATACTTTACCTTCCTTTGATCCAGCGCCAACTGCTGAATTGCAACGAAATCTGGAAGATTTTTTACAAACGCCTTGGTCAGATGACCTAAATCTGAAATGGATGCTTTGGTTCATCCAACAGCAGCTCGTGCTCGTTTCAGATATATTGCCAATTATTGTGGGCGAAGAGTTGTTGGGTATTATAGGCTGGGAGTTTCTTTCTAAGTCCAGGTATAAAGAGCACGTTTCTCCGGAATGCCAAGCACGTGCCCAAGCTGAATGCCAAAAAAAACCACATACGCTTACTGTGCGGTTTGCATTACGACCGGGTACAGATCATCGTGCAGTCGCTTGCCATGTACAAAATGTCCTTAAAGATATTCTTGGAGCAGCTGTTGTATCAAAACTTTTTCATGTCGAGGACCAGGAAAATAAGTTTTCTTTATTTTCCATTTCAAAGGAGGGTCAGAAGCTTCATTTTATGTTTCCGACACTGTTGAACCATCCCTATGTAGCGACACAAGATGCCCTACAAATACGCCTGAACCATAATTTTGAACCTGTAATTGAGGACAATGGCGTAGGAAATCAGTGGTGCCTGGACACCATGCATAAGGTAGTTCGCGTAGTGCATAGCGAACCGAAAAACCTTTCAAAAGTTATCTTCCGCTATCTTCAAACCGGCAGCACCTTCGCTCAAAACGAGCTTGAAATTATGAAAGGAGAGCTTATCTTTTCTTCACCCGAGCATCTTATTGACTTTTGGAGAAAATGCGGAGGAGACAAAATACAAAACATGCTGCTTCTCTGTCAGTTATGTGCTCAAGCAGGCTCTGACTCTGAAGGGCTTTTGGAGTCATTTATTGAGAAGGCTGGCGCTTCGCTTGATGCGCTGAACCCCAAAAACTTTTGGCATCTTTCCTTGATGCTTCTAAGAGAAAAAAAGATACCATTTAGAGAGTTTGAAACCATCCTTCAATGTATAGCGCTTGTCGGAGATGGATCTACTGCAAATGGCAGCGTGAAAATAACACGCGCATATAGACCGGATGCACTCTTTTCATTTGAAGATGCACCCTTTGTTTATCATGTGCCTGTAGTCTCTCAGCTAGTTGCTGAAACGTGCCTCAAATATTATGAAGAGATGACTTTGCTTTGCAAGACGCTCTTTTGTGAGTCCTGGATTGACCTTTTACTTAACAGGCAAACAGGAGGTAGAGCCTCCATTTTACTTGGCCTGCAGGTAGCAGCGGCCCAAAAATGCATATGGATTGATAAATTGCTTACAAATGATCCTCCCACTGCTATAAGCCTTATCAGAAACATATCAGATGATCCTTCAATTACCGCTACCGATATAAGCAGATGGATTGCCGGATCAAATGTCCTTTGTAGAGCCCTTATTGTAAATACTTTTCTACCCTCTGCTTTTACAAGAGGTCTTGCCGGCCCCATTTTACGAGAGCTTGAAAGAGGAAATCACAAGCTCTCATCTGCAAATATTAGCTGCCTAGGATGTGCCATCAAAGGCTTTATAGAGGAACAGGGCGGATCTTCTCTTACAGCATGCATGGTTAGGGTGTATCAATCGTATAAAAAAACTCCATTATCCCATGAAGAAAAGCAACTTGTTCTTGCCTGTTTTTCAAAACCCGAATCTGTTGAAGAAGAATTTGCACGCTGGTACCTTTCCTTAGTTGGAACAGAGGAGCTGCCTCTTAAATTACAACCTGTAGAACAGGTGCGCAATTTCTTAACAGTAGGTGTAAGGTACCCCACACTTATCCATGAAGCACAAAGGGAGTATATAGAAGAGCTTCATAAAAGAATCGGCGACGTTGAGGTCAGAAAAGCGCTGTTTGACGAAATCACCGCCGCAAAGGCAGAGGTAGACATCGGTTTTTTTGATACTCTTTTTGGTCCTTTTTTGCGAATGCCAAAAGAAAAGCAAGAACAAAAAACCGCCCAATCTACAGGTGACGCTGAGGCCATTCGCACCCTATTGCGAGAAAAGCAGGTTCATCTAGCAACCAATAAACTGTTAGCTCAAGAGACCTCTACAAAGTCGCTCAGGGCATTGGCAGGAGACTGCCTTACCGCCTTTCGAGCAAGCCCACACCACAAAATGATTTTACTTCTTGAAAAATACTTTCCCGACTCTCTTGAGCATTGGGAATCGGCCTTTGATGAGGCGTGTCTTGATTTTAGTTGGCTTGCCTCTGAAGAGGTAGTTGGTATTTTCGCAAAGTTACACTTTTTTAAAACATTCTTAAAACAAGAGCACTACGATTTTGTCACTCGCGCCCTTGTGTCGCTTTTAGAAAAAAAGCCAAAGCTTCGCGAGCAGTACCTATGCTATGCCTATGAATGGTATGCAATGGTAAAAGGGAATACTCCTCTTGGCTGGAACCTTCTGGCCCTTTGCCGTAAAACAGATGGTCAAGAACTTATCCAAAACAGCTGTCAGCTTGTTAAAAGGCTTTTACAACCAGGAAACACTGTTAGCACTGACTCACTTGCCTCTTTTGTCGCAGTTACTAAATGTCCCTCTTATGCTACTGTCGCACAAGCAACACTTTGCCCGATTGTAAAACAGATGCAGGCAGCAGGAGCCCATTATTTTACTCTAGAACATCTTTGGGACCATCCATGCCAGTCAGTAAAGGAAGCCCTCTGGCCATCAATCGTCTTTTGGACTGCGTTTGCAGAGGGTGAGAGCTTCACACGACTGAACAAACAGGTATTTGCTCTACAGTATGATCTCCTCAAAACTGCAAGTAGCGCGCTCGTACTCGAAATATTTGAAACATGTCTTATGTATTCAAAAGAACGTCCTTCTCAAAATCGAGCACTAAAGCCGGCCCCCGAAAAGTCTCAAGAGGCCTTTTCCTGTTATACCGAAGCCTACCCTCGGTTACTGACCCTTTGTTCTGAAGAAAAAACCCCTTCACATTGCGTGCGGGCACTTGATATCGACATTTCTCTAAGGCTGTATAACATGCAGCAAGCAAAGGATATAGAAAGAAAAGTTGCCAACAGAGATGAGCTGCTGAGAGGGCTGTTTTTAGCTTGCGTCAAGCATTATGGCTTTAGTGAAGTAGTATGCAGCCTCTACTGTTACCTTGTTCATTATACCTCCCTGGAAAAAAACACATATCCTATTCGCAGTGCAAAAGAAATAAGCGATCTTGCCTACTCTATTAAGCCGTCTGATGGTTGTTTTTCTCGGCATTGTAAAATAGTACATGCTCTTTTGGAGCAAGCCAAGCAACAAGGGAGCTTACCCGATAATGCTCAAGAGATCCTTAAGTATACACAACGTGAATGAAGAACCCGATTTGTTTTAATTTTATTCCGCATTTTTGAGCTATTTGCGAAGATCGTCTAAGAGGCTCGAAAAATGGCTCTTTTTGATCTTCGCTTGTGAAAAATCAGCACATTCATGCTATACTCGACCAACTCTCTAAACTTTGGTTGGTTTCATGAGACATAAAGATAAGCACATACTAGTCACAGGTGGGGCCTCCGGCATTGGACTGGCCATCGTCAAGCGGTTTGTGAACGAGGGAGCCCGCGTCTGCATTTTAGACCTCAATATGCCTGCAAAAGGCACTCTCAACGAGATTGATCTTGCAATCCAATGCGATGTTTCCGATACGGCATCTGTACAAGCAGCCTTTACAATCATAGATAAGCACTGGGATCACATAGATTTCCTATGCAACAACGCAGGTATCAGCATTCGCGAATCATTCATGGACACCTCGTTGCAAAACTGGGATCGCGTACTCGGTGTAAATCTGACGGGCCCATTCTTAGTTGCTCAAAGCTCTGTTAAGAGAATGCCTCAGGGGACGATCATCAACATCGCATCTGTAAGCGGCATGGTAGGGATGCCCAATTATTTGAGTTATAATGTAAGCAAAGCTGGAGTCATTGAATTTACAAAAACACTAGCCTTGGAACTTGCCCCACGCATACGCGTCAACTCAATTAGCCCCGGATACATTTTGACCCCCATGCAGGAAAAAGAATACACTCCTGAGGCAATCCGAGAATGTGCATCCAAAATTCCACTAAAGCGCCTGGGAAATCCGGATGAAATTGCTGGATTAGCATCTTATTTATGCTCAGATGAAGCCGCATTTATCACCGGCCAATCCTTTGTCATTGATGGAGGAGAGACGGCAGGTGGGCTAGCAAGTCAATTACAGGAGACAGAAAATGTTCAAGTCAATCCCGTTACCGAAGCTGCATACAAATAAAACAGATCAGCTCATGGCTGCCATTAGAGACGATACGCCCATCCAGATCTCCGGATTGATCGATCAATGGCCTGCTATGCAATGGACCTTTGACACACTCGGCGCCAGTCTTGGAACGAGAAAAGTCAAGGTGTTGCTAGACTTGCCGAAAACAGGCGGGGTTTTAGCTGGCGGCCAAGAAGCCTACGAACAGTTTATGCCCTTTGGAGACTTTGTTAAACGGATTCAATCCTATGACGGCTCGCCTTGCTACCTTGGATATTCTCGCGCTACCGATTTTCTTCAAGAACGTATAAATAGCTATGATTTTGGCCCCTTGACAACGAAGAGCAAGCACCCCACTGATACACGCCTGTGGATTGGGTCAAAGGGCACATGTTCCGGGTTGCACACAGATTTAAAAGACAATATATTTGCCCAAATCGTTGGCAAAAAAAGGGTTTTTCTGGTTCCCTGCAATCAAACGCATCTCGTCCATCCATTTATCGACAATATTGTAAACAGTGAGGTTGACCCAGAGAATTATAACCACGAAAAGTTCCCTAACTTTGTTAAGGCCGATGTTTACTCGACGGTTGTCGGTCCAGGAGATGTGCTATTTATTCCCAAGGGCTGGTGGCATTATTTGCGCTCTGAAGAGCCTTCCATTTCCATCAATCACTGGTTTGGCTCTCCCGTTTCATCCCTCACCTATCTTGGACTTCTTATGCGGCTTGGCCCTTCTTATTTATCTCGCACCTTTGTCGATATGGTTCGGTATGGAATCCTCGGGAAAAAATATCGAAAAGAGTTCTTTTTTTCACCACAATCGACCGGAGAGCGTTTATTAAACCTGATTCGCTATGGCAATTTTTCGAAGGAAAATGATCCTGTAACTGACACTCCCAACAAAAAGTGAGTTAACATGAATATTTGTTTAGATTCAATAAAAGCTAGTGCATCCTCATATGTAAAAAATGATAATCCTGTTCTCTCCTATAATGAATGGGATCCGCTTGAGGAAGTAATCGTGGGCCGCATGGATGGAGCAGCTATCCCGGAATGGCATGTTGCGCTGGAAGCGACAATGCCGGAAGAAAGCGAGTCAATGTTTAGAACCCAGAGTGGAAAACCATTTCCGCAAGAAAGCTATGAATTGGCAAAAATGGAACTAGATGAGTTTGCTTTAGTTTTACAAAGACTAGGGATTACAGTAACTCGTCCCTCTCCGATAAATCATTGTCGTTCTTTTGCTACGCCCAATTGGAAGTCAGCCGGCGGACTTTATAATGCTATGCCGCGCGATCTTCTGATCGTCTTCGGTGATACGATTATTGAAGCCCCCTTAGCCTGGAGGTCTCGCTATTTTGAATGTGACGCTTACCGCCCCATTTTAAAAGATTACTTTAACAGAGGGGCCAAATGGATCAGCGCACCAAAACCTCAATTGTTGGATGAACTGTATAACAAAGCTTATGATCCTCTAGATCCTCAGTCATCCTTAAATTACGTAATTACTGAGTTTGAACCAACTTTTGACGCAGCCGATTTTATTCGTTGCGGGCGCGATGTTTTTGTACAACAGAGCCATGTGACAAACCGGATGGGAATCCAGTGGCTAAGCAGACATATTGGAAGTGACTATCGGGTTCATATAATTGAAGTTACCGATTCGGCTCCTATGCACATTGATGCCTCATTTATGCCTCTTGCCCCGGGAAAATTGCTGCTGAATCCGACAAGGGTAAACAAAATTCCGCATCAATTTAAAGATTGGGAGATTCGCTATTCTCCAGCTCCGGTCCTGCCCAAAACCCATCCGATGTATATGTCGAGTGCTTGGGTGAGCATGAACGTCATTATGTTAGATACTAAACGAGTCGTCGTTGAAAGACAAGAGACTCCACTTATTGATCTTTTAACCAATTGGGGATTTGAAGTTGTCTTAGTAGATTTTCGCAATGTGATGAGTTTTGGAGGGGCCTTTCATTGCGTTACGTGCGATGTTCGTAGGCGCGGAACTCTTCAATCATATTTTTAACTGGGATAGGTTCTGCTGCGTTATTTGTTTTCGTTTTAAGATTGTTCCGGCTTATTCAATCTGATAACCGCTTTCTTTCAACGCAGCACGGGCTGTTTCTAAATATTTTATGTTAATAAAGATATAGTCCGTTCTGAACGTTGACTCCACTATAACTGGAATTTTATTATCTGCAATTGGCCCTAACAGCTGGTGGAGCAATCCATACACATCGAAGGGAAACTCCCCAACAATTTCAAGAGCTACCCAATCGGCCTCTTCGCCTATACATGAACCAAGTGTGCCTGTTTCGGCAACTACTGTTATTTCGCCAGGGGTTTTTGAAATAAAGAGCATGCCCTCTGTTTTATTCCACAAGCCTTGCACATCAAATTTGTCAGGAAGAAGCTTATAGAGGGAGTAGGTTTTTTCTAAGACTCGCAGTCTCGGCGGGTTTTTCAACGTAGAAGTGAGGTGCATTTCAGAGGCCTGTAGAGAGCCAAAGAGCAACAAAAAAAGAGAAAGTATTATCATATATGCTTCCAAAAATAGTTTAGATTATTTGACAGCCCATTTTTTTGGAAGCGGAAAATTTCCTCTAAGGAAGTTGCGGTTAAATATCCATCACATAGAGGTCTAGGGTATGTTCTTCTTCCTTTAAATAGGCAGAAGGTGCTATATTGAGCCACATATGGAACACATTACATTTGAAAACAGCAAAATTCATGCCAATTCTCCAAATTGTATTGTGCGTGAATACCCCTCCTCAAGCAAAGAGCTGAATATTGCCGTCGGTGAGATCACAAACCGCTACCCGGATTCCGGCTATGTGGTGAACGAGAAGTGCACGGAAATGGGCTATGTACTAAAAGGCTCAGGCAGGCTTGTCACAGAGACAAGTGAGGCCAATCTCTCTGAGGGCGATGTCGTTATCATCCCGGCCGGTGAAAAGTACTACTGGGAAGGCACAATGACCGTTATTCTACCCGTAAGTCCCGCATGGTTTCCCGAGCAGCATAAACATTTTGATGAATAGCTGTATTTTAGCAAGATCGGAAAAGTTTTAATTTAAGATTATGGTATAATAGCTCCTAATATTTTTCAGGAGAAATTGTACATGAATTATGCAGCCCATCATATAGCCGCTCTTTTACGGGTGCTGGTTTATATCGAAGAGCATCTTGCCCAGCCGCTGCAGCTGCAAGAGCTTGCAAAAATCGCCCACATTTCCCCCTTTTACTTTCATCGCCTCTTCCAGGCCTATGTGGGAAAGACGCTGGCAGAATATGTCAAGGATTTGCGCCTTCAGCGTGCTCAAGAAAAGCTTCAGTATTCAGATAAATCCATTACCGACATTGCACTGGATGTGGGCTATGAAACGCCCTCCTCCTTTGCCAAAGTGTTTAACCAGGTGATGGGAAAATCGCCCAGGCAGTATCGCAAAGTGATGCAGCCTATTTTGGAGGATATGATTAGCCGTACTACGCCAACTAAAGAGCAAAAGGCGATGCTGCGCCCAAAATATGTCACCCGAAAAGAGCTTCCTGTTCTTTTTGTGCGCCGCGTGGGCGATTATGCCGTCACGCCGCCGCTTGCATATGAAGCACTTGAGCGTTTTCTTGAAGATGAGCATGTGAAAAAGGAGGATATCATCTCCATTTATAGCATGGGACTTGATGATCCGCACATTGTGGAGCGCTCTAAGTGCCGCTTTGATGTTTGCGTGGCTTTGAAATGCCCTCTCAAGCCAAAGGGAGAGGTTGGCCAAAAGATACTTCACGGCGGCCGCTTTGCACTTTTTATCCACCATGGACCCTATACCGAGATCGAAAACTCCTTTAAAGCCATTTTCCGCTGCTGGTACCCGACAAGTTCGCAGGAACTTGCGGATATTCCCCCCATTTGCGAGATGACCGATCAGAAAGGGGTTACTAAGTTATATATTCCAATACTATAGGTATACTATGAGAGTAATAATTTTTTTATTTTGCCTTTTATTTGCTTTGCCTTTGTCAGCTGTAAATCCCTCTGTAGTCATTGTTGGGGGAGGGCCAGCCGGCCTTGCCACTGCCATTGAAGCGCATGAAAAGGGCCTAGAGGTGACTGTTGTCGAAAAGCGAACAGATTATTCGCGGAAGCAGGGAGTGTTTCTTTTTGACACTTCGCTTAGGCTGCTTGAGAAGTGGCAAGTAGATATGACGCCTATTACAGTGGTCGATATCGGGGGTGGAGAGCGAATTGGTGTTGTGGTGCTAAAAGAGCTTGAGGAAAAGCTTGATGCCAGGCTCCAGGCCAAAGGCATTCGCAAAATTGTTGGAGAGTGCCTCGGCGTTAGCCCTGACAAAAGAACTGCTTGCATCGTAAGCGATGGGAGGCTGTTTACTCTTGCCTATGACATCATCGTGGCAGCAGATGGCTCTCACAGCCAAATACGCAAAGCTCTTGGCATTGAGATAAACAACCTGGGAAAGGCATCTGCCATATCGGGCCTCGTTATGCTCCCTCATCAAAAAATGGAGATCACCGAGGCTATCCAAAAAGATGATATTTTCATCAAAAAAATTAGCACGCCAGTGGCAAGCATCATTTTTGCGCAAAGCGAGACAAAAAAAGAGCTATCGCTTGAGCAAATAGCGCTTTTGTGCGGATGGCAGGAGGAGCTTGCCCTGATCCGCGCCGGTGAGGCACATGTTCTTACTGGCATCGAGGTAGTCCTGCAACAAGCTGCCACCTTTTCAGATCGAGAAAAAGGCGCCATCCTCGTGGGCGATGCAGCGGCCTCTGCCAGCTTCCTTGAAGGAAGGGGAGCCAATACAGCATTTCTTACAGCCGAATGTGCGGGCAACTTTTTCGAAAAATGCAAAGCTTGCGACCCCCAAGCATTTGACGCGTTCAATGCAGCCATGAAAAAAACGACCGACGAACTTATCGACGACAGCCGCTACCTTTTTAGCCCTCCGTAGAGGATGTGAATAAATAGGGTTTTGTCGACCGCAGGTCTTTGGAGTGCTGCGATTCTTCTCGAGCTTTAGATTTTGCACACACCTTAATCCTAAGATCGCTTAAGGCTCACAAAGCACCTCTACAGATTCATGTAGATCTATTTCGTAAGCTTGGGCGGTAATGAAGTAAAGGTGTGTGGTCGGAGTAAAAGCTCGAGAAGAATCGCAGCACTCCAAAGACCTGCGGTCGAAAAAACCGCTCGCAGGAGGCCAACCTTTTGCTTGCCACCGGAAGAGTGCCCTTGGTATACTTGCGGGCTACAAGGAGTCCTCTCATGCACACAAAAAGAAGTTATGCCATCATCGGCACCGGAGCAATCGGCGGCTATTGTGCGTTTAAGCTGCAGCAAGCAGGATTTGATGTGCACTGCCTGTTGGGGCATGACTATCACGAAGTAAAGAAACGTGGGCTTTTCCTTGTAGAAGGAAATAACACCCTTGCGGCCCCTGTAAAGGCATATAACAGTATTGACAGCATGCCGCAGTGTGATGTGATCTTAATAGCATTAAAATCTACTGCCAATGGCATGCTGCAACACTCCCTTAACAAAATAATGCACCAAAAGAGTGTTGTCGTAGTGCTTCAAAATGGCATTGGCATTGAACAAGAACTTGCCCAATTTATTGAGCCTGAAAAAATTGTTGGCGGAAGCTGCGTCTTTAAAGTCACAAAAATTTCTCCCGGAACAATAAAGCACTATGGGTTTAGCACAATTGAACTAGCGCAGTACTACACAGATGAAACCTGCAACGATATATCAAATGCTGTCGCACAAGTAGCCGAGGATCTTCAATATGCAAAAGTAGACGGCACATCCTATGGCCACCTTCCTACAATCAGATGGAAAAAACTTGTTGCCAATATCGCTACAAGTGGATTGTCGGTTGTCCTTAATTCGGCCATCACCGATTTGCTTGAAGCGCCGGCAAGCTTTGAGCTGATGAAACTCGTTACAAAAGAGGTTATTGGTGCCGCACGCCAATGCGGCGCTATGCTCCCGGATGATTTTTATGAATTTCGTTTAGGCATCTTTGAGGTCATGAAAAAAATGGAACGGCACAACATGAGCATGAAGGATGACTTTGATGCCAAAAAGCCCCTCGAACTTGCCGCCATTTACAAAAACCCGCTTGACATCTCAAAAAAGCACAACGCTGCAATGCCTCTTACAGAAATGATTTATCACCAGCTACTCTATCTAGACGCGAGAAATAGATAAGTTTAAATGGGTACAGCCTTGCAAAGCTGGACGTTGAGAGCTGGGGCACCACCTTCAACAGGGGGCAAAAGTACTGTTTTTTCGGCAATAATTGTCATCGACCAGCCGTAGGTATTAACTAACTTTTGTAAAACATCCTGATGCATATGTGTTGAAGAAGAGCCCAATAAAACTGTTCCGCCTGCCTTAAGATAGCTTTTTGCCTCGGCAAAAAATCTAGTCAAAGCCTTATAATATGGATCGTAGAGAGCAACTTCAATGGGGGATAAGTCACTCTTATCGATGTGCATGTAGGGCGCGTTCCACAAAATGGTATCAAAAGTTTCCCCCTCTTTAATTGAATCAAAGACACTTCCTTCGCGTGCATCTATGATGCCATCGAGGCTATAGCGGCGGATGTTTTCTGCTGTATTGGCAACGGCAAGTGGGCTGATATCTGTGGCTACAACAGGGTTTGCACCTCGTAGGGCAGCTGCAATGGCAATAAGACCTGTACCAGAGCCGATTTCTAAAAATGACTGGCCGGGGACGATATCCATGTAATCAATGTAATAAAAAGTAGAAGGAAATACTGTTGGGGAATAGACGTGAGGATGGACAACAAATTTTCTGTTTTCATATGTGAATTCATACGCAACGGTCGCAGCTTCGTTTACGGCTAAAATCTGGCGAGAAGAGACCATCTGGCATGCCTTTTCTTTAATATCTGAAAAGTCAAGGAGATCCTCCTGTTGAACTAATTGCATGTCGCGCATGTCCAAGTTTGCATAGCTCAAATTTGGACAGAGCAGTAGCATAAAAGCAAAAAAATACTTCATAAAATTCCTTGAATTAAAGTTTTACGCAAAAGAGATAGTGTAGCAGAGGGGAGGATTATGTAAAACACCGTAACGGTTACGGTGTTTATTTTCTCGGGATTGCATTGACAAAAAAGGTAAACCAGCCTTTTGGACTAATTCATATTGTTAGAGGATGAGACTAGCGTATTTACAGGGGTTAGGGTGCAACGTCCATAGAGAGCAGTGGTAACTGCGAAACATGCCAGTGTCGCAGTTGCCACTGCTCTCTGCAAGGTAGAGTGCCTAAACCCCACGTTGCATTGCAGGCCTCCCGGCCTTCCATTGCACATGGGGCTAAAGCTGTATTCCAGCTGCCGCTGGAAAAAAGTAGAAAATTAATGGGGGATTTTCTTTTTGTATGTATCCTGCCGATCCTGGTGATCCCATAGGCATCAGGCTAAAGCAAACAGAGATCTTAAGGTGTTGTTTGTTAATAATTTAAAATAAACAGGATCACCAGGATCTGGCAGGATACATACAAAAACGATAATAATGATTAAACGATATGAACGATAAAAAATAAAAGAAACCATTCTAATTTATCGTTCTTATCATTTTATCGTTATCATCATTTTGATTTGTTATTAATGTCCTTTAGCTATTTTATCCTGCCCGATCCTGCCAGCTCGAGCGGATCCTGTTATTTTCCTAATAGAAAAGAGGTTCATAAACGTGTCTCAAGCCTATCAATATTCTTAATATTTTAACAATCAATGTTCTAGTTGTTGTTTTTTGGAGTTAGCCTGATGCGTATGCCTGGTGATCCTGTTTAAATTATTAATAAACAATTACTTAAGATCACTGTTTGCTCTTAGCCTGATGCGTATCAGGCCTTCAGCGTGCTTTTCATTGATTTTGTCGGCAGCCATTTAAGATTTTTTCCAATCCTTTATTTGCTTTTGGATCTCTAAAGACAGCCTCTGATGCGCGCCAGCAGTTGGCATCATGCAAGAGAGGCTTAAAATCAGCTACAAGAGAAGCATTAAGACTGTGAAGTTTAACAACTTTTTCTTTCAAAATGTTGTTTTGTGTTCGTTGTGGCTGAATAATTTTGTAATCGATGTAATACCATGTTGCAGCAGCTGCACCTAAAGATCCAAATGCACACCCTTTACTAAAACTCATTTTTTATCCTAAGCAAATCAGGGTTTTAAAGTTGCAAGAACATACAAGCCTAAAGATCCAACCATACCAGCAAGTGCAAGACTTTCCATTGCAAATCCAAGCTTTATATACCCATGCTCTCTCAGCTCTTGGCTTCCGAAAAAAGCAGCAGTGGCAACAGTGGCAATTCGAATGCCCGTCCAATGAAAGTCAGCACTAGCTTTTTGTTCAAGCAATACCGCGGTATTCTTAACCTGTTCACTGGCTACTTTGCAGAATGCTGTTTTAAGGCTCTCATACGTAGTGCTTTCTCTTGTAAGCATACATATTGTTTTTGACCAGTGATAAAATTGTGCGTTAGTTTCGTCATTTGCATATCGTGTAGCCCATTCACAGGACTTTACCTTCAAATCTTCCATTGTGATGATTTCCGCCTGCAAGAAAGGTCCCCATCCTATACCTAATCCCGTTGCACATTGCATACCATTTCTCCCTATTAATCCAAGTGGCGGCCAGTATATTGCGTCAATTTATTTTACTCAAGACATAGTGGATGCATGCAAGTAGATGTGCGAACTTGCGAGAACATTCACGTCAACGTGTGCCTACAGAAGAATGTAGGCTAAGAAAGAGCTTATTAAGCGTGCTATGATAAAGACGCGTTGTTTTCTGGGGGTAGCCTGCAAGGATATGATCTACAAAAAAGCGCTCCATCTTTTCATTGCCTTGCGCTTTTATCCACTGACTCAGGAGCGCAAGCTCAGGTTCTGAATAGTCAACTTCGCCGTTGAGAAACTTTACTTTTACTACCTTCAAAAGATCACTTTGGCTAAGCTTTTTTGTGGGATCGCTATACCCTAGCGTGAGGTTGTAATAATGGGGGTTATCAAGCTCATTTTGCGCCTCCTCTTGGCTCAATATGATCACACTTGAATCTGTAATAAGAAGATGCTCAAATTCAATGCGGTGCCGGCCAACCAGTGAAAAATAGTTAAGAGAGTTAGGCCATTCAAGAGCATTTAGCGTAAGATTTATTCCCTCGAATGCAGATTTCAGCTCCTGGAGTTCACGATCTGCCTCTTTGCTTTCTATAAAAGTCTTTATTGAAAAAACGGGGATTTTACAATTTTCCCATAGAGTAATTGACATGTTGTTAACAAATCTTGTGGAAGTGTAACCGCTCTGAATATACTTTATCGCCTCTTGAAAGGTATTGCATTCAATATAGCTCGTACCACGAACCAAACCCCAGCTATATTTTTTATTTTGATTGGCATTTTGAGACTCAAGCTCTGTCTGCATCTCTTTTCGGACATTGGTGTCTGACTGTTTTTCAGTTTCTACAGTTTGGTCATCTTCAATTTCTCTTGCGGGGCTAGGTAGTGTTGCAGGAACATAGCTCTTCAAGCGAGTGACAATGCTATTCACTTCGTTCACTAATTCTTCTTTATGAATTCCTATTTGCGCAAGCCATGGCATCATATTAAAGAGCATATCCAGATTTTCTAAGGCCGCTTTGCGATCCATTTCGACAACAGTTTGGCCTGGCATATCGCAAGCAAGATTTCCGTAGCTCTCGCGTGCCGTTTGGGCCGATGGTTTGATCCAGTAGGACTTTAAGTGATGCAGCGCAACTTTTTGCGTCTCCGGAGTCAGGTTATCGTGCAAAAGCACTTTTAAGAGTATGAGGGCCGGTATGTTTGCAAGCTCCTGCTTTAACGCTTTGTAGGTATCTTTTCCTTGCTGGCCTTTGGTGTTGTTGATCACAAATTTCAAAATTGAATTAAATTGAATAGTATGACCATCTTCAAGTTTTAGGTTTTGGCGGATGATGCCAGCTACTTCCTTGCTGATAACAAAACGCACTCTTTGGGACTTGTCAAGGCCCCTAAGCCGCCAAACGCTTTGTAAAAGGTCTCTAAGAAGCATATCTCTTCCGATTGTCACAAGAGCAACGGCATCTCTTTTTTGCGGAACATCCGCCCCTGTTGTGTGGCTTTGATCAAGAAAGGTAGCTCTATCAGATGGCTTTTTATCCGACTGTGTTAAGGGAATATCGCAATCTGCATGTGTAATAGTCTGCTGGCCTTTGCTATCGTAGTAGACTACCTCCGTATTATACATCTTTTTGATTGCATGGGATACTTCCTTATTTGGAGCCTCTTTATTTGCAGCATCTATAAAGTATCCGCCTGCATCGCAAAGCATGTCAAAGTTTACATGCTTTAGCTGAGCTAGCATCTCTTCGTGAGATCCCTCTTGAATGGAGATGGCATTATTGCGAGAGTGTTTCCAAAGTAAAAGCAACGTTTTGGCATCTGTCCCAACTTCAGGGGTAGGCTTTAGCTTGTGATGCATGCTCATGCCGTTCCAGAGCGTTCCGGTAAATCCCATGACGCGGCCAAAAAGTGCGATCAAATTTATAGGATTGCAGCTAAGTTTATATTCAAAAATTTCAAGGTTAGGCAGCGCGATTTTTGATACAAAAGCTCTTTTTGCAGCAGGGGAGCCATTAATCTTTTGGACAAGTTCTTCAACATGGGCCGGTTTGTAGTTAAAAAGCGGCATCTCGACAGCCATGTTAACAGCTGCCTGCAGTGCAAAAAATCGCCCGCCCGCTTCAGTGTCCCTAATGGCAATTTTTCCTCCAGATTCTTTTATCTCTTTCATTGCCAGTTCCTGAAGCCGTTTTATCTGATCTTCGACAAGCGTTTTTGTAGTGCCCTTTTTCATATAGGTCTGGAAGGTGTAGTTCATCGTAATATGGCGAAGAGCATGTTGCGATCCCCGATTAGGCATATTTGCTGCCGAAAAGGGAATTGCCAATATCCCATCGGCTTCTTCATCAAGCCCATACTTTACATTGCACCGTTTGGTAAGTGTATGGGGAAGCAGGTGTGATATCTCCTCTCCTACAAGGGCGATGACTTCCTGGATTTGGGGATCGAGTTCATCATAGTATTTTTGTGCCTCTAGGGTCTGCTTTTCTTCTCTTGTGATATAATAAAGAAGTAAACGCGCCTCTTCTTGAGTCATCTTTTTTGCATACTCGTGGATTTTAGTTCCAAACAGGGCAGAGCCTTGGATCTTTTTGATAAATTCTTTTGCAAGAGAGGGTTTAACAACCTCGTGGTAAAAAATTTCAGTAAGAGGGGGTGCTGTTGCATCTTTATCACTTAGGCTTTCAAGAGATGCAAGTTTTTTTATTTCTTCATTTTCGTAAAGAAGCGCATAGATTTCGGAAACTGTCTCCAGCTCTTCTGCCTGAGGATTCAGGCGCCTGCCCGAGCTAAAGCACACTTCATGAAGCACATTTAGCACGCTGTCTGCCTCATCGATGATTGGATAGCCGCTATCTGAAAGTAATTTTAAGATCTTTCGCATAATCTTAAGCTCTTCAGTAAACGCTTTTTCTTTTGCCAGGCAAATGGCGCATTCCTCAACATATTTTAGCAACAGGCACTGCACGCTTTTGCTTGTCATGATCAGGCACTCTTTATTGTCGCGGATGCTGCATAAGTCATCGTAGATCATCTCGAGATGGTATTTTTTAAAGGGTGTGTTTCTATCAAAATGCAAGGAGCGAAGCTGCTGTGAAAAACCATCTTGCAGTATCGTTTGGGTATCTTGTGAAACACTTTCAAAAAAAGGCTGTGGAACAATAAGCATTGAAAGCGCGATGCCATCTGCCCGTAAAAGCCCAAGAAGAGGTAATAGCACTTTAGATTTACCGGACCCCATGATCATTTCCATCACAAGGTTGAGATCTCCCCCTTTTAAAAAGGCCTCTAACTTTTCAACTTGCGCATCGCGCATAGCGATATCAGCAAAATATTCAAATACTAAATAGGCAGGCTGCAAAGTAGGATCATACTTGCGCTTGTGCAAAAGGGTTTCAGCAAGCTGCTGGGTAAGCTCCTGCTGTTCTTGATCGTTACTACTGGCTTGTACTTTGCTAAAGGAGGGCGTATGCTCGTTTTCTTTGCTGATCGCGTGTTGCCACTGCTACATAATGGCCTGTCTGCTGCATGAGTTTGGCAATGTCGCTATCAGATAGTGCGGGATTTCTTTTTGAAAGCTCCTGAGTATTTTTTCTTGCAAAATAGACGATGAGCTCATCGAGGGTGATGACCTTGAGGCCTTCTCCTTTACGCTCTAACATTCGTATGTCTTTACTTACAGCCCTATCTATGGAAGATTTATTGGCAAGCTCAAGCATGCTCTTTGTTAGATCATCGAGGGTCGATGCATCTTGCTCCTCATCTTTTGATAAAATGGCCTCTATATCGATCAATTTTTGCGGCAAAGAAGTGTACTTTGGAGGAGCCGGTTGCTTTTGATAGGCACTAAGGTCTGCTTCAAGCCGCTCTATCTCGTTTTTTTCAACTGGGTCTTTTATATTGCATGTTTGCAGCAGTTGACTTAAGCCTGAGGTATCTTTAGCAACCAACAGATCGCTTACTTGAAAGCATTTTTTGGCAAGGCATTCATCTGCAAAATCGCTCTCCGGCAGTGTTGCCAGGTGTACATCGACGAAGCGCCCGCTGCTTGATGCCTCATCAAGGCAAAAGTTGTTATTTTGAATAGCACTTTCCTGCAGTTGCGGATAAGAAAAAGCGATTGGTTTGTCAAGCTTTGCCAAAATAACTTTGGCTTCTGTTCGCACTTTTTGTTCCCACTCATTGCTCTGTTTTCTGCGTTCAGAAACATCCTGCGTAAGGTCAGGCCAGGGAGGGAATCCATCAGGATTATGAAGAACTGCTCGCAGCAGATGTATGCCGTTATCATCGGTTTCATCAGAAATTGCCAAAGCGTAGTCTATTTGCGCCTCAATTCTGCTTTTTTCTTCGAAAGAGCCGGCTCTTGCCTGCTCATATGAGCGCTGAAAATTGGCTGAAGAAAAGCGAGTAAGGAGTATTGCGTTAGTACCGTTAACTGCTTGATAATGTGGAGAGGGAACCCATATATCCCGAACGGTTTCTACGGCTTCTTTTTCTTCTTCTGGAGTATTTATTAGCCGGAGGTTTTTTGCATAAACGGGGTCAAGCTCTTTTAGCCTGAGGTAAAAGAGAGGGGAAAACTTTATATCAAGTAATATTTTTAGTATAAAAAGCTCTTCTTGCTTGCTAAGCTTGAGGGCGGTGATATTTCCATAAAGGGTTAAATAAAGCGAGTAATGCCCCCACATAGCTTTTATTTGTTCAGAATCAACTTGCTGGCCATTAGCAAGGGCATTGTGTAAAAGAAGATAGTCCGCATAGAGCCTGAGGGCAACTGCATTGCCGCTCATATCGCCTGTATAGCTAGCACTTTCGGTAATACCTGTGAGGATCTTTTTTTCTTTTTCAGTATAAGAGCTGAGTTTATTGCCAAATTTCTTCAGGTAAAACGCAGCTTTTTTATACTCCTGCACAACCCCGGTCACTTGAGCAAGATGCAAATTTGCCTCTCGTGAGCGGTTGGCAAGGCGCCCCCCACTTTGGAGGTCAAAAGTATAGTATTTTTGATCTCCGAGATCGTGAAGTGAGCCTTGTTGGTCGAATTGATAGTTTGGCAGCAAGACTTCCGGTTGAAATTTTATTTCCTCAAATCCGTTGTGCGGCAACAGTACTTTCTTGGCGCCGCTACTATTTTCAAGAAGAATATAGTGTTTATACCATCCAAGTTCTTGTACATTCTCCTTAACGTTTAAAAAATAACCGGGAAACTCAATAGAGAGCAGTTTATCAGGCGTCTGAGGATCAGGCTTAAAATGCAAGTCGTATCGCGCAAGCTCTATTTCCACTAGGGAATTTTGCGCATTTAGCCACTTGTGGACATACTGCGGCGTCTCGATGCATGTAGGTAGGTTGTGCTCTTTAGATAGATCAAGTTTTGCCCCATCTTTGATTCTTTCTACTTTTTGAGGCAAGTTCTTATCTTTTTCAAAATAAATATAATACTTTTCCCTGTTCGTCTTTTTACTGACAACATGGATTTTTTTTGGCTGCTTGCCAAGCTCTTCCCAGTGTGTGTAGCGATTGAGCAGGTAATAGCTTTGGAGGTGACTGCCCCCATAGCCAGTACAAAAGGCAGATGATGGAATAAATCTGCACCAAAGTTTTCCTCTTTTTTGCTCGATGTTAAGATAATCTCCATCCAGTGACACTCTGGTTTCTACATTGTAGGCATCTTTAAAGGAATAGACATTTGGCCCTATGAGAGTGGCCTGTTGAATCCCGGTAAAAAGTTGCGTAAAGAAAGGATGGCTTCGAATTTTCATGGGAAGAAGCTGGATCGAAACAGATGACACTAAGCTCGCTGCAAGTGGATACAACACGTGCGTGCTGTCTTTGGCTGCAAAGCAGGGAAATTCACCCTCTCGCTCTTTTACCTCCCATGATAAATCCTCTCGCTTTTCAGCGCGCAGGGAGCGCACGATCCGATTTAAGCTTGCTGGGTTTAGCATTTTTTTGATGGTTGCTGCGTGGGTATGAAGAGCAAGCTCGACAGACATCTGCTCTTTAGGTGCAGGTTTTTGTTTGCATTGACCCTGATTTTCCTGAAAAAAAATGCTTCCTATAACAAGTAATTCTACCTCATCATCGCTAAGCTCAGATTTTTGCCCGAGCTGCTGCACAAGTTCACTGTAAATCACACATCTCTCATCTACATCAAGATCTTTTTGAAGGAGCAATTTTTTTAGAGTTTCTTCAGTTTTTTGAAAAAAGAGAGTTTGTGGACAAAACGGGCGTAGCTGATGCGCAATTTTTAAAAGAAAGACAACTGTCTGGATTTCTCCCTGGTCTTTATAAAATTCATAATGCCTTTCAATAAAATCAGAAACCGGCTTTGCTCTGCTTGCGATCGAGGTTCCAACTTTAAAAAAAGAAATCTGTAAAAGCGTTTGAAAATCGCGCTCCTTTAATTTTTCCGGGTGTCTTGTGAAGTAGGCAATGGTTTCGATAACGTTTGTTTTTTTATGGGTAAAAAGACGTGCGATCTCTTTAAACTCTTCTTTTTTTGTTTCATAGAAGGCAATTTCTCGCTCTTCGTGCTCCTTGTCAATATAGGAAAAAAGCTCTTTCATCAAATCTGTAGAGGGTGCAGGAAATTGTGAGGCGTAGCGTGAGGCAGGAAGTTCTGGAATAGATCTATCGATGCCTGATAGCGAAATTGTGATTTCAGATGCGTCATCTTTATCCTTAACGTGAAATTCATGTGTCAAGGCAGTTGCACGCTGAAGCATTGGAATCGGACCTACACGACACATTTTAAGATGAGATGCATAAAGATAGGTGTCGCGCATTGACTTAATAAATGGGGGCAAGAGCGAACTTGTGTAAATATGCGCATCTTGAGAAAACTTGGGTCGTTTGTTGAACGAAGGATCATCTTTTGCAATGAGGGCAATAGTGCCGGGGTAGGCTTCTCGGATAAGGCCGGCAAGGGATGTGATTGAATCGCCATTATGAAAATTTAAGGAAAGCGTGTCTGCAAACGGCGATGGTCCAACCGAAGTGTGGGTGGTAGAGGGCCCGCTTCTTGACAAGATTGAGCCAATCTGAACCTGATTATTTTTTCTTTGACGTTCTTTCATTGCCGCAAGTTCGCGATTCATTTTTTCGTTGGGCAGCACAAAAAAGGTATTCAATAGAAAATAATTCGCTTCAAGTGAGAGTTTTGCAATGGGGGATTTGTGATAGGCCAAATCCATGATGCACTCTTGCAAATGGAGCACTTTGTGAAAGAGGTAGATCTTTTCAGAAAAAATTACCTCTGAGTGGTACGACGTAAAGCAACTTTTTGTAAAAAGTGCAGCTAAGCTGCCTAATTTTTCGATAAGTGCATCTGCTTTTTTTGAATCTTTCTGAATCGCATTTTTCCAAAATTCCGGGTCCATCGAAAGGTTTAAGACTGTGCTCAGAAGACCCTGGTAGAGGCAAAGATCTTCTTGTTCTTTCCAGGCTTTTGATGCAAGTGCGACCGCAGTTTCAAGTGCCTCGGCGATTTTTTGGGGATCTTGAGTCTCAAGTTTGTGAAATGCATCGATTGCAAAGGAGTTTTTTTGCAAAAGCGTGCGTTCAGTTTTTTCAGCGTCGATTGTATCAAGACGGGGTGTATCTCGAAGTGCTATTTCGTCGTAGGGGCAACCATCCTTCATGGCATAAGTTCTATTTTGAAAACGATCTTTTGCATGCGTTTTGCAGTATGCTGCAATCGAAGCGAGTGCAGGCTTTGCCGAAAGGATGTACTGATCGCCTACAAGCCCATTCTTATGCAGATGGAGAATAGTTCGGCAGAGGTTTTGATAGGCTTTTTTTACAAGGGTATAGTTATACCGTGGAGAATCATAGGCATCTGATGAGGGGTTTTGGACAAAATCTGCAAGCGATTGAAGTCTCATGTCGCACTTTAGTCGCTTATAGTCGCCGAGCGGCATTTTAGTTCGTAAAAAAGCCATGAGGGATTTCCAGGCGCAGATACCGGATCTTTGCGGGGACATGAGGTGATCCGGCGAGGCTGCAGGTCCTTGTTTTTCCCGTTCTGGCCGAAGCAGGGCCTTTAGGCCTTGGTAGATGTCTTTTGCAGAAAATTGCGTTTTATCTTGGGAATTAGGGCAGGTTTCGCACGTTTGCTGTTCATGGAGCGCTTCTAGAAAATTGGGTGATTCAAGCCTTTTTCTCTCGATGCCTTGCCATTCAGTATATGTTGCAAACTTCGTTTTTGCACCGACTTTTTGGCTTGCGTGCCACTCTACCCCAGCGCCTGTATTATAGAGTCGAAAATTGGCTTTTTGATCAGATGTAGGAATGATTTCATAGTAGATAGCGTGGCCGCTCGGATTAGCAGTCCATCCGCCTACTACAAGAAGAGGCTTTTGAAGGGCAAACGCCTGTTGTATTTTTTCTTGTGCCTTTTTGGGCTCCTGCGGTACGTAATCATTGCGAATGTCTAATGCCCCTTCAAGCTGCTCAATAAGCTCTCTATTTTGCCCTTTTGCCTGCAGGTATTTAAGGAGATATTCTACGGCTATCTTACTCTTTGATCCTTCAAGTTTCGAGGATTTGCCAAACTCATCTGCGTGAATATGAAAAAGCATGCGGCTGTCTGCTGCTTTTACCCCGACCGCAGGGGTGAAAACATAGTCTTTACCTTTTGGGTCGAATACCTTTTCGGCCTTCTTTGGCTCCAAGGCATCAATCACCTGCTCTTTAGGGGAGGGGGGCAAGAAAATGTCTTGCAATACCAGGTTATCTAGCTCTTTTTCGCTGCTATCTTCATCGCTATCGGGGGCAAGAGCAAAAAGCAGTTCCTGGTCAATGCCGTCGGCCCAGGTTCCCTGTTTATGAGAGATATGGGCAAGGCGCTCGTAGATTTGAACGATTTTTTGGTGACACTGTTTTAATGCTTGTGAACACTCTTTTTTGTTGATATAGTCGCATACGAGCGCTCTTGCTTTTGCTTCGTTATACACTGTTCCGGTTGTAGCAATCGATACTGCGGCTCTTTTAAGGCTTGAGAAAAACCCGCCAACAGACTGGATAACTTTTTTTACCGTAGATTTTTTTTCGCCAGGGATAGTATCCGGCTGGCGGAGGTGGTCAAGTAGCTTATCTACATATTCAGAGTTATAATCTGGATCTGTTGGTAGTTTATTCATGCGGATAATTATATAGATAATTATTAATTTTTTTCAAGTACTAATTATAGGTTTTTATTATAAAACTATTTTTAGTAATGATTCCACTTTCCGGTTTTTCAAAGGAAGCGGTAGCTCGAAAAACCGGCGTCTTGAGTATTTTGTTTCTCGAGCTAACGCGCATCTCATAGAGCTTGTAAAAAATTGCCCGAAAGGTCCGGTTAGTGATTTAGACTTATCAACAGATCACAAACATCTTCGTTTAAGGCAAAGTTTATAATCGCATCTAGTAGACGCTTCCTGGTAGCCGCCGAAGCATGGGGAATGGACAGCTGTACCAATAAATCGCCTGTTTCTCCATACTCAGTTATTTGCTTGCAAACCTCTAAGGTCTTTAAGCCAATTTGATGCGAGATGTCCTCTAAATAGGCCTTTACCAGGCTATTTTTCGGTTGTTGCTGCAGCAGTCTATTGTAGTATGTTCTAGCTTTGGGCAGATCCCTAAGACCTTGGCCGCCTTTATAGGAAAGATATCCCAGCATATTTAATGCGACAGCATTTGTCGGATCTTGGGCAAGCACCTCTTCAAAAAACCTCTTTCCCTCATGCATATTTGGTTCCATATTGGGTCCACCCTCACAATAAAGGACTGCCAGTGCTACTCTGGCATTAATTTCGTCTTTATTGCAGTGAACTGCACGGCGTAAATATCGTTCAGCTTTTAGCAAGTCTTGCTCTACTCCTTCACCGCCTTTTTGATAAATTTCACCTAAACAGGTCAGTGCAGAGGGATGATTTGGGTTGCCTTTACGAATATTCTCTATAAAGAGTTTTGCAAGAGGCAGGTTTTGATGCGGGCCGCTGCTTGAGGAAGCCAGGTACTGGACAAGGGCAATACAATCTGTGCTATTTTCCTTGGTGACAGGCTCTTTAAGGCATTGCAGCATCCATGTATTTGCCAATTCCGGCTTCTTTTGTTTGAATGCAGCTAAGACAAATCGTACGCGTGCGGCTTCCTGCAATGGATCAAAACAGGCAATATGTGCTTCCTTAAAAGGATTTACTTCATATTTACCTAAAGATGTAACGTGAGTAAAGACATGTGCATCCTGGCTAGAATCTTGACACTGGTAGAAGTCTATACAATAGATAGTATTTTGATTTACACGCCTATGGGCAAGAGCGCCGAAGATAACTTCAGAGGAGGCCTCTTTTCGAATAATTCCTATGAGAAATGGCATGTAAGAGGGTTGGGATTTACGCCATGCTTGAAGTTGTGCACAAACAATGGGGTAGAGTGGGGCGTCCGGTGCAAGCTGCTCTGTAAATGGACTTTTGACTAAAGTAATCATGTTTTTTATATCTCCTAGAAAAAACTAATTAAAAGACTGTTGTAAAACTCATTTGTGGAATTTTTTTTGCAAGAGACTCTAAACTATGTTGGAATATACCATAAGCTCCATTACATTGATATAATTAATGTCATAACTTATAAAGTCAGACCTACAAAATTCGGTGTGGCGATTTTTTGTCGCTTATGCTAACTTTTCGTTGTTCCATCAACCAATATTCTATGAGTTTTGGCAGTTATGGAAAAACAAAAAAATTGAGATCAAGTTATGTTTACCGAATATGTCGACCCCAGTAAGCCTTTAGACTTTTGCGAGCATGCATCTAGACAACTGCTTGCCCCGGCTACCGTTGCTTTTGGCCGTTGGATAGACGTTCAAACCGGACTTGTCCATCCTCGGCGCCACATCATCATTCGCGTTGCCAGCGCCGCGGTCGCAATCCTATTTCTCCCCGTCACTTTGTTGGGGGTTGCATTGCGGTTTATGTCGGTAACGCACTGGCAACACTCCGGCGCTGTCGGGAGATCTTTTAAGCCTATTGTGTTAGTGGTTTCAAAGGACCAAAAGGGTGATAAACTCCCCAAGCAATTGCTCGATGAAACGATCAAGGCATGTCGTGATGTTGGCCAGAGCGAGCCCCTGGTGGTAGAGTGGGATAGCGGCAAGGGGGAGTTTTTGCCACAATCTGAGTCCGAAGGCGATTTGGTTGCTGTTCTCAATGGGGCCGAGCCGTTTAGCAAGCACACAGCCATCCTGCTCTCCAGCTGCTACACTGGGCACAGGGTGTTCAATGGATTATCCCATGATGGCTGGTTCGGAGCCATTTCATACAAGCTGGATCCAGCTCACTCCCGTATCTTTGCCATCACGCAGCAGTGCAGCAATGATTACAATAGTCTATATGCCATCTTGCGTGGCCAGTTTTCTCGGGACTGGGACTACAACAACGACTTTAGGTGTTGTCATACGTATAATATCACGAGCTACAATGCGGCGGCGCACGCGGTAATGGAAGTTCTGAAAAGAGACCGCGCGCCAGTTGCAAGTTAGTGAAGCAAAATAAGTGATGGTTTGGTACACTTTTTGCCATGCATGTATCTGGACCTCCTTTAAGCTTGAGCAGTAGTGGAAGTTTTTCCGACTCTGCAGTATCTCTTCCACTAGAAACGGATTCTAATCCATCTGTAAAAATAATTTTAAAACTTGCAAAGAAACATATCCGCGAGGATTTGCTGCCGAGCTATCAGGTACGACTACCTCTATTTTTATGTGCAAGAACGGGTAATCCCGGTATTTTGCAAAGCCTTTTACCTGCCGGCCAAGACAAAAATGTGACCGATCGCATATTCGATTTTATAAGAAAAATGGAGTTGGGTGTTAAGCCGAGAGTTATGCAGCTCTATCGTCCTGAAGTGGTAGGTATTTGCGACTTGGATATGCTCACTCATGCACAAAGGTTACACATTGCTCTTTTTGCTGCAAAGCAACAGCAACCAAGCGCCTACTTTAAAAAGAGTGTTTATGGCCTGCCAAAATCGTTAGTAATTGCCTCGAAGGGGCTCTATGTGCTTTCGAAAAGCGAAGTTCCTAAAAAATCTACTTATAAAAAAGTGACAAGCGGCTGTCTATTAGAAAATGGCTCAAATAAAGTAGTGCGCGTTGCACAGGCGGTAAATCGAACAGTATATAAACAAGACGGCACAATTAATTTAGAAGAAATGCGTGATACGGTTGCCACAAATATTCAAGATGCTGCATATCAGAAAAAGTTTTATGATCTTGCCGTTGGTGGGGAGGGGATTTGGCCGCCAGGGGATACTTTGGAATATTCCAAGCAGAAGGTGCTGTCCTCAAATAAAATAGTCGAAGTTCCTAAGTTTATGCAACTTCCAATATGGGGGACTGTACTAACTTCATATTTACATGAGAAAACTTCTCTTAAAGAGCGCCTAGAGATCGTCCGTCGCCTGACGGTGGGTCTATGTGCGATACATAATGATGGCTATCTGCATGGAGATCTAAAACCGGATAATGTGATTAGTGATCGCGAAAAGTCCGGTATGAATGACTTTGGCTATTGCTTCGAAAGTACTATGCCCCTAGAGGAACAGAAGAGCTTCCTTGACATAGGCTTCTATGGTTCCATTATACCTACTGCGCCGGAGGTGTTTGGAGTCCATGGTTTTTCCGGCGATATTTTTGCTGTTGAAAGGTTTGCTTTTGGATATCTTGTATATTATATCATGAATGGTGAGTATCCTCCTTGGAGCTCTCTTCTCACGGATGCATTCGTAGCAAATAGAAACGCAGTGCCGAATCTGATGAAAGAAGCCTTTAAAAGGGCTATTAAAATTGTGGTTGAAGAGCATCTCGAAAAGTTTGCAAGCGAACCCTGTCCAACAGTGCAGGCTATTCTCTTACCGTTTAGACTCATGAGACTAAACCCGGAAAAGCGCCTGACCTGCAATCAATTTTTAGAAAAAGTTATGGAAATCCAAAAGAGTTTTTAATATCGCCAAATCCTGAAAATTCCAACGATTAGAACAATATGTAGAATCACGCCTAGAAATTGCCTCCTTACTGCAACAGGAAACCTGTTTTTCAGCTTGTTCTCAGACCGGTTTTCTTTTCTCCCTGGCAATCAAAATAATTCGTTGTGACAAATTATCCTACAGTTTAACTTGTTGTAGAATTACGAAGGAGGCATGTGCCATGCGCGGATTTGTGTCGAATAATTACTTTTCATTAATCAATCAAACCGATGCTCAAATCTTGGCGAAAATCGAAACCGGATTACGGTTTCAGTACGCTGATATACGGTATGACACTTTTAAAAAATCCTACCGCGAAGCTGGCTGGTTACCAAGAAAAGTATGGGCGATCCCGTATGCAACATTTTCACTGGTCGTAAAAAATATTATATGTGTAGCGAGCGCGCTGATTTATGCTGCGCAACCACACAATCATGAAAAATTAAAGGTGTCTGCATTCACGATTGTGAGAAACTGTCAAGCATCGTTAGGATGGGCGCTTACTCTTTTTCATGACACGCTAGGGGCTTATCACATAGAAGAAAGTGAATTCCACGAATGCTGCTATGAGTATTTTATGGAGCGACATTTTGTGAAAAACCACCCTGATGTACAAGTTGTTAAGAAACAATGCCAGCAACAGATTGAAGCGGCACTCAAACATAAAGAGGAAACCCTAAAAGAACTATCCAAGCAAACCGCGGAAGCTGACAAGACTTGTCAAAACGTAGTAGAAGAAATGCAAAAAAGACATGAGCAAAAGCTTTCAATCATAGATGCTGAGTCAAAAAGACTTGACCTAGAAAATGAGCTACACATTACTTGTGTGCAATTACGACTAAAAATAGCAAAAAAAGAGGCCCCTAACTATTCCAGCAGAGAGATTGAGGAAGGGATCAAAAACCTGGAGCAACTCAATATAAAAATAGTGAACTCCGTAGAAGAAGAAAAAGCGGCGCTCGAAAATTACAAAAATGCATACCGAAATGTACCTGAGCACCTCGGAGAGCCCGATAACATTCTAACAAAAGAAATAGTGCTAAATCCAAACCTAAAGATCGCATTAGATTTTCTACGCAACTCTTTTGCTAATGCAAACAAATGAACTTAAAAAAAATCTGAGTTCTAAAATCCAAGGGCCGCGCCATAGGTGAATTGTGGAGTAGACTCATTTAAAATCAAGAACTTAATTGGCAGCAAATGCCAGCCCCGAGCACTAGACAGCTTATTTATACCTGAAATCAGGTATAATTAGGTATAATTAGGTATAATTAGGTATAACTAACTAAATGGCCACACACATATTCTAGAGGCATATTCTGACTAAAGACTTTAGGGATACGTGTCGTTTTTTTGCATAAAATTCTGGTGATTTATACCCAAAATCAAGTATAATCAGGTATAATTAGGTATAAATTAAGGATAGAGCATGGACAAACTCAATAATCCCTTCTCCCCGGGTGCTGGGGCACCGCCTCCTGAGCTTGTTGGCAGAGACCCCATTCTTGAAGAGGCACGAGTTCTTCTAGGAAGAATTTTACGAAAACGACCTGAAAAAAGCATGCTCATGACAGGGCTACGAGGTGTTGGTAAAACCGTTTTGCTTCTTGAAATTGAACGCATGGCCAAACAGAGTGGGTATCATACGATTTTTATCGAAGCTCACGATGACCAGCCTTTAGCAACTTTGCTTGCACCCCCTCTTTGGAAGCTTCTTTTTGAATTAGACCGAATTGCTGGAATAGGCAAGAAAGTAAAAAGGGGCCTTGCAGTTCTGAGAAGTTTTTTAGGAGCACTTCACGTAACAGTGAACGATGTCACAGTTGGCCTTGATATTGAACCCGAACGCGGCTCTGCGGATAGTGGAAACCTTGAAATCGATTTACCCAATCTATTTGTTGCAATTGGAGAGGCAGCAGAAGATCGAGGATGTGCGATTGCGCTCTTTATAGATGAGATTCAGTATTTCAAAATAAAGGAACTCGGGGCATTAATAATGGCAATGCATAAGATGCAGCAGCGTCAGCTTCCTGTAGTACTTGTGGCTGCAGGGTTGCCAATACTTCCTGGACTTGCTGGTGACTCTAAGTCATACGCGGAAAGACTATTTAGTTTTCCCGAAATTGGGGCTCTATCAGAATTAGATACCTCAAAAGCCTTGCAAGATCCAGCACAAGCCGAAGGCGTTATGTTCGAGCGCAATGCTTTAAAAGAGATATTTCTCCTCACAAAAGGCTATCCCTACTTTCTTCAAGAGTGGGGCTACCAGGCTTGGAACCATGCCAAAGAAAGCCCAATCACTCTACAGGCTGTCAAGGATGCTACGCCGAAAGTTATTGAGCGACTAGATAAAAATTTCTTCCGCGTCCGATTCAATCGCCTTGTTTCTAGCGAAAAAAACTTTTTGCGTGCAATGGCAGAGCTAGGACCCGGCTTACAAAGAACGGCTGAAATAGCAAATCTCCTAAACATGAAAATAACCGCTCTTGCTCCTGTTAGGGCAAAGCTCATTAAAAAGGGAATGATCTATAGCCCTAGCCATGGAGAGCTTGCTTTTACTGTTCCTTTATTTGATGAATTTATGTGCCGTGCAATGCCCCATTAGTGAAAATTGAGTCATGGGACATGGAAGGCTTAGAAAGGCTCATACGTTACTGTGCCAGACCTCCATTTAAAAGTGAAAATATCCGAGTGCACGGCCCCTTTCAACATCGCCCCTTGCATGCGCCTTTCATAAAACAATGCGATCTTGACTTATGATGAGAATTTATCTATACTTCGCAGTGCAGACGTAGCATTTTATGAAAACCTATAAAACTTACCAATTTGTTCTCCTGTTCACACCATTTGTTTTTAGCTTTGCGTTGGGGTTGGATATTTATATTCCCATTATTCCCAATATGGTGGACATTTTTAGCACCTCTCAGGAGATGATACAGCTTACTTTGAGCCTCTTTTTATTTATAACGGGGGCGGGACAACTCGTTATTGGGCCTCTTGCTGATCAATTTGGCAGAAGAAGGGTTCTGCTTGCAACGGCTACGTTATTTGCGTTTGGCGGTCTTGGCTGCGCGCTTTCGCGCGATATCTACTGGCTTATTTTTGCAAGGGCAGTAGCCGCTTTTGGTGCTTGCGGCATGCTTGTCACCTCCTTTGCTATTGTGCGGGACCTCTTTTCTAATGAAAAGAGCGCGAAGGTGTACAATTTTTTAAATGGTGCGACAGGCGTCTCGCCCACCTTTGCACCTATCTTGGGAGGCTATCTCTTCCTCTACTGGGGCTGGACATCTATTTTTTATGCGCTTGCGGCTCTTGGCTGCATTGCCTGCTGCCTTACGCACTTTTTTATCGATGAGACCCATCCAATCACGGCTCGGGTCAAAGTAGATCGTCACATCTGGGCGCGCTACTGGAACATCTTTACAAATAGGCAATTTATCGTACATGCCGTGATTGGAGGGCTGGCAGAGAGCGTTTTCTTCTGCTTTTTTTCTGTATCACCCTTCATAATTATCAATATACATGGCGTTGAAACGCAAGACTTTGGCTACTACTTTGCACTGTTTGGCCTCGTCATTGCGCTGGGGGGCTTTGCAAGCGGCTATATCGTTGAAAAGGTAGGCATTAGAAAGACTCTTGCCATGGGCATTAGCCTTGTGGCTTTTGGCGCCCTATCTATGCTTGTCTGGCACTATGCAATAGCCGCGCAGCTAGCAGGCTTTTTACTGCCGATGGCCGTTGCCTGCATAGGTGCCATGTTTTTGCTCGGCGCATCGGCCGCGGCGGCACTAGAACCCTTCGGGCACATTGCAGGAACCGCATCAGCCGCCTTTGGCTGTATGGACTTTGGCATCGCAGCAATTTCCGGATCGCTTTTGATGCTCTTTCCAATCAATTCCGCAATACCCTACGGTATCTCCCTTGTAATACTGGCATTTTTTATTGCCATACTCTTTTTAATGCCCTACAAAAGCGCAGTATATGGAAAGATGTCTTGATAGGTTTCAGATAGGCAGCCAGCATAAAGACTTCTATCCCAGATAAAAGGGGCCGTATCCTGCGATTCGTGCTATTCTAGATCGCAAATCGCACGAATCGCAGGATACGGCAAGGTTGCACTCCGGCTCCAAGTCTATTTTTTTATAAGGGTTGCTTTTGGATATCTTGTATAGTATATCATGAATGGTGAGTATCCTCCTTGGAGCTCTCTTCTCATGGATGCATTCGTAGCAAATAGAAACGCCGTGCCGGATCTGATGAAAGAAGGCTTTAATAGAGCTATTAAAATTATGGTTGAAGAGCATCTCGAAAAGTTTGCACGCGAACCCTGTCCAACAGTGCAGGCTATTCTCGTACCATTTAGACTCATGATATTAAGTCCGGAAGAGCGACTAATCTGTAATCAATTTTTAGAAAAAGTTATGGAAATTAAAAAAAACATTTAAGGAGATCGTTATGCATGCAATTGCATCGTTAACTGGCAATAGATGGGATTTGGCTAAAGTTCAAACTAGGGTGACTAACAAAGAAGAGGGCCTTATAGCTTTTCTTTTTCGCGGGTTAATGAACGGCTTATCAGAAGCCGCGACCCCTAATATTGACCCAGCTATGGAAGCGAGGGTCTTAAAGGTGATCACAGACCGTTATGTAGGCCTTCTCCAAGAAGCTGCCACTGTGATGGTGCATGATCACATTCTTTCAAGGTTCTCAGATCAGGAAATAGCTGACATGCTTATATATCGAAAAAAAGAGCTCAATAATCCTCCAAAGTTACAAGTGGCAATTTCTGAAAAGCAGCACCTGATTCCGGAAGTAATCGCCAAAAAACTCGAACCTCTAAGCGGTGAAATATTTTCAAAAATGATAGATGTTTTTAAAGATGAGGGAATTACCTTTCAACCCCTTGATACTATAACGCTCTGAAGATATTGGGCAATAGGCAGTCGCCCTTAAATGGGCTCCAAAACAGCACTGACAAGTCTTGCAGAAAACTCTTCATTACGCTTTAGTTAGTGATTTAGAGGAGATCATCTATGCAAGCTGTCACCACTGTTACACCACCCGAGTGCATGAACTTTGACTGGGTATGTGCCCCAACAGACGCTTGTGCGTCCCAATATGCTACCTATTTCCGTAATCGCAAATTATCAGCAGAGTCCGAAGGGTGGACTAGCTGGACAACGCGGCTTTTAGCAAAACATACACTAAATGTTATTCAGGTCGGAGCCACCTATGTATATTCTGGCTTTAGAGGGTATGTATCTGGAGTTGTTGTAAGGAATGATCTTGTCTATCACGCTGCAGGAAAGGTTGTACAGGCGGCCCATGGAGTCTATGTCTCATGGACTCGCGTGCCGATTGATCATGATCGTGTTGATAGAGCTGTTGCAATACTTCAAGTAATCGGTCAATGCCGCAATGCACAGTTATTTATAGACCGTATACAGGAGGTTTACACCAAAACCTATTTTGCGTCCAAAGGCTCGTCTGATTTAATGAACTCTCTTGCCTCCGATATACCTCCATCTGAAAAAATAACGTCTATGATCCGCTACTTGCAGCGGCTCGATGGCACAAACCTCTACAACAACGGCAAGTGGCTTTTTCAAGTCATTGTCTGCATGGCCGAACACTCAACAATAGTAGCTGGCTAACAGCGCCAAAATCCACCCTAAAAATCCCCCCGTTTTTCCAGCGGCAGCTGGAGGACAGCTTTAGCCCCACGTGAAGTGGAAGGCCGGCAGGCCTGAAATGGAACGTGGGGTCACAGATGCACACATAATAGGGAGCGGCGTAAGCTGCGAAACTAAACTTGCGTAAATTTTTTCAACATGTTATGAATTTATGTTTTCATAGACGGTGACACCCGAGATGGCACATTCCTATAAAGTACACTACTTCCATTGGATTTGGTCCATAAAAGAACGTAAACCATATATTGATCCAGAAGTTCAGCCCAAACTTTATGCATACATGTTTGGGATCCTCAAAAATAACCATGGAGAGCTATTAGAAATTGGTGGCATGCAAGAGCATGTTCATTTGCTTGTAGAGCTAAAAAACCTTGATAGATATTCTGAAGTCATTCGCGATGTTAAAGCCTGTTCGTCGCTCTGGGTGCATAAAAATTATCCAAATCTAAGAGACTTTGGCTGGCAAAAAGGCTTTGCCTCCTACTCGGTGAGCTTTTCCTCCTTGGGTAGAGTTAAAGAGTATATCGAAAACCAGGCGAAGCATCACGAAATGGTATCTTTTGAAGACGAATTTCGCACTTTTTTAGAGCGTCATAATGTAAAATATGATCCTCGCTTTATTTTCGACTGATTTTGTTTCGCTGCTGCCGAGCTTAGGAAAAAAACAGGAAAAAGTCCAGATAATGGTTGTGTTGTAAGCGCACGCTAACATAAAAATATGATCGCTTACATTTTTTGCTTTTCCAGAAGCGTTATTTCATAGTTTTATACCTTTACGCTGGGATATTAGCCATCTAAACCAGCATGCGAGTCATAAAAACATACCCACAATTTGCCTAAACTAGCCCATAAGCTATAGTGCGAATCATATTATGAGCCGCTGCCATTAATTTTGTGTATGCATTGACCTTGTTGATACCACGAACTACAAATTGATAAAAGCCCTTATGCCGCACCTGAGCGTTAACACATTCTACCGTAGAAGCTCTTCGCTTATATATGGTTTTTCCTTCCTCGGTTTCCATTCTTGCTTGCCAATCTACTATACATTCTTGTTTTTTTGATCGCGATACACGAGCCTTTGTAGCTGTTTCTGAGCTTCTTGAAGGCATATAAACCATACACCCCGCTTCATAGAGAGTTTTTATGGCCGACTCGTTCTTAAAACCACCATCGGCCAAATAACGTGAAGGAACAGCTCCATATGTTTTGCAGATATGATGAAACATGGGCAACATTTCTTCCCCATCGTTTCCACCTTTCGACACATCAACTCCTACAATAACTTGTGATGCTGTATCAACTGCAAATTGTACGTTGTAAGCGGTTCTAAATCCTCCATCTGCCATCTTCATCTTTCGCGCATCGGGGTCGGTAGAAGACACTCGAAGCTCTGCCTTTTCATCTTCAGAGAGAGCTTTTTTTCTATGTTTTTTACGGTTATTGTCCTTTGCTTCGCAATAGTCTTTATATTCGTCTAGCGCCTTTTCTAATTGTTTTACACGATCTTGTGCTCGTGCCATTTGCGTTCTTTTAACACGATCACGACAAGCTGCTGGATCCTTTTCTATTTCTTGCTTAAGGAATTTTACCCGTTCTTTGGCTTCTTCAAAGTGCGTTTTAAGAGTTTTTTCCCTATGGAAAGAATGTTTGCTAGCAGAGGCTCTTACCTTTAGCCCATCCTGGGCTATCTCTTCCAAGGTTACTATTTTTGCATGACTTAGTATAGCAACACCATTAATCAATAGCTCATCGAATGCCTCTCCATTATCAGATCTAAAATTTGATAATGTTTTCCTATCTACTGTCACTCCACCACAAAGCCATTTAAAACCATTATGATCCTTGCAGTATTCACTCAGAATCCAGGCACTTCCAACACCTAAAATTGTTGCATATAACCAGACAGAAATTAAAATTTTGGGATCAATTGCAGGTCTTCCTCGTCCACCTTCAATTGACCTAATCTTGTTCAAAGATACAGTAAGGTTGGCTTTTTCTACATAAGCCCAAATGTGCCTTGCTATATGGTCATCGTCGATCAGCTCATCAAGACAGGCACATTTCATTTCAATTTGATTGCGACAGACTGTAACAAGACGTCGCTTAAGGTGTGCTGGCGTTCCCGATATGTCGAGTGTTTCGTCGAAAAGTGGTGGATTCGCGTCTTTCATTACAATATGCCCTCACAGTAGCTTGTGAACACGATTTTTATGGCATAATTATAAATGATCAGGCCGATTTAAGCAACTTGTATTCAATCACTTATTTTTTTCCTAAGCTCTGCCGCAGCTCCCTATTATGGGCGAATCTGTGACCCCGCGTTCCATTTCAGGCCTGCCGGCCTTGCATTTCACACGGGGCTAAAGCTGTTCTCCAGCTGCCGCTGGAAAAACGGAGTCATCATAATGTTGCCTGTAACCCCGCGGTCCACTTCACGCACAGCTTATGCTGTCTTCCAGCTGCCACTGGAAAAAATGAGCGAATCTTGATCTCGATCTTGATCTTGATCTTAATCTTTCATTGTACACATTTTGCTTTCAGAAGAGTTGAGGAAAAGAAAGATTAAGATCAAGATCAAGATCAAGGTCAAGAGAGGAAGCGCTTTAAGATAAATGCTTTCAGGGCCTCTGTATCTGAGAGGTCGCCATCGTAGGGGATATCTGGAAAGTAGGGGATGTTATTTCCTCTTGGCCTGTTATGATATGCCTTCATGGGAAGTGTGAGGAAGCCTTTTTTGCTTGGAAGGTCGATCAGGCGCGCTTCCATGTAGATGCTGTCTGCATTGGTGGGCTGTCCGATGAGCGTTAGGTCGTGATTCATGGCTGATAGGGTATCAAGAAAGTTGAGGCAGGCACTAAAGCACTGTTTATCGATAATGGCTACTATCTTGCTCTTGGTCATTTTATTGCCATGAAGGGGCTGGGCATCGGAAGGGACCTCATCTCTGAAAAGTGCATTGCGGCTGCTCTTCAAGCTATCCACTATTTCTTGCAGCCAGTGCGTTGCATCGCTTGTCTTGCCATGCTCCTCTATAAATGAAGGCATAAGGCCTTCGAGATACGCTATGTTGCCCGCGCTTGCTCGCCATTGTATAGCGATATCTGAATAGAGGTTGAACATCATTTCATCAACATACTCTTCTCCAAAGAGGCTAGAAGCAAGTTTATTGCCCCAAATGGAACTTCCTCCATCGTTACCTCGAAGGTCAAAGATGATCAGGTCTTCACCTCGCATTGAAGGGAGCCTTTCGATAATCTCCTCAAGAGATCTTAACTCCTCTTTGTTAGGGGCAAATGTTGGAATGGTAATCCAATGGGTTTTTGGAGCTATTTCATGAATCTCAAAAGTATGTGCGAGAGGGGGATTTCTATTTTCTTGGCTGTATTGAATGCGTAGATGTCCATCTTGAAAAGCCTTAGCAAAATCGTTTAAAATGGCTCTGTAGCCCTTTTCATCATAGCAATTTTCTAGCCGCCAGCGTGCAAGAGCATAGTTTTTTTCTAGTCTATCGCTAAACTCAGGATCATCTTTGTTGTAGGGTCCGGGATGATTTTCTACGATAGCCGTATGCGCAAACGCAAGATCTTTGAGGTAAAGGCTTTTTACTTCTTGGCTCTCTTTTGGCATGGCAAAAAGAGAGGCTAAAGCAAAAGCGCATAAAAATAGTTGCATAAGATACTCCATAATTTGGAAAATGTAAATTATAATATCATTTAGAATATGTTTCTAGAAATTTTTTATCCAAATAACCCTGATACGTGTCAAAAACTTTTTTTACATCATTTGAGGCAGAATTATAGCTGCAGAGAGGAAGTTCTAAATTGCCATCAAGAAAAACCCCAAATGAAATGCGATCTTCTTGCATTTTTGGAACGCGATGGTTAATCGCGTTTACGCTGCCATTCTTTTCAGTCATAAACTCGAGCGACTCACCAAAATTAATAATAAAATGGTCTTTAATCGGAGGAACATCCACCCATTGACCATCCACTTGGCCCTGAAGCCCTTTCTTGTTCACAAATAACACAGTTATATATCCATAGTCTTTATGTGCAGCAAGGCCTGGCAAATCTCGATCGCTTCGATAGTGATTAAATGAAAAATGATGCGCCCCGCGATCAGAGGTAAGATTTCCCGTAAGCTGATCCCACTTTTCTTCAGGGATTTGCAAAACTGAAAGTGCTTTCTTTAACACTGTTATTCCAAGCTGATTCATCTTCACTGCCAGATCTACCATCTCGTTTGAATAAATGCCTTCCTCGACAAGACGGCTCCAGTCGGCTCGTTCTGCATAATGGGTTTCGTTTTGCAGCTCAGGGTGGTCATTGTATCCTCCAAATCCTGAGAGCTTTGTGCTTTTTATCTTTCCTGACTCATAAAACGACTCTGCAAAAGAGATCCCGGCATTAATAAGACTTCGGCACTCTTTGGGAATTTCCAAATAGAAAAACCCATCTTTAAAACTTTCCTTAAATTTTTTGGTTGTATCAAGGTCCTGGGATTCCAATTCAAGCTGACTAAATATCTTGAACTGAAAGCCTTTTGGCTCACCTGATCCGATACTTGGGGCATTCATGCTAACTCCTTGTTTGTTGCAACTATTATAACGAATTTGCTTGCGAAAAACAAGCTATTTTCTTAAAATAGAGCAAAAAGAGGTGTACCATGGAGACAATTTTGCGATATTTTGAGGATAGCTTCCAGTTTACAGCAGTAGCTGAGGTGGTAAAGAGCGGAAGCGATGAAAACGGCTGCTACGTAACGCTTACCGAGACGATTTTTTATCCTCAGGGAGGCGGCCAGCCCTATGACATAGGCACTATAAACGAAAATCTGCCCATTTCTAGCGTTAAGTGGGTAGAGGGTGAGGTGCGCCACTACACAAGCCAAGCACCTGCAAGCCTTGTAGGCCAGCCCGCTTTTTTAGTAATTGATAAGGAGCGGCGCATTGCAAATAGCCGTCTTCATACGGCAGGCCATTTGTTAGCACACGTAGTCGAAACTCTCTATCCTCACTTGAAGGCGGTGAAGGGGCACCACTACATGGATGGCGCCTATGTTGAGTTTATCGGCCACGCCGCTCAGCCAGTCGACCTTGAGCGTGTTACAGACGAGCTTAACGACAGCATTGCAAAAGATTTAGCTGTTGCATCGCATAATAGCAAGCCGCTGCGCCTTGTTGCCATTGGCCATTTCCCACCACAGGCTTGCGGCGGCACGCATGTCCAATCACTTTCGGCCCTTGGGAAAGTGACGGCTACTAAGAAAAAACTCAAAGGCACTACCTTGCGTATCAGCTACGTTATTTAATTCTAAATTAAGTGCGTAAAATTTGTATGAAAGATAGAATAGCTGAAAACAATGGTTGGGGGAATTTTTACGTCAAATGGATATCGATGAACCCATTCATATAGTTGCCTACAACAATCTCTGGCCTGAGCAGTTTGAACAAGAAAAAGAGAGGCTTAAAAAAGCTCTTCATCAGCACGCCATGGAATTTGAGCATATCGGCTCAACATCTGTTTCAGAGTTACGTGCAAAGCCGATTATCGATATTATGATCGGACTGGAAAGGTATCCTCCATCTGATGCATTCATTCGTGAAATTTCTGCGTTAGGGTACCATTTTCACGGTGAGGCAAATGTTCCTGGAAGACTCTATTTTACTCGACGGGATCAACTCGATTTCAATCTAGCAGTGGTTCTGTTTAATGGAGACCTCTGGACGACAAACATCAAGTTCAGAAATCACCTTCGAAATCATGCTGAGGCCAGGCAAGAATACGAAAAAATCAAAAATGCAGCCATAGCTTTTGGTGCGAACACGCTATTGCCTTATTCAGGGTTTAAAAAGGAGTTTATAGAAAATATCCTGAAAAAACTGTAAATATGGAATGGTGAGTTAGTTGGCTTGTAATCCGAACGTGGCCAGCAGATCGCGAGTGGAGCTATAATCTGTGTGAAGGATGCTTTGAATTCCTAACCCTTCTGCAATCTGGACGAACATGGGGGTGTTTTCTATATACACTATTTCGTGCAGTGGCACCTGTGAGATGTTTATTGCAAGCCGAAAGATATCAGGTTCGGGTTTGCGGAAGTTGACTAGGCAAGAAGATATAAAAGAATCTACAAACTGGGTAAGCTTGAATTTTTGAATGCGATAGCTATTGAGCTCTCGCGTTTCGTTGCTCACCACGATGATCTTCAGACCATACTGCGCCTTGAGCTGTTTGATCAGATTGAGCATCTCGGGGTAGGGTTTTGATTGGTCAAACATAAATTTGCGGAACTGAGCCCGAGTGAAGGCTCTTTTTTTGTAGAAGATTACCAGATTTAAATATTCTTCTAGCGTAAACTGGCCTCTTTCAAGAGCTTCGAAGATCAGCTGATGGCGCTCCTGCATTTCAGCCCAATCGAGCTTGAAGATTTTTGCTGCCAGTTTGCGGGCATCATGATCCCAGCCGTTGGTGAGCAACACGCCGCCGATATCCAGAAACAGGCAAGAAATTTTAGCTGCTTTCATTACTACCTCTGAGTGCTTGATCTACTATTGCTTGGGCCTCTTTTAGAATTTGTTTTAAGTGCTCCTCTCCGAGGAAAGTCTCTGCATATATTTTGTAGATGTCTTCTGTTCCGGAAGGGCGCGCTGCAAACCAGCCATTCTCGGTTAGCACTTTTATGCCTCCGATCGAGGCATTATTTCCCGGAGCTTTGGTAAGGATGGAGGTGATTTTTTCTCCTGCCAACTCTTTTGACTGTATGTTGTTGGGAGATAGTTTTTTTAATATTTCTTTTTGCGCCGGCGTTGCAGGTGCATCGATGCGTCCATATGCGGGCGTGCCAAATTCTCGCGTGAGCTCTTGGTAGATCTGGCCTGGATCCTTTCCCATCTTTGCCGTAATCTCTGCGGCAAGCAATGCCATGATGAGGCCATCCTTGTCTGTCGTCCACACTGTGCCGTCAATGCGCTCAAATGATGCCCCGGCGCTCTCTTCGCCGGCAAAGCCAATCGAGCCATCGAACAGGCCATCTACGAACCATTTGAAGCCTACAGGAACTTCATAAAGCCTCCGAGCTAGCTTTGCCGCCACGCGGTCAATCATCTGGCTGCTTACAAGCGTTTTAGCGACGGCTGCGCTCTTGTTCCACAAGGCTCGATGCTGGAAAAGATAGAATATCGCCGCAGAAAGATAGTGGTTAGGTTGAAGCAGCCCTGTGCTTTTGGTAACTATGCCGTGTCTGTCGGCATCGGTGTCGCAGGAAAATGCAACATCAAAGCGATCTTTCAGGGCAATTAACCTGCCCATGGCATACTTGGAAGAGGGGTCCATGCGAATCTTGCCATCCCAATCCACCGTCATAAAGCTGAAGGTAGGATCGACGGTTTCATTGGTGACCGTGAGGTTTAATCCATAGCGCTCAGCTATCCGTTTCCAGTAGTGAACGCTCGCCCCGCCTAATGGATCTACACCGAGGCGAATTTTTGATTCGCGAATAGCCTTCATATCAATCACATTGGCAAGGTCGCTGATATAGGCGTCAATATAGTCGTGTCGATGTGTTGTGGGGCACTGCAAGGCTTTTTCATATGGAATTCTCTTTACATCTTTTAAGCCATTTTTGAGAAATTCATTAGCCTTGGATTGAACCCAATTTGTGATTGCAGTGTCAGCCGGGCCCCCGTTTGGAGGATTATACTTAAAGCCGCCTTCGTCGGGAGGGTTGTGTGAAGGGGTGATCACGATGCCGTCGGCGGGTCTGTTTTTGCCTCCACGGTTATGTGTGAGGATGGCATGTGAAATCACCGGTGTGGGAGTGAATTCATCGTTTTGGGCAAGCATCACATCCACGCCATTTGCAGCCAGCACTTCAAGTGCGCTTTTCATGGCAGGAAGAGATAGGGCGTGCGTATCGATTCCAAGAAATAGCGGGCCATCAATCTTCTGCTCTTTTCGATAGAGGCAGATTGCCTGGCTGATTGCAAGAATGTGATTTTCATTAAATTTCCTCTGGAAAGAGGATCCGCGATGGCCTGAGGTGCCAAATGCAACCTGTTCGTCGGGTATTGAGGGATCAGGACGCTCCGTATAATAGGCGTTGATGAGTGCTGAAATATCAACAAGCATGGATGGGTCTGCAGGCTTTCCGGCAAGCGGGCTTATTGTCATAATTTCTCCAGCAATTTTCTTACAAATACATGAGTAGCAACATGGAAGTCAAGTCCCAAGTGTAAGTCTTAAGTAATTTTTTAATTTGCAAAAACAAAAATAAAAGGTATCTTCGGAAAAGCAATCAAATAGGCTGAGCAGCATGAAAATAAATTCAAAAGATTTCGAAGTGAAACCCGGGTCTAAGGTCAAACTTAAAGATTGGCCGACGATTGTGAAGCCCTATTACAAGTCTAAGAAAGACTATGAGGCCGTCCTGCAAAAGCACGTCGAGGAGTTAAGTGACCTCCAAAACCTACACTATGCGTCCAATCGCTATGCGCTGCTGCTCATTTTTCAAGGCATGGACGCTGCGGGAAAGGATGGAGCCATCCGACATGTAATGTCGGGGGTTAACCCACAAGGTTGTGAGGTTTTCAGTTTCAAGCAGCCAAGCAACGAGGAACTCCAGCACGACTTTCTTTGGCGCACGACCTGCCGACTGCCGGAGCGCGGCAAGATCGGCATCTTTAATCGCAGCTATTATGAGGAAGTTCTAATCGTCCGCGTCCATCCGCAGATCCTCCTCAACGAAGGTTTTACAAAAGAGTCGATCGACAAGAAAAACTTTTGGAAGGAGCGGTATCGCTCCATCGCGGATTTAGAAGCGCATCTCCACCGCAATGGCACACGAATCGTCAAGTTCTTTCTCCACCTCTCTCAGGAAGAACAGCGCAAGCGATTCCTCTCGCGTATTGACAAACCCCGCAAAAACTGGAAATTGAGCCTGTCAGATATTCAAGAGAGAAAATATTGGAAGCAGTATGTGGAGGCTTATGAGGAATGCCTGCACGCGACAAGCAGCGACGATGTGCCCTGGTACGTCATTCCTGCAGACGACAAGGAAAATGCCCATCTGATCGTCTCTCAAGTTATCCTGGATCTACTCAACGGACTTGACCTGGCCTATCCCAAAGTTACCCCAGCACGGCGGGAGGAATTACAAGTCATTCGCAAGGAGCTCCATGGGGCCGGCTCCTGACTCCTGAAAAAGAGTTTGCACTAAACCATCGACTAATCCAATTTGCGGCACATAGATCTCTTTAATATTTGCCCAACGCATAAGATTAATATAAATTTTTAGCGCCGGCACTATCACATCAGCACGATCTTCTCGAAATTTATAACGGCGCATCCTTTCTTCCAAGGAGATACAGTCAAATTCGGCATAATATAATTTAAGATGTTCCAATGACAAAGGCTTTCCCTCTTTCTTTTTACTCAGCGAAAATAGTTTATTGATATTCCCTCCCGAACCAATCGCCACCAATGGTAAATTACTTTTAACATTGGCTTTGAGCTCGGCTTTCATATAATCCCAATCAGATTCTTTAACTAAATTCTTCAATAAACGAATGGTGCCGATATCAAAAGACTTTTTATATTTTAGCTTGCCATCGACAAAAAAAATCACATCGGTACTGCCTCCCCCGACGTTGACATAAAGATAGCCATGTTCTCTGTCCATATTTTCAGCGATATGGCTATTATTCACTAAGGTGGCCTCTTCATCTCCGCTAATGATATTGATCTTGATCCCCGTTTGACGCTCTACAGATTCAACTATTTTCTTGCTATTCTTGGCATCCCGCATGGCACTTGTCGCGCAAGCCTTCATCAAGGTAACATCATAAAAACTAAGCAAACCATTGAATACATTCATTGCTGTGATGATCTTGTCTTCTTTAAATTTACTAATCTCCCCATTTTCAAAGACTTCAAAACCCAAGCGCAAGGGAAGTCTTGAAAAGTTAAGTTTAGTGAATTCAGGCACACCTTGCTTATTGACTCCAGCTTCGACAATCAATAAGCGGGCGGCATTACTTCCGATATCAATGGCACCTATTCGCATTTCATTTCCTTTTCATTCGCTTCTTTAAATAATAGTAGATGGCTCGCTGAGAGCGCACCTTCTTTTTCCCCTCCGACACATATTCGTTGGAAAAATCTTTATTCAGCCAACGTGCCTTAACATTATCGCTGAGTTTGATCTTAAGGATTTGCTTTAATTCCTCTTTGATGTGGGGATCTGTGATGGGTACAGCCACTTCAAAGCGATAATCCAAATTGCGCACCCTCCAATCTGCTGAGGAAATATAGATTTTTTCATCTCCGCTATTATGAAACAGCCAAATTCGGCTATGTTCTAGAAACTCGTCGACAATACTGATTGCCTTCATACCTCCCGCGCAATAAATCCCGCGCACAATCAGGGCAATCTTCACACCCTCTTCTTTAGCTTTATATAATTTTTTTATCAACTTGTCATCGCTCAATGAATTTTGATTGATGATGATTTCGGCATGCTTACCCAATCTCGCCGCTTTAATTTCATGATTAATCAATGAAAATAGGGCCTTGCGCATATTGAGGGGGGCGACTAATAAAGTCTTACACAACTTCAACTGCCGCCAATTGGTTTTAGAATTTTCTAATACTTTGATGATGCGATTGATGTCGGCCATGATCGCAGGATTACTCGTCAACAAAAAGAGATCGATATAACTTAATGCTGTTTTTTCGTTCAAATTCCCCGTCCCGATAAAACCGTAGTTTACAAACCGGTGACCCACCTTTTTTTGGATGACACAAATTTTTGCATGCACCTTCATTGTAGGATTGCCTACAAAGACTTTCACGCCCTCTTCTTCGAGCAGAGTCTTCCATTCCAAATTCGCCGCCTCGTCAAAGCTGGCACGCAATTCCAAAATGACATGCACCCGTTTGCCATTGCGCGCAGCATTGATCAACGCACTGCAAATCTTAGAATGGGGCGCCAAACGATACAGAGTGATCTTGATGCTTTTGACATCGCGATCCATCGCTGCCTCGCGCAGTAAATCAATGATCGTGTTAAAAGAGTGATAGGGAAAATGGAGCAAGAGATCGTGCTGCATGATCACATCGCTCACGCGTGAAGATTTTGCAAGCATTGGGTGTTTGAAGGGCCGTGGGCAAGGCAGGCTGTCGGAAAGTAAAGCAGGAAAGTCCATAAAATCGCGGAAATTGCTAATATGCCCCGCAGGAATAATACAATCTTTATGAGAAAGATTAAGCTTGCGAATTAAAATTTCCAATAATCTTGCATTCATCTCTTTATCATAAATAAAGCGGATGGGTTTGGCCTTGCGCCGCTTTTTCAATACATCTTGAATTTTGTCGATAAAACTTGTGGAGATGTTATGGTCAATTTCAATCTCTTGGTCTTTAGTCACTTCGAAGGTATGTGCTTCGAAATGGGTATAATCTAAATGAGAAAATATTCTAGACAAGTTAAAGCGAACCAGATCTTCCAATAGCATGATGTTTTGTTCACCCGGAGCGGACGGCAAAGAGACAAAGCGGCTACGATTTTTGGTAGGGATTTCTATAATCGCATACGTTCTATCTCCATTGTTTTTCTGCATCTTGATTCCTAAATATATATTTTTATCCCCAAAGGAAGGCAGATGCGGCATGCTGTCAATGAATAATGTAATGAGCGAGGAGCGCACTTCCTCGTCAAAATAATTTCTAACGAAAACTTTTTGCTTGGCATTGAGCTGCTTGTCATCGACCAAAAATACTTTTTCTTTTTTCAACTCCTTGAGGATATTTTTCCAAATGCGATCGAATTCATCTTGCTGCTGCAACACGATAGTATGGATTTGATCGAGGATTTTTTGAGGATTTTTGCCCAAATATCCTCTGCTTTTTTTGGTATTCAGACGAATCATCTTTTTCAGCAACGCAACGCGCACTCGATAAAATTCGTCGCTGTTGCTCGCGTGAATCGCTAAAAAACGAATGCGCTGCTTGAGGGGAAGAGAGGGATCGTTAGCTTCTTGCAAAACGCGCGCATTAAAGCTAAGCCAACTTACTTCGTGGGCAAGCAGAGACCTCTTTTTCATCGAAGATTAATCGCCTTTTCTGAGGATAATCTGCTTGGGCTCCATAAGCCATGAGAGGATGCATCGTCCCGGCTTGATTACTTGATCTACCTCCAGCATGAGAGCTCCCCCTTTTTGAGGTTGATTAACGGGCTTATGCTCTTGGCAATGCAGTAGGAAGCAAAGCCGCTAAGAAAGGGCTCATGGCCTACGATAGCGACCTTCTCAAGGTCTTTGTGCTTATTTAATAGACGGATGAGGCCTTGATGAGAAGACCCTGGTGCAAGCAGCTCTGTAACGGTCACATCTTTGGTTTTGCCGCAGTAGGCATTGACGATCTCGGCACTCTCCAATGCCCGTAATAAAGGGCTTGTCAATACAATGTCGAAGGTAATCTTGAGTTCTTTCAAGCCTTTGGCGATCTCTTTCATCTTTTCTTTGCCCTTTTTCTTCAATGGCCGTGTTCTGTCCAAAGATTCGTCATCCAGCGGGCTGCCAGCGAGGCCATGCCTGATCATATAAAGTTCTAACATCGCAAGACTCCTTTCATAATATTTGCCTCTTTCTTTACCTACAGAATTTTTAGCGATAAAGCAACATATTTTTTTAAATATTGGAAAAAGAGGCGCTTTCTCTTATCTATTTATCAAATATTTTACATTGACATAATAATGTGGCTAACCTAGCTTGGGAAAAGTTGTAAAAACATTTTATTAGCGGCCTAAGGAGCATTGTTATGATGGTTAAAAATGGGACTAAAGAGGGCATTGCAGCGCAAGCAGTAAATAATCCGTTATCCCCTGACCTGCTGCAAAAGATAAACGCCTATTGGCGAGCTGCCAACTATCTCTCGGTCGGCCAGATTTACCTCTTCGACAATCCGCTGCTGAAGGAGCCCCTGAAATTATCCCATGTGAAGCCTCTCGTGGTAGGGCACTGGGGCACAACGCCGGGGCAGAACTTTATCTATGTACACTTAAATCGGGTTATCAAGAAGTATGACCTAAATATGTTTTATATCGCCGGTCCCGGCCACGGCGGTCCTGCTATAGTCGGGAATGTCTACCTCGAAGGCACCTATACCGAGATTTATCCGGATATCACCCAGGATGAAGCCGGGATGAAAAAACTGTTTAAACAGTTTTCCTTTCCCGGAGGGATTTCCAGCCATGTTGCGCCTACCACTCCGGGGTCGATTCACGAAGGGGGAGAGCTGGGCTACTCACTCAGCCACGCATTCGGTGCCGCATTCGATAATCCCGACCTGATTGTGGCTTGCATCATCGGCGACGGTGAAGCAGAAACGGCCTCTTTAGCAACGGCTTGGCAGTCCAACAAATTTCTCAATCCAATTAGCGATGGCGCCGTGCTGCCAATCCTGCACCTTAATGGATATAAGATCAGCAACCCGACAGTTCTAGCCCGTATCGAGCCTGAAGAATTGGAAAAATTCTTTGAAGGCTGCGGATGGACACCCTATTTTGTCGAAGGCGACGACCCGGAAAAAATGCATCAACTGATGGCCAGTACCTTGGAAAAAGCTATTGAAGATATCAAGCAAATTCAAGGCAATGCACGAAGCAAAAATGACACTACTCGGCCGAGATGGCCTGTGATAGTCCTCAAATCACCAAAAGGGTGGACGGGACCGAAAGTCGTTGACGGCTTGCAAATCGAAGGTACCTTCCGGGCTCACCAGGTGCCGCTTTTAGTGGACTCGAGCCATCCCGATCATGTCAAGTTACTTGAAGAGTGGATGAAAAGCTACAAAGCGGAGGAGTTATTTGATGAAAATGGACGTCTGCGAGCAGAACTTGCCGAACTTGCTCCCAAGGGAGAGCGGCGCATGGGGGCAAATCCCCACGCCAATGGCGGCATTTTGCTGCGCGACTTGGAAATGCCGGACTTCCATAATCACGCGGTTAATGTGCCTTCTCCTGGTGCCATTGAAGGAGAAGATACGCTTGTGCTGGGTAAATTCTTGCGCGATGTAGCCAAGTTGAATCAGGATAGGCGCAATTTCCGTATTTTTGGTCCTGATGAGACACTTTCTAATCTCTTGGGTGCTGTTTTTGAAGTCACCAACCGTCAGTGGGACGCTAGAGAAGTAAAAAATGATGAATTTCTTGCGCCAAACGGCGGCGTGCTGGATTCGATGCTCAGTGAAAACCAGTGCGAGGGTTGGCTGGAAGGGTATCTGTTGACGGGACGGCATGGCCTTTTCAATAGCTATGAGGCCTTCATTCGCATCGTCGATTCTATGTTCAGCCAGCATGCCAAGTGGCTGAAGGTGTGCTTGGAGCTGCCGTGGAGGCGAAAAATTTCATCATTAAACTACCTGCTTGCTTCTCATGTCTGGCAGCAAGACCACAACGGCTTTACACACCAAGATCCAGGCTTTCTCGACCATGTTATCAACAAGAAAGCCGACATCGTACGTGTGTATCTGCCGCCAGATGCCAACTGCCTGTTGTCTGTGGTTGATCATTGCCTGCGCAGCCGCAACTACGTCAATGTGGTAGTTGCTGGTAAACACCCACTTCCGCAATGGCTGAACATGGATGCTGCGGTTGTACATTGTACTGAAGGCATCGGCATTTGGCAATGGGCTAGCAACGACCAAGACTCTGAGCCGGATCTCGTGATGGCCTGCTGTGGAGACACGCCGACATTGGAGACTTTGGCTGCCGTTTCCATCCTTCGCAAGAACCTTCCAGAACTGAAAATACGAGTAGTCAATGTCGTTGATCTGATGAAGCTGCAGCCAATGAGCGAACACCCTCATGGCTTAAGTGAAACGGATTATGATTCGCTTTTCACAAAAGACAAGCACATCATCTTTAACTTTCACGGCTATCCCTGGCTAGTCCATCGGCTGACCTACAGTAGGGCCAACCAAAATCTGCACGTTCGGGGATACAAGGAAGAGGGCACGATCACGACAGCCTTTGACATACGAGTGCAAAACGATATTGACCGGTTCCATCTGGTACAAGATGCAGTTGATAGGCTGCCTCATTTAGGATCAAAAGGCGCCTATCTCAAGCAGATGATGCAGGACAAGCTTATCGAGCACAAGCAGTACATTGATAAACATGGGCAAGATATGCCGGAAATTAGAAACTGGAAATGGGGGCAATAAAGGATTAGTATGAATATCGAAGAGCTTATAAACACTGCCAAGGCGCTGGTAGCCTGCGATAAGGGCTTATTGGCGATGGATGAGAGTAACCCAACCTGCAACAAACGGTTTGCTAAATTAGGGATTCCCGAAACAGTGGAAGCTCGGCGAGCATACCGGGAATTGATTTTGACTACACCCGGTTTAGGTGAGTGTCTCAGTGGAGTCATCCTTTATGATGAAACCATCCGGCAGTCTGCGAAAAATGGTACTCCTTTTATTAAACTCATTACCGATGCAGGGATGATTCCAGGCATAAAAGTTGATACGGGTGCAAAGGATATGGCAGGCCATCCCGGAGAAAAAGTAACCGAGGGTCTTGATGGATTGCGCGATCGCCTTAAGGAATATTACCAAATGGGCGCCCGTTTTGCAAAGTGGCGCGCAGTTATTGCAATAGGCGATGGTATTCCCAGCAGAGCATGCATTGAGGCAAACGCGCTAGATCTGGCTCTCTATGCTGCACTGTGCCAGGAGGCTGGATTGGTGCCTGTCGTTGAGCCGGAAGTGCTCATGGACGGAGCGCATACCTTAGAGCACTGCTTCAAGGTAACAGAGGAAGTTTTGCGATCAGTTTTCAATCACCTTTATGTACAAGGAGTGATGCTGGAAGGTATGCTTTTGAAGCCCAACATGGTGCTTCCGGGAGTAACCTGTACCAAACAAGAGACTGTTGACGAGGTAGCCGATGCTACTGTGCGATGTCTTTTGCAAGCTGTCCCGGCAGCCGTTCCCGGAATTATGTTTTTATCCGGCGGTCAATCCGGCCAGCTCGCTTCCGCTCGCTTGAATGCCATGAATATTCGATTCAAGTCAAAACTTCCTTGGGCATTGTCATTTTCTTTTGCGCGCGCCATTCAACAACCTGCTTTAGAGATTTGGCAAGGCAAGGAGGCAAATGTATTGGCAGCACAACAAGCTTTGTATCATCGAGCCAGCTGCGATCAGGCTGCAAGGAGGGGTGATTATAATGCCGTACTGGAAGATTCAGGTGTCGGAGACTAAATGCAATCCAATACCATAGAGGAATCAAAACCCAATAAAAAAGACGATCTAAAAACTCTTCCCATGTCTGAGTTAAAGAAGAAATTGGGGTTTGCGCCCGATGGTCTTAGTCAAGCCGAGGCCGAGAAACGACTGGCTCAATATGGACCAAACGAGATTGAAGAAAAGAAAACTAATTTATTCCTTAAATTCCTCTCTTATTTTTGGGGTCCCATCCCATGGATGATTGAAATAGCGGTGATTTTGTCGGCAGTGGTCGGTCACTGGCCCGATTTTTTCATCATTTTGCTTTTACTTTTTACCAATGCTATCGTCGGATTTTGGGAAGAGCGCCAGGCTGGAAATGCCATCGCTGCACTGAAAGCAAAGCTTGCAATTAAAGCCCGAGTAAAACGTGACGGAAAATGGATTAATCCGGCGGCGCGTGAACTGGTGCCGGGAGATGTCATTCGGCTACGCATGGGCGATATTGTGCCTGCCGATGCGCGCCTGTTAGAGGGAGATCCAGTGGAGGTAGATCAGTCTGCGCTCACGGGAGAGTCGCTGCCTGTCTCGCATAAATCGGGCGATGCCATATTTTCCGGATCGATTATACGACAGGGCGAAATCGGGGCGCTGGTATATGGCACTGGTGCCAATACCTATTTTGGCAAGACAGCCGAATTAGTACAAGAAGTGCATACCGTGAGCCACTTTCAAAAAGCAGTTTTGAAGATTGGCAATTATTTGATCATCCTCGCAGTGGTGCTGGTAGCCCTGATTATTGCTGTTGCAATCTTCCGTGGAGATCCGCTCCTCACTACATTGCAGTTTGCCTTGGTATTGACTGTAGCGGCAATTCCTGTGGCAATGCCGACAGTGCTATCGGTTACGATGGCAGTCGGTGCGCGCCTGCTCGCTAAAAAAGAAGCGATTGTGAGCAAGTTAGTAGCCATCGAAGAATTGGCGGGGGTAGATGTTTTATGCGCGGATAAAACAGGTACGCTGACCCAGAATAGGCTGACGCTCGGCGATCCATTCAGCGTAAATAACGTTATGGGCGAGCAAGTTATTCTCAATGCTGCACTGGCATCGCGTGCAGATAATAATGATACCATTGATCGGGCCGTCTTAAGTGGTTTAAAAAATAAAGATGCAATGAAAGGCTATCAGATAGTCCATTTCCAGCCATTTGATCCGGTGCACAAACGTACCGAGGCCCGAGTTGTGGACAAAGATGGAAAACACTTTAAGGTGACGAAGGGGGCTCCGCAGGTGATTTTGGCATTATCGGCCAATGCAGAACAGGTAAAGACCGTCGTCAAAAAAGCTGTCGATGAATTCGCAGCTCGCGGCTTTCGTTCTTTGGGTGTGGCCAGGGCCGATGGAGAGGGCAAATGGCACTATCTTGGTGTATTGCCGCTGTTTGATCCGCCAAGAGACGACGCCAAGGCGATGATTGCCACTGCAACGCAAATGGGTGTGAAGGTTAAGATGGTTACCGGCGATGCAATAGCCATTGCCAAGGAAACAGCCAAAACATTAGGAATGGGCACAAACATTCTTGATGCTACTATACTGGGCGTTGACTCCAAGAAGCAGGACACACCGGCAATGGATGAGTCCATTGAGAAGGCCGATGGTTTTGCACAGGTGTTTCCGGAGCATAAGTTCCACATTATAGCTGCCTTGCAAAAACTAGGCCACATTGTCGGCATGACTGGCGACGGTGTGAACGATGCTCCTGCTTTAAAAAAAGCCGATTGCGGGATTGCTGTTTCCGGCGCTACGGATGCAGCGCGCGCGGCAGCGGCCATCGTACTTCTTACGCCCGGATTGTCGGTGATTATTGAAGCGATCAAAGAGAGCCGCCGTATCTTCCAGAGAATGAATAGTTATGCGATTTACCGCATCGCTGAGACATTGCGTATATTATTTTTTATGACACTAGCAATCCTAGTCTTTAATTTTTATCCACTGACTGCGGTGATGATTGTTATGCTAGCATTGCTTAACGACGGTGCCATTTTGTCCATTGCCTATGACAACGTTCACTACAAAAATAAGCCCGAAGCCTGGAATATGCACATGGTACTGGGCGTAGCAACGGTACTTGGCGTCATCGGGGTAATATCCGCCTTCGGTTTGTTTTATCTCGGTGAGCGCGTCTTTCATCTCGATCGTGCGCATATCCAGACAATGATGTATTTGAAGCTATCTGTGGCGGGGCATCTAACGATCTTCCTTACGCGTACGCGTGGCCCTTTCTGGTCCATACCCCCAGCGCGTATATTATGGATGGCCGTGGTTGGCACTCAAATGATAGCAACGTTTATCGCAGTTTATGGGCTATTTATGACGCCGCTTGGCTGGGGCTGGGCACTGTTCGTGTGGGTGTATGCGCTGTTATGGGCGCTTCTGAATGACCGCATAAAACTGCTGGCGTATCGCTTTATAGATCCCGTAAAAAATGAAATAGAGAAAGACTAATGAACAATAAACAACCAGATCAACAGTATGAAATAGGCATGGTCGGTTTGGGCGTCATGGGACGCAACCTTTTGCTGAACATGGCAGACCATGGCTTTTCGGTAGCAGGTTATGATAAAGACCCCGCCAAGGTTGAAGCCTTGCGCCAGGAAGCGCAGGGCCGAGAAATCCGAGCAGCTTCCGATATTAAGGAATTCATCGGATTGCTCCGTCAACCCCGTGCAGTCATGATGCTTGTCCCGGCCGGAGCTCCCGTTGATTCGGTAATTAAAGATCTCCTGGTGCATCTTGAGCCGGGCGATTTGATCATTGACGGCGGAAACTCCTACTTTAAAGACACAGATGTGCGCGCGCGCAACCTGAAAGCACAAGGCATCCAGTTCCTCGGCGTTGGAGTTTCAGGCGGCGAAGAGGGTGCTCGGCATGGTCCGAGCATTATGCCAGGCGGACCAAAAGAGGCCTATGAGCGTGTGCGGCCTATTTTTGAAGCGGTTTCTGCCAAAGTCAACGGCGATCCTTGCGTGACCTGGCTCGGGCCAGGGTCAGCAGGACACTTTGTGAAGATGGTTCACAATGGCATCGAATATGGTATTATGCAGCTGCTTGCCGAGGCATATGATCTGATGAAACGTGGTTTAGAAATGAATGACGACGAAGTGGGTGAGGTGTATGCTTTATGGAATAAAGGCGAACTTAATGGCTATCTTATGGAGATAACCAGCCAAATTTTTTCCAAACAGGACCCAAAAACCAACAAACGACTTATCGACGAAATCCTTGACGTAGCCAGACAAAAAGGCACTGGCATGTGGACCTCGCAAAGCGCGATGGCGCTGCAGGTGCCGATTCCGACCATCGATTTGGCGGTTGCAATGCGCGATTTATCTGTATTTGAAAAGGAACGCAAGATAGCCAACAGTATTTATCGGAGGCCAATAAAACGGATAAATTGCGAGCGCAATACTTTCCTCAAGCAGCTACAGAGTGCGCTTTATGCCGCAATGATGATCACATACGCGCAAGGGCTTGCCCTTTTGGCTGTAGCCTCAGATAGCTATAAGTACAAAATTGATTTAGAATCGGTGCCGCTGATATGGAGAGGCGGCTGCATCATACGCGCTGCAATGCTGGAAGATATCTGTGCGGCCTTTCGCCTAAGACGTGATCTGCCGAACCTGCTGCTGGATCCTAATATATCAAGCAAAATAATGGAGCACATGGAGGCCTTGCGCCAAGTCGTATGCCAGGGTGCTGAATCGCAAGTTCCAGTGCCTGGGTTAATGGTAACGCTTGGCTATTTCGATGCATACCGCAGCGCATGGCTTCCGGCCAACCTCATTCAAGCCCAGCGCGATTATTTTGGAGCCCACAGTTATGAGCGGATCGATTCTAAGGGCACATTTCATATGGAATGGTTGGATAGCTTATGAAGAACAGTCTACTAAACCAGATTCGCCACTTTTTTGATGAGGATGTATGGAATATTCCGGAGGATCCTGCCAGGCCAATCAAATCATTTTTTATAAGATCTTTAAAAATTACCCTTTCTGCGTGTGTTGGGTTTTTTAAAGATGAATGCACTTTAAAAGCAGCAGCTTTAACTTATTACTCTCTGCTTACGATCGTTCCGTTTCTGGCCGTGGCATTTGGAATAGCAACAGGATTTGGTTTTGAAAAATCTCTTGAATCAATTGTTTTAGACAAATTGAATGATCAACCCGAAATGGCCAACGAAATAATGGAGTTTATCCATTCTACGCTAGCCCATGCTCAAGGGAGGGTGATTGCCGGAACTGGCATCATTATGTTAATTTGGGCCGTCCTTACGCTTATGGTTTGTATCGAACAGTCTATAAATGATATTTGGAAAATAAAAACAGCACATTCCCTTTCACGAAGAGTTGCCTGTTATTTGGCGACTCTATTTTTTTGTCCCATTTTTTTTCTAACTTCGAGCGGTATTTCTATTTATGCATTGAGAGGGATTGTTGAAGCAAGTAAAGCAACTGGCCTTTATAATGCATTTAATCCTTTTATCCATTTTTTATTCCATTTTTCCCCCATCGTTTTAAGTTGTCTTTCTTTTATCTTCGTTTATCGTTTTGTGCCTAGGACTAAAATTCCATGGAGATCAGGAGTGATCGCAGGCATAATTGCCGGTACAACCTATCAGATTGTTCAATGGACCTATTTTCATTTTCAGATTGGCGTGTCAAGTTATGGAGCCATCTATGGGAGTTTTGCCGCCATTCCTCTATTTTTAATATGGCTTAACTTAAGCTGGAATATTCTGCTTGCAGGAGCTCAAATCGCATATCAGTTAAACATAAGCCATTTGGCATCAAAAAAAACTTAGAGCATTTACCGTAATGTTTGGCCCCGATTAGAAGTGACTATGACTCAAAATCTTGCATCGCTTTAGCGCTTCAAACTGCCTTTTTACAGAAAAATGTTTGTGGTTTAGGATTGACATATTTTGGATTTTATTCTTTACTGCGGTTAATAGCAACAGGAGGGGTAAACATGTCTTTGTTCAGCATTTTCAAGCCAGCCCCTTATCAGGAAGAAATTACAGATTCAGAAGAGGTAAAAAAGAACTACAGCTACTGGCGCATGCGTATTTTTTACTCGATGTTTGTTGGGTATGCTTTTTATTATTTTACAAGAAAAAGCTTTACGTTTGCGATGCCGACGCTTGTGCAGGATCTTGGCCTTGATAAAGCAGAGCTTGGTATTTTGGGCAGCATCATGGCCATCACGTATGGCTTCAGCAAGTTTGTAAGCGGTATTATTGGCGATCGCGCAAATCCGCGATACTTTATGTCCATAGGCCTTATCTTCACAGGAATTTGCAATATTCTTTTCGGCTGCGCTTCTTCACTTCTCTTTTTTGCGCTTTTTTGGGGCCTTAACGGCTGGTTTCAGGGCTTTGGCTGGCCCGGCTGTGCAAGGCTTTTGACGCACTGGTATTCACAAAATGAGCGCGGAAGGTGGTGGTCGTTTTGGAATACCTCTCACAATATTGGAGGCGCTCTCATCCCGCTTATTATTGGGGGGGCCATTCAGTACTTTGGGTGGCGTGTAGCCATGTTCTTGCCGGGAGTGCTCTGTATTTTGGCCGGTATTTTCCTTATTAACCGCCTTCGGGATACGCCTCAATCTTTGGGGCTTCCAACTATTGAGCGCTTTCGAAACGATTTTGCGAGCAGTCAGGTGCGAGTTGAAAAAGAACAGGAGCTTTCACGTCGTGAAATTGTATTTGAGCATGTGCTGAAAAACCCTTTTATCTGGATTTTAGCTTTTAGTTATTTTTTCGTGTATATTGTTCGCCAGGGAGTCAACGATTGGACTGTGCTCTATCTTGTTGAAGAAAAAAGCTATTCACAGCTAGGTGCAGGAAGCATTGTGATGTGGTTTGAGGTTGGTGGTTTTTTTGGAAGCCTTGCAGCCGGCTGGGCATCTGACAAGGTGTTTCAGGGAAGGCGTGGGCCCGTAAACGCCCTATTTTGCCTTTTGACCTCGTTTGCCATAGTTGTATTTGGCTGTCTTGCAGGCTCTTCCACGTTTTTAGACTCTTTATTGCTTTTCAGCATAGGTTTTTTAATTTTTGGCCCTCAGATGCTTATCGGCATGGCAGCGGCGGATCTTTCGCATAAAAAAGCTGCAGCAACAGCCACAGGGTTTACAGGCCTTATGGCCTATATAGGTGCAGCTGTTGCGGGCTATCCATTAGGTATGATTACGCAGCACTTTGGATGGGAAGGCTTTTTTGCATCTCTCATTCTGTGTACGGCGGTTGCAACGTTGCTGCTCGTGCCCTTATGGTCTGTAAAATCTCGTGAGGATCGACTGTTTACCAAGTCCCAGAATGAAAATCCTGAGGGAGAAGGTGAAGCATCATGCAATCAATAGATCAACTTGAGCCGACTATATTCGTGATTTTTGGCGGAGGCGGTGACTTGACATGGCGAAAACTGGTGCCTGCCTTATTTGACCTTTCTCAGGATCGAAGTATGCCCGCAAATTTTTCGATCATTGTGGTGGACCGCGTCGACTTGAGCGATGAAAAGCTGCGCCGGCGACTCCATGATGGTGTTAAGAGATTTTCGCGGCATAGAAAGGTAAAACCTAGCGAATGGAGCAAGTTTGCCAAACATATTCACTACCAGAAGGGCGATTTCAAGAAGCTGGAAACATACAGGACCTTAGATAAGCAGTGTAAGAAGCTGGAAAAGGAATGGAACAGCAAAGCCCACCACATTTTTTATATGGCTACACCGCCCAGCATGTTTGGAGAAATCCCAAAATATCTGGGCAAAGCAGGAATGTCGCAAGACCCAAAGTGGGCGCAGATTGTAATCGAGAAACCTATTGGCTATGACTTGGAGTCTGCCCGTGCTTTGAATGCAATACTTGCTGCAAATTTCGACGAATCACAAATCTTTCGCATCGATCACTATTTGGGCAAGGAAACAGTGCAGAACATTCAGGCTTTTCGTTTTGCCAATCCTCTCTTTGAGCCTATCTGGAATCGGCGCTACGTGGATTATGTTACCATTACGGTTGCTGAAACTGTCGGCGTTGAACATCGGGGCGCCTATTACGACCAGGCCGGTGCACTTCGTGATATGGTTCAAAACCACCTCATGCAGCTGCTCTGCCTCGTTGCAATGGAACCGATGGTCTCCTTTGAAGCTGACGAAGTTCGCAATAAGAAAGTGGACGTTCTTCATGCCATTCGTCCGATTCATCATGATGACGTTCATCGATCAGTCGTGCGTGGACAATATGGCCAAGGATTGGAAGGTGGAAAAAAGGTTCCTGGTTACCGGCAAGAAGAGGGTGTGGCAGCCGATTCGCAAACTGAAACATTTGTTGCACTCAGGCTTTTCATTGACAACTGGCGCTGGCAGGGCGTTCCATTTTATCTTCGCACCGGAAAACGGCTGAATCGCCAGGCATCGGAAATTATGATCCAATTTCGCCCGGTGCCGCATCAAGCCTTTCCTGCTGAGGCAACTCTTGATTGGCAGTCATCACGTCTCGTAATGGCTATCCAGCCGGAAGAGGGGATTGTACTGCGCTTTCAGGCAAAACATCCCGGACCAAAGATGCACCTCAGCTCCGTGGAAATGCAGTTCAATTATGAAGACGCATTCGCTATCCGATCGCCTGATGCTTATGAAACGTTGCTCTGGGACATCATGAAAAACGACACCACCTTGTTCATGCGAGCGGACCAAGTAGAGGCGGCTTGGCAGTTATTGATGCCGATACTCGAGGTGTGGGCCGAGTCTCCGCCCAGTAATTTCCCCAATTATGCCGCCGGCACGTGGGGACCTGAGACTGTTCAGGGCCTGCTGTCTGAAGGACATAGCTGGCCACTGCCTACAGAATTGCTGGGGCGATGCACGAAAAAGGGTCGCTCTATAAAGCAAAACTTGGGCTAGCTAACGTGTAAAATCAGGCTCTCGAGTTTGGACATTTGAAGGTTCAAAGGACACCGTTCTTGTATGCTTAACGTACATATTGGTGATCCATTCGGTCTCGTCACGGTCTCGGTCTCGGTCTCGAGTGTAGACGTCGTGCAGGGGAGGCTTCGCCTTTAACTAAGCATACTTCGTACACTGGAGACCGAGACCGTGACCGAGACCGAGACCGAACGGTTTACCTCCAAGATGTTATGCACAAGTTACAAATGTCCAAACTCGAGAGCCTAACTTGAAAAGTCAGGCTTGGATCCCGAATTTTTTTGCTGCTTTTTATCCTTGTCTGTAACTAAACTCTAGCTGGTAACATCAACAGCATGAGGAAATCAGATGGCGTCTGTATTAGGATTTGGAAATGTAGCCGAGATAAGTGCTGGTAATGCCGCCCTAGACGTGCGATTTGGCAGGCAAAGCGTCTTTCCCAAAATTAACGGTTGGTGCGAGCTTTCCTGGAAAGGGAGGATCTTTTGTGCAACCATTCTCAAACTCGAGCTAGATAAAGCAGACGTTCGCATCTTTGACACTGAAATTCCTGTGTCAAACTGGCAGATACAGACTGTTTCCATTACTGAGCTTCGCCCCATTGGCCTGGGAAAACATAGTACCCTGGATGAACTTATTGATGCTCTCAAGTCAACGAACAAACTCACGACGCCAACAATTGAAACAGCTTTGCGATCGATCGATCGCGCCGGCTTTTGCCCAGAGACTCCCTATGCTGATGCGGCAGTCGAGATAGGACATGAAATGTGTATCTCCGCTCCGCACATGCACACATTGGTCCTTGAGTGCTGCAAAGAACGGCTGCAAGAAGCCAAGGCAATTTTAGACGTTGGCTCAGGAAGCGGATACCTCACGGCCCTATTTGCTAAGCTTGCGCCTCATGCACAGGTTTTTGGAGTTGAGTATTATGCCGACCTGGTAGAACAATCCCAGAGCAAGGTGAAGGAGCATCTTGCGCCGGATCTGCAAAGTAGAATCACGCTATGCTGTGCAGATGGGCTAAAAGGTATTAAAGATAAAGCTCCTTTTACCATCATCCACGTTGGATTTATGTGTAAAGAAGAACCTAGAGAGCTTCTTGAGCAGCTATCACCCGGAGGTATACTCATAGTCCCCATTGGTGACAAAGTATCCACTCTCAATCCAAAATGGCTTGCAGGAGAGCTCTATGCTATCGAGAAACGAATGGATGGCTCCATAAATAGACATCCGCTGTTTACCTGCTCTTTTGTTCCATCAATGCAATAAACCTAAACGTTCCGGTCTCTCCATTAGTTTAATGGCTTGATGCTATGCTTAGAGTATCAGTGTACCCCCCCTAAATCTCCTAAAATTCACAAAAGTTGCAAAAATATTATAAATATATTATTATATAGTTATAGTTAGAGGAGGGGTGTTTGAGCATAGAAAGTGGTAAAATTGATGTCCCGGCTACAATAGAAGGCGTATCATCGAAAGGTTATACCCCATCGGCTAAAACGCTAAATCGTCTAACTGACCTGGGACTTAAAGTTTTGGCTGAGCAACAGGTGAATCAATTAGAAGAATTAGAAAAACACACCTGGAAATTGGCATCAACCATAAAGGATAAGTTAATTTATAGAAAAGAAGATTTTGTTAAAGCATTAAACTACTTAGAGGTATTTTGTCTTTATAGCGCTGAAGCGAATCATGAAAGCGGGCGGAATCCAGAAAGAGAAACCGGAAAGAATTTAAGCGTATTAGAAGCTGTGCGACTAATCGAACACTTAAATAATTTTTTCGAGACTGACCCAAAAAAAATCGACAAAAAAGTACTAAGACCACAAATTAAAACACTACTTCGAAATGTACGAGAAGCATTCGCCAAAAACCTCACGCTAACGCAACAAATCGCCATGGCGCCAGCCATAGGCAAGGCAGAAAAGATCCTGAAAAAATTAAAATAATGTGCCTTTTGTTTGCTGCCTCGCGTACCTTTAGTTCGTTAGAGGATATGTCAGCAAATGCGAAGAGGTTTGTTCAATTATTTTGTCCTCACAGTATATTGGGAAACAACTTAAACTACATATTCGCGCGCCATTCACGCTCTTGGTGCACAAGATCGTTCCACTGAACTTGGACTTTTCTGTTAGAAGCAGGGTCTATGTACATTGTGTTGACGTTATCACCATTTGGGGCTCTCAGTAAAACGGTATCGCCCTGCTGAAAGGCGTCTCGGTAGCGGTTTGCAACCCAGAGGCGAAGGCTGTTTTGGTTGTTTGCGGCTTGGCGAATAGTCCGAAGGTCTGATTGCTGAAAAATCATGAAGGCACGATTTGCACAGCCCATAAGATAGTTGCTTAGCAAGAGGCCTATTGACTCGCTAGCGTCGCCAAAAGACTGATCGTTATACACACGAAATATGACATCTGCAACCGTTTGTACTACAGAGGGGTCATTGCTAGTCCCTGACAGCTTACCGGATGCTTTATTTATGGCAATGAGAAGCTGTTCAATAGTGCCTCTATTTTCAGAGGAGAACTTGCTTCCATGTAAGAATTCATGGCACTTTGTAAGATCATCGGCGCTAAGGCCAGTTCGATTAACAACCCTCTGTATGAGAATATCAAAAGCTTTTTTGCAGCCCTCTTTGTCGCGAACCGGAAAGTTATCGACAACTGCTTCTGCCCTTGTTCTAACTGATCCATGTAAATTATTCATATAAGCACTCCATGTATCTGATATTACTATATCTTAATACCCAATATTTGATAACTATTCTTTACCCCTTCAAATACTATTTCAGTGGCCTTAGTAAGGGAAGCACTCATGCTTTCTTGTAAGGCGAAGGCAGCTACCTCTACATTATCTTCTAATGCCATAGGAGGCAAGCCAAACCGTTGTAGTATATAATCTGCTACCATGCGGCAGGTGCGGCCATTGGCATCGCTATAGGGGTGAATTGAAACAAGTGTCTGGTATGCCCAAGCAGCCAGTGTTATTGGATTATCTTTGCCGCGCATACATGCATCCATACCCTCATTAAACAATGCATAAAATTCGTTAAAGCACGCCTCGACCTGGCTTGCAGGAAGATAGATAAGTATGGTTGCTCCTCCGCAATATATCTCAAAATCTGTTCGTAACTTCCCGCCATCTTCCAGTTTATTTAATTGGAGGTTAATAAAGTGAATATCTGCATCTGATAAGTGTCCTTTAGCTATGGCCTTTTTTCGAATCAACTCGTCGCAGGCAGTCCAGTTTTTTTTTGCCGCCTTCATCGCTTTTTGTTCTTTTTCGGTCGGGTGGTTGCTATAGAGTGTCCCGGAACCGCATGTTCTGGCAATTTGTAATTTTGCAAAAGTGTCTGGGTTATCGTTTAAAGACTTGACGGGAGGAGCTACTTTAGTAAATGCATTAATTTGTTTAGCCAAATCAACTGGTATCCGCTCATTAAGAGCTGTAATTAGCTTGACGGCAAGCTGTTCGTCTATTGCAAGTTTAAACTCAACTAAATCTTGTATATCAAAATCCTCACCTTCGTCAATCGATCGCAAAAGACTAGAGCATGTATCTGGTTCTAGGTTTAGGCCCTCTAGTGATTTCAATAAACTTGCATTGTTATGAAGAAGTAGCCAAGCATCATCTAGCCTGTTTCTATAGATAGCATATGCCAACGCTGTAAGCCCTGTATCGTCCTTAGCATCGATATCAAAGCCTTTATCAGGGTCTTGAGTATGTCCAATAAGATGATTCATGGTCTCAGGATGCGTTCCCTCAAGCATAAGACGCATAAGGCCATTTCTTCCATTGCCATCAACACATCCGACGTTTGCATCATGCTTTTCAAGCCACTCCATCAGTTCGATGTCGCCAACGCTCACTGCACTCATCCAACAGGTATCACCATAGCCATCAGTAAGGTTAATGGCATCTTTTAGGGAAGGTAGCTTCTGTAAGATTGCATCCGCTGCCTCAAAATCTCTATGCGATCTTAAGGATTTTACAAGGCTAGAAAAAGCTACCAAAGGCCCTATCGACGGCTCATATTGACCCGCAATTTCTTCTACAGCCGCAAAATCAAGCTGCCTTTCTACTTCCGGTTCGCCTCGCGGCAGAGCGGCAGCTTTTATCATCGAGCCTTGCCCCTCAAGGTATGTTGTGGAAGGGGGGGTAGAGCCCGGCTGGATCTTTTTTACTGCCAAAGGAGGAGGAGCGGAATTTGGATTTAAGGGCGTTAGAGGAGGCTTGCTTGTTGGCGGTAAATACTCTTCGGGAGCGAAAGGGTCTGGTCGAACGTCCATATTATTGCCCCGCTTTTGCTGATTGTAAAAAGGACGCAAGCTCTTGAGCTTCGTGAGCTTCAGCCTTTTTGTTGCACGCTGTAAAGCATATGGCAAGGGCGCTATAGAGATCCGCTGCAAGTGGGCTTACAACTGAAAGGAAGGTAAAGGCATCAAGAGCATCTTTATAGCGCTCTTGGCTGTAGAGGCGGCACGCCTGCAGATAGAAGGTGCCAAGCACATCTTCATTCCAGCCAAACAGCTCATACAGTATGAGCGGCTTTTGTACATCGACACTGTTTAAGCGATCAAGATCGAATCTATAAAGCGACATATCGCGATTAGAATCCTGACTCAAGCTATCCCACAAACAGCTATAGCCGCTCATGGCCTCTTGAAAGGTGCCAGTAAGGGCCTGAGAAAGTGCAAGCTTTCTGCGAGCGATGAATGCCTCGCGCGTCTCGATAGGAGAAGGTGTGTAGTTTGCCTCTTCTTGTTTGACCTGATGCTCTACCAATCTGTTGATAAAGGCGGCGATAGGCTCGGTATTTTCCACTTAAGCTCCATACAGCAACAATCTTTTCATATATTAAAGATTTGCATTTATAGCAAACGTAAAAATGTCATGAGGGCGATGTGTTAAGCTATCATGTGATAAAAGGCATCTTCAGTTCTATCGCCTCACTCTTGCAGAGCAGCAAGCGCATCAAATAAGCTGCCGTATTCACGATCCGAGAACCTGATATTGTCAAGGATTGTTTGTATGTGTATTTTTATTCTTGTTAATTATATAATATGCTTTAAAATATTAAAAACGGAGTAGTTATGTCTTCAGTTTCAGTTTCATCGGTAGAATCAAGGCTTGGTTTCCAGCCAGCAGACTCTACGCCTTCTCAACTTGCTGATGTATTCATTGGTGCATCACGAATGCCAGACGTTGCGAAGCCATTTATTGACCAAATCCGTCAAGACCAATCGAGGAAACCACTTCCTGTACATGTAACGCAGAATGCAAAGGGTGTTCAAATCACTCCTGCTGCCGAGGGCGATCCATCTGCCGTTTACCTACATGCTCCAATGCACCTACCCGAATCCCTCAACAAGACGGACCTATTAGGAGAAATCCGTATCGGAGGCTTTACCTTTTGTGAAGCTGATGATGGCAAGGTCCTTTTTATTCAAAAGAAGAAAGGAAACCTATGGTATCTTCCAGGCGGCCTCATGGAAAAACACGATGTCGATTTATGGGGTGCAGCTAAGCGAGAAGTTGAAGAAGAAACAGGGGTAGCCATCGAGGGTGAGGGTCGTTTAGCCTATCTCTACAACTCAATCTTTCCTCCTGCTAAACCTGAACGACAAAATCTAATGGCATTTTACTATCATTCAGGCCCATATGACACTCAAAAAGCGCCTATAATTACCAATGATTCAGAGGGTGAAATTGAAAAGGCCGAGTGGTGTAAACCTGTACAGTTCTGGTCACAATTCCTGAAACAGCCGCGCATTTCTCTGCCAAGCATCAGACTTGCTTTTGATGAATACGTCAGAAGCAAACAGAGCCAAATGGGCTTGGATAAACAAAAGTACACAGCAGATAAAAAACAAGTACTGGCCGAGTATCCCACAGACTCCCTCCTTTTTGACCTCTGCTTTATTGAACTTGTGCGACAAGCTGACCCAGCTGCCTTGAACTTTGAAAGACTGATGCATGAAGCAGCAAAATATGCGCAATCCCTTTACCCTTTAATTACGAGGTGAGGTTTGAGGCGGGCTACTTTTTTGGCAAGTTTTGCCTCTTCTACGGCATTGACGACGATGTCGACATCTTTGTAGGCGTCAGGCATCTCTTCGGCGATGGTGTTGCGGCTTTCGGCCATCACTTTTATGCCTTGGGAGGCCATATATTCGATTAGGTTTCTTCCTTGCCACGCCTTTTTGGACTGCATGCGGCTGCGGCGCCTTCCTGCGCCGTGGCAGGAGCTGCAGAAGGTGAGGGGGTTGCCTTGGCCTACCATAAGGTGGCTTGCGCGGCCCATGTCGCCGGGCACTAAAACAGGCTGGCCTGTTTTTTGATAGGTGGGGGTGAGCTCCTTGGCTCCAGGTCCAAAGGCGCGCGTGGCCCCTTTTCTATGGACGCAGAGGTTTTGCATTTTGCCATTTACCTCGTGCTCTTCAAACTTTGCGATGTTGTGGCAGACGTCGTAGATCATGCGAAGATCCTGCATGGCAGCTCCCAACACCTTGTGAAAGCCTTGCCTTACCGCATGTAAAATTCTTTGGCGGTTGTTAAAGGCAAAATTTGCCGCTGCGGCCATTGCCTGGAAGTACTTTTGGCCTGCTTCGCTTTGGATGGGGGCGCATACAAGCTGGCGATCGGGCAAGTTTTCTGCGTAGCCTTGTCTCATAAAGGAGTCAAGCGTATCTTGGCATATCTGGTGGCCAAAGCCGCGCGATCCTGAGTGAATAAGAACGTAGGTCTGTCCCTTTTCTACACCCCACTCACGGGCAACTTCCGGGTAAAAGAGCGTCTCTACTTCGCCAATTTCAACAAAGTGGTTACCCGATCCTATGGAGCCTAGCTGGTTTTTGCCGCGCGATTGGGCAAGATCAGAAACGGCCCTCATGTCGGCCTTTTCGATAAATCCTCGGCTTTCGGTGTGCTCAATGTCAGCTTCAAAGCCAAAGCCCTCCTCTACAGACCAGCGAGAGCCTAGTGCTGCAAGTTTTTTATAGTCGCCTGTCGAGAGGGCGCTATTTTTCTGGCCGTGGCCAACGCCTGAGGGCACAAGGGCAAATATTGCTTTTAATAGCTCGCTTTTTTTTGCTTCTGTTAGCGTTTTAAAGGGGATGTTTATTACAGCAAGACGTACGCCGCAGTTTATATCGTAGCCTACACCTCCGGGGCTTATGACACCCGTCTCGGCATCTGTTGCTGCAACGCCGCCAATGGGAAAGCCGTAGCCCCAGTGAATGTCGGGCATGGCAATGCTATAGCCTACAATGCCCGGAAGGTGGGCCACATTTCTCACCTGGTCAAGCGACTTGTCGTTTTGGATGTCCTGCATAAGCTCTTTAGAGGCAATGACAATGCCAGGCACGCGCATAAGGCCTGTTTTTGCAATTTTATAGACGCTTGGGCCAATATATTCTATATCAGACATCGACGATCATCTCCCATTCTAGAAACTTGTCGCCCTCTACTTTGCCATGATAGCTTACAGCCTTCATTGGGCAGCCCAGTGTGCTGTCGGTATGTGCTATAAGGCGGTTTAAGCTGCTTACAATATCATCTAGAGTAGTGCAAGGAGCCTCTTTATCAAAAAAAGGTATAAATGGCGGATAGGTAAAGCTGAGGGCAATAAAAGCAGTATAGTAAAGCTCTTTAAAATTTACTGCGCGCAGAGTAAAGGCGATATCGGCAGTATGTTCTGTCTCTTCAAAGGGGGCAAGAAGCGGCACTGTGTAGATAGGCTCGTACATCAATTCAGGCTTGCTTTCATAAAGATGCAGTGCCTTCACATACATTGGAAGGGGGTAAAATGCCTTTTGCCAGCTTGCCATTTTAAACGGCGCTCTTGCGATAGTAACATGGGGCAAAAAGGGACGCTTTTCTTGTGGTAAAAAATAAGAAGTAAGTGCTTTTTGCAGTGCGAGCGCGGGCTCTATTTGGGTAAGAAGCTCTGCATGCCACGACACTGTGCGGGGCGAGCGCTCCGGCAAAAAAAGAGTGCCGTCAAAAATACCTGTAGGGCCGATATGAAGGGATGAACAGTCAATGGCTTTTGCCTGCTCGATAGTTTCTTTAGGGTCTTTCTCGCCTAAAAAGGCAAGTGTCATGTGGCGCATCTCTTCCTTGATAAGCCTGCCTTCCGGCATATTTTCAGGCCATGGGCAGGCAGTTTCAAGGGCAAAGAAGAGGCGCGTCATTCGTTGATTTGCGAAAGAATTTCAGCAGTTGAAAGACGGACGACGTCTTTATTTACCTCTTTTTGGATAAGCGCTTGTAAGCTTGGATGAAATGTCTGTCGTAAAATGCCCAAAAAGCTTGGCGCTGCAATCACAAAAAGCTCTGAAAAGGAGCTGTTTTTGCGCTCGGTGTCAAGATAGTTTGAAATTTGCCGTGCAAAGTGGGCATTCTCTACATCCTTAGGAGATGTTTTTTGCTCAAGAGCATGCCTGCGATTGCCGGTGCTGGCAAAATCGCGTCCAGGCTGGTCCGAAACTAAATCATTATCATGCATTCGTCCCTCAGGATGGACAAAGCTTTTAAGCTCTGTAAGCTTGTGGAGGTTTTCCATGCGAAAAATGCGGGCTGATGTTGCGTTTGCTACTAGTACCCAACGTTCTTGTTGTTTCATAATCACCTCATTTTAGGGGATAAAGTAGCAAATTCCATGATTGTAGTGAAATGTTCTTTTCGAGATGCCTCGGTATATACATGGCATGATTATGGGAAAATTATTTTATATTTTCGCGCTTTGCTGTTTTGCAGATCTTCATGCTCAAAGGTCAAGGTATAGGAAGAACAACTTGAGTTAATACAAAAATCCAAAAAGGTAGAGAGGGATTTTATTGCGATAGCCTATGGCAACATTATCTATCGCAAGAAAAGAGTTTTTCATGTCTTTAATTTGGTTGTAGTCTTTGCCTTTGCCACCGACCTCAATAATATAGTGATTATCTACTACGAAGTCAGTCTCGGGATGTGTATCTACTCTGTGAAGAGAGGCAACTTGGTTTACAAAAAAGGTCTCACGAACCCCTCCAACGCCTGTATCGCGCTTGAGAGAACCGTTGATTGCATGAAGCAGGTTTGTGTTATTAAGAAAGATTTTGCCTGGTTTTCGAATGAGCTTCATGCCTTCTGCTTGCGGGTAGACATTTTGCAATAGACCTGAATGGCCAAGGTATTCCAAGCAGTTATAGATGATTTCTCTTGATGTGCCAATGCTTGAACTAATGCCGTCGATATTTGGCGTGAGCCCATTTGTTGTTGCCACGAGCCAGATGAGTTTCTTCAATACCGGAAGCGTCGTCTGGCGCAAGTTATGTACCACGGCAATGTCTTCGAAAATGACCTTTTCAATAACGTTATTTAATTTGGAGAGATAGTCCTTTAGGCCTTCGTGAAAGAAGGGATAATAGCCATGTGAAAGGTACTCTTTAAACAGTTTCAAAACTTTGATTGATTCTATCCCTTCAGCTATTTGCATGTGATTCTGAAGAATGTCACTAAACGAATAAGTAGGCAGGTCGATCTTAGTTGTATGATAAATAAATTCCCTGAAAGACAAGCCGAGTAGCTTATGATACACAACGCGTCTGGAAAGATCTGCTTTACTTTGTAGAAGGTTGACAGAAGAACTTGCAGAAAAAACTACCTTACCCCGCTTATAAGTATCGACGATGTTCTTAATCTCCTGCGCCCAGTTCGGGTACTTATGTACTTCGTCGATAAAGAGGCACTCGCCGCCGTCAGAAAAGTATTCCTGGGCTATTGCGAATAGCCCTTTTCCCGCAACAATAACGTTATCTGCTGAAATGTAAAGTGCTCTTTCTAAAGTTTTATAATACTCAAGAAACCGCTGACACATCAGGGTTGTTTTGCCAACGCCCCTATCTCCTGTGATGCAGATAGCTTGCGCATCCCAGTTTATCTCGTTGTATAAGTAGCGCTTAAAAGTTACTTCCGTTGTGGCTATCACCTCGCGGTGTATGGCAAATAGGTCATCTAGCATAGTTTTTGCACCTTCCTGTGTAATCTGTACATTACACCTTTTGGCCATTTTTGTAAAGTACAGATGACACTTTGATGACGGCGCCTCTAGGGTGTAGTATAGGATGCATAATCATCTTGCCTTTTCACATGCGCTACCAAATTCCATGATTGTGGTGAAATGTTCTTTTCGAGATACTGCGGTATATACATGGTATGATTATGAAAAAATTATTTTATATTTTACTGCTCTGCTCTTTTGCGAACCTTCAGGCCGAAAGATCGCTAGGCATCACCTCGCTTACACAAGAACTTCCAAATACAAAACTTGTGGTGAAGGGCGAGGTTCCAAACTGGCTTGATGGTACGCTTGTTCGAAACGGCCCTGCGCTTTTTAACGTTGGCGATAAGTACCTTCGCCACTGGTTTGATGGGCTTGCAATGCTTCACGCCTTTAGCTTTTCTAAGGGGGAAGTTATCTACAGAAACAAGTTTTTGCACACGACGCCCTACCATAAGATGGTGGTAGATAAGAGCCTCGATTTTCCGGGATTTGGTCAAGCAGGAGCAAAAACTGAAGCAAACTTCATTCCAAATGCCAATATCAACATCGCAAAATTTGCAAATGATTTAGTAGCCCTTACAGAGGTGCCTCAACCTGTTATTTTTGATCTTGCAACGCTTAAAACTGTGGGTCTTTTTAGCTATAAGGACACACTGCCCAAGGCTCGGGTTTGGGAGTGCGCCCATCCCCACACAGATCCTGTTACGGGCGAGGTAATAAACTACCTTGTGCAGTTTTATCCAACCACGCAGTATGTGATCTACAAGATGAAAAAGGGCTCACACCAGCGCGAGACGCTTGCCGAAATTCCCGTACAAGAGCCCTCATACATGCATAGCTTTGCTCTTTCGCAAAATTATGTTATTTTGGTGGAGTTTCCACTCGTTTCCAGCCCCGAGGATTTTGCCAAGGAGGGAAGCTTTCAAAGCCACTACCGCTGGAAAGATACAAAGCAGATGCGCATCCTTCTCATAAGCCGAAAGACAGGAGATATTGCAGGCGAATACTTCGGCGAAAGCTCGTTTGCCTGGCATCACATCAACAGCTTTGAGCAAGATGACACCATCTTTATCGATATGGCCGCATACCAGGATGCAGATACCTTTTTTCTCGATGGAGAGGGAGAGGATCCCGAACATAAGCGCATGGGCCGCTTTGTGCGCTACAAAATTAAGCCCTCTACAAAGGCGGTGATTAAAGAGGCGGTTGGCCCCGCTATCGAAATGCCGCGCATTAACTACGATAGCAATAACAGCAAGCCCTACAACTACGTCTACGGCTATGACGACTCGCACATTTTAAACGGCCTTAAAACGCGCGGCCTTGTAAAGATTGACTCAAAAACAAAGGATGCTAAGCACTGGTCTGAACAGTTCTGCATAGCGGATGAGCCGATCTTTGTTGCCAAACCAAATGCCACGCAAGAAGATGATGGTGTTATCCTTGCCGTAGTGCTCAACATCAAAAAGGAAAAGTCATTTTTGTTGATTCTTGATGCCAAACAGTTCACAGAACTTGCGCGGGCTGAAGTGCCGCACCATATTCCCTATGAGCTCCATGGGCAGTATATTCAGAGATAGCGGATAAAATTTTGTAATAGTTGATTGCAAACAGTAGGGCTGTCGATCGGCATAATGTGGCCTGCTGTTTCAATGATATGAAGCTCTGAATTGGGTAAAAGTCTATGCAGCTTCTCGGCATGCCTTGGAGGAAGGATGTGGTCTTTTCTGCCGGCTACAATAAGTACAGGGCATTGAATTTCGTTGAACCTTTCGCTTACATCAAATTGAAAAATTTCTTTAGAAAGTTTTAGATATACTTCTTTTTTTACGCTGGCAACATGGTTTTGGCAGGTAGTTCGAAGCTCCTTTTGCTCTTTTTTGGGAAAGCATAGAAAAGCGATCGCCTTTGCAACAAGAGAAAGTGGTAAAATTTTCACGGCAAGTTGGCGCATAAAAAGGCGCAATCTGCCTATATCCTGTATGCGGCATGTCGATCCGAAGAGGGTAAGGCTTTTTACCTTTTCGGGGTGTAAAAGGGCAAGCTTTAGGGCAATAAAACTGCCAAAGGAGAGGCCTACAATGTGAGAGGGCTTATCAAGGAGGTGCGATATGCTTTCTGCAATATTGTCGATTGTAAGCGATTCCATATCAGCTTGAGAGTTACCGTGTCCCGGAAGGTCTACAGTAATTACTTGATAATTATCTCTGAAAGCAGGTAGCTGAAAGCGCCAATCTTCCCCTCGAGAGCCTAAGCCATGCAAAAAGAGGATCGTTTCGCCTTTGCCTCTAGATTCGTAGGATATTATATTATTAATAAATTTAATACTTGCCATCAATTACTTTATTAAATTAAAATGGTTAATTCAATTAGGAGAATGTATGCATTTAATGTTCGTAATAATATGTCTTTTGTTTTCTAGTTGTGCAACTATAATTAATGGTCCTGATCAAAAAGTGACCATCCTTTCAGACCCAGCCGGCGCCGATATCGAGATCAATGGCGTGGAAGCGGGCAAAACTCCCTCTACATTTCGCATTGTTCGTGCAAAAGATCACGAAATTACCCTTTCCAAGGAGGGCTACCACGTTCATACCGTAAAACTTGAGCGCTCTATTTCTGCCGTTTCTGCTTTTTACATTTTGCCGGGTGGACTGCTCAGCGCAGCTATTGACACCGCAGAGGGCTCAATATTTTGCTTTCCTGACGATGTAAATGTAGCAATGCTGCCGCTTTTTGACCCGGACTTTGTCGTAACATCACATATAAATCAATTGAAATCGGCTGCTACCATGCAAGTAGAATGCAAAGGACAACTGCCGCAAGCACAAAGCATCCAATAATAACTACTTCTTTTTTTTGAAGGCGGTAGTGCATTATTTTGTTTGCGGCTTCACTTGCTCAGTTGCAGGCTTCTCTGGCTTGCTAGGTTTATTGTAGTTTTCATACAGTAGCCAGCCAATCCCAGCCAACACAATAATGGTAAGAATAATATCGCGATTTGCCATGCTCTTTCCTTGGTTTTCCTCTTTGTAGAGAATTTCGTTAATCCTGACAACAAAAATAAGGACATAAAGGACCAAAAGGACATAAAGGACCTAAAGGACAAAAACTTTAAGTCCCTTTGGTCCTTTAAAAAGCAATTCTGGTTTCAGGTTCGAGGTCGTACGACTTTGAGGCTGCCTTATGAAAACCAAGGCCGGCGATCATGGCGGCATTGTCGAGGCAGAGGTCTTTTCGAGGCCACACGATGGGCAACTTAATCTTTTCTTCCAGCATAGCGCGAAGGTGCATGTTTTGGGTGACGCCGCCGCCTAGGTAGAGCGCCTTTAGGCTGTTTTGGGCAAGAACATGCTCTATTTTGTGCAGCACATCGTGAAAGACTGCTTCCTGAAATGAGGCTGAGATATCACAAATATCTTGTTCTGAAAGGGGACTTGACAGCCCCTTTATAGTGTAGAGGACGCCTGTCTTTATGCCGCTAAAGGAGAAGGCAAGCGGGTTTGTTTTAACACGGCCTGCTTTAAAGGGAAAGCGCATGGGATTGCCTGAAAGCGCCTTTTTTTCGATGTAGGGGCCGCCAGGGTAGGGAAGAGAGAGCATCTTTGCCACCTTGTCAAAGGACTCGCCGATGGCATCGTCAACAGTCTCTCCAAAAAGAGTGTATGAGCCAATATCTTCCATCTTCACAAGGCTTGTGTGGCCGCCGGAAAGCACAACGCCAAGTGCCGGAAAGAGGGGAGTTTTATGCGACATCACAGCCGCATAGAGGTGCGCTTCAATGTGGTTTATGGGGGCTAAGGGTAAATCAAGGCTGAAAGCAAGCGACTTTGCAAAGTGAAGGCCAATTAAAAGCGCCCCCACAAGCCCCGGGCCCTTGGCAACTGCTATCCTGTCTATATCCTGAAGGGTGCAGCCTGCTACCCTCAATGCTTCATCAAGTACAGGCACGATGACGTCGATGTGGCGCCTGCAGGCAAGCTCAGGCACAACGCCGCCATACTCTTTTTGCAAATCAACTTGCGAGCTGATGACATTTGATAAAATTTCGACCCCATCTTTGACGATGGCGCAAGAAGTTTCATCACAGGTGGTTTCTATTCCAAGTACTAACATGAGTGGGTTCTTTGTTATTTGTATTTACTGGCGTAAGCTATAGATTTTGCAATCATGGCAAATAATTTGGGAATAGAGTGATACACTTCTTGATGAAGGTGGGTGAGTTTTTCGGCAACATACTCATGAGATATATCGTTACGAAGATCCTTTAGGGCGCGAACTTCAGTTGATGCTTGAATCATGCCTCTTTTTTCTGCGCGGTTAATCACATCTATAAGTGTTCCTGAGTCAACAAGTTCTACGGCATCTACCGCTCGAAATAGCTTATGCACAAGTATATCTACAAGTCGTGCAAAGCGAGCTGTGAGCGCCTCAAATTCAATCAAGCCCTCCTCGCTGTGGGGCCCTTGCAAACCAACTTTTTGGCAGCGCTTGTAGGATATGCGTAAATGGTTTTCAGCGCGACTTACCTGCTGCACGGTTTCTAAAAGATTTTGTATATGGTCTTTTTTGCTCACAGCAATACTCCACTTTCGAGGGCTATTCGGACAAACGGCATTGAGGTGTCTTCAGCAATAATGAGGTCGATCTTTTGTTCGCCAAGGCCGTCATAGAGACGCAGCTTTATCTTTCGCCTATCAGTTTCAGTGATTTTTTTTGAAAGAACAAGCAGGTCGATATCGCCGCCTTTCTTGCTGTCATCGGCTCTTGAGCCAAAGAGGTAGACTAATGCCTCCGGGTCAAGATCACAAAAAACTTTTTTAATATATGCTCGTTCAGTTTCAGAAATCCTCATATATAAAGATTAACAAGCCAGATATATAAACTCAAGCGGCGTTGTCGAAGAGAGTTTAAAACTTCTCAATTCGAACCCGGATTTGTGGAGCTAATTCTTTCAGGATTGCAACTGTCTCTGCTTCCTGGCTTACTCTGCATGTTGTTCTTTCAGCGAGTACTACTTCTATAATCTGCTCATCGGGATTTCTATGAGCAAAAAACAAGGCAAATGCCATTTGCAAAGGTCCAAGGCAGGTATACGCATGTGTTTCTATATAGGATCCTGGATAGATGTTACCGTTCGAGGTTCTCAGAGCAACTCCGGACTCTGTATTTGTCAGAGGAGAGTAGGAATGGCGTGCGGCAGCTTGTGCCACCCCGAGAGGATAATCTTCCTCAGAAGTTTCGTTTGGCACGGTCTGCACCTTTATCATGCGGGATAATTCAAGCCTTTCGGAGGGACGCGCTTCTTTAAGCAGGGCTGTCATCAGCACGGGCTCTTTCTCGGAGATATGCACTTTGCAGTTTATCGGCCATGAAAGTTCGTTGAGTAAGCCAAGCTCAGGGCCTAAGAGATCATCTGACAGTGCAAGTTCTGATATTCCCGTTTCTTCGTAAGACCCTAGCGTTAAAATAAGAAAGTGTATGGCATTGATATAAGAATTTGGCGAGCAATTTTCAAATTCAACATTATATGCAAGATAAATGGTGCCGCTTTTTCCGATTGCAGCCACGCCAACTGCATGCTTGGTAACCGGACATTGAGCATATTTTTTAGCTAAGGTTGCAAGTGTAGGAAGAAAACGTTTTTGTTGTGTAGGTTCAAATTCCGAGCGGATTTTTTTAACTAGCTCGGCTGGAATCACGAGGGAATTGACAGGGAGTTTAGCTTCAATTTTGCCTATTCGATTTTCGTATAGTGCAATATCTAATCCCTCAAGCGCGTTCGTCAGGCGCTCTACCGAAGGGTACGTTAAGCGCTCTACCGAAACTGTATTGACCATAGGTTCTGTTCTGCTCGGAGGTTTAGGCGGCAGGTCAGTTGCTTTTGCAGTCGCTTGTACGGGTGGTGGGCTCTCTTGCAGGCCATTTGTTCGAAGTGCCATTAAACTTGAATATAAAGTCATAGCGGTGCTTTTTTTAAAGAGTTCCGATTACTAAATTACTATTCTTCCATTTTTACAGGAATTGGTACCTGAATGCCATCTGCGTAAATAACCATCCATTGTTCTAGCGCTGTCCGCTGAGCAAATTTATAGGCTTGTAGCTTTTGTACCACTTCGTTACGACTGGAGTAACAATGCACTGTTTTAAGGCGATGAAATTGCGCAAGTTTTGCTGGATCTTCAGATAAATCCCAGGTAATTCCAAGCGTTTCAATTTGTCTGTCTTGGTCATTTTGTCTACCCTGAAGAAGTGCACCAAGAAGAGAGCTCGTGCATGCCCCTTTGAGGGTAACATCCGAAATCGTCGAGCAGGAACTAAGGAGTCTGGGAAGTGATGCAACTAGCTCCGGGTCTTGATCAAACGAATCAACTTGGAGGCGGAGAGTAGTAAAATTGTTGCGACGATGGACCTCGATAGCAGTAGCAAGGCTTCCAATTTTTGATCCTTGTTGCGCCTGTATACTAAGGGATACCATATTTTCACAGGAGGCGATCCAAGAAAGAGAATTTTCTTGTACTGCTACATTGCCTAGTTCAAGCTTTGTAAGAAGACTTCTTAAGTTTGCGCATGCTGTAAAATTGAGCTCATCTTTGATGTTGTATAAGCGAAGCTCCTGTAAAAGAGGGAAGCTATCTAACACGCTAGGATCAATATTGCCGTCTTTTAAGATGAGCATGCTGATCTTTGGGCATATTTGGGCAAGTGCTCTTATTTTTCCATTAGTATCTACACTTGGAAGGGGCGTTGAGAGGCCTGTTAAAGCTGTACATAGCTTAAAATTGCCAAGACCTACTGAATCCATGCCCTCATGAAGTTCAAGAAGGAGAAGGTTTGGGTAGATTACCTGTTCTAGCCATTCGATTACTGCTGGAGTAAATCTTCCCTTAATTGGTTCCAGTGATGCGGTGCGTAGTGACACTACATCTTTAAGCACTGCAAGCGAGCGGTATGGTGCAACGTTTTTCACTCTTGTCAGGCAGAGGCAAATAAGATGAATAAATTGTGTATCAAGGTTGTGTTTGAAAATAGGGTCGGTATTTACTTTTACAAGCTCTTCATAACGGTCGGCAACAAATTGCGCGATCTTTTCTATTTGCTGGTCGGTCAGGCGAGATTGATCATCGAGCAGTAATCGAGTAGCGGTCTCGGCAACGGCTGAAAAAAGCAAATGGTGATTTTTTGGATTAATCTTGATGCGGTCAGGCTTGTATAAAGATATCCATTTAAGGAATTCTTTGCCTGAAAGTGAGGAAAAAAGTCTATTTAGTTCGATATAGGGAAGTTCGATTCCCCTTGTCTGAGCATGACGTACCCAAAGAAGTGCAGTGAGGTTTTGCCGAAAAGCATAAGTATCTAATTTATGAATAGATAATCTGATAATTTCCGGAGGCATTTTTAATATGTCAGCATCTTCAAAAAGGGTAACTAACGTTTCGGCATCTTTTACTTCTTCGAGAGTTGTATAGTCGTTGTTTTGAAGAGCCTCTAAGAGGCTATGCATCATTTGTGCGCGTTTGACTAGAATTGCTTGTTCCTCTTCCTCTTCCAATTGAAGATTTAGGACGATATGCGCTTCTCCTTTATTCCACCATTGTCTCACCTGCTCAATGCGAGGGCCAAAACAAGGAAACTCCCTCCATGTTTTATGATACGCTGTTATCTGTTTTGGTGTACAGCAAGCTGTCTGTAGGTGAGAAGAGAGAGCGCCGAGTAGCAAATGATTCATCCTGGAGTTTTCGTTGCCATACTGTAGCGCTACATCAACTAATAGGGCTCGGGCGTGGGTAAGAAGCTTAGATGCGTGCTGGCGTAAAAGGGTAACAGCACTATCTAAGGCTTGTTGCGATAACTGTTGCGAAGTAAAGAGCTTTCCTAAAAGTGAAAATGCCCAACTATGAAGTGCGGAAAGTGCATCAGCTTTGCAAGAATAGGCTTCGATATGTTTTGCTATCCACTCTATCAACGTTTTGTTTTTTTCTTCTGTAGTTTGTGCTTTATTTAAGTTTCCGAGGAGCTCTATAGCACTTGAAGTAAGTGCTTTCCACTTATCCATCATGGCTTTGACGTCCTCATGATTCGTCCCGTTTTCCATTCCGAGAGCCTTACAATGGGTACATAACTCTTTACGCATAGAAAGACTCATGTCAAGATCATTGCTCAGAAGCTGCAGGGCGGTTTGAATGGGTAGTAATTCATTAAGTAGGGGTTGAAAGTTGCTGATTCCTTGCAATTTTTCAGCAGTAAGAATTCTTTCTATCGTTTTTGATCGCGTACTCAGGTCTTCCCAAATGGCCTTAACGGCTTCGCCTGTTGCTGCAAGTTGTTCAGTGACATATTTTTTAATAGCCGTGCCTATATTTCCATTCCAGTCTGTAAGAGTTTTAGGTATTACTTCGCTTTGTAAGCCTTTATAGGTGGTAACGGTGTGGGCAAGTATTGTGAGCGCCTCATTATTTCTTTCTAATGGGCTATTGCTGGCGTCGGCTCGTGTAAGCAGGGGAACTCGTCTACACGACTCCAAAGAGGTGGCAAGGCGACAGGCTCGAATGTAGTAGTCGCGATCTGATCCTATATGATATTTCATCGCTTGAGATAGCTTGGTAAAGCATCTATCGGCCATGGATAGATCTCCACGTTCAAAGGCTGTGCGTCCCAGTGTATCTTCCTCAATTATTAATGACCCAAACATGCCTACAACTTTTTGTACACTAGTATTGGCATCACTGGGTAGAACATTGCATTGTTGTGTTTCATCATCATTACTTATTTGTAGTGCTGAAAAAATCGCGCATAATCTATCTACACGCTCAGCGATATCAAGGAGGTTGGCTTTGTCTGCGGTCTCTGCTTGTGCACACTCCGCTTTCACTACTTCTACGGCCTTTTCAAGACATTGTTTCGCTGTAGGTGTATGGGCTGCATAGCCATCTATAGTGCCTGAAGGAAGTAGGGAGTTAATTACTGGTTCCATAGTCAATCCTCTTTTTTATTAGTAAAGTCTCATATTAGGCAGATTCGTTTTTTTAAGGGAATATCTTTTTAGCGTAAATTACACATACCAAGTTAGTTAAATTTTTAACTTTGTTGGTAATTATTATACATTATTTTCGCTGTTAGTAAGCGTCAGTGACGAAGAAGGCTGGGATTTCGCGGCCGCTGATTTGCTGTGCGGGGTATTTGGTCTGGTCTTTGGAGTCGAGGATTTCGTGGAGGATGGCGGTTTTTTTGCTGCCGGTGGCAAGGACGACGATGTTTCTTGCGTTGTTTATGCAGTGGAAGGTGAGGGTCATGCGCCAGACTTTGAGGGAGGGGACGAAGTTTGCTACAACGAGCTTGTCCTTTATTTTTAGGGCCTCTGTTCCGGGGAAGAGGGAGGCTGTGTGGCCATCTTCGCCTATGCCGAGAAAGACCATGTCAAAGCGGCTTGCGTGGCAGTGCTTGTGGATGAGCTCTATGTAGTCTGCGGCAGCCTGTTCGCGGTCGGGGCGCTCTGCTTCCATGCGAAAAACTTTGGCTTTGTTGAAGGGCTCTTTTGAAAAGTACTTCATGGCCATGCCGAAGTTGGATTCGGGGTCGGTGGGAGGGACGGCTCGCTCGTCGCTCCAGAAGAGGTTTATTTTGGACCAGTCGAGGGCTTTGGCCTCCGGTGACTGTGTGAGGGCATCGTAGAGCTTTTTTGGGGTGGAGCCGCCGGAGAGGGCTACAGAGAAGCTGCCGTGGTTGTCTATGGCATACTGCGCTTCATCGACAAAGTGGACAATGCAGAAGTCTATGACCTTTTCTTCGCTGTCTAGGTGGATAAGAGAGCGATTTGGTTTTGCCATTAGACGCTTTGCCCCCATGATGGGCTGTTAAGGGCATGGAGCATAGCTGTGTAGTGCTCGCTAAAGGGCTGGTAAAAGATCTCGTTAACGAGGGCTGTGCCCTTTTGGTAGTTGTGCAGGAATAGGGTGTAGGGCATCTCGCAGCGCTCTAAGGTAGATGCATGGACAACTACAAGCTGGCGGTCTCTTTCGTGGGATAGAAGGTAGTGCGCTTCAGAGTGGGTCATAAGCTCAAGAGAGTATATGGCGCCGGGTTCTAGAAGCTCGCTATCTTTTGGGGCGATAGAGACAGTTATGGGGCCAAGGTGGGAGCGGTAGGAAATTTTCATGCTGCCATCTTGTTTTTCTACGCTTACTAAGCTCCAGCCAAGCTGTGCTGCAAGCCATGCTTGAAGGTAGATGGCCTGGAGTTCATGCTTGGGCTCGCTGTTAAGGGTGCGGCCGGTAAAGGAGATCTGGATCATCTTGGCTTGGTTTAGATGTTCAAGTTTTTCTTTGTCGTTAAAGACTCGCGCCATAACCTCGCGCCACGCCTTTGTGCGGGCCCAGTTTACGTCGATAAGGGCGCCGGAGCTTTCATGCATCATCGTAAGCATGCGCTCGCTGAAGCGCTGCAGATTGTCGATCATTTCACAGTCAAAGACAATGCGGTTTGCATACTTTTGAATCTGCGGCAGGATCACATGGTCTTGCGTAGGATCATGGCCTAGAAGTATGTATACAGGCAGGTCCGGCATGATGTTTGGCAAGATCAAAAAGGGGACTTTGTGAAGCTGGTTTGTGGAAGAGTCTATTCGAAACTGGTCAAAACAGACGCGCGTTGTGCCGGTGCCAATTGATTGTATGGTATGCTCTGTATGGAAAAAGTCAGCCTGGCTTGAAACGTCAGACTGCACAAAAATGACGCGGCAGGGAAATTTTTCTGTCACAAGGCGTACAAGTTCTTGGCACTGCAGGCCGCGCGGAAGGCTGTTTGCAACCACAATCAGGTTAAAGAGGGATGCCTTAATCAGGTTTTGCCCTTCAATTGCCACCGGGATGTTTTCTTGCGTCTGCATCTGTTCTTCACTAAACTGTATAGCCATATCTCATTCCTATAAAAAGCGCCAGTGTCTTGTAGTTTTTTGCATGAGCTGCTCTGCAGCTTGCGGCCCCCAGGAGCCTGAGGGGTAGTTTGGAAAGTCGTGAGGCCGCACCTCTTGCCAGCGCTCGAGTACCGGCGTAAGCAGCTTCCAGGAGGTAAGCACCTCATCTTCGCGGGCAAAGAGGGTAGAGTCGCCCAAGATGCAGTCAATAATTAAGCGCTCATAGGCCTCGGGAGGCTGGGCGCCAAAGTAGGAGCCATAGCGAAAGTCCATCCGAACAGGCTGTATTGGGTTGTTGATGCCCGGCACCTTGGAGTTTATGCGAAGGCCAATGCCCTCATCAGGCTGTATGCGGATTACCAAGACGTTAGAGTCGTCGCGATGGCAGGCGCGGTTAAAGAGCACGCCGGGAGCCTCTTTGAAGATGACGGCAATCTCTGTAGCCTTCTTTGGAAGGCGCTTTCCCGCTCGTAGATAAAAGGGCACTCCCGCCCAGCGCCAGTTGTCGATAAATAGCTGCATGGCTACATATGTTTCGACGTTGGAGGTGTCAGAGACGTTATCTTCTTGCCGATAGCCTTTTACAGGCTCGCCGTTGATAAAGCCCGGCCCATACTGGCCTCTTATGACAAAGTGCTCGAGGTTGTGCATGGGGAAGGGGCGGATCGAGTGAAGTACTTTTACCTTTTCATCGCGGATGGAGTCAGCTTTTATGTCGACAGGCGGCTCCATTGCAACAAGCGATAGGAGCTGCATCATGTGGTTTTGCACAATGTCGCGAAGCATGCCGGCCTCTTCCCAGAACTTGCCGCGCGTGCCGACGCCCAGGTCTTCTGCCACTGTAATCTGAACTGAATCTATGTAGCGGTTATTCCAGATCGATTCAAAAATTGCATTGCCAAAGCGCATCACAAGCAGGTTCTGCACGGTCTCTTTTCCAAGCCAGTGGTCTATGCGGAAGATCTGGTCTTCTCGTAGGAACTTGCTGATATGTGCTTGAAGCTCGTAGGCCGAGTCCAGGTCATGGCCAAAGGGCTTTTCAATGATAACGCGGGACCATCTCTCTTGCGGGCTGTCTGATTTATAGATAAGGCCGTGATCGCCAAGTTTTTGTATAATCATGCCAAAGTGGCTTGGAGGCGTTGAGAGGTAGAATATGCGGTTGCCTTTTGTGCCAAAGCGGCTGTCGATATCAGTTAAAAAAGTCTTTAATGAATCGTAGCCTTCATCGTTATCAAATTCGGAGATGTGGTAGAAGATCTGCTCAGAAAAGTTTGTCCAAAGCCTCTCATCGACAGGCTTTACGCGGGAGAAGCTGCTTACAGCCTCGTGCATCTCCTGGCGAAACTGATCGTGCGATTTTTGCCGTCTTGCAAAGCCGACGCAGGCAAAGTGAGAGGGAAGCTGCCCTTCGCGCATGAGGTTATAGATTGCCGGCACAAGCTTTCGAGCCGTTAAGTCACCCGTCGCACCAAAGATCACCAGCACGCACGGTTCAGCAATTTTGGTAGCTGTCGTCTCTTCAAGAGGATTTGTCGTAAGGGGCTTCATCATCATAGCAAACTCGGAGTTTTTTCGTGTTTTACACGCCAAATACTATCCAAGTCAACCCCTTTTAATTGCAATCCATTTCTTGTTGCTTTGGCTTACAATAAAGGTCCGCCGCTGAGGCTGTGAAAAAGGCCACTCCAGGAGTGGCCTCGAGTTTGGGCATTTGAAGATTTGACCGACACCGTTCTTATATGCTTAACGTACATATTGGTGATCCATTCGGTCTCGGTCTCGGTCTCGGTCACGGTCTCGGTCTCCAGTGTACGAGGTATGCTTAGTTAAAGGCGAAGCTTCGCCTGCACAACGTCCACACTCGAGACCGAGACCGTGACCGAGACCGAGACCGAACGGGTTACCTCCAAGATGTTATGCACAAGTTACAAATGTCCAAACTCGAGACCACTCCCTCGCCGGGAGACCTCTTTTAAGTCAAAATATCAACGAGATTTTTGTTGTCCATGTAGTCGGTGAACTTGCTGGCCAGGAAGCCTTGGAGGATCCAGGGGGCAAGTTTTTGGTTGCTTAATGTTGTCTTTACCTTGCCTTTTAGGGCGTCCTGGACCACGGGGCCCGGGCGCGCTTGGGCGGGCGGGGTGAAGTTTAGGAAAGACCAGATAACGTTACGGATTTTGTCGTTGTTTGTAGAATCTTTAATGAAGGAGTAGATTCTATTTCGAAGAGAAAAGCGCATAGCCAAGTAGGCAAGGGCCTTTACAATCTGGCGGGCGATCCATTTTAGGGGGGCCCAGAGGTTGGTCTCTTGAATAGATAAGTCGGCTTGGGCAACTGCAGCATCTACCATGTAGCGCTTGAACATCGCTTCTGTCTTCGTCTCAAAATGGGGGTCTACTTTGCCTGCTTCTAGCTCGAGGCGCATATCTTCGATTACTTGCTGGCGCTGGCCGACAAGCTTATCATCCTTTGAAGTAAAGGGGATAAGAAGGTCAATTATTCGAAGCATTCTTCGATGGGGATCTTGCAGGTCAGAAATAAGCTTTTCTACAGCATCGGAGATCTTTTTCCAGACTAGATCCTTTGCAACATCAGGCACAAGAAGACTCTCCTTGCCTTTTGGAAAGACTTTTGCCAGGAGCGTCTCTTTTGCTCGAGCTGTAAAATCAGCAGGTGCCGTCATCGGACCATCTAGAGAAAAAGCAAGAGCTTCGGATAAAAAGTGAGGGTCAAGTATTCCTTGCGCTTCTAAGGCTTCGGTAATTTGTCGAACCGATGCTTTTAGGTAGGCGCCTGCCGGGCCATTAAGCTCTTGGTCCTTTTCAGGGTCAAGCGTCATAAGGATGGTGCGCTCCATCTCGCGCACAACTCCCTCTTGGCCAAAAAGGCCGCGCTTTGTAGCGAAAGGGCTCGTGTGATCAAGTAAAAACTTTGTCAACCAGTCGTTGAGGCGCGATGCGTTGTAGTTATCGGGCTTTTCTATCTCTTCTTTGGTCTTTTTAAGCTGCTCTTCAATCTGCTTCACATAGGGCTCGAAGAACCACTTCACAAGCTTTTCGTAGGTCACTGTTTTTTGTAAAAATGGGGGAAGAAGCCCCTTAAGCCTGTTTTCCGGAACAAGCACCTTTAGCCAGGCGGCGGATGTCGCCTTCATATCTTGCGGGTTGTAGCTACTGGCGAGCGCTGCAGCAATGTCCAAAATTTTAAGCTCTACCGTCTGTCCAACGCTTGGCGTTAGAGCATCTTGCAAGATGATGTAGATCATATTTTTGGCAGCCGTTTTTATGATAGGACTAAGTTCGGCATCACCAAAGGCCTCTTTTAAGAGGTTGTTGATGTAGTCCGGAAAGTTATCGACGATTTTTTTGGCACCCGGTTTTGTGTAGTCGTCGATAGTCTCTTCAAGGCTTGTGATAATATCTGTAAGAAATGGCGGCATTCCTTCGAGGGAGTCAAGATACTGTTTGGCCTCTTTGCCTGATTTTAAAAACTTCTCTTGACTTTCTTGGATCTCGCCAATGAGGCCGGCAATCTCGCTCTTAACCATGTCAGAGACGATGATTTTAGCAAGAGGTGTGCTCAGAACCTCTTCAGGCAATAGGGTGTTAATAAGGAGTGTTGCGGCAGGCAGGTTGTCGCCTGATTTATGGCCCTGATTGTAGCTTTTGACAAGCCGTTTTGCCTGTTCAAGAACAGATGCTTTATCGGAAAGAATTTTTCCTGCAGAAGTAAAGACGAGGCGGTCGATTAGGGCATCTCGAATGGGTGCAACAGCTGTTTTTTTGTCCAAGCAGCACTGTTTTAAAAAGGTGTCTATTAGAGTTGGGAGGGTTCTATTTAATGGCTCCGGCCCGTTTCCAAGCGTCTCTAATAGCTCGATGATGTTGGTTGCAAAATAATCCCTCATAAAGGTTTCAAGGCCGGCCTCATTTCTTACAAGTTGAAGGCCTTTTTCTTCCCTGTCTTGTAAAACAAGCTGTGTTTTATGCACCATTTCATAGGCTGTCTGAAGAAAGCTTGCGGCGGTCTCTTTTGTTAAGATGCTCTGCAGCACTTCCGGGATAAATGCTTTCCACTGCTCGTCTGTAAAGAGTCGGTTTATGGCCTTTTTCGCAGCGCACCAGTAGGCAAGCGAGCTTTGCGTGTAGCCATAATTGCCTGTAGTTCGTACGTAGCTTTGGATATCTGCTTCGCTTATACCAAGCTCTAATCGCTTATCACCATCTGACTTTTTTGAGTTAAGAGCAAGAAAGAGCTCTTGAGCCTCTTTAGCGATAGGAGCAAAGAGGATGAGAAGGTTATCTGTCTTGTTATCACTTTGAGCTCCCGGGACGCTGTTTGCATTGCTAAAGATAAAGCCCATTGCCCGAAAATAGATGTGGGGGGTGATTTTATGCAGAAGCGTATCATTTTCCGGTGAGAATACCAGCCTCGAGACGCTTTTCAGCCAGTCAACCCAGCTCTTTTCTTGCGGCTGGGAGGCGGCAAGGAGGGTTTCGAGCTGCTTTCCAAGGTAGCTTTGCAGGCCTTTAAGGAGCTCGTCCGTGGTCTTATCGTCGGTTGTAACCAGCTGCCTCATGGCATGGGAGTAGTCGTAGGCATCTTTTATATAGCCATAGCTGATGTGAACAAGCAGCTTTTGAAGATACGAGGACCATAAATCAGATTGGATAAATTCCTTTATAAGCGGCTCGGGTAAAAGGGCAGCTACGCACTTTTCTGCCACGTCATTTAGGAGAAATTCTCGTACGGGAAGCGGGGCGCTTTCGGGGATATTATGCTTCTGTTTATAGGCTTTAAAGTGCTCCTCGCGAAATCCTGCGTCATAGAGCCAGCCGGGCTTATTTTCCACACTTTCATAGGCATCTACTCGGTCAAATCCTGCATCTGCAACTGCTGCAACCTGAACGAAAAGAGCGGAGGCAAGCTGCTCGGATGTTTTGCCATCTTTAGGGTTGAAGTGATAGGCAACAAACGTCTCAAGAAGCGGAGGAAGAGCAAGCTTTACGAGGTCTATAAAGCCCTCTCCTCGTATAAAATAGGTAAAAAGCTGATCTTTTGAGCCGTTTTGTGCTTCTAGAGGTGTCTCTAGCTTTTTTAGAATCATCTGTTCAAGAGATGTAACAAGAGAGCAAAGTGCCGGCTCTTTTATAGATAGTGCCGGCTTGCGAGCAATGCTCTTTGTCTCAAGGTATAACTCTTTAAAGTAGTTTGCAAGCAAGAGCGCAAGCTCATCCCAAAGCTTGCCGTTTCGCAGGGATGGGGGAAGGAGCTTTTCAAAGAGCTCTTGGTTTAATACCTTTTCCAAAATGGTCTTTGAGGCTTGTAGGATAAATTGGGTTTCAGCCTCAGGATCGCTTACGTTCATCGTGATAAGCTCAAGGACCTTTTTTTGTCCCTCTTTCAGGATGGAGTTCATCAGATTTGCAAGTTGACTTTCTGTAATATTCTCAGAACCCGGGATTGCTGTTGCAAGGATTAGGCAAGAGATGTTTTTGATTTGGTTGTCAATGTAGTTTTTGGCTTCAAAGCTCTCCGGCACATTTGTGCGATTGAGCACATGGCAGATAAGCCTATCCAGAAATCCATAGCCGGTAAGCTGCAAGGTATTGGCCTTTGCCTTTGACTCAAGAAGTTCTCGGCCCTTTTCAAGTGCCAATGTAATCCATGATTCTACATCTTGCAGCCTTTTTTGAGCGGCTTTTGAGGCGTTTTCAACCTCATCTAGCTGCGCTGTAACTTCAATGACATAGGGAGCAAGGTGCCAGTAGAGTAGTCCAAGGGCGTCTTCTGCAGATAAGAATGGCGGTAAAAGCTTTTTAAGCTGTTCCGGGCGCATTTCATGCTGCAAAATTTCCTTAAGAGCAATGGATGCGCTAATTCTTTTCATGAGGTCTTTAATTTCGTCCGGCTGAGCGGCTGTCAGGCTGGGGCGAAAATCGGCTTTTGCGGGATCTAAGAGCCAGCTTGCTTTTAGCGCTTCAATGTCGCTTGGGCTTAAACTATCAATCGTTCTAAGCTCTTTTGCCATTTCCGGGGCATGTTTTGACGCAAGTGTGGTGATGCGCTCTGCAAACTCGCACCTTCTTGAAACATCTGTTTGACCGGGGACAGGAGCGAAAATATTTGTGTAGATGGCGCGAAGGCTCGATTTTATGCTGTCGATAAGCCATGAGCGTGCATTTGTAAGCAGCTCTTTATCCTCTTCACGTCGTATTTCGCCTCGTAAAAGGCGGGAAAGAAAACTATTTACAAACTGATTTGAGCTGTCGTTTAGGCTGGCAATTTGAAAGGTAAGATTTGATATTCCTTTTGTCTTGAGATCTAACTTAGCAATACACTTTTCGATGAATTCATTGGCCCCGGGGTCTTTTTCCTCAGCAATATGGCATTCTTTGGTGTTCTCTATTGAGTCATAGATGCTTTTTAGATGCTCTGCAAACAGGGCAGAAAGGCCTTCCCACGTAAGCTCCTGATCAATTCCCAACTTGCCTTTTGCAAACCAGCTGACAATACCATGCCCCCAGGCATCTTTCGAAAGCAGCTTTCTGACAAGGAGGGGGAGCTTTGAATCATTTACGCCATCCGGAAAGGCAGCATTTAGCAGATCGTTAGCAATCTTGATAAAGTGCTCTTTCGTAGGTCTATCGGGCTTTGCCGGAAAGTTAGTAATCGCTTTTTTAATTATTGCTGTAATGAAATGGTCAGCAAGCTCATCCTCTGAAAGATTTTCCGGGTTTTCGATGCCCTCAGTTGCAAATGTGATAAAGACATGTTCTGTAAGCTCTTTAAGCGCCGTTTCTATCTGAGGGCCGCCACTTTTTAAAAATAGACTGTCCTTATCTTTCGCAAGAGATTCAAATGTTTTTTTGGAAAGATCCTCTATAAGGCTGCCGAGGCGCGTGTTAGCAAGGTCGATTCGTTTTTCAGTTGGGCTCCTCATGGTGGCTATTTTCACAGCGGCGGAGCCAAAGTTGCGTGCGAAAAATCCGGGTTGCGTTGGTTGCATGCGGTTCCTATAAATTTTGTGAATATTATCTCATTTTCGGCCATTATTTTGAATCATAATAAATAAGAAAAAATTAAGAATTCATTAATTTACTTCATGTTATGTAAAATTTAAACTACAAACGCAAGGGGCGTTGTTGCATAAATAACCACCGAGCCACTGAGCTCACTGAGGCTAGTTGAGAGCAAAGGGAAAAAATTATCAAATTTTCTCCCTATCTCATACTTCGTCAGTGATCTCAGTGGCTCAGTGGTAAATTACACAACAAGGCCGCTCGAGAAATTCGACTTTTATTGGTGAAAGTGGCATAAACAGGCAAAAATTTAGAGGTGTTTATGCGTATAATCCTAGCATTTTTATTGCTTTCGGCAAGCTGTTTTGCAGAAGAGGTATTTGATGCAGCCCAAGAGGCGCGCTTTCTGCAGAATGTGCGGCAGGTGACCTTTAGCTTCATGGGGTTTGAGAAGGCGGGCGAGGCCTACTTTTCGCCCGATGATACCACTATTATATTTCAGGCGGTGCCGAAGGGGGAGGAGCAGTACCAGATTTTTACCATGAATCTGGAGGAGGGGGTGCCTCGGATGGTCAGTACCGGTAAAGGGGCCTGCACCTGTGCCTTTTTTCGACCGGATGGAAAGAAGATTCTCTTTGCTTCAAGCCATGAAGACCCGGGGCTAAATCTAGCCGACTATGAGCAGGAGGTTCCTGGCTATAAACGGCAGGGAGGCAGCTATCTATGGGCATTTACGCCCTATATGAACATTTACGAAGCAAATCCTGATGGAAGCGAGCTTCAGGCTAAAACGCACGGTCCGCACTATCATGCCGAATGCGCCTATTCACACGATGGGAAAAAGATCGTCTTTGCAAGCAACGAGAGCGAAACGATGAATATATATACGATGGATAGTGATGGCTCAAACGTGTTTGCCGTCACGAAGACCGATCATAGTTATAATGGAGGGCCATTTTTTTCGCCTGATGATTCTAAAATCGTCTTTCGGGCAGATCGCGATGCGCCGCATGATCTGCAGATCTATACAATCAATGTCGATGGAACAGATGAAACCAAGATTACCAATAACTCCAGTGTTAACTGGGCGCCCTACTGGCACCCAAATGGCAAAGTTATTGCCTTTACAACCTCGCTTCATGGCCATGCCCACTATGAGATCTATTTGGCCAATGTCGCAACATCTGCTCTATTTCGTTTAACACACAACCCATACTTTGATGGGCTGCCCGTATTTTCTCATGGGGGTGATAAGATGCTCTGGACTTCAAAGCGCGGGGGCGACTCTTCACAGATCTTTATCGCAGATTTTATGCTGCCTGAGGAGATTCTAAAACAGTAAAGCCATCTTGAGTCGTGAACCGCTTCCATTCAGGATGCTTTGCTAAAAAGCCTTCCAGAACTTCTGGAGGGCAGTTTAAAAGAGCGATGTATTTTTTTGTGAAAGGCCAAAGCTGTTCTAGCGCAGTTTCATGCCGGAAGGAGATAAATCCAAGATCTACAGGCTTTAGAGCCGTACAATCTGTAGCGTAACAAAATTGAATGCAATGCTCCTGGGATACTTTATTGGCTAAAAGAAGGTCGCAAGGGGAGGGTCTTTCTTGAAAGATTGCAAGGTGAGCTTTTTTAGATTCGTGACTTTCCGAGAGCCCCTGCAAAATAGCCCAGGTTGATATGAATTCATTTTTACCAATTTCACAGGAAGTGGCGCAGTTTGCAGCAAGATGCTTTAGGGTGTAAAGATGGCGGCAATTTGGGTTCGGAAGAGCCTCTTGAAACTTGTAGAGGGTACTTAAGCTTATTTCTAAAGGGTATTGCGACTGAAAATTGGTTTTTAGCGTGATTTGGGGGTAAAACTCTTTTGCAATTTCCGACGCGATGTAGAGTTCATCTTCATAGGGATCTTCAAGTCTGCGGGTGAGGTAGTGGCTTTTTGCGCGAAAGTGAAAAACATCGGCGGGCATCGCATTTTTTATTGCATGCCACTCCTCCCGCTTTGTAAGGGCAATAAAGGGCACCGGGATAATTGGTACTTTTTTTTCATGAAGGAGCATGCCTATCAGCACATCGTCGGGCAGTTCATCGATTTTAGCGTAGAGCGTTTCTTTTTCAGCGATGATTGTTTTTACCAAATCCGTAGATAAAATAAAGCCTGCACCCCATCCAAAGGGGATTTTAGAATATTCTTTCGGCACCTCATAGCTTGGAAAAAGCGGCCTTGCAGCATAGCAGCGCTCTGCCGGCAGCCGCTTTACAAACTCAAGTAGCTTGGGGTAGTTGTAGATTGAGGAGAGATTTGTTCGTAAAACAAAACTATACTGATCAAGACTTCCTTCCAAAGCCTCCATGGATAGAATTGTTTTCTTTAAAATGCCGGGCTTGTAGTTGTCGATGGTCTTTGTAAAGAGGGTGTTATCCTGAATTTCGCTCTCAGTTGGCAGGTTGGGATCGCCCTTAATAAAGTAGGTGGTAATATCCTCCGGATAGAGATTCATATAGCTCTTCCAGATCTCTTGGAGCTCTAAATATGCAGGATGATTGTCCGATGCGATCACCAGTACAAGGAGCTTTTTTTTTGCTGGCTCCTCTGCCATGCAGTTGATAGAGAAAATAATGCTAAAAAACAAAAAGAGTAGCCGCTGCATGAGATCCCCACAAAAAAGTAAAAAAATAGCAGGCTATACATTTCTAGGCAACAAGGCTTTGGTTACCTTCGGAAATCGATGATAGATCCTTTTAAGGCATTAATTTCTTGCGGAATTATGTGGGAAAAGGCATAAAATTTCGTTATGGCAAAAGATGGTTGGCAAAAGTTTTTGCGCCTGTGTGCGTCGATAGACTCCCCCAAAGAGTTGGGAGAGCTTTTCGACCTTTTTTATACTCTCGAAGAAAAAGAGATCTTTGCCTCTCGCTATCTCATCATTAAAGCACTGATAGAGGGCACGCTCACCCAGCGCGATATTGCAGAAAAATACAAAGTAAGCATTGCCCAAATCACACGCGGCTCAAATGCCATCAAAATCATCTCTCCAAAGCTAAGGGATTTTTTAAAAAAAGCAGAATAAAAATCGCGAGCGATACGCCTCCAATAAGGAGGAAGGTTACTTGAGGCTCAAACTGAACTGTTGCCACCTCTCCACTCAGCAAACTTCCCATTGATAAAGCAAGCGTTGTCGCTCCCATCATCATTGCCGGCATCTTACGCCCAGCTGCCTTGGATGCAAAGGAGATGACGGTTGGCGCTAAGAACAGCTCTCCAATTGCTATAAGCGATAGTCCTGCTCCCAGATAAAGAATTGTTGGATGAGCCCCAATTGATGCCCCATAGAGGAAAAAAAAGGCTGTAGCTAGAGAGAGAAACGCCAAGGATAGCTTCACTCCATATCTGATTTCTTCTCTTGCCATGAATGGTCCCAAGAGAATAATCGTCAACGGATTGATCGCCGCGACTGCAGCGCTTGGTATTTCAAAACCAAATACCATCCTGTCGATATGCGTCTGGGAGAAAACCATCAAGAGAGATCCGCACAGCTCTTCTGCCGTAGAGAAGGCTATGAGTAGAGCGAGCGATATACTCACAGATAGCAGAGTTTCTTTACTCATATTTCTTGCCAGCACTCCCAGAATGCATACCAGGCCAATGAGCCCAAGCGGGAAAAGAATTGTGTGCACCGCCTGAAAGTGGGTTAAAGTAGCGCCAATACCTACCGCTGCGATGCAGCAGATGGGAAGGATCAAAAACAGTGATGTTTTTTTCACCGTTTCCAGCTGATTGAACATTTGGATCCGATAGATAAAAACGGCCATGCCAACGCTCATTCCAAAGGCTGCAAGGCCAAAGCCTGCATGCCATCCGTAGATTTCTGCTACAATGCCGCACAAAACAGCTGCAAGAAGTCCTCCTACGTTCATGCCTATATAGAGCAGCGTAAAGCCCTTTTCTCGTCTCGGATCCTCTTTTGCATAAAGAAGACCAAGCAGGGCTTGCAAGCTCACCCTGAAAAGGGCTGATCCGCACACAATGCTCCCAAGGCTTAAATAGAGGTAAGAAGAAAAGGTTAAAAGCAGATGTCCCACCAGGATAAGGCCTCCTCCGATAAGCACTGCTCGCTTATATCCTAAAAACCTATCGACAGCATATCCCCCAGCTGCTGCAAAGAGCTTGACAAGGGCGATGTAGAGCGTATAGAGGATGACTGCATCGGCATAGCTGTAGCCGGCCTCTGACACTAAATAGAGAACCAGAAGGGCTCTCATGCCAAAAAAGCTAAAGCTCTCCCACATTTGTGTAAAGCTGAGAAAACCCACCCCTTTGGGGTGGGTGGATGTCTCTTGTAGAGTTGTAGCTGTCATTTGCAATCCTTTATTAGATTTTTGAATGTGTCTGCATAGGTATGAACAACACGGCAAATCACAGGACCCTCTGAATCGATCCGGAGCCGATTTCCCTCCCTTCTGTGGGATGCAATCTCTTCGTGACATCCCAGAGGAAGCTCTCGGATATCTTCATTGTTTGCAAAAGCTGTCTTCTTCATATCCTGAAACTGCGAATTGACAGCAATGCTGGCCAAGAGAAATCTCTCAAGACCATACTCATCAATTGCCCTGCCAACTTCAGGTGGTGCAAGCGTATCATTGAAGAACGCTTGTATCACAAACATGGGCGTCTGGGGATCTAATTGAAGGGGATTTATCAGACGAGGCCTAAATACAAGCGGCAGGTGGCCAGCTTTTCTTTTAGGATCGTATTTGACAACAGCAAAAGGGACGCTGCCAGCCATCATGCTGCGAAGCGTTGCTTTCATATTGTAAAAAGCACAGGGGAATAGGAATGTTTCCTCGCGAGGCGTTATCCCAATCTTTGGATCGAGTAGACACCTATATTCTTCGTGACTCAAAACATTTTTTCCGACCGCTTGTACTGCCGCTACAGAGCCAAGATTTACGCATTCTCTTAAAGGCGTAATCAACCTTTCAAGTAACTCTAGAGGGCATGTTTTTGAGAGCTGTTGTTGCAAAAGACTTGGATACACCCCCAAAGTCATCGATCCATCTTCATTCTCTGTACAGGTTGTTCCGGATCTTAAGATCGCAGCAGAAATCAAGTACTTCATTTTTTCAGAAACGGTTGGTAATCCGAACTTCTGCATTAATAGGTGAGGCTCTGTAGGATGGTTTGCCTTGACCTTATGAATCTTGCCCTGTTTTGTTCCGACAAGTTCCAAAAGCGCCTGAGCTTCTGTACGCAATGCATCATCTTTAAAGGCGGAAATGGCGACAGTTGCCGTGACATGGCAATTGTGATCTCCTATGACAGCATCGAACTTTTCCAGATCGCCTTTTAAGAGCGCTCTGGCACCAAGGCCTAGGCCCTTCAAGTATAATTGAATGACGGAACGTGCCTCTAGCAGGTCACATTCTCGCATTAGGTCATCATTTTCTCTTTCATCATCACTGATCTTTCTTGCCCTGTCAGTTTCTGGGCTGATAAGCTTCAAATATTCATTATGAAGCGGAAGTCGTATAGACATAAAAACTCCTTAAAATTTGTTTGTTTGAGTTAACCTAGAGACGGCAGTTTAGCGCCTTCAACTGCCGTTTCTAGGTTTTATAAAGACTGAACTGATTAAGAATGATTAAATGTGGGCGAGCGCCCACCAAAAAGAAACAAAAGAGATCACCGCTAATGCCCTTAAGAGCATAGTTTTGACAAGCTTGAGCTGATAAATTATATCGAGCCTTTTCACGGGGTCTCCTTGTTCTAAACCGTTACATGTGTGTAATGTTACACCATTACGTATGTTTTTGTCAAGCGCTATGTATGACCCGTTTTCGATATCAAAATTCAAATTAAAAATCAGTCCAAAACAAATCAGTAAAAAAGACAGGGGCTGCGATGTGCGATTCGTGATGCTGAATCGCACATCGCAGCCCCGGCTCTTTTTACTTAAACAAGACTTACTGTTTTTTTGCACCAGGAAACTTCTGGACGTTAATGCGGGTTTCTTTTGCATTGAAAATAGCTCGTAATCTCTCATTAGATTCAGCCTTTCTGTCTGCAATTACTATGAGGCCCGCAAGCTCATTGGCAGCATTTTGATCGTAGGTTGCAGTTATACATGAAGCAATATCAAGAGCGTGATCTCGCTGGTCACTTACAGGCATGCTTGTTGCGATTTCTTGCGCAATTTTAGGCTGGCAGAAGCTAGCAGCTTGAATAATAAGTTTTTTTAATATTTTTGTTCGAGCAACTTCATCTTCTGTCTTCTCAGCCAGCTCTTTAGGCTGTAAGTCTAACTTTTGTTTACCAAGGTAAATAAATTGGGGCAATTTCGCGGCAAGTTCTGAATGGGCCCAATTGCGTGCTTGCGGCTTACGCAGCTCTCCAGCTTGCATGAGCGCTTCTGTAAATTTTGATTGTTGTAGTAGCTGTGATATCGTCTGAAGCTTTGCATGTGTCTCGTCAATCTCGCCAAGATTCCTTTGTCGTACAGGATATTCAACGGCAATCTGCTCAGCTGTTGCTTTTGCTTGCTCATCGGGTTGTTTAGAAAACCACATTCTTAAAGCTGCCATGGCTTTATTTTTAGTTTTACCTTCATCGATAGTCTGAATAGCTTTCAGCCAGCAGCCTGCTTGTTCGCCTGAAATATTGGCCCATTTTGCCACTTTTCGGACGCAGTTTTTGAGTGTTCTTCCCTGTAATTCTCTATCGGAAATTTGCTGTGTAAGCTTGAGGGACTCGTCAGGTTGATGCATAGCAATTATTTTCGCTGTGTTTGCATACGAAAGATCTACTTGTCTAGAGTGAGCTACGGGATTCATCTTAATCTCCTTATTAATAGTTAATTAAGTATAAAGTGTACGAAATACCCTGTTTTGTGTCAATTATAAATTATTTTATTACAACCACTTAAGCACCTGCTTTTTAATTTTTAGAAAACGCTAAGAAAAATTCGCTCACGTCGTGAAATAGCTTGCATAAAATAGCAAAAAAAATACTATATGGTATAGGCAATAACATGGCTATATCACTTCAGCTTGCAAAGAGCATGCTACTAGGCATTGCGGAATTTTTTCGCTTTATTTCTTTTAACGAGGAATATCGCCTTTTTTATGTCGTGCCGGTTAAAAAATTTGAGCCCTATGCTTTTCAGCATAGTTCTATACGCGATGTGGCGACGTGTGTGGATCTTCTGGACTTAGTAGCGCTTTTTACAAAGCACACAATACCCCTGGGAGTTGAAAATAAAGAGCTTTTTAAAGAGGTGGCAGCAAAAACGGTTGCAGCCTATAACAGCCTGTATGAAAGAGAGGAGCTTTTGCACTTTCCTGATGGCAATATTGGAGATATAGGCTTTTTCTTGCTGTTGCTTACACGTTGTAACGAGGTATTTCCCGACATTCTTCCCTATCGCTGGCAACAAACTACGGACCGTCTTATTGGGCGCCTTCTTGAGCGCTCGAGAAGTGACGGCTCCATGGAGGTCTTTTTTGACCCTGGGCTAAAAGGCTTCGAAATGCAGTCTGAAGCATTTTATCTTCCGGAAGCACTTTTAGGCCTTATTGCCTGTCGCAAGATGCGGCCTGAAGCAATAGATGCCGTTGTAAAAAAAGCCGTTGGTTACTGTGCTCAAGAGGCACATCGCAAACACAACCTCGCTTCTGACAGTGCTATTTTTTATGCCAACTGGCAGTTTCAGCTTTTGTACTCTTGGCTTACGTGCGAAAAAGATGACGTAGCCATACGCCACCTTGAAAAGCTTGTAGAAGCGGTTATGAGACGGCAATTGCCATTTGGGGAAGCAATCGCCACCGTAGAAGTTGCCTGTTATGTGGAAGGGCTTGTGCATGCCGAGCGTTCGTTACAATACCTTGGAAAAGTCTATGATGCTACATGGTTTGATAGGGAGATCTCGCGAGCCTTTTTGTTTTTAAACGATGTTCAGGCTGCCCACATGCACGATATCCATGGAGGTTTTGTCCACAGCCTCCATAGCCATGAAGCCCGTCTTGACGTTGCGGGCCACGTCTTTTCTGCGCTTAGCCTTCATCTTGGCCAATAAAGCGCTCCACTTGTATAGTAGAGCTAAAAATGTTATACTTTTATTAGCCTCGACTTTGTGGCTTATAAAAATAATATATTTCTAATCGCTAATCTATAGATGGCTGGCGATAAAGGTGTGAACTATGGAAGTAACTTATACAGTCAATCGCCAACTTACTCTCAAAGAGATAGTAAGTTTTGAACTTGAGAAAAATGCGGTTTTTTCCCGGCAGTTTAGCAAGGTTGATAAGAATATGCAAACTGTTTGGTACGTTGTGATGCTCCCTCTTGGTAAAGGAGCGGGCGACGACTTACTGCAGCGATGGAGAGCGCATCGTAACATAATCATTCAACCCAAGTAAAAGAATCCCGGGGTCTAAAAAGGGCCAGCCTCAATGGTGTCAACTTAAGAGCCGTTCTTAATCTTAATCATGATCTTGATCTTAATCTGTTTTTCTCTCAGGTCGGAGAAAGGCAAGATTAAGATCAAGATCAAGATCGAGATTAAGAGAAAAAACGCTTAAGTTGACGCCATTGAGGCCAGCCCTTTTCGCTCGACTCACCCGGCCGATATCACGTTCTCTTATTTTGCAGGAATCTCAATCTTTGTACCATCTGCTTTCTTGATGATTTTTGATCCGTCGGCTTTTATTTCTATTGTTTCGCCATCTGGTTTTGTAATGAGTTTTGAACCATCTGGTTTTACTTGCAGCATGGTGCCGTCGGGTCTTTTTACAGTTTTTGTGCCATCAGCTTCGGTTTTCACCGTTCCACCCTCAACATCTACCGGTGTATCTGCCGCTAGTGTACTCATCAAGCCGACTACAAGCGTAATAATAATTTTTTTGTTTGACATCTGTGGACTCCTTTTTTCTATGCAATGCAACCTATGAATTTTTTATTAAAATTTGTCAATACTTCAGTATAGCATCGATAGCGCGATGATGATAAGAAGCAGGCCGCAGCCTTTTTTGAGTGTTTTTCTATCTGTGGCGATAGACCACCTTGAGCCAATCTGGCCGCCAATAAAGACAAAGAGGGCAAGCATGAGCGACCGTTCAACGTCAAAGTGACCCTTAAGGGCATGGCCGGTAAAGCCTCCTAGTGATGTTACCCCAACCATAAAGGCGCTTGTGCCAATAGCAATGTCCATAGGAACCCCTAAAAGCATCACCATGAGGGGAATCTTTAGCATGCCGCCGCCTATGCCCAAAAGTCCGCTAAAGCCGCCCGCGATAAAGCCGATAGTGAGCGCAAGAGGCACGTTTATGTAGTATTCTTCATTATATAGCTTTCGTTTCCAGACGTAAAAGTGCTTATGAGGGTGGTATTCGAAGCGCTGAGGCGCAAGGTTTAATAGCATGCTAATGCCGCTTATTGCAACGACTGCGCTAAAAGTTATCGAAAGAAACGCATTTGAAAAATGCTCTGAAAGATAGCCTCCAAGAAAGCCTCCGATAACTGTCACCGATTCAAACATGAAGGCAAGCGGCCAGTCTATCTTTTCTGCTTTATGAAAAACAAGCGTAGCAGATAGCGACGTTACCATAATGAGAAAGAGGCTCGTTGCCGCTGCAACGTGAAAGTCTATGCCAAACCACACCTGGATGGGCGTGTAGATGGCCCCTCCGCCCAGGCCCATCATCGAAAAAACGACCGATGTGGCAAAAATAATAAGACAAAGAAAAGTAGAAATCATGCCACTAAAGTAGTACGAACGGCAGATGTTGTCAAATTCTTTGACAAAAATAGCGTGCATAATTTATTTAAAGATCATAAACAGGAGCCGCTATTATGAGACAATTATCAATACTTTTTGCATTAAGTGTTATTCTTGGATGCTTTACAGGTTGTGTTGTGAAAGAGGATAATCATGATTACCATCATCACCATCACGACCGCGTAGAAGAGGTTATTGTACGTTAACCTAAATTAATGCGCTGCAGCATGGGTATCGGACGCCTTCACTTTTTTGCATAAGAAGACAAGCGGGATAAGGCATATACAGAGCCATGCACCTAGCCAGATGATGTCATTTGATGCAAGCATGTAGGCTTGCTGCTCTACCTGGCTATCTAAAATTACGCTCGTGACTTCAGGGGTGTATTGACGGCCTAAATTTTCGAGGTAGCTGTAGAAGCCGGTTGTGGGTTGGCTGTAGGCGGTTGTTGCTTCAGTTAAGCGGGCATGATGATAAATTTCAAGGCGCGTCCAGAGCTCTATGGATAGCGAGGTGCCAAAGCCGCTGCCTACTAAAACTCTGATAAAATTAAAGAGGCCTGCAGCACTTGCATAGCGCTCCTTTGGGATCTCTCCAAGAGAGAGTTGCAAAAGGGGTAAAAAGAAAAATGCAAGACCAAAGCCCTGTAAAAGCCTTGCGAGCATGATCTTTTCAATACTTACCTGCGTCGTAAAACTTGCCTGATAAAAGAATCCGATAGCAAAAAGAACAAAGCTGAGCGCGGCACATGATCGCAAGTCGAGGCGCTGCATGTTTTTACCGATCCAGGTGGCAAGGCAAAAGGGCGCAATGCCTATTGGTGCCACGGCAATGCCTGCCCAGTATGGCGTGTAGCCTTGCTGTGTCTGAAGCCATAGCGGGGTGGTGACCGTACTTGCGAAGTAGACCAAAAACCCTATAGTGATGGCGATAGTTCCATAGGCAAAATTTTTGTTTTTAAAAAAAGAAAAGTCTACAACGCGATGCTCTTGGTAGCGGTTCCAGATAATAAAGTAGAGGAAACTAATTGCTGAAACTACTGTAAGCGCGATGATGATCTTTGATTCAAACCAGTCTAAATCCTTACCCTGATCGAGCATAATTTGTAAAGATCCCACCCCCGTTGTAAGAAGAAAAAGACCAATCCAGTCGATCGGATTTCGAACAATTTTACTTTCATGATCTTTAAGAAAGAACCAGATGATAGCGGCAGAAAAAAGCCCAATCGGCACGTTGATGTAAAAGATCCAGGGCCACGAATAGACGTCGGTAAGATAGCCTCCCACAATGGGCCCTAAGACCGGGGCGACAACTACTACCGTCCCCCAAAAGCCAAGGGCGGCACCTACCTTTTCAGGAGGGTTAAAGGCGACAATCAAGCTTTGCGATAAGGGGATTAAACTGCCGGCTACAGCTCCTTGGAGGGTACGAAGGACAACAAGCATGATAAGGCTTGTTGCAAGGCCGCAAAGAAATGAAGTAAGGACAAATAGCAAGACAGACCAGACAAAGAGCCGTATTTGCCCAAAATAGCTTGTAAGCCAGCCTGTGAGCGGCAACACTATTGCATTACTTGCAGCAAAAGAGGTGATTACCCATGTGCCTTGATCGGCGCTTACGTTTAAATTGCCTGCAATGTAGGGTATTGCTACGTTTGCAATTGAGGTGTCAAGTACCTGGATAAAGGTTCCAAGCCCTATTGCAATGTTCAGGAGAATGAGCTTCCATCCTCTAAAGCATGTCATTAATCATCTCATTCATGAGCTTGTCGACCTCTTCTAAATGTATGTCGTACACGTTTGTCTGTCCGATAGGCTTTACAGCAGGAGCGGCAACGAGCATAGGCAGGTTTTGATTGCGAATATCGACCCGAACGTCGGCTGAAAGGCCAAGTCTTGTGGGGTATTTTTTTACAACTTCAGGGTTTAGGCTTATGCGTACAGGCAGCCTCTGCACAATTTTAATCCAGTTGCCGGTAGCATTTTGGGGCGGAATGATGGAAAAGACGCTTCCTGTGCCTGAGGCGATGCCGAGCACATGCCCTTCATACTGTACCTTGGATCCATAAATATCAAATTCGACTACAGCCGGCTGGCCTACGCGCATGTAGGTAAGCTGCGTCTCCTTAAAGTTGGCATCGACCCACACATAGTCTGTAGGGATAATAGCCATCATGTTGGTGGTGGGCGTTACCCACTGGCCAACATCGACGATTCGCTGAGCGATATATCCTGTTGCAGGAGCCAGTATTGAGCAGTGTTTAAGGTTATAGTAGGCTTGACGCACCACATTTTTTTGCTGCTGAATAAGCGGGTGCAATCGGATGGGCTTATAGCCTCTAAGATCGCGCGCGACTTTTAGCTGGTATTTTGCTTGTCGAAGAGCTGATTTTGCAGAAAGGAAGTCATCGCGAGCATGTACATAATCTTCTTCGGCCACTGCCCCCGTGTTACGTATTTTCAGGCGGATTTTATAGTCGTAGCGCGCTCGAAGCAGGGCAATTTTTTGAATGCTTACAGTTGCCCGGGCAACCTTCACCTGGTCGTAGAGCTGCTTTACCTGTAAGACGACAGATTCAAGGTGAGCAAGCTCCTGGTCAAAGGCCGCCTGATATTCTGTGCTATCAAGCTCTACAAGCAGCTGGCCCTGGACAACAAGATCTGTATCGTCAGCATAAAAAGCTGTAACTGATCCGCTAATTGCGGAGTTAATGTTCGTTAAGTTGCCATTTGCATAGGCATCGTCTGTCCATTCGTAGTATCGAAAATAAAAAAACCACAACACAACGCAAACAAGGCCAATGAAAAGAAGCGCTATCGTGCACCACCAGAGCGCTTTTGTTCGGCCGTTAGAAGTGGGCTGTTGAGGGGTATTTGTTGGCTCTGTCATATTTATATTACTACATAGGTTAAGCCCAACCTACTTTTTTACAGGTAAAACAGCAATTATTTTTTAGCAAAATTACGTGGAGGACCTCTTGCACTTAATGTGTAAAATAAATAATTTAATATAAACGGAGGGGGTGATACAATATAAATAGGGGATAAAATGGAGTAAAAATGGATTTGCCTAGGGTGCTCTCACAAATTATCAATATTTCGTTAGATGCTCAGGCTAAAGGTGAAGGTCCTCACACGAAGTCAAGCCAGGTGGCAGCCCAACTGCTAGGAAAAGAGGATTCTTTGCTTCATCGTCCGGTAAGACAGGGGTTACTTTCTAAAACCATTAGCTTAATGCCAAAAAAAATTACAAAACAATGGTTTGATTACAAAGAGGCTGAAACCGGGTTAGAGGATCTTTTTAAGTCCCTTCAAAATACTCATGCTATCACAGTAACTGTTGACGACTTGGCTGGCTACCACAAGTTTTGCATCTGCCGCAAAAGGGGGGGTAAAGAGGTGGTTGGAGAGTCTCTGAGATTAGCAGTTGAACAGTTGCACCTGCCGCAGAAAAAAAAGCTGAAACTCCATAAAATTGTCGATGCAATTCAAGAGCGACTTAATAATGTGACTGCGTTTTATGAGGAGTTTCCTCAGCTTAACAAACTATCATCTGACATAACAGCAGAACTTGTCAAGCTTGAAGAGACTCCGGTTGAACTTGCAAAAATTCGCAAGAATTTAGAGGCAATTCAGCGAGAAGGAAACAAAATTTCTATGTTCGGCGAATTTCCTGTAGGAAGAGAGCTTGCACAAGCTTTTACACTCCTGGAAAAAAAGGAACTGGAGGCGTATGAGGCACAAGAGGCAGCAAAAGCCGAACAGGAGTTTGAAGAGGCCATACGTTCTCATGGCGAATTTGGCTATTTGTTTGGTGAAGAATTAGCGGACTTTTCACTAACAGACGCGCTTCATAACAGTGCAGCTTTTGGTCTTGCGCTTAATGCTTTGGGGTATTTACCGAAGTATGGTCAATTTTTTTCCCAGTATGCAAGAACGAATGTAAAAGCAGAGCCAACTACGTGGCAGACCGTGGGCAGTCATGCGGCGGGTGTTACTCTCTTGGCATCTTATCTGATTTATTATTCTGATGTATCGCTTAGCGTTCCGGGTTTGATGGTTGCGATGCTTCCGTTTGCTGCAGCACGACTTTTGTCTGATGCAAGCCCGGTATATAAAGATAAAATCCACGGAGGAAGCCCCGGCGTTATCTCGAAGGCTATTGTTCCGGCAAACGCCTGTCGATATTTGGGAAAGGTTGCTGCGGCTACGGCAACAGGGTTTTTTTATTTACTTAGAGATTCTGAAACAAAATAGGTTCTAAAAGGGTTCGGCCCCAATGGTGTCAACTTAAGAGATTTTTCTCTTAATCTTGATATAGTGGACTCTCTCTTAAATTTATTTATACTTTATAATTTTAGGATTTTTGACCGCCCAGGTCAGGCTCAATACCGTTCATTTAAGCAATTTTTCTTGATCTCGATCGTGATCTTAATCTTGATCTTCTTCTTGACAAGAGCGCTCATACTCAGAAAATACCAAAAAAAGAAAGATTAAGATCAAGATCAAGATCGAGATTAAGAGCAAGAAATGGCTTAAGTGAACGGTATTGAGGTCAGGCTTGACACATTGACACTTCGTCGAGGTTAGAGAGAATCAGTCAACGAATCGGTGTCAGAATCTTCCTTGGCAGAAGCATCGATTTTGGCAGAAGCGACGATTTGTGCATTCTCCTGCCTGTTTTGGCTTCGTTCAAGCAGCAGGGCAACAATTTTGTCATGCCCCAACTTTGCTGCCCAATAGATGGGTCTATGCCCATTTCCAGTTGGAATTGTTGGGTCAGCTCCTAGGTCTAAGAGTTGTTTTGCAGCCTCTTCTGCTCCATTATAGACCGCATAATAAAGCGCAGTGAACCCATCATCCTCGTCACTGTAGTTTACATCTACTCCTTTTTCCGCTAAATAATAGACTGTTTTCCACTTTTGACAGTAGGCAGCATGCTCAAGCGCAGATCCTGCGTGCAGATGGATATCGATAATCTTGCTGGCTATGAATGCAACCACTTGTAGATCGTTTGCCGCAGCGAGCGCTTCAATATGACACTCTTGGGATAGATCGCCTAAGCCTAAAACAAATTCTACCTGTTCAAGGCTGCACGCCGCAGCTACTAGATATGCAGCCTCTACAGCTTCATCCCTATTTGTGCATGCATTGATAAGCGCTCTTGTTATCGCTTTTTCCTCTGCACTTGCAAACGTTTTCGGCAGTGCTTCTAAAAGAGTTTTATTATCTTTTATAATGTTTTTTTGGAGCAAAATGAGCAAGATATCATATCGTTTACCGAACGCTGCTGTTTTAAAGGCAGAGGAATAATTATAATAGCTCTCTTCTTTTTGAAGATGCTCAACTATATAGTGCACTGAATCTGCATCACCTCTTGCTACATAGTCAACTAGATAATATTCCGAACAGACAAGCTGATCATTACGTGGATTAAAGCCAGATAGTACCTCTTTTACCTCTACAAAAGCCGCTGCCTTTTCATAGCTTGTACCATTTTTGTGTTTCACATAAGCAAAGGCCGTAAGCAGGCGAGGACGCAAATCTTTATAATTTGCACAGGCACGTACAGAAAATTGATTCCTTATAAAAAGTTCAGCAACCGAAAGGCGCCTGCTTGAATCGCGATTTACAAGTTGATAGACTAAAGAAGCCTTTTCGCTCGCCTCAAAAGGCACTCGAATGGCCAGTGTGAGGCGAGACTTATCGCTCTCTCTTACCCGCCCCCCCTTTGACTTTAACACAATATAAAATTCTTTTTTATCAACAAACAGAGTCCTGCGAAGAACTCCCTTTTTAAGATAGCTAGGGGTATCTCGAGCGTGCTGAGCATAGAGCATAATATCAAAAACCCGCCTCAGAGAAAGCTGTAAATGCTGGCTACACTTTTCAAGGAGTGGCACACTCTTAGCCATAAGCTGCTCTGTTATTAGACGCCTCGTTGCATCCCCAGGAAAAAGCAGACTACACGAGCGCTCCTTGTGTGAGTCAAATGTTTCTGTTTTCTTTAACTTTAAGTTGCCAAATTGAAGAAGAAGTTCATCTTCTGGCAAAACGCTTTGCTTGCACGGGATAATTGTAATTGTCATATTCCTAATATACCCTATCTAGCCTGACTTTACAAGTTATGAAACGTCGCTTGACTCGAATCTTTTGATCCCGTTACTCAGTTTATGGGATAAAGGATCTGTCTTCTGTTTTGTCTACATATTCCGAAAGTGAGGATGCGTTGGCTTTGCGAAGAAGGGTACATATATCTGCTTCCTTTGTTTGAATGAACAGGTCGATCAAAATAAGAGCAGATTCTTGATCTAACTTGCAAAGATCCATTTCATTTGAAAGAGGGGTAGGAGAAAAACGGGGTCAGGTCTGTTAATCTGGCAATCTTTGGCATGCGAATTTTAACTGAGATTGCCAGATTGACAGGTCCCACAGGCTATTGTGAGGTAAGTTTATTCTTCCTTGGCGAACAGTTGCCCTGTGTCAACTTCTAGTTCGACTTCCATTTCGACTTCCATTTCGACATCCATTTCTTGAACGACTGGCGGCAGTACCTGCGGCCAGGGGCCCAATACCTGCGGCAGGGGGCCCAATACATATAGGCCTCTAGAATTACTAAAAAGTGCCGAACCTGGCCCAAAATTTGTAAAAGAGGTTAGCTGCTCGATTTTTTCTACAATGGCAGCCAGAACACGAGGTTTTGAGTCCCCAGAATTAGCGAGTATCGATCTGAGGTTGCTTATGCAGAACTCATAGCGCGCGCCTACTGCATGTCGTGCGTTCGGTTCAGTAAGGGATTTGAGCGACTCGATGGCGGCAGGAATTTCTGCAAGAGCATTCACTTCACGATCGATATGATTGACTACTGTTCTTGCTGCGGCAGGCCAGTCTGCTTCTGCTCTATGTGTGGCATTCATTTGAAAACCCCCTCATGTTATTATTAAAAAAGCAATTATATTTGATTGGCGCATATTTTTCAAGATGTTTATTAGGAGTGAATGAGGCCGGCGTCTCTCATTAGATCGATTCCATTTAACTAGAACTTAACCCTTCATAATGGCAACGACCTCTTCATCGTTGACATCGCGTATTTCTTTGTAGAAGTCGGAGCAGTCCCAGTAGTCGGTTTTTTGTAAAGGAATGCGCTCTACATAGCAGATGTTGTCCAGGGGTATCTGCGTTGCAGAGTGGAGGCGGTCAAGGCCAACCTGTGAGCAGACTGGAATGGCTACAATAGTTTTCTGGAGGTTAATCTTGCGCGATCCAAGAGCGGCAATCATGGTGGTGCCGTTGGCCATGCCGTCGTCAAAGAATATGGCCAGTTTGCCTTCAAGGCTGACTGGAGCTGTTTTGCCGCGATAATAGGCAATTCGCCGTTTAAGCTCTTCGCGCTGGGCATCAATCTGGCTATCAAGATCGGGTTTAATATCTGGCGCATGCAGATCAATGCCACGATCCTTGGCAAAAGATTCTAGGTAGAAAACCTCGCCGTTTTCTGCGACTGCACCAATACTTATATCTCGAATCTTCAGCACTCTCTCCGGCAGGTTAAACTTGCGAATAATTACCATATCAAGCTGCGGATAATGGTGCGGGGCAATCCCACATCGTTCTAAATACTCGGTAATTTTTTGAACTACAACTTTTGCGCCGGGCAGCCCACCACGCACGCAGCCTAGAACAACAGCGTCTTTCAGTCTTTGGCCATACACTTCAATGAGCCGAGCCGCGACCTTCACCCCCGCATCCTCTAAAGTGCCAAAGGGGGGAGTGGCAGGCTTTACGGTAAATTTGCCATCAGGCCGCTCTGTTCTTACATATTCAGTTGCTATCATAATGAGGTAAAGTGTACATGATCTTTCGTTTCTTTGTCCACTCCACAGACTCGACGTCCTGCTCTGCAGGACAAATATAAACGCCCTTGATACCCATAGGAAGCCTGCGGCTACCTATGGGGGATGTAAATGTGTACCATTGTCCTGCAGCGCAGGACGTCGTCAACTGAGCCCTATGATAAACCTGTTTAACTATCTTCCCATGGATTTACGAGCTCCAGATTTAGGCCTTCAAAGTCTTTTGTGTTGCGAGTGACTATAAGTAGGTCATGGGTGATTGCCGTGGCAGCTATAAGGCTGTCGACCGTAGGGAGTGCTCTCCCCTTTTTTTCTGACTTTGCAACTAAGTGTCCCCAGACATTTGCTACTCTGCCGTCGATGGCAAGCATCCTGTTCCAAAACCGCGGGGTCAAAAATTCATCCACCCAGCGTTCAAGTTTTTTTCTGCGAGCAGCATCGGTCATTTTTTCGATGCCTTTTTTAATCTCCCCAAAAGTCATTGCAGAAACAAAAAAGAGCTTCTCGTCTCGTTCAAGCAGCCATTCTGTCACTTTTTCAGAGGGCTGCTTCTTGGTAAGCTCTGAAAATACACAGGTGTCAAGCAGGTACATTAAAACTCAACCTCCCTTGGCAGATCTTTTGAGCGCTCGAACTCAAAGTCAAGTCCGCTAAACGGTGAATTTTTAAAAAATGTTACCAAGTCTTCTGGTGGTTTCGTTAATTCTTGATATTTCGCAAACGATAGGACCACCACGGCATGTTCGCCACGCTTTGTAACTTCTTGTGGTCCATCGTTAATCGCAAGGTCAACCAATTCACTAAAATGGTTTTTTGCATCCTGTAATTTCCATTTCTTAAGAGCCATATTTCCTCCTAGCTAGCCTGTCTAGCTTCATGTTATCAGATCCACTATTTATTGGGTAGGTTAAACCTAGATTCAGCCAACCCTTTACAGAAGGCGATAGTTCATCGAAGACGGTAATCAGAGGCTGGATGAGGTCTTGCATAGTGAAACGGGGTCAGGCTTTTCGCTGTTTTTCCTCTTATTGGCAACGATATCATCAAGCTGCTTCAATAAAGAAGGCATTGCTAATTCAGGAGGGATTGTAGGGCTCTCATAGTTTGGCTTTCGCAGAACAAAACTGCCCATTTTTTTCTTCGGTGTAGGTACTTCGATTTCGGTGTGGCATGTAGATTCGTTGATCAAAATTTTGTCTAAGGAATAGGAAAGACAAGCCCGTCTCCCTCTTTTCTCCCGGGGGGAAAAGAGGGAGACGGGCTTGTCCCAATCCCGGTTTAGTCATATAAATTCTCATAAATTGGCTGATTTCGAGCCTTCAGATGGCTTCTTCTCTAAATTTACACTAGAACATTTTGAAATTTTGCCTCTTTTGGCGAAGAGGAAGCGCTCCCACATGTACTCTTAAGTGGCTTTTTTTGAGTTTTTACTATTCCTAATGTTGAGGATCGGAATAATCGTCCGAGTGAAGTGGGTCTATCTCCGCGATAGATGGAGGATCTGGTCCTGTATCATAATGTACATGGACCTCAGGTTCTGCAAATCCGTCAGATGTGTTTGGAAGCAATTGACAGATGTCGTCACAGTGCTCTTCTGGGGGCGGATCAAATTCAGGTATTGTTATGGGCCAGCCGATGCCCCTGAGAATGCGCCTTATCTCTTCTGGGTGTGTCACAAAAGTCATTATCTTAATTTTCTTGCTGCAACTAGAACAGGTTAGCGGATCTACTTCATAAATTCTTGAGATTAATGCCGCCCAGCCGCGCGATGCTTTTCTTACATTATCGACGGTCTCAAGCATTGTCTTGGGGACTATATCAAGCTGCTTTTGCACGTTTGCGGCTACTTGCTTCCTTAAAGGAGAACTCGGCGCAAAAACCCCATGATAATGTCTCCTATGGCGTCTGGGGTAAGGGATAAAGCGCGAGACTCGGTCGATAAACTCTTCAGGTTCTAACTGAATAAAGGTTTTGCCTGTGTGACATGTTTTGGGAAGGCGATAGTTTATCCAGGGGCCATTAAAGCGAATATTTTCGCTTTTGAAAGGTGGCCTTGCGCAGTATCTTATTAAGGTCTCTAAGCCGTCAATATCCCATGACTCAATTTTCACTTTAGCATCTAACGAAAAGCCGCTCGTTTCATAAGAGAGCATTTTGATCATCTCATCTTTATCGAAAAATTTTCTCCTGTGAAAGTATGCCAAAACACGTTTCTGGATGCGCTCTTGGGCATCTACTACGTCATCTTGTGTGAGTGCGGCTTCATAAAACTGCAACCCTCCTTCACCGCTGAAAATGCCGTCTGCGAAGAGAATGTGAAAATGAGGATGATAATTTAGCGTGTTACCAAAGTGCTGGATGAAGCTTATAGCACCTATTTGGGGCTTTTTGGTGTCAAGGCTACAAGCTATGAGCGTTTTGCGTATCTCATCCATAACTATTCTGAGGACTGTTTGTAAGTTTTTATGGTTTTCGAGATAGTGACGAATCCTCATGGGAAAACTGATAACGAACTGCCTAAAGGGTGTGCGTGGAAGGACTTCATCGATTAAATGCGCCGCTGTTGCCACCATAGAGCGTTGAGGAATAGGAAAGACAAGCCCGTCTCCCTCTTTTCTCCCGGGGGAAAAGAGGGAGACGGGCTTGTCCCAATCCCGGTTTAGTCATATAAATTCTCATAAATTGGCTGATTTCGAGCCTTCAGATGGCTTCTTCTCTAAATTTACACTAGAACATTTTGAAATTTTGCCTCTTTTGGCGAAGAGGAAGCGCTCCCACATGTACTCTTAAGTGGCTTTTTTTGAGTTTTTACTATTCCTAATGTTGAGGATCGGAATAATCGTCCGAGTGAAGTGGGTCTATCTCCGCGATAGATGGAGGATCTGGTCCTGTATCATAATGTACATGGACCTCAGGTTCTGCAAATCCGTCAGATGTGTTTGGAAGCAATTGACAGATGTCGTCACAGTGCTCTTCTGGGGGCGGATCAAATTCAGGGATTGTTATGGGCCAGCCGATGCCCCTGAGAATGCGCCTTATCTCTTCTGGGTGTGTCACAAAAGTCATTATCTTAATTTTCTTGCCGCAACTAGAACAGGTTAGCGGATCTACTTCATAAAGTCTTAAGATTAATGCCGCCCAGCCGCGCGATGCTTTTCTTACATTATCGACGGTCTCAAGCATTGTCTTGGGGACTATATCAAGCTGCTTTTGCACGTTTGCGGCTACTTGCTTCCTTAAAGGAGAACTCGGCGCAAAAACCCCATGATAATGTCTCCTATGGCGTCTGGGGTAAGGGATAAAGCGCGAGACTCGGTCGATAAACTCTTCAGGTTCTAACTGAATAAAGGTTTTGCCTGTGTGACATGTTTTGGGAAGGCGGTAGTTTATCCAGGGGCCATTAAAGCGAATATTTTCGCTTTTGAAAGGTGGCCTTGCGCAGTATCTTATTAAGGTCTCTAAGCCGTCAATATCCCATGACTCAATTTTCACTTTAGCATCTAACGAAAAGCCGCTCGTTTCATAAGAGAGCATTTTGATCATCTCATCTTTATCGAAGAATTTTCTCCTGTGAAAGTATGCCAAAACACGTTTCTGGATGCGCTCTTGGGCATCTACTACGTCATCTTGTGTGAGTGCGGCTTCATAAAACTGCAACCCTCCTTCACCGCTGAAAATGCCGTCTGCGAAGAGAATGTGAAAATGAGGATGATAATTTAGCGTGTTACCAAAGTGCTGGATGAAGCTTATAGCACCTATTTGGGGCTTTTTGGTGTCAAGGCTACAAGCTATGAGCGTTTTGCGTATCTCATCCATAACTATTCTGAGGACTGTTTGTAAGTTTTTATGGTTTTCGAGATAGTGACGAATCCTCATGGGAAAACTGATAACGAACTGCCTAAAGGGTGTGCGTGGAAGGACTTCATCGATTAAATGCGCCGCTGTTGCCACCATAGAGCGTTGATTACATGAGGGGCATATTCTTGCTTTGCAGGAAAACGCTATGAAAAAGTCCTTGTTACACCCCTCACAATGAGCACAAGCGAAGCCTTTGGCTAAGATTCCACAACCGAGGCATTTTTGAAATGCCTTCTGGATATAGTGTGGAATTTCATTTTCGTAGCTTTTGTCCCTATGCCACGCAGTGTAATGCTTCTTGACGAGTTGAAAGAAAGGTGTTTGATCCGGCCTCCGTGGTCGATATACGGCCTGAGCGAGTTTTGGACAACTGAGAGTCGCCATACAGTCCTACAGTCCTACAGTCTACAGTCCCACTAGAAAAATGAATTTTATAATAAATGATTGCGAATTTTAGTGAATGAAAATTTTAAGGTTGGGGAGGAATAGGAAAAAGAAGCGCTTTTTTGAGAATACCCCTCAGTAAGTAGACCTGTTCCAGGATTAAAAAGCCCATCCCTGGCAACTCAGAGGGCCGTAAAAAGGGCCGTGCCCTGCGATGTGCGATTCGCAAGGTAAAACAGCAATTATTTTTTCTGTGAAAAACATGATATACGCCGAAAATCCCTTTTACAGTAGTTGCAAATGGATTTTAATCGAGCCTTTTTAGTAACCTGACTCAAAAAAGGATGAAAGTATGCATACAGATGGTATCCATGGAGCGAGAATATCTGCCAATCATGATCTTGAAAATCTCGAAGAAAAAGTTGCTCTACTTTCGCTGGAATCTCAAGATGTTAGCGTACGCGATGCCCAAAGCGCTATGGAAGCGCTGCTCTTAAAATACCCAGATCTTAAAGGCAAGAGCGCAGATACACTCGTTGAAATGTATAAATTTGAGACTGCCTTTGATCCTGATCGTGGCGATGCTTGCCTTAAACTAGCTAGATTGATGGGCAGTAAAATTGCGCAAGAATTATTCCGAGAAATTGATTTTCAAACTTCAAAACCTGCCGCCGTTGCAAGAACAAGTGCTTCATCTACTACAAATGTAGAGGATCCTCAGGTGGCATTAACAAAGGCCAAAGTGGCTTATGAAGCGAAAGACTACCAGGCTGCCTATGACTATTTTTCATTAGCTATCAGAAAGGCGCGAACGTGTGAGACTTCGATACAAGGGGAGGCCTATTTTTATATTTTTATTCTCTTAAGAGAGGCAAAGGTAAAATGGCCTATACATAATCGTCCACAAGAATACTATTTAAAACAGGCGGCTGAATATGAATTTCCGGAAGCCGCATTAAAATTTGCAATATACTATGAGGGCCGAAGCCCTGCGGAAGAACAGCGCTATTTAAAAATCGCCGCAAATAAGGGACAGGGCGCAATAAAGGCAAGCGCTATGTATAAGTTAGCTAGAATTGCATATAGAGGGAACGACTTTACAGAAGCTGGAAAATACTTCAAAAGTTTAGCGGATGGAGATTCTGAATATAGACAAAAGGCTGCCAGAGAGTATGTGTCAATGACAAAAGACCTCGATGAGGCTGCAAAGTATATTTTAAGGTCCGCGGCCGACCCTTTGAATCCAGACGCATATACTTATTTTGAATATGCAAAGCTGCCACGAGCAGAGTAAAACCCTTGATCACTTGATAGTTGCAAGAGAGTATTATAAAATGGCAGCTCTTCCCTCCGATGGCTGTTCTGACATAAACGCAAAAGCTGCCTTACATTATGCTGAGATGATGCACGATGGAAGAGGTGGCCTGCCAGATGATAGTGAAGCCAAAATATACTATAAGCAAGCAGCAGACGGAGGAAAAACAGCGACAGCCGATGTTCAAGGACGAGCTGCACATATGTATGCATTCAGGCTGTGGATTGAAGATGCAAAGGCGATGGCAAAAACAATCAAAGAATATAAGGCAAAAGCTAAAAAACTTGGATATACCCCCCCTGAACATCTAGAAATTCCCTCCCCTCGAGGCGTTGCTGACTTGTTAAAGAGAAAAATTAAAGAAGGCCTTAAATGAAGGGTATTGGTCTTGACCCCATGTTATTAAACCCATGAATGCCTAACGTGACTGTCGTTTTTCCTCCCGTTATATAAAGGATCTGTCTTCTGTTTTGTCTACATATTCCGAAAGTGAGGATGCGTTGGCTTTGTGAAGAAGGTCACATATATCTGCTTCCTTTGTTTGAATGAACAGGTCGATCAAAATAAGAGCAGATTCTTGATCTAACTTGCAAAGATCCATTTCATTTGAAAGAGGGGTGGGAGTAAGTGATAAATTGCCAAATGATAAAGTAATCGCCTCTACTGGGTCTTTCGCAAAAAGTCTTTTTTCTAAAACCTCAAAACAGTAAAGTACCCAATTTATTCTTTCTTCATGCGCGGGGCATTTCTTACTCCAGGCCATCAAAGCTTTTTTTCTTGCAGCAAGTGATGCTCGCAGGCAGTCATGATCTGCTTGGTAAAAGCCATTATCTACGCCAATGAGCTGAAGGTCGCGTCCTGTGAGTAGGCCTGTAGCAACCATTTCCTCATACTGGATTTCTGTTTTCTTTAAGCCATAGCGTTTTGTGATCAAGTCGAAGGTATTTGCTTCATCAAACTGCGTATCAGAAAGTGGATAAGAGGGTACTGCAATGTTTGGCATGGGCTCATCTGTTACAAAAATCTGAGAAAAGGTAGCGTTGCAATACTTTTGAAAAATAAGAGTGTTGAGACTGTGGAGTGCGTCGAGCTCTTGACAGGGCGCACACAGGCGCTTTTTTAATTTTACGCTTGAACAAAAGAGCGCCACCGGATTTTGCATTTCAAGAGAAACGAGAATTTCGCCAAGCTCTTTGATCTCTTTGATTTCAGCTATGGTTGAATATTTTTTGGCAATAGCTTCCAACCGCTCTTCCTGCGTCTTTTTAATGAAGTCAAGAAGTATTTTACACTGCGGTTCATTATAGAGTAAAGACAGGTCGCGCTTGCTATAAACAGGCAGACGTTTATATAACCTGCAAAATACAGCACGATCGATGTCAGGAGCTATTTTCACCAGGCGTGAAACCTGTAGGGGATCCTGTGTCAGAATTTTTGAAAAGTACACATTTAGAAAAAGTTGATCGATAAGCGCATCGATCACCTCTTCAAAACAGGCTTCCTGAGCAATCTTTTTGCAGCAGGCATCTAGCTTTTTTCGCTGGTGCTCAAGAAAGACATCGATCATTTCGCGAGAATAGGGCAGCACACAATTAGGCAGTACACGTATCGATGCGCCATATCTTAATAATGTACGAACAACCCCTGTATGATTCATTGTCGCAGCCATATGGAGGGCAGATTCGCCTTGATTATTTCTTAAATCAAGAAAATCCCTTCTTACGTTGCGGCCCAAAAGTGCAGTGGGGTTAAATAGGGGAAGTATATGGACATGACCTGCGTCTGCAATACCAAATAGAACTGTCTCTCCTGCAGTATCTACAATGTCAATTTTTGATCCCATAGCAAGCAGCTCTGTTGCCGCTTCGAGATGTCCCTCTTCACAGCTAATAGCAAAAGCGGTCCGTTCAAATCGATCGCGTGCATCTACAACTCCTGGTATTGGCTTAAAGCAGCGGATAGTATCAGCACATCCGCTAAATGCTGCATACATGAGGGGTGTATATTTGTTTTTCTCACACACGACATGGGGACTTGCACCTGCATCGAGCAAAAGGCGCGCTATGGTAGCAAGACCGTTGAAACAAGCAATATCAAGCGGTGTCATCTTCTCTTCAAAATGAACAAAGTCTAGATTTGCGCCAAGTGCAATAAGCTCGCGGGCTGCCTCGAGGTGCCCCTGTTGGCATGCAAGATAGAGCGCTGTTGCACTATCTGTTTCATGTTTATCTATTGACTCTTTCCATTTTGCACAGAGTCGTATGATCGATGCATGGCCTTCATATGCTGCGACATGAAGGGCTGTCCACTTTCCTGTGCGTGTCCAAGGATCTGCACCAAAACCAAGGAGTGTGCGGGCAGCTTCCTCTTTTCCTCTTTCACACGCTAGCCAAAAGGGGGTGTTTTCATCGTTTGTCTTACAATCGATATTCGTGCCTTCATATAGCTTAATAACTTCTGTATGTCCACCCTCTGCAGCCATATGAAGGGGCCGTTTTGCCTGTGGTCCTGAGCGAGCATCCCGAAAAGCGCCAAGTTCTAAAAGTATTTTACAGCCCTCTACATTGCCGCACGATGCCGCAATGTGAAGAGCCGTTTGATCTTGGCTATTTCTGATTTCTAAGTGGTTATAGGGAATAGGGGCACGCGCAAGTTCAGCAAGGCGCTTGCCATCTGCAAGTGCGGCTGCAAGGTGAAAAGCGGTATTGCCGGTCTCTGGATCTTGAAAAAAGGGATCGACGTCCTTTGCAGTAAATTGAAGTTGGCCGTTGTTAGGCGGAAATGAAGAAACTGCATGCATAACAAAGCAATATATCGCAAATATCTAATTTGCGCAAAGATAAGATTTTTTCACGCCGCTTAGCTATAAAATTAGTTATTTTCTAACGGTTCAGTGTCTAATTTATAAATTTATTTGACAAAGAGTCCCGGTTCTTGTATTTGTAAATTATATTAATTTATAATTAGGATATACAATGCAACCAATTTCTAATATTTCTTTAAGAGCCCTTGAGGGGCAAATTTCGAACTTACAACAGTTGACGAATGAGCTGACGCGGGCCGTTTCACAGGTAAAAAAAGCGCACATATACAATGAAGATGCAAGTACAAATATTGAAGCGGCTGCTGATTTGCTTGCCGAAATTGATCCTGTCGTAAAGCAGGTATATGACCATTTTTCTCAGTGGCAAAATAGTCAAGAAAGTAGAAGAGGTCTTTTACTAGGTAGAAAGATAATTGCAATTAGAGTGGCGTGTATTCGTGCCAGTATAACGATTAAGCACCTAAAGTCTATTGAAGACAGTAGCCATGTAGATGTGCGTCAAACACAAAACGATATGGAAGAGATGCTGCTTGCAGTGGTAGATTCAGGCAAAACCATTAAAGATAGGGTAGAGATCCTGCAAGAACGATTCGAAAAGGTCCTAGGCGATGCTGAGGATTCTCCTCGCAATATCGGCATCGACTTTCTTGAATATTTTAATGTTGCCATCGTAAAGCTGTCAGGAGAAAGGTCAAACATTAATGCCTTTCCCCAGTTAGAAGTGATGCATACTACTATTTGTCAGAAGATAGAGCAAATATCGAAGAGATCTTTGTCTTTGCATTTTGGTGCAAACAAAGGCCCGGTCGTACCTAAAGATTTGCAAAGTAACGATGCCGCAGTCACTGAACTGTTAGAAAGAGCATCAGCCTGCAAAGAAAAATTATCGTTTTGGAGCAGCTGTTCCCTCTGGAGGCGGATAGTTTGCTGTGTAAAAAGATGGAGAAGCCCCTGTGAAACGTTAGGCGGCTCTATGGAAAATGGCGTTGCCGCTCAGATAGGAGGTGTTGCAAAAAAACTTGATAGAAAACTAACAAAGCTTCTGGCGGGAAAAATTACCCCGGAAAAAGTGGAAAGAATTGGAAAGAAGCTTAAACTCTACGCCGCATGTTACTATAAGCTCAATACATCTCTTCAAGAACAGCGAGTGCGCATAAATGCGCTCGACATCGATAGAAGCTGGTTAATGCTAGATAGGTATAGGAAGCATCTTAACTACGAGTTAGTTGAAGTCGGCTACAGGATCGAGCATCTGATAAAACTCTCCGGTGGCTCTAATCCGTAGTAAAAACGCTAAGGCGGTCAAATATCGGCGCGGCATCAGGCTTTTTCTTTGTTGCGAAGAGCAAATGTATGTCTCATAGTTAGCATGCCTTAGTCGGGCATCGTTTTTAAAACAGATATTTTAGTTGCTATGAGCGCATTATTTAAAGTGGATGAGCATTTGTATAAACGCAGCTCCTCTATTTTATTGTCTTTAAAGCGTTCAATAGCTTGTGGGTTTGAAGCGTCGAATTTCCCCTCGACAATTGTAACCTTTTTACAGCTTGCCGGCAGATTAGCTAAGATCTCAGAAACATCCATCTCCCATCGAACCCATCGACAAATTATAGTTATTTCTCGAAGGTTTGTAGCAGTTTTCAAGGCCTCTGTCTGCGCACTCCATGACATGAAGTAATCGGAGGACCTTAATGTAAGCTTCAATACCTCTAACTGAGGCATGCGAGCTAGAATGTCCCTAATGTGATTTTTTTCATCATACCTCACAGAACAGTCCAAGTCTGTAATTTTTTTAGAAACTTTATAAACTTGCAGCACTTGAGGATAAGGAATAGCATGTGTGTTCAAAGAAGTGAGGCTTTGCATCGTGGGAATTGCGGCGCAAATATTTTCAGGCACAGGTGAAAAGGGGGGTCTGCTAACTGTGTAATAAAATTTGAGCCTTTGAATAGGAAGAAATGTAAGTATTTGAGCTTGTTCAGGTGTTAAAGGAGTGCGGTCTAGACCAAATTCAAATGGAGGGCCGGCAAAATCTCTCCAAAGCGCAGCCAGCTTATTTTCAGGTTGTTTAAGGTAGGCTAAAAGTGCTTCTTGGGTGTGGGATTCCCAAAAAAAACCCTCTAGTTTTTGTAGTAAGGGTTTACTATCACGAGCAGCAGTTAAAACTGCCTCATTAATTTCAGAAGCAACTTTTTCCTCCCAAGACAATTGATAAATGTGTCTCTGTACTAAAGAAAGAGTTCTCTGATCATTTTGGGTAATAGAGTCGCCTAATTTTTCATCAAAGCTACGCACGCGAGGCTCAACGCTTTTCTTGGCGGCAAGAAGTTGTTCTTGTAGCTTTAGCTCGGGGAGTTTCATCGCCTTGATCTGCTCGTCAGTAGGATTTTCACGTTTTGTAGTCTCTACTTGTGCAACGAATCTTGTAAGGTCTTCGGCTGCAATTAGGACTGGAGCGGTTTTATCTAAACTTGACATGGCAATTCTCCTGTTAATTCTGCAAATTATGAGTAAACTGCTAATTTAGAGCAAACACTTCAATTAATCCAGATGCCAAAGTTTTACCGCCGTGAGCTCTTTTTTTTTGCTTTTTGCAACTTAAGAATCTTGGCAAGCTTAGATTCTCCTTCAGTTCTGGAGATATTCAACGATTCAAAGCGTGTGCAAAGCTCTTGAGACGCAGCATCAAAGGGTGCATTATGGACAATTCCTCGATGCTCATGCCATGTAGGGCGAAAATCCATTTCGGCGCAAGCTGTATCATTTTGCCATAAACAAGTGTCGGACATTATTATCTCAAGGGTCTTTTCAAGGGCCTCTACTTGAGACTGTTCATGCGCTGTTTCTTTAATGCGCTCTGCCTTTTGAAGTATCGTCCTTAGGGCAGAAAGACAAATGCGTTTTGATGCAATTTTTGCGGCGATGTGCAGATAATGCGCAGAGTCACTTTGAAGCAAGAAATGCATAAAAACGTCAATAAGCCTGGGGTCCAGTTCGTTAGTGCGGCACGCAAGAACCAAGGACTTGGACACAATAGCATCTTTTGTTGCAATCTCTAGAAATTGCTGTATCTCAGCTTCATCTGAAGGTGTTAAGAAAAAAGGTGTAAACGTAAAGTGGAAATTCGCCAGCTGAGGATCTAAAAAGGCTGAAAGGATTGTTTTTCGCACATTGTCTGGAAAATGGGGAGATCGGATGGCATCTTTACATGTCTTTAGAAGAAAGTCTTCAGGAGTTTCTATACAGACTAGAACCAATTTCGCGACCAGGTGAGAGTGCTTGGCCAGTTCATCTATAGCACAAGATGCAACATCCGCTCTGCCAATGCGCTCTGAAATAGAAAGTAAGGCTCTTGTCTGAAAGGTCTGATCAGGAAGAGAGTCGATCTTATCTAAAAGGGTGCCAACCTGAGAAGCCGTAAGCCTTAGCACAGCTTGCGTGATGGCAAGAATGTCTGTTTCCAAAAGAGCGTCAAAGCGCTTAGTAATGCGAAAGTTGGGGTTATTCGCAAGGCTTGCGAAAACGCTCTTTTCAGCATCATCAAAGTTTTTAAAACCTGCGCCTCTAAGAGTACAAAGTGCTTCAAATAGCGGATTTGGGTCTTGTGAATCTTGTGCAAGGGCTTGTAACAGGCTGCAAGCATAGGCGTGGGTATTATCTGATAGCAGTTCGCCATAGAACATGACAACGTTTTTAATCTGTTGGGGACCGACAACGTTCTGTGAGATCCACACTTGCAGAGCGTCTACAACATGCTCAAGCGGGGGTCTGTAGGGCTGTGCTTTCAGGTGCTGAGGGTCATGAGACAGGTAGGGAATGGTGAAATAGAGAAGCTCTAAGTATTTTTCATCGGCTGTCCTTTCCCAAAGAAAAATGAGGAGGTCTCTAAACGCTTGCCTGTCTTCACTTGAGAAAGCGGCAAAACTACAGCCATCTTCCTCGCCAAAGAGGATAGACGCAATATGCGCAATATCATCATTTACGTCATTTGTTGCTCTTGCCTTATGTAAAAGGCCTACAATATTTACGAGCTCGACTTTAAGAACAGCTTTCAGCTGCTCGTCGCTTTCTAACTTGCAATAGCACTCTACAAGCGCCGCCCCTTGCGTGCGAGTGGCTTCTGCCAGACGTGTAAAGGTGTCTGCCACATACTCTGTTGTAGCGTGAGTAGTCTTTCTCCACTCAGCAAAACTCTGCGCCACTGTTTCTACACAACCTGCTGGAAGCTTTTCCAGCATCGCCAAAAATGTACGCTTTCCAGCTTCAAGGACTCGAGGGCTGCCCTGGGAGATCTCTTTTTGTGCGGCGATAAACGAATGGGCACGCTCTACCAGCAACTTGCGGGCCAAATCCGGGTCGCATCCTAAGGCTTTAACGACCTCAAAAGGAAGAATAAGAAAGGATGTTTCGCCTCTATCAAGACTGTCAAGCTGCTCACAATAAAAGGGCGCAAGTCGCAAAATAAGGTCATAATACTCCCCATTTTTTGTAGACAGATACTCTAACAAAAAAAGAAGCAGGCAAGCCTGCATGCTGTCAAGGGAAAATTGGCTAAATGGTTCATGATCTTGGCCGCAAAGCACCCGAGTGAGGTGGTCGATAAAGCCTTCTGCACTAGTGCCTGCAAGGTGTTTTTCAAGCGCAATCAAGCTTGGGCTGAGATTGTTGACAATTATCGGGGCTGCGCCTGGGGTTACTGCTGGTATCATTATTCACTTTTTTTACACCAGGGAGTTTCACTAGATAAAAAAGTAACGCTCATTGCCGCTCTTTTATTTGGTTATTATAATATTAATAAAAGTTATTTCTGTAAAGTGAGAATAAAAGGGTCCAGATACTTTCAATTTCAAATTTGTAAAAGAAGAGCAAGGAAAGCTCTTTAATTCTATCTCTGCATTTGTTAAACTATTTCTTTTTAATTTAATAGGGTGGTTTTAGTGTTTGGTGCAGAAGCTGTTGGTTTTCCAGATAGTAATCGAGCGGCGCAGGAGTATGTGCGAGTTGTTGATAGTGATCAATGGGATAGGAATTGGAGGTTAAATGACCACTTTGGCTCCATTTATGTGATTAACCTTGCGCACAAAACAGAGAGAATGGAGCGGGCCAGAGAAGAGCTTTCGCGCGTTGGTGTGACACACTTTACGCGTTTTGAGGCGGTAAATGGCAGATTTGATGTTCCCGAGAGCATTTGGGGCAGGTTTCACTGTAACTGGCAGGGCTATGATACTACTATAGAAGAGGAAAGAAAGGCGCTTGTCAGACAGTTTCAGGGCGAAGCCGGCTGCTATTTAAGCCATCTGGAATTTTGCAGGAGGTTCGAGCAGGGTATAAGAAGGCGCAAGATGACCTTGCAACAGCTCAAGATGCAGCTCAAAAGGCAGATGCTGCAAAAAGATTGCGAAAGTATAGCAGTGTATTAATTTTGGAAGATGACAACGGCTTTGGCTTTGTTGACTCTACCGGTATTAGCGTCACTACAAAAAAGACAGGCCTTGTCTTTCGACGGGCTATGGAGGAGCTTCCAGCCGATTGGGATATGCTCTATTTTATGGCGTATGAGATAGAGCCATCTACCCGCTACTCAGAGCACCTTGCAAAGTTAAAAAAAGGCAATATTACAAATGCTGTCGCAATCAATCACACGCTCTATGATAGGCTTTGTGAGCAGCTGGAGAGGATATATGATCCAACAAAAGAGCCGGTATCTGCAATCGATGGAGAGTATAACTCTCTGCATGCAACAATAAACGCCTACGGCATTGTCCCTTCTATTGCCTATCAGCAAATTGGGCCATCTTCCATAGTTTCAGAAACCGTTCAGAAGCTTCGACAGGAGCAAAGTATTGAAAGTGAACTTACGCTTCTTTATGGCGATGCACTTCCCGAGGATTGCACCGAGCTTTTAACTTTTGATGTGCAAAATGCCTTTGAAAATGAGCCCTGCAACGTTAGTGGCGATAGGGGCTTTCTTGATCTTAACCTGCTTGTTGCCAAAAAGTTTAAGCAGTATATAGATGCCCAAAAGTTTCTTGGTACGCCCCACAACCTTACTACATGCAAGCAAAAGGACATTCTTGTGGAGGCCTATAGTGTATCGAAGGGTGAGGCAAAATATCTTATGCACTCCTCTCCACACACTATGGAAGAGGCTGTTAACTTCTTTGAGGGCATTCTTGAGCGCAATATCGATCTTCTTGTATCTACAATAAAGTCTAGCGAGACCCCTGAGCGCATTATAAGCTACTTGCCGGAGGGAGTTGATGCCATAACAACCCCATCGGGCTGGACTATTAAGGTTGCAACGCCTCAACTTGTAGAGGAAAGTACAATTTCTCGTGCAAAGCTTTATGAAACAGCCCTTACAGCTATCCATGAGAATGGTGAAGAGCGAACGCTTTGCTACCTCCACTATGACGGCTGGCAAAGATTTCTCCCCATTCCCGATAGAGAACTCATGCAGAAGCTTCTTGATCGCCTACAAGATCAAAAGATGCCCTTTGCCGTAGGAAGCCGCTGGGACTATTCACGCCACTCATGCGTGGTGCTCAGCCACTATTTGCGCCGGCAAGAGGGTCCTGTCAATATCTTGCAAACTATCTTAGACTTTCGCTTGCAGTTTCACGGCTTTATGGAGCATGATGCGGCTTTTGGCGATGTCTTTAGGCTTTATGATGAGTATGTAAAAGGCTTGCCGCAAAAGGGCAGCAACTGATAAAATATTGTTTTTAAATCGGAGAATTATATGCAGCCGGTGCGTCCTTCATCACCCCCATTGCCTGTGACAACTGTATCTACGCTAGAGCGAATGAAAGAGCTCATAAAAGCCGCAAGCGATGAGCCCAATATCGCTAAAAAGCGGGCTGCATGTGAAGAGTGCTACCAGCGGTTTATAACAGAGGCAAAAGCGGCTCCACTTTCCCCTGAGCTGAAACTTCAGCTCTATACGCTCCTTGATACCTTTGCATATCAAACTTGCTATGCCGAGACAGCCCCTGGCGATGATGAGCAGGGCTTTCGAAAAAGCGCCTGTGTCTTAGAGATGAACGCTATTTTGCAGCTTTATGAGCTAGGTTTTGCTGCCATTTGCCCCGACTGGGCAGAGTTTGAAAGCCTAGAGCGCCTTGCCGAGTCGCTCCAGTATGCTCTTGGCCAAGCAGGCAAGTACTTTCCTGCATTTATGCAGCTAAATTTTGATCCGGCTATGGTGTGTGCAAAAGCTAAGGAGCGCGGCATGCGCGAGCTGCTTTCCAGCACATTTATGCATCTTAGCTACTCCTACCAAAACATAGACCAGATGACTTGCTTAACCGGGCCATTTCCCTCATTCAAGTTTCACCTTGGACTTCATAACATCACCTTGGGAATAATCGGAGATGACAAGAAGCTTAAGGCAGACTATCGCTATAATCACGATTGCTTTTTGGTAACACTTGTGCAAGGCAATCCCCAAAGGCAGCTAGAATGCTATGTCGAGGTTGAGGCGCTTGTGAGAGAGGCTTTTGAGCCCGGCTCCTTCGATCACGATAGCCGTCTTGCCCAGATTGAAAATATGCGCGGTATTATCAAGGGTTGGTTAGCAGAAGATAGTGCCGGAGCAAAACCCCACTTTGATGAAGCCTATAGGCTGCGAAGTAGCCATACAGAAACCTTCCATGGCCGCTACCTTCTTACAAATTTGCGGACAAGCCTTATTTCGTATAGCATCGAAAGGGGTGATATAAGGGAAACTGCCGTGCATAGAGATGCCATCCAGGCATTTGTCGATGAGCTCAGAGCAAGAGACAACAACCATGTCTACCTGCCAGGCTATCTAAAAGCCCTCGAAACGGCAAACAATTGGTTAACTAAAACAAAAGATATGTAATGCTCGGGGTTAGACCAGTTAATTTGACAAAATATGCTCATACCCTCAAAATGCTCCTTTAGAAGGCCTTCCACTGCCGTTTTTAGACTACATTTTTTAAGGGGTTATAATGAAAAGATTGATTTTAAGTATAATTTTTGGTGTTTATAGCGCAATTAGTATCGGGTTGCTTCAGGCTGACGAGAACCCCGTATCTTTAGACCAAGCCTGGGTGATACAAAATCCGTCTACTGTTAGTGCAATGTTCCCGAAAACCACTGATGGGCTTGAGCATACGTATCATGCCACTAAAGATACTGTTATCAACCGTATTCAACAGATTATTTCTATAGCTCCCGAAGCCCGCACATTTGAAAACACTGTTCTTGCCTATGATAAAACGCTCTGCTATTTCCGCAGCTATGGCAGCGTGCTGGCGACACTTAAAATGTGCCACCCAGATCAAATGATGAGAGAGAGGGCGGAGAAGTTTTTTTCAGCCTTGTGGGAATGCATGATTGATCTCGAAACCAATCAAGGCATGTATCGTGCTTTTAAAGAATATCAGGCTCTTCCAGAGCCGCATGACAAACTGAATCAAGAGCGACAGTACTACCTTACAGAAGCAATGTGTACGTTTCGTAGAGCCGGTCTTGACTTAGATCCTAAAGCTTTTGATTGTATGAAACAGCTCCAAAAGCAAATTGCTTCATTGGTCATGCAATTTCATACTAACGTTGCCCAAGATGCTTCTACAGTACGTGTTAAGCGAGAGGGCCTGGAGGGATTGGATAGCGACTATATTGACAGTTTAACGCGCGAAGGCTCTGATTATATTCTCCCTTGTGATTACCCTACCAGGACGCGCGTTATGGATAACTGTTCTATAGAAACCACAAGACAAGACTATTCACGTGCATTTTATAATAGAGCTTTTCCCGGAAATGTAGAGCTGTTAAAACAGCTGATTGACAAGCGCAATGAACTGGCAAAGCTGTTGGGATATGACTCTTATGCAGCATTTGATATCTCATCTTGTATGGCCAAAACGCCCCAGCGAGTTGAAACATTTTTGAATGATCTGGCAGTAGAAGCGAACCTAAAGGCGAAACAGACTTGGGAAGTGATAGTAAAAAATCTTCCTGAATCAGTAGTTCTTACACCCGAGGGAAAGATCAAAGCTTGGGATGTTAACTATGTTTTAAATTATTATATGAAAAAACATGGTAAAGTCGACCATGCCAAAATCGCTGAATATTTTCCGATGGAAAAGACGATTCAAAGTCTGTTAAAGGTATATGAAAGCTTTTTTAGCCTTAAGTTTCGATTGGTTGATCACGACGGGATATTTTGGGATCCTTCTGTCCAGATGATTGAAGTGCTCCAAGCCGACGATGAATCATTGATCGGTTATGTGTTATTAGACCTGTTCCCGCGCAAAGGGAAATATACCCATTGCTGCTGCAATGGCATCATTCCTCCTATAAGCTTTGATCGGGGAGCAGCGTTTCAGCCTGCACTTGCGGTTGTTATAGCAAATTTCTCTAAACCAACAGAGAGTAAACCTACACTGCTGTCAAGTCTTGAAGTAAACACATTTTTTCACGAATTTGGTCATGCCATCCACGCGCTTCTAGGTAGGGCTGAAATGCCAACAAAAGGTGCATATAATACCAAGATGGATTTCATCGAAGTCCCTTCACAGCTACTGGAACAATGGATGTGGGATCCTGAGATCCTTAAATTGATCAGCCACCATTATAAAACAGGTGAATCTCTACCGGATGACGTAATCGAAGCGCTAATAAAAAGTAAAGATCTTGGAGATAGTGGACACCCCACTAGAACGGGTGACGGAGATCATATAGCAACCCAACTTTTATTTTCTCAGCTCTCTTTAAATCTGTACAAAGGCGGGCAACCGAGTGATCAACTTCAAATAGAAAGAGAAGTCTATAAAGCCGGGCCCCAAATAGTTGCATTGGATCCTCAAGCCCACTTTCTCTGCTCCTTTATTCATTTAGCTGACTATGGATCCAAATACTATAGCTATCTCTGGTCACGACAAAGAGCCATGCAAATTTTTGAATATATCAAAGCTCATGGCGGCCTGTTAAACGGTGATGTGGGCAAGCGTTATATCTCAAAAGTCATTGGTCGCGGGGGCAGCGATGATCCCGATTTTTACATGGCGGATTTTTTAAATGAACAGTGAGTAACTATATTGACATAGGCATACAAATACAAATGGAACACAACGAGGCTGCTCACGAAAAAATGTATGAGTTGCTGGTGCACGCAGCATCACAAATACGCAAAAAGTTGACTATTGATGATTTGTCATATAGGGTGCAACTTTCTCCCACAATCGATTCAAAAAAATACTACTTGCACAGTATTCTCAATGAATTTTTTACGCCCTTAGAGTATTCCGGTAGGTGCGTCTATAAGAGAAAGGAAAAATTCTAATATGCTAAAAGAAAGATCCGCACGCGAACAACGTATTTTGATAAGTCTTTGGGGAGCTCTTTTAGGGGAGATTACTCCGAACATGCGAGCAGTATATGTGGATTGGGATGAAGAAACTATACATCTCTATTTCGTCTTCGATGGGGAATTTACTGACGAGGAGCAGGAAGAGGTGAGCTGTATCGAAACAGAAGTGATTTCTCAAATGCCCGACGATATGTACGAACTGCATTGCATGCAGAAAGATGCTCCACTACCTATTGACTGCCCTGGCAGGTGTGTTTACAAACGAAAAGAACCGGTTGGTAAAAATGGCTCGTGAAATCACCCCAGAAAATCAAAAGCGGATAGATATTATACTGTCTGGCCAGGAAGCCCTTGTCGGCACTATTAGCCCAAATCTTCGCGTTGTGGAGGCTGCCTGGGATGATAATAAGATAGTCTTAACCTTCATATATGACGGGCCATTTTCAAAAGAGGATGAAGAGGAAAGCAAGAAGGTTGCTGCAAAGATGGGCCGGGATTTTCGCACCATTCATATTGAAGCAACCTGTCTTACCATTGATTATCCAAATCCTCTTCCTAAACAAGAGGGGCAAAATTATACCTGGCTTTTTGCAAGAAAGGAGTGAACGTCTAAAAAAAGTGTGTCCTATATGCATGTCGGTGCGGCTGCATGCACGCGCTGTGGGGCATGGGGATTATGGCTTTTTTGGAAAAAGAAGTGTTTTGCAATTTCCACAGAGATAACGTAGAGAACGATAATGCCTCCAAGAAAGGGGTAAAAGATAAGAGGAAGGCTGCCGTGCATAGAGATGCCATCCAGGCATTTGTCGATGAGCTCAGAGCGATAGACTACAACCATGTCTACCTGCCAGGCTATCTAGAAGCCCTCGAAACGGCAAACAATTGGTTAGCTAAAACAGAAGATTTATAAAATTTATTGTTTTGCGTTTGGCCTTTTAAACCCAATCTGGGCCGCTTACGTGTGAGCACCTTGCCATTAACGGCACCAGTGTTCACTTTTGCAATTCAACTCCCTTTTAAGCCTCACTCCTCAGCAATGTATGCGGCGTCAGGCTGCTTGATAACTTCCTGCGCTCTACTCATTGCCATTCTGTCTTAAGATGCCCGGGAAGTGTGATGGAACTATTCAAGCGACCGGCTTTTTCAGACAATTGTATTTCACCTGGATTATCACTATCCGCAGTTGAACGAACGAAGTCCCACTTAAAAGTGGTACACAAAAAATCTTTCACCCTTTCTTTTAGTTTGCAATCTATACCTTGTCCTGTAATTATGGTTATTTTTACCCTCTGTTTACCTTTTTTAAAATTCTCAGCAAGAAACCAATGCAAATAAAATAATTGTATTTTGACAAACTTATCAGATGCAACACCATACTTATGTGTACCATAGCTTGTAACTGTATGCTTATGCAGATCGATTTCAATTGAAGATTGCGCCCGATTAATCTCTGCTAATTTACGTTTATATATTTCTAATGCTAAAGGAAGATTTGTCTCTGCTATTCGCTCTACAATAATTCTGAGTGTTTTTTTACTCAATAGGTCTTCTGTAAGAAGCGGCGTAAGGCACGCTTGAGCTTTGCCAAACTCTCCCGCATCAAAATAAGCCTGGAGCAGCACTCGCACTGGCTTATCCTGCTTTTTTGAATCTGGATACTTCTCAAAGACTTTCTCGACTGCCACCAGCTCATCAGGACTTATTACTTTTCTACTACTTCGCGTATAGAACCTTATATAATCAGCGAAGAATGCAGCATCATTCATGTATTCGGGATGAGCCGTAAGTATTGCTTGATATTTTTCTTGAATTATTTCCTGAGGGGCGCCGTCATTCCTGAGAGCACTCATATAATATTTGTACGTAACAGTAATTTTCGGTATATGCGAAGGCCAGTTGTGGTAGAAAGATATAGTAGTTTGATACTTTTTCCTTTTATTCTTGTGCGCTAAATATGCCGTACATGTTTCTGTAGAAGGGGGGCATTGATCGTAAAGATTTCCTATTTCTTGTGAATTCGGCTCTCTATGCATATATACCCACATCATTTCGGAATAGAGTTTATGTATAAGGGGTCCTGCAGGTGACTTTCCCTGTACTACTTTTATGTCATGTTTCTGGCGTATTAACAAAAATAATGCTTTCACTTCATTTATTGTTCCAAATCTCTCATCTCCAAATTTAGAAATGACTGCCGGAGCAGCAGCAAGTGAAAAGAAAACCCCGGACTCTGCAAGCTTATTAATTTCTTGTATTGCTCCATCGTGCGTCAAAGGAATAATAGTGTCTGCTGGAAGTGTGGGATTTGCCTCATTATCAAGGGTTATAGCAGTCTGTAAGGCAGAAAACAGCAGATGTACCTTTGCTTGATTGGTATTAGATTTTCTTGAATTTTTCTTTGGCTGCACGGACGTCCATGGTTGTGCCGTGTCTGATTTAAGAGGTGCTTGCGGGTCCATAACTTCTCCTTATTTTATGAATCATCTTAACAGATAACAATAATGTGTCAATCACCTTTGTGAAGGAGTGATTTTCTGGAGAAATTGTGAAAAAAATGCCAGACGAGATTGAGAATAGATCAAGAAAAATCGCACATCGCAGGGGTCGGCCTAGCATGTTGATGTAGCTGCTTTTGCCAAACCTACTCTATGTTAAATGGTGTCTTCCGTGCCCGGAGGACATATTTTAATATTAGGTATTCGTTTGAAAAAAAACCTGAATCAACCCTAACAACATTGTGTAGCTGTTCCTTTCTCGTCTTATCGTATGGTCGCTGCGACTAATAGGTGATCGCTGCCGCGGATATCGAGATTTTCAAGAGGTAGATATTCCGGGGCAAAATGCTTCGACCAGATCCAATCGATGCGACGTTTTTTGCTGAAAATCGGACCATCATCAAAAGTCGCTTTTGCAAAGTAGGTCGAATCTAGGTTGTTATCCACATAGTACTGATTGGAGAAAAAGGGTTGGAAAGCTGAGGCATGGGAAGCTCCAGGCACCGTGGGAGGCTTTGCTCCCATATCGCCAAACTGATCTTGATTCATATCTCCGGCAATGATCGTTCGATCAATCGTGTAATTGTGCCCAGCGTTATTTTCGACATAATCAACAACTTGTTTGGTATGTAACGTTTTGTCAGTTAAGTCGCGGGGATCAATGAAATGGCCAGTCACCACACGGAATATTTTTTGTGTTGTTTTATCTTGCAAGTCCACAAGCATCTGTGCACGAGGCTTATTGTACGTTATGTTCGGATTGTTAGTGGCAGGAACAGGGACACGCAGGTCAAAAGTGTGCATTTTTAACCGAGTGAATTTGTGTTTTTTATACAGAATCCCCACGCCATGTCTATTTGCAAAATGACTACCCCAGAAGATGTCGTAGTCTTTAGCAAGATCTGTGCGAAGCGTGTTAAAGGTGGCTTGAGTTAATTCCTGGAGGCAGATGACATCCAAATTGGATTTCAGGATGTTATCGCGGATGATGTTCATACGAAAATCGATGTTGTCATAGAGATTTCCATTTTTATCAACGCTATAGCCGATTTTGGTGGAAAATTGATTTGGGGGAACTGACTGTGGAAACAGGATGTTATAGGTACTTACAGAGATTCTTTCGGCTTTACTTAGCATGTTATTTGCGAGTATAGAAGGCTCTTGAGGTATGGGAACTGTTGGTGGGGGAGGAACTTGGGGATTAGGAGCTATAACAATTTTGAAACGATGAGAGTTTCTATAGTGGATCTTTCCTATCAACATAATGAGAGGGATGACGGGAATCAAGTAGCTTAATAACTTAGCACATGTTGCGGCTGTTTTTTTTATTGAAAGTGGTTTGGTATCTTTCTGATAGAGTTTTGTGGTTGATTGATTCTCCGACAAAACTTTAAAAGTGCGACCCCCCAGGAGTGTAGTGATACCGTCTAAGAAGAAATACTCTTCGCAAGCTTTTGAGAATCGGGATTTAGCTTTAATACAGTCTTGAAAAGAAATAGTATCCATAGACACCCTACAAAAAAATTAGTAAATTTGGACGTATTTTATCATAATTAAAGAAAAATGTACACAAAAACCTCTAAAAGAAAAAAGTCATCAGACATGCGATCTTGAAATCAAAGTTGATCGATGCGATCTAACCAGTCACTTATTTATTCGGAAAAAAGAGCTTGCAATAAAATAGCCTTTTAAAATATAATTATGTATATTTTTTAAGGAGTAGTACTATGCCTTCAACTGTTGCACTCGGTGAACCAAATATTCCAAGTAAGTATGTAACTTGGGGCGATGCCCAAAAGTTTACAAGCAGGGGAAGAACCTTTAGCTGTAATGGCCAAGAACATCAGATTGTTCTAAAGAAGCAGCGCCATTTTTCTACTCCGGAATTTATTGGAAGGGTCTGCCTTGCCTCTTGTGCTGTCATCTTTACCTTGGGTGTAGCACTTGTTTCAAAAACCATTCGCGACTGCTTTACAAAGCGCTATGTAAACATGCGTTTTTCCATTCCGACAGAATCCTTCCAAAAGCTAAAAGAGGCCCCTCTGCCCGATCAAGTGCAGGCAAAACTTCAGACTCTTGATATATTCTACCGTAGCTACTTCAAAGCAACAAATAATGAACAGGCTATTGTTGAAGTTGTCCATAACTGCTTGGATGCATGCAGTACTATCCAAGACTTAAATGCGATTTATGGGTTTATTAATTGCAACAAGCTCCACTCTCCCGACACATCAGCAAAAATGTCAAAAGTCTTAAATAAAGTAGTAGATGCATGCAGCAGCGTGAAGAACCTGCATGATATCGCACACTTTATCCTCTTGTGCGATAAAAATCTTCCTATAGTCACAGAAGCGATTGAGAAAAAGGTTGCTGCTTGCTACATTCGCTTTAGTAATGTAAAGGGATTTCATCTCCATATCCAGCACTTTGCAAAGCATATTTTCCCACAGCTAAATCAGTTCGAAAAGAGGCAAGCCCTAGCGGTGTGCGGGGCATTTTTCGATGCCTTAATCTTTGGCGAACTGGATAAAAGTGACACCTTGACACAAGCGACTTCACATATACTTGAAACGCCAGATTTTGCTTTACCCAATGCGCGTGAAATGGCAACCTACTATGCGATGCAACATCAAAAAGAGTTTACAAAACAGGAGATCGAATGCTCCGTACGATTGATAATCGGGGCAAGTACACCTTTTGCCTCAGTTTTTTGGGTGTATGTACAACTTGCTGTCGACTACGTTGTGGCAAATAGCGCGTCTTTTACGCTCGAAGAGAAAGCCCAAGCACTTTTTTGCCATTTTGACATGCGTGGTGAAGTGAAAGAGGCGATTCTTGCTCTTGCCAAGGCGGTCATCCAGGAAAAAGCGAAGCAAAAATTTTCAAAGGCTGACCTGTTCGTTATAGGAAAAGTGCAGCAGCATATAGACAAGACCCTCTTTCTGGACTACATAAACGCATCAAACGATATTGATGACATAATGGCGCTCTACCACAAGATTACAGCTCCAACTGACGCCCTTCGCTTTGCAGCTATTCGAAAGCTTTTAGCACAACCAGAACTTGCTGCAAACCATGTATCTTTCGTAGATCAAGTCCTATTTGGAAGCGTTGATGCCTTTTCTGAGGCTGAAAAAGCAATGGCGGCAGCCCGCATCTTGCACCATACCGACCTGCCATGGACGAAAAAAATTGGCGCCGCAAAGTTTGTATTTGAACATAGGAAAAGCTTTAGTAAGGAACTTATTGAAAAAGCTCTGTTCGTTGGGATGCAGGATGCAGGTATGGCAGAAAAAATCCTACTTGACGGCGTGGCATGCTGCAAAAACCTCGAAGCGCTTGCTAAGCTTCTCTCTGAGGCGCAACGCCTCATAACGTATCAAGTTCGACTAGCTGCCTCTAAAAGGCTCCTCGACATCTTTGATAAAAATAGCAGCACTTTCATGGAACAGCTCATCACTGCCTATGACCTTGTACATTTTATGTTTAGCCATCAAAGTCACTATAGCCACGATGAGCTTTTGCGCGCAGCAAAAATAGTATTAGAGCGAAACGATGTTCTAAGTGCTCAAGTAAAGCTGAGACAGGCCGTTTGTGCTGCGATGAGGTTGATCGACACTTACGTTCAAAGACATCCTGAGGCATTTACGGTGGCCGAATTTCAAAAAATTAAACGGATAGTAATAGCCGCGAGAGAGACGTCCTGGGCTTGGTGCTGAGCCTACTCTTGAACGAATTTTACTTATTCAGAGAATTATATATACAAACTCCACCAGTAACAACGTAGAGTGCCGGAAGAGCACTTTTTTGAACTTTTGCTATAAGAGCCAGCTGGGGATCACGTAAAGTGTGGTAAAGTTCAGTAAGGCATTTCCAACTTTTATAGCCGGCAAGTGTTACTAAGACTCCCTCAAGGAAATCAGGTCTCATACCATCAAGTTTAGTAGTATTGAACATTTGTACACCTTGATCCAAACCTGGGGAACTAATAATTTTTTGCAAACAGACATCGATACTTTTTTCTCCCAGACACTGCCTATAAATATGCCCAGCAGCAGTATTTAAAATACCCCAACCCACAGCAACTAAAGCCACACTATTCGTAATCATTGGTAATTTCCAAATAATTCATTATTTTACGAAATATAGTATCATTACTCGATTCAAAAATCAACCCAATGTTGGGGGCCGAGCCTGGGGTGGTTGAATGGGTTAAAACTTCATTTCATGCAAGGATGCGGTAGCAAATTTGTTCTTGAGCTTTTGCTCTTTGGAGTGACCCACTTTAGTCGGTCTTTTCGTTATGCCGATTTCTATCGTGCCGCATTTCACAATAGGCAAGAACGTATTTTGGTCCGGCCGATAAATCGGCCTACGAAGAGACTCGATAAATCTAGAGTAACACATCCAATAGAGCTTCGCTCGAAAAGTGACAAATCTTTCGCCCCAGCATAGGGTGAAACGTACGGTTGTAAAACCCCGCTTAAATCGACCTTCTAAAGTTCCCCCCAGATTTTGTACCGTTTTTACAGTTTTCTCTCGATTTCAATTCGACAATACATTATTCTATTTTTTATGAACTTAGTATCTATGCCTCCAGAAATTATTGGCGCTATTATGGCCCAATTGAATGTTGTAACAGGAAGTCAAGGGATTGTAAATAAAGCCGACATTCCTGTGGTGATGAAGTATGTAGCCAATTTAGCTTGCACATGCAGGACTCTTGCCGAAAAAGTAAACAACGTTCATGCAACTAAAATCTTTCTTAACTCCCTTTCGGAAAAGTATGGCAAGTCTTGCGAGCGGCTTGCAGTTATGTTAAACACACCTGTTGCTCGCATGTGGCTATGGGAACAGATACAACAAAATGGGGATGCTAAGAGCTATCAAGTAATTCAGAGTATCTATGATCTAACAGCGGCTGTTCTTGTGGAAGCAAAAGAGAAAGGTTTTCATTGTAAAATGAAAGAAGCTCGTATAGATTGGCCAACTCCTAGCCCAAATAATTGTCAAACCAGACAGGGTTTTGTTTTGTATCTTGAAGGCTATCCAGACGGAATTGGAACACCTTTTGGCTGGGTGAAACTCTATAGTTATGGCTCCACAGATGTTGCTTCTGAGAATTTCGTGATTGGCACCATTATGAAACGCTTAAAATGCGTGTTACACAAAGAGGCGGGTGTATACAAGATTCAAGAGGTAAATAGCGAGATGATGCCTCCGGTGCTCTGGCACGAGAAGCATGCACATACTAAACGTAGCTATGATCTTATTATGAGAATCTGGGACATGCTAGAGGCCCATAGATTAGGCCGTGATCCAGTAGAAAAAATCGCACAACCTATAGTATCTCTTCCTGTTTGCCCTCTACAACTAGACAGTATACTCCAAATTCCTCAATGGGGTATAGAAGTTGTAGAAAAAGTAGCCGCCCAACCACTTGTTTTTTTAAAGGAAGAGATTCATGGACTACAAAGACGCTTAGAATTTAATTCTGATTTAGCTCGTCTGTTAGAGGTTGTAAATGGTGCATCAAGACAATTTTTAACTAAAAATACATGCTGGTCTCTTCATTCTTCTGATTTTGGTATCGAATTTTGGGGGTATAACGAACGAAATCCTTGCTCGCTCCAAATCCTCAAAGAGGCCTATGAATCAGTTATACAGTTGGTGGGCAAAAACTGGGTGCGAGCGAGCTTGCGAGACCATTCTGATATACTCTTTACGCAATCTGAAGAGGAATATATCCTCTTTGTCAAACCAGAAGAAGCATTTGTTGGAGAAGCCGGTTTCATCGTTCTAGCAACAAACGTACTTGGTCTTTCCGGAAAGGTGCATTGCTCAAATGACTATAAAGGTGAAAGATCTTCCGGCCTCTATATGTGGATTGAAAAAGCGCACGTCGATAAAGCCCTTCGCGCATTCAATATCGAGGAATAAGGCTACTTTTTACGATATCTTTTTAATTTAATAGGGTGGTTTTAATGTTTGGTGTAGAAGCAATTGGTTTTCCAGATAATAATCGAGCGGCGCAGGAGTATGTGCGGGTTGTTGATATTGATCAATGGGATAGGAATTGGGGGTTAAATGATCACTTTGGCTCCATTTATGTGATTAACCTTGCGCATAAAACTGAGAGAATGGAGCGGGTGAGAGAAGAGCTTGCACGCGTTGGTGTGACACACTTTACACGTTTTGAGGCGGTAAATGGTAGGGTTGATGTTCTTGAGAGCATTTGGGGCAGGTTTCACCGTAACTGGCAGGGCTATGATACTACTCTAGAAGAGGAAAGGATAGCGCTTGTTAGGCAGTTTCAGGGCGAAGCCGGCTGCTATTTAAGCCACCTGACAATTTTGCAGGAGGTTCGAGCCGGCTACAAGAGGGCGCAAGATGACCTTGCAACAGCTCAAGATGCCGCTCAAAAGGCAGATGCTGCAAAAAGATTGCGAAAGTATAGCAGCGTATTAATTTTAGAAGATGACAACGGCTTTGGCTTTGTTGACTCTACCGGTATTAGCGTCACTACAAAAAAGACGGGGCTTGTCTTTCGACGGGCTATGGAGGAGCTTCCAGCCGATTGGGATATGCTCTATTTTATGGCGTATGAGATAGAGCCATCTACCCGCTACTCAGAGCACCTTGCCAAGTTAAAAAAGGGCAATATTACAAATGCTGTGGCAATCAATCACACGCTCTATGATAGGCTTTGTGAGCAGCTGGAGAGGATATATGATCCAACAAAAGAGCCGGTATCTGCAATCGATGGAGAGTACAACTCCCTGCATGCAACAATAAACGCCTACGGCATTGTCCCCTCTATTGCCTATCAGCAAATTGGTTCATCTTCCATAGTCTCAGAAACCGTTCAGAAGCTTCGCCAGGAGCAAAGTATTGAAAGTGAACTTACGCTTCTTTATGGCGATGCACTTCCTGACGATTGCACCGAGCTTTTAGCTTTTGATGTGCAAAATGCCTTCGAAAATGAGTCCTGCAACATTGATGGTAATAGGGGCTTTCTTGATCTTAACCTACTTGTTGCCAAAAAGTTTAAGCAGTATATTGATGCCCAAAAGTTTCTTGGCGCGCCCCACAGCCTTACTGCAAACAAGCAAAAGGACCTTCTTGTCGAGGCCTATAGTCTATCGAAGGGCGAGGCAAAATATCTTATGCACTCCTGTCCAGGCACCATGGAAGAGGCTGTTAACTTCTTTGAGGGCATTCTTAAGCGCAATATCGACCTTCTTGTCTCTACAATAAAGTCTAGCGAGACCCCTGAGCGCATTATAAGCTACTTTCCGGAGGGAGTTGATACCATAACAACCCCATCGGGCTGGATTATTAGAGTTGCAACGCCTCAGGTTGTAGAAGAAAGTAAAATTTCTCGTGCAAAACTTTATGAAACAACCCTTACAGCTACCCATGAGAATGGCGAAGAGCGAACCCTTTGCTACCTCCACTATGACGGCTGGCAAAGATTTCTCCCCATTCCCGATAGGGAACTTATGCAAAAGCTTATTGATCGCCTACAAGATCAAAAGATGCCCTTTGCCGTAGGAAGCCGCTGGGACTATTCACGCCACTCATGCGTGGTGCTCAGCCACTATCTACGTCAGCAAGTGGGTCCTATCAATATCCTACAAACTATCTTAGACTTTCGCTTGCAGTTTCATGGCTTTATGGAGCATGATGCGGCTTTTGGCGATGTCTTTAGGCTTTATGATGAGTATGTAAAAGCCTTGCCTGAAAAGGGTAGTAATTGATATCATAATATAAATTTTAAGTTGGAGAATTATATGCAGCCGGTGCGTCATTTATCACCCCAATCGTCTGTGGCTACTGGATCTACGCTAGAGCGAATGAAAGAGCTCATAAAAGCCGCAACCGACGAGCCCAATATCGCTAAAAAGCGGGCTGCATGTGAAGAGTGCTACCGGCTGTTGAAAACAGAGGCAAAAGCGGGTCCACTTTCCCCTGAGCTGAAACTTCAGCTTTATACGCTCCTTGATACCTTTGCATATCAAACTTGCTATGCACAGACAGTCCCTGGCGATAATGAACAGGGCTTTCGAAAAAGTGCCTGTATCTTAGAGATGGCCGCTATTTTACAGCTTTATGAGGTAGGTTTTGCTACCATTTGCCCCGACTGGGCAGAGTTTGAAAGCCTAGAGCGCCTTGCCGAGTCGCTCCAGTATGCTCTTGGCCAAGCAGGCAAGTACTTTCCTGCATTTATGCAGCTAAATTTTGATCCGGCTATGGTTTGTGCAAAAGCTAAGGAGCGCGGAATGCGCGAGGTGCTTTCTAGCACATTTATGCATCTTAGCTACTCCTACCAAAACATAGACCAGATGACTTGCTTAACCGGTCCATTTCCCTCATTCAAGTTTCATCTTGGACTTCATGGCATCACCCTGGGAATAATTGGAGATGAGAAGAAGCTTATGGCAGACTATCGCTATAATCACGATCGCTTTTTGGTAACACTTGTGCAAGGCACTCCCCAAAGGCAGCTAGAATGCTATGTCGAGGTTGAGGCGCTTGTGAGAGAAGCTTTTGAGCCCGCCTCCTTCGATCACGATAGCCGCCTTGCCCAGATTGAAAATATGCGCGGTATTATCAAGCGCCAGTTAGCAAAGGATATTGCCGGAGCAAAACCCCACTTTGATGAAGCCTATAGGCTGCGAAGTAGCCATACAGAAACCTTCCTTGGCCGCTATCTTCTTACAAATTTGCGGACAAGTCTTATTTCGTATAGCATCGAAAGGGGTGATGTAAGGGAAACTGCCATGCATAGAGATGCCATCCAGGCATTTGTCGATGAGCTCAGGGTAATAGATAACAGCCATGTCTACCTGCCAGATTATCTAAAAGCCCTCGAAACAGCAAACAACTGGCTGGCCCTGCAGTCAAAGTAACACTTTATTCTTCTTTATTGATAGTTATATTTTTATTGTATATGTATTGGTTAAAAGGGTAACCATACATGATTCCTCCTCTAGAGAGACCAACACCACTAGTAGAAGAGATAAAACTTACTAAACGTCAGCAGTATGCCCGGCTAGGAGCAGCCATCTTGGCCTCAGCAGGGTCAATTTTGCTTGTTGGCCTTCCCTTTCTTTCCCACAATGTGCGAGACCAAATCCGAGCCTGGTGGCATCAATTTCGTTCTGGAGAAATAAGGGTGGTGCTAGCTGAAAGCGACTCGTTGAAAGAGGCGCACCAGAGTATTCACAGAGTGGCACATAGAACCTTAAGGCAAGAGCCTGCAACTAATCTTACACAAGAAAATTTCCCCTTGCGCATGCAGGAGATTGTAACGAATTACTATGCCAAGCCATTTCCACATAAAGATGATATTTTCGTTGAACATAAGGGTAAAGAGGTGTTGTGGTCTAGCTTGTCTACGGAAGAAAAATTTGCTGTTGTCTATGAACACTCCCTTCCGCACAACCGCCAAAAACTGCTGGTGCGAGAGAAGTTTAAAGATGAAACAAGCTGGCTTAAACACATCGAAGAGAGGCTTTTTAGGGGCAGCCATCAGGCAGATGGCAAACCGGTAGATGCAGAAAAGCTTGATCCACGACTAGATCACGGCTCGGACCATGGAATGCGGGTTGGCCTCTTTAGCGCTGTCTTTGCATGGCTTTATAACAAATATGATCCCAGATGCACTGTAGAGGCCGATGAATATCGCATCATCATGCTTGCCGGTGCATTTCATGATAGTGGCAGACAGACCGAGGGCGTGGATGTAGATGACAAAAGATCTGCCCAAAATGCCGCTGAAAATATGAAAAAGTGGGGCATACAAGAGCACTTTGTCGCTGCAAGCTACGAAGCAATCCACGATAAAGACAGTCAAGATTTGGTAAAAAAATCGCTAATTGCCAAGAGCGTGCAGTGCGCCGATTCTGCCGAATATGGCAGGGTAGGGACCTTTAATGCCAAATATCTCGATATACACCAGGAATTTCTTGCCAATGAAATGCCTCTTAAAGCAGGTAGGACAAGGGAAGAATTTAGCCGGGAGCTGCAAGACATCACAAAAGAGATGCAAAAGCTGATGAGTAACACCTCCACTACTGCTGCACGCAACAAATTTGCAGAATCTGAAAATTACTTTCTTGAAATTGTAAAGGTCATCGCCTTAAATCCTGCTCTCTATCCAAAGATCAATGCAATCCTTGACGAAATTGAGCATCTACCCGCCCAAAAAACTAGCACCCGCACCCCTCTTTTCCCAACAGCGTTAGATGATGTGAAGCTGCTTTCTGGCGCTATTGGAGGCACGACAGGGGCAAAGCTTGTCCAGGACGCTCAGGGCCATAAATTTGTGCAAAAAACAGCGAGGGATGACTCCCTCGGGGCCGACCGCTTGAGAGCAGAATACTACGCCAATAAAGCCTATAAAGCTATGGGTGTACATGTTCCTGATGTGATGCTCTACAACAGAGTGACAAGTCAGCATGTGATAGAGGGAACAAAAGGGGCTGTTTCCGAAAAACCTGAAATGCTATCGAGATTTATTGCCGGAAACACCCAGACACTTGAAGACTATCTAGGCAGCGATCCCAAAAACAGCCCTCGCTTACAAGAGGTGCAGGAAAAACTACAAAAATATTTTGTGTTAGACTGCCTTCTTGCAAACTGGGATGTTATAGGCTTAAAGTTTGACAACATCCTGGTAGATCGCATCACAAAAGAGTTTTGGCGGATCGATAACGGTGGTTCGCTAGATTTTCGTGCTCAAGGTGCTCCTAAAGGAAATCTCTTCAGCACCGAAGTAGGTGAACTTGCCACCATGCGAAATGCTGACATAAACGCAAATGCCGCCCTACTCTTTGGGACAATCACAGATGAAGAAATCATTCGCCAAATAGATGAAATTCTTGCAAATAGAGATAAGCTTATAAATGCCCTTCCAAGCAAATATAAAGCCATAATGAACGCGCGTCTGGATTCTCTTATCGCGTTCAAAAAAGGCGTTGTTGCATAAATCACCACCGAGCCACTGAGCTCACTGAGATATTTGAGAAAACTGAGAATGCTTATACAATCGGCGACGAAGACCATGTTTAAATAGCCTTTCATCAACTAATCCTTCTCTTTATCTCAACCATCTCAGTGAGCTCAGTGCCTCGGTGGTTAATTATGCAATTAGGCCTACATTAAAGATCAAAGTCTGTTTCAAGGTAGTATTTTTGGATGGATTCATCCGTTGTAAAATCTGGCTTACCGAACACCTTTTCTTTTACCTTCTGGTTATAAAGGTCATTGGTGAGCAGACGTAAAGTCACTTTCTTGCCCTCTTTTGTAAGGCACTCTATAGACTCAGGAATAGAGTTTGAGCCGTTGTGTACCTCTAGCTTTACGATCTCAAAGCTTCTTCCGCGGCCGGGGGTGGTGTCGTTCCACCAGATGAGGCGATCATGAATTGTTGGGCGGATTGCGATTGGGTTTATGGGGAGATTATCCGATTCCGCATAATAGACCGCTTCATAACTTACAGGCTTTATCATAGACACCTCTTATGATTTATTGACAATATTGAATTTTAAACCTTTGCAGGTCTGGAAAAAAATGATTTTTGCCAAAATTGAGTGTTAAATGTATTGGAAACTTGGATAAATTCATTGACATGCACTCCATTGATCTTGCCATGAACGACAAGATTGTTCTGTTTTAGCAGTAAGATCAAAGCATCTTTCTCAGTTTTATTTTGCACAACCAGCCTGCGTATTTTTTCGGGAGGGATGCGCCCCTGAATCATCATCTCGTTTTCTAAGGAGTATTTGTCAAGGGCTCTAACAGCTGTTACAATATCTTTTCTATTATCATAGTCCCCAGGAGCTTTAGAGCCATACAGATCTCTTTTATGCATATAGCACACTCTTTCGGCTACATCAAGATCATACAGAATTTGAACTTTACCGCTAAAAGGAAAATCATCGATAGGCTGGGCCGCAAGTTCTTTTGTAATAACGCGCGTAAAGACGTACCTTCCGCCACCGGTTTTAAGATCAGCTTCCGAACTTGCGCCTTGAATAATACGGTGATCAACAAAGCGATCGTGCGATGAGAGCGCTCCCGTTTGCAACATCCTGACAGCAGATTCAAGACTGCCCGTTCCTGCCATGAGGCCGACTGCTCCCTCTTTTTGAAGGCGCGCTTTCATCCCCCTATAGGCCCACTCATGTTGTTTCGGGCGCACCTCTTGAAGGTACATGCGATCTAATTCAGAATTAAACTTTTTCTTTAAGTCGGGGGCAAGCGCGATCATTTTTGCCTTTAAAGCATCTAAAGGCAAATCAAATACCTTTTGAACTTTCAGTTGGGATGATTGAGCAGGGTAGAGGATCTGAAACATCGCCATCATCTTTTCACGCTTTTGCGATTCTGTACTTCTTTCTGCCATCACCTCTTGTACACCTAAGAGGTCAAACATTTTTGCAATCGCTTTTGGTGCTTCATTTGGAGAGAAAGTAGAGTCTACCTCTACAAGCACCTCTCCATAGAGGGCGTGGTGTTGTGCATGAGGTGTTCCTATAATAATTTTTCCAAGTCCAGGAAATTTTATTACCTGGCCATTGGTAATAGGATTGACATTTGATGTCTGAAGTTCACCATTAGATTGGGCATAGTAATGATAGCTTCCCATGATCACCTGAACATTTGTGTCATTTGTAACATTTCGTATGCACTCAAGCAGCCGCTCCATGCCAAATCGTGTAAGCCGAAAGCTTGCAAGCACAAGGTCTTTGCCCTCTTTTCGGCGAACAGCAAGTGCAATCCGTCCATTTTTTACAATGCTTGCATCAAGTTTTTCAACGTGAATGGCGGGTGTTGCAAACTTTGTTCCTCTTCCAAGTCCGTCATGTTTATGTATTGCTGCATCTATCCTTTTACTTGCCTGTGCGACGACGGGCTTTAGGGTCGCTACAATCGGTTGGGCGCTACCCGCAGGCGTCACTGCACCCTGAGATAAGACACTCTGTGCGAGGCTTGCCATGTTTGTATCTGCCTCAGAAACTGACTTTTTCTTGGCACCAGGATGCGTTAGGTTATAAAACCAATGCTTTAGGCGCTGCATTACTTCCATAGTTCTCCCTCTTAGCATAGAAATAATATTTTTAATTATTATTTGCAAGGGGAACTAAATTGGGTCAGGCTCAATACCGTTCATTTAAGATGAAAATCTCGAGCGATTAGAACGATAGAACGATAAAAACGATAAGGAGAATCGTAGAAAAAATAGATTGTGGTCTAAAAATAAAAATAACAGGATCTCCAGGATCTAGCAGGATAAAAATCAAAGCATTACGATGCATCTTTTAATTTTGATCCTGCCCGATCCTGCCAGCGAAGCGGGATCCTGTTCATTAAAATGATTGCCCTTGTTATTTCCTGATAAGGGGCTCGCCAAGAAAGAGCCTAGGAAGCTTATCGTTTTATCGTTCTAATCGCTTGAGAGATTATATTGGGGTCAGGCTTCACACTTCACAGTTCAAACTGTGAAGCCCCATTAATATTGCAGAAAAGATTGCTCAAAATCTGCCCCATGAGCTAACTTTGAACATTATTGGTTCCATGAAATTGCTTACGGAAGGGGAGTGCATGAATAAAATATTCACTATTTTTTTTGTATTAGCCACTTTTATAACTGCAGACACCATATTTGCCGAAGAAGGGGTCTGTAGGTGTTATTCAGTTGCTCCAGGGCAAGATTACATGTCTCCTTTTGATTCTAAAAACTGGCCGCCAAGTAAGTTTAGTGCATATAAGAGCTTTTTGCTCAATAGCATAAAGGAAACCAAGGCGAAGATTCGTAGAAGGATTGATTATCTTGATTTTCCTGCAGATTATGACGAATATGATACTCTTTATTCAAAATATTATAAGCTGAAAAATGTTATCGAAGAAAAATATGGCGAGGTTAACTGGTCTGGTGGACCTACCTATCCTTCGCGAATGCAGGCTTTATTTGACTATGAAGCAGAGCTCGATAAGGTGCTATATCATTGGGAAATAGCCCACCAAAATTTCTTGCTTAGGCATAAAAAATGCGGGACATATAGTTTTGCCATCGGCTGCAAGGCACTTAGCCCACAGGCTTATCAAGAAAATGTTGACGCAATTGAAAAGCGAAGGACAGACGCTGAAAAATTGAGACTTCAGAAACAGAGCGAGGTAGATGCTTTTTTTCATCAAATCGCCCGTTTTTGTATGCAAAAACATACAATGTTAAGGACTTACTACGAACATGCACTTCATCAATTGAATCGTGGTGCCTATGAATCTGCCATGAGGACGACAGAGAAGCTCATTCAGAATGCAAGTGAGCAGAACAAAGATGAATATCTCAAAGCTGAAACGTATCTGCAGCTGGGCATAGCATGCTCTATGTCTTTGGAATATGGCCAGGCTATTGAGGCCTTGTCAGAGGCATTAAATAAAGATCCCGAGAATAGTGAGGCGTATATAGAACGTGCTATTGCCTATTTTGAAACGGGAAACTTCGATTTGGCAATAAAAGATTTTTTAGCATCTGGAAGTCCATTAAAACGAGCTCTTCCGGACGATCCATATCACCTGGAGTTTGCACGCGGCTTTGCAAAAGGTGGCTCCAAGGGTCTTGTGGATGGCGCTATTGAGATGCCAGCTTCACTTGTACATACGATACATGGTATCGGGAGGCTATTATGGGCAGGTGTTGCCCATCCTGTAAATACCTATGCAGAAGTTTCTCAATCTGTTCATGAGATGATAACCTATCTGCGTACTCAAGATGCCTTGACAATAGCCAAAAATATGGTTCCAGAGCTTCGAGATCTATTGCAGTCATGGGACACTTTGGAACCCCATGTGAGAGGAGAAAAGGCTGGATACATACTAGGCAAATATGGTCTTGAAGTAATAATTCCAGGTGCAACGATTCAGGTTATAAAAAAATACCAGCACCTCAGGCGGGCAAATGCGCTCTGTACTTTAGAAACAATGGCTGCATCTGGAGAAAACAGGATTATTTTGGAAAGGCTTGCTAGAGAAGCGTCAATTCAACGAGAGCAGTTTTTTAAGGCCGCTACAATCCAGGCAGACAAACAGGGCAAACATGTCGTCGGACACAGGAATTATAATCCCAAGTTGGGCGAACAGTTGCAGCCGAGTGTCCTTAAGCATTCCTCACCTGAGCGCTTATTGCAAGAACATGCTGGTAAGGGAGCTCCCAAAGTGTCTTTTAAACAAGGGCAGGGATACAAGGAAGTAGTTGATTTTAAGGAGCATATAGGGGAGTTTTTCGATTTAGAAACTAAACAATTTAAATCTACAACGCGTGGCACCATTCATTATGATAAAAACGGAGGCGCCCATATTGTTCCCGCCTCTCCGGAAATTCCTTAAGGAGTGCGAGGAGATAAAAAAATGCAAAAATCAAGAAGAACATCGCGCGAACAAAGTATTTTAATGAGCCTTTGGGGAGTGCTTTTAGGCAATGTTACTCCAAAAATGCGAGCAGTGTTTGTTAGAGATGGCGAGTTGCTCGAGCTCTCCTTCATTTTCGATGGAGCATTTACTGAGGAAGAGGAAGAAAAAGTTCAATGCCTAGGGTCAGAAGTCAGTGCCGATTTTTTTGATAGCGAAATCGATGTCAAATGCGTACGATGTGACTATCCTGCACCCTTAGAGGATTCCGGTAGGTGCGTGTACAAGAGAAAGGAAAAATTCTAATATGCTAAAAGAAAGAAGATCCGCACGCGAACAACGTATTTTGATAAGCCTTTGGGGCGCTCTTTTAGGGGAGATTACTCCGAACATGCGAGCAGTATATGTGGATTGGGATGAAGAAACTATACATCTCTATTTCGTTTTCGATGGGGAATTTACTGAGGAGGAGCAGGAAGAGGTGAGCTGTATAGAAACAGAAGTGATTTCTCAAATGCCTGACGACATGTACGAACTACATTGCATGCAGAAAGATGCTCCACTACCTATTGACTGCCCTGGCAGGTGTGTCTATAAACGAAAAGAACCGGTTGGTAAAAATGGCTCGTGAAATCACCCCAGAAAATCAAAAGAGGATAGATATTATACTATCTGGCCAGGAAGCACTTGTCGGCACTATTAGCCCCAATTTGCGCGTTGTGGAGGCTGCCTGGGATGATAATAAGATAGGCTTAACGTTCATATATGACGGGCCATTTTCAAAAGAGGATGAAGAGGAAAGCAAGAATGTTGCTGCAAAGATGGGCCGGGATTTTCGCACCATTCATATTGAAGCAACCTGTCTTACCATTGATTATCCAAATCCTCTTCCTAAACAAGAGGGGCAAAATTATACCTGGCTTTTTGCAAGAAAAGAGTGCCAATGACACTTGCAGTAATTCAAAAAACCTAAAGAGGAAATGTATGGTGTGTCCTATATGCATAGTCGGTGCGGCTGCAGTGGGAATAGCTGGTTTGTTGTACATTCAAAAGGAGAAGACGATGACAAAACATAAGACGGCTACTCGCGAAGAGTGGCTAGCAGCACGAAAAAAGCTTCTTGAAGCAGAGAAAGAGCTTACCAAAAAAAGCGACGAACTTGCTCGGCAGCGCCAGGAACTTCCTTGGGTGCGAATCGACAAGAAGTATAAATTTGATACAGATGAAGGAAGCTCAACGCTTTTAGACCTATTTCGAGGCCGTTCGCAGCTTCTTATCTACCATTTTATGTTTGGGCCAGATTATACCGCCGGTTGCCCATCCTGCTCATCGATCGCAGATGGCTTTAACGGCATCTGGAAGCACCTTGCTAACCATGACGTGATGCTTTGGGCAGTCTCGAGAGGGGAGCTTACTAAACTGCAAGACTATAAAAAGCGCATGGGGTGGACCTTTCCCTGGGCATCCTCTCACGGAAGCGATTTTAACTATGACTTTACCGCCTCGATTACCGAGGAAGCTCAGGCAGAAGGAACCGTCGAGTACAACTACAAGAAGGAAGCTGGGGCAATAGAAAGCAAGCAATCACGTGAGGATGAGAAGCTTATAGAAAATATCGCAGCCATGGCAGGAACCGACCTTGCTACATTCATACGCGAAAGACCCGGCATGAGCGCCTTTATACTTGAGGATGGTATCGTCTACCACACCTATTCTACCTACGCCCGAGGCCTCGACGCCCTTTGGGGAGCATACCAGTGGCTCGACCGTGCCCCAAAAGGGCGCAATGAAGCAGGGTATTGGTGGCGCCGTCATGACGAGTATGAGAAGGCTTAATTAGCAACCTTATTTAATACCTATATTTTTAGATGAGAGCAAAAGGGGCCGGCCCAGGGTGTTGATTTAAGCCCTTTTTCAAAGAATATCCTTTATGTAAAATTTGTCCTTGAGCTTTAGCTCTTTGGAGTGACCCACTTTAGTGGGTCTTTTCGTAGGCCGATTCATCGGCCGCATCACAATAGCACTATTTTGGCCCGGCCGATGAATCGGCCTACGAAGAGACTCGATAAATCGAGTCACTCCAAAGAGCTTCGCTCAAAAGGACAAATCTTGCAGCATAACGTACGGTTGAAAAAGGGCTTAAATCAACCCCCTTGGGCCGGCCCCTTTCACGTTTCATTAGGCCGCTTGACAGATATGAGAATATAGTATATAGTTATTTGAAAAAAAGAAAAGGTTATTATGATGCCACATAGGGACGCTCTAAATAGAACGCTCTTGGGAATAAGTGATGATTGGAATCATGGTTACATGTCAAATGAGGATCTTAAAGTAGATCTGACTAACTTGGAAACGACCGTTAATAATCTACGTCAACTTATGCCGGTGCCAGATAATTATGCTCCGGAAGCGGCGTGGATTGAGCGCCTTAAGGGAAAAAATACCTGGATGGACATAGGTGTTCAAACGAGGGCCGTTAACCAAGTTATATCGACATTAGCAACCCTAATCAAAAAGATATTTCAGTAAAATGAGCCGGGGACTACGATTCTAAAGAGTGTCAGGCAGTCTCAAAAACCAAAAATACCACTCGCTACTCTATGAAGAATCTAAGGCCCTGGTAGCCCCATAAAAATTTTATTCGCAAAAATCTGCCTCATCGTTCATCCTGGTATTTATTATTTTCTTAACCAGTGGCTACGATGGTATCACTTAGCTGCCCGAAACTTTCTCAAGCTGTATATCGCCCTCGAAGGTCGGAAAAAACACCCCTTTACGAACTTGTCAAAAAGCATTACACCACCTGGCACCGGGAGCGATGTAGAAGCGAAACAGAAGTCCCAAATTATATCTGCAAAGCCTTTCAGAAATATCTCGGCTGCGGGATTCTAGCCAAAGGCTTTGCCTGTGCCCACTGCGAAGGCTGTAACAAGGACTTTTTCATAGCGTATTCCTGTAAGGCGAGAGGGGTTTGCCCAAGCTGCAACCAACGTGCCATGGTAGAATCTGCCGCACACCTGGTAGAGAGCGTGCTGCCCCGGCTTCCCTTTAGGCAGTTCGTGATGAGCTTTCCCAGGAGAATACGCTGTTACCTAGAAAACCACAAAATCCTCCAAACAGTTCTCAAAATAGTCGTAGACGAGATTCGCAAAAGGCTTATTGCATGTAGCCCTGCTGTCAAAAACTCTCATATCGGCGCCATAAGCTTCATACAACACTTCGGCAATACGCTAAATTACCATCCCCACTTTCACCTGATTGTAGCAGATGGCATTTTCAGCCCAGAAGATGGCCTGCAGTTTCACGAAGCCGCCCTTACCCAAGATGATATTACTGACACGCAAGAAGCCATTCAGAAACGAGTGCTCAAATACTTTTGCAAACGACAATTCTTCGATAAAGAGGAAATGCAAAAGCAGCTCACACACGAGAATTCCGGTTTTTCCTTAGATGCTACAGTAAAAATCCCGGCTTATGACAAAGACGCCTTAGAGCGCTTAATAAGATACTGCGCGCGCCCACCCTTCAAAAGCGAAAACATTCGCTTTAATGGCCCCTGGATAAACTACCGTCTTCCGAAACTATGCCACACAGGCAAAAGTTTTATCCAATTAGAACCAGTAGAGTTTATAGAACGCATATCTCACTTCATACCATATCCCAGACGTCACAGAAGGCATTATCACGGCGTTTTCGCACCTTCATCACCATTACGTAATCAAGTTGCCGCTAACGCACAAAAGCGGCTCGATGCTGCCTCCAAAACTAGGCAGGAAACTGATGAGAAGGTCACGAAGGCCTCTAAGGGATGGGCCCAACTTATAGCGCGCATTTACGAGGTAGATCCATTAATATGTGCAAATTGCGGTAAGAAGATAAAGATCATCACCTTTGTAACACATCCTGAGCATATAAGACGTATCTTGAGAGGCATAGGATGGCCCATAACAATCCCAGAATTTGACCCACCACCCGAGGAGCACTGCGACGACATCTGTCAGTTGAATCCAAATACATCAGATGGCTTTCCAGAACCCGAACATTATGATACGGGACCGGATCCACCTGCTGTAGCAGATATAGACTCTCCCCACTGGGACGACGATTCTGATCCCCCACATTGAGAAGAGTAAAAAATACTCAAAAAACCGCTTAACCATATATGTGGAGACGTTCTTGGCATTTCAAAAGCGACTTATTTTAAAAATATCTCCATTAAGCTTTAGCAAAAATCATAAATTTGGCTCTTTTCAGATCCAAATTACTGCGCTCGGGCCCAGGAATTTCAAGCTATGCTGCTGTTTTTCCCCGGGGAAAAGCAGCAGCATAGCTTGAAATTCCTATTCCTATTGTCGAATGGCCCCTGCGGAGGAAAATATGGCCACAAGAGCCATTTAAGCTATGGAGTCATCTTCGTAAGTGGGTTTCGGATGGTATTCGATATGTTCCATAATTTTCGTGAACGTCATTGTCTCTCCTTTTGTTAACCACAAATGTCATTTATACAGCATTTTTGACAGTTCAAATGTCATATTTGCAAGGGGTTCTTTTTAATTGTAAAATTAATATTTTTTTTGTAAACGAGGCGTATAGAGGGAATTATGCGCCTTGATGACGTACAGAACATTCATGATTTGCAGGCCTACCTTAGCGAAATAGCCAAGAAGCATACGCGGGCAAAGGGGAGTGACCGGGTCTCACTCGTTGGGCAGGCAAGTATTTCGGCGATTACGCTCAGTTTTGGTGGTAAACAGTTTACAGCACAGCTTAAGCGTGGTGAAAGTGTTACCGACCTGCAACAAAAGGTGCTGGATTTGCTGCTGCATCGCCTCGAGATAGAGCGAGCAAGAGTAAAGGAGCAAACTGGTGCCGTAAAGGAGGTCTCTCAGGCTCACATAAACCTCCTTGAAGCGAGTGCGAGTGGCGTATCGGTTCAAGATGCAGTAGCGATGCTTCATGCCTTTGCACGAGATGATGAGCTCCATAAACTTTCCACACCATCTCTTGAGAAAATAGATCCTGTAGAGGCATTTCAGGATAAGCTTCGCTCCTGCAAGACCCACCTGGGCAGCGTTAATGCTGAAGAGATGGAGCGCCTTCATGGTGCCTTCGAGGAGCTTTCATCTGTTGATCAGCAAAAGTTTGAGCCGGTGCTTAAAGAGCTTGCAGGCTGGCATAGCTGGTATAGTGAGTTTGCAAAGATTTGTGATGCCATGCCCGACATTTATGGTCATGCTATTGGCGTGATGAGGGGTCAGGAAAAGCCAAACCCCGGGCTTGTAGCCGATAGCGCCATTGGTATTACCAAGCTCTTTACTCACTATAAGAGCTACAAAGGCCCATTTGATGAAGCGGCAAATGAGCTTCTCAAGCTAACACTATTTCAGCTTGTTGATAACACAAGGGACTTTTGCGCTCAAACCGTAGCTTCGATTACCGCCGAGGTAGATGAATTGCTTCAGTGGGATGAGGCGACGGCGCGTCCTTACATACATGGCCTTAGAAGTGAGCTAGAAGCTCAAGCTTCTGCTCTTAAAATGTCGCTTGAGGCTCTTGAGACGGTTGTGCCTGAAAAGATGCGAGAGGCATCAGGTATATCCTCATGGTTCAAAAGCTTTCTCGACGATACACCTACTGCCCGTACGCGTCAGCTTAATGAGCTGCATCAGCTTGTATCTCGTCAGCTGTCTGAAGTTGAAGCACTTTATATGCGCCTGCCAGAGCAAGGTGAAGGGGAATACGCGGACTACAACACCCTGCCTAAACTTGAGACCATTTCTTCCTCAAAAAAAGCTCATGAGGCGATGCAACAGCGTGAAATTCGCAAACAAGAGGAGTTTCACCGAGAATTAGATCGAAAAGAGCGGGGAGAAAGGACCTGGACTGAGGCAGTAGTAAGCGTTGCCTTTCCTCTTTTGGGGCTCACAGCGAGAGCAGGAGGGTTTGTAACCGAGCAGGCCTCGCTTTCTCGTCTCGCAGAAGAGCGGGCCATAGTCGCACAAGGGAGCGCTATAAACGAAAAAATTGGTCTTTTATGGACCATTTTGAGCCATACGGATCTCTTGCCCCGACTAACAGATCCACACCTTATGGAAAAAGCGATAAAAGGCCATAAGGAGCTTGAGCCAATTTTAGCGCGCTATGCCGGGCAAGAATCTGTAGATACTGTAGCCATTGAAAAAGAGGTTGCCCTCTTGCGAGTTCAGCTTAGTGCCGGCGTGATACCAAAGTCTGGTCTTATCGATAGCGTTGCCCATAAAGCAATCAAAGAAGAGCCTGTCAACTCTGCAGATTTTAAGGCTTATCGCGAGGCTCTTGTTGAAGAAACACGGCGAGAAGAGGTAAATACTGTTCAAGAGGCTCATGAAAAACTTACTACGCTGCTTGCAGTTGACCCTGCTCTTGAACGTAACTGGGGAGGAGTTGCCTTTGCAAGTGCCAGTGCAGATCATGCAACTGCAGCTGAGGTGCATAGCCTTGCCGAGACACTACCACAAGCTGTAAAGGCGGCGCAAACAGAAGCAATCCAGAGAGTTCCTGCAGCCGTCCGTACGCAGGTTGATACCTTTCTTGAACAGCCCCAAATATTGCTGGTTGATCCAAAACTGTTTCAGCATATTGTGCTTGAGATAGAGGGCTCAAAAAAGCTTGAAGGCTATTCGCCGGCACCACTTCTTGAATATGTCTTTTCGACAACTGAGCAGTTTATCGATGCAATAGAGGCAGATAGGCTCCATCACGAGCCGGATCTTGCTATGGCAAGGGCTATGCGAGACGCTCTAAATGATGCAAGAATACTTGGCAAGCTTCAAAGAGATCCTGCTGCCTTTAGCAGAGAATTTGCACGCCGCGTAAAAGAGCTACCCGAAGAGGGCACCTTTTTTCTGCACACAAGTTGGGCATCACATGGAAACGGCCATGCAATCGTGCTTGAAGTAGTTCGAAATGCTGGCGATAATTACGGCATCCGCATCTACAATCGAGGCGCCGGGCTTGAATACCATAGCACCGCCTTTATCGAACATAAGCATATGGCCATGCCCTTTGTTGAACTGGATCATGTGGAACTGGACGGGCTAACAAATGGGGCCTTCCATGCCTTTTTAGTCGGTATGACGCAGCCGGACCAAGGCGAACAGTTTGGGCCAGAGCAGTTTTATAACGGCATCATCTCAATGCTTCCAGGGGCCATTCCTGTGGTGAAAAAGTACTCGATGGACCAAGCCATGCGCGCGCAAATGCGCGGCCACTGCACCTTTATGAGCCTTACGGCACTTATGCGCCCACGCCTCGGCAGCGGGCCATTTTTTGACAGGCTGCTTCGCTTTATGCGCGTACGCGCTACCTGGGACCTGTATCGACAAAATAGCTATAAACTTGCAACTGATAGAGAGCTTTGCGGGCTTTTAAAGCTTGGGGTGCGCGAGGTTTCTCGCGACCTTGTTGCAAGCGGACAGCAGGTGCTGGAGCATTCTGAGCGCGTTGTCATCATGGATGCTATGGACAAGGTATCGGAGGCAGTGCGTGTAGCTGAAGAGACAAGGGATGTTCTGAACCGAAATGCCAAGCCCCACGTTGACCTCAAAGAGCCTGTTGATAAACTGTTTATTGCTAAACCGATCGTGGATTTATCCGAAGCGCCGAGCGTTGGCAAGGGATTAGCCGCCCAGCAAGCCTCGACCCTTAAAAGAGACCTTCAAGCGCTTGAACTTAGCCCGAGTACTGTTGCAGAGGATCTTGGCAAGAGCATAAGAATGACAACAAATAAATATTTTGTAGCACAGGATTCTTTGAAGTCTAGCCTACTCATTGACCACGTAATCAATCGCTTGTCTCTTGATCCATCATTCTGGAGTAAACTCACACCCCATCAGCTGACAGAAATGCTACCGCAACTAGAAAGGCTTTCTAACGAAATGAGATTGGGGATCTCATACCTTCGAAAAGAATCGGGGGAGGCAGATCTCGATTCAGTAAGAAATATCCCCGTAAAGTACTTTACAGCCATTATAAAGTTATTAGCAGTTACGGATAGCGTTTCCAGGGCTCTTCCTGAAGGGCAGCGCGTGGCAGCAGACAAGCTTTTGTGGCCGGGTGCCATCCGATTTCTTATGGGAGAGATGCCCAATGATGACCAGCTTGATCCCGCACTCCATCTACAGATTCGAGAGCTTAGAAATTACTGGATGGGTGAGCGCGGCTCTCAACCCAATCAGGTATCATTTTTTAATTTAGAGAGCTTCGGATTGGTACGCGAGAATCGCTACATTGCTCTCGACCCGATCGATCAGGAAAAGCTGCCACACGGAATGCTAAACCTGATTGAGGGATGGCCCGCCTATCAATGGACAAAGCGTTGGGCAGAAACACACCAGCAAGAAATCAGGGCCCATTTTCCCGAAATTGATACTATGCCCACGTCGAGACAGGGCTATGAACTGCTAGCTGAGGAGAGCGATCCAATTTTTTCCTGGAAAAAGAGGAATATGGGCATCAAATTAGAGCATCCATGTCTGCCCCCGGCATTTGGTGTACTTCATAGACAATGCAAAAACCTTGCAACACTGTCACTTTCCGGTGGATGGCTTAATCGATATAATCCTGAGACTATAATGCTTCGCCTCGAAGAGCGTGAAAGAAGTGATCATATAAAGCATTTAATATTTTACTATGGCTCCGAAAGTGTTGATGGCACTGCAGACAAAAGCCGCCTGAGCGAAACAAACAGAGAACCTCGCGACGGAAGATTATTTGTAGTTGAGAAAAATAGCATTGCCTTTACAGACCGCCTTGACGTACGCCTCAATGGTTCCGGAGAAAGAATCCCCAAGGAAGAGAGCCTGCTCTATGTTTCCAATGCGCCAACCCACCGAGTAGGGCATCTAAAGCTTAAAATACCACCTCACGCCCGTCCTCTCTATCAAGGCAAGCGGCTGGAGGGGGTATCGCCTGATTTTGCGAGGGAAGTGGAGGCTATAGGCTCTCTAGATGAGCTGCGAGTGACAGAAGCCATTGGCTTTTTGTTGCGACATCCCGAAATAGGCGAAAACCGAGCCGTTCGCGGCATTGTCATGAAGCAGCTTTTAGTTCCTGGCGTCATCGAAGAGCATATGGCTGCAGGACCTGATGTTGCTGAGGCGCTCATAGAGGCTATAACTACAGGATTTTTACGCGATAGTGAGAACTTGCTCGCGATGGGAAAGATTCAGGAGCTTGCAGAGCTTATGGAGGCGGGCCAATCGGTTCTTACCATTGCCCAGGATGTCTATAAACGCCATCCACACCTTCTCACAACTCGCGCTAAAGAAAAGCTGCAAGAGATAAGAAAAACTTGGAACGAGCTTATAGAGGCTCAGATTAAGCCTACTGAGCGAGCACGCCTTGCAGCAGACCTTGCCCTGTCGCACCGTTTTGATGAACGTCTTGATCTTGCTGCTGCCAAGGATATTGTGACGGGCCTCATAGCTTCAAATCTTGCCTCTTTTGGGGCCGATGATCCTTTGTGGAATAAAGAGAAGTCAGCCGAGCTTTCAGAACTTGGAAGGCGCCAAGCTTTTGACATTTCTCTAGCTTTGGGCGAGCGTGATAGGGCGGTCTTACCTGCTGTAGTTCGCACGTTTGTTCCGGGCCAAGTAGCAACCGCCTTTATACGCGACCCTGATGGGGTCATCTATCGAGATGAAGCAGGCGAGATTGAAATCAACATCGTTACAGGCAATATCTTCTTTCGAGACGGGCGTCCCAGATCGCTTCCCACAGATCTCCGCAACAATCACCTCGTACGGGCTCTTATTCATGATGCCGGAAGTGTAGAGTGGCGTGAGCCTAAGGAGGGAACCTTTGTTGCCCAGACGAGCAAGGGGAAAATTGCGCTTATTCGGAACCAATACAACTACGAGATACTAGGATTTATTGAATGGACCTACGAGGATAAAGTCTATGTGCATGTTCCAGATCGCACTACAGCCTATATGTTTGGCCCTAATCGCTCTAGAGATCCACTTCCATGGCCTATTCGAAAACATACCATCGAATGGTCAACGCTTACTGACATAATTATCACTCCCTTTAACCGGCTACAGCCCCTCTATCGCATGCAGCGACCCCTCACTAGCATGGAAAGTACGGCATCGGCATTTCTTGCAAAAGTTGATGCTGCAGGAAAGCCCACACAAATTGTTCTGGGAAAGGTAGGAAGTAATGCCCTTAAGGTCTTCGATACTATCGAGTCCTTGGAATTTGTCACTGCCTGGGTAGATGAAGCAAGCGGACTTTTGAAAGAGGTAGAGCTTCCGCGTCTTGGCCTGCAGTTTGAAGTGCGCGAAGTACGGGGAGAAGCTCGTGCCTATTCTGTAGAGCATCCCTGGTGGTATATCCCTTCTGACAGAGCGAATGAGAAAAAGCAGTACTATCCCGGTCTTGCCGGGCTGCAAGAGTATCTTGTCCTTCACGAGGATGTAGGTGATGGCACAGTGAGGCGTCAGGTGTGGCTGCCAGAGCGAGACTTTAAAGATTCGGGCCTGCACGGTATTGGCGTGCCCGATAGGCAGCAAGGCGTAGATATGGAAACTTGTGTTCATCGCTATGCCATTGATGAGGAGACTGGGGCGCTGAAACCACTCACACTCGAAGGGTTTGAGTATTTAGCAAATATTTATTTACTTAATCGCAACTATGATGCTGCAAAAGAGCTTGTGACAAGCTATGGCACCCATACCAAGACGTTAAGTCCAGAAAGTCGCAAGATCCTTACCCGCATAGCAACGCTTGATGCCGGCAAGCTTGAGGCCACCCCTCGCGCTTTGGCAGTAGCCATGGAGGCCTTTTACATCCTTGTCCGCGATACTTGGGAGTATGGAAAACCAAATGTAGGAGACGGTTTTCGCATGTTGCCTGAAAAGTTGATTGAAATGGAGAAGGTGTATGGAGAATATGCACAGAAATTTGATGAGGTTGGCGCTCTTGCCTTAGAGCATGACAAGGAGCGATTGATACTCAAAACACTTCCTATATATACTAAAGACATCCTTGCCGAAACACTCTACAACAAGCACATTCAAAAACCTGAAGTACTCATCATGCTGAAAAGTCGCCTTCAGGCGGTGGACCCTCTGCAGTATGAGGCAACGCGTTCTACTTTCTTCGAAGAGCGGCTTGATGAGGGCGCAATCTTGGCAGCAGGAGGCAATATGCCCATTCCTGGGGCATGGATGATGGGTACTATTTTGAAAGATGAAGACAAAAAGTATGTGGATAAAGTCGCGCTGCCCGAAAGGCGCACTACCCGCTTAGTCAACTACAAACTGAGAGAGGATCTTATCCCCCTCTGGGAAGCCATTCATAGCGGCGAGGAGGCATCTTTTCGAAAAGCGACAAACTACCTTCTTGGCTTTGAAGCAGACGCACCTACAAAAGCAGACCTTAATAAGACCCTTCGCCTTACTCTGCTTGGTCTTGCGATGACTTTACAAAACGGAATGGACAAGAAGATTGCAAGGATACTGTTTGACATGGTTGATAATCCTGAAAGCTATCCTTCAGTTGCTCAACTTCGAGAACAGCTTTTTGGCCCGAGCGAGAAGCAGGTAAGACGCGAAGAAGGGGCTTGGTTTCTTTCAAATGTCCCTTTCAACCCAACAGGATGGGAAAGTTGGGTCTTTAGAAATTTTCAAGACAAATGGGCATCCGGAGAAAAGCCTTACCTCCTACGCACCATACTGCACCCAAAAGAGCTCCTTCGTGCTGCCACATATATCTGGAGGCGGGAAGCTGAGTATTTGCTCACGCCTGTTGTTGGCAAGCCCGTGCAGAGAAGGCCTGCCATCGAAGAGCTTCTTCGTCCACTTCCTGACGAAGATGTATATGCCTTTTCTGTACGACTTGAAGCGCCTCCCTTTGAACTTAAGCCCCCGCTTAACAACCTCAACGAGATGCTTGCAAAGGGAACAAGTCCAGTAGATGCGCGCAAGATGGCTATAAAAGAGTTTGAAGATCGGCTAGGATCTTCTAGTTTCGGCAAGCTTACAGCCTATCGTGAGGGGCTTAAAGCTGAAGAGCCTTACCATATTGTAGATAGAGATGCGCTCAAGGCTTCCGTTTCACAGCTTGCCCTTGCTGCAGAGTATGCACGAGATGAGTGGAGCTTTCTTAAAGATATGGTTGAATCCTTTGCAAATAAGGCTCCGGACGACCCTGTGCTTGCTGCCGAACAGGCTGCAAAACTGCAGGCCGATGTGCTAAAACATGCAGGCTTTGATGAAATTGCCACCTTCCTTCTTACCGCTGATGCCGAGGCAGTTCATGCGCGCCTTCCCTACCTTACGGATAAAGAGATTCAGGCACTACTGGCTCGCACAATCGATGTGCTGCGACTTGGCGCCTACGCCCAGAGGCTTAACTTCATGCACCTTACAGCCTCCCAACTTGTAAAGGCTTCTGCTCCAAGCGAAGTAGAAAGGCTGGGCTCGATGCTGGCAGAGGCAAACGATTATAAGCCTCCCTATGATGCGGCAACAAATCCTGAATACCTTGTCTACGACTACTTCCGCAGCAAAGAGGCGATGCGCTTTCGCATTCGTCAAGATCAAGTTGATGCACTTGAAACCCTCACCCACCTTGCCCCCAACCCAATCACAGGGAGAATGCAGGGGGTTATGTATGAAGCGGTGATGGGATTTGGTAAGACAGAGGTTGTAAGCGTTCTTCAGGCAATCCAGCAGGCAGATGGCGAGCGTCTTGTGATGCTGTCGATGCCGGCACAGCTACTTACATCTAAGGCAGAAGAGATCCAGCGCTATCTTGGCGACGCGTTTGATCGCAAGGTAGAGGTGATGCATTTTGATAGAACAAGCGATGTGAGTGTTGAGGGGCTCAGCTATCTTTCTGACCGGCTAAACAAGATCCGTACAGATCGGCGGGTGCTAATGATCTCTAGTAGCAGCATATTAAGCCTTGCCTTGCGCCTTGTGGAGCTTGCAAGAGATAAGAGCGCATCAGATAGGCAGGTGGAGCTTCTTGAAAATATTGTTACTCTTATGCGCGAAAATGGCCTTGCAAACCTTGACGAAGTAGACGTGCTGCTTGATGTGCTCAAGGCGCACCAGTTTACTATTGGCGATCCCGAGCCAATCAGCCAATTTCTTGCAACAGGCACAGGCTCTCTTTTTGAGGCGATTTTGCAAGATGAAACACTTAAGAGCGCTGTTCGCTGGCCCTTTGCTCCTACGGAGGGCGCTCCGCCCATAACAACGGAGCTGTACAAGCAGGAGCTACAGCAAAAGCTCATAGATGCTGTTTTGAGCGGTAAAGTAGCCCCCAAAGAAAAAACTTTAAAAAAATATCTTGCAAACCTGACAGCTGCGCAGCGAGCACTTTTAGCAGAATATTTACGCGGTGAGCCAAAAAGAGCTGACCTTCTCTTTACACTCTTTAACCGCCTGCCGGAAAGCGAGCAGCGGGAGCTTGCACACTATATTGCTGGCATTGGTCCGCTACGTACCACGCTAAACGCCCAAGAGCTTCACGCGGTAAATCAGTACCGAGAAGGACTCCAGGACCCCGGCTACCTTCTTGTTAAAGAGGCACCAGTTCAGGTAAGACATCTCCTTGCCACTTATAAGGAACAGATTGGCTCGCTCTTAAGCCTTACAGTCACAAAAAAGCTTGGTGAACACTATGGGCCGCTTTCAGCCGAAGAGCAGGCAAAACGGCCAGAGATGCGCTTTTTAGCGGTCCCATACCAGATGGGACGACCGCAAGAAAATAGCCTGCATGGTACAGAGGCTGAAGTGGTAAACTATACCCTGCTCATGCATATGACAAAGGATATTGACCTCTCGCTTGTGCGCCTCGAGGTCAAGCGGCTGCAGGAACTTCTCAAGCAAGAACGAATCACAGCAAAACCAATAAGCGAATATGAGTCTCTTAAACAATTTTTAGCGCTCAGTGGCGGCGATGCCAGCTTGAGGCTCTCAGATGAAATTACTGACGATTCGCTCAGTCGCCTTGCCCAAAATATAAACCGCCACCCAGAGCTAAAGCATGGAATTGCCGTTCGTCATGTGCTGCCTACTGTAAAGCGCTTTATGGGGCAGCTCACCGCTGCATCCCAGCAGCTCTTAACTATGGCAAATAGTGCTCACGCCCTTACAGGAACGCCCTGGAACCTTGCAACCTTTGAACATCTTTTTAGCGAAGCCCATACATCAGATACGCAGGAAAGAACGCTGGCACTTCTTGCAGAAAATAGCCCAAAGAGTGTCCTCACGCTGCCCACAGCGTTCCACAAGCTTCCGCTGGAAGAGCGGGTAGAGTATCTGCTTACATCCGGCAGCTTCGATACGCACTCTTTAGCAGATCTGGGGGGACTATTTTTGGGTGAAGATGGCGAACAGATTGCTCGGGCTATGCTAAAGGTTGCCGAAAAGCGCCATCCGCACATACAGGCCGTTTGCTACTACAGTAAAGACCGCAGCCAGATGATGATAAGTCGCGGTGCAATCGACCCAACGCCTGCAGCATCGAGCAGTCTGCCTCAGAAAAACCGCGCAGCCTACTGGGCACTTGAATTCTGCACGGGTGCAAATGACCTCATCGACCCCACAGCCACAGCCAAGGTGAGCATTAACCGCCATAATCTGATGCGAGATACGCTGCAGTCGGTCTGGCGCCTTCGCGGCCTTGCCTCGGGCCAAAAGGTTGAGTTTGTAGTAAGCCATGAAGACCGTATCGTGATCGAAGGAGAGCTAAAAAGGGCCCTTGGAATTACTGTAGGTGAGACTTTAGAGCTCCATCACATTATATTATATGTTTTTCTTGTCGAACAGGCGCGCCTAAAAAGCGACATGCCTAGATCGTTTAAGGCGGCACTTCATGGCCATCTGATCAACAAGGTGCTTGATGCCGTAGCGGGAGCCTCTGCAGCAGACATTCGCGCGCTTTTGGCAGATACGGAAGGGCTCTTTATAGACCGTCAGCCTCAAGAGCCATTTGATGCGTTTGGCACGACTGCCGGCATTGTACCTAAAGAGCTTGGCGTGGCTCTAGAGCTAAAGCGCATCTTTGATAGCCCAGCCTTTAAAGCATTTAGCACTAATTCATTGTTACAAAAGAAAAATGACCCCAAACAGCTCCAAGAGGAGCTTATTGCCATAGGAAATCTCTTTGTACCAAAGCTTCCAAACGAGATGGCAGATGGCGGCGCCATGGGCCGCGAGCGCTCAGTCGAAATAGAGACCCAAAAAGAGACAGCAAAAGAAAAAGAGACCCAAAAGGAAAAGGAGACGCAAAAAGAGAAGGAAACACAAAGGGAGATGCAAGACCCTCAATACGACATGCCGCATCCTGTCGTAGAGTTTCCTAAAGGCTACATCTTCGACCACGCTACCTGGCAGCCTGTTTTGCCGGATGCACTTCGCTCAGGAGTAAACCAGGTGATGCAGGTAAACAAAGTGCTAGATTCTTTTGGGGCCAAACGCTCCATCTTTGACGAAGGGCTTCTGATAGATGTAAATCAGATGCCCCTAAACGCCAAATCAAGCACCAGAATCGCCCCGGCTGCCCCCTGGAATCCCTACCAACAGGACATCTCGAACGTAGTTGTGATCAGTGAGGGCGACAATATCCGCATGGCAATTGTTGGCCAAGAGACCGTAAAACAACTTAAAGCTTTACTTGATGCCGACAGAACCAAAAAAGCAGGCAGAAGAGATGTGCAGCTTCTTGTAATGAACCTAGACTCAGGCCTTATCCAGCAAGGAGCCAATGTACAAGATCTTGCTGCCCTAGAGCAAAACAAACAGTTTATCGCCCTTAAAACCCAAGCAAAACTCTACGCCGGCCACCTCACCTACACCCGCGAGGAGCAAAGCTACCTTACCTCCTGGTTCGCCCAGCACGATCCCCAACAGCTTCGCATCCTCATCCGCGACCAAATCCTCCTCAACCGACCCTACGCAAGAGAACGCTACGCCACAAGCGCCCTCGAAGCCATCATCGAAGAGATGTCTTCAGAGAGTCCGTGAGTTGCTGTCCAATGAATTCTTCGAGAGCCTATTGGTTAAAGAACCACGTCAAGAACATAACTTACAGGGCTCGTGATGATGTAGAGATGGCCCTCTCTGTTAATGTGAAGGAGCGTTGGCGGCCAGCCGTTCTTCTTCATAGGTAAAAAATCAAGTTTTGCAATGCCGGCTGGGGATACTTTGGTGGGCTTATCGTATAGATAGAGTATTACCTCGCCTAATACAGGATTTATTGCATAATTGTGTTGGGGGTTATCAACATAGCAGACATTTCTGGTAATAGTGTTTACAAGAATTATTTTGTTATTGACGAAAGATGAAGAAAGCACTACGTTTCCGTTGTCCGCGACGCACTCTATATGAGGATAATCATAACCTGCGAGGGACACAATAAACTCAGGCTTTGAAACAATTTCAGGGCCTGCCAGAAGTTTTCGTTTTGTAAGAATAGATATTCTATTTTCTGTTATTTCTACCCCATACAAAATGGATCCTTTTACTATTGCCGAAAAGCATTGTTCAAATTTCACCTTCTTGCCATTAGAGGCCAACACAACAAGGCATATGTCTGTGTTATTATCCATGTAATAGCCAACATGTGTACCAAGGGGAAATATTGGATTATTGCCTTCTTGGTTCCATTCTTGCTGAGGATGTAACTTGCCATCCACAAGCGGCCCTGCAACCACTTTGTAGCGCCCGGTTTCATCCTGTAACCGCATGAAGCACCAGCCGCGCTCTACGAAGCAGACTTGAAGACATTTTGTGTTTCGTTTTATTGGCAAGTGGACATCTGCTACTAGCATGCCTGTTTTGGGATCGAGGATTTTGACAACAAAATCGTCCTCAATGAAAAGCGTAACAAGCTCTCCAAGGCGCCCAAGGTGCGTTTTTTCTGTCTTAAGGTCAAGAGGTAGTCCCCACTCAAGTTCTTGCGAGCGCATACTGTATGCAAGAAGATAAGGTGGGATCTTCTCCCTATGAGGCGATACATAGATGCCCATCATGATATCATCATGAATCAACACCTTGCCCACGCCGTTGAAAGGCACTTCTGTAACAGGAAGCGACTTGTAATTTTCCACACGGGTCATGGAACAAAAGGGCCATTCAAAGAAGGTCTCAATAGCACTTGGTGTCCAACCGGTACGTTTCACCACGGCTTGTAAACTTGTATGGGCCACAATAAGCGTTTTTGCAAACAGTACCGCTTGCATATCACTTCCTAGCGAATTGGCCTCAGGATGAGAATCTTGCAGAAGCTTGTGTACAAGGTCAAGGTTATTATGATGCCACATAGGGACGCTCTAAATAGAACGCTCTTGGGAATAAGTGATGATTGGAATCATGGTTACATGTCAAATGAGGATCTTAAAGTAGATCTGACTAACTTGGAAACGACCGTTAATAATCTACGTCAACTTATGCCGGTGCCAGATAATTATGCTCCGGAAGCGGCGTGGATTGAGCGCCTTAAGGGAAAAAATACCTGGATGGACATAGGTGTTCAAACGAGGGCCGTTAACCAAGTTATATCGACATTAGCAACCCTAATCAAAAAGATATTTCAGTAAAATGAGCCGGGGACTACGATTCTAAAGAGTGTCAGGCAGTCTCAAAAACCAAAAATACCACTCGCTACTCTATGAAGAATCTAAGGCCCTGGTAGCCCCATAAAAATTTTATTCGCAAAAATCTGCCTCATCGTTCATCCTGGTATTTATTATTTTCTTAACCAGTGGCTACGATGGTATCACTTAGCTGCCCGAAACTTTCTCAAGCTGTATATCGCCCTCGAAGGTCGGAAAAAACACCCCTTTACGAACTTGTCAAAAAGCATTACACCACCTGGCACCGGGAGCGATGTAGAAGCGAAACAGAAGTCCCAAATTATATCTGCAAAGCCTTTCAGAAATATCTCGGCTGCGGGATTCTAGCCAAAGGCTTTGCCTGTGCCCACTGCGAAGGCTGTAACAAGGACTTTTTCATAGCGTATTCCTGTAAGGCGAGAGGGGTTTGCCCAAGCTGCAACCAACGTGCCATGGTAGAATCTGCCGCACACCTGGTAGAGAGCGTGCTGCCCCGGCTTCCCTTTAGGCAGTTCGTGATGAGCTTTCCCAGGAGAATACGCTGTTACCTAGAAAACCACAAAATCCTCCAAACAGTTCTCAAAATAGTCGTAGACGAGATTCGCAAAAGGCTTATTGCATGTAGCCCTGCTGTCAAAAACTCTCATATCGGCGCCATAAGCTTCATACAACACTTCGGCAATACGCTAAATTACCATCCCCACTTTCACCTGATTGTAGCAGATGGCATTTTCAGCCCAGAAGATGGCCTGCAGTTTCACGAAGCCGCCCTTACCCAAGATGATATTACTGACACGCAAGAAGCCATTCAGAAACGAGTGCTCAAATACTTTTGCAAACGACAATTCTTCGATAAAGAGGAAATGCAAAAGCAGCTCACACACGAGAATTCCGGTTTTTCCTTAGATGCTACAGTAAAAATCCCGGCTTATGACAAAGACGCCTTAGAGCGCTTAATAAGATACTGCGCGCGCCCACCCTTCAAAAGCGAAAACATTCGCTTTAATGGCCCCTGGATAAACTACCGTCTTCCGAAACTATGCCACACAGGCAAAAGTTTTATCCAATTAGAACCAGTAGAGTTTATAGAACGCATATCTCACTTCATACCATATCCCAGACGTCACAGAAGGCATTATCACGGCGTTTTCGCACCTTCATCACCATTACGTAATCAAGTTGCCGCTAACGCACAAAAGCGGCTCGATGCTGCCTCCAAAACTAGGCAGGAAACTGATGAGAAGGTCACGAAGGCCTCTAAGGGATGGGCCCAACTTATAGCGCGCATTTACGAGGTAGATCCATTAATATGTGCAAATTGCGGTAAGAAGATAAAGATCATCACCTTTGTAACACATCCTGAGCATATAAGACGTATCTTGAGAGGCATAGGATGGCCCATAACAATCCCAGAATTTGACCCACCACCCGAGGAGCACTGCGACGACATCTGTCAGTTGAATCCAAATACATCAGATGGCTTTCCAGAACCCGAACATTATGATACGGGACCGGATCCACCTGCTGTAGCAGATATAGACTCTCCCCACTGGGACGACGATTCTGATCCCCCACATTGAGAAGAGTAAAAAATACTCAAAAAACCGCTTAACCATATATGTGGAGACGTTCTTGGCATTTCAAAAGCGACTTATTTTAAAAATATCTCCATTAAGCTTTAGCAAAAATCATAAATTTGGCTCTTTTCAGATCCAAATTACTGCGCTCGGGCCCAGGAATTTCAAGCTATGCTGCTGTTTTTCCCCGGGGAAAAGCAGCAGCATAGCTTGAAATTCCTATTCCTCGGAGCACATTTAGACACTTCGTACATCCAGGGAAATTCGGTGGTTTTTAGGCTATTGAGGAGGCGATGCTGTTCGATGGCATTTGTAGACTTTTTTTCTTTTTCGTAGAGATCGATTCTCTTTTGTAGTCCCCAGTTAAAAGCAAATCTTGAGCATCCTGCATGTTTTGCAAGCAAAATACGCTGTTCAATGTTAGGTTTAAGCTCGTAACGATAAGCTTTATGTATCTTCATTCTGGATGCACTCTAGGGCACGTTTTGCTTTATTCTTTGCCGATCGCCTTCCGTAAAGGCGCGCACAAAACGATGTTAAAACTTCGATCATATCTTGTACAAGATCATCTTTCACTTCGCCCTTATCAACAACTACGACCCTGCGACCTTGTGCGGCTAAAGATGCTTCTAAAAATTCAAATCCAAAGCGCATGAGTCGGTCATTATGTTCGACGATAATAGTTTTGATGGCAGGATCTAAAAGAAGCTGTTTTAGCTTAGAGCGATGTCCATTAAGCGCTGAGCCAATTTCTGTGACGGTTTTTGTTACCGCCCATTTTTGGGAATTTGCAAACTGTAATAATCGGCTAACTTGCCGATCTAGATCGCTTTTTTGATCTGAAGAAGAAACCCTGGCGTAGAGGGCAACATCACTTTGTTCAGTCGCGGCATCTTTAATCAAGATTGTACCCGTTGGCGTCTGTTCTACAGGAACGGGTAATTTACCCTCTTTAAACCAGCGCCATGCAGTCCTGTAGCTTATGCCTTGCTTTTTTGCCCATTCACTTAATTTCATATAGAATAATTTTCCATATTTGACGATATATGTCTACAAAATTGTCAACTGTTGAGAACCCCCCCCTTTTTTGTGAATTTTCCTTGTCTCTTTAATAAAATAAAGATTATAATTAAAAAAAGAGAGAGTACCAATTTTAGGGAGACGATTATATGGAACCAGTGGAGCCACACCCAGCCCAAACACCAAATTTACCTATAAAGAAGCCGCCAACACGTATGGAGGCTATTCTTAAGTCTGTATTTGGCCAAACATCCCCTTTTTTTCAGAGATGGAAGACAAGGACCCTGGTTACCCAGATGAAGAGGGATGATGTGTATGATCTTGCTCTTAACTACCTAGGGCTTACAAAAGCTAGTAAACAGGAGGTGAGACTGACGCTACAGGCAGTTGGTGTAGATCGAATCGAGCAGATGGTACAAGAGTTGCTAATGCCTCTTAAAGATCAGAAATTAGATCCGCAAGAAGTAATACTTAAACTTGAAGAGTTAAAAGCAAGTCTCGACCCTACAAATAGTGACCTGGCATCTGTTAGATCAACCATTGATAAGAAGATTCAGAGTTTACGCGCTTACATAGCCAGTTGCCTTATCGGATCAGCCTTTGAAGTGCAAGGTAGCCCTAATGATCGATATGTAGATGGACTTTTTCAGGTCGATGAAACAATTTGTGAAGAAATGGGGAGGATTTTGGAAGGCAAGGCAAAAGCTCTTGGTTTTAGTGACGATAAGAATGCAAGTGGGTTACGCAGCCTTTCTTTCATAAAAAATTTGTGGCAAGGATCAGTTGATGACAAACTTCAGGCTTTGCAGCTGATTGTAGATTTAGATCAAATCGAGCAGAAGATACAAGAGTTGCTAGAACCTCTTAAAAATCAGCAATTAGATCAGCAAGAGGCGATACTTAAACTTGAAAAGTTAAAAACAAGTCTTCACGCTAAAAGTAGTAACTTGACGTCTGTTATTGCACACATTGATGAGAAGATTCAGGGTTTACGCGTTTCCATAGCCAGCCGCCTTATCGGAAAAGCCTTTGAAGTGCAAGGTGTCCCTAACGATCGATATGTAAATGGACTTTTTCAGGGCGATGAAGCGATTTGTGAAGAAATGGGGAGGATTTTGGAAGACAAGGCAAAAGCTCTTGGCTATAGTGACGATCCAAATATAAGTGGGTTACGCCGCCCTTCTATCATAAAAGATTTGTGGAAAGGATCAGTTGATGACAAACTTCTGGCTCTGCAGCTGATTGGAAACCAGCTGTCTGCACGTGATATTCAAGTAGGCGCTTTGAGTAAGCTGTTTTCTAGAGTGCCGGAAGAAGACTTACATGCTGCAGTTGCCCAACACTACGAAAAATACAAAGAACAATATGGTAAGGAGCCTTTTGAGATCCGCGTGGCAATTGGGACAAGCGGGTTAACAAAAGTCTTTTTTCGGAATGAAAAAGGGGAAGTTGAAGTAGCCCTTGCACACATCGATGAGACAGGGGAAGCAGGTACTTTTAAAAGATATAATATTGCAGGTACTGTATCAGCTGTCAAGGACATTGCCTGTTTAGACTTGCACTTAGAGAAGGTTCAAGAAGCTGAGTCGCTTGAAATTCTCCGTCGTGAGATGAAATTTTGGAATGAGCAGAACACTCAAAAGGTAAGGCATATTCCAGCTCTTTATTCCTATACTGATAAAAATATATTCTGCGAAAACTATACTGGGGGAGATTTGTTGCAATTCACTAGGTACCTGAAGCCAGCCGAGAGAGAAGACGTATTTCGCCGTGCAGGAATTGTGCTCCTCGAATATCTTGAAGACATTGGTAAGCTCGGTTTGGTGCATAGAGATTTAAAGCCAGAAAATATGCTAGTAAGCAAAGACGGAAAAGAGATTGTTGTTACTGATTTTGGACTCATGGCTCGCACTACTGAGCAACGCGATCCCGCAGGAACACCCGGGTATGCCGCCCCAGAACTGTATGGGATTAATCCTGTTATCGATAAACCCTCAGATATCTTTTCCGCAGCGATGGCACTTGCTGTAATTCGCTACAATGTGGACAGGGACGAGGTCGAAAAGACAATGCTTGCAAGAAATCAGAAAAATGAGGTTGATGCCTTTGATCGAATCCTCTTTGAAATGCTCCTGGTAAAGCCAGCAAATCGCCCTACTGCTGATAAGGCTCTCAGTAGGTGGAGGGAAGCACTAGCTTAACCAATTAAATCTTCGACTTATGAATGAAGTCATCGATGCCTTGGGCGATGGCAAAAGCTTGGGTGCGAACGTAGTTGGGATCGGATAATCTTTTGGCTTCGGCGGCATTTGAGAAGAAGCCGCCCTCTACGAGTACTGCCGGCATGGTGGAGTTTTCGCGCAGCACGTGAAAGCTTGCAGGGTGGCAGCCGCGAGAGGCAGCTTTTGTGTAGCTGCAGATGGTTGCTAAGATTGACTCGGCAAGCTGTTTTGAGCGCTTAGCAAAGGCATTTTTATCAAAATAAAATATTTCTATACCATGAGCGTGCTTATTAGGGGCGTGGTTGTAGTGGATGCTTACAAAGAGCTGGCCATGCGCCTTTTCGGCGAAGGTTACGCGCTCGGCAAGCGGTATAAAGACATCGCGCGTGCGGGTCATGCGCACCCTGTAGCCCCACTGCTCTAAAAGATCGCGCACCTTTATGGCTGTGTGAAGCGCCAGGCTCTTTTCCTTAGTATAGGGAGGGATGGCCATTTTAGTGCCATCATTTGCCCCGCCATGTCCCGGATCCAGTACTACGACAGGAAGCAGCCTGGGTTTTATCGCCTGGCGAGAAAAGCGCTCTTCTTTTGGCCTTGAACAGGATGTTGCAAAAAAACATGCTATTAAAAAAATGGCAAGACGATACATCAGCTGTAGTAGAAAGATAGAGCTGGTCTATGCACTCCTTTGCGACGAGTCTATCGTCAAAGTCGATGCTGTGCGATGCAAAAACCTGCTGCGCTTCATGGCCTTTACCGGCAATTAAAATGATGTCTTGAGGCTGCGCTTCAAGTATTGCCATATTTATAGCCTTTTTGCGGTCTACCTCTATCTGGTGGCTATGAGGCTTTTTAAAGCCTGATAGGACATCTTTAATAATAGCTCTGGGATCTTCGCTGCGCGGGTTGTCGCTTGTGACGATGGTAACATCTGATAGCTCTTCAGAGACCTGTGCCATAAGAGCACGCTTATCTTTATCTCGATCGCCGCCGCAGCCAAAGACGGTGATGATGCGGCCGCGCGTTAGCTCTTTTAAGGTTTCAAGGACGTTTCGTAGCGCTTCAGGCTTATGGGCGTAGTCGACATAGATCTGCAGGCCGAGCGGGTTTTCGATAGATTCGAGGCGGCCTGGAGCAGATCTAAAGCTTGCTTCTTCTTCATAGGTAAAAAATCAAGTTTTGCAATGCCGGCTGGGGATACTTTGGTGGGCTTATCGTATAGATAGAGTATTACCTCGCCTAATACAGGATTTATTGCATAATTGTGTTGGGGGTTATCAACATAGCAGACATTTCTGGTAATAGTGTTTACAAGAATTATTTTGTTATTGACGAAAGATGAAGAAAGCACTACGTTTCCGTTGTCCGCGACGCACTCTATATGAGGATAATCATAACCTGCGAGGGACACAATAAACTCAGGCTTTGAAACAATTTCAGGGCCTGCCAGAAGTTTTCGTTTTGTAAGAATAGATATTCTATTTTCTGTTATTTCTACCCCATACAAAATGGATCCTTTTACTATTGCCGAAAAGCATTGTTCAAATTTCACCTTCTTGCCATTAGAGGCCAACACAACAAGGCATATGTCTGTGTTATTATCCATGTAATAGCCAACATGTGTACCAAGGGGAAATATTGGATTATTGCCTTCTTGGTTCCATTCTTGCTGAGGATGTAACTTGCCATCCACAAGCGGCCCTGCAACCACTTTGTAGCGCCCGGTTTCATCCTGTAACCGCATGAAGCACCAGCCGCGCTCTACGAAGCAGACTTGAAGACATTTTGTGTTTCGTTTTATTGGCAAGTGGACATCTGCTACTAGCATGCCTGTTTTGGGATCGAGGATTTTGACAACAAAATCGTCCTCAATGAAAAGCGTAACAAGCTCTCCAAGGCGCCCAAGGTGCGTTTTTTCTGTCTTAAGGTCAAGAGGTAGTCCCCACTCAAGTTCTTGCGAGCGCATACTGTATGCAAGAAGATAAGGTGGGATCTTCTCCCTATGAGGCGATACATAGATGCCCATCATGATATCATCATGAATCAACACCTTGCCCACGCCGTTGAAAGGCACTTCTGTAACAGGAAGCGACTTGTAATTTTCCACACGGGTCATGGAACAAAAGGGCCATTCAAAGAAGGTCTCAATAGCACTTGGTGTCCAACCGGTACGTTTCACCACGGCTTGTAAACTTGTATGGGCCACAATAAGCGTTTTTGCAAACAGTACCGCTTGCATATCACTTCCTAGCGAATTGGCCTCAGGATGAGAATCTTGCAGAAGCTTGTGTACAAGGTCAAGGTTATTATGATGCCACATAGGGACGCTCTAAATAGAACGCTCTTGGGAATAAGTGATGATTGGAATCATGGTTACATGTCAAATGAGGATCTTAAAGTAGATCTGACTAACTTGGAAACGACCGTTAATAATCTACGTCAACTTATGCCGGTGCCAGATAATTATGCTCCGGAAGCGGCGTGGATTGAGCGCCTTAAGGGAAAAAATACCTGGATGGACATAGGTGTTCAAACGAGGGCCGTTAACCAAGTTATATCGACATTAGCAACCCTAATCAAAAAGATATTTCAGTAAAATGAGCCGGGGACTACGATTCTAAAGAGTGTCAGGCAGTCTCAAAAACCAAAAATACCACTCGCTACTCTATGAAGAATCTAAGGCCCTGGTAGCCCCATAAAAATTTTATTCGCAAAAATCTGCCTCATCGTTCATCCTGGTATTTATTATTTTCTTAACCAGTGGCTACGATGGTATCACTTAGCTGCCCGAAACTTTCTCAAGCTGTATATCGCCCTCGAAGGTCGGAAAAAACACCCCTTTACGAACTTGTCAAAAAGCATTACACCACCTGGCACCGGGAGCGATGTAGAAGCGAAACAGAAGTCCCAAATTATATCTGCAAAGCCTTTCAGAAATATCTCGGCTGCGGGATTCTAGCCAAAGGCTTTGCCTGTGCCCACTGCGAAGGCTGTAACAAGGACTTTTTCATAGCGTATTCCTGTAAGGCGAGAGGGGTTTGCCCAAGCTGCAACCAACGTGCCATGGTAGAATCTGCCGCACACCTGGTAGAGAGCGTGCTGCCCCGGCTTCCCTTTAGGCAGTTCGTGATGAGCTTTCCCAGGAGAATACGCTGTTACCTAGAAAACCACAAAATCCTCCAAACAGTTCTCAAAATAGTCGTAGACGAGATTCGCAAAAGGCTTATTGCATGTAGCCCTGCTGTCAAAAACTCTCATATCGGCGCCATAAGCTTCATACAACACTTCGGCAATACGCTAAATTACCATCCCCACTTTCACCTGATTGTAGCAGATGGCATTTTCAGCCCAGAAGATGGCCTGCAGTTTCACGAAGCCGCCCTTACCCAAGATGATATTACTGACACGCAAGAAGCCATTCAGAAACGAGTGCTCAAATACTTTTGCAAACGACAATTCTTCGATAAAGAGGAAATGCAAAAGCAGCTCACACACGAGAATTCCGGTTTTTCCTTAGATGCTACAGTAAAAATCCCGGCTTATGACAAAGACGCCTTAGAGCGCTTAATAAGATACTGCGCGCGCCCACCCTTCAAAAACGAAAACATTCGCTTTAATGGCCCCTGGATAAACTACCGTCTTCCGAAACTATGCCACACAGGCAAAAGTTTTATCCAATTAGAACCAGTAGAGTTTATAGAACGCATATCTCACTTCATACCATATCCCAGACGTCACAGAAGGCATTATCACGGCGTTTTCGCACCTTCATCACCATTACGTAATCAAGTTGCCGCTAACGCACAAAAGCGGCTCGATGCTGCCTCCAAAACTAGGCAGGAAACTGATGAGAAGGTCACGAAGGCCTCTAAGGGATGGGCCCAACTTATAGCGCGCATTTACGAGGTAGATCCATTAATATGTGCAAATTGCGGTAAGAAGATAAAGATCATCACCTTTGTAACACATCCTGAGCATATAAGACGTATCTTGAGAGGCATAGGATGGCCCATAACAATCCCAGAATTTGACCCACCACCCGAGGAGCACTGCGACGACATCTGTCAGTTGAATCCAAATACATCAGATGGCTTTCCAGAACCCGAACATTATGATACGGGACCGGATCCACCTGCTGTAGCAGATATAGACTCTCCCCACTGGGACGACGATTCTGATCCCCCACATTGAGAAGAGTAAAAAATACTCAAAAAACCGCTTAACCATATATGTGGAGACGTTCTTGGCATTTCAAAAGCGACTTATTTTAAAAATATCTCCATTAAGCTTTAGCAAAAATCATAAATTTGGCTCTTTTCAGATCCAAATTACTGCGCTCGGGCCCAGGAATTTCAAGCTATGCTGCTGTTTTTCCCCGGGGAAAAGCAGCAGCATAGCTTGAAATTCCTATTCCTTGAATGCTTATTATGAAAACAGGTTTCACTCCAATATCGATTGACGAATTTGTAAAATCAACCGTTAAGCTTAACCCTAAAGAAAATCCAAAAGAATTACGACAAAGGTTGCTGAAAGCACTACAGAATTACAAAGAAGGTGTCACATGCCACTGTGGTAATGAAATATGGGTGGCAGGATCAGCATTCGTCGGCAATGGATGCTTTACTTGTATTACTGGAGAAGCTTATCCGGATAATGATTATGAAATTAAAGAAGCTATAAAGAACTAGTTAGCAATTCCAATACGGATGCATATGAGCGAATATCAATATTATGAATTTCAGGCCGTTGATCGTGCTCTTACCGATAAAGAAATAAGAGAATTACGTGCCGTTTCCTCACGAGCCAACATCACTTCCAATAGTTTCACAAATGAATATGCTTGGGGAAATTTTAAAGGCGATGTCAATTTATGGATGGAACACTATTTCGATGGATTTCTCTACTATGCCAATTGGGGAACCCATATTCTTAAGCTAAAGATCCCTTCATCGCTTTTAGACTTAGCGACCATCCAAATGTATTGCAATGGCGATACAGTTTCAGCACGCCTGAGCGATGATAAAACCATTTTAAACTTTGTGTCTGAGAGCGAAGATGGTGGAGAATGGGAAGAAGAGTTGCGCCTTTCTTCTTTTCTCAGCTTACGGACGGAGTTAAGCCGAGGAGATTTTCGCTGTTTATACCTTGGATGGCTCTCCAATCTGCATAATGAGGAATATGATGAGGAAGAACTCGAACCACCCGTGCCCCCAGGTCTTGCGCAATTAAGCCCAGCACTTATCAACTTCTCAGAATTCTTCCGTATTGACACTGATCTAATCGATGCCGCGTCAAAAATAAGCCCCTCCCTAGAAGAAACCGCACTTAGTAAGCCTGATCTTCTAGCCTGGCTAGCTACTCTGCCCATAAGCGAGAAAGAAAATCTGCTTGCAGACATTCTAGAGGATTGTATGAGAGGTGATCAAATAGCTGCCATGAAATTGGCTCATCGTTTTAATAACATGTGGAATCAGCAGCAACCTAGTAAAATGGGCAGGCCCAAACAACAGCGCACAGTCGCTGAGCTCTTAAAAGAATTTGAGCATACAACTCAGGAGCGACAACGTATGGAGGCCGAAAAGGCTGCAGCAGAACAAGCTGAGCGGCAAAGAGTACAAAGCCTTGCTCGGGAAAAACGGCTGAATGAACTTACAGGCAAAGAGTCCATAGTGTGGAATCAGATCGAATCTCTCGCTTCAGAGAAAAAGGTCTCGAGTTATAATAAAGCGATAGAATTGCTCATTGACCTCCGCGATCTTGCTGCACGTGGGGACTATAACAATTTTCTATTAAAATTTAATGCCTTAAAACAACGACATTCCGGAAAATCATCATTTCTTAGCCGATTGCGTAATCTAAATCTGTAAAAAGTGCTGAGGCTGAGATGTGCTATTCGCAAAAATCGCACATCGCAACTTCGGCATCTTTTACAAATAGTCCAGCAAATGCTCTCGAACATGTTGATAAGCGACCTCTGCCACAAATGGTTCATTTTGACGAGGGAGAAGTGGCACAATATCTTCCCGAAATTCCTTGTTTTGCAGCTTAAGGGCCATGTTTTCTAGAAAGTGCGTTTTAGAAATGCAATTTTCTTCGAAGGCGATATACTTGTTAAAGCAATGCAAGATGAGCTGTTTGTCTAGCTGATATAAAGTCTTGAGCGCCACGTACAAATCATACAAATCCCGTCCCTTGCGCCGCTGGTAAAGGGCGCGCATCTTGGTGCCTAACAACTCTTCGATTTTGAAGGTTCGAATCGTAACCGTCCCAGCGGCCCAAGAGGAACTACATGTAAAGGGATAGTCTTGAAATCCCAACACAGAAAAATGTTCGCGGCTATTAATCTCGACTTTAAGCTTTAACGGGAACCCTTCGTCACTTAATACACGATATACCAAAGTGACTCTGCCATTGGAAAAATTTCTTCTTGGCTCTCCTAGCCATGTGTCCAACACCTCTCGGATGGCGTCTAAGGTTAGCCCAATCGGTTCCGCCGTTGTTTGAACCAGGTCAATGTCTTCCGAATATCTTGTGGGTGGGTTAAAGAACAGTTTGTTTAAAGCTGTACCACCACGGAAAGCGAGCGACACACACAAATGAGGGTGCCCATAGAGTTTTAATAAAGCATTTGTAATGATCAGGTCTTGCTCAACTTGTCTTGGTTCTTGCCAGGGGACTGTTTTAGACCATTCCTGAATATAGCTTCGCGGTATCATTCGTCAATCTCCAATGTATCGTTTAAAAGTAACTTCCAGCGGTGAATGCGCTTCCCTTCTTTTACATGAAAATCTGGCCTGAGAAGGGTTTCATAAACTCGTTGTTTACTCAAGTGGTGTTCAACTATCATGGCTAAATCAGAATATCCTACCAACTCTAAAATATAGCCCAACCGCTGGAGGACGGATTTCATTTTTTCCGATTCGACTATCAAAGCTAAAGCATCTGCCTTACAACTTTCACCCAAATCTCGGATAATGCTTGCAACGTTGCTTAAATAGCCGCAAACAGCATGAAAACGTACAAGGTCCACAAGAGTCTGTTCTCTGGTAGAAATTTTGGCGTAACCTGTAGGGGCGGTAATTTGCTCTTTACGGGCGATTGAGCAGTCCTTGTAACAATGAAAATCAATGCCTCCCCGCTCCAACTTGATGGGCCTCATTTGCTGATTGGTAATCACTTGAAAGGTCATGGGCTGCTGCTGGGTCGCGCCATAGAGTGACGCTGCACTTAAAAGACCAATGTAATACTCATGATGGAGATAGTTCATTAGGGGGTCAACAATCCAATGAGGTGGCAAAGACCCAAGATGATAGTATTCAGGAGGAATAATCATAAAAAAGCCGTGTCCCAAGTTCTTGACCACTTGCTTCTGATACAATCTGAATATTTGAAGCCTAAATTGATTCTGGTTAAGTCCCAAAACCGACAAAACTTCCTCCTTGGAAAAGAAGTATTTGCCATCTGCCAGCTGAGAGAGGATGTAGTCTTTTATAGTTCTCATATCCATATTATGTTGTTTTTCGAAATAATATACAAGTAAGAACTAGATTATCCCACATCGGCACACTAGTTTTGCTAGGGAACGTACTGAATATGGGCAGGCAATTGTCGTGAAGGGGGCTGGCCCCTTTTAATTCACAATTATCTTACTTTAATATATAATTACTTTTAGAGGACTGGGGCATAGAACTATTAGATAAGGCGCCCTAGGCCAGAGAGCTAAACAGCAAAACAAGTTACACGGGAGTACTTCGATGGTAGATCCAATTGAAGAAACCAAAAAAATAGACCAAAAAAAGCGGCTGCAAGCTAACCTGCTTGCTCAACAGGAAGCAGAGAAAGCTCTACAGAAAGGGGAAATAGCTGGAAGAAAAGTTACAACCACACCAACCTCTCAAAGCGACAAAATCGACAAAATAGCAAAAAAACAACAGCCCCAAAAACCATAATAGCTATGAGCATTCAGCCAAGCAAGGTATACTGCACAATACGTAGAGGAACTAACGATGTCTATTGATTCCTTTAAACTATCCTATTCGGATGAGAGCGGCGCACACGATCTATTTTTTCAAAAAAAAGAGGCCGCACCATCCGAAGACTGCATAACTATCGGAAACACCTCCTATACTGTACTCTCCCCCCATAGGGATATCCTCTCTGCAAAACAAGTTTTTGACTCGCTTCAGGCTCATGGCCCCTATTCGTCTTTAGATGAAGTAAAACAAAATTTAAGCCAAAGGGGCATTACACATATCACCTCTTCTGATCAGATCGAACCATCTGCCGTAGGAAAAATTGTCACCGTTTTAAGCAAAACCTTTGAAAAGGCTTCGTCCCTTGATGTCACATGCGCAATAGTTCTCGCCAAACAAGCGGACCTCGAAACAGTTCGCCCCCCATTGCCACAGGTTTTCAATGCCGATACAATTGGGGAAATCATCAATGATATCACTGGAAGCTTATTCAGCCACTACCCTTCTTTTCCTGTAGTAGTTAAGTGGATTGAACATCTAAGAGAAAATCTAGAGGTTTATAAAAAGTGTAAAGATCCAGATGAATTTAAAGAAAAAGTTAATAAAGATCTCTACGCTATTTTCCAGGATAAACACCTACGCCTGCGTTTTCAAACGGTCAGCGAAGCAAAAGAGGCGGACAACTATACGATGACCTCTGGAATATTGCCCAATACCGACCATGTTGGACTGATTCATTTGCGTGGTTTTGGCCCTGTGAAGATCGGTGCGGATCAGGCAACAGTTGAGGAGGGAGGAGAAGCTAGAACCAAAGAATATCACGATACAATCCAAAAACTGAAAGACGACAACGTGAAACAAGTCATTATTGATTTAAGGCAAAATAACGGAGGATACCCTGAGGCTGCCCAGCTTTTATGCAGCTACTTTATGAAACCGGATGTTCCACTCAGCTCCGTTCAAAACACAATTGGTGGGTTAAATGAATTCAAAACACTGTCTGAAGCAGAACTTCCTGTAAAAAATCGACTCCTGGAGAACATCCCTGTATACATCCTGACTAGTAAAGATACATTTTCTGCAGCGGAAAAGTTCACAAATGACATGCAAATAGCGCAACGTGCAACCGTTATAGGCGATGAGAGGACAAAAGGGGGGTCAAATCCCGGAACTTTTCCCAATTGTGGCGAATATCTAGACCGTGAAGGTGTGCTCAAACGTTTAGACGTTTGCATCCCAACTGGAATGACCATTAATTTAGAAAATAGAAAAAATTGGGAGGGCATAGGTATTACGCCTAATATAATCGTTTCACCCGGCGAGGATGCTCAGAAAAAAGCCCTAGACCTTATAGAAAAAAAAGAAGTTTCGTTAGGAAGCCTTTTGCCAATAAACGATTCCATAGATGAGGCTCCATTTCAAAACGCCAATCCCACTATGTAGCGATTTATCGAAAAACAGAGGTTGCAAAGAGTCAGTTAGTCAATAAGTCACCCCAGGCTTGACCTTCCCCATAAAGTGCTGTAAGCCATGTTAAAAACCCTGCGGAATTTGCTAGATTTTTCTTTGAATATTCAGAAGACATCGATATTGTATTAAAATTTGCTGCAGGTATAATGAAAGCCTGTAATCACTACAAAAAATAAAACGGTAATAATGACATCTATTCTAAGCACATGTCGTTCCATCTTCGCGTCAACCCTTCTCCTTGTTTCCTTTGCTCAATGCACAGAATCCCATAGAGAGCGCGTTTGGAGCAGCGAGCGCGACCCTTACGAAGGCTTATTAACTGAGATACCATTTACAAAAGAAGCAGATAATGTTTCTGTCAATAGAAGGCTAAAAGTAAAAATTAACATAGTCTATCCTCGTTTTCAGAGCGACAGTTTATTTCTTCAGAGGTCAATATACGTTTGTCTGCTAACGCCAAAGAAGTATTTGATAATTTTACACGAGAATTTGCGGATGAAGAGCAGGTAATAGAGGAATTTAATAAAGAAGCAAAAGCGATAGATTTTGACAAGCGACAAGTCTCCTATATTCTCACGCCCACCTACGCCTCACCACGATTAGTAAGTGTTTTTGGAGAACTTCACGAATATTCCGGATTGCCCCATGGAAGAACTCGTTACTCTGCATACAACTATCGCCGAGATGAAAAAGAGTTGCATGAAGTGACTCTTAAGGATTTATTTTCTCCCGATAAGAATTTTGCTGATTTTATCGTTGATTATTGCACAAGCACCTTAAAAACAGAAAAAATTGGATACACTGATGACCTTTTCCCTGAATTTAAGCCAGAAGATCTCCACGTTTTCACTTTATCGAAAAATGGCCTCACAATCATATTTCGACCCTACCATGTGGGCGGATGGGCCGATGGCCCCTATTCAATTACAATCCCCTTTCAAACACTAATGCCCTACATTCGACCTAATGGGCCTTTAGATGAATTAATAGAAAAAGCAGTTGTCCGGAATTTCTGGACAACTGCCTCATATGGTAAGATAGGTTGAACGTAGAGTAAAATACTGCAAGGAGATTGAAAATGACGCTCAATAAAACCACATCCGAAATCAACAGCTATAACGAAGAACTAGGAAAAACTGAAATGGCAATGGAAATCGAACGCAAAATCAGACAAAGAGGCCTCACGCATCAACAAGCTGCAGAAATTTTGGGCATCGACGAAGACCAACTCTCCAGTCTATTGCGCATAAAACTTGCTGCCTTCTCTTCTGAACAGTTGATGAACTTTTGCGATAACCTCGGGAAAGGCCGTACACAGTTCCCCGAAAAAAACCCTGCACCAACCTAAGTTATAGTTCTCACACCCAAATAAACCAAGTGGGTACTTGTGTAACACAATACGATACGGAACCCCCGATCAAAGGCATATTCATCAAAACCTACCGACTTCACTTAATTGGGTAGGTTTTGTGTATGAGCAAATACAAAATAAAAAAATCATATATCCCTTGTCCTGCATTAATGGATAGTGATGTAGGTAAATATTGCCTTTTTACGACATTCTTATCCATAATGTTTAGCCAAAGTAAAAAGAGAAGAAGGTACAAGATGGTAGTTGAAACGATCGCTGAAAGTGTATTTGACAAGCTGTTACCTCTCTCAAAAAAGACTCGTCCTGGTGCTAATGTCAATGCTTACCTGGTATTGCGCAAAGGAGAGAATGTTCTGTTGCATCTTCGAAAAAACACAGGTTATTGCGACAATTTTTATGGTCTGGTATCTGGCCATGTGGAAGAGGGTGAATCGGCAACAACAGCACTGATCCGAGAAGCCTACGAAGAGGCCGGCATTCATCTTGAACTCGACTCCCTAAAAGCAGCTCATGTAATGCATAGAAAAACAGACAGACTTAATGTTGATATATTTTTTGAATGCACTGAATGGCAAGGTGATATTACCAACCGTGAACCTGAGAAATGCGCAGGGCTCAATTACTTTCCTTTGGGTGAACTCCCCTCTAATACTATCGATTATATTAAGATTGCTTTGAAAGCCATTGCCGAGGATAATTTTTATTCCGAAAGTGGCTGGGAATAGATGATTCATAAAAAGGATTTTTACTTTATTCGGCATGGACAAAGAACGCTCACATGATGTACTTCAAACAGCAACTTCTGACTGAACCGCTAAAAAAACAAATCCAGCATTTTCTACGAAAAGACCTTACACAGAATAAACCGCAATGAACCTCTCAAGCAACTTCATTAAAACCATTCAAGGAGTCTTTGGCGAAAAGGGCCGCGCATGGTTGGACTCCTTGCCCCGCCTGATAGATGCTGCAAGGCACCGCTGGGGCTTAAAAGACATTCAAACCGTGCCTAATCTTTCATACAACTACGTCGCTTTTGCCAAGCGTCCTTCACCCATACACTCAAACCAACTTGAAGATGTTGTGCTTAAGATCGGCGTTCCCAGTCCAGAACTTACAAGCGAGATGGCAGCATTAGACCTCTTCAACGGCCAGGGTGCTGTTATCTTGCTCGATGCAGACCCTGAGCAAGGCATGTTCCTGTTGGAGCGTGTTAGGCCCGGTAAAATGTTATCTGCGCTAAAAGACGATGAAGAGGCTACACACCTCGCAGCAGATGTAATGCTCAAGCTATGGAAGCCCACAACATCAAATAGCGCTCTCATCCAGCTGTCAGATTGGTTTAAAGGCTTTGATAAACTACGAGAGTTCTTTGATGGTGGTACAGGACCGCTAGAGAAAAAATTGGTTGAACGCGCTGAAAGGACTGTGAGGGACTTTTTTTCTGAAGAGTACACGCCGATGCTCATACATGGCGATTTACACCATTTCAATATTCTCTCTTCCGAAAGAGGCTGGTTGGTAATAGACCCAAAAGGCGTAATAGGGCCTCCAGCGTATGAAGTAGGGCCATTACTCGTCAATCCATGGGGCGATCTAAGCAACTGCAAAGAAATACAAAGGCTGACTGTTAGGCGTATCGCTATCTTATCAGAACGATTGGGCTTTGAAAAAGAGCGTATCCGTGAATGGGCCATTGCCCACGCGATACTCTCCGCTTGGTGGGGCATCGAAGACAACACAGGTTGGGAATATGCCATGGGTTGTGCTACTATTTTTTCCCAAGCGAAGCTTTAAAAATTATGTAAATCAACTAATTTAGTGTTCTACTAGGTGTACTGGTCAATGAAATCTTCCATTCAAATCATCTATCTCAATGGCCCATCAAGTTCAGGCAAAACCACACTCGCGAAGGCCTTACAGGCAAAACTTGAGTCGCCATTTCTTCATATTGGACTCGATCGTGTCATCGGAATGATGCCCGAAAAGTTAAACAACTGGGAGGGTAGAATAGCCCCTGAAGGTTTTAGCTGGCTTGAAGCAGTCGATGAAACCGGCCATCTGATTCATGAAATTCAGATGGGACCTTTTGCAAAGAAAATAAGCCAAACTCTCAAAGAGATTGTGCTCACGCTTGCGAGGATGGGACATTATATTATCATAGACGATGTTGCATTTGGAAGCGCTGAAGTGAACGTATGGAAAGAGACTTTGAAAGAGTACAAGGTGCTGTGGGTAGGAATAAAAACGCCACTTGCAATTCTTGAAGAACGAGAAAAAACTCGAGGCAACCGAATGATTGGCTCTGCAAGAGCTCAGCACGTTAAAGTGCACACAGAAATACTCTACGACCTTGAATGTGATACGAGTAAAGAGCCTTTAGCAGTGATTGTGAAGGCAATAATGAAAAAGATGTGTAAAACACCAAAATAATTAAAACAAAACACCCAATAAAGGGGGCCAGGGTCTCGAGATTTACACCATTTCAATATTCTCTCTTCCGAAAGAGGCTGGTTGGGAATATGCCATGGGTTGTGCTATTATTTTCTCACGACCCTAGAAATATAGCATAAAAGGCATAAATTTGTTGCGAATATATGTTATATTAGGCATAAGAAAGGAGAAATGCTATAGCATAAAAGGTAAATTTTCCACAAAAAATGAGGGGGCGATGAAAAAATCTTCAAAATCTGAGAAGCTTATTCTTGATGAAATCATTACTGATGCTCATAAACTAAAAATATCTAGTAGGGGCCTTTCGGTAGGCGAAATTATTGCTATGATTCGAAATCAGCTAGGGATGTCGCAAAAAGCTCTCGCAAGGCGAGCTTTAGTACCTCAGTCTACAGTTTCGCGCATTGAAGGCTCCAAAAGAGCCCCTAATTTGTCGACATTGCAGAAAATCCTTAAGGCACTTTCTTGCGAAGTCATTATTGTCCCTTTGCTTATGGAACCCATTGATGTGATACGCCAAAAGCAAGCCCGGCATGTAGCTGAAAATAATGTCCGCTATCTCCGTGGCACCATGAGTTTAGAAGAACAAGAACCTGATGTAAAACTTGTTCAAGAACTCATCAGGGACGAAGAAAATGAGTTATTGCGATCTGGCGGCAGTAAACTTTGGCAGGAATAAGGAAGGTTATACCCATGACAATTCAATTCGAATACGCTGAAGGCGCGACCCCAATTCATGACTACAGTGGTCTCAAACTTACTTGGATACAAACCCAAAAAGATCTTAATCGTGCAGAAGCTGAAAATATTGCAGCAGCCCAAAAAAAATATTTAAGCAAACCCGTACATAGCCCTCTGAAATGGTTTGAACCGACTACACTAAAGAAAATTCATAAAGAAATGTACGGCAACGTATGGGAATGGGCGGGAGAGTATCGAAAAGAGACAACTTGTATAGGTATTAAACCTTACATGATTCCTTCACATCTTGCAGAATTATGCAGCGAAGTAAAATACTGGTTGACTGATCCTACGGAGCTTTCATTTTTGGAACAGGCTGCCAGAATCCATCATAAAATGGTCTTTATGGTCTTGAAGTAATAATTCCAGGTGCAACGATTCAGGTTATAAAAAAATACCAGCACCTCAGGCGGGCAAATGCGCTCTGTACTTTAGAAACAATGGCTGCATCTGGAGAAAACAGGATTATTTTGGAAAGGCTTGCTAGAGAAGCGTCAATTCAACGAGAGCAGTTTTTTAAGGCCGCTACAATCCAGGCAGACAAACAGGGCAAACATGTCGTCGGACACAGGAATTATAATCCCAAGTTGGGCGAACAGTTGCAGCCGAGTGTCCTTAAGCATTCCTCACCTGAGCGCTTATTGCAAGAACATGCTGGTAAGGGAGCTCCCAAAGTGTCTTTTAAACAAGGGCAGGGATACAAGGAAGTAGTTGATTTTAAGGAGCATATAGGGGAGTTTTTCGATTTAGAAACTAAACAATTTAAATCTACAACGCGTGGCACCATTCATTATGATAAAAACGGAGGCGCCCATATTGTTCCCGCCTCTCCGGAAATTCCTTAAGGAGTGCGAGGAGATAAAAAAATGCAAAAATCAAGAAGAACATCGCGCGAACAAAGTATTTTAATGAGCCTTTGGGGAGTGCTTTTAGGCAATGTTACTCCAAAAATGCGAGCAGTGTTTGTTAGAGATGGCGAGTTGCTCGAGCTCTCCTTCATTTTCGATGGAGCATTTACTGAGGAAGAGGAAGAAAAAGTTCAATGCCTAGGGTCAGAAGTCAGTGCCGATTTTTTTGATAGCGAAATCGATGTCAAATGCGTACGATGTGACTATCCTGCACCCTTAGAGGATTCCGGTAGGTGCGTGTACAAGAGAAAGGAAAAATTCTAATATGCTAAAAGAAAGAAGATCCGCACGCGAACAACGTATTTTGATAAGCCTTTGGGGCGCTCTTTTAGGGGAGATTACTCCGAACATGCGAGCAGTATATGTGGATTGGGATGAAGAAACTATACATCTCTATTTCGTTTTCGATGGGGAATTTACTGAGGAGGAGCAGGAAGAGGTGAGCTGTATAGAAACAGAAGTGATTTCTCAAATGCCTGACGACATGTACGAACTACATTGCATGCAGAAAGATGCTCCACTACCTATTGACTGCCCTGGCAGGTGTGTCTATAAACGAAAAGAACCGGTTGGTAAAAATGGCTCGTGAAATCACCCCAGAAAATCAAAAGAGGATAGATATTATACTATCTGGCCAGGAAGCACTTGTCGGCACTATTAGCCCCAATTTGCGCGTTGTGGAGGCTGCCTGGGATGATAATAAGATAGGCTTAACGTTCATATATGACGGGCCATTTTCAAAAGAGGATGAAGAGGAAAGCAAGAATGTTGCTGCAAAGATGGGCCGGGATTTTCGCACCATTCATATTGAAGCAACCTGTCTTACCATTGATTATCCAAATCCTCTTCCTAAACAAGAGGGGCAAAATTATACCTGGCTTTTTGCAAGAAAAGAGTGCCAATGACACTTGCAGTAATTCAAAAAACCTAAAGAGGAAATGTATGGTGTGTCCTATATGCATAGTCGGTGCGGCTGCAGTGGGAATAGCTGGTTTGTTGTACATTCAAAAGGAGAAGACGATGACAAAACATAAGACGGCTACTCGCGAAGAGTGGCTAGCAGCACGAAAAAAGCTTCTTGAAGCAGAGAAAGAGCTTACCAAAAAAAGCGACGAACTTGCTCGGCAGCGCCAGGAACTTCCTTGGGTGCGAATCGACAAGAAGTATAAATTTGATACAGATGAAGGAAGCTCAACGCTTTTAGACCTATTTCGAGGCCGTTCGCAGCTTCTTATCTACCATTTTATGTTTGGGCCAGATTATACCGCCGGTTGCCCATCCTGCTCATCGATCGCAGATGGCTTTAACGGCATCTGGAAGCACCTTGCTAACCATGACGTGATGCTTTGGGCAGTCTCGAGAGGGGAGCTTACTAAACTGCAAGACTATAAAAAGCGCATGGGGTGGACCTTTCCCTGGGCATCCTCTCACGGAAGCGATTTTAACTATGACTTTACCGCCTCGATTACCGAGGAAGCTCAGGCAGAAGGAACCGTCGAGTACAACTACAAGAAGGAAGCTGGGGCAATAGAAAGCAAGCAATCACGTGAGGATGAGAAGCTTATAGAAAATATCGCAGCCATGGCAGGAACCGACCTTGCTACATTCATACGCGAAAGACCCGGCATGAGCGCCTTTATACTTGAGGATGGTATCGTCTACCACACCTATTCTACCTACGCCCGAGGCCTCGACGCCCTTTGGGGAGCATACCAGTGGCTCGACCGTGCCCCAAAAGGGCGCAATGAAGCAGGGTATTGGTGGCGCCGTCATGACGAGTATGAGAAGGCTTAATTAGCAACCTTATTTAATACCTATATTTTTAGATGAGAGCAAAAGGGGCCGGCCCAGGGTGTTGATTTAAGCCCTTTTTCAAAGAATATCCTTTATGTAAAATTTGTCCTTGAGCTTTAGCTCTTTGGAGTGACCCACTTTAGTGGGTCTTTTCGTAGGCCGATTCATCGGCCGCATCACAATAGCACTATTTTGGCCCGGCCGATGAATCGGCCTACGAAGAGACTCGATAAATCGAGTCACTCCAAAGAGCTTCGCTCAAAAGGACAAATCTTGCAGCATAACGTACGGTTGAAAAAGGGCTTAAATCAACCCCCTTGGGCCAGCCCCTTTCACGTTTCATTAGGCCGCTTGACAGATATGAGAATATAGTATATAGTTATTTGAAAAAAAGAAAAGGTTATTATGATGCCACATAGGGACGCTCTAAATAGAACGCTCTTGGGAATAAGTGATGATTGGAATCATGGTTACATGTCAAATGAGGATCTTAAAGTAGATCTGACTAACTTGGAAACGACCGTTAATAATCTACGTCAACTTATGCCGGTGCCAGATAATTATGCTCCGGAAGCGGCGTGGATTGAGCGCCTTAAGGGAAAAAATACCTGGATGGACATAGGTGTTCAAACGAGGGCCGTTAACCAAGTTATATCGACATTAGCAACCCTAATCAAAAAGATATTTCAGTAAAATGAGCCGGGGACTACGATTCTAAAGAGTGTCAGGCAGTCTCAAAAACCAAAAATACCACTCGCTACTCTATGAAGAATCTAAGGCCCTGGTAGCCCCATAAAAATTTTATTCGCAAAAATCTGCCTCATCGTTCATCCTGGTATTTATTATTTTCTTAACCAGTGGCTACGATGGTATCACTTAGCTGCCCGAAACTTTCTCAAGCTGTATATCGCCCTCGAAGGTCGGAAAAAACACCCCTTTACGAACTTGTCAAAAAGCATTACACCACCTGGCACCGGGAGCGATGTAGAAGCGAAACAGAAGTCCCAAATTATATCTGCAAAGCCTTTCAGAAATATCTCGGCTGCGGGATTCTAGCCAAAGGCTTTGCCTGTGCCCACTGCGAAGGCTGTAACAAGGACTTTTTCATAGCGTATTCCTGTAAGGCGAGAGGGGTTTGCCCAAGCTGCAACCAACGTGCCATGGTAGAATCTGCCGCACACCTGGTAGAGAGCGTGCTGCCCCGGCTTCCCTTTAGGCAGTTCGTGATGAGCTTTCCCAGGAGAATACGCTGTTACCTAGAAAACCACAAAATCCTCCAAACAGTTCTCAAAATAGTCGTAGACGAGATTCGCAAAAGGCTTATTGCATGTAGCCCTGCTGTCAAAAACTCTCATATCGGCGCCATAAGCTTCATACAACACTTCGGCAATACGCTAAATTACCATCCCCACTTTCACCTGATTGTAGCAGATGGCATTTTCAGCCCAGAAGATGGCCTGCAGTTTCACGAAGCCGCCCTTACCCAAGATGATATTACTGACACGCAAGAAGCCATTCAGAAACGAGTGCTCAAATACTTTTGCAAACGACAATTCTTCGATAAAGAGGAAATGCAAAAGCAGCTCACACACGAGAATTCCGGTTTTTCCTTAGATGCTACAGTAAAAATCCCGGCTTATGACAAAGACGCCTTAGAGCGCTTAATAAGATACTGCGCGCGCCCACCCTTCAAAAGCGAAAACATTCGCTTTAATGGCCCCTGGATAAACTACCGTCTTCCGAAACTATGCCACACAGGCAAAAGTTTTATCCAATTAGAACCAGTAGAGTTTATAGAACGCATATCTCACTTCATACCATATCCCAGACGTCACAGAAGGCATTATCACGGCGTTTTCGCACCTTCATCACCATTACGTAATCAAGTTGCCGCTAACGCACAAAAGCGGCTCGATGCTGCCTCCAAAACTAGGCAGGAAACTGATGAGAAGGTCACGAAGGCCTCTAAGGGATGGGCCCAACTTATAGCGCGCATTTACGAGGTAGATCCATTAATATGTGCAAATTGCGGTAAGAAGATAAAGATCATCACCTTTGTAACACATCCTGAGCATATAAGACGTATCTTGAGAGGCATAGGATGGCCCATAACAATCCCAGAATTTGACCCACCACCCGAGGAGCACTGCGACGACATCTGTCAGTTGAATCCAAATACATCAGATGGCTTTCCAGAACCCGAACATTATGATACGGGACCGGATCCACCTGCTGTAGCAGATATAGACTCTCCCCACTGGGACGACGATTCTGATCCCCCACATTGAGAAGAGTAAAAAATACTCAAAAAACCGCTTAACCATATATGTGGAGACGTTCTTGGCATTTCAAAAGCGACTTATTTTAAAAATATCTCCATTAAGCTTTAGCAAAAATCATAAATTTGGCTCTTTTCAGATCCAAATTACTGCGCTCGGGCCCAGGAATTTCAAGCTATGCTGCTGTTTTTCCCCGGGGAAAAGCAGCAGCATAGCTTGAAATTCCTATTCCTCATGCAACGATCTATCGGGCCTGGAAAAACCGTGTAAAAGGCAGAGATTGGTATGATGTAGTATGGTTTATCCGAAAGGGCGTTCCATCAAGATCAAGCTCGAGATTAAGAAATGCTATTGCCCGCCACATCCCCCGTGATTTTATTCAGAAGTCCTCTTTGACCAAACCATCTTCCTGGTAGGGATGGGGTATTTTCACAGGTGTGGGATTTTTGCTAATATGAGCTTGTAACTCTCTTAACGTTGTCCACCCCTTATCATCATTCCAGGCTATTTCCGTTTCATCCGAAAAAGCAGGATGGTTTCTTACTATTGTTAAAACATTTCCAGCAACAGCTATAAGACGGGCAGCTTGCCATTCTAACCGTTCAGTATTATTGCCATTGTACCCATAACTATTATCAACATAATAAATGTCTGGATTAATTTCGACGCGACGCGGCTTTACTCGGATAACATCTTCTTCTATATCTTTTTTTGTAAGATTCCGGCCAAGCTCTGGATAGGTTGTTCGACATGGACCCATGCATTATCTCCATTGAAAAATGACAGTATGTCAATTTTACAGAATAATGCTCAAGCACAATCAAAGTCCACCCAGACCTCGAAGTAATGGCGAGCCTGACTTTATAAGTTAGTAAGACCTTGTTCGCTGGCTTTTCGGTCACGTTATGGGTCGCAACACCGTAGGTTCTGGAGTTCTCTAATTGCGCTTTTTGTCAAGAAGAACCGTATTCACTGCCGAAGCGCGTTTTGTGTACGGTCTGATGTGTGGGGGTTACATCTACTTATCCTTACCCTTCATAGGGGTTTTAGGAGGCTTTAGCCTCCTAAAAAGATTTGGGTTCAAATGGTGAACTGGAACAGCCAAGTGTTTCTCATTTCCTCGTCCATCTGATTCAGTCTAGGTTTACACGTTAGTGCTAAAAAGCAGAGGTATTGGTCATGGTTCTCTTCGGGGTCTTTTTGAAGAAGAGTCAAGCTCTTCAGCCCCATATTGTTGTTATATACGAAGTGGGCGAGACAAGGCACGATACTGTGCGATACGACGTCTTCGCCTAGATAGGCTAGCATCAACTACTGTCGTCTTTACCCTAATTCGAAACTCAATACTTTTTTTGCTTATGTCTTACGAATAATCGATTATTTTGATTAGTTCAATAGCTAATGTTGGCTATGTAAGGCTGGGCGGGGTTAAAACCATCTATCCGGCACTAAGAACCTTGAGGTGTGCGGTAGGGGTGGTGTTCCTTTCTGCTGGGGGGATTGGGGGGCAAAGCCCCCCAAATAAGAAAACCAACATCCGTATACTCTTCGCCTCTCGGTTTAGCGTATAGGAGTGGTGTCCTTTTTGCTTCTTTACTGTAACATATTTTTAATTTTGCGACATTTTGGTCGTTTTCATGATGTAAAAGCTTAGGTCGTAGGCCATGGTTCTCTTCGGGGTCTTTTATCGAAGAGGTAAGCTAAAAGCTATGTCTTCAGCCCCACAATACTGTCCGAAAAGAAACGAAGTGGGCCAATGTGCGACACGGTGTCTTGCCCGCAGGCAAGTACCAACTCCAAAACGGCCTCACTTCGCTTCAAACTCAACTTCACTAAGAGTTACTTTACATGATTTAAACTATAAAAATGTGCCTCCCATCATCCATCAGCCTTTTTGCTTTTCTTTTTTGAGGCTTTCTTTTCGCGCTGATCTTCAGCCGTGAGTTTCAAAATTTCTTTTTGTTCAACGCTACCTGGGTTAAACTGCTTTTGCTCTACCAACATCGTGTGCATGACTACTGCTAACTTTCGACCTAACGCCACTACAGCCTTCTTATGACCATGTTTTTTTCGTATTTTTAGGCCAAATACTTTGAGGCGACTCCAAGTTTTACAGATATACATTATACACATAGCGGCATCTGATAGCAGGGAGCGCATCTCTCTAGAACCTGATTTAGAAATAGATCCTTGCTTTTGTGTATCTCCAGAGCTGTATTGTGTTGGTGTCATCCCGAAAAAGGCACCAACAGCACGGGAGTTTTTAAATCGTTTGGGATCACCAACTTCAAGGACAAACGTGATCGCAGTCATTAAACCAACTCCAGGAATGGTTTGCAGCAGTAAAACATTCTCATTTCCGCTTGCCATGACCTCAATTTTACTTTCGAGGCTGATGATTTGCTGATTTGTCGTTTCATATGTTTCAAGAAGGCCCATAATGCCATCATGAACGTCTTGATCAAGCGATTTTAATGCTTCCAGAACCGAAGTTCGAAATTTTCCACTACTGCTACTGGAGCCTAATTGAAGCTTTCCATGAAGCTTCAAAAGCCCTCTGATACAGTTGATTATTTTTGTTCGTTGTTGAACTAACAAACGACGTGTTGTTAAGAGAGTTCCAGCGGCGATAAGACTCTTAGGCTTATGGTAAATTTCCTTATAGTAGCCTGCACGCAGTGCAAAGGCTATCTCACGAGCATCATTTTTATCCGTTTTATTGGTTTTCATGGAGATCGCTGCCGACATTATTCGAGCATCGATACAGACAACTGGAAGTCCCAGTTTTACAAGCTCTGAGATGAGCCAATGGCTTATACCGCCACTTTCTAAGGCAGCTTTTTCTATAGGCAGGTTTGTTTGTGTTATTGCCTCTACAATGACTTGAGGATCTGTTGCTACACATGTTTCGTGAGCTATTTTTCCGTCTTTATCAATGATGCAAATTGAAACTGTTTTCAAAGAAACATCTAATCCGATATGGTGGGACATGGGTTGACTCCGTGGTTAAACGAGCTAAGCTAAATGCTTAGCCGCAGGAGGGTCATGTACTACTCCGTCGGCAAAATCAAGCCTTAGTTTGGAGCAACCCACTTTTGCTAGCTCAGCATTGCGCCGCAGGCGTTTCAACGAGAACCTTATGCCTCATTTTGGCCGCCACATATAAGCGCAATTACATTATGTG
>CAWGYH010000002.1:0-1608179 GCA_963826935.1 uncultured Chlamydiales bacterium | reverse complement strand
GTAAAGCCCGTGCAAAAACGGAGGAGAGAATAATGCCAAGAAATTCAGCTTCCTTAGATTTCCACATCTTGCTTAAAATGGCTACTTCGCTCTCACGACATGGTATGGACACCTTTGACATTTTTCCTCCCTCAGATCTGGCTGGATATGGATTCAGCATATCCAGCCAGATGTCAATTTGCAAACAAGATCTGGCTGAATAGCCGCATGCTTTATCCAGCCAGATCTCAAGCATGTAGGGAGTGAAAAGGGCCTGAGCTGCGATGTGCGATTCGCAAAATCGCACATCGCAGGGCACGGCCCCTTTCATTTCGCGACCCCTTTCACAACTATTAAGTTACCTTAAGTTGACACCATTGGGACGGAGCCCAAAAAAGTGTTCAAGCGCAAAAATCACTTCAGCCCGAATAAATCATTCATTGTGATTTCCACATCTACAACACCCATTTCCGCTGCATTATCTTTCACTCCAAAGGTCGTAATAAGAGTTAGAAAAACACTTTTTTTTGAGTTCGTTTTTTCAATAAAAACATTTTTTTTGGCCCGAAGTTCTGCCGCATAGTCTTTATCAATAACAAATTCATCGCTCGAGTACTTAATTTCGCACAGATTAATGCAATTGTCTGCTCGATCTATTAGCAAATCAATCTGCACTCCCCTCTCGGCGCTATTCTTTACTGGTCTATAAACCCACTCAGATTCATATGTCGAGACCCCTCCGATTCCTAAAGCCTCTTTAATTTTTCGTATATGTTTCATGCACAGTCCCTCAAAGGCATATCCAGCCCAAGCGCGCCCTGCGGGTGTATTACCCATCTTTAACCAAAAATTCTCGTCAACACCGCGTAGATCCAAACTTTTGGCTTGGGCTATCCACTTTAAATAAAAAAGAGAATATTCATCCACGAGTCTAAATCCCGTGTCCTTTTTCTTTTTACCAAAAGCACTAATAGGAGCAATAAAACCAGATGCCTCAAGCTCATCCAAAATAGTATTAATACCGCCACCGGAAGAAATTCCCGTTACTTCACAAATTTGGGTTTTCGTTAATCCAGCAGTCTTTTCAGAAAGTGCCTTTACCACGTTAATATGACGAGAATGATTTTCAAATAACGATGAATATAGCTCATCAAATTCTCTAAAAAGTGGTCCATCAAAACAAACCTGGCTTACTACTTGCAATGAAGATTGCCCTTTTTCCACAAGTGTAAGATATTTCGCGACACCTCCTATTGCCATGTATATGTCGATAAGTTGTTTGCGATTCAATTCAACGCCACGACTGACGAGAAACTTTTCTGTTTCCGCTAAATCAAAAGGCAAAAGACGAATTTGAGCAGTTAGCCGCCCATGGAGACCACCTTTGTTGCGAATAACCTTCTTAATCATCCATGATGCGGCAGACCCACATACAACAAGGATTACGCGCGGATCATCAGACATATACCTATTCCAAAAATGGTCAAGAGCCTGAAGAAATCCTGATCGAGCAGTAGCAAGCCATGGCAACTCATCAAAGAAGAGAACGATTCGCTCTTTAGCTGGAATTTTTTCTAGCATCATTCTAAGTTGATTGAATGCTTCAAACCAATCGGACACTTTAAGTGCAGGCTCAACTCCAAATACACGTGAAAATTCTATCCGGAAGCTCTGGAGCTGCTGTTTTAGAGTTCCGTCCTTGATTCCGGTCACTTCAAAGTAGAGTCCCTTTTTCTTAAAGAATTGGCGAACTAAAAAGGTCTTTCCAATACGCCTACGTCCGTAAATTGCCAAAAACTCGGGCTGATTCGAGCGGTAAACCCTATCTAAAATCTTAAGCTCTTTTTGCCTTGCAAAAATTTGCTCCATAAAACCTCCAGGCTTTCCGCTAATTATAGCCTATATGTTGCGAAATCACAAGAAAAAACTCATGATTCCGCGAAATATAGCCTATAAATTGCGCTAATTGCTGTAATTATCGACGATCTCGCAACTTATAGCCATATCAAGCCAAAAAAAAGAAGCGTCTAAGACGCTACCTACTGCTTATTACGAACTTCCCTAGCAAGACTTTCTGTACTTTGTGTCTTTCTAAGCTACCTGCGCGGCAGTAAACAGGTGGCTGTTTGATGCAAAGGGCCGTGCCCTGCGATGTGCGATTCGCAAAATCGCACATCGCAGGGGCTGGCCCTTTTTACTTCGAGATTAAAGTAGATAAAAAGAAGCAATTGCTATATATTCTTGTTGTTTAATAGGGAGTTTTACATGCAGGCAGAACCCACAATTTTATCTACCATGAACAGTTTTTTCAATCGTATTTACAACCATGGGCCAGACGTCTGCGAAGAGAGCAATAGAACTATTTATTCATGTAGCAAGTGGCAAGGTACAAAAAAAATTTCCGTTATTATTAATCGTAATAGTGAATGTCACATTGACATAGAAGAAATACCGTATGGATCAGACTGGTATTACGTTCAGATTGCAATTGATCAGCTATTCAAATATATTAAACAATCAAAAGCATTTGATTTGGTATGCGTTCACCTGCCATGTGTAAATATACCGACTCTCGGAAAGTTGATACCTGAGTCTTTTACTATCGCTGACCCCGATAAAGGCGGGTTTGTAGTAGATAAAGAGCATAACAAACTCCGAATATATCAATGGATTAATGAGGATAAAAAATATCCAGGCACTATAAACGCGCAAGCCCTAATACTTGACATGGCCGCTAGAAAATGACAAGTAATTGGGGAGAGGTGATCAGGGCCCCTTTCATTTTAATCACTCATTGATCCACGTACACACCGGTTAGTAAAAGGGGCCGGGGGTCTGCAATGTGCACTCTTGCGCAAGAATCGCACATCGCAGACCCCGGCCCCTTTTACTTTTGAAAAATTGAACACCTCTCTGGACTTTATGCTTTGAAATGAAGAGCCCAAACAGTAAAGGCATCGTCTAGCTTAGCAAGTGGAGGGTAGGCTAAGTGTGCAGCCAAGTCCTGATAATGGTATGTGGAAATTGGGGTAAAGTTAAGCATTTGCATGATTGCTGCTGAATAGGCGTTTGTTGTTTCACAAAAAAGCGTGGTCATCTTGTGCTGCTTACATAATGCAATTTGTTGTTCTGTCAGTGCCAAGCCATAAGCGTGACCGCGATGGTCTGGCAAAATCGCAATTCCTGCATTATGCATGGCAAGATCGATTGGCTCGCCGATTTCTTTTAGATATTTTTTTTCTGCAACGACCGCCATCTGGTGAATCTTAATAAAAATTTGAGTTGAGAGGTTATATTGATGCGGGTCAAGGTTCTCTATATGTTCCCAATAGATTGCGGCTTTGTTAGTAGAACAGTGCCCGATCACAAGACCGTCCTTATAAGCAACTAAAGAGAGGTTTTTGTCCGCCTTTGGCAAGCTGGACAGAGCGTCAGCCCACGGTAAGGCAATAGATGTTAAAGGCTCAGAGGCGCACGCGAGGGTATAAAATTCTGAAGGTGGCAGCCCAATTTGTATGGTAGGCTTGCCTACTGTGTTATATTGATGGTGGTCCTTTTGCTCCACACATCCAATAATTTCAGTAACGTATCTTTTTAAAACACGACTGCGTGGATCATGCTTCATGGCTTCAGCGATTTCCATATAGGGCTCTATCCCCTCTATTTCCATGAGCGTAAAGCAGTTCATCTACCATCACACCATCGAGTCGCATATAGCTTGGTGGTTCAATGCCTTTTTTATAAAAATAAAACATGAGTTTTTCATTGAGCCATTCGGCCTGAAATCGCGCATTAGAAATATCTTGTGGACGGGTGCGAAGATCGGGTCGAAATGTTGTTTTAATTTCTGCCAATGTCTCAACTATAGTTTCATCTAAAAGAGCAAACGATCTGCCGCCATAAAACGTCTGAGAGCGCTCTTCACCCATTGCAGGCACCTTAATAAAAAAATGGGAGAGGCCGCCGCCAAGAAACACAAAGGAGAGCTCTCCCATTTGCTGGACTTCTGGAATAAACTGCTGGACGATAACGCCAGCATGTTTTTCCTTATAGGTTTCAAATAGGTAAGAAGCTTCGTCGAAATTAGAGAATGTGACATGTTTGTAGCTTGTACCGCCCGCATCAACTGCTCCCTTAATTATAATATTGTCCGTAAAAAACTCCCTAAGAGTTGCCCTCGAGTGAGGTGGCACAAATGTCGTTTTAGGGATCTGCCCCACTTTTGCCTTTTGCAATTCAACAAGATATTTCTTATTGAGATTCCATTTCATAAATTTGGGACTATTCAAGAGTTTGACATTTTCTTTTTCGAAAAGATTGAATAACGAAACAAATTCTTTGATTCTGCTCACATATCCCCATACAGGGCCAAGTATAAAAGTCTTGTTTGCTTTCCAGTCAACGCCAGGATCTGCCCAATCAACTACGCCAACATCATATCCCCTCTCTTGCAACTGAGGGATAACGAGAGACAGCCAAGGATATTGGCGGCCTGAAAAATAGTCCATAGAGGCGGGATTTGAGCAATCGCCCTTTGTTTCTGATCCTGCAATAAACGTTATGCTTTTGATTGGAAGGGGTGCAAAAGGGGCGGCCACCTGGCGCCGAGGCAATGGAGCTTCTACTCTGGAGTAACTCATAATATATTCTCGTAGAAGTACTTCAAGCTCTTTGCCATTGTTCTTTACATCAGAAAGGTACTGTTCGAACAAGGTGAATAACTCAGTATAATCGGAACTGTTTGTGACTTTTTCATAAAGCGTGCGAGAACTGGCTGAACTACCAGTGCCAATCCAATTCCAGTACTCACTTGTAAGCGTGTAGTCGACCCCTACTCTTCGAGCAAGACCAGAAATAAGAGAGGCTTGATCTTTCAATACAACAAGTTTATCATGAGCATTTTTATAGTCATGCCAATGCTGGGGCCTGCGAGTTATACCCCTTACAATTTCCTGCCCGGCAATGCAAAAAACGGTGCCTACAACGCCTAAGTCGACGGCCGCTGCAACACCAACTACTGCAAGGCATACCGAGGTGGAAACTGGATCCATATTTGTTCCTTTTGATTGTCTTATTGCCTTCGAACTGTAGCATATTTATTGTGCTTTTTCAAGTATATAAAATTGATGATAGAGGCCCCGCGCAACGTACATGTTCACGAGGACAACTCGTAAACATGTACTAATTAATATTGATTACATTTATTAATAACTGTATATTATCTGCTATTGTATAATATAACCTGCCAAATGAAGAGATATATTTCTTAATATTGATTACGATCATATCAAGATAGCTTCGGAGCTTCTGCAGTAGGTCTAAAATAAGATTGCTGAATAAGGAACTATATGAAAATATTAATTAATGTATGCGCTATTATAATCTTCATGAGTGGGTGCGTACCAATGAATCCTATAGCAAATTATAACAATCTAGAGCAGCCTGAGAATAAAGTTTTAACTGCAAGTGTTGGAAGTGCAATTTTCAGAATGAATAAAACAGCCGATTTACCTAATCTTTACGGCAAAGCAGATATTTATGGGGGTAAAATTGATAAAGGATTTACAGAGTTAAAGTTTAAAGGTGTCAAAAATGATGGAAACCTAGTTTTACAGGTCATGGACATAAACAAGTCATCTACAGAAACCACCATGGATCGATACCTCCAAAGCAAAGTGAACGTTTCCGCAAATAGCTCAATCAGAGCTTCAGAAGATTCAAATCCCGATTTAACAACTTTTGAATTCAAACCTCAAAAGGAAAAGAGCCTTACAATCAGCGGTGTAACCATAACTTTTATGGAAGTCTCTGACTACAGCATAAAATATGTACTAAAAAAAGAGATTTGAGACAATACAATGGAGCATCACACTTCCCATTTAATCAAGCTGAAGTGCCATACCACGTTCAGCGGTCTGGAAAAATGATGATCTGAAAAACCCGTGAAGCGGACCCTTAATCAATTAATGAAACATCAAAGGATACAAAAAAAGACCCTTTCAAACTCAACTAAAACTTTAATAGCCTCCTTACTCATAATACTATTCGGTTTCTGCTCATGCAAATTCTGACAATCAAGGAACGTATGATAAAGGCTATGAAGCCGCTTGGAACGGCGAATCAGCACCAACTTCGCGTTGGGTTAGCGCGCAAGAAAAACTGGGCTACGAGGAAGGCTTAGCTGATGCGAGCATGTATAATGAAGGCTATGATGATAGATATGATGGCAAACGTCCAAAATACGTTAAAGATCTCTTCTATATGGATGGCTATAAAGACGGGAAGAAAGATAAATAGCAAAATTCCGACCTTTTATAAAATAACCAATAAATAGGTAAACCCAAATACAAATGTCAAAATATATCTTATCCCCATTGCTCTGCATACTTTTCTTTTCTTGCTCAGTGACACGCTCTTATTATTCTCCCGAAGTCGACGTCGCTTGCATATCAAAAAAAACAGAACCTGCCTTGCTTCTCCCGAGTCCTCCACAAGGGCTAGTATACAGGATCGGCATCGTTTCAGTTAATGGAAATGGGTTTTCTAATCACTCCGATGTCATTGATAAAGCAAGGCAAAAAGCCTCAGAGGTCGGTGGTGATTTTATAATACGAGAAAGCCTTGGAACAGAATCCAGTACATTCTACACTCCAGGGCACTCTACATACCAATCAAATAGCTCCTTTAATGTTCACGGTCAAGGCAATATAAACTCTTACCAAATTAATGGCTATGGAAGCCAGCAAGCATATGGCTACTCAGTGGGTCCACGCGTTGATACGTATTATTTCCCTTGGGCGAATTTTTCTGTTTGGGCAAAGGTCCCTTGTCACTTAGGCATAGAACTTAGTGAAATATACATCGTTGGCATCTATCCGAATACTGATGCTTCAGCAGCAGGTATAGAAGTTGGAGACCAGCTTTATGCGATCAATGGGTATCAGATTTATGACAGAGAATTGATAAAGCACTTATTTGCCGTTCAGCCTGGCGATAATGTTACCCTTACCATTCAGAGAAAAGGTCAAAGGTTTGATTGTTGTGTGACTGCACTACCTCCGGGGCCACCAAAGGTGATAAAAGGATAGAATGCAAGAGGCCGAGGCCTGCTATCTCTCTATTCAACATTTAGATCAACGCAAATCGAGCGAATCGCAAACCCAGGCCCCTTTTAACTTTCAATTTTTTGTCTGTTTTTTGAAAATCATGAGCATTGCTTAAAATACCTCAAAGGGCTACTAGTCGTGGAAACCATTATCCCCTTTTCTCTTCCATCCACAAGCACTTTTTGTTCAAGCTCTAAATCTGGACTTTTTTCCAGAAGCTGCTGGGCCAATTCTGAATCTTTATTGATAAGTTCAACATCTAACTTTGTGGTTTGCCATTCGATGCACCATGCAAAACCAACTCTAGGGACCACATAAATTTCGCCGTGTTCTAATATTGTTAAAAAAAGCACATCTAAATTCCCAATTCTACCCCAAACGGACTTATCGTCAGCATCTCTTCTTTGCTGAAACAATTTCGAATCATAAATCTGTGTTAAAATTCCCGGCGAAACTATTAATAAATGACTATCGTCAGACAATTCACAAATTTTACCCAAAACTTCTTCTAATTGTGCTAAATTATACGCAGCGCTTACAGCTAACTTTCGAACACATTCGATAAAAAGTTTTTCTCTTTGAGAATTCAAATGTTTAGCAAACTCACTCCCCAAATTGCTATGCACATAAGTAATTGAGCCCGTTTTATCTATGTAATATTTTTTATCGTCTATAAAATACGGACCTATAGTATGAGAAGCTATGAGGCCTGTCTGACTGTTGATATCTCTAATATCATAAAGAATTCCTTCCCTGCCTTCCAGTACCATTTCTTCCTGGAATTCATTGTTAATCTCTTCTACTATTTTAGGTGAAATGCCTTGACGCCCAATTGATTGTTCCAATTCTTTTTTATGCCAACTATGTGCATCTTCTAAAACAGTCAGAATACCCAATAAATTATCACCATCACTATTATTTAACTTTAGTTGGCTATGCAACTCTTCTATTTCTTTGACAAATTGTTTGTACCATACTGGATCATCTAACTCTCTAGTCCCACAAAATCATCACTTTTAATTGGTAAGTGAAGAATTGCTAATTGGAGTGACTCTCTGATGTCATGATCCATTGCCCATGACCAGCTAACTCGTTTGCCCTCCGGAATAAACCATTCATTGATCCATCCACTTCTATCAAATTTATTACGGCCATAAAATAAAACAATATCACTCATTTGTATTTTTTTAAGCAAATTAACCGTTAGGATTGGATCTAAGAGTCCCTTATTGCGTTCTGAATACCACACGAACGTTGCCCAAGCAAATAAACATTCACTCTTCACAAGAGTTATTGCTTTTTGCAAATCCTTCTGTCTCTCAAGCTTCTCTTTTAGGTGATCTTTACCAGTTAATAAACATTTAAAAGATGCCGAAGTTGCAAGCATGAGGGTTTTATCTAATTGGTCAAACGGTAGTTGTGGAATCTTTTCTGATAAAGCTTGCCATCCCAAATTAGCTATGTATTGGGTCATTTCTATAATGATGCCAGCGGCCCATTCAGCTTGCTCAAATGACTCTATATGGCAATCAATATCTGCTACTTCTTGAGACAAATTTTCAAGTTTGTCTAAAAACATCTTCGAGAAAGATTTGTCATTTTTTTTAACAATCGTCACAAGCGGAATTTTGAGAGTTTCTAACACTGCCTGGAATGACTCTTTACTTCGCCTTTCTCTGATCACATCACTGCACAACATAAAGGGAATAGATAAGAGCAAGTCACTAAGCGATTCTGGTATTTTATCCGCAAAAGCTACATCATAAATATTTCTAAAAATACATTCCCATAAATTAATGAAATCCCACACCATGCTGGGCTCCCCCGCAAACCTGCGATTATTTGGGTAAAATGCATTTGAATAATCCGCTTTAAAGAAAGCATAGGTTTGCCGTATATGGTATATGTGTCGCAATCCATCTTGGACATCTTGGATTTTCGAATTTTTAATATTATTAAGAATTCCAGATTCAAGCTCACGTAAATATCGATCAATATTTCTATAAGCCTGATTCTCAGACGGCATAATCGTAAAAATAGAATCTAAATGAGCCGCTATTTGACCCATTATGCCTGGATCACAAGCTAACGTGATTATCGTATCCCCCTCTGACACTTCTTTCCCTAAATACCCATCCCAAATGGTCACGTGCACTTCGTTTCTAGCAATCTTATCAGTAAATCGCTGTAACTCCTCTATATTTTCAGATAAAACTAAAACACCGTTTCCTTTAGCAACGTGTGCATAAGATTTCCATTCCTTCGGTAGCACTTCTGATTGTTTAGTAATTTTAAGCTGCTTCCAAAAAAACTCATTAGTTTTTTGAAAACGAATCTCGTACTCAACCAATGCCCTTATCGCACCTTCCACATCCTTTGTATCTAGATCAAAATTCTGAACAAGTTGAGCACTTATTACTGTAGGTTTTACATGAGACATTATGTGAGTTAATTTTTTTAAATCGTCTTTAGTTAAAAGATCCAGGCTTGTTGACCGATGAGGGTAAAATGCTTTCTGTATTGCTACATCTCCCGCAATAAAGCAAGATATTTTTGATTCATGCCAAACCTCAAAATAATCAAAAAACCCTTTCCCAAGGGATAAAATCTTTTGTTCAACAGCAAGCTTAAGATTTACATTTGTTAATAAGATGTAGTGAGTCGGACGCTCTTCCTTTTTCCTTTTTTTCCACTGAACTATTTCAGTTTTCAGTGCCGAAAGTATAGCCTTCTGTCTCAGGGTATCATCCCCCATTTGAGTGTGCTTAGCTTGAAAAAACCAGATAACATCTCTTCCACAAGGCGATTGAGATTTGAATGGGGTGTTGATTAATTCTGAATAGCTAATAGGTAACCCATCCAAACTACCGTCGCATTGCCCATCTCTACCAGGCCTTACCATACAACGGATGAGCTCACTAAAATATTTTAGCAATAAAACATTGCAAAGTTCTTGAAATTTTGATGAGCTCAATTCATCCAGATTAAAAACAACATAATGACTCATTAACTACTCCATTTTCACATAAACCATCGTTTGCCAGACATAGGCTTTCGCTTTATTATATTCCACACTCAAATATCCACATCATCGCCCTTGCATTTAATAACCGTTACCTCAAAGGCTTTGCAAGTCAGCTACCATGTTAAGCTGTTTACCTTTTGGTTCCTAGTAGTTTTCAAAAGGTAAGCTGGGGTTGTAACCAGGATGAAAAAACCAGAACCAGCGTTCGAATTTTCGCCCTTCCACTCCCATGTCAGCACTGCGTCCCCCATTTTTTATTCTATACCCGAATATTCAACTCTCATACTAGCTTCACGATGGCCTATATTACCTCTACATAACGTGAGAGCGACATTTTTGTTATAGCTGCCAGAAAAAAACCATAAGCTATTTGCCCTGAAGGATACTCCATGGCACATATAGCCTCACCTTTCTGTGCAAAGGGCCGTGTGCGTGCCCTGCGATGTGCGATTCACAAAACCGCACATCGCAGGGCACGGCCCCTTTCACACGGCCCCTTTCACACAATGGCATTCGGTTAAGAGATGAGATTCCTCTACAATGCCTTTTAAACCTTGTGACAAAATTTTATTGATTTTTGTAAGTGGCTCATTGCGCTAGGTTAAACGAAACACTTTATTTCTTAACCGAATGCCATTGCACTTTCACACGGCCCCTTTCACGTTATTACGAAATAAAAATTACATCTTACTGAAAATCAGAGTGTTGGTTAAAATGTTTACGAATTAATTAATGTTAATTTCGACAAAATACGTCCTTTTTCGATTGAGGAAAAATGAAAAATTACTATCGAATCATATTAGGTAAAAAAAGTATCCATGTAGAAGATGGCTTTCAAGGCAATTTTATTGGCGCCAGCTTTGACATAGAGCAAGATCTTAGCAAATTGTCTGATGATTGGAAGATCTTCAATCAAACATTAATCCCTGCGTATCTTGAGAAACATCCTGAAAAAAGTAAGATTACTGCAGGACTGGCCTGTGGAGCTCTTCACACTATTACAAAGGAAATTAAAGAAGGAGATGTTGTTCTTTGTCCGGATGGTACGGGTCGATATCTTATAGGTGAAGTGCTTCAAAGCTATTCCTATCATCCTCTCGAAATTCTACCACACAGACGAGCTGTACGTTGGAGGCCTGAAACAATAGAACGATCTCTTATGAGTTCTTCATTAAAAAACTCAACAGGGTCAATTGGGACGATTAGCGATATTACAAAGTATGCAGACGAAATCGAAGGGCTCATTGCAGGCAAAACTGGAATTGCTCTCGTAAATAAAAATGAAGAAATTGAAGATCCTAGCATCTTTGCTCTTGAAAAGCATCTTGAAGACTTCCTTATACACAACTGGAAACAGACCCTCTTAGGTAAAGATTATGATATCTATCAAGAAGAAGGGCAACTGGAAGGACAACAATTTCGCACAGATACAGGTCTTATTGATATTCTAGCTATTAGCAAAGACAAAAAAGAATTACTTGTGGTTGAGCTAAAGAAGGGAAGGGCGAGTGACTCTGTTCTAGGTCAAATACAGCGTTATATGGGTTATGTCTTAGAAGAGCTTGCTGAAGAAGGTCAAACAGTTAGAGGCGTAATTATTGGTTTGGAAGATGATCTTCGTATTCGGAGATCGCTGGCAGTAGCTCCGAACATAACCTTTTACAGATATCAAGTAAATTTCTCTCTCTTCAAGAGTTGATATGCTAACTAAAACTCATTTTGTGTTAGGGCAACGTTGTCAAAAGGCTCTCCACCTAAATATTTTTTCCCGGAACTAGCTAACGAAAGTTCAAATCTTGAGCTGAAATTAAGACACGAGGGCATTGAAGTCGGGACGATATGCCCGAAGCCTTTATCCTGATGGCGTATTAATTGATTCTGAAGATGTAAAGGTTGCCCTCGAAGAGACACAAAAAAATATAGGTAAGGACGCTTTAACACTTTTTGAAGCGGCCTTCCGTTTGACGATGTGGTCATCCGACGGATATGCAAAGGGCCGTATGCAAAGGGCCGTGCAAAGGGCCGTGCCCTGCGATGTGCGATTCGCAAAATCGCACATCGCAGGGCACGCCCCCTTTCAACTATAGTGCACTAATCGTAGGGTTTACTCTTTCCTTATCTTTAACGAGGTATGGTCCAGGAGGAATGCCAGGGCCGGGATATGTAAATGCCAGCTGATTTGCCTGTTTTGCTAGCGGCATGTAGTTGGGAGCGGCTTTTTCTAAGGCAGCAGCTATGGCATTAACAATTAAACCTGCTAGCGGGTTGCCTGAATTATTATTCGATGGCGTATAATGAACATGGCGTAAATCATGCCATAAAAGCATGCCAGTTTTGCCATCTTTAATTTCATACTCAAGCTCTACAGTGACTGTTGTAGAAAGAAGTATATACCGTGCATCCCAACGATTAATTTTTACAAATAAAACAGCATCAGCCCCAAAAATAGAAGCGAGTTTTTCAACAGGAGAGCTATGTACTAGGTCTGCATCTGCTAAGCCGTCATCCTCTAGTAAGCGTTTAATCATGTTTACAGGAAAAACATAGTAACCTTGTTCTGCAAGTGGAACTGAGATTGTAGATAAAAAATAATCAGGAGCATCTACATTCAAGCTGTGGTTAACCACAGGAACAATAAGGATTGATCTGGGTGCTGCAGCATGAAAATTCTCGTAGTCCTTTTCAACAGGTTTTACGCAAGCTGTAGTAAATAAAATAAGCAAGGACGAAAGCACTATGACTATTTTCATTGAGAGAGCATCATGATTTGTCTTTTATCTAGCATTTTTTGTGAATTATCAATCATTTTGGCCATAAAGAATTGTGATTCGGGAAAAAGATCACGCTCTTTTTGAAAGTAAATAATAGCTTCAGAAAAATTTTGCATTTCATATAGTAAATAGGCGTATTCAGCATAAATTCCAGGCGGGAGGTTGTTTTTCTGTTCGCCTAAAGCAATAGTTTCTTTGAGGTGTGCTAGAAATTTTTCTTTTTCGTTTGGGTTTTTGTAGTAGGAATAAAGTTTATCGTCATATTTATTCCAAGTATACTTATCAGTTGTGCAGCCAGCTAAAAGTAACAGTAAAAAAGAACCTAATATTGGCTTTTTCATTTACACACCGGTTTTTGAAATTGTGATAATTTTATTTTCGCTTTGTACAAATATAGTCTGTTTTAAAAGAACAGTACTTCCAAGCAGAACTTCTACTTCATGTGTTCCTGGTAAAACTGTTAACACTTTAGGTTTGCCATTATAAATCGAAGCCTGACCCATAGGTAAACCATCAATAAACACTACAGAATCATTTGGGGCACCTTTAAAACACAGCGTTGGGCGTGAATCTACTGCATCAACATTTGTTGTGGGGTAAGAGCAGCCTGAAAAAAGCATTACGATACTAAATAGTACTAATAGTGGTTTATACATGGTTAGCCCTCCTCTCTGATGGTGTATTTGTCAATGGCGTTAGCATCTACTGTGCCGTCGATAAGTTCAGCAATAGAACCTTCATTTGTATCGTTATCGCCAAATAGGCTTACAACCTTTATGGTAGCTGCTTTTTGCGGTGGTAGATCAATCATAAAGCCTGTTTGTTGGCTTTTTACTTGTTTGGTTTTTTCAAAAATTACAAGAACATCACCAACTTTAATCCCTTGGTTTTTACCGCCACTAATAAAAATTTGATTGCCCTGAATCTGTAAAATATCGGTATGCCACGGCCTATTTTCTAATGAGGTAATTAAGTTATTTATTAAATCAGAAATGGCAGCAGCAATAACTTTGTCGTTTAGTGTCGCATCATAGGCTGCCTTATTGCCAAAACCCATTACATCGCCAGATTCAGTTTGAGCGCTTCCTGCACCTGTTGTAGAAAAGAAGGCATGCCCAGTTTTAGTATCTACAAGGCGAATTTCAACTTTGGCCTTTGCCGTTTGTAATTTGGTGTCAGATAAAAAACCTTTTTTGCCTGTTACTGACCGACCAAATTCTGTCACTGATCCTAAAATAATGGTGTCTGAACCGATTAAATCTTTTTCGCGAGTGATGGATTGTTCAGCTTCAATTTTCCTTATATCGGGCCTCTCAAATACAAGAAAGCGGCCAGACTGAATTAGCCTAGTTGCCAGCATATCGCTTGCCTGCTTTCCAATAGGGTCATAATTTTCATCTGCAAGTAAGGTTTTGCCATAGGTGGTTTCGTTGGTAAAACGGCCAATTACTATTTTTTGCTTATACTTTTTTTTCTGAGGTAGCTGCGCTAGTTGCTGAGCATTTAATTGCTCTTGGAGTGAAACTGGCGGCTCAACAGGCTGAGGCCGACTTGCTGTCGTTGCACAACTGCTAACCAAAATTAAAGATGAAAACATTAGAATTACACTACGCATAACGGTCCTCATTTACGAATTGGATGTAATATACAGTATCTTTAAGAAATACGACAACATAAATAGACTAGACCCCATAAGCTTATCGATTATTCACAAGGCATCAGGCGAAATCTGATTAGTGCAAAGGGCCGTGCCCTGCGAATCTTTCGATTCCTCGTATGATTAATGTCAAAGCACCCTATAAGTAATCGCATCTTGCAGAACCTGCCACCTTTCATTTAGATTTAGTCCAGAAGTATCGCTTTTTGCATCAGCATCTGGTTGTTCTGATAAAATGGAACATCAGTGTTGCCAAGTACAGTTGGGGGTACATTAGCAAGCTCATTGAGGTTATCCATCGGCACGATTACACACTTGGCTCCGTTTTCGGAAAGCATAGTTATTTTGTCAGCAAAATTAGTGACTCGTTCTATTGCGCCTCCCACAGAGATATTTCCAAGCACCGCAAGACCAGCTTTCAGATTCTTTTTGTAAAGAGCGGATACAATTGCGATGTAAACCGCGGATCCAATACCAGAAGTGATTGCAGCGCCCAAAAGATTAGTAACCTGAATTGTGATGTCGTAATTCTTCATTGAATGCTTGTCGCTCAGAATAGTTTTCTCATTCGCCTTAATATACTGGTAGGTGTTCTTAATATTTTCTTTTACTGCAGTGTTGTTCACTCCGGTAATATTCAACTTACCAGACCCTGCTGCCACGACTGTTTCTATCCTCACTAGCGCAACGTTCTCGCCATCACTAGTACTGGTATAGCAAATCCCTGGTGGAAGTGGAGTGCCCTGAATAAGGTGAGAACCTCTCTCTTCGGGCAAGCCAACGAAGAATTCTTCCTGGCTTTCCTTATCAATATAGGAGAAATTAGTATCCCAAAACTCCATACCCCCAATACGTTTTAGTTGTTCCTTGACGCGTCGACGCATCTCCAGGGCAATTTCCAAGTATTCCTTAATATCGTCTTTAGTGTATACGCCATCGGGATGCATTAGCTTAATCAAACCGGAAACCGTCTTCTTAACCGGTTTCGTATCACGCTGTTTTAGATGTGCACCAAGTGAATAGTATTTTTCCAGTGCGTCAGTATACGTGACGCGTCTTAAAGATTTAAGAACCTCTGAGAAATAATCGGTACTGAATCCAAAGCAGGACGTAAAATGCTTCGGCGAGAATTTGATCATCTCCCAACCAGGCAGGTAAAAGTGGATACGGTCTAGAAAGGCGGTATCGCTGCTAACTTCATCGGAAAGGGGGCTAAAAAGATGTGAAGTTTGCAGTATTGTTTCAATGGGTTGATTGATGTTACCGTTCAGAATGATTGATGCTATTCCGGTAATTTCACCGCCTGCGCCAGCACGGGAGAAAGAGCCAGATTCCATGTAGTCCTTCATCAGGGGAACAGCATCACGATCCTTGAATATTTTATCCGTAGCTTCATCAAAACAGATGGCATCCCATTGGCCCACTGCGCCGACTTTATCGGTCGAACCATGAACAAAAAGTTTGGCAACGGTTCCCTGACCACCTGAAATTAATACAGCATAAGGTGTGAGTTCCTTAAAGACGAAGGATTTTCCTGTGGATCGCGGCCCAAGCTCAACAAAGTTAAAATTTGATTCAACCATCGGTAGCAGCCTTGCCAAGAGGAGCATCTTAATCCTGTAGGATACTCCTTCAGCACTTGGTTCATATCCACAACTCCTTAACAAGACATCAAGCCATTCGCTTTTAGTAAATTCCTTACGTTTGTTGAGTATCTTGCTATTGTCAAAGCTTGACAGCTGAATCGGTTTGATCTCTGTAATAACAAAGGGGAAAATATTCTGTCCGATTTTAATGTTCGGGTCATACTCCACATCGATGATGGCCCAGATACCACCCATCATCATTTTTTCATGCTGCTTTACTAAGCCATCGCTGATGTTTCCATTCCTAATATTGCTATTTTGAAGCTTCGCCCAATAGATATCCTTTTTGGAGTCGAGTTCGACGGATATTTTATCTATAATCTTATAGCGGCCTTTTTCACGTATTTTGGAGTGAATCAACGAACTCTCTTCAGGATTTACATAATGTTCGCTAAGAATTTTTTTCACATTCTCCATGCCGAGACTAATCTTTTCTTCATCATCGGTTGAGCAGGAGTTCGCTATCAGGTATTCTAGTACGAATACCGGCACATTGGCTCCAACCTTTACGGACCGGACAAGGTCTTTTTTGACCACATATCCTCTGAAATGCTCCAGGAGTTTGATGTCTAAGTTATTTAAAATTGCCATAATTAGTTCCTGCTTATTTAGAGAAGTCCGCTTAAATCTCTGTCTTTGTTCTTTTTTATAACTACCCGATCGAGTAGCTGTTTCGTGGCAGCATCTAGGAGTTGGGCTTCTATTTCTGGATAGTCTTCAAAATTATATTCCTTAGTAATCAGCTCTTTACACTGAATAGTAAAGACATCACTCTTGTTTATCTGTGTTTTGTTAGCAAAGAAAACTAAATAAACCGTCCGCTGCATGGAAAATAAATCTACAACTCCTTTATCGGCCTGAATTTTGATTGAAAACAATTCGCCGGTGACATCTTTTAAGTCACTCTTGTTTTCAATACTGACAGACAGCGGCGTAGCCGATTCCCCGGACCGTTCCCAACAAAAATAGGGTGTTACTAGTTCCTGGGGTGATATGCCTCCATGGGAAAATCCGTATAATCCAGGAGTTTTAAAAGGGTTGATGTTCTTTGCAAAGTAAAGATATCCGAATTGATTATAGTTCTTTCTAGCCTCAATTAAAGAGTCTGTCAGGTCAGCTTGTTCAGTTTGTGTGCGGATATAACGTTCTGCTTTATCAAAGTTACCTTTCGGAGATATTGAAATCTTATCCGCTTCACTCAACAGCCCAGTCAGAACAAAACCATGATCTGTAACCAGATACACTTTTACGTAACCACTGGATAGGAGCAGTGATATCCTTTCTGCAAAGGAGTCGATGGTTTCGGGAAAATATTTGAGGGCTTTTTGTTGAAGTTTTTCCCCCATGTCGTCGATATCCTTGTAAGTGCAAATCAGAAACTGTCCCAAGCGGGCTTCCTCATTGACCTCATCAAGGCGAATAAAGTCAATTGTGACATCGAGATTCTGTGCTGCCAGATATTTCTCCCGATTACTCTGAACTGCTTCAGTCACGCCATTATCCATATAGATACGGCTCATGTTATTTTCCGTCTCAGAAGGAATATCGGCAAGAATTGAATCTTTTTTGAGAATGGCAGAGCCCTTAACTTTGGAGGCCACGAGTTCTGCAATTTCGTAGGGGACACCATCTCCTACGATAACAGCAGTCTTTTTGTTGCCAGCTTCATCAATGATCCGCTGCAGGGTTCCTGTCTGAGTTTCTTTGTAACCGCTCCAATATTTGAACCATTTGTCCATAAAAACAGAGACGTGTTCCTTATAAATTTCCTGAAATGGTTCGAGTAGCTCTTTTTTATTAAGGAACTCAGCATACAGATTGCGAATGGCCGTATCCAACTTGCAGAAATGTTTTTTGTAGAAGTCGATACATTCGCTGAAGGAACTCAGGTAAGCAATATCCTTGGGGTCAAATTCAAGGAGTGCAATCACATCATTCCAGAAAAGAATGCCAAGAGCCTGAGCTTGCCTGCTCTGGTTGCGCTGTCGCAATTTGGGAATGATATTCATAATAAAAACTTTGTCTGATAGGTTTTTTCCGATTTCTGCCAGCCATCTTTCGTCTACTTGACGGAAGGGATGGTGGACATTAACATTCCAAATATTCAGTTTTGTTGGAATCGCATAACTTCCAAGATAACCGTTAAACGACTCATGATAGGAAACTGAATCGAGCCAGCTCTTGTAAACGGACTCCAGCGTCTTGTTGCAATCGTCATCGGCCAAACCATCGAGCATGGTTTTTACTACTTCACTGGCAAGTGTTTCAACAGGTTTATCCAGATAATCGTGACCTATCAGCTCATTGACTTTTTGGTAAAAGGTTTTTCGAAGTTTTGTATCATATTTCTCTTTTGAGTACGTAACTGGATCATGAACAAAAGGGAGAAGTTCCTTGCTCAGATCAAAGATTTGCGTTGGTCCTTTGTGACTGAGATCCATCCAATAGCCACGATCTTTACCTACGCTGACTTTAGCAGCGGTAATTAGATCTTCCTTGGAAAGGTTTATGTTCAGATTAAGGGTCTGATGGACCTTGTCCTTGATATAGTTTTGCAAGTAGTGAATTTCCATACACCCGCAGGTTTCGCAGTATTCTCGGATGAACTTGAGCTCATCTTTTTTCGAGCGTGTATAGATCAGGAACCTCTCATTGCTAGGCTGAGCCTTTTCTATGAGATATTTTATACGCAACTCTTCCAACTCGGAGTTTGCCGTACAAACTGTAAACTCCCCATCAAGAAATTTCAGTAAAAATTCGGCGTCACCAGACTCGTCAATAAACACGACTACTGAATGACGGTCGTAAATGCTCTGCAAATCTTTTTTTAACCATATATCAATCATACTCAGCCTTTCCTACCAATCCGCGTTAAGGTACGTATTAAGTTGGCCCGCATTGAGCACCTCATAAGGGATCATTTTTTTCTTCTGCAAAGGGGCGATATTTTTACCGACGCCGTCATCAAGCACTGGGTTGTAACCTTCAGCTAGAAGTTCATCGATCTTAGCCTTGAAGGCTTCAATCTCTTCCAGCTGTCTAAAAATGCGGTCTTTTTCGTTCTGGGCATCGGCACTGTCGTTTCCTGTAAGATCGCTTTGGCGGTTAACTAGTGAGCGTTCCCGGTGTTCAATATAGACAGAGCGCAGACGCATTAACTTATCTCGACTCCATTTATAAATGATGATATAACAGTCAAAGCCCTGTTCGGGGCCTGTTGATAGGTGCCAGATAAACGGCGTCTTCGGCAGGTACATAAACAGATTCAGATGGTCGGAAAGCTCTTCAAAGAAATGCTTATTTAAGTATTCATGAATCGGACGGCCGAGGAGCGCATCAAAACTGGAGTATTGGGCCGAGCTAAAGCCTTTCTCGCGAAATTTTTCTTCGATACGATCCAGAAGCACCTTTTGTCCAGCATTGGGAACCAGAGGAATAATGCCGTCTTCATCTTCCATGAGGATTTCTCGTACCATGTCAGCCAGGAACTCCATGGCCAATGTGTGCATCCGCTGTTGAGGGATCACGTTGCTTTGTTTGAACCAGTACCATACATTGATAGGGTTGACCTGATGGCGGATACAAAATTCTTCCAGGCCATTGTTGCTTTGGTAAAGGGTAGGAAAGCTGTTTTCAATAGCATGTTGCACTTCTTCGGTGAGTTCCCCGATTGGAAGTGTCACGATAAAATCACGGACCGCATCAAGTGGAAATTCTTTGGTTGCTTCAGTTTCAGCAAGATAGGCATCTCTGGCTTCCATTACTACCGGGAGGTTACCGATGCTTTCACCTTCCTTTGTTACCACCATTACCTTGTCATGCTCAGTTAGCTCATAGACATCAAATATTTTTTTATCAATGATAGCTTCATTGATCAAAACTTGAGTTAGTAGGTGGTTTTCTAAGTTTAAGAATAATTTTATTCTATTTTTGATATCAATAATACCTCCGATTTGTATAGGCGACTGAATATAATTTCTTGTTAGAATATCATTACAAGCCAGGTGTTTTTTGATTGAAATGCAGCGCTTAGTCATCGCATCAATAACACTACTTTGATTAATATTTGGCTTTGCAAATGGTAAGCGCTTCAGGTCGCCAGCTTGCTTGTTTACAGTAGGATTCAGGCATCCGAAAACATAGGACCCTACCTTTGAATTCGATACTGCAAGCGGGTAATATAATTTATCTTCAGTCTCAAAGATATTCATAGCCCCATTGTCTACCCAAGTTTTGGAATCTTTAAACCTAAACGATGCACCTTTGGTAGACTGCCGTCCTGCTGTAATGCCACACAACATCTGCCGTTTTGAAGCTATAGTTGAAATTTCATTTACAATTGATATCGGTATAGTTAACCACACATTTCCATACCACTTACAGAATTCTCCTCCCTTCGAATAATAGTACCTCTCAGAACTATCACTCAATTCCCACAGAAACCTAAGGTGTTTGTCATTATTTCCTGGGAGTTGTATTCCAACACTTATATTTTCATATTCACTTTCAAAACCTCCGCCCCCAAACTTCTCCCGAAACTCATCGGAAATCCAGTAAATAAAAGGCCAGGATTTGATAATCTTTAGTTTGGATTTCTGGATGGTGTAATTATGTTTGTTTTCTATACCAGAAATATAGTCATCCAAAGCTTTGAGGCAAAAATCCTTTTTATATTTTTCATTTGGGGTTCTTGTATATTCATCGAGAGAAACAAACCAAGCTTTTTTACCCTTAGGTATTCCTTTTTCTAAAACGTAAAAGGCCGGGTCGACCATGATTGTACCGAACAGATTGCTTAAGCTGTAATCGACAAAGACATTGATGTCCATTTTATCAATCATGAATTTACGGACATCTTCAAACGTTTTGATAAACATGAATGTTCGAGGATGGATCATAGCTATTTTACCATCTACACCAGTCATTTCATAACACCTCTTGATAAAAGTGGCGTACAGGTTAGTGTGGAACTTGTAAGGTTTTTTATAATTGTCTTCGATGAATTCTTTTAACTCCGGACCAAAATCGGAGCTGTCCGTATATGGCGGATTAGCGGTGGCAACATCATATTCTGTGGTAAGCAGCTCAAGAAAGGTAATTGCATCCCGGGTTTTGCTTGTGAGAAAAGTGTTTCCCTGTATCTGCGCATATTGTTCAACAGCGGTTTTCAGGTTTGTGAAAAAGCTTGCAGCGAAATCTTTATGAGACTTCAGATCCGCCAGCCCAAAAAGATCGCCTTCCGCTCTTTCTTCTAGCTGCCTGAGCTTGGAATTTACACGTTCATCGATCTGGATTAGCGAACCAAATTTATAAGCGTACCGCAAGTCATCCCAGATTTCTTGAATCAACTCTTGCTGCTCTCTTGTAACTAGTGATTTACACGGTTTCTCAAGGACATCTTTTTCTTTTTGTCCACCGGTGTCCATCTGTGGCTCGAAGATTTCCTTCACTGCTTCATATTCCGGCAGGTAAAAGTCTGAGGATACTACATTAAAAGCGACTTCTCCAATGCTTCTGCATTTTTTCTTTGCTTTAATAAAAAGCCCTAGCTGGGCCAGCTGAACCGCCCGGTCATCTAAATCGATTCCGTGTAGGTTATTTTCGATAATTAACTTGGGAATATCTTTTTCATCATAATCTGCACCATAGTTTTCAATCTGATCGATATAAAGCTTATAGAAAAAATCGAAGGCATAAAGTAGGAAATTCCCAGAACCACAGGCCGGATCAACCACCTTTACTTGATGCAATGGCTTAGGCTTGCGCTCCTGGGCCTGAGGTGCATTGGCAATTTTATAAAGCCGCTTGATTTCAGAATCCGGATACATTTCCAGATAAAGCTTTCCTAGTGAGTTTTCAACCAAAAATTGCACGACCCATAGGGGAGTATAAACCTGTGACTGAAGCGAAACCTTATGGTATTCGGTTTTATCTCCACTGTCTTTGTGGGCTTTTTTCTTTGCGTTGTTGTAGCTCTCATACATCCAGCCGAGCACATCATCACTTTGCCAAATATCAATGCCCACTTGCGGGTCTTTTTCCACAGCGTTAAAGGTATCGATGATCTCATTAAGAATGATGGTATCGGGTAGCAGGGCGTACGGATAGGCTCTGCTATAAAGCGGAAGGGATTTTCCGAGGTCATTGAAAGTATATTTAAGGTATTCACGGATCCCTTCCAGTTCTTCGGAACGCATGTGGGGGTTTATTTCTAGCCATGCTTTGTGTCCAAACGAGCGAGCACCATGTTCTGGTTGTTTAGTCAGTACTGGCGGAAAAAGATTAGCGGCTTCCATTACTTTGACGGCTGCTAAACGATTGAATAGCGTGAAAGTCAACTCATCGATGAGCTTTTCTCTCCCGTGTTCATAATCACCCATTTTACTAATATGATTTGCAAGCATTTGTTCAAAATGCAACCGCTTGAGCCTTGATTCGTTCGGAATTTTTTCAATATCAAGCTGTTTATTTTTGCCCATGCCTAATCGTGCAAAATACTTGTCAAATGCTGACTCAATAAGGTCTCGGAGCTTATCTACATGTTCTGATAGTTTCATCTGCTCACATCCTGCCATAAAGTTTCTATATCTAGTTCGATCTCGTCATCAGGACTGACACCGGCTAATGAGGCTAGTTGAGCAGTTAGAAGCGATTTGTATTTCTGAACGGTCATCACATTGCTAGTGATTTGAAAACGTATTTTTCGTGGATTTTTTGCTACAGAAGGTAGCTCATACCCCCCACTAGAATTAATTTCCGGTTTAGGTGCTTCAGTAATAAAGCTGCTTTGGATAATCAGTAATTCGTTTTCTTTACTTGGTGCAAGTGCTGTGTAGTTTAAAATATCCGATAACGAATAGCCACAGGTCTTGCAACTAATGGAATATTCCAAAACTGGATCTTTAATGGTCCTGCCTGAAGCATACCGTTTAAGGTCATCAAGCTTTTGTTGATTTTGACGATTCAGATGGGCTGGATAACCCTTAAGAGTTTGCTGGGCAGCATCAATTTTGCCACAAAGAAGGTTATATGTATGGCTCATTCCAGAAGCGGCATTTTTGATCAACTTGTAATACCCGTCTTTAACGATCTGTATCTGCTCCTGCAGATTTCCAAAGTTCTTGACCATGTCCTGCTTGTAGAGTCGATTAAATTCTTTTTGTGCATCTTCTATCATATTATCGGTTCTGTCTGCCTTTTTGAGCTCGGCAACCACCTCTTCAATGAAGCGTTTGAACTCCTTGACCTTGGAAAAGTTTTTCTTAATAAATCCCTGCCCCTTTAGTATGGTCTGAATGGAGCTGGAGAACTGGTCACTATTCGCAAGAAGGAATTCGACCTTTTCGATGTAATTGCTTTCGGTGGTCTTTCCGGTAAAACTGAGCAAAGCCCGTTTCTGATCTGCTACAATTGGGAATAGCGACTCGAATCCTTCGACCGTATCGCCCAGAGATGTCAATGTGGCAATAAAATAATCTGCCATATGCCTGATACTGTCAGCAAGCTCGAAGTCGTTGGTATTCCAGTCAACCTTTCGCTCGATGTGGGATTCGACATCAAGGTCCATCAGCAGTTGCACAGCTTGGGTTTTCTGTGCTGCTGTAAGCTTTGCAGTAATGGATTTGAATGAAGCCGATTTGAATTTAGTGGCATTGGTGAAAGCATCCTGAATATCTATCTTATCGTAAGATAGATAAATATTTCCATTGTATTTTACTAACAGTCGATCAGCCCTTAAAAGGGCTGTCAAGGTGGATACGATGGTTCCAAATGAGTAGCCCCATGGCGCTCCAGAGAGATCTGACTCTAGTGTGCGGCCATCAACATATCGGGTTTTAATCTTCGCATTAATCTCTTCGACCACCTTTAGGTGGTCGCCGATAAAGTTTCCATGGCTGTCAAAAAAATTAAAGTCTTCACCGGAAAAGAGCTGACTAAGCATATCTCTGCGGCTGCTGAGAATTTTAGGTACTAGCCCATCTGACAACCCAGATGCAAGTCTCTTGGTATAGATATTTTTAATGAGTTTGCACTGAATTTCCCTAATGATACCTTTGAAACTCTCTGTATTGAGCAAGTGTTCATCAAACATATAGATCAATGAGGCATTGCGATAGGCCTTCTCAATTTTTGCCTGGAGCTCTTTTTGTTTTTCCTCCCGAATGATGGAGAAGTCCCGAATGATCTGTCGCTTGACAGGATCAGACTCATTGGAATATTTTTCTTCTATATGTAAATATCTTTTGACGTCACCAATGAGCTTATCAATCAGCAAAAATTCTTTGTTGTCAGGTACTAGGGTGATGAGGTCCTTTTGATGCTGGGTTTCCAACTTGAGGTGTTCGATAAAGTCTTGTCGATTTTCACTAATGTTAAACAGACTGTGAACTATCACTTTGAGCTGCTTGCTGCCCGGACTAGCGAGCTCGTCATCCTGATCTGAAAGTATGCTGAATTTGAAACAGTCTGATCCGTCGCTAAAGGTGGCAAAGGGAGTAAACAGCTTGTAATCCTTGATGTAGTTGATCAATGACCTTTTCTTACTGAAGAGTTCAACCTCAAAATCCTTCATCTCTTCTAGGAGTCTGCCTTCAAGATCTGAGGTGATTTTGTAATTATTGTTGGCAAGCAGCAGGACTTTTGCTTCAAGTAGAAGTCCGAGAGCGTCTTCAATGGCCGGCTTTACATCATAGTAGGTTGTGATGTCGGAAATGTAGCTCTTCGTGATATTCTCTATCGTCGGAGTAACGACGTCCGAATCTGCTAGAAGGTGAATGGTCTTCAACAGCTTTCCTCCATCAATGGCGCTGCTGCGCTCTTTCAGGATTTTTCTAGCAGTATCGTATTTGTTTCCCAATTCAGTGGGTGGCGCCGTTTGAGCTTCGGTACATATGGAGTATCCCGGAGTAAAACAGTAGAGATCCATTTCCCGAAGCTGCTTTCGAAGAACATCAAAAGTTGTAATGATCATTCCGCGGGCTGCGACCTGTGTCTCCACTAGTGCATTGGAACTAAACAAAAAATTCTGAAGTATCTTGAATTGATATTTATGGAATGGATAGTAAGTCGCAAACTCATCCGCATTTGCCGTTTTTGTAGGGTATGAAGTTTTCAGATTGGTGGCGTCCGATACAAGGCCTTCATTTTCCTTGTAAAAATCCACGAGCTGCTGGTACCCAGCTTCCGTTTTATGGAGCAGGCGACTGCGAATGATTACATCTACCTCTGTTGACTCAAGGTGGATTTTAGTTTTGAAACGATCAGTCACCTTGGTCAACTGACTTCGATTTACATTTGAATTGTTAATGACAGCTTCGAGTTGTTCTTGAGCAATGGCGATGGTCCAAACTTTATTGCTGATACTTGAAAGAGCTTCACTGATTCCTTCCAGATCCAACAGTGTGAATTTCTTTTGACTTATGGCCTCACTAGCTTCATCAAAGACAAAAACAATCGTTTCTTCTGGCCGAAAATTTAAGTATTTCTCAAGCTCATCCTTAAACTTGCTTGCGGAGAAATCCTCAATAGCGGAACTGTATACTTTTTTCGTATCTTCGTAGTCAGCTTCACTGTACCCCATTTCAGCAAACACTTTCCGCATGACTCTTGCAATCTGACGATTACTGGTCTTTAATTGGCTCCATTCCTGTCCCTCAATCGATTCAGCTTTTCTTTTGAATTCATCGAGCTTGCCATCGATTAGCAAGTCGAACTCCATGTAGCCGTAGATATCTTCACGGAACTCGAGGTTTTTCAGAAGGTTGGCAAACAGAGTGAATGCCAGCCCCTTATCAGTGTTCTGTTTAGCAATGTCTAGAAACACAACTCTACTGTTGATTGCTTCAAGATTGCGGATAGAGATTTCGATCAAACTCTCGTTTGATACACCCTTCAGTCGTGGCATAAACCGTTCTCTGGCAGGCGTTCCGTTAATTATCGGATTGTTGATGATATATCCTAGCATCTTGCCAAAGTAGGATTTTCCTGATCCGTAGAAGCCTGAAAGCCATACCCCGGTTTCTTTTATATTGGAGGTGAATTGATTGGTGAAGTTGTAAAGGTGCTCACCGATTCCTTCAGTCACGATATAGGTTTCAATTTCCCGCTGAATTTCCATTTCGGAGCGATCCTCAAGGTCGATCACACTTTTAATATCTTCCTGAAGATCCAGTGTCAATATTTCGTTTATTTTTGTCATATATGGCCTCTTATTTCACCAATGTGCAGCGATATTTCGATGCGGATTTGAAGTTCAAAAAGTAAATGTTGTCATCCTCAATTTTCGAAGGGTAAAAAATCACCAAAGCATGTGGCAAATTCATAACCGTCTTATGCTCCATGATGTTTACGTTTTCGATCCCTGTCCCAAAGAGGCAACCAGTTCTTATTAGAAATGGAATCTTTCCGCTCTGACTGGTTTTCTCAATATCGTCAATAATTAGATCAAAAAGATCTTTGGTAGGATCACTCGAACGAAAGATCAGATAAGGAGTCTCCTTAAAATCATTGTAATATTCATTGAAAGAGTCCCAACCGTCCTCGTCAATGAACTGAACAAGCAGCTTGCTGACATCTACAAATGAAGCCCTGTCAGCGTAAACTTCTTTCGCTTTTTTAATGTACTGCAGTTCTTCATCTGGTAGGTACGAAAATAGGATACTGTTCCCTCCATTTGCCTGTCGCCGAAGCTGATCTTGGTTTTCTATATGAAACTTTAGATCCGCAAATTTTTGTTGATGGTCATTAATATAGGGCATCACAAATTCCTTTACAGCTATGAGTTAGTTCGATGTTCAAGGCGATTCCGTTAAAATTCATGTTAAAAAACCCTTTCAGAGAGAGTTTTTTTAACCTATCCTGAATATCCTCTGAAGGAAGGAAGCTGATGGGGAGTAGTTCATTTGTTAGAATGTTGTTGGCACTTGGAGAAAATAATTTCGCAAAGTAAAGAAATAGCACTTGCGCTTCTGAAGAAGGACGTATGTGCCTGAATGACTTAACTCTCCCACTGCTTAAAAAACCTAGCTTGCTCATCAAATTAAGGTATTTAGTCGAAAGCGTATTAATCGTAATTTCTGACCAACAGATCGGCAGTGATTCATTTTGTCGAGGAAACTCTTTCAAATGTGCGATAATATCATCCTTGGAGATACTGGTACGGCCGGAGTAATAGGTTTTTACAAAGACCTTTGCTGTGATTTCTCTGAATAATCGGTTGTTCAAAGCAAACTGCCAAACAAGGACCAAATTTTTATCTTGTAGCGGCACCCTTTCACTGAAAATTCCAGAAATGAGCTCCTTATGATTTTCATTCTCAAAATGCAAAAACGCTTTTCTTACCTCGAGCTCAACCCTTGCACGGCTTTTTTCAGTACGAAGATTAAATTCATTTCGCTGATTAAGGAGCTCTTCAAATGAATCGGTTTGGCTGAAATGAGAATCTATGGCTTTAAAAATGACGTTGAAATCTCTCAGCCCGCCAATAACATTTATTGCAGTATCATATACACCAAGGTTCGCTGTCATATTGAATGCTTCCATTGACTATTGTTCTACCTTTTCAGTGTTATGCCCTGCTCCACCAGATTTCACCCAATCATCCACATCATCCTTCTTCAGCTTCCAGCGAAAGGGGCCGACCACTGCGATGTGCGATTTTTTCGAATCGCCTATCGCAGGGCACTGCCCTTGTACATCAAGGTTTTTCCACACTATATTTAAAAAGCTTAAGAATATCTTGCCGTTTTGGGAGTTCAGCGGGCGCGAAAAGAGGTATGATATCTGTTCGTTGACAATATAGCTGTTGAAGCAGCTGTTCTAGAGTATTAATTAATTGGACAATTTCAGCCAGTATATTTTGTTTTATCTTATATTCGTGGATAGCAGCGCTGGGATGTTCGATATATCTAGGGGGTACAGTTTCTAAAAGGGTGGAGCTCTCTCTTTGATTTAAGCGATTCAAGATTTTGTTTTCTTGTGAGAGCTTTGATGTTATCCCTGCGACATCTTCTTTAAATTTAGAGTCTTCATCTGTGAAGCAAACCGCAGGGAGGGGTCTCAAAAATAGGATTGCGATTTTTTTACCTAATTCTTCTCCAAAAGTGCAAAACTTTTGGTAGCATTCTTTAAACACATGCATGTGTATATCCGGTTTATTCAGGGCTTCTTCAACAATCGTTTCAAGCCCATCTAAGCAATCACGAATTCCAATAATTTGTTCGACTAAGGGGTGCATTACAGCGGCGTATTTCTGATCTTCAAGCATTATTAGCTCCATTCTCAAATGTGACCGCCCATCTTACCAAGAATGATAATTCAATCCAATAAAAAGATCTAGTTGGGGTGTCATGGCTTGTGATGCGCGTTCTTCACAACGTCCAGCATGTGAAACCCTCTAAAATAATCAATGCGTTTGATTTTATTGGGCTAGCAATATTACCATTCCAGTAGAAATGCTTTTATTTGTGAGTTTCAAGGGATAAATGAATAAATTTAGCCAAGATTGCAATAGCGGTAAAACGCCCTGTGAGCTCCTTGCTTATTATCGACAAGAAGATAGCTCAGAACAGTGCCTCAAGGATCACCTCAAACAGGCTTCCCTAATCTTAAGAGCATTTGCGGCGAAGGTTAATCTGGGCACCATTGGGGCCGGGGTCTGCAATGTGCGGTTCTTGCGCAGGAATCGCACATCACAGGCCCCGGCCCCTTTTATAGAGACTTTGTTCGCGTGCGACCTTAGGGATGAAAAACTCTCTGGACTCTTTTCTTATTTTGTCAGTGACTTCATTGGGGACAAAAGTTGGCGCTGTGAAAATAAACTCAAGGGAGTCAATCTTCGAGAGTTCTGATTTTAAAGCTTCAAAAGCGTAAATGGAAAAACAGGATGCCGCAATCTTTAATTTGGCCTTGGGTTGGAGGGAGCTTTTTAGATCATTGCCTAATAAAGAATTAATATTGTCTATGATTTTCAATTACGAAATACCTGTTTCTAATATAAATAAAAAGTATCATTGTATAGATGTTCTTGTGTTTTAACCTCGATATTCTATCAGTACTGCACCATTTTGCGGTACTTTTTTCAAAACCATAAAACCCATACATTTTTACTCGGCGTCTTCTTGTACGCCGACAAACAAATTGTTTATTTGACAGTGCGCGCAATGGGATTAAACAATGAGGCAGCTTTTCTAAGTCCCACTATCTGTTAAATTGAACGAAAGGGTCTTCTCTGACATATTGCTGGCTATACGCATAAGAATATGAATAAAAAAGTTTAATTTCGTGGAAGACGGAATTAATATACCCCAGGAAATGGATAAATGGGCGGAGGCTACAGTGAAACGGGTGCTTGGCTATACGAACTAAACTGCAAAAAGTTGCAAAAGAGGGAAGATCAGATGAAAAAAATGAGTTTTCTTGTTTCTTATTTAGGCCTAATGCATCCTTATCCCCTCATTTTTAATAACTTATAACAGGGAGCGCCCGTAATTGAAATGCTTATAAAACCAATAACCCAGCAAGAAATGCCTTCACAAGCCATCCAGAGCAAATATAAAGGGCTAAACAAAATAGCTCAACTACTTATCGCTGTTACCGTTTGCTTAACGCTTTCCGGCTGTGCGACCGTCTTCGGCGACAATACTCGCTCGATAAAAATCGACTCCCAACCAGCTGGAGCAGGCATTTATCTCGATAATCAACAATATGGCGTTACACCAAGTGTTATCTCACTTCCAACCTATATATATGGCGGAAAGAACATAACATTAAGAAAAGAGGGGTACACTGACCAATCATTTATGATCAACACCCAATTTCAGACGGTTGCGCTATTAGATATCTTTTGCTGGCCAACTATTTTAATTGACCTTGCTGCAGGTAATTTTGTAAAGATCAATCCAGCAAATTTGAGCGTTTATACTGAATTGCAAAAAGTTGAGCCCAAGAATCCAACTCCATTTGCTTTATAAGCAAGATCAAGGATATTTAGTCGATGTGCGATTCCCTCTTAAATTGAATCGCACATCGCAGCCTCGACCTTTTTACAATAATTTTTATCAACCAATGGCTTTATGAAACAACTAACATTACTAATAACATCGTTTATTATATTTATTAATAATGGCATTTTTGCGTACAATGACTTTCTGAATGCAATCCGCGATGATCAAATTGATATCATAAAATCTTACGTTGAAAATGGTATTGACGTTAATGAACATCAAGAAGGGTATTTACCGATTAGCCTTGCAGCCAGCTATGCTAGATTTGAAATCGTAAAATACTTAATAGATGCTGGAGCTAATCCTAATAAAACCGATAAATGGGGAACTAAGCCCTTAGGATTCTGCGCAAGAGCTTTAGGAAATTGGTATGCATCAGAACGAAAAACTGATTTTTTAAATACAATACAGCTCCTGATTGACTATGGGGCTGATGTCAATTTTACTGATCGCAATGGCGGAGTGCCCTTGTATTCGACAGTTAACCACAAAGCTTTTGACTGCGCTACAGTTCTCATCAAAAATTCTGCGGATATAAACTTAGTAGCTCCATTAGTTAGTAAAGAGGTAATTGAAATTCTAATGCAGATACAAAAAAACTGTTTGCCTCTCAAACAAAATGTACCGCTTGATATTTCTTTAGAAGAATTCTACGGGTGTTATTTTAAGTCTAAAGAACGCGCAGCAGGAATGCCATTATTATGCTATTCAATTCAACAATCCCACCCCTCTATTGCTCTGTACTTAATAGATAAAGGGATCTCAAATGTAAATGAATGTTACACATACGTTAAGACAGGGCAAAGTAAAAACTCACCTTATTTACTAACACCTCTTTCACTAGCCATTGAAAAACAATACGCCAATGTAATCACTGCTTTAGTAAAGGCAGGTGCCAATATAGAACAAGAATTCCGATTTTTCCGCCCCGCACCACGAAAAAGAATTGGGAACTCCCTTAATGTATGCTATATATTTAGATCATTCTATAGCTGCTATGTTACTACTAGAATATGGCGCAAATCCTAACGTGAGTTGGTTCAATTATACACCGATTCACTTGGCTGCTGCTAGAGGACAGCTCGATATAGTTGCAAGTCTGCTAAAGTTAGGGGCAGATCCCCACACACCTGGCCACAATAAAGATTCCCTTCTTGGCTCACTTAGATTTAATGCAAGTACCGACGAGGTAGCAAGAGAATTAATATATTATCTTGTTAATATCGGCATAGACCCTAATCATACAAATAACCAAGGTTTATCACCGCTCCACAATACATTAATGGATAAAAAACCGGAACTGTTTATGTATTTGATTTCCTTAGGCACCGAACATAATAATCTAAATTTGACCCCAGGTATCCTATTCCAAGCAATCATCATGGATCAAAAAATGATTGCTGAATATTTATTAAATTCAGGTCACAACCCTAATATAACTCACCCACTCGATGAATCAAATATTGACTTGTGGAATCGTCGAATTGTCGAAAACCGTTCAATCCAAACAAATTCGTTAGGACACTCTCTATTGGGTTGGTCGGTCATGATGAATCAGCTTGATTATGTTGAATTATTATTAAAAAGCGGAGCGGACCCTAATTTTAAGGATGAATACGGAGATTCACCTTTATTCAAAACTATTCTCTTTCGCAATCTTGGCGCACTAAAACTATTACTCACCTACAAACCCAACCTATGGTTAACTGATAGAAATGGGTTAACACCAATGGACCTTGCAACTAAGCTCAATGAGTTGGAAATGTTACAGCTTTTGATAAAATCACTTAGCAGGCAATAGTTACCTTAAAATGATAAAGAAGGTGATGCCTGTACAACCGCACAACTTTTCAAAAATGAGATTATATCATAAAAGTTATGCAGTTATGCAGGCACGGCCTTCACCATTATTGTCTAGTGTGACTCAGTTTTTAATACACTTTGCGAGAGGAAATGTCCATAGGGGTCAACGCGGAAGCGCCTTGGGAAATTAGGATTACGTTGAGCTTCGGGGATTTCCCGAATCACAAGCACTTGGTTAAGTTTTAAAGAAATTGCCCCGATTAAAGACTCCTCAATAAAATGAAGCAACATCGGAAGAGCATTCTGTAAATACTCTAAAATGGGTTCACCATCCCAAAAAGAGGGTCTTTTTATAGTTAAATAATCATTTTCTTTATCAATTCTATAATTATGTAAAAATGACTTTGAATAATGATGATGTTCATCAACATTTCTACGTTCAACCAAATTGTCAGCAAAGCTATAATAGTGATTGAGTATTTTTAATATCATAGGTTCTTCGACATGTTCACCCATCAGTTTTTTATTCAATTCAGTTCGTATATATTGAAATTTTGGCTCCTTGTACCCTTCATCAAAAATAATTCCGAGCATAGCGGCAAAGCTCCTCAATGCATCCTTAGCAAACTTAAGAAACGCCCTCGTACTCTCAATATTAATTACGGAATCAATAACATTAGGCACTACTACAGGTTTTGTTTCTTCTAATTTCTTCTCTATTATTTCGATTTCCTGAATTACTATCATAGCTTGCTTTTCAGCCTCAACAAGATCTTTTGTTATATCAAAGCACAAAGATGTTAAATCTATTTTTTTCTGTTTAGAAAATTCACACTTTTCTAAAATCTCAGGAATTCCCATAGCAATTCTCGCTACAACTGGATGTTTAGTTCCGACCTCCATCATCTTGGTCAAATAAAATGGTGATTGCTTCGTCATTCGAGATAACTCCCTTTAAATCCTATTAGCTAATTTAATCATATATAATTTGCATTTTCTTGCATGAATAATTTAACTTGAAAATGTATAACATTATTAAGCTTTTACCTAACTGAGTCATTGGCATATTACTTCATAAAATGCTAGGACAAACTCTATGAGAATATTTATCTAAGCACAGCCGTAATGATGGTGTTTGTTCTACTCTTAAGCAGCAGCCTGCCAGCCTGCGTCGGTATCTTTAAAACGAAGCTCATGATCATTAAGCTCCTCTTCAAGCTCGGCAACTTTCTTAAGAATGCTTGCAATCTTGCCATCTTTGTCATTGATATGGTCTCGGTAAAGAAGCCGCAGGAGTCCTTCTGATGGTTTTGGGATGGAGATTTTTCCATTTTCCCAGCGTCGTATTGCTTGTTCACTTACACCTAGTAATTTGCCTAGGGTATTTTGTGACATCAGCATCTCGTGACGCAAAAAACGCACCTCTTCTCCAGATAGATCTTTCTTAGAAGTCACCAAAAATAATCCAATGGCCTTGTTCAATCCATCGATATCATGTATTGAAACGGATTTACCTCGTGGTGTTTCACGAAATTTGTACCCATTTACAAGATAAACATTACTTAAACCGCATTCGGTATAATGATAGAGTGTGTTAGTCATATTGCCTCAATTTATATTACAGTTATTACTTCCAAAAAATCTTTCCTGACCACTACAACAACCTGCACATTTCTTCCTGCCGAAAATCGTTTCAATTTGATTCTCCAATCCCCGTATTGATCTAGGATAGGGCCAGCTATGCCTTTTCCATGCCTCAATACGTCAAGGATTTGGCGAATAGTAACGCCTCTTTCGTTCATTCTTTGTTGAGCATGGGGACAATCCCAACTCACATTTTCAGTATTTTTGGCTAATTCGTGTGTGCGATTAACCAATGCTTCCAAAGACTCTGAGGGAATCTTTGGCTGCGGGAATGCGTGGACTTCACCCATCCTACCTCCATTATAATCAAAAAGAGTAGACCTGTCAACATGATAGGTCATAATGTCAGGTAAACTCTACCAAATGGTCATAATTATAGTCAAGATGACTTTCATTATGATAGGTCATAGTGATACCCTCATTTCTCATAGTTGCAAAAATGAGGCGTAGACACGGCAGGCCTGGCACAGGCTTCAGGTATGCGGCTTTCGTTAGCTAGAAGAAAAGGTCATTACAGAGATGAAGTCAAATATGTGCGATGATATACTGGCGGGATCAAGCAAAAGGCGGATGGGCAGGCATGGTAAGTAGTAAGCGCGGAAGCGGGGCCTTGTATGAGGATCCGAAAAAGATAGTGAAGGGCTTTGAGCAGTCTTGGGAGGTGAATCTTAAGCTTCTTGGGAAGATTGCGGGGCAAAAAAACACGATTGAAGAGCAGTCTGTTCAGTTTCGGATGAGGGCGGATGAGTTTGATGATCAGGTTGGTACATTTCGGGAATTTTTGCAAAAGGTGCCTGTGCTTTCGGCTGTAAAGGCTTGGCTTGAAGGGAAGCTTGCGGATCCGCAATGGAAGGTATATTTTGATAACATGTCGCGCCTGTTTCAGAAGGGGCTTGTTCCCCTCGTAGACAGCAAGGGGAAGCTTGTGACTTTGGAATATTTTATTGAGCATGGTCATCAGGCTATTCTGGAAGAGATTCGCGGAGTTCAAGAGTGGACTATGCTTGAAAGAGAAAATATTGTGCAGTGCTATGTTGCGTTCACGAATAGCCTTGCAAGGTATTCTCACAACATCATTTTGTGTGGAGTTGATCCGGATCGAGAGCGCGTGCAGCAAAAAGCTGTGAACTATGAAACCTTTATCGATTTGATTCCACACCTATCTGAGAGGGATGCTTTAATTGCAAAGCTGCTCTATTTTTGCGATGTGGCTATGGAAGAAATTCTTACGCTCAAGAAGAGCGCTTTAAACAAGAGTAACCACTCTCTTCAGCTTGATAGCGGCATCGTACAAATGCCTCGCCACCTATTTATGGAATTAGTTGGGTTCATACAGTCAAGTGGTGGATCACAAAAACTTGTTTTCACAAATGTACGCGGGGAACAAGTGGACAGAACACACTTAAACCAAAGCCTAGCTAGGGCTTGCGAGAAATCGGTAAAAAAAGAGAAAATCACTCCAGGAGCACTTTTGAAGCGTAAATCAGAACGAGATTTACCTGATAAAAAATAACACTTTCGAAATCTGTTGATCTAAATAATCACATAATGTTACTTTCTTGGTATGAGGGGCTGCTGCTTGCTTGATGCAGTCTAGCTTCAAACCAGAATCATGCATTAGGGAGGTTATTTTATGCACATTCTTGACCTTGCTGTAGCCGACGGTCTTGCTCCTAGAAAAATCACAATATTCGATGCAGACCAATACCGCTCTTCCTGCCCAGGATGTTGCGGGCGGGATACTTTTATCATTTGGGAAGAGCTAAATCGCTACTACTGCGGGCAGTGCCGAAGGCGAGGCGGTCCCGTACAGTATTTGAGGGATTTTCATGCGCTGTCTTATAAGAAGGCTTGCGAGAGGCTTAGGCTTAAGATGGATGGTGGGCCGCATACTGAGTTGTGGAGGCCACTCCCCTCTTTTGAGCTTTTGGTGGAAGAGATGCAAAATGAAGAAATCATACATGATAAATACCCATTCACCCTAGATGAACTGATCGAAGCCATTCAATATGCAAAACGAGAGCACGGTCCAAACGTAATATTTCGAGGACAGAGAAATGCTGCCTGGAAAATTAACTCATCGTTTGCAAGAGGGTTTCCAAAAAACCTAATAGATTTTATACAGGCTCCAACAACACGAGAAGAAGAACGGTCGTGGCTGATAGCAATACAGGCATTTATAGACTATTTTTCATCAATAAAACCCACCGAAGAACTAATAGAAAAGCTCAACAAGAAAGGATGTCCCTATTTTGAATACGCTCGCAACCATCAGCAAAACTATTTAAAAGCAAAAATACACGGTATTCAAAAAAAAACGCACACAGGCTCCCCTTTAATTGACTTTACACGCGATGAGCTCATCGCTTTATTTTTTGCAAACTTCGAGATAACCTATGATACTAACGGGAGACAACCTGAACTTAAAGACACCCGATCAATAGATGCGGCCATTTATATAATCAATTATGAAGCCTTTGTTGTGCACGACAGCTTCTTAAATATTATTCTAACATTAAAAAAAGAACACATTAACCAAACTAATAGCTATAAACCTTGCATCATCAATCCATCGTATCAAATTGATGACATAAATGATATGAAACCTAAAAGACAAAAAGCTGTATACATAGTTCATATAGATTCTCGGTATTCTCTCGAAGAGTCCTTGTTGATAAGTGAATCATCTCACAAGAAAAAAATGTATTCTAAGATCATAGTGCCCAAAGAGCTCTTCACGGAATGCAAGGACTTTCTATATAGCAGAAACTACACACTTGACTATCTTTTTCCACCCACAATCCAGTACAAGGCACAGTCAATACAAACAATTTTCAGTCTTATACAGAACCCACAAGACCCGCTCACTAAGTAAAAAAGGTTCTCCGAGCAATGCAATTCGCTTAAAATCGCACAGCGCAGGGCTTACTCGTTTTCGGGCTCTTCCGCTTTTCTATAAAAGGGGCCGGGGTCTGTAAAAGGGGCCGGGGGTATTCGATTCGCTCGATTCAGAACTTTAGATCACCGCAAATCGAGAGAATCGCATACCTCGGCTCTAGCTGACTTTATAAGTTGGGTCAGGTTTTCCCGATTGTCAGGTTTTCCCGATTGTCAGGTTTTCCCGATACAGGCTCATAAAAAGAGGTCCTACTGCCGTAGGACAAATTTTACAACTGCCAGTTACCCATAGCTGCGCTGGCGCTTGCTGATGGGCTACAAAAAGAGGTCCTACTTTGTAGGACAGGTGCTCAATGCTTTGTTACCCACTCATAGCTAGAGCTTGCGCTTGCTGATGTGGTATAATTTGTTACAGGCGTTGGGCTTTTAATTGAGTGAGAGGGCAGGAGATCAGTTCTGCAGCTTTTGCTTCGCCGATATAGCCTTCGGCAAGAGCGTGGAAGACCATTTGGGTAAAGGTGTGGCCTTTTTCGGGAGGGATTTCTACACCCGGCTCTTTGCGGTGCCAGCCTTTTTTTCGGAAGCGAAGGACGAGGGTTTTGTAATAGGGTTCTAGGATAATTTGTAGGTCTTTAAGGCGATGGCAGATTGAACCCATGCTTACTTTATACTGCTCTTTGAGGAGGAGGAGTTCTTGCAGTTCGATGGCGCGGCGGGTTTTGCCCATTGCATGAATGAGGGCTTCACGCGGAAAGAGGAAAGCGCCGGCAAAGCGATTGCAGGCTTGCTCTTCGTCTAGCGCGGAAGAGAGGCGCTCGATAAAGATATAGTGAGCAAGCTCATGCGCTAAATTGAAGCGCTGCCTGTCGCCCGGCCATCTTGAGCTAATCACGATAATTGGCTGATCGTTGATGACGGTAGAAAGGCCGTCAAAATGAGCCTCGTCGGTATCGACAATAAATACACGTATTCCCTGGTTTTCAAAAGCGTCAATGAGGTCGTGGATAGGAGCAAAACCTAGCTTCCAGTGATTGCGCAGTTTCTCAGCTAACGACTCAATTTCTTCAAAATGGGTGATCTTCTGCGGTAGGTTTGCAGGAAGTTTAAAATTGGGCACTGGAGAAGTGGGATAGAGGTTTTCTAGTTCTAGGCGGCGCTCGATTTGGCCAATTACTTCAAATTTGATGGCCTCTTCGGCTTTGGCAGTCAGGTTCTTTCGCTTTCGGAACTTTACGTTTTCAAGAGTTACCTTGATGGGTCGAAAAAAGAAATCGACGCGTACGTTTAGGCCTTTGCCAATTTTATAAGTACATCAGAAGAGGGATAGACGATTCCATCTTCATATTTTTTAATAGCGGCGTGGCTTAAGCGGACAAGTTCGGCAAGCGCGCGCAGGCTTAGCCCGGCGGCTTTTCTTGCTTGTTGTAGTCGGATTCCTAAGTTACTCATAATTAAACGGCTATATTTATAGATTAACGCTTGGTTTACAAGGTAGCAAAAAATGGACATTTTGTAAACCATGTATTTCGAGCCTAAGTCTCACGAATTAGACAATCCTCATGAGGAAAAAATAGAGAGGTTTCGCTATCATGGCCGGGACATAAGTATAATAAGGTGTGCGTGATATGGCCAAACGTAGAGATAATACTAATAAAGTTGCTCTTGAGAGCCCTACGAAGAGGGTTCAGGAATTTAATCTGTTTTGGGATGGAGTTTATGAACAGATTCCGATGACGGCAAAGCAGAAGAAGCTACTCAAAGAGCAGCCTGCGGAATTTCGCCTGAAGACAGAAGAACTTGACAAGCACGCTACGCAGTTTCATGAATTTTCGAAGAAGGTTGCTGTTACCTCTGCAATTCGGGCTTGGATGGAGGAGACGCTGGCGGAGGCGCACTGGAAAGAGCGCTACGCAAAGAGCTTTGCTGCATTGTATAAGAAAAATCTTATTCCCCTCTTTGATGACAAGGAAGGTTTGGTAACTCTTGAGTACTTTGAAAAAGAGGGCCATCAGGATATTTTGGAGGCGATTCGCTCTGTTGACGATTGGTCGCTGCTTGAAAGAGAAGAGATTATAAGAGTGTATGTTCAGTTCTCTGAAAGCCTTGCTCGCAAGACGCGGGGGCTAATTCCAGCTGGATTTGATCCGGATCGAGAGCGGGTTCGACATAAAGCTGTGAAGTATGAGGCCTTTATTGATTTTGCATGCCACCTTTCAGAGCGCGATGCACTCATCGCTAAGCTTCTCTATTTTGGCAACTTGACGATAGATGAGGTCATTGAACTTACGCCAAAGTCCTTGAATGCTAAAGCTTGCCTTATAGTGCATGGTGGAGGCTTTACAGAGTATCCGAAGCACCTTATCTCAGAGATAGTTGCGTACATGAATAAAAAAGAAAAGCCAAGCAAGATCCTCTTTACAAATGTTCGGGGCGAACATGTTGAGCGTGCACACTTGAATCAGAGCTTTGCAAGAGCTTGCGAGAAGATGTCGAAAAAGACAAAAATAACTCCAGGCAGCCTTGTGAAGCTTGAACATGAAGCAGAAGGTCGCGATATCGAGTAATTTTCTCTCGTAAAAAGTTAAATCGTATAACTGTGCTTGCGCAAAAAGTTTCATCGTGGTATTTATTATACCTGCGATATAGGAGGAACATATGCGCATACTGCAACTTATTGTACGAGACGGCATTACGCCAATCAAACCCTGTAATTCTACAGCTGACCAATACCGCTCTTCCTGCCCAGGATGTAGCGGACGGGATACTTTTATCATTTGGGAAGAGCTAAATCGCTACTACTGCGGGCAGTGCCGAAGGCGAGGCGGTCCTGTACAGTATTTGAGGGATTTTCATGCGCTTTCTTATAAGGAGGCTTGTGTGCAGCTTGGGCTTGAGATGGGTGGTGGGCCGCATACTGAGTTGTGGAGGCCACTCCCCTCTTTTGAGCATTTGGCGAAGCCCGAAGGTGTTCAAGCCGATTGTTGTTTTAGAGCGCGAGCTTGATGCAAGGCTTGCAGAGCAGGTTGCGGGAGATATATGTTGTCCTATTGTTTTGGGGGATTTTGAGCGTGGGAGTTCACAAAATATTACTGGAGGCGCCGATTATTTTGTTTGGCTTGGATGGGGATGAGATTTAGGCGGCAACAAAAATATCCGAAATTGTTATATTGTCATCAACTGCTGCGATGGACTGAGCATGGCGTAAATAAAGGAGTAAGCCTTAGAAAATGGGTTTTAGATGCCATTTCGCGATATAGGTTCATAAACAGACTTAATAAATAGTGTGGTGCATTATGCGTAGACTTCTTTTGCTACTCATTTTCGTTGGTTTCTTCTTTAGAGGCTGCAAACCGACCAGACCTTTCTCTGCAACCAACATGCGTGATTGGTGAAGCGGCTCCATGCTCATTTGTAAACGATACTGTTAACGTTGTAGATGGCAACCTTTATCTGAGGCTGCATCACCTGAGCGTGCCCGGTCATGTGCCGCTGGATTTGGTGCAGTACTACAACAACAAAAGCAGCTACAGTTCATGGTTTGGCATGGGCATGAGCTTGAATTACAGCTTTGCTGCATGGACTAAAATGCCGGGGCATAAAAAGCATGATAAGTATGAAAAATACAATGAAACCCTCACAGAACGCTCTGCAGGGTCTATAATTCGCTGCTTGGGAAAATTTGAACCCTATAAAAAAGCCAATTACTTCTTAGAACCTGATGTTATCCACGATGGCTTTAGCAACTGCGGCTCTGGGTACATCAGCGCGAGAACTAACCTCAAAAACATCAAATTTAGCCAAGACACCGAGTCTGGCTATTCAGATTGGGCATGCTACCTTCCGGATGGCAGCGTGCGCAAGTATCACACTGTATTTGATAAGCCTCTTACGCACGTCTACGTAGAAAAGCGCCCTAATAAAACCAAGCTTAAATTTGACTATAATTGGTATACTGAATATGGCCGGGGCTTTAAAGTCGAACGGGTCGAGTCAATCAAAGAGATCAAGGCAAAAGCTAAACATGAGTTTAACTGGCTAAAGTTTTTCTGCTACGATCACCATGCAACCATCATCGCCTCCAATAAAAAATGGGTGAACTTTAAAGGGTTTGAGAAGAATAACAACGTATACATCCAGAAAATCGAATCCCTAGAAAACCCCACGCAAGAATTTGAGTATGGCCATGCGGGAAACCATTACTGCATCAATAAAATAAAGCATCCCAACGGGCGCTTTTTAGAGGTAGATTATGACCATAAGGGACGAGTTACCGCTCAAAAGGCCCCTGTGGGCCATAAAGGCGAAAAGCGCACCATCTGGAGCTTTGATTACCACGATGACTATACCACTGTACGCGATGCAAACGACCACAAAACGGTCTATAACCATAAAGATGGCAGAATCACCTCTATAGACGAGTTTAGGGCTGGAAGCCGCTTCGTTCTAAAGCCTATTTCTGGGGTGCAAAAGAGGGCCATTCTTGGGGAAAGCCAATAAAAAGCGATGAGGGCAACCTCATGGGCTTTGCTACCCTTAACCACGAAGGGTGCGGCCAGTCGCTCTGCTATTACGAATATGACGACCATGGCAACATCCTAAGAGAGACGCTATGCGGCAACTTAAGCGGCGCCTATCCTTGGCCATTTTGGATAGATAGCAAAGGCCGCTCAAAAGATGCTAAGGTCGAAAAGTACCATAAGCAGTACAAGTACTCCAAAAACCACCTTCTTGTAGAACAAACAGAAGATTCAGGCCCTAAGATTACGTACCGATACATCAAAGGCACAGATCTTATAGCAGCGAAGTTTGTCTATGACGGCGATAAAATCATGCAGCGTGAATTTTACGAGTACGACAGCGACGGCATACTCAGAGAAAAAATTGTTGACGATGGCTCTACAACCAAAAAATCATCTTTCACAGGCGTAACGCAAAGGCTAGTTACCCATATTATCCCTGTAACCGAACAAGGAGGGTTATGGCCAGGGCCTTCCTAAAGAAACTTGGGAAAACTATGTAGACCTCACCACAAAAGAGCTTGTCGTGCTCAAGCACACGAGCTACAACTACAACAGGTATAGTCAGGTAACTGAAGAGATTTTCTTTGATGCAAACAACCAATATCAGCACAAAATAAAGTACCAGTATGACGAAAAGGGAAGGCTCCATAAAACGGTAAACCCTGTCGGAGAGACTATCACCTACGGCTACGACCAAAACAACAACAAAACCTATGAAAAACTTGAAGGTGTAGAGGCTCACACTACCTTCGAATATGACAAAGCAAACCGCCTTACTCAAGTTAACGAGTACCACTATAACGACAGCAACTTCCACACTTCATTTGAATATGACCTTATGGGCAATAAAGTGGCGGCATGTGACCGCTACGGCCAAACAACCCATTACGACTACGACAGCTTTAACAGGGTCAAAAAAATTACCTTTCCCGACGGAAGCACCATCCATAAAGAGTATGATATCTTTGACAACGTTATCAGTGAAACCAACCAAAATGGCGCTATAACGGCCTACGAGTACACCATCCGCAACGCTCCCTGCCGTATAAAGCATCCTGACGGCACCGAAGAGCGATTTGAGTATAATAGCAACGGCACACTCGCTCATAAATGGGATAGGGGCGGCATAAAGACATCGTATGACTACGATCTATTGGGCCGCGTGATAAAAACTGCTATTTATGATGCCAATAGCACCCTGCTTTCTTGCTCCACAAGCACATACAATGCTTTTCACCTGCTTTCAACTACTGATCCGATGGGCCATACCACATTTTTCCGCTACGACAACGCCGGCCGCAAAATCGAAGAGTGGCAAGAAACAAGCGACAACTACAGCAAAACAGCCTACGAATATGACACCCTGGGCAGGCTGTGTTGTACAAAGCGCTACTACGGCAAGAAGATCAGCGACTTTATTGCTACGCATATACAGTATGACAAGCTGAACCGCGTTATGGTAGAAAAGCAAAAAGATGCATCCGGCACTTGTACCAGCTGGACCTATTACGAATATGACGCCCTCGGAAACTGCACCCTTAAGCGCACAGGCCATCTTGAAGGCGATGATGCCGAGGTGCAATGCCACTATAACTCCAAAGGCGAGCTTATTAAGCAGACCGATGAATGCGGCAACGCAACTACAGTGCAGCGCAACCACTCCTTCATCAACCGATCAGGTGCCAAAACAGTCCAAAAAATAACTACCGATGCGCTCAACAATAGCTGTGAAGAGTATTACGACATCTTAGGCCGCCTCAAGTCCATAGTCAGAAAAAATGGGCAAGGCAAGCTATGCGCCTCAACAAAATTTTTCTATAACGGCACAGGCCAAAAGACAAAGCAAGTTGAGCGCGTAGTGATTAACGGCAAAATCGATCACGACTACATCATTACGTGGGAGTATGACCTGCTTGATCGCATTACAAAGCTTACCGAGCAGCCAAACACCCCCGATGAAAAAGTAACCTGTTACACGTATGACGCTTCAGGGCGAATTGCAACCCTCACAAAGCCGGATGGCGTAATCCTAACTCATGTCTACGATGGTTTGGGGAGGCTTACCCACCTCAGCTCTTCAGATGGCACGGTCTCCTATGCCTATAGCTATGACCTTAACAACAACCCTATTGAAGTAATAGACGAAGTATCCAAGCACACCTCTCTTTACAGCTACGACCGCTGGAATAGAACCCTTTCAGATGGCCTTCAAAGCTATACCTATGACTGCTTTGGGTCAGCTACTTACCATTGCAACCCCCGACAAGTCATTGGTAACGTATACTTACGATGACACCTATCTTCGAACAATCTCCTGGAAAGGTTTCGAGCACCATTATGAAAAGTTTGATTTGAAGGGGCGTCCGCTTGTTAGCACGCTTATAGGCAAGTCCGGCCCCCTCACTCATGCTTGGGATAAAAAGGGCCGCATCGCAAAAATATCTCACACCCACTTCACCCAAGAAATCCCAAGTGATGGCTTTGATCCAGTAGGCAATCTCAAAAAATGCTCCTTCACTGACCCCGTAGGCAGTATCGAGATAACAGCCAATTATGACGACCTCTATCAACTTACCGAAGAAACAGGCGTTAAAAACCACACGTACACCAACGACTCAATCTCAAATCGCTTGAGTAAAGATAGCTCTGCCTACGCTCTAGACAGCATAAATAAACTTCTCAGCACTTCTGAAGAGGAGTTTGTGTATGACAAAAACGGCAACCTTATCCAGCAAAAGTCTGGAGCTAAAACATGCTACTTCACCTACGACGCCCTTGACAGGCTCGTTAAAGTCGTAGATGGCACGCAAGAGGTTACATACCTTTACGACAACTTCCATAGACGCATCGCAAAAAGTGTAAATGGCGAACAGCTTAAATATTATGTATACGTTGGCCAAAGAGAAGTCGGCCTCTACGACCCTGTTGCTGAAAGAGATACTGGAATATCGCGTCCTAGGTTTAGGCAAGGGTGCAGAGCTTGGTGCAAGCGTAGCTATAGAGCTTGCAGGCAAGCTCTACTCCCCTATCCACGACCACCGTGGCAACATCGTCTGCCTCCTCGACTCCGAAACCGGCCTTCCTTTAGAAACCTACCGCTACACCGCCTATGGCGAATCCGAAACATATTCAGCTGAGAAGCGATCTTTAACAACCCCTGGGGCTTTGCGAGCAAGCGCCACGACGCAGAAACAGGCTTTGTCTACTTCAGCAGGCGTTATTATGCACCTACAACAGGCCGTTGGATTACTCCAGATCCATCTAGGCTTTGCTGATGGCCCTAATATGTATGCCTATGTTCGCAATAACCCTCTAACAAAATTTGATTTGTATGGCCTATTTATCGAGGACGAGGACATCACAGGTGGGCGGAGCGCTCACGCTTTAGCTGCGATGGCATATGGATTTGGTGAAGCTGTTGTAGTGGGAACTCATGATTTTGTATGCATGTTGCATGCTGCAGAACGCCAGGCAGAAATTTTCGAAAACGGCACTTTAGAGGAAAGTAATCAAGCATTTATAAATTCGTATACAGCGACTGCTGCTCCAATACATCAAGCGGCAGAGGCATTGCGTGCAAGTGTGATGGAGAAATTACAAAGTGGTGTGAGGGATGTCAATCTAGACCATTATCATACTGCAGGGAGTTATGCTGCATATGGCGTTGCCGTTGTACAGGGTGGTAGGGCTGTATGGGGAATAGGAAAATCTGTCAGAACATTAGCGGTGGATCCGCTGGAGAAACGACTATACCTTTTCTAAAGCCGTCAATAAATCCGGGGACTGAATCTAATATTATCCCTGGGCCAAGACCTCAGTATGCCCCTCGCGATCCGATAACTGGCAAACCACTTGGTTTACCAAAGACTAACATGGTGAACCTATGCCTTCTTCTGACAGCCCTCACACACAAATAGGTTGGAAAAAAGGAAAGAAAGGTGATTATATAAAAACTCGAGAATGGGATTGGAATGGAAAACCAAGTAAAACCACTGATTGGACAAATCATGGTTATCCGCTAGAACATACTAACCCTCACGATCATCCTTTTTTAAAAAATTCGACAAGAAGGACTTATGAAAGAGGAAATCCTCAACCATTTAAAATAACAGACAATGAACTTACATGGGAGAATTTATGAATTAGCCACAGTATGAACTTAGGATTAAACATGAACGAGTTACGTGTTTAGGAGAACAGTTGTTAACCATATTACACTGCTTAAAGCCATTTATTAACAATGGTGTATGGTATGGGAGTGATGTTGATACGCTTGGCGATAATTTGAAAATCGAAAATTTAATGAATGAGTTTCCGCGAAAAATTGGCACAACAGAAGAACTATTACATTTAGCAGAAAACGTTCATCAATTTCAGTCTGGTGTATTTATTTTAATGCCTAAAGACTACGGTGAACAATTGGATATTGAATATTATACGGAAGATGAGCCGTTTAGAGATTTAGGAGACGCCATCTTAGAAATACGCACTTTTGATACATCATTTTTTCTTGTTTATTCAAATGATTTACAAGTTATTGATACTTTGTCTAAAGAATTTGGCTGTAAAATCTACCATAAAGATGATGCAAATAAATAATTAGAATAAATTGGGTCAAACTGGACAGATCACAGAATTACACATCCGCATAATCCCCATGATCATCCAGCGAACAAAAATCCCACTGGAGGAACACGAAAAAGAAGTAAAGGCTTAAAAAGAGGTCGTACTGCCGTAGGACAAATTTTACAACTGCTGGTTACCCATAGCTGCGCTGCGTTTGCTATGGGCTACAAACGTGAGTCCTACTTTGTAGGACAGGTGTCGCAATGCTATATGGGAGAATTAATGAATCAACCACAATATATAATCGAAATTAAACAAAGAGATTTTGCTTGTCTGGGAGAAGAACTTGCGGAGATAGTAACTTGCATTAGAAAATCATATAAAAATTGCATATGGTATGCTTGCGATGTAGACACCTATGGGGATAATCTTAAAATAGAACAATTGATGACCACATCCCAAAAAAATTGGAAATTCAGACGAATTAATTACTCTTGCAAAAGGGATCGACCAATTTTTTAGCGGTGTTTTTCTTACTTATGCCTGGCGATCTTGGTGATGAACTTGGAACTGAATATTTGACGGAAGATGATGAATTTAAAGAACTAGGAAACGCAATAGCAGAAATACGGGCTTTTGATACTACATCTTACGATATCTACTCAAATGACGTCTCACTCCTATCAATGCTTTCTAAAACATTTAACACTAAAATTCTCAGCAAGGAAGCCTGTTTAAAAAAGTGGGGCTGAGTCAAAGATTAGTATAAGGGCCCTAGGGTACTAATTGGGCCAGCTGAATAAGTCAAAGCCAATGAAAGTAATGGTGTTACACACCACTATCTATTGTCATCCAAGTTCCGAAGAGGCTGTGAAAAATGCCACGCCTGAAGGGTGTGGTCTCAAGTTTGGACAGTTCGCGTAATTTGCAATAAAAATGAGCGAAGCTCCTTTCTTGGAGTGACTCACTTTCGTGCGTCACTCCAAAAAGCTTCGCCTTAAAAATGTCCCAACTCGAGGCCACATCCAAAGGGTGTGGCATTTTTCACAGCCTCGAAGGAACGGCTTAATGATCGCCCATGATGTAGCGCCGGAGGTGCAAATCGTGGGTATGAGCACAGAAAAAGCATCAGTCGCCGATGCGACGATTTTAATTCGTCGCTCACGCGACTCGTCATTTTTTACCAAATACCCACGACTTGCACCTCCGGCGCTACATCATGGGCTATGATTACACCGTTCCTCCGGAACTGAAATAGCCACAAAGGCTATCAAAAAAATAATTGTAAAATGGGCCCAAGGTCTGACGATTCTCTCGATTCAGCATTAAGATCAACGCAAATCGAGCAAAATCGCAGACCCCGGCCCCTTTTTATTGGCAACGCTCATGTTGCGCGATTTTCAGGTTTTTGGCAATATAAGCCAGTTACTTTAGGAATTTAAGATGTTGGCCCGATCTGCATTAGGCATAACTTAGAAAATTGGAGGTAGAGTTTTGGGTTCTTATACAGGTTCATTTATTTCATCACTGGCCACGGGTATAGCACCGATCGTTGCACTTTTAGCTAGTACACTTGCCCCTCTTGTAGTCGGTGCAAAAATTGGGAGTACTATCGGTGCTCTTCGTGGGAAGTTTGTAACTGCGATACAAAAATGACGGAGAGGAATATGGTCGCATAAATGTAAAATACACCCAATATAACCAAATTGCAATGACAGGGGCAATTGCAGCAGCCGTTTTCGGCACAGCTGCGACTTTTTGGATATCCACTGAAGCTGGTATTTATTATACTGCAGGCGGTATAATCGGTGGTTTGGCTGGACGAGCCTTATGGCCAATGTTTGTGAGATAATAGCTATGACCATAAACATCCCTCTTGTAAAAGGGGCCGTGTAAAAGGGGCCGGTAAAAGGGGCCGGTAAAAGGGCAATGGCATTCGGTTAAGCCTGACACTAGGTTTACGCTATCACGCTGAAGGCGTGAATTATAAAAGCCTATGGCAACGCCATGGGTTACCGAAAAAATAGTTTGGCACGCTGAAGGCGTGCGTTATAGTAAATGCCAGAGACGTTAATGTTTACTATAACTCACGCCTTCAGCGTGCCTAAATACTTATAACTTACCTATGGCGTTGCCATAGGCTTTTATAATTCACGCCTTCAGCGTGAGAGAACTTTATTGTAAAGCTTTTAAGATTATAAATTTGTACTAACCGAATGCCATTGGGTAAAAGGGGCCGGTAAAAGGGCCGGAGTCTGCGATTCTCTCGATTCAGCATTAAGATCAATGCAAATCGAGCGAATCGGTCGGGTAGCCCAGAGGAATCTCACCCCTAGGCCCCCACAATTACAAATGGGTACCTGTGTTACACATTAAACCACCTTGCCTTGACCTAAAAGCTGTGTCTTTATATGCTTTAGCTGATGAATCGGCTTTTTTACGAAGGATTGAGATGGTTAGTTTTACAAATTATTCCCTACAACCACTGACCATACAAGCGGAAAGTCCTTATCAACTAATGCTACTTAAATTAACTGATGCTTCCACGCTTGTACGAGAACTTAGTAAGGTTGGAACAGTGGCAGGATTGGTTGTTTCAGCTTCAAGTGTGTTTATCAATGTTAGCCTAACTACTACCCTATCTTGGACGGCTGCTTTCGGGGTTTCTTGGCTTATTTCCAGGAATATCGCCCAAAGATTAGAACCGCATGCTAAAGATATGCTAGCCCATTTTAAAAATTTGCAAGAAGGGAGAGACACTCTTCGCCCGATTGGTGTTTCTGCACAAGATTTGTAGCCCCCTCATTTAATCAATCTTTCTCGGAAGAGGTAGGACAGCAACCCCGAGTCCTTTAGCAACGCCCTGAAATAGCCCTTTAGCACTGCCATTTGTTTTTAGTGATTGAGGCCGGTGCTGCGATCGCTGGAGCCCGCGCTTGCATGTCATTCTCAAAAATTAGGGTCAGACAGGACAATAGGACATTGCAATGTCCTATTGTCCTGTCTGACCCTGTTTTTTTGGTTATCCCCTCAAAAATTGAATGATTGTTGTTTTTATCTTTGCTTTTCGCAGGTAAAGGCTTTTTAATCACGTCATCCCATTTTTGAAGTTCTGCAACAATCATCTTGTCGCATTCCATCAATTGGTTTTCGTGAAAGTCATACGTTTCTAAAGCTTGTTTAAGAGTAAATAAATGGGTGTCTTGGAAATTTCCGGTTAAGGCTGAGACGAAAAGTTCTTCGGGTTTCTTGCAGCGTTTATTTCTTAATGCCGCTAACTTTCTAGGATCTCGTTCTCCATTTACAATAGCTCGAATTATCTTTATCGCAGTCTCGCCGGTAAGATCAGATACAGCAATATCTAATTTGATATTCATGATAAGCAATGACTTATCTATCTGTAAAATGGCTTTCTGTCTTGCCTTCACTATGTTTCCTCTATGGCGCATGTATGCTCTAAAGCCTTCTTTGGCTTTGGCCGGCCTAAAGGCCGGCCGCAGAAGGCCACAAGAGTATAGCCTATGAATCCACTGAGAGTCTAAAACATCAGTTTTCCTTCCAGGCACATTCTTTGCACTTTTGGGATCTACCAAACCAGCTTTTATACCGTGATCTTCAAGTATTTCAAATAACGGAATCCAATATATCCCAGTCGCCTCCATCGCGGCGACTTTTATATTGTTCCTGAGAAGATATTGAGCAATAGCTTCTAAATCCGGGGTCATTGTCCCGAATTCATGGACTTCGTATTCATCCTTTTCATTCAATATTGCAACGTGAATCAGTTCTGAACCGATATCGATTCCGGCAACATGGGTGAAGATAGGCTCTATGCCTTTATTGGTTTTTCTTTTAATACTTGGCTGAGATTTTGCTTTTTTGGTACAATTTTGCATGACGAATTCTTCCTATTTGTTCATTGGGACTCGATCCCGTTTTTCTCCCTAATTTCATCCACAAGATGCTAAGGGAGTCATATAATGAAGAATTCGTCTTTTTTTTGCCAAAAATACGCCCTGTTACTTTTCGGTATCAGCGGCATTGTCGCTTAGGAACTCCAAAGACCTGCGGTCGAAAAAAACGCATTTTCTCACAACCTCTTCGTAAGGGTCAGACATGTTAATCTTGACTCTGGAAAGCGGCTAAAAGTTGGGAGCTTCAGTGACTGTTCTTCCGTTTCTAGATAGGGACGCGAGGTAACGTCTATCTAAATTTTTAAACGTAAGGGTGAGAAAGGTAAGAGAGGGCAAGTCCACAATCTCCTGAGGCAGCTTTACCAGTCTATTTCCGAAGGCTACTAAGCGGCGAAGCTTTTTCAAAAGACCAAGCTCGCGGGGAAGGGATTCTAATTCATTGTTCTGCACATTAAGCATTTCTAGATGCTCCAACTGCTCTATTTCTGGAGGAAGAGAACGCAGGCGGTTATTAGAAAAATCTGCTTCCTGAAGAGCAGTACAGCTACAGAGTGCAGCAGGAATTTCTGTTAGACGGTTATTGTTAAGGCTAAGAACTTGAAGCGCTCTACACGCTCCAAGTTGTGAAGGGAGATCAGCTAAATAATTGGAATCTGCTTTCAACTGAACAAGATTTGTGCATTTGCCGAGAGTTGTCGGCAGCTCTTTTAAACAGTTATCGAATACCCATAACGATTGCAGAGCTGTGCAGTTGCCAAGCTCTTCTGGAAGTCTCTTGAGTGAATTGTCCGTGCAAATTAAACTTTGAAGTAAAGCGCACTGTCCAAGTTCATGAGGCAGTTCAGTTAGGTAGTTAGTGCTCAAACTCAACGAAATAAGAGCAGAACAGTTGCCGATTTCGGGAGGCAGTTTGGTAAGTCGATTGATATTAGCGTAAAGAGTCAGCAGTTTTTTGCACTCCCCAATGGCTGCCGGAAGTTCTGTTATCGCACAGAACTGTATGTCGAGATTCGTAAGGTTAGAAAAAGTTCCGATCTCGGGTGGAAGCCTTATTGGAAGGCCCACATCATTTTCGAGCTTCAGTTCACGTACGTCCAAGACCTCATCTTTCTTTTTCATAACTTCATCTAGCGTTGCACAATCGCGAAATTGGGGGTATGCATTTACTAACGCCTGAAGGAGTACCTGGCGGCCCCTCTCAAGCTCAAGTCGATAATTTTCAGAAGCGATTAATACGGCCACCACGCCTTTTCTGTGTTCCTTGTCTAAGATGCTTGGGTGGCGTTTTTTTATTTCGTATATAACCTCGTCAGCTTGGATGGCATTTACCTGGCCAAGGTGCAGGATCTCCTCGGTAGTCATTTCGGAAAAACTGACCACTAAACGCCGATTTGCCTCCTCTTCGCTTACAGTTCGCGCTTTAAGTGTGTCCACGTCTATTGTCGGGAGCTGCCAGGGGACAGATTTCGTGATTGCATCGATTTTCTCTATTACATCTGGAATCGTTGCCATTAGGGCGTTACGAGAGTCTACACTCAGGTTTTTAGAGGAAATGATGAGTACACCGAGAGGCGGTAACTTCGGAAGCGTTGTTATCTCATTTCCATCTACACACAAGGTGCTAAGATTGTTGCACTGGCTGATCCACGCCGGAATTGATCGGAGGTCGTTGTTAGAGAGTTTGAGCATTCCAAGCTGTTTACATCTCCCAAGTTCCGGCGGAAGGGATGGTAAGTAATTATTAGCAAGGATAAGAGTAGAAAGAGCGCTCAGGTCGCCAAGCCCGGGAGGAAGCTGTCTCAAACGATTGTTTGATAAATTCACTGTTAGAAGATGTACACACTGCCCAATTTGAGGAGGTATTTCAGTTAGGTAGTTATACTCCAGATACAAGTCTCTAAGCATATTGCAGTCACCAAGAGTAGCAGGTAATTCTTCTAAACAATTTTCCTGTGCGCGGATGGTGCGAAGCATTACACATTTTCCAAGCTCTTCCGGGAGTGTCTTTAAGCGATTACCTCTACAGCTCAGAAATGAAAGATTCTTGCAGCCACCAATTTCAGCTGGAAGTGATGACAAGTAGTTGATGGAGACAGAGAGAATCTTCATCTGGCTACAGTTTCCGATCTCTCGAGGAAGTTCTGTAAGTAGGTTCTTTCCCATATTAAGTTCTTCTAGCTTACTGCACTCTGCAATTGCAGAAGGCAACTCAGTTATTTGACAGTTAGGTGCGACTAAATAAGTGAGATTTGGTAGCCTTGCTATCTCAGCGGGCAACCTCATGGGCAGCTTTGTTGTATTCGCTATGATAAGACCTTTGACCCCTTCCAGGCCTGTTGCATCTTGCAGGGCCTCCTCTAGCGTCTCATATTTTGCACATGGAGGATGGTTTTCTTTGAGTGTTTGAAGTAGCGCTGCCTTGCCTCTTTCGAGTTCTAAATCATACCTCTTTGCTGCTTTAAATATTGAAAGTGGATCATTGATTGCAAGACCCTCTACTATGGTGGGATGGCGTCTGCTTATTTTCTGCAGGGCAAGCAGTGCATACTCGTGATTTATTTTGCCGAACTTGAGTAGCTCATCTATACTAAAATTGTCTAGGATAACACTTTTTGTGTCGCCTTTTAGTATGATACCTACTAGGGCTGCGACCTGATGAGTTGCTGCAACTGAAGGCGATCTATTTGCGGGATCAACTGCCTGTAATTTTGGGGGACCTTCCTTTTCGGTAGGCAAACTTTCGCCGTCACGCTCTCGTTTTATTCCGCCTTTTGGCTTTTCTTCTTTGTTGTGGGTGACTTTTCTGCCTGCGAGCTCTTTTGGTGCTTCTTCCGTTGTCATTGCTATTGGCCATTCTTCACCGCCAGGGCTTTTACTTCTTTCGACTGGTCCGCTCATAGTTATGTCACTCCATTTTTCATTTATTATTATAAATAAATTATAAATTAAATGGAATGAGAGGTTTTACTTATAAAATCGTTTAATATGATCGAAGGCTCAGTTAATCGGATTTAAGACGGGTGAAGGTACCGAGGAGATATGATCGAAAGTTGTAAAAGGGGTCGGTAAAAGGGCGGGATCTGCGATGTGCGATTCGGAAAATCGCACATCGCAGGGTATGGCCCCCTTTCATAACGAATGATAGTACACATCGCGTTGACCTAAAAACTGTATCTTGATATGCTCCGCCAAAAAATAGGATTTTTTACCAAGGACTGAGATGCTTACTTTTACACATTATTCCCAACAAACAGTGAACCTGCCAGCGAAAAATTGTTCTCAACAAATTCTACTTCATTTGGCCGATGTTTCCACAAATACAAGCTTATAAAAAGCGGTCCTACTGTCGAGGCTTGTGTTATTAAAAATCCAGCTTTCAGAGCGAAGCTACCTTTTGGAGTGCGACTTTAATTTTTTGTCGTCTTTCCAAATTTTCGCCCAAAGATTAGAACCACAAGCTAAAGATATGATAGCCCATTTTAAAAAATTGCAAGAAGAGAGAACCCCTTTTAGCTCGATTTGCCCTCGCGAACGGGCTGCCACACAATTGCCCTGCAATCGACATAGATAATCTACGACTAAAATGGGGTCAGGTCTGGAGTGAAATGAATGGATGATTTTCGAAGAAAATCTATTCAGCTTGTTTCACCTCAGATTTTGTCATACTAGTATTAAGCTCTGAAAGAGCGCAATATCATAGCCCAGGTTGTAGTGCGAGCGCCAGCTCTGGCACGGAGGCCTGGGTAAATAATAGAAAATGATTGAGCCCTGTAAGGGCGGCATAAAGACCTAAATGTCGCCCTTACACGGCTCTGGGTTATCTTCTGATGTACCTTTGCTTCCCTATCGCTTAAGGCTATGCATTCCGCTCAAAGCACCTGCGGTCGAAAAAAACGTTTTTTTTCACATCCTCTTCGTAGGACAGCTGCACAATGCTTTGTTATTCATCCATAGATAGGGCTTGGGCTTGCTGCTGGGGTCGTATCTAGGCCCCAGTTTACAGATTGATGTAGAACTGTTCTTGTAGCACGCTTCTCGATTTCTCTGCAATAATTGCAGGGGCTTTTGCTTTAACGCGTTCAAGTAGCTCCCAATCGCGTGGGTAAAGATGGGAAGCTGATGTCAGTCTCCTTGGCCCTACATATTTTTTGAGTTCGGATTCCTTCATAAAGGTACACCACTCAAGAAAGACTTTTTTTTGCCGAGTGGCTATTTCATCTATTTTCTGGTGATCCATACTATCGCTTCTCCTTAATTCCTCTAGAACTAAAAGAACAAAGATAGCGGCTTCAGAATTGGTCCAGGTACAATTGTCTATGCATGCCCGTTCTAGCGCAAGACAATCACCTAATTGAAATTCTATGGTGTCTCGGTTTGGGTCCTCAAGTCGTTGAGGGAATGTACTGTTGAGATAGCTCACATAGTTTTTATGTGATCCTTTTCTTAAGCTTTGTAATTTGTGGATAAAGGCGAAATCAACATCTTTTGGATCTATTTGTAGTACTTCACAAGTGGTGCGAGGCATCACGCCTCTATCGCATAATATAAAGTACTTTTTCCATAAGACTATCGAAACATAGTGTGTATTAGATCCGGACCTGATAACAATTGGCATCTTGTCATTATGATATCGATTGAGTAGCCATTCTTGGGATTGCACATCTGCACCTCGACATGTTTCTAGAATCTGAGGAAATTTTTGGAAAAATATCTGGCCTCTTTTTACAATGATTTTCCAAATATCTTTGGCGTACCATGCCGTAAGAGGAACTGAAACTTGTATCTGTTTGCTTGGGTGAAGAAGGCTAGTTGTGCCCGAAGTTCCGAAGATATGGGCAAGGAGTTTACGCCGTCGAAGTTCTCGTGTAAATTCAAATACTCGTTCATTCGCCGCTCTCATAAATAAATAAAGCTCTTTATTATCGCCGTATAGTTGGGCGATTTGCAGTGCAGTTGCTGGTGCTGCATCGGGAGTTAAAAAACCAGCGTCTGCCCCACTCCGGAGTAAAATAGATACAATATTTTTGTGGCCTTGATCAGCTGCATAAAAAAGCGCGGTCCAATTTTTTTGAACGGCATAATCGAGATCTGCCCCCCAATCCACCAGCGCATTCACTGCCTCTTCATAACCTTTTGCGGCAGCAAGCGTAAGAGGACTATGTCCTTCGTTATGCTTGATATTAAAAGAGGCTCCTTTCATGCTCATGGAGCGGCATAATTTTAGGATAACGCCTGTGTGATCATGTTCGATTGCGAAATAAAGACTACAGCCATTATTGAGATCGACATGTGCTGCATCAGCGCCAGCATCAAGTAACAAAGTAACGACATCCTGATGACCTGCCCCTGCAGCATAATCAAGAGGCGTGGTTTTATTTGGGTCTTCAATGTCAACAGAAACACCTTGCAGCAACGCCGCCCTGAGTAACGCTTCAACAATATGCTTGTTGCCGTTGCGGGAGGCAAGATGTAGTGGCGAGTGGCCTTTTTTATTAAAGTAGAGTAAAGAGGATCCCTGAGCAAGCAGTAGGTTAACGCAAGAGAGATGATTTCTTTCAATGGCTTCAAGCAACCTGTCACCAGAGTCTTGAACCCAATGTGGGGAAGGGATTGGCCCTATAGGTTGTAAAGGTTCCATAAATTATTTATTATAAGAATTATTAGAGTTCGGCATAACAACGCCATAAATTCCACCATCTTCTGAACAATATAGTACGATGGTTAAAGTGTCATTGAAAGGCACATGCATATTTAATACTTTAATTTAGTAAAGCAGAATGATATAGTATTAATAACTATTATAGCAAACAAAATAAAGCGTTGACATTTGAATAAGTCAAAGCCAATGAAGAACTCGAAGAGGCTGCGTTCTGTCTCGCTGCTACCGAGCTTAGGAAAAAAACAGGAAAAAGTCCAGATAATGGTTGTGTTGTAAGCGCACGCTAACATAAAAATATGATCGCTTACATTTTTTGCTTTTCCAGAAGCGTTATTTCATAGTTTTATACCTTTACGCTGGGATATTAGCCATCTAAACCAGCATGCGAGTCATAAAAACATACCCACAATTTGCCTAAACTAGCCCATAAGCTATAGTGCGAATCATATTATGAGCCGCTGCCATTAATTTTGTGTATGCATTGACCTTGTTGATACCACGAACTACAAATTGATAAAAGCCCTTATGCCGCACCTGAGCGTTAACACATTCTACCGTAGAAGCTCTGCGCTTATATATGGTTTTTCCTTCCTCGGTTTCCATTCTTGCTTGCCAATCTACTATACATTCTTGTTTTTTTGATCGCGATACACGAGCCTTTGTAGCTGTTTCTGAGCTTCTTGAAGGCATATAAACCATACACCCCGCTTCATAGAGAGTTTTTATGGCCGACTCGTTCTTAAAACCACCATCGGCCAAATAACGTGAAGGAACAGCTCCATATGTTTTGCAGATATGATGAAACATGGGCAACATTTCTTCCCCATCGTTTCCACCTTTCGACACATCAACTCCTACAATAACTTGTGATGCTGTATCAACTGCAAATTGTACGTTGTAAGCGGTTCTAAATCCTCCATCTGCCATCTTCATCTTTCGCGCATCGGGGTCGGTAGAAGACACTCGAAGCTCTGCCTTTTCATCTTCAGAGAGAGCTTTTTTTCTATGTTTTTTACGGTTATTGTCCTTTGCTTCGCAATAGTCTTTATATTCGTCTAGCGCCTTTTCTAATTGTTTTACACGATCTTGTGCTCGTGCCATTTGCGTTCTTTTAACACGATCACGACAAGCTGCTGGATCCTTTTCTATTTCTTGCTTAAGGAATTTTACCCGTTCTTTGGCTTCTTCAAAGTGCGTTTTAAGAGTTTTTTCCCTATGGAAAGAATGTTTGCTAGCAGAGGCTCTTACCTTTAGCCCATCCTGGGCTATCTCTTCCAAGGTTACTATTTTTGCATGACTTAGTATAGCAACACCATTAATCAATAGCTCATCGAATGCCTCTCCATTATCAGATCTAAAATTTGATAATGTTTTCCTATCTACTGTCACTCCACCACAAAGCCATTTAAAACCATTATGATCCTTGCAGTATTCACTCAGAATCCAGGCACTTCCAACACCTAAAATTGTTGCATATAACCAGACAGAAATTAAAATTTTGGGATCAATTGCAGGTCTTCCTCGTCCACCTTCAATTGACCTAATCTTGTTCAAAGATACAGTAAGGTTGGCTTTTTCTACATAAGCCCAAATGTGCCTTGCTATATGGTCATCGTCGATCAGCTCATCAAGACAGGCACATTTCATTTCAATTTGATTGCGACAGACTGTAACAAGACGTCGCTTAAGGTGTGCTGGCGTTCCCGATATGTCGAGTGTTTCGTCGAAAAGTGGTGGATTCGCGTCTTTCATTACAATATGCCCTCACAGTAGCTTGTGAACACGATTTTTATGGCATAATTATAAATGATCAGGCCGATTTAAGCAACTTGTATTCAATCACTTATTTTTTTCCTAAGCTCTACCGCAGCGACATATTGGAAAGGATCTCGGACCCCACGTTCCGCTACAGGCCTGCCGGCCTTTCACTTCACGAGGGGCTAAAGCTGTTCTCCAGCTGCCGCTGGAAAAATGACTTGGGCTTAACTCAAAGGACATCTTGAACAAATAAGTTCGGCATAAGTGCACTAATGCAGATCCCCCATTTTTTTTCGTATGCCTATGGACCGTGGTGAACTTATACCAGTCTTTTCACATTGCTGAACGTTTGGCGTTGCCATAGGCTGATAGAATTCACGCCTTCAGCGTGATAAAGATGGGGAACTGCCTCCCGAACTTTACTCTTGCTGCGTGTTTTGGAATAATTCACTAAAGTCAATGATATGGGAAAAGAATTGACTTTCTTCCAGAGGTGAAGATATTCCGTTCACGTGAATAAGAACTGATCGGATAGAAAATCCCCGAGGAAGATACAGTCGCTTGATTTTTTCCTCTACTTCATGGACTACCTCCATGCCAATTGCGTCTTGCTTAAATTTGATTTCAATCAGGTATACGGTATTAAATTTCGTCTGGATAAGATAATCAACTTGAACACCTTGATGTGCCACGGTCTTGTGTTGAAAATAAGGGTTGTCAATTTTTATATCCTGCGGCCTCAGGCCTAAAATGTGGTAAATTGACCTACGATTATTGAGGACAAGGTTTTCAAATTGCAGCCCCATAATCGAATGCCATGTTAAAGGAATTTCTTCCCGATCTTGCATAATAGCTTCTTTATAGGGTTCGACATATTTTAAGTAAAAGCGAAGATAATTATCGCTCAAACGAAAGTGGCTGATTGTTTGATATTTTCCTTCTTTGATTGCCCAGGTATAGTCTCGAGAAACATATCCCGTTTTGACAAGATCATTCATATAGTCACTGTAGACACCGCTTTTGTCTACTTTGAGAGCTTTATAGATATCATCCAGTTCACAAGGGCCATCTGCTAATCTCTCAACAATTTTTTTGTAGATAGCATTTCTCGTTCCAAATATGTCTGAAAAGATCCGATCAAATTCCTTAAAGAAGAGCCCTTCTTTTCTATAAAAAAGACGTCGAATGTTTTCTTCTGCCGAAAGCTTTGGATTAATTGATTCTAAGTAGCGCGGAACACCGCCTGTAGCACAGAGGACTTTAAATTTTTCATAGGCTGATATTTTATTTTCGAAGGGTGACCAGAAGTGGTTGCAGTCATAAAGAGGAAGCTCCTTAAGAACAATATCGAGTTCAACGCGGCCAAAGTATCCTGTGCTACTTAAAATGTTTTTTTCGATCCAGCTGGACATAGAGCCGCTCAGTATCATGATCAACTGAGGGTTTTTCTTAAAGTATGTGTCCCATGCTGTTTTTAATTTGCCAAGGAAAGCAGGATCTTCCGTTCCCATCCAATTAATCTCGTCCATGATAACCAGAACTCGACCAGTTTTTGTAAATTGAGAGAGATTATGAAAAAGAAAGTCCCAGTCATCAGATCTGAGTCCGCTCAAGCCTGTTTGCCTCTCTAAATCATGAGCAAAATGCTGTCTTTGAATGTCGGCAGTTACATCGGGTTCTGGAGGAAGTCCTGTAAAGATAAAGTGGTGTGTAAATGATTCACAAAATTTTTCCGCTAGGCGACTCTTTCCAATTCTTCTGCGGCCGCGAATGACAACCAAACTCGCTGTACGTTGATCAAGCAGTTCATGCAGTATCTTGAGTTCACGATGCCTGCCATAGAATTCGTCCATGTTGTACTCCTTATGATTTCCCATTATGCCATTTACGCTTCACTAAATCAAGAAAAATAGCTGCGGTGAAATGAAAATAGGACATTTTTGGCTTCACCAAACAAAGGTTTCTATGTATGGTGCAGTAAAAATTGGTGGTTTTTGGCTGCACTGAATGAAGGAAGATTGTTTTGGTGAAATCTATCACTAAAACAGTGCCCTGTTTTTCCAGTAAAAGAGGCTGGAGTCTGCAATTCTCTCGATTCAGCATTAAGATCAATGCAAATCGAGAGAATCGCAGACCCGGCCCCAATGGTGTCAACTTAAGGAAATTTGCATTAGCTTTGAACATAGTGTTACACACAATTATTCCTTGATAGACTTTGTGGCAACTTCAGTTCCGGAGGAACGTCTTAATAATAGCCCATGGTGTAGCCCCAAAGGGGCAAACCGTGGGTATGGCACAAAAAAACCATCAAGTCGCGTGAGCGACGGCTTAATCCGTCGCTCACGCGACTCCAGGTTATTTTTTACCAAATACCCACGACTTGCACCTCCGGTGCTACATCATGGGCTATTATTAAAACGTTCCTCCGGAACTTGAGTGACAAGAAATAAATGTGACTAACACTATACTCAAAACTAATGAAAATTTCTTTAAGTTGACACCATTGACCCCGGCCCCTTTTATCATCCCACTAGATCCGGCAAAAAAACTAATTTGATTTTAAAACCAAATTAAAGTAGAGTGTATGCTTAACTAAATTTGAGGAGTGTGCATTTATGGCTTGGCCTGTATCATCCCAAGTAACCGGTTACAAAGAGGTTGAAACACCACCTGAAAGTAAACTTAAATTTGATGCTTTGAGAAATACCTATAATGATCGCGTTCGCTATGTTAGGGGGATGAGACCTGATGAAGGTCAGCCCATTATTGACAAAGCCTGGAAGGAAATGAACCAATTTGTAGCGGAACATCCTACATCCCAACACCTCCTTCCAAAAAAAGAAATATTGATAGATTTTGACCTGGGGAAGGATATTGCCACTGCCATAGGACAAATTTTATAACTGCTGGTTACCCATAAGCTGCACTGCGATTGGACGTGAGTCCTACTTCGAGGTTGTGAAAAAAACGCATTTTCTCACAACCTCTTCGTAAGGGTCAGACATGTTAATCTGTCAATCTTTTGACAATGATAAAAATTGTCAGATTAACTGGTCTGACCCCGAGCATACACGCTCCATTTGATAACTTAAGAATACGAGAATATCAAATTTGTGTTATTTGTGTATATTGTGCTATTTCGTCACAACCGCGCAAAATCCCCCTTAAAAACACACATTTTGCCCGATTTAGTAATCAAACGGGCGAAATCTATTATTTTTAGCTAGATTTTGCCCAGTTGATAGGTCAATCGGGCAGAATCTTGTTTCTGGAAAATCATCTTAATGATACAATAGACACAACAGGAGAAACAACACGGAGGTCCGTCAATGGAGTTCTTTTTTGGCAGAGAAAAGGAGAAAAAACAGCTGCAGGAGTTATACGACTCTGAAAAGGCTGAATTTATGGCAATCTATGGCAGGCGACGCGTAGGTAAGACCTTTCTTGTAAGTGAATTTTTTAAAGATAAAGGTGTCTATTTTGAGATAACGGGCAGTAAAAAAGCCCCAAAGTCTGAACAGATAGCTAATTTCTATCGCGAGTTTATTGCCCTCTTTCCTGAAGAAAACAAGGACGGCGCGCCAAAAGACTGGGGTGACGCGTTAAACCGCCTGCAGCTTGCGCTTCAAAAATTGCCACAAACACAAAAGATCGTGCTGTTCTTTGATGAGCTCCCTTGGCTTGCAGCGCCTAGATCTGGCTTTTTACGCGCTCTTGATTATTTTTGGAACCGACATATTTCTCGCATGAATAATGTTAAGCTTATCGTGTGTGGCTCAGCGGCATCATGGATGATCCATCACGTAATTGATGATAAGGGAGGGCTATATGGGCGCTTAAGTAGCCAAATGCGTCTTGAGCCATTTACGTTATCGGAAGTAGAGCATCTGCTTATTGCTCGAGGGGTAAAACTAGATCGAAAACAGCTTATTACTCTCTACATGGCTATCGGGGGAATTCCGAAGTATTTAAACTTTGTAAAACAGGGCTCCTCCGTTATGCAGATGATCAACGATTTTTGCTTCAAGCCGCAAGGATTTCTGTTTCAGGAATTTCCAAAATTATTTAAATCGCTCTTTGATGACGCCCACAAACATGTAAAAGTTATAAAAATCTTGGCCGAAAATCGCTATGGGCTTTCTCAGTCAGAGATTTTTGTAGAGGCAGGACTTTCTACTGGCGGTCATTCCTCATCTGTGCTGGAAGAGCTTGAAGAAAGCGGGTTTATTACCAGCATACCTGCCTATGGCAAACAGGTGAAGGACCGAAGATGGCGACTGATTGATGAGTATTCTTATTTTTATCTTACCTGGATAGAAGGCATGCGAAGCAGCATCTTGCAGAGAACTGATTCGGACTACTGGCTCAAATGTCAAGCTTCTCAATCATGGTTAACATGGGCTGGATATGCTTTCGAAAACGTGTGCTTAAAACACATTAGAAAAATTAAGGAAGCCTTAGGCATTGCCGGAGTCAGCTCAGTGGATACGCAATGGTCTTTCAGAGGGGATAAAAACCTTGACGGCGCCCAAATCGATCTCCTAATCGACCGAGCAGACAACTGCATTAATTTGTGTGAGATGCGCTTTAGCAATGACATGTATGTCCTCACAAAAAAAGATAAGGAAGCTTTAGAGCGAAAGGAGCGAGTATTTCGCCGCGAAACAGAAATAAATAAAGCTATATTTGTAACAATGATCACTCCCTATGGTGTTGTAGAAAATGAACACTATTTCGGAACTGTACAAAAGCAGGTAACTATGAATGAGCTGTTCTAGGCGGCCTGCCATGGCGGCATTAGTCTTCTTAATCTTTAGCAACGCCCTGAAACAGTTCTTTAGTACTTCCATGTGTTTTTAGTGATCGGAGCCGGTGCCAATCACTCAGAAGCCCGCATCAACGGCAGCTTCTCTTTAGTAAATATATTTTACCAGTGCAACCTTTGGTCAATAGCTCTCTTCATTCTTACGTGTAGCTGCTTGAGCATTTCATCGGTAACAATGCTGTACTGAACAAAGCCGTAAGATACAATACTTGCGGGTTTTTGTCCTGGCCAATAGAGTTCAAAATCCTCATGTGTAAAGGCCAGAAGAGATGCTTCTCTTCTAAATTCAAGATTTTCCTCTTGAATTATTGCTCTTGGGTTACCGTTATGAATTACGGGTGGATTCTGAATTGATTCGCGAAGATCTTTTGCAGATGTGAGATATCCACAAAACCAAGTGGCGTCTCTTTTCCGATCGCTTTCTTCATAAAGCAATCTGAGCTTTTCCCAAACTTCGCAGCAGGTAAAGCGTTCAGTGATAGTTGGATATCGCTCTCTCCTACTTCCAAGAACCTCAGCGTCTAGAAATTTGGCGGCGATCTTATTAGTTTCTATGCTGCCAACAAAGCCATCTATGGAAACAAGCCGCTCGCCCCACCACGAGATGGTTACTTGTGCACTCGGGAGCATCAGAAAAAGTTCCCGAACAACAGTTTCGCTTGTTAATGAATGGATTTTATCGCTTAGCTGCATTGTTTTTCCCTTTTTTATAAGTGGGTTTGGCCTTCCTCTCTCACTTGCCGTAGATCGTTTTTCAACGAGCGACAGCATGCTTAACCTGCGTTTCAAGTGCAGTTATATCTGTGGGAGTTATTGACATAGAACAATTATGAAAAAATAATTAATTTAATGCAAGAAAATGCTAATAGAAAATGTAAAGAGCCGGATCCTCTTCGTAGGACAGGTGCACAATGCCGGGGGATAAAACACCTTTTTTATTCAGCGACCGTTCTTCCGTTTCTAGATAGGGACGCGAGGTGGCGTCTATCTAAATTTTTAAATGCAATGGTCAGACCGGTAAGAGAGAGCAAGTCCACAATCTCCTGAGGCAGCTTTATCAGCCTATTTCCAAAGGCTTCTAAGCGGTGAAGCTTGTTCAAAAGACCAAGCTGGCGGGGAAGGGATTCTAATTCATTGTTCTGCACATTAAGCTCCTTTAGATACTCCAACTGTTCTATTTCTGGAGGAAGAGAACGCAGGCGGTTATTAGAAAAATCTGCTTTCTGAAGAGCAGTACAGCTACAGAGTGCCGGAGGGATTTCTGTTAGACGGTTATTGTTAAGGCTAAGAAGTTCAAGCGCTCTACACGCTCCAAGTTGTGAAGGGATATCATCTAAATAATTAGAATCTACTTTCAACTCAAGCAGATTTATGCATTTGCCGAGAGTTGTCGGTAGTTCTTTTAAACAGTTATCTGATACCCATAACGTTTGCAGTGCTGTGCAGTTGCCAAGCTCCTCTGGGAGTCTCTTAAGTGAATTTTTTTTACAATTTAAACTTTGAAGTGAGGCGCACTGTCCAAGTTCATGAGGCAGTTCAGTTAGGTAGTTATTGCTCAAACCCAACGAAATAAGAGCAGAACAGTTGCCGATTTCGGGAGGCAGCTTGGTAAGTTGATTGCCCACGGCGAAAAGAGTCAGAAGTTTCTTGCACTCTCCAATGGCTGCCGGAAGTTCTGTTATCCTACAGTACTGTATATTGAGATTTGTGAGGTTAGAAAAAGTTCCGATCTCGGGTGGAAGCCTTATTGGAAGGCCCATATCATTTTCGAGATTCAGTTCACGCACGTCCAAGACCTCATCTTTCTTTTTCATAACTTCATCTAGAGTTGCACAATCGCGAAATTTGGGGTATGCTTTCACTAACGCCTGAAGGAGTACCCGGCGGCCTCTTTCAAGCTCAAGTCGATAATTTTCAGAAGCGATTAGTACAGCCCCCACGCCTGTTCTTTGCACATTGTCTAAGATGCTTGGGTGGCGTTTTTTTATTTCGTCTATAACCACGTCAGCTTGGATGGCATTTACCTGGCCAAGGTGCAGGACCTCCTCGGTAGTCATTTTGGAAAAACTGACCACTAAACGCCGATTTGCCTCCTCTTCGCTTACAGCTCGCGCTTTAAGTGTGTCCACGTCTATTGTCGGTGGCTGCCAGGGGGCAGATTTCGCCATTGCCTCGATATTCTCCTTTACCCTTGGAATCGTTGCTATTAGGGTGTTACAAGAGTCTACACCTAGGTTCTTAGAGGAAATGATAAGTTCACCGAGAGGCGGCAACTCCGGAAGCGTTGTTATCTCATTTCCATCTACACACAAGAGGCTAAGATTGTTGCACTGGCTGATCCACGCCGGAATTGATCGAAGGTCGTTGTTAGAGAGGTGGAGCGCTATAAGCTGTTTACATCTCCCAAGTTCCGGAAGGGATGGTAAGCAATTATTAGTAATGTAGAGAGCAGAAAGAGCGTTCAAGTCGCCAAGCTCCGGAGGAAGTTGCCTCAAACGATTGTTTGATAAATTCACTGTTTGCAGATGTGCACACTGCCCAATTTGAGGAGGTATTTCAGTTAGGTAGTTATACTGCAGATACAACTCTTCAAGCATATAGCAGTTACCAAGAGTGGCAGGTAATTCTTCTAAACAATTTCCCGCTGCGTTGATGGTGCGAAGCATTACGCATTTTCCAAGCTCTTCCGGGAGTGTCTTTAGGCGATTACCTCCACAATTCAGAAATGAAAGATCCTTGCAGCCACCAATTTCAGCTGGAAGTGATGACAAGTAGTTGTAGAGGACATCGAGCCTCTTAATCTGGCTACAATTTCCGATCTCTCGAGGAAGCTCTGTAAGTAGATTCGCTTCCATTGAAAGTTCTTCTAGCTTGCTGCACTCTGCAATTGCAGAAGGCAACTCAGTTATTTGACAGCTAGCTGCGAAAATATGAGAGAGATTTGGTAGCCTTGCTATCTCAGCGGGCAACCTCATAGGCAGCTCCGTTTTATTCACTAAAAGATATTTGACCCCTTCCACAGCTGTTGCATTTTGCAGGGCCTCCTCTAGCGTCTCACATTTTACAAATGGAGAATGGTTTTCTTTGAGTGTTTGAAGTAGCACTGCCTTGCCTCTTTCGAGTTCTAAATCATACCTCTTTGTTGCTTTAAATATTGAAAGTGGATCATTGATTGCAAGACCCTCTACTATGGTGGGATGGCGTCTGCTTATTTTCTGCAGGGCAAGCAGTGCATACTCGTGATTTGTTTTACCGAACTTGAGTAGCTCATCTATATTTAAATTGTCTAGGATAACACTTTTTGTGTCGCCTTTTAGTATGATACCTAGTAGGGCTGCGACCTGATGAGTTGCTGCAACTGAAGGCGATCTATTTGCGGGATCAACTGCCTGTATTTTTGGTGGCCCTTCCTTTTCGGTAGGCAAACTTTCGCCGTCACGCTCTCGTTTTAGTCCGCCTTTTGACTTTTCTTCTTTGTTGTGGGTGACCTTTCTGCCTGCGAGCTCTTTTGGTGCTTCTTCTGTTGTCATTGCTATTGGCCATTCTTCACCGCCAGGGCTTTTACTTCTTTCGACTGGTCCGCCCATACTCATAGTTATTCCACTCCATTTTTCGCTTATTATTATAAATAAATTATAAATTAAATGGAATGAGAGCTTTTACTTATAAAATCATTTAATAGCTGATCTCAAGACGCCGGGTGAGTCGATTGTCATGATGGAAACAGGAGTCCGAGCCTCACAGTTCCAATTTGCAAACCGTGCAAATTGGAACTGTGAGGCTCGGGCCCCCATTTTAAAGCGGCTTATGAGGATCCAAAGAAAGCAGAAATTGGGTGCAGGGCACACATAAAATATCGTTGACGAGCAACTGCTGATCGCCTGCATATATGAGGCGCACTGTGGCCTCTGGATAGTCCTCTTTGAACGCTTTTAGTGCGCGCACATCTTCGGGATGTACCCGTTTTGAACTTTTGACTTCAAAAGCTGCAAATGTATCTTCACCGTAGATTATGAAATCGACTTCAACGCCGTGTCTTGTTCTCCAAAAGTAGAGCTTACAATCCTTACCTGAGTAAGCGATCCAGGCTCTTAAGTGCTGTCCAATCAATCCTTCAAGGGCATGACCATCTATAAGTTCTGGTTTATCCAGTGGTCCCATCGGACGAAGTGATTGATAGACTCCTGGGTCAAAAATATAAAACTTTTCATGAGTTGCCAATTCTCGTTTTGCCCTTTTTGTGAATACTGGCAGCGTAAAAGAAAGAAGTAAATCTTCAAGTATAGATAGATAGCTGATCACGAGCTTTCTATCCACCTGACTGTCTCTTGCAATATTGCTCACATTGATGAGCTCTCCATGCGAAAAACTCATTATCTCGAGGAAGCGGGCGAAATGCCCGATATTGCGTACTAATCCCTCAGCTTGAACTTCTTGTTGCAAATATGTGCCGATATAGGCCTTTAAAACATCTTTGGGCTCATCGGATGAGTAGACGAGCGGGAGCATGCCATAAGTAAGTGCTTTTTCAAGATTAAATTCGCTCTTTAATTCGATGGCCATGAAAGGATGAAACGTGCGTAAAAGAGCTCGGCCAGCCAAAAGGTCAACACCCGTCTGTTTTAACTTCCGTGCCGACGACCCGGTGAGGATAAAATGCATTCCCAATTTTTTTTCGATCAGGCTGTGCACTACAGATAGTAGATCGGGCACTTTTTGTATTTCATCTATTACGACATAGCGTTTATCTCTATTTGCTTCAACGAGCTCCGTTAGAAGTTCAGGCCTTGCTACATAACTTCTAAAGGTTGGTGGATCTAATAGGTCAATCCAGAGAGATTGTTGATGCTTTCGTTTTAGCCAGGTCGATTTCCCTGTTCCTCTTGGGCCAAAAAGAAAGTAACTACTGTTTGGCTCCTTAAATAGCCTCTCATGAAAAGAATCTGTCATTTTGCTCCTATAGAGGACAAATTGCGCCGCAATTTGTCCTATTTCATCCCAATTTATCTTAAAAATAGCATTTTTTTGTATTTTTGGGAAGACTTTTTCCAAATTGCGGCGCAATTTGGAAAAAAGAGGGCAAAAAAGAGTGAAAAAAGCTTATAGGAAGAAGTCCTACTACCATAGGACAAATTTTGTACCCAGTCGAGATAGTGTTAAAATATCACGATCAGGTATTATCGTTTACATAAATAGGAGCATTTTATGTCTGCAATGATAAGCACCCTTGAAAGAAGAATGGATACTTTACGGGAATTTACTCGTATTCCGGACGATCAACTTAGTCCTCTGCTGCTTGCTGCTAGGCAGGGAGATTGTGAAAAGATGGGTGTTTTATTGGGTCAGATGGAAAGTCTTGATCAGCTGCCCGTTCAGGATGCGCTAGCTATTGCTGCAATGATGGGCCATGAACAAGTCGTTGATCTCATGGTGCAAAGAGGGGCGATGCCAAATCCTCCTAGGAAATTTGATGTTTTCATGGATTCATGGCAAGTAAGACTTACAGCTATGGGACATGCTATTGAAAAAAGGCATAGCGGTGTTGTTGATGTACTGCTTAAGCATGGAGCAAAAATTGAAGATACTGCGAGAAAACAGGGCATAGATGGATCGGCACTGGATTTGTTTTTTTCACAGCATAAGTCTGCGGGAAATAATCCTGCATTTCTAAAAATACTATTGAATGCCGGAGCAGTTGTGCATTCTCTTACGTCTTCTACAATATTTAACATAGCCGTTTATGGAAATAGCGAAGAGCTTGAATTGCTTGTAGATGCTGGATTGGATCCAAAATCAGTTCATCTTCAAGAAAGTAGGCCAGAGTTAAAGGGAAAAGATGCTGTTTTTTATAGTCCTGAGGTAAATCTTCTTGACTTAACGGTTATGCAGGCAGAAAGGGCAAATATTTTCGCAGAAGACCTGGATTCTATTAAAAAAGTTTCCCTTTTAATTAAAAAAGGAGCAGACCCCCAGGCGCGCAACTGTTTCTGTGATAAAAATTATTTACATCATGCCTCAAATCCTTCGCTCATTCAACTATTTGGTGAATCAGGAGTCGATGTTAGGGCCAAAGCTCTTCTCGGGAAATTTTGGAAAATCCAAATCAGCCCTATCGAGTATGCACATACGGATGAAGCCGTAAATTTGTTATGTTCCTTTGGAGAGGAGAGAGAGAATTCCCCTTTCCTCAAGGAAACACAAGCTCATAGTAATGCTTTATCTCGTATTGGGTTCAAGCAAATTGATGAAAAAGGCGAAATACCTTTTATAAAAGCATACGAACAGCATGACGTGGCAGCTTTTGTTGCACTACTTGGTGAAGGTGTAGATGTAAATCAAAGAAGAGAAACTGGCGCTCATTGGACAAGCTTACATCATTTATTTTCTGAAATAAGTAGTGGTTCTGTAAGTAAAGAATATGACTATATTTCAATTGCGAGCAAAAATCTGGAACATCGCTTGATAAATATGCTGATACAACATGGCGCTCTGCCCCTAAAGGATGCAATAGGAAGAACACCGTTGATGTGTTTAAGTTTTCACCCATTTAATACTGCATACACTAGGCAAATTACTGAAATTTATATTGATTTTGAAGCTGCTTATTATGGTTTAAATAAAGAAGAATACAGAGAAAAATTTTTCAAATTAAGAAGTGGCGGGTACGTATCTCACGAGACGTTATTAGGCAGTCATACTGTGCCCATTAAATCAGTTTTTGATAACTTTTGGGCCAGCTTTACCACTCATGAACCGTTTAATCCAGGAGAGACTCATAATCCTACAGCTGATTGGAATCGTATGAGAGATATGCTAGAAGGCAAATAATCCTCTCATCCTCAGGGTCAGACCAGTTAATCTGTCAATCTTTTGACAATGGTAAAAATTGTCAGATTAACTGGTCTGGCCCCGAGCATATAAAAAAAGGTCCTACTTCGCGGTTGTTATAGGTTTTTTTCGACCTAGGTCGAAGAAAACGTATTTTTTCACATCCTCGGAGTAGGACAGGTGCACAATGCCGGGGGATAAAACACCTTTTTTATTCAGCGACCGTTCTTCCGTTTCTAGATAGGGACGCGAGGTGGCGTCTATCTAAATTTTTAAATGTAATGGTCAGATCGGTAAGAGAGAGCAAGTCCACAATCTCCTGAGGCAGCTTTACCAGTCTATTTCCGAGGGCTTCTAACCAGTGAAGCTTTTTCAAAAGACCAAGCTCGCGGGGAAGGGAATCTAATTCATTGTTCTGCACACTAAGCCTTTCTAGATGCTCCAACTGCTCTATTTCTGGAGGAAGAGAACGCAGGCGGTTATTAGAAAAATCTGCTTGCTGAAGAGCCGTACAGCTACAGAGTGCCGGAGGGATTTCTGTTAGATGGTTATTGTTAAGGCTAAGAAGTTGAAGCGCTCTACACGCTCCAAGTTGTGAAGGGATATCAGCTAAATAATTAGAATCTACTTTCAACTCAAGCAGATTTATGCATTTGCCGAGAGTTGTCGGTAGCTCTTTTAAACAGTTATCGGATACCCATAACGATAGCAGAGCTGTGCAGTTGCCAAGCTCTTCTGGGAGTCTCTTAAGTGAATTTTCCGTGCAATTTAAAATTTGAAGTGAGGCGCACTGTCCAAGTTCATGAGGCAGTTCAGTTAGGTTGTTAGAGCTCAAACCCAGCGTCAAAAGAACAGAACAGTTGCCGATTTCGGGAGGCAGTTTGGTAAGTTGATTGCCCACAGCAGAAAGAGTCAGAAGTTTTTTGCACTCTCCAATGGCTGCCGGAAGTTCTGTTATCCTACAGTAACTCCATCTTGAGATTCGTGAGGTTAGAAAAAGTTCCGATCTCAGGTGGAAGCCTTATTGGAAGGCCCATATTATTTTCGAGACTCAGTTCACGTACGTCCAAGATCTCATCTTTCTTTTTCATAACTTCATCTAGCGTTGCACAATCGCGAAATTGGGGGTATGCTTTCACTAACGCCTGAAGGAGTACCTGGCGGCCTCTTTCAAGCTCAAGTCGATAATTTTCAGAAGCGATTAGTACAGCCCCCACGCCTGTTCTTTGCACATTGTCTAAGATGCTTGGGTGGCGTTTTTTTATTTCGTCTATAACCACGTCAGCTTGGATGGCATTTACCTGGCCAAGGTGCAGGACCTCCTCGGTAGTCATTTTGGAAAAACTGACCACTAAACGCTGATTTGCCTCCTCTTCGCTTACAGATCGCGCTTTAAGTGTGTCCACGTCTATTGTCGGTGGCTGCCAGGGGGCAGATTTTGCCATTGCCTCGATATTCTCCTTTACCTCTGGAATCGTTGCTATTAGGGTGTTACAAGAGTCTACACCCAGGTTTTTAGAGGAAATGACAAGTGCACCGAGAGGCGGCAACTTCGGAAGCGTTGTTATCTCATTTCCATCTACACACAAGAGGCTAAGATTGTTGCACTGGCTGATCCACGCCGGAATTGATCGGAGGTCGTTGTTAGAGAGGAGGAGCGCTATTAGCTGTTTACATCTCCCAAGTTCCGGAAGGGATGGTAAGCAATTATTAGTAATGTAGAGAGCAGAAAGAGCGTTCAAGTCGCCAAGTTCCGGAGGAAGTTGCCTCAAACGATTGTTTGATAAATCCACTCTTTGCAGACGTGCACACTGCCCAATTTGAGGAGGTATTTCAGTTAGGTAGTTATACTGCAGATACAACTCTTGAAGTATATTGCAGTCACCAAGAGTGGCAGGTAATTCTTCTAAACAATTTCCCTGTGCATGGATGATGCGAAGCATTACGCATTTTCCAAGCTCTTCCGGGAGTGTCTTTAAGCGATTACCTCTACAGCCCAGAAATGAAAGATCCTTGCAGCCACCAATTTCAGCTGGAAGTGATGACAAGTAGTTGCTGGAGACAGAAAGAATCTTAATCTGGCTACAATTTCCGATCTCTCGAGGAAGCTCTGTAAGTAGGTTCTTTGCTATATTAAGTTCTTCTAGCATGCTGCACTTTGCAATCGCAGAAGGCAACTCAGTTATTTGACAGTTAGGTGCGCCTAAAACAGTGAGATTTGGTAGCCTTGCTATCTCAGCGGGCAACCTCATAGGCAGCTCTGTTTTATTCACTAAGTAAAGATATTTGACCCCCTCCACAGCTGTTGCATCTTGCAGGACCTCCTCTAGCGTCTCATATTTTGCACATGGAGGATGGTTTTTTTTGAGTGTTTGAAGTAGGGCTGCCAGTAGGGCTGCCTTGCCTCTTTCGAGTTCTAAATCATACCTCTTTGCTGCTTCAAATATTGAACCTGGATAATTGATTGCAAGACCCTCTACTATGGTGGGATGGCGTCTGCTTATTTTCTGCAGGGCAAGCAGTGCATACTCGTGATTTATTTTGCCGAACTTGAGTAGCTCATCTATACTAAAATTGTCTAGGATAACATTTTTTGTGTCGCCTTTTAGTATGATACCTACTAGGGCTGCGACCTGATGAGTTGCTGCAACTGAAGGCGATCTATTTGCGGGATCAACTGCCTCTATTTTTGGTGGACCTTCCTTTTCGGTAGGCAAACTTTCGCCGTCACGCTCTCGTTTTATTCCGCCTTTTGGCTTTTCTTCTTTGTTGTGGGTGACTTTTCTGCCTGCGAGCGTTTCCGGCGCTTCTTCTGTTGTCTTTGCTATTTTATTTGGCCATTCTTCACAGCCAGGGCTTTTACTTCTTTCGACTGGTCCGCCATACTCATAGTTATGTCACTCCATTTTTCACTTATTATTATAAATAAATTATAAATTAAAAGGAATGGGAGATTTTACTTATAAAATCCTTTAATAGCTGATCTCAAGACATCGGGTGAGTTGCATATAAAATATGCTTGTGATTTTTACCCCGAAATAGATGCAGAGTCCGAAACTGCAAAACCTGGCCACATTTACAATGCAGGAAAATTCTTTCACCGCTCTCCACTACCAAAAGATGTTCCTAACGTCGAGCGAAACCAGTATCGGATGTTTCTTAGATTTCTTTAATTGCACTCATCTTGACATAAAGCGTTACTACGAGTAATGTAAGTATTCTAAAAGAGGTGTAGTTATGTCAGCAATTGCCTGTGCAAGATGTTCCAAACAAATTTTTGGACATGATCCAGCAGCATTAACTGTTGAAGGGAAACTCATTCATCAAACGTGCGCCAAATTATTTCAAAATGCTGTTAAAGAACAGCAACATCCCTGCAAGAAGTGCAATCGCCGAATATCCTTTTCGGACAAATTAGACGTTCTTAATGGCGATCTTATCCACGAGGTTTGCCCGCAATCTCCTGTAGCTGGCGGTAATACAAAAACCATACAATAAATTGTGTCTCGTCCATAAAATCCCCTCGTATTCTGCGCAAGAATGGAAAAATGGGATCAAGCTTGGGCTGTCAAATATTAGCCAAACTTGAGACACGCTCATGAACCTCTTTTTAATATAAAAAACAGGATCCCGCTACGCTGACAGGATCCCGAAGGGTGTGCTGGATACGTATTCGATTCCAGCACACCCTTTCGGGCGTGCGATATGTGCCTACAATACATTCCCAGGGCGCCTGTGGCGACCTGGGCTAATCGCCACCACTCCCTCCGGGAGTGATTTTTTCACAACCTCTCCGTAGGACAAATTTTACAACGGCCGGTTACCCATAGCTGCACTGCGTTTGCTATGGGCTACTGCCCCTTTTCCCTTATATGATCGCGCATTTTGATTATAAAATTTATGTATTGACAGATTCCTAGTATATTTATAATGTAAAGTTATGATTTGACATGGTAAAGAGAGGTATTTATGGTGCGTCCAACAAATTTGAATGCTATTCAGCATTATCTTCATCCTAATGAGGAGACACCCCCAAATGGCAGATTAGTTCTTTCAAACAACCAGCTGGTATTTAGAGAGTTAAAGTTGAACGAAGCACTTCTAGCAAAACTTGGTCTTGGTCCTGCTTCTCTAAAGAATGTTTTTTCGTGGATTGCTCATAGTAGCCTAAGATTAACAGATGATCAGAAAAATGAATTAAAGCAGAAAGCAATAGATTACAACAGTAAACACAAGTTGTTCACAAAAAAAATTTCTGACGCAGATGTAAATAGACTGTTTGGCGTAATAGTATATAAAAAGGGAAAAACAAAGGCTGTAATACCCACCGGGGAAGAGATTGGCAAGGGAAAAGCCGGAGTTGTTAAACAACACGGAAAACATAGTAGCATTGTGGTAAAGAAATCCGAAGAAGATATGCGCCACGAACATCAGATCGGCTCTCAACTTGATCACCCAAATTTCGCAAAAGTACATAAGCTCTATATCAAACAGGGACAAAAGGTAAAATACAAACTTGAAATGGAGAAGGTCAAAGGAAAGACCTTAACTGACTTTTACCGCAGCAAGAACCTTCCAAAAGAACAAGTTAAAGATATCGTGCAACAAGCTAAAGATAGTTGTTTATATTTATTCGATAAGAAAATAGCTTGGGAAGATATGAATAGTGACAATATATTTATTGTCCCAAATGACCGAGAGCCTAACAAACCAAAACTCAAGTTTATTGACTATGGTTTTTGGAAAAAAGAAGATGATGCCAAAAAAAGAGCTTTACAGTTAGTTATAGGATCTATGGAAATTATAGGCTGGGTTGCTCGAGGATCTTCTATACTGCCTTCTCCAAAGATGCTGTTTGCGCCAGGACAATTTTCTAAAAATGCGCCAAACCAGATCCTCTCATTGGATGCAAAGCAGCGACATCCATTATTATGGGATACACTTTCTAAGCAAATTGAAGGCAAAAACGAAGAAGAGCTTAAAGCGTGGCTTTCGAGCTATTTTGATGAAGTTTTAAAAGCACTACCTAACTAGATCAATTTTGACTTTTCTTCTTTGTTGTGGGTGACTTGTCTGCCTGCGAGCGTTTCTGGAGCTTCTTCTGTTGTCTTAGCTTATAAAATCCTTTAAACATGTCTAGATTTTAAGGAGCGGTAAGAAAAAATCACTTAGATTAATGATGTAAGAGAAAAATTGACTATCTTCGAGTGATTCGCTAATGCCATTTACGTGGATCAGAACTGTCCTATATGAAAATTTTTTTGGCAGACGGAGCCGTTTTATTTTATCTTGCATCTCGCTAATTATTTTTGTGTCGATTTGATTTTTTGAGTATCGTATCTCACAGATGTATAGCGTGTTATGCTGAGTCTGAACCATATAGTCGATTTGACATCCACTCTGTTTTGTTGTTTTGCGTTGGAAAAAGGGATTATCAGAGAGAATCTCATTTGGATGTATCTGAAGCGCCTGCTTTATGAGGTGGCGATTACTTAAAACAAGATTCTCCACCTGTAGTCCCATAATACTATTCCACCCAAGTAATGTGGAGAGAGAAATCTTTGCCATATCTCCTGCTTCAATTCGCTGTCGATTTGGCAAAATATATTTTAAATAAAAGCGAGAATAATTATCTTTTAGTCGATAATGGATCAGATTTGAAGATCCCCCAGTGAGTATGTTCCAAGTGTAGTCTTTAGAAATAAAGCCAGATGTTTCAAGATCTGTAAGGTATTCTGAGATGTCCCCACCCAACTTTAAGCCTAATTTCTCACAAATGGTTTTTTGATCAGACAATCCATCGGCCAAACAACTTACTATTTTTTTATATAGCTCATTCCTTTCAGAAAATAAGTCGGAAAATATTTTTTCAAATTCATTGAATAAAATACCCGATTTTACAAACGAGAGAGCTCGAATATTTTCTTCGGCTGAAAGAACAGGATTAATCTCTTCAAGATAACGTGGAATGCCGCCAGTTACTGCAAGAACCTTGAGTTTTTCATGAGAAGACACTCGGGCGGCTTCCGCATTCCAAAACTCCCCACATTCATGAAGGGATAATTCATCTAATGTAAGTATAAGAGATTCCCTCCCGAAAAATCCGGTACTGCTTAAAATGTTTTTATCTATCCAGATTGAGGAGGAGCCACAGATTGCGAGAACAAGTTTATCGTTTTTTTTAAAGTAAAGATCCCATGCGTTTTTTAATTTACCAAGAAAGTCTGGGTCTTCTTTTCCCATCCAGGAAATTTCATCCAAAACAATAAGCACACTTCCTTGCTGGGTGTATTTCGACAATTCCCAAAAAAGATCACTCCAGTCAGTTTTAGAAAAATTGCTCGCACCTGTTTGTCTCACAAGCTGCCCGGCAAATTCGTCTCTTTGAGACTGAGCGGTGGTAAGCTTCGTGGGTGCCAGTCCTGAAAATATGAATGATTGAGTAAATGACCTAGCAAATTCTTCAAGCAGTCGGCTTTTCCCAATACGGCGCCTCCCCTTTATCACCACCAAGCTAGCAGATTTTTTACTTAACAACTTCTTTAAGCTTTGCAACTCTTCTTGTCGGCCAATAAACCTCATGACGCACCTCTCCTCAAAAAACAGCATTTTAGCTGTTTTTTGAGATTTTGGCAACATAAATTTTATGAAAATCCCACCTTTTTTTTAGCAAACACCCTATTTTCCTAAGTAAAAATCCTTAATCTCATAAAACAGCAAAATTGCTGTTTTATGAGATTAAGGATATAAAGGGGGTAAAGAATCGTTCAGCACAAGATAGAAAATTGGTATATTTACAAGTCGTTCGTAGGAATCTCAAGGGAAAATGACCAAATTTTGATAAATTTGGCCATTTTGCTGGCTAAATTTTGCAAAATATTCCTAATTTCGGTATAATAGAGCTTTTAGCAAGGAAATGGCATGTATATTCCCCAGATTGAATTAGAACGCTTGAAACGACTGGCAGTGCCCGCAAAAGTAGTGGTAATTTATGGGCCCAGAAGAGTTGGCAAAACGACTTTATTAAAGAAATATCTGGAAGAGGAAGAGAACTACTTGTTTATTTCTGGCGAAGATATTTTTGTGCGTGAGTTTTTATCGAGCTGCTCTATCGAAAAACTCAGGACTTTTATCGGCACTAAGCGACTGCTTGTTGTTGATGAAGCACAATTTATTCCTGATATTGGCCTTAATCTCAAACTTATTGTCGATCATCTTCCTGAAGTAAAGGTCATTGCAACAGGCTCATCTACTTTTGATCTTGCAAAACATGTTGGGGAGCCACTGACGGGCCGTAAAAGTGTCATCCGAATGTACCCCATCTCTCAAATTGAGCTCAACAAGCTTGAAAATGCTGCACAGGTAAAAGCAAATCTTGAGTCGAGATTAATCTACGGCTCTTACCCTGAAGTAATCACGTCAAAAAGTGATCAAGAAAAACAAGAGTATTTACATGAGCTAGTATCCTCTTATCTTCTTAAAGATATTTTGGCATTTGAAGGAATTCACAAATCCAAAAAGCTGTTCGATCTCTTAACACTTCTTACCTTTCAACTGGGTAAAGAAGTATCCCATCATGAACTCGCGACACAACTTGGCATAAGCAAAGCTACTGTAGATAAATACTTGGACCTTCTAGAACAGGTGTTTGTATTAGTAAATATTCGAGGCTTTAGCCGTAATCTGCGAAAAGAGGTAACAAAGACCTCTCGTTACTATTTTTACGATACAGGCATCAGAAATGCCTTAATCAATAATTTTAACCCCCTGCGTTTGCGTGATGATGTTGGAGAGCTTTGGGAAAACTATTTGGTAATGGAGAGGCTGAAACTGCAGCAGTACAAATCCTTAATGGCCAATAACTATTTCTGGCGTACCTATGACCAAAAGGAGCTGGACTGGATAGAAGAACGAGAAGGCAAACTCTACGGTTATGAATTTACTTGGGGCGAACCTAAAACAAAACCTCCAAAACTCTGGCGAGAAACCTACCCAGAAAGCTATTACGAATGCATTTGGCCAGAAAATTATCTTTCATTTATAAGTTGATCAGGTTCAATCACCAGCATAGCCTTCGGGCGCATACGCATCAGACTATAAAAAATCCTTAAGTTGACACCATTGAGGCCGGCCGCTTTTACAGGCGCTATTGACAAGTAAATTATTTATTTGTACAATTACAGGAGGAGGGCTATTTATGAGCAATTTCAATATTTCTACTGGCGGTGACATGGCAAATATACCCATGGAGCCAGAAAAAGATAAAACAGGCAAGCTGCAGGTACCAGGCAAAGAGCTTCACATCAGGACTTTGAAGGCTGCCGCAACTCAAGGGGTACTTCGCTCGGCGCTGAAACAAAGTAGCACATCCGTCAACGAGTTGATCGATCAAATAGTCAAAGTACGAGAAGAGCTTCAGGAAATTCAGGCCAAGATGACCCGGCTCAATGAAGAGGCAAGGCTCGCCAAGGATTTAGGTGACAAGCATTACATCCATGTAAACTATACACTGCTTGGAAAGCTGGTGGATGAAAAATCCGATGAGCTTGCGAAAAAAATCTCTTATATCCCAAAAAGCTGGGTCTCCAACCAAGAACCGACTGAACAACACAAGGCCCAAGAAGAGGAAGTTAAGCAGATAGAGCGTAAAATTGCCGACAACGACCAAAGAGTAGAAAATCTCACAAGAGCATATACGACTCTGGAAAATCAGCCGTCGCAAAGTGCCCAGATCCAGAAGAAGATGGATCAGATAAAAAAAACCCTATATTCGATCAAAAATAGCACTGAATATGAAAATATAAAGCGAGTTATGACAATAATTGATTACCAACTTTCACAACTCCGCACCGGCCCAGAAACTGTTACAAAAGAGGTTGAGCTGAACGATACAAAAGAGCTGCTTTTGAAGAAGAGAGAGCAAATTAAAAATCAATTAAACGAATTAATTAAACAAGATCCCTTTAACAGAGAAGAGCAAACAGCGACTAGAGTAGCCCAACTAGAAGAGGAATTGATTGACAATAGCAAAGAGATTCGAGAGATATCTACCAAACTCTCATACTTGAGTCCTGAAGTCCCCGGCCCAAAGCCGCATGTAGCGGAGCTCTCCGGAGGGATAAATCGCGTTGAGAGAGTGGCCATGACCTACAATGAGGCCATCAAAAAAACATTCACCCCAGATGAGACGCAGAAAGCCGTCCAGATAGAAGCCTTTAGTGCACTGAGCGAATCCCTGCTCCAAGCAAACGTTGTAGCCGCTCGTCGCATAGAGGGCCAAGTGGCAACGCAAAAGGTAGAGGGACTGGTTGTAGGACAAGATGCCATTGCCAACATGCGAAGAGGTAGTGAAGCGACCCAGCATACATCCCTTGCCGCCCTCTCACTCCAAACGTGGGATTTGCACGGAGAAAATATTGGTATAGACCAATCGAAGGACATGGTTCTCTTCGATACTGACTTAACCCTCTATGAAGACAATGACTTCGTAAGTAATGGCCCTGTACTGCATTCACCACTGGGACATAATGCATTACAAGATATGAATATTGAGATAACCGACAAGGTTTTAGACGCACACCTTGATCAGCTGGACAATGCCATCGCAAGCCAGTTTCTTGGCAAATCCCACGGATTTACCAAGGATGAAGCTGCAATTATCCTCAAGCATCTCATCGAACACTTTGCCAATCTTCCCGAACTTCAAGTCTATTATGATGATCAGTATGGGCCAAACCAGGCGTACGCCGTGAAGTCTGTTGATGACGTAAAAAAAGAATTTTTAAATATAATCAAATCCGATGAAAATAGATCATTCTTTGAGACATTACTTGCAGATGAGAAGCTCAAGATTGCCAAAACCAAGATCAACCTTCTAGAAAAACGCCCGGAGCTTCTTCACCCCAAAAATCTTAGTATCAAACAGATGGCCGCATTAATCGAAAGAAGAAATCACCTGAGAGGTTTCGTCGAACTTCGTAAAAAACTTCAAAACCTGAATACATATGCACTAACAAGCCAGCAACTTAAAGCACAAAAAACTCTCATTTTACAGAACATCGATCACTTGCCTCTTCGCACGAGTGCTAAAAAAGCACTTCTCAAGCAACTGAAAAGTACTGATTTCGAAGAAATTCGAATTGCCATCGCAACTGTTAAAGCATTGGTCGGTGAAAAGCCCATCAAATGGAATACACTTGCTCAATCGATGTATCCCACCTTGGCTGCTATGCATGCCGCAGCTAAAAAAAATGCCAAAGACGACAACAGGGTAGCTGTTTTTGAGCTGGAGTTGACACATAATCGCAAAAATTATCGCGCAAAAGTCGAAAAGCCCCTTTCTCAAGAAATCAGTGAACGAACACAGTTTCTAAAACAGCTCCAAGAACTCTCATGATGCCCAGGCGGGTCAAAGGGGTGTCCGCCGTTCCTATACCTCATTCTCATCACCGAGCTTTTAGTGAAGAATGGATACGTCTTCTGGTGAATGTTAAGTCCTAAACTGCAAACACGCAATCCATGTATTGTCTGGATGTTGTATGCGTAGGAGGGCTTCGAAGCAGCGATAGAGCTCGTCTAGTGGGGTAGCGCTCTCGCTGAAGTCGAGGATTCCAATATTAGGGTCGCCTAAGAGATATATTTCGTCAATCTTGATATAAAATGCATGCCCATCAATTATCAACAAGAGAGCCCCATTGCTATGTGAGAGCTTATCTTTACAGCCCTCTATGGCAACTTTCATCTCTTTGGCTGCATCACACACAGAGCATTGAATGTCAAACAGCTTTTCGACTGTCTTTATCTTTTCCTGCTTAAGAAATTGCGCAGGAAACCAGTCTACAAAGTGTTTAGTTGCGTTCAAGCTGATACCTAACAAATGATATACCTGTCTAAATCGATCTCTTGCGGTGATCTGGCCGAGAGCTGAAACCCGTACAAACTCTTGAGCAGTAAGGTGGGGATATTTTTGTGCATTCCATACCCAGCGCGAAGCAATGGCTAAACAAACGCCCAGATCAAGGACAGCGTCATCATCGTCTAGACCCTGTATCATTTCCCCTTCCTCTACAAGCCTGTGGCCCCAATCTTGGTAAATTTTGCTCACTTTTAATAAACAACTATCTTTTGTTGCATAGAGACTGCCATCCTTAACACTTGCCATTAAGCAAGATGGAATTTGCAAAGAGAGTAGCTCATAAGGCCCAAGCACTTGATTTGTGAGCAGATCAGAGTTTGACTGAATATGCGCTTTGAGTCTACTGCTATTCAGGTGGTCGACAGATGCGGCCTTTGCCTGCAAGAGAAAACGAAGAGCCAGAGGAGGCACTTCATCAGGCAAGCCGGCAATATGGCCCTTCCATACCTCTGAGCAAGCGATCATCGTAGAATATCCCTCTTCCAGGTTTCGTATCACTTTAATGAGATTTGTAACCACCCTATCTTTAACTCCTACAGCCTTTAGCCTAGCTTCTAATTTTTTTGTTGCCAAAAGATGAGTGAGTTCCTCAAGGGATCCAGCGTCAATGCCCTCTCCTTGCATCAAAAGCTTAATAACCTCTATTTCCGCCTCATGCTGGCGTGCGCGAATGAGCATTTCGTCACCAGTGGCAAGCCCCATCGTTTTTATGACTACTTGTTCAACAAAGGTTCCTGCACTACGGTGAGGGTTTTGTGTATTGCGAAGTTCTTGGCCAAGATATACTTCGTTCACAAGGCGCTGAAACTCAAGTGACCATAAATACCTCTCGTCCGCCGTCATCTCCTCCTGCTTACGCAGCCTATAAAGCTCTGGATAGCGTTTTGCAAAGGCTGCAGTAATGACGGTTCGGCCTTCTTTGATATCCTTACGCAGCTCTTGGCCAAATTGTTCTATCTGTTTTTTGATGCCCGCCTTAAGTTCTTGGCACATCGAGCGCACAGTATTAATTTCCTCCATTGACATTGTAGCCTTGTTTTGGGCACTTTCAATTACATCGACCAGCTTTTCGCCTGCCTTCTCTAGAGCACAAACGATACTCGGCTCCTTTGCTAAATTGAATGGAGTTCTAGCCAAAAATGCCTCTATCTTTTCATGCGAAGGATAGCAAGTCCACCACTCAATAATTTCTTGCGACAGAGGAGCGGTAGGGTACCTTGGGCCCTCACCACCTCTTAAAAAATCTCCACGCAACGGTTTCGGCGCAAAATCTTCTTGATTGAAACAACGCCTAAGTTTCTCATCACCCCTGCTCTTCTCTTCCTGATTGGCAGTATCGACATCAGGCCAGCCAATAAGGTCTTCCTCTGGCTGTTCTAAGCGCAAGGAAGAGAGCTTGTCCACTAAGTAACTTGTAAGGTCTTCCTCTGACTCTTCTGAGCTCAAGGAAGAGAGCTCATCTTCTAAATCACTTGTAGCGCTTCCTTCAGTATCTGATTGGTCTGAAGTAGGCTCAAGCAATATTTTAAATTCTTTACTGAGGTTTTTGGCCCTTTCAAGTAATTGATCAACTTCAGTACTCATTCTAGCAATTTCAGCATTCTGATCTCGATAAACTTGTATAGTTTGTTGATTTAACACTATAATTTCTCTGTACAAGTTATTCATTGTTTGCGATTGCTCATTAACTGTTCGCAATTGCTCAAGATACGTCATTTGTGTTTGCTGTAGCTCTTCTAAAGCACTCTCGTATTTTTCAGGTTTTGGTTGAGTACTCCTGAACAAGGCTCCAGCTGCTTCAATTGCATACCCTACGACATAAGAAATACCAGTCATCATAAATTACCTAAAAAAAAGTGAACTATGCTATCACACAAGCTACGTTATAAAAAAGAGCAAAATGGTTAGCGCCAGACCAGAATTAATTTGAAAACGGGGCCTGACACCTTTGCACATCTGATCAATAACTCAGTAATTTGAGAAGTCAAATCGAGAAAATCGCAGACCCCGGCCCCAATGGTGTCAACTTAAGAAACCGCGAAGATCGCGAAGAAAGCGAAGATGCGCGAAGAGATTTACTCTATCGGCCAAGTCATTTCAAAAAACATTATAATCGCAGAGATAGCGGCAGAGAATTCGAGAGGAAAACGCTTCGCGAGGCAGAGCTTTCTTGCCGCGTAAGCGGCATGCGATTGTAGGAACTATTCGCAGATGCGAATAGTTCCTGAATGCTCGTGGCTCTTGCGAGCCAAGACAAATGGCTCTTTCTCTGCGATCTCTGCCGCTATCTCTCGAGGTTTATAATATTTTTAGATAGCGCTAAGCAAAATTCGCTTGAATACATCTTCGCGTGTCTTCGCTTTCTTCGCGATCTTCGCGGTTTCTTAAGTTGACACCATTACCCCGGCCCCTTTTATCAACTTTACCTTTGTAAAAAATTAAAACTATGGTAGGCTGCGATTTTTACAACCATTCTCAAGGAGAAGATACTATGAAGAAATGTCTATTTATCAGTATGCTCTGCATTGGCATAGGAAGCCACTTTATGGCCTCTGGAGTTACTGTAAACCGTGCGAAGAAAAGCTCCCATAACAATGCCAAAAAGGCATATGTTGCAGCGCCTGGTGTCTCAAAGGTGCCAGTTCAAAAACTAATAAAGCCAATAGATGCAAAAAATCAAAAACACAACCACAAACACAACCATTCCAGCTCATCTAGTGATTCAAGCAGCTCATCTGACTGCATCATCGAGTTTGGCACCTTCCCGGGAAGTGAGGAAAATAACAATGTGAGTATTTCATATCTAACTGCTGGTGATAAGAATAAGCCATTGGTATTATTAATCCATGGTAACGGTGGTACTGCAGATAGCTGGAGAGGCGTGATGAAACAAATGTGTAAGGATTTTTATTTAGTCGCTCCATATAGGCGAGGGACCCTACCCAGTGGACAACCCGATACAGGAAATATGGATGTTGATTATTCATTATCAATAACAGCTACAGATTTTCAATTGGTATTACAACAATTAGGTGTTAGAAATCCCAATATTATCGAGCATTCATATTCAGGTCGTTATGGAACACAATATTATTTTCAGTATAATACGGATCCAATTTATGCACCCGTTACTATGACACTTTTAGCGATAAGTTTCACAGGAAGCATCACAGGTCCAGGAAGTGCCGCTATTTCAGCTGCCACGATCGCGGGAGATCTTGATGGAATTGCAGCAGCATTTCGAGATTATGCAGTAACTGTGCAATGTGATTGTCTTTGTTCAAAAAAACTTGCCCAATTACAGCAACAAGTCTATGAAGGGGCTCTGCAAACTTCATTGTATGCATATCAATCTTACAAGGCTGTAGCTGGCTTAGCGTCATCTAATTTTGTCCCTGCTGGCGTTAGTATTCCTACTATACCGTTCGGCCCAACTCCAACTCCTGGAAATCCAAGCCAAACATTTGCCAATGTTCTGATTCCAGTATATATCCTTGGTGGAAGTGAAGATCAAATTAATGCTCCTGTAAATAGTACACAAAGTCCATCCGTTGATTTAGCTATTTTAGGAACTTTATTCCAAAATAATTTCATAGAAGAATTGCGAGGTGTTCCTCATTTTGCGATGCTTACTAATTACAAGGTATTGGCAAAGAAATTCACAGAATTCTTACTCAATACCAACGAGCCATGTTCATTTTGTTCATCCGAATGTCGCGCAAGTCAGTAAAACGGGGCGTAGGTGCATTGTGCATAACTCAGAAGTTATGCACAATGGCCTTTAAACCAAAACGGTATCAGGCCTCACAGTATCACAGTTGGTCTTTGGCAAACTGTGATACTGTGAGGCCTGACACCTTTTCATTAAGTTGACACCATTGACCCCGGCCCCTTTTACTGAAGATTTTTATTGATCCTTGAACAGTTCGATTCCTTGGTCTAGGCTCACTTTGACCCCTATGGATTCTGCCTGAAAATGGATTAACTCTTGCTCACTCATATTTGAGTCAGCGACCATCCTCCACTCAGATTCATGCTGCACCACTCTTTGGGTGGAGATCTTTTGAATGGGGAGTGCCGCTTGAGAGATACGGTGGGCGATTTCTAGTAGAGAATGCGTCAAGCGTGCAGAGGCAAGTTCGATTTCTATATCGGTTGATTGTATATCCAATTCTTTGATTTTTTGAGTAAGCTGACTAATAAATTTGTTAACACCTGTGTAGTTCGGATCTTCATCTCTATAATAGTGATACATACCCAGATGCCTATTTTCCTCACTGCCCAACCGCGCTGCAATCACTACGCATTCATAAACGCGCAAAGTCACCAATGAGTTTCTACTTGGGCCCAGCTGGGCCTGAGACACGATTTGCATATCTGCATTTTTGAGATAAATAGAGCGAGGAAAAGAACATGAGTAGGAAAGATTTGCTGTAAGAGTGCTCATGTCTATCGGCACAAATTTTGAAGTGCCTTGCTGTACGTACTTATCAATAACCGCGCTGTCCTTTTTAAATGTCCACCACAAAGTGCGAAGAAATGGGGGTGACAGCTCCTCTTGAGAAGGATCAGGAAAATCTAAAAAACCAGCATCTACGCTCAGAACCATCGTATTACACCTAGTTTTATTGGCTGATCAATCATACATCGCTGAGTTATTATATGATAGCTCAGGCTATGCCTCCGTATAGGGAAGGCCGGCAACGATGACTACCAGGTCGCCCCGCTCCTTGAAGCGGTCGCATCGGGAAAGGATTGACCTCGCGCCATATCCCTGGTTTAGATAGTTGACGAGGGCTTGTGGCGATAGGATGGCGCTGGCCTCTTCAGATGCCAGAAATAGTTTCAACGGCCGGCCTGACTCGGCAGGCGTTAGCGGCACTGCGTCCACCTGGGCAAGATCCCCTGGCGACTCCCCTCCAAAGGTTTTTGCACTTTTTTTAGCGTTAATGGTACCTGAGCTGGTAATAACGACCGAATTTCCAATACGCACTGTAAAAAGAATATTTTTATAGATAAAGCAACATGCAGCATGCGCTCTTGCATTTGTGCGCCCTGTTATCATGCTTTTTAAAATGCCATTGAGATTGCACATACCCCGTTTCAAAAGGTCAGGAAGGGCTGCATCGTCTGTTTTTTCCTCTATTGCTGTATGCAGCACGGTTTGCACAGTCTCTGCAAGCAGCCATCGCAAGCGGGCGGCTATAATATGGCCATCAAAAGCATTCATCACAGCAAATAGCGGGCATGTTGTCTGATCTTGGAGGGCAACGGTGCCGACAAAAGCATAATCTTGCCCGGATTGACGAAGAGATGCACTGCATGCGATCGTTTGAAGCATTGTCGCTTCTACATGACCATCGCTATCGCTTATTTTAGTAACATCATACAGGCGAATTTCTTCATTGCGATCGTAGTAGTTTTTGGATAGCTCCTGCTCTTTGCCAAGGGGATCCAGGGTGCTCTTTGCCCATTTGATAGTGCTGTCTGATGGGTTTTGCCAACCGCTTATAAATGCAGTATAGTGCGCATCGATCATATTTTGCGGGAGTGATTTTTTAGCAAGCATTCTGCAAAAGGCATAGTGTACGCTTGGTCGAATCACCGTATCAAAAAGCAGCTTATTGTATCTTTGGATATATTCCGGGATGGTGGACGTTTTTTTACCTTGAGCCTCCACTGCATACTGCTCGCCTGCACCAAACGCGTCTTTGCATGCTTTTTTTGTCTCAGCAAATTTCTGGAGTTCATAGGCGCGAGCAATGCAAGAAAATTCTTTGCTCGTACCGTATGACTCTAGAGTTGCCTCTACCAGGCGGCTGCAGTCTGCCACGTTGCAATAAAAGTCGTTATATCGAACTTGCGCCTGCTCTAGCGGCTCTTTTTTTGCTTCCAATGCAGAGAGCGCAGCCTCTATTGCCTGTTCATAGCGTCCATCCTCTACCGTTTCTAAAGCAGCTTCTACTCGGCTTCTTACAATAGCACGAAAAATTTGTGGAAAGGCATCAATTCGTTCTCGGAGAGTCCAGAATCTTGCATGAGCAAGAGAAAGGTTGTCAATTACTCTGCAGGGTGCCTGTTTTGTATCGAGAAGAAGCTCCAGTCCTTTTTTGTAGACTGTATGGAAAACCAGCGGAAACCATGCTTTTTTTGCATTGGTTACAGTATAGATATTTTTAATAAGTGCAAAAACCTCTATTCTCCCCCTTACAATATCACTTCTGCCCTTATAACACTGTTCCCGAAGTATCTCCATTTTTCGCTGCACAACCGTTTTCGCCGTCGGCAGAATCTCATCAGGCAAATTATTAAGGCAATTTATAGCCTCTAGAGAAAGTGCTTTAAATAATTTAAGATCAACAGAAGACATAGTACCTTACAATAAGAGGCAGATAGTATGTTAGAATTATCCTATTTAAACAAGAGCTTTTCCTGACGCCTCGCCCAAAAACAAAATAATCATTTGTAATATACGTTTTTTGGTCATCCGGGTAGAGTGAAAAAACCCGGCAAAAACGAAGAGGTAATTTATGTACATAGAAAATTATGCATGTAGAATTGTTGAGAACATTGTCGTGGGGCTTCCTGAGGCAGGCATTAACGTTGCCTCGAGTGCATATAAAACTACTGTTGGCGTAGCTATGGCGATAGTTTCTATCTGCACACTTGGCCTAATTGAAAGAGTAAATTCTACGGCAAGGGCCGCATACTTCTCACACGAGCTTGTAACCATTCCATTTAAGGCTGTGGGCCGTATTATTAACCCAGACTATGCCGGACATTCTGATGACACAGGTATTTTTACCAAGACCTTTGCACTGCCGCTCTTACATAAAGCTATTCTCGCAAGCTACTCAGACAACTTCTTTTCTCGGCATATAGTTAGCCGTATAGGGCATGGCCTATTTGGAGCTGCAGCGGTTGCAACACGCGTGGCTGACTTTGCCCTTGGTATTGTGTTGGCAACGGTAAGTATAGTTCCACTTTTTGCACGAGTAGAAACTATCAACACACTTGCTTTAGTGCATCTGGCATCAACTGCCGTTATCGGCGATGCCTGCCGAGCAGTTCGCGGGGTGATCAATCCCATACAATTTGTCGTTTTGTGAAGGCGCACTTCTGGTGGCTCTAGAAGTCAAAACAGAGTTTTTTGTTTCATTGAAATCTCGCAAAAAAAATAATTATTTGTAATATACGTTTTTTGGTCATCCGGGTAGAGTGGAAAAAACCAGCAAAAACAAAGAGGTAATTTATGTACGTAACAAATTATGCATGTAGAACAGCTGAGAACATTGTAGTGGGGATTCCTAAGGCAGGCATTTCTTTGGCCGAGAATGCATTTAAAACTGCAGTTGGCGTAGTTGCATCGGCAGTTTCTGTCTGCACACTTGGGCTGATTGAAAGGGTAAATTCTTTTGCAGATACCGCATACTTCTCGGACGACCTTGTAACCATTCCATTTAAGGCTGTGGGCCGTGTTATTAACCCAGACTATGCCGGCAATTCTGATGACATAGGTATTTTTACTAAGACCTTTGCAGTGCCCTTCTTGCGTGGAGCTAATCGCGCAGGCTACTCAGAGAATTTCTTTGTTCGACATGTGGTTAGCCGTATGGCGTATGGCCTATTTGGCGCGGCTGCGGTTGCAACACGCGTGGCTGACTTTGCGCTTGGCTGTATATTGGCAGCGGTTAGTATTATTCCACTTTTTGCACGCGTAGAAACTATCAACACACTTGCCTTAGTGCATCTGGCATCAACTGCCGTTATCGGCGATGTCTGCCGAGCAGTTCGCGGGGTAATTAATCCGGGACAATTTGTCGTCGTTTTAAGAGCTCCTATTCAGAGCTTGTGAAAAAATTGTCCGAAAGGCCTGCAAGGCCGTCATCCCATAGCCCAGGCCGCAAGGCCTGGGAATCAGTATAAATACCATTTAGAGTCCTGTAAGGACGGCATACATTCGTCATTGGGTCGAATTATGGCGTCCTTACAGGACGCTTGCGGCGCCTGGGCTAATCGCCCTTTTCAGGTCCTCTTTGTAGGACGTATAGGGCGTAATTTAAGTATGTTGCATTCTATCTTTATAATGGGAGGCAAGGGGATTTTTGGGCATTGCTACCCAAATGCCCGAGTTCAGGGTCTCTACACATATATTTGTTTTTGCGGCAGTGGCCTCAGCACGATTCTTTGAGGATTTACCTGTACTTGGCTCTCCATATCGAGTGACCCACTCAGTAATGCATGGGTCGCAAACGGTGTAGCCTTCTTTAGACACTCGCATAGGTTTGTGGGATGTGACACAAATAGAACAAGGTGGAAGCGCACTTGTCATAAAATTAACTCCAAAATTTGGTATAAAAAAGGGTATTTTTGCTGACTGCGCATTTGAAGTCAATGAAGAATTCGCACCTCAGGACAACCCTAGGGGCATTTACCAAGAACTTAAAACATTCCTTTTTTTAGGAGCCCAACTGCAAATTCCATGAACGCTTGGGGGCAGGTGTACTGCGAGGTGAGGATGGCTTCTCGGCTTTCGAGCAGGGCCGGGGTGGCTTTGAAGAGAAAGCCCATCAGCTGCTTGAGTTTATTTACTTTGCCGCGCGTGGGCAGGCCCTCTTCCATATCTTCATAGAAGACGGTAAGGTACTGTTCCAGATCGCTCCATTGCGGGGTGTAGGACGTTTTTGCGAAGTGGGCGCGGATTTGGTGGAAGATAAAGGGGTTTATGACGCTTCCTCGGCCGATCATCAGTGCGTCGCAGCTTGTCTCTTTAAGCATGTTGAGGGCGTGTTCTACCGTGAGGATGTCGCCGTTTCCTACGAGCGGTATTTTGAGGATAGATTTTGCTTTTGCAATAAGGTCCCAACGGGCCGGCGGGCCGTAGCCATCTACTTTTGTTCGTGGATGGAGGGTGATGTAGCACGCGCCGCTTGCCTCTGCGGCAAGGAGGTTTTCTGTAAAAAGTGAAATATCTTCATACCCTGAGCGCATTTTTATTGTGACGGGAATAGTGACTGCGCGGCACATCGATTGTGCAATTTCATAGAGAAAATTGGGCTCTTTAAGAAGGCTTGAGCCCGCTCCGCGGCCTGTTACTCTATTTGAAGGGCAGCCGCAGTTGAGGTCGATTCGTTTAGCCCCTCGCGCCTGCATCTCGCACGCCATATCGGCCATAAGGGCAGGATCTGAGCCCATAAGCTGCGCCGCTAGCGGAATGGGGGTGATCTCTTCAGCATCATATTCGCGCGCCAGGCTTTTTATGTGGGCATTTGAGGGTACGCGTAAAAAATCTCTTACTGCTTCGTCAAATCCGCCGACTGTAGCCATGGCCTTTCTAAAAGTGCGATCGCCCACCCCCTCCATTGGAGCAAGTAAAAGATAGGGGCAGCCATTTTTGTCTTTTGGGAGGAGCATTATCGCCTTTTTAACCATTGATTTTCTATTAAATGAAGAATAAAGTCGAGAACATGTGTACAAATACGCTTTGGGAAGTCTATATCATACAGGCAAAGTCAGGAGCTCTCTATACAGGGATTACCACTGACTTAGACCGCCGCCTTGCCGACCATGAGAGGGGCAAAAAGGGGGCGAGATTTTTCCGTATTTCCCAGCCGGAAAAGATCGTTTTTAGAGAGATGCACCCCACAAGATCCGACGCCTCCAAAAGAGAGGCTGAAATTAAAAAAATGTCTAGACTTAAGAAGCTTGAATTGATCTCACACGGCCATCAAGAAAAAATTTAGTCAATGAAAGGGGCCGGCCCCTTTTAGAAGGCTCGAAATCAGCCAATTTATGAGAATTTATATGACTAAACCGGGATTGGGACAAGCCCGTCTCCCTCTTTTCTCCCGGGGGAAAAGAGGGAGACGGGCTTGTCTTTCCTATTCCTTCCTTGAAGCAAATGGTATCAATTTTTGAGCAATCATATCAGAGAGTATAGTATTTTTCACAACTATTTATCGCTTTTTTCTGCCTGCATAGGCTACAATATCTCTATAAAATAAGGAGCTATTAGCATGAATCCATCTATAAGACTTGAAGTACCTTTCCACTTGACTCCAGAAGCTTTTTGCCAGAGCCGTGGGTTAGACAGCAAAAAAGTAGAAGTTACGACTGTGGACGCCTTGTGCGTTGAAGGCAAAGACAATGTTGAATGTGTAGTGAAGGCATTGACACCAGAGATTGTGGAATCGCTATGTGAGAATAATCCTTACATAACACTTGTCTTGAAAATACAAGGGATGGCGGATCAATCTCTTACCTTGTACAACAAAGGATCTCTCGTTGTTTCGTTTTGGAAGCAAGAAGGCACTAGCCATACAGGCTTTACATGTCATTTCTGCTGTAAAGATGAACTAGCAATAGATGACAAGATTGCTTCCATAACGATGATGTGGAAACAACAGGCTAAGATAGGCGATATTCTAGAATTCAGAAAAGGCCCTGTAGTAGATTTTTCAAACGATTTTTCAGAGGAACTGCAACGGCTTGTGCCTACTGAATCAAAAAAAACACATGTACAGTGCAACATGTTAAAGCGGGAAATTATTTAGACTCAAATGAAAGGGGCCGGGGGCTGCGATGTGCGATTCTTAATCAAGAATCGCACATCGCAGCCCCCGGCCCCAATGGTGTCAACTTAAGGAAATTTGCATTAGCTTTGAACATAGTGTTACACACAATTATTCCTTGATAGACTTTGTGGCAACTTCAGTTCCGGAGGAACGTCTTAATAATAGCCCATGGTGTAGCCCCAAAGGGGCAAACCGTGGGTATGGCACAAAAAAACCATCAAGTCGCGTGAGCGACGGCTTAATCCGTCGCTCACGCGACTCCAGGTTATTTTTTACCAAATACCCACGACTTGCACCTCCGGTGCTACATCATGGGCTATTATTAAAACGTTCCTCCGGAACTTGAGTGACAAGAAATAAATGTGACTAACACTATACTCAAAACTAATGAAAATTTCTTTAAGTTGACACCATTGCCCCCGGCCCCTTTCACACGATTATAACCATACTGACATCGGCTGCTTTTAGAAAAAGGCTCTTAAACTGAAGATATAGACAACATCACTCTTTTTCAGGTATATTTCTCTTAATTTGCCAGAACAGAATATAAGGAACTACACATGTCTAGCCCATTAGAAGGTTTTTCCAATGTGCTCATGGGCCGGATTATGAAAGGGGTGGTCCAGATAACTAACTCGAGCATTGTAACCACAGCTGATATCCCTGTTATCTTTAGAAGCGTGAGTAGACTTGCAAGTAGTAGTAAAACAATGTGCAGCAAAGTACTTCATAAAGACGCAATAGCCAGTTTATTTCAGGCTCTTTCCGAAAAATACGGCCTACGACATGAAGATATCGCCTCCGGATGGAACAGCCCAACTTCGCGCGCCTGGCTTTTAGCACAATGCACAAAAAATGGAGATAAAGAAACTTATGACACAACGCAAGCGATAATTCGTGTTATTGAAGGTGTGTCCAAAAAAGCCAGAGCTGCGGGTTTATATGCCTATCGCGGCAATACCGGTAATGAGCGACCCAATAGGGACTCAAAGCAGATAAGATCTGGATTTCAATTAGAGCTTTCGTCTGTTAGTATAAGAATCTTTACTCCTTTAGGAAGGTTTCTTTTTTACCCCTCTCATCCCAAAGTAGTTAAAAACCCTCTAGACGACCCAGAAATATGGAACCATCAACAAATACTGGATCATTTAGGCGCACAATTTGAAAGAATGTCTTTATGCAGCTATGAAGATAATCCGTCTTTTGAAGTTACCCCTTCCGAAGAGCCTAAAAAAATGATCTGTATAAGAGAGATACCTCCCGAAGATATTGCAACAAGAATAGGCACTTCATCTCTGATTTTCAGCAGGGGTGGAAATTCGTTCTACCAGCTTACGAAAGCAGAAGATCGTACGCTACCGCCGGTGGTAAACTATGCTTCTGAGTCTGAATTTCGCGACCATAGGACTCTCGGCATGATATGGGATCTCTTGAGCAATTCCATAAGACCTGTAAATCCCAGAAATAACGTGCTATTCGAAGGGATTGACCCAGTAATTTCTCTTTCTCAAGTACATGCTTTGATAATTGATGGCCTGAGAAAACTGCTCGCAGGAGCTCAGTTTGACGACCTATTTCCAGACTATTACGGCTGCCTCTTTACTGTAGTTTTCCCGGACAGGAACAGCTGGTTATCTCATCATAACCTCAATATGCAAGAAATAGAGAAGCTTGATTTAGGGGACCTGTCAAGTGGCTGGGAACAAGTACGGCTAGCCGATTGCCCCTCATTAAAATTTCATAAGTCAGAAGAGGAGTATCTTCTTTTTAGGAAACGTGATGCTGATTTGTCTATGGCGCATTTCCTCGAGCTTATGGTAGCACAGCTTAAACTGAGGCCAGCGATGTTTTTCAAGTTTGATGAGACTTACCCCTGGCCAAACAGGGCTGACCTCTACGTCTGGATCCACAAGGATCATGCAGCAACCATTTTTCGACTGTTCCCTTTCAAGTCCAAAGACTGATGAGAATTTGACAAAATTATCCCTCTCGCATACAACATACAATGAAAGTGGCAAAAATAATGCTCAAATCACTGAAACAAGTCAAGGCCTTAAATCATCAGCCTTGATAAAGTGAGATTACCCTTTATCGTATCTTTATAATGCTATAGTATTATAGCCTCCATTTAAGGAGATACTATGAAAAAACGATTAAAATTATTTAACTACTTATTACTGCTCCTAGTCTCTTTCTCTTTTAGAGGAGAGGCAGGTCACGAATACATTATCGAACCAGAACAAATGATGGAGGAAGAGTTCATAGATGAAGATGAACTTTATGATGAACTTTATGAAGTCAACGCCCTATTTTTAGCAAATCTGCACCGCGAGATGTTTATTGATGAAATTAACGAAACCCCAAATGAAAAACTTGTCTTGTTCACTCTTGGACCAGGAAACGGAAAGCTGTATGCTGAAAATGTCAAAATGCAAAAACTCCCCAATTATTTTTTGCAATTAGCCAAAGATTATCCTGACTGCTCAGCCAAAGTCTTTGCGATTGATCCCAGTTTTTCTTTAGATAGCAATGCTCCAGAATACGCTTTCTTGTACGACAATGACTGGGAAGTTATAAAAAAAGAATATAATCCAGACGATGGTATGCAGCAGCCGCCGCGATTTATCAAAGGAAACATCGAAATTGTATTTTTTAAGTTTGTAATTCCAGATAACTATTGTCGAGAATTATCTGAAAGCCTCATGCATTTTACCTCTCATGTGCTTGACAGTGGTGGTTGCATTTTCATGGGGCACCATGCAGCGGCTTTTGGTGGATTTTCAATTTTTTCTGACACCTACAATGCTTTATTAAAGAATCACCCCAGAGCAAATAATTGCCTCATGTATATTTGCTCTGGCGATCAGACTCCCTGGAGCAATCCCAAGGTGTATCACAATGTTCCATACCGCAGGGAAGAGATGCAAATGTTATATGAAAAGATGCTCCCTTGGTTTGAAATATGGATCCCCTTCCCTAAATGTCTAGAATGGAAACGGCTCTCATGTGAAAAACAGTTTGAAATTATAGATGAGTATCTGGAAGGATTTACTCCAAGTTATCAACTTTATTACGACTTGAGAAGTTTCGATGTTGGCGTGGATGTCTCGCATGATAGCATCTTTAATCTAAATATAAATATGAAAATGTTTGCCTCACAGGAGCACGCCTCATGAAAAAACAAGCTCTAATCGTAGAGCCCGGCTGAGGGCGATTGACGCCGCGATTCAGTCGCCCTAAAACGGGCTCTGAAAAGGTTTTTACATTTACCCACAGCTCCCTTCGGAGCGCTGTGGGCTATAATCAATCGCCCAAAGGGCTCGAAATCAGCCAATTTATGAGAATTTATATGACTAAACCGGGATTGGGACAAGCCCGTCTCCCTCTTTTCACCCGGGAGAAAAGAGGGAGACGGGCTTGTCTTTCCTATTTCTTCATACATCTTCTTGGGATACTTCTGTTAAGATTGCAAGAATTGAAATTTCTCGATGTCTAAAAGAAGACCTCTGCAAAGCCGCGTTCTTAAAAATAGTTTAAATAAGATTTCAATTAAATCAATTCTATGCTACAAATAAACTCCAAAAATAAAACACAAAAAAATAAAACAGGAGTTTATTATGTCAAGTGCAGTAGCAGCAGGTACTATCAATAACGCAGCAAACATTCCTTCACCTGAAAGAAACCGCATAGACCCCGCCACCCAAAACTGGCTGAATAGAACTGTAAGCTGCCAAAGGTGGCAAACTGCCGGAACCATTACTGCTGTGGCACTTGCCGTCTTACTCGTTGCTACACCGCTTGCGGCAACTGGCTTTTGCATATACATGGCGGCCACTGTAGTCATGACGGCTTTTAAAGTGCGCTTTACGGCAATTGCTATTAGCGCATTTATACATGCAGTGATAGGTTGTGCTCCTTGTATTCTTCTTTACCAAGAAGTTAAAAAGGGCAATTACCATAACCCAACCATTGCAAACCAGATTGTCGAAAATTTGCGTACTGCCCAACTTAATACAGCATTTATATACATGAGTCCAAAGGAACATGCCAAATATGGATTTTTACCAGACGATAAGGTAACAGAAATTGAGGCAATGATTCAAAGGCACAATACCCTACAGGCTCAATATCGCCAGCAAGCAGTTGGAAATAATGATAATGCTGAACCAAATTGGGATGCCGCAAAAGCAACATTCACCCAATTAACAGCCCTAAAAGCACATTGGATCACATGGCGCCAAGAGAACCTTATCGACAAACACCTGCTGCCTACGCCTAGTGCTATTCTTAGAGCATGAAGGTTAATGCAAAACTTCACAGTACCCAGCAGGATTCTCCCGGCGGCGAAAGTCAAGCGAGATCTGAGAAACGCCCTTTTCGCTGACATCAAACGGAGTCAAAACGGGGTCAGTCCTGATCCCTTTAGGCCTGACACCATTTTGTTTCCTCGCTTCCGCGAGGATGAAAACTCTCTTAGAGGTTTTTTAAAAAAACCTCAAGAGCAATTTTCAGTCATAAGCGGCTGACAGTTCATCGAGGATTCGTGTACGAAACGTTGAAATAGTGGAGAGTATGTTTGCGACGTCATTTGCTTCTACATTTGGTCTAATCCAGTTGATGCGTTCTTCTAGTTTATCCAGTTTTTTCAATGCATTTGACCAAGAAATTGGGCGAATCGGTTCTCTTTCTAAAATCTTTGCAATCACTGGGTCGAGCGGATCAGAATAGCGCTGTTGTAATTTTGACAGTTTATTCTTGATGTCTTGAAGTGCCTTTTCTGCACTGAGAGCTAAAGATACCGGTTCCTGAGAAACTGTTACCACTCTTCCCCAGAGTATTCCAAATTGTACATTGGTAGGCTGCTTGTTTGCGGGGGTATGATTGCCTATGTTATAGAGTTTTATCTGCATGTGCATCTCCTTATTATTTTTATGCTTTTTTAAAAATGGTGTCAGGGCTGACACCATTTTAACACCATTTCACCATTTTTGACACCATTTTCCATTTCATGACACCATTTCAAATGATACAGGCTCTTATTCGCGAGGTAAAGAAACAGTTAGCGTAACCTAAATAAGAGCTCTGACAAGTGAAAGGGGCCGGGGGCTGCGATGAAAGAGGCCCAATGGTGTCAACTTAAGATAATTTATATTAGTTTTTGTTTTCAGCCTGTAGGGCTGGGTTATAAAAGCCTATGGCATCGCCATAGGTAGTTTAGAAATTATGTGGCAGGCTGTAGGCCTGCGTTATAGCAAGCACTGAAGGTGCGATTTTCGACTACAACATGTTTGGATACAACAATATAATGCGCACCTTCAGCGCTTACTATAATGCAGGCTTACAGCCTGCCAATTTTGTTTTTTACCATACCTATGGCGATGCCATAGGCTTTTATAACCCAGCCCTACAGGCTGAAGACGGCCCCTTTTACAGGGATTACCACTGACTTAGACCGCCGACTTGCCGACCACCAGACGGGTAAAAAGGGGGCAAGATTTTTCCGTATTTCCCAGCCGGAAAAGATCGTTTTTAGAGAGGCGCACCCCACAAGATCTGACGCCTCCAAAAGAGAGGCCGAAATAAAAAAAATGTCTAGACTTAAGAAGCTTGAATTGATCTCACATGGCCATCAAGAAAAAATTTAGTCAATGACCATTGACTAAATTTAACAGATATGCAGAAAATTCCAATTCCTATGTATATTTACCAAGAGAATCATTTTTTGGCGTTAGAAGGCGGCGGGCTTCCTAGCTGTTGCTCCAGTTGCAATTCTGGTTCCAAGATTTCAAACTGAAGCTCGTCATAGTCATCCATCTCTTCAGGACTCATTTTTGTGGGGTTTTGCTGCTGCTTGATTTGCTGCTGCTTGATTTCGTATTGTCGTTCTTGATAGTTATTTTCTTGTTGGCGGTTTTCGTACTGGCGCCGTTCGTACTCATTTTGCTGCTGGCGGTTTTCCTCTTGGCGCCGTTCATATTCATTTTGGTCTTGGCGGTTTTCCTCTTGGCGCTGTTCATATTCTCGCTCATCTTGCTCTCTATCAGAGTCATCTGACAAAAGAAGCTGCGTGCAGAACAGGGCTGTAATAAGCATTACTTGTTTGTACATAGACTCCCCTATTGGCCAAAAGGCATGTTTTTCCCTAAACCTTACTCAATAGAGTAAACAAACATTTTTATAAAGAAATATTGAATATAATTGGTAAATAGGCAAAAATTGCCTGAAAAAAGATTAGAGGAAAAATTACATGTGCTTTACAGGATACACTATATATAGGTTCATTTCACCAATGATCACTATCCACACATGGGCCTGCGACTGGCCTGTTGACTTTAGCTCTGAACCTCCGGAATCGCCAGCTATTGCATACCATGACGCTATATGCAAAGCAGCAAAAGAGTGTCTAATTCAAGGATTCGATTGTTTTCAAAAAACATTTTGCGAAAGCGCAGCTCCCGAAGTTAGAGCTTTTGCTGAAAAAGGCGACCTCGTGGCCCTGGCTCAGAAACATTGCAGTACATCTGTCGTATGCACGGCTGTCATGCTCTCCGGCGCTTGGGTTGCCCAGGAAAATGGGCGTACAAACGTGGCCTCTGCGCTAAAAGTCGCAGCATATGCTGCTGGGGCGTATGCAACACTAGGGCTGGTCACCGGAATATAGATTTTTAATTTACCTTGCCCAAAGTCCTGTCTTTGCTATATAACGCAAAAATATGCTCAAAAACTAAAGAAGGCGTTTCTATGGCACATAAAAAAAACAAAATAAATCCTGACGATCCCCAACCTCTCAATTTTGACCAGGATGAGAAAAAAGGGCCGAGCGATCATTTAAAAGAACCATTCATGACTCCTGCCGAAGAAAGAGGAGACACCGAAGATGATCAATACTACGAAGAAGAAGAGACGATCAGCCCTGAAGAAGTAAAAGAACGAAAAGAAGATGATGATTTACAAGACTAAATAACTTTTCGCTTAAAATGTGGAAGAAAAGCCCTTCTAGCCATTTCAGTACAAAGCATTATTAAGAAAAAAGTAAACAGCGATCTTAAGTAGTTATTTATTAATAATTTAAAGCTCGAGCGGATCCTGCTATGTTTTCTTAATAGAAAAGAGGTTCGTAATGATGCGCGCACCGTTGTCGAAGCGGGGGCCAGGCTCAGAGATTATCATCGCAAAGCGCCGGCTACGCTCGAAGGGCTTGCCATTATAGGTTGTTTCACCTGGATGGATGGCAAAGAACCATTCATTGCGGGCTTCTTTTGTGAGGACATAGAGCGATCTTGGCGGAATAAATACCTTGTGCTCCTCTTTTTTCAAAAGAGAAGAAAAGGTGAGAACAATTGGGCTGTTGAAACTTGCCACAGCAACGGTGTCTCCAGCCATCTCGGGATTCACCATAGTCTGAGATACCCATCCATCTTTGTTAACAGCTTCCAGTGTGGGTGCAAGGGTTTGACCGTTCTTAAAAATACCAAGTTCGATCAATTTGTCAATAATATCATTTATAAGAGGATTATAGGCATTGCCAAAGGCCACTCCATCCACAGGTGTACATGCGTCATACATACCCCCATTTAACTCCCAGCCACACCGATGCAGCTGCTCTACAAAATGGTCATGCAGCTTGGGAGGGATAAACCCCTCAAACATTCGCATGCCCGGAATTGGCATCTTTTGTTCGATAAAGCAGGCAATCTTATGAATAGGCCAGTGTTTTTTCTGGCATGCTTGACTACAGTACCATATCTTCTTGCATCCCGAGCAGCTTTTTACTGCTGGATTTTCAATGTGGCATGAAGCGCATATTCTTGTTGTATCTACTATCATAACTAAATCAATTTAACACAAATGGATATATTTTACAAGGAATCTGGGTGACAGTTCTATTAACACATAATTGGCCATTCGCTATAAATTTTTCCGCAAGTAAAGATTACAGTTCCGGAGGAACGGCTTAATAATAGCCCATGATGTAGCACCGGAGGTGCAAATCGTGGGTGTGCACAAAAAAAACATCAAGTCGCGCATGCGACGGCTTAATCCGTCGCTCACGCGACTCCAGGTCATTTTCTACCAAATACCCACGACTTGCTTGCACCTCCGGTGCTACATCGTGGGCTATTATTAATGCGTTCCTTCGGAACTGAAAATTGTTATGAAGTCTATAACTTTCTCTAGAAGCTATTTTTACTCCACAATACGCCTATGGCGTGGCCTTTGGCTTTTACATCGGAGGCCTTCACCCTCTCATATTCCTGAGACAAGGTAAAGTCGGGCTAGAAAATAAACAGCTTGTACAGTAGAGTGTTTGGCCAAAGACTGGAGGACATTACTTATGTGGGCAGTGTTAGGTGGATCGGGGTTTGAAAAATTTGATGGGTTTGAGGTTGTGGGAGCGCAGGAGGTTGAGACTCCCTTTGGCATGCCGTCAAGTGCTGTAGTTAGGGCTAAGGTACAGGGTTGCGATATTCTGTTTTTGTCGCGGCATGGAAAAGAGCATGAGTACTCCCCTTCACATATTAACTATCGGGCAAATATTTTTGCATTGAAACAGTGCGGTGCAAGTAAAATTTTGTCTATTTCTGCTGTAGGCAGCCTGCAGAAGGAGCTGAAGCCGGGAGAGTGCGTTGTCCCCACACAGTATATAGATCGCACCAAATCTTTTCGTGAATCGAGCTTTTGTGTGCCGGGCGTGGTTTCTCACGTGTCTCTTGCAAATCCTGTGCATGAAGCGCTGCTAGAGCAGGTAAAAAACCTTTTGGCAGGCGATAGCTCCATTCACTACGATAAAACATATATTTGCATGGAAGGGCCTGCCTTTTCTACGAAGGCGGAATCGAGAATGTATAGGCTGCTGGGTGCCGATATTGTTGGGATGACCCACTTTCCTGAATATGCGCTTGCCAGGGAAGCCGGACTCTACTACTTGCCGCTTACCTTTGTGACCGATTATGACTGCTGGGATGACTCAATTTCACATGTTACCCTTGAGCAGATTATACAGATTATGACCCAAAACAACAAAAAAGCTTTTGCCCTGCTCTCAAAAATTATTCCGGCAACAAAAGAACTCTATCCTCACGGATGTCCGGAGCTTAGCTTAGGGTCGGCACTCTTTACCCCATTAGAAAAACTTGACCCGAAAATAGGCTCCTGGATGCAAGTTTTATGTAGAGGTGCAGCATGAAGCTGGAAGCTCTTGGCATAAAATATGATCAGGGCACGCTGCTTGTGCTCGACCAGCAGGCATTGCCGCAGGAAGAGATCTGGCTTGCCTGCCGCTCTATAGATGATATGTGCTGCATGATTAAGGCTCTAAAAGTTCGCGGTGCTCCCCTTATTGGTATTGCGGCGGTGCTTGCTTTGATGCAGCATGTTACTCAGGGTGCAACTCTTGAGGCAGTCACCAGAGCTGCAGCGCAATTGGTCGCGGCGCGGCCAACGGCTGTTAATATAAAAAATTATATGGATACCATATTGGCCGGTTTAGAGCGGCCTGAGCAGGTTCTTCCAAAGGGAGAGGCGCTTTTTTATAGAGGACGTTGCCCTCTGTGATAAGATGGCACATTTTGGAGCAGAACTTCTTTCTGACAATGCAACCGTAATGACCTACTGCAACACAGGAGCTCTTGCCACCGTTGGGGTAGGAACAGCGCTTGGCGTTATTAAGAGAGCGTATAGCATGCACAAGGTAAAGCATGTTTTCCCTTGCGAAACAAGGCCGCTGTTACAAGGCGGGCGCCTTACAGCGTGGGAGCTGGAACAGGCACAAATCCCCTACACACTTATCTGCGATAACATGGCAGCAATGGTGCTGGCTCAAGGAAAGATTGACGCTATTTTGGTTGGTGCGGATAGAATTGCCCAAAATGGCGACTTTGCCAACAAAATTGGCACCTACAGCTTAGCAGTACTTGCCCATTTTCATAAGGTCCCCTTTTATGTTGTTGCGCCCTATACGACGATCGACATAGAGTGCCGAAGCGGACAGGATATTGAAATTGAAAAGCGCGATGCAAGCGAAGTAAAGGGCGCACTTGGCAAAATCACCTGGGCGCCGGAGCGTGCAGAGGTGTATAATCCCTCTTTTGATGTTACGCCGGCTCATCTTGTTACTAACTATATTTTTGATTCGGGAGTTTTTGATGCAGAGTCAATCCACACTCAAGTCGCTTCTTCGTGCGTCTGATTTTATAGCGGCCCTTCGCTATAGTCCCGCAACGGCAGGCAACTTTTCTATACGATCTGACGATGATCAGATGCTGGTAAGCCCGTCGGGCAAGGATAAAACAGCTCTTGCTGAAGAGGATTTTATTAGGTGCGATTTTGCGGCAAATAAAATTGCAGGTGTTGGCAGCCCAAGTGCTGAAGCGCTCTTGCATGGCATGATCTATCAACACTCCTGCGAGGCCGCATGCGTTCTACATACCCATTCTGTCCCGGTAACAGTGCTGTCGATGGTATTGGCACGCGATGAAAAGATCACCTTTCAAGGCTATGAGATGCAAAAGACGATTGGGGGGCGTATGACCCACGAGGATGCACTTGACCTTTTTATCTTTGATAATGACCAAAATATGTCGCGACTTGCCCCAACAATAGCAGCAGAGTGGCCAAAGGTTGCGCCTGCTTTTGGCTTTATCGTACGAGGCCACGGCCTCTATAGCTGGGGCAACAGCGTAGCTGATGCAAAGCGGCATATGGAGGGGCTTGAATTTTTGATGCAGTGTGAATTTGCTAAACGGCAGCTTGTTCGATGATAGAAGCTATTATTACAGATATTGAGGGAACAACTACCGATATTGCCTTTGTGCATAGCGTCCTATTCCCCTACTCCCGCCAAAAAATGGCCTCGTTTTTAGAGCAAAATCATAAGAGGAGTGAGGTTCATTCTGTAGTAAAAGAAATTTGCTCCATTATCGATGCTCCTGAGGCCTCATTATATCGCATCGTAGACTGCCTGCTTCAATGGATAGATGAGGACAAAAAGATTGGACCGCTCAAGACGCTACAGGGATATATCTGGCAAGAGGGGTTTGAAAAGGGCGAATTTAAGAGCCATATCTACAACGATGCCTATGAAAACTTGGTAAAGTGGCATAAACAAAATATTAAATTATATGTTTATTCCTCAGGCTCCAAAAAAGCACAGCAGCTGCTTTTTCAATACAGCATCTACGGCGATCTACGCTATCTCTTCTCCGGCTATTTTGACACCACAGTGGGCGGCAAAAAAGAGCCCTCCTCCTATCAAAACATCTTGCATCAGCTGCAGCTTGCCGGCCAGAAGGTCCTTTTTTTATCAGATACCCCGGACGAAGTAAGCGCCGCACAAAAAAATGGCATTCACACAGCTCTCATTACCCGTACAGAAAAGGCTGAGGGGCCGCACTGCCATTCATTTGATGAAATCCAAAACCTAGCGAATAGAATCATACGCATCAAACTAAGAGCATATTCAATTATCAGTTCCGAAGGAACGCATTAATAATAGCCCAGGCGAGAGCACCAGAGGTGCAAACCGTGGGTATGGTACAAAAAAATATCAAGTCGCGCATGCGACGATTTAATTCGTCGCTCACGAGGCTGTGAAAAATGGATAAAAAGGAAGAAAATAGGGTAAGCCCAACTATTAAAATTTTGGGCATTTTTTTTCGAATGGTCACAAATCTTTTTTCGGCATCGATTTTTTGTCTATAACTTCATCGTTTTTTCCTTTTTTTTACAGTCTCGCATTGTTAATACCGTAAGGGATTTCTTAGAAACTTATTGGCAGTACTTAAAAAACATCATCATGTTATGAGTAATCGCATAGAGCAATGCCGTCTGCTTTACCTTCTCGAGCCCGCGCACCCAAAATTCCCTCATTCCTAAATTCTTTGTTGACGCGTTTGCAAATTCTGCTGTACAACACCTTTTTTTATATTTGACCTGCGCTTCTTCTGTTCCCATTCTCTTTCTTAAATTCATCATTGCTTCATTATCAGTTTCGCGAGGGGTTAATGCATCATATTTACCGTTAGCAACAGGAGGACTGTAAAAAGTGATATGAGGAAATGCTTTTGCCGCTTCAGCAGCGTCTTTTTTATTTGCATATCCAGAATCACAAAGCCAGTCCTTAAGTATCTGACAGCCTATTTTTTCAAATGTTGCTGTCACTTGCTGCATCATAGGTGCTAAGGTTCCATAATCATTCGTATTGACTACTTCTACTGCCACGATTACTTTTTTATCTGTAGTAGTTGCAAATTGAACATTATAAGCGGCTTGAGTCCCTCTATCTGGCATTTTCATTCTGCGTGCTTCAGGATCAGTAAGAGAAATTCTTAAATTTTCTTGATCCTTTTTTGTAAATGAGTTGTGGCTAGCTTTACCGGAAGCAATACGTTCTCTAACGTATTTCTTATATTCAGCCTGTGCCTTTTCTACACGTTCTTTTCTCTCTTGTGCAGCGCGCAATTTTGCCGCCTTCTCGCGAATACTAAATGCACCAGGATTTGTTTTTAACTCATTTTCAAGTCTAGTTATATGTGCGTTAGCTTCTTCCAAATATTCATCAAGTTTTGCTTTTCTCCTAAAAAGACCTTTTGATGCATTTGCCTTTACTTTTGTGCCATCTTGGGCAACAGTATCTGGTTGCCAAAGGCCTGATTGCCAAATTAGAGCAATTGATTCTTGTAGCAAGACCCGAAATTTATCTGCTCCACAAGTACGGAAATCTGCTAGAGAATGGTAATTCATAGGAAGACCGCCACAGATCCAAATATATGCGTGATGTTCTCTGCATAAACGATCTATTTGTCGTGCAGAGTGAATGTTTTCTAATGTAGCATAAAGCCATAATGCCATCAGAACGCGAGGGTCTTTAGTTCGCGGACCTCCACACCCTTCAGGAAGTTTGATTTCATCGAGAAACTTAGAAAAGTCCATCTGACAAACAAATTCCCAAACATCCCTAGCCCGATGATCTTCAGGAATTAAGTCTTCCAGACAGGTAATTTGAAACTGAATCTGATTTCGAGAAGGCTTGTGCAAGCTCTTACGGATGTTATTTGAATCTGCATTTTTCTTTAATTTTTCTGCGAAAGGTAATTCTAGAGGAATAGGGCTCACAATAGCTCCTGGGGTGCATTATAATGCACTCCATTTTGCCATATTTTTGTGTTTTTAAGCAACTGATATTCAACGATTTATCATTTTTCACAGCCTCTCACGCGACTCCTGGTTATTTTCTACCAAATACCCACGACTTGCACCTTCGGTGCTACGTCATGGGCTATTATTAAGTCGTTCCTTCGGAACTTGGGTGGTAAGAAATAATAGTATGCAACACTTTGTCCCTTAGGTGCTGGTAGAGATTAATTGCAAATAATTAACTGAGGGCATATTATTACTCGCTATAAACGAAACAAGGAGATAATAATATGTCACAACCGGCTACTAAATTAAGTGCTCCTCAGCAGTTTATAAAATTACCAGCAGTTGCAGCGCTTTTTGAGCTGCCGACTAAATTTGCTGTTGCGGCCGGAAAAGCTGTACGAAGCATTCCCCCCTTCTTGGCTTCGGTTTCGAAAATGGCGCCAAGCGCCTCTCTTGGACAGGGCATAAGAGCGACTAAATTATTTGCTTTTGTAGATAGCTTTTTTGTGCTGCCGGGCTTTATCAACCAAACTATCGGTACTGTGCGAGCAACAACTCCCACCGAAAGAGTGGCCCGCCTATGGCAGTCTATTATTTCAGGCAGAGTCTTAATCGACTGTTTTGCCGATACTGTAGATGCCCTTCGCGCATTTGCCGTGATCTCTCAAGAGGCACTGCCCTGGACAACGAAACTTGCTCCATTTTTTCTGCCAATTAAAACTGTTGCTTTTATGCTTGGAACCTACCAGCTGGCAGAACACAAAGAATTTTATAATGAATTTAAGGCACGCGTAAAGCCCCTTACTGCAAAAGCTAGCGTTACAGAGATCACTGCGGCGTGCAACTATATCATCAGCAACAAAGAGCGTATCCAAAAATCTCTTGAAATTGGACCGGAAGCTAAAATTGATGAAAAAGCCCAGGCAATTTTATCAGCTATTCAGGCCGAGCAAAAAGATGCTGTCAAGCAAAGTCAAGCATTTATGAAGACGCTAAGCACAAGAGCGTCGCTAAAGCTTGGCGTAGAGACAGCAGCCGTTGCATTGACAGCAGCAGATCTTGCTACCTCGGCATTTTTGCTCTTTACACCGCCAACACCGCTAAAGCTTGGCGCCTTGACAACCATTCTCCTGCTCCACGTAGCTCGCATGGCAACAGGCGCTTGCCTGATGAAAAAGGATCCATTTGCTGAAAGCTGGTTTTCAAAAGCTTTTCACGCAGTGCAAGCTAAGGTAGCCTTTACTGCCGCATGCGTAAAGAATGTCTTTCAAAAGACAGCGCCTGCCTGCTAAGGGGTTGTTAGGGAATAACCCCTAACCTGTTTTACGACAAGGAACTAGATGTTGGTATTGCGTGATCCCACCATATACCCATCATTTCGTTCTAAAACGAATCCGCAGCTTGTTCCAAGATATTTCATACCTTCATTGAATACTCTAGTATCGAACTGTACTTTTGACACCCCGTTATCCCTCGCTAAAGCGAGTCCTTTTTCGATAAGGCTTTTCCCATAGTGATTCCTACGATGCTCAGCCGCCACGCTTACGGAAATTTGAGCAATGTTTTTATCGAGTATAAGGTGCCCGACTCCGACTAAAATTGATTTATCATTGGGTGTAATATAGAGGCCAAAAACAATGCCATTTTCGAAAATCTTTTTTTCACCAAATTCTTTTGCGCGGGCTGTTGTAGTGGTACCGTGGAAACGAAGGTTTCTATCTTCATCTGACAGTTGTTCGAAGTGGGCGCCGACTTCGTCTTTATTATTAGCTGCCGTTAAAATTCGTATCTCCACTAACCTGTCTCCTGAAAAAAGCGCTGATAATAGGGAGTTATCTCAAAAAAAAGCAATGGAAAGCTTTGCAGATCCGAGCGCCTGTTACTTTTTAATCCAGCGCTCTAGCAGGTAATCGACCGAGAACTTGCCGGGGCCGAAGCAAAAGACAATAAGCACCGTCATGAGAAAATGAAATGGCGGCTGGCTCAAAAACAGATCTGGGTTGCTAAAAATACTTAGAAGAGCCTCTTGGTGCGCTGTTGCATAGGCTGTAAGCAGAACGCAGATAAGCGGAATGGAGATAAGCCTTGATGCAAAGCCGGCTATGAGCAAAAGGCCTCCTCCCATCTCTAATGATGCAACGATATGGGCGTTGGCCTCTGCAAAGGGAACGCCTAAGCTTTGAAAGTACTCCACAATCTTGGGAAGGTTCTGAAACTTGCCTGCGCCGGTTATATAAAACTGATAGCCCCAAAAAAGGCGTATAACAAGCAAGAAATAGGAAGAAAAGCACTCCCCTGCTCTGATGATTGCATCATAAAATCGCACAAAAATTGAGTTCATAGAAAATCCTCGTTTAGAATTATCCATATATATTTTGAGGATTTTGCACTAGAAATTTTTTAGGAGCTGTTCTTGCTTTGTCTTGAAGTGGGAGGCAAGTTCGGGATAGTGCTCTAGGAGCCAGTCGTAGAGTGGTTCTAGACGCTTTAGGTCGAGGGTAAAACGCTCTTTTGTCTTCATCGACTCTTTGCGGGTGATTTTGCCGGTGTCTACATAGATGCAGCTATCCGGCAAAAAGCCTAGGTTGTTTTTGCGGATGAGCTGGTTGTCCATGTCGGCAATGCCTTTTTTTGCGCAGGCGAAAAGGAGGTCGAAGATCTGGTCGATACGCTGGTTTGCGGCATCGATATTACCCTCCTCCATAAGCTTTGTAATGGTGGGCTTGATAGGAAGGGCCTTTTTTTGCAAAACAAACTCGTGGCTGTCAAGGGCCACCTCAAACTTAGTGCCGGCTTTGTCGTAGATGGTGACAGTGGGGTAGAGATTTTGCGTTTTATTGAGGTGCACAAGGAGAAGCCCCGTCTCTTCAGGCACATCAACAAATGCAACTTTTAGGCTGCGAAAGAGGTAGTTTGCCCGCTTTTTTCCCAAAAGCGCCTTCTCTTCTTTCATGGACTTAAAAAAAAGTATATTTGGAAACCACTGGTAGAGAAGCGGCGGCTGCAGGCGCTGCTGTCTGATAAACTTTAGAACATATTTGTCGTCATGGCTTACAAAGGCATAGCACTGAAAGCCGTGCGCCAGGTAGCTATAGGGCTGATCTAAGGCTTTATTTGCCGTTTCAATCTGATCCTGCGCGGGGGTGATATCCCAGCGCGGATCATCCGGAAAGATTGACGCTATGCGCTCTACATAAAAGCCGTCAGTTTTTTTATCCTGCTCGCGGGCATAGAAATAGGCTGCATAACCTGCCAAAAGAAGAGCTATAAGAAGGTATACTTTTTTCATGCGCCTACACAAACGTGGATAAAGAATTCTACCAGAAAAGAACATAAAGGACATAAGGGACTACAGCCTACTGTCCCTTAGGTCCTTTATGTCCTTTAGGTCCCTTTGGTCCCTTTCTTCTCGATTACTATACCCTATCAGCTTTTATTTTTGAAGCTTAAGCTTTAACAAAGGTAAAGGTCGTTCCATCAAAAAGCCCCTTATCGCTAAGCTTTAATGAAGGGATGACTAAAAGGGCCATAAATGAAAGGGTCATAAATGGAGCATGAAGGCTTGTGCCTAATGCTTTTGCCTTAGTGTCAAGTTCTGCATAGCGCAGTGCCACGCTATAGCCATCATCTGCGCTCATAATGCCGGCAACAGGAAGAGGAAGTGCGTCAACTTGGTCGTCATGAGCCACGCTAATGCCCCCTTTATTGGCGATAACGGCATTTACTGCCTTGCAGATGTCATGATCTGACACGCCGACAGCGATGATGTTGTGCGAATCGTGTGCAATACATGAGGCTATTGCCCCCTTATGCATGCCAAAGCCCGTAATGCAGGCAACAGCGACGGGCGCATCACGGTAGCGGTTAACTACTGCTATCTTTAAGATATCTTCAGAAGGATCTGACACCACAAAGCCATCGACATTTTTTGGCGCAGCCCAGAGCTTTTCGGTAATGAGCTGGCCATCTTGTGCGCGAATGATCTGTATAGGCTTAGAGCTTGCCTTGAGCTCAAAGTCCTTTTCTTTTTTGGGGGTTGTGGAGAAGTTATTTATAGGATCAGCTTTTACCGACTTTATAAGTGACTTATGCTTTTTTGCAACCAGCACTCCCCTCACATAGGTCTCTAAAACAGAAAAGTTCTTAAGATCTTTTACCACAATGCAGTCTGCGCTCTGTCCTACTTGGAGATAGCCTACATCAAGGTTATAGTGTTTGATGGGGTTTAGACAGGCAACCTGAAGGACATCCATAGTATCATAACCGTGATCGACGATAGAGCGGCGGACAAGCTCGTTAATATGGCCCTCTAGAAGATCGTTGGGGTGCTTGTCGTCGCTGCAGAACATCACCTTGTCAGGGTGCGAGCGAAGAAGCGGGTGGAGCACTTCGTAGTTTTTAGCGGCAGATCCCTCGCGGATGATGATCTTCATACCATATTCCAGCTTGGATAGCGCCTCTTCAAGCATATAGCATTCATGATCTGTCGATATGCCGGCTTGGATATACTTTTCAGCATCAGGCCCCTTTAGCCCCGGGGCGTGGCCATCAACGGGCAGCTTGAGCTCTTCTGCTACTTTTAGCTTTCCCATAACAACCGGATCGTGGGCGAGCACTCCTGGGTAGTTCATCATTTCGCTGAGGTATAAGAGCTTATCTTTTGTAAAAAGCTCGCGGATCTCATTTGCTGAAATGGCAGCCCCGGCTGTCTCAAAGGTTGTTGCAGGCACACATGAGGGCGCGCCGAAGAAAAAGTGAAAGGGCACCCTTTTGCCGTTTTCTATCATGTAGCGCACACCTGGCAAGCCAAGTACATTGCCGATCTCGTGCGGATCTGACACCGTTGCCACGGTCCCGTGCACCACAGCAAGGCGGGCAAACTCAGACGGCACAAGCATAGAGCTTTCTACATGCACATGGGCATCGATAAAGCCCGGCATAATATACTGGTCGGGAACAGAAGAAGTGACAGGCGTTATCGCCTTTATAATGCCATCTTCTATGGTAACCGTCCCATCAAACACCTTGCGGGCCACAAGGTCTACAATATGCCCTGAAAGTATAATCTGACTCATAGGCAAATCAATACCCTATAGCTCAAAATAGAACAAGCAAATTCACTCCTGAAGAGGCTGTAAAAAATACCACGCCCGAAGGGTGTGGTGGCGATTAGCCCAGATCACCGACCTCAAGGGAGGTGCTCTGGGACCCTAATGTTTGTAAAAAATGCACGCCCGAAGGGTGTGCTGGAAAAGCAATCGATTCCAGCACACCCTTCGGGCGTGCATTTTTTCTCTGTGTTGTTCCCAGGACGCCTGCGGCGGCCTGGGCTATTTGCCATCACTCCTTTCAGGAGTGAAAAACTCGTACACGCATTATTTCCAGAGGGAAAACTTACGCGTAAGCTCTGACACTTTTTGCCAGTCGCCGAAGAGGACGATGCCGTAGTAGACAAGCTGTTCCTCTTTTGTGTTTTTTGTGCGCTCTAGCTGTTCAAGGTAGGTGCCTACCGTCATGGTGTCGGTAAAGTCCACAAACTGGATGCCAGCTTCAAGGGCGGCTTGTCGAAGGCCGCGGATTTTGTTGGAGTTTGCCTTCAAAATCATGAAGGGCATCTCGGAGATGTGAGGATGGCTTCCTCCATCGGCATCGACATAGTTTGTGGGACGCAGCGGCTCTTTGCCTATATCGGCACCAAAACCTATGCACATATGAGCCAAGGCGTTCATAACGATGCCCGGCTCGATTTTTTCATTCATTACCGCAACTAATTTATTTGAAAATGAGGCTGTCATACCTGCTCCTTAACTTGTGATTCTTTTTTTATGAGGGATATAAAGCCGATAGTACCTACTATAAGCGCTACCGGAATGACTGAGACACCAAAGAGAAGGGCCGATGAGCTCTCTCTTCCACCCATGGCTGATACAATGCAGCCAATAGCTGTGTGAAAGCCGTAGCCAAAGATCATGATGATCATGTTGGCAACAGCCGTTGTTAAGCCCGCAACTTCTGCACGCACAAAGGTAGAGGCTTTAAATATAGCCAAAATTTGGTATGCAGAGCATATGCCTATAAGCACAAAGTGCGTGCTAAGGAGCCCAACATTTTGCTGGGCGGCAAGAAGCAAAATAAAGCTTGCCGACATAACGCAACCGGCCCCAACTATAGCGCCTATATTGCTCTTTATCCTATCTCCAATAAAGCTAAGAACGGGCGCGCCAAAGCACATGCCAATAAAGATAAGCGACGGAAGGCTTGCTGCCACCGACCCCTGAAGGCCATACACCTGCTTTAAGAAGGCGCACCCCCAGACATCGGCAAAACCCTCAAGCGGTCCCACCATAAGCCCGGCAGACAAGCAGGCTATTATCACCGACCTGTTGCTAAGAACCTCTTTAACGTCGTGCATTATCTTAGTTTGCGGGGCACTTTTTACATCCGGCACTATAAAGTAGGCGGCAACGCTTAATGCGATACCTCCCCAGATAAAGCTGTAGAGCACAGCCTCGTAACCCAGGCAATCGCGCATATAGCTTACAGGTCCGCCCCCGTAGATTGCCCCCAAAAGGCCAATCATAACAGAAAAGCTGAGCATGCGGCTAAAGCGCGCCTCGGAAAAGGCCATGCGCACCACCTTAAAGACACCTAAGATGGCACAGGATGATCCCACCCCCACCAAAAAGCGGCCCAAAATGGGGTAGGCCCAGTGCTCGCTAAATAAAAGCGGCAAAAGCCCTACAACAGTAAGAAGGACGCAGCCTGTCATGATTTTTCTGGCGCCAAAGCGATCAAGCATGATGCCGACAGGTATGTGCAGAAGCGAATATCCAAGATAGTAGATACCCGAAAACTGGCCAAAGGCTAAAGCATCAATGCTAAAGCGCTGGCAGATGTCATCCAACATAATATTTGGCATGACGCGAATAATATACTGGTAGGCATAGAACACCGAAGCGACTATCCAGACCATCCACGCCCTATCGCGTGAAGAAGAACAAGATACATTCATAAAACGATCCTTTAAGAGTTTTTAAGCGGAGAAAAAGATATAAGGGATGGTGGTATTATTGTGCCTGGCGGCACAGCAGGACAAGAGCTAGAGTAAGAAGTTGACGTCTTGTGTTCATGGTAGGAAGTATAGCAAAACCCAAAATATAATTAAAGCAAAACTTACCTGTATGTCAAAAAGACCTCCAAAGCTATTTTGGAGGTCTTAAAAATGATTTTTACTTACCTGACCAGGCGCTCGTAGCTGCTTTTTTGAGCTCGTCTACTGCGTGATTGAGATCGATAATTGCTTGTTTAATCGCTTCTTTTGCCTTTGGTGGAATTTCCTGAAGCTCTTTATGTGTTTTCTGACCTAGTTTGTCAGCGGCACTTACAGCATCGTTGGCTGCAATCACCAATTTTTCTTTAGCATGAGCAATAGACTGTGAAAGTGCTGAAGATGCTGCATTTTTAAACTCACTTGCTGCATGATTCAGATCATTAATAGTTTGCTTGAGCGTTTCTTTTGCTTTTTGCGGGGCATTACGCCATTCGGCTTCTGCTTGGGCTTTAAGCTTCTCTGTGGCTTTCATCGCCTGGTTTGCAGCTGTGATAAGGCCATCCTTAGCAGAAGAAACAGATGAGCCAACGGCATTTTGCAGATCTTGAGCCGCATGATGTAGTTCACCCATCATCTTAATGAGCGCTTCTTTTGTTTTTGGCTGCATAGATTTTAATTTTTCTTGAGCTTTTTGTTTGAGATCGCTGACGATAGTTAGAGCATTATTTGCAGCATTTGCAATACTTTCTTTAGCGTCGGATGCAGCTGAAGCGGCAGATTTTTTTAAATCGGCTGCAGCTGCCTTACATTCATTTATAACCGAGTTAAGTGCCTCTTTATCATGAGGATTCATTGATTTAATTTCTGATTCACAATGTTGTTTTATTTCAGCGAGCGTTTTGTGCGCATTTTCTACAGCTTTTGCAAAATGTTGCTTTGCCTGCTGCAGTTGTTGCCCTGCATTTTGATTGATATTTTTGTCCATATGGGAATCCTTTAAGTTAGATAAGCCTGAATAATGCCCCCCCATTTATATGGGTACAGTCCACCATTCCTCCTTTACTTCTGTATATATATCAATAAATTATTTATCAATATATATTTTGACATTCCCATTTTTTCGCTAGATAATAATTTGCTACGAGAATAAAAAGTAAAAAAAAGGTACTTCATGACAGATGCCAATAACCAAGCAATGCCCCGCTTTGATATGCCAGGCTATGATGCTCTAGAAGAAATTGCGCTTAATCTTCGCTTTTCGTGGAACCATAAGGGCGATATGTTATGGAGCAGGCTCGATGCAGATTTGTGGGAGCGCACCCGAAATCCCTGGATCATCCTCCAAACGGCATCTAAAGAAAAACTGCAAGCTCTGCTAAATGAGCCGGAATTTCACACCAAGGTGCTGAAGGTTGTAGAAGAAGAGCGCGAAAGAGCCAAGTCAGAAGCATGGTTTCAAAAGAGCTATTCATCGCCATCGCTTACTACCTGCGCCTACTTTAGCATGGAGTATATGCTCAGTGAAGCACTTCCCATCTATTCCGGAGGCCTTGGCAACGTAGCAGGAGATCAGCTAAAAGCTGCCAGCGACTTGGGAGTGCCGATTGTTGGCGTAGGACTTTTGTTTCAGCAGGGCTATTTTCGCCAAGTGATCGACAAAAAAGGCAAGCAAGATGCCCTCTACCCCTACAACTCCCCTGTAGAGTTGCCAATACAGCCGGTTCGCGATGCTAAGGGCCAGTGGCTGCGGATAAATTTTAACCTTCCGGGATATCCTATCTGGCTTCGCACCTGGGAGGTAAAGGTTGGAAGGCTAAAGCTCTATTTGCTGGATAGCAACGATCCGGCAAACTTTCCTGCCCATAGAGGTATTACCAGCGAGCTGTATGGCGGCGGAGCCGAGCTTCGCTTAATTCAGGAAATTATTTTAGGAATTGGCGGCTATCGCCTGCTTTCAGAGCTTGGCATCAAACCTGAAATATGCCATCTAAACGAAGGCCACGCAGCCTTTTGCGTTCTTGAGCGTGCGCATGAGTTTATGCAAGAAAATAGCGTCCCTTTTGATGTGGCCCTTACCGCCACAAGGGCTGGCAATCTCTTTACCACCCACACGGCGGTTGCGGCGGCATTTGATCTTTTTTCGCCCGAGCTCATGGCCCAGCCCGAGCTCATTGCCCATTATTGTGAAAAATATGCAAACGAAAAGCTTGGAATAACACTCGATCGCCTCCTTAGCCTCGGCAGAAAAGACCCTAAAAACAAGAAAGAGCCCTTTAACATGGCCTATCTTGCGATGAATGGATGCGGCAGTGTTAATGGCGTAAGCGAGCTTCACCAAACAGTAAGCCAGCGCATCTTTTCACCGCTTTTTCCCCGCTGGCCGGAAGCTGAAATTCCCATAGGCCATGTAACCAACGGCGTACACATGCCAAGCTGGGACTCAAAAGAGGCAGATGCCTTGTGGACAACCTACTGTGGCAAGGATCGCTGGCTGGGCCCCATGCAAACGCTGCCAGAAGATTTTCGCAAGGTGCCGGACGAGGCGCTTTGGCAGATGCGAAACGCCTCAAGAAAAACGCTTATCGAATATGCCAGACAGCAGCTTGTAAGACAGCTTGAAGTGCGCGGCACTACAGCAGAAGAAATTGAAGCGGCAAAACATATTTTCGATCCAAACAGCCTCACAATAGGCTTTGCAAGGCGCTTTGCCACCTATAAACGGCCAAATATGCTTTTGCAAGATCCTGACAGGCTAGCCAGAATTCTGACAAACCACGAGTTTCCCGTGCAGCTCATCATTGCCGGAAAGGCCCACCCCAAAGACATTGAGGGCCAGGCGCTTATTGAAAAATGGATGCAGTTTATCAAACGACCGGAAATTCGCAGCCATGTCATCTTTATAAGCGACTATGACATACGCGTTGCCGAGCAGCTTGTCGGCGGCGTTGACCTCTGGGTTAACACGCCCAGACGGCCATGGGAGGCATGCGGAACAAGCGGCATGAAGGTGCTTGTAAATGGAGGCATCAACCTCTCCGAGCTCGATGGCTGGTGGCAAGAGGCGTATAGCCCGAAAGTTGGCTGGGCTATCGGCGATAAGGAGGAGCATGGCGAAGATGTAAGTTGGGACAGACAAGAAGCAGAAAGGCTATATGAAATCTTGGAAAATGAAGTGGTTCCCCAGTTTTATACAAGAGATCCGGAAGGCCTGCCGCAAGCCTGGATTGAAAAAATGCGCGAAAGCATGGCAACGCTCACCCCGCAATTTTCTGCAGAACGAGCCGTTCGAGAATACACCCAAAACTACTATATTCCCCAAAGCGTGCGCTATAAAGAGCGCACGGCAAACAACTGCCAAAAAAGTAAAGATATTCTGAAATGGCAACAAGCCCTTGCTGAACACTGGGAGAAAATCCGCTTTGTAGATGTTCACATAGAAACAGCAGAAGAGCTGCACATTTTTACCCTGCAGATCTATCTTGATGATCTTTCCCCGGATACGCTCAAGCTTGAGCTCTATGCAGATCCTCTTATCTGCCAAGAGATGACGCTCCTTCGAAAAACAGCAGCAAGCCCCGGCATCTACATCTACACCGCAAGAGTGAGCGCTACTCGGCCGTCATCAGACTACACCCCGCGGGTAGTACCTGCCTGTGTTGACGTTGCAGTTCCCCTTGAAGAAGCAAGGATTTTGTGGAAAGAGGCTTCGACTTACTGGCGCCTCAACCTGTGAAATTTCAGGGATAGCTACCACTGCGGGCACTTTTGTTTTTAACATTACCGCAACAGATAGCAATGGCTGTTTTCATACTTCTCCTTATATCCTCATTATTAATTGCCCAGATATTTCGTTCGAAACATCCTCGCCGCTGCCAAGTGGCACAGCAGGCTCCTCCTATTCACGAACGATAGAGATCTCTGGCGGTGTGATGCCCTATACATTTAGCGTGGCAACCGGAATGCTTCCTCCAGGGTTAGTCTTGAACCCCTCGACAGGCGAGATTTCGGGAATACCAGTAACCGCCGGCACCTATGAATTTGTCATTAGTGTAGAAGATAGCGATGGCTGCATTGCTGCCATGCCCTATATCCTCATTATTAATTGCCCAGATATTTCGTTCGAAACATCCTCGCCGCTGCAAAGTGGCACAGCAGGCTCCTCCTATTCACGAACGATAGAGATCTCCGGCGGTGTGATGCCCTATACATTTAGCGTGGCAACCGGAATGCTTCCTCCAGGGTTAGTCTTGAACCCCACGACAGGCGAGATTTCGGGAATACCAGTAACCGCCGGCACCTACGAATTTGTCATCAGTGTAGAAGATAGCGATGGCTGCATTGCTGCCATGCCCTATATCCTCATCATCAATTGCCCAGATATTTCATTCGAAACATCCTCGCCGCTGCCAAGTGGCACAGCAGGCTCCTCCTATTCACGAACGATAGAGATCTCTGGCGGTGTGATGCCCTATACATTTAGCGTGGCAACCGGAATGCTTCCTCCAGGAGTAGTCTTGAACCCAACGACAGGCGAGATTTCGGGAATACCGACGACAGCCGGCACCTACGAATTTGTCATTAGCGTAGAAGATAGCGATGGCTGCATTGCTGCCATGCCCTATATCCTCATCATTAATTGCCCGGATATTTCGTTCGAAACATCTTCACCGCTGGATAGTGGCACAGCAGGCTCCTCCTATTCACGAACGATAGAGTTAAGAAATAAGCCTATTTGTCCTGAGTTTTCATCGGTTTGGTTTCACTACAAGGAGAGGAATTGATGACTCATGGCGAACCTCTTCTATAGTACTTCCTAAAAAAAGGTCGGCTAAAAAACGGTGACCATGCGACGTCATGGCAATCAATTCACATTTTTCCTTTTGCGCAATTTCTAAAATTTCCATTGATGGCTCCCCTAACGCCAGAATCGTTCGCACGCTCAAGCCTTGAGCGCGCAATTTCTCAGCCGCAGCTTCAAGATATCTTCGATCTTTTTGCATTTCTTCAGATTCTTTTAACAAAAGATCACTAAAGTGACGAGCTGCCCACCCTTCAGCTACGTGTACAAGCAATAGATGCGAATGGTGAATTTTAGCAAGCGCGGCGATATGTGGGAGCAGACTTTGATCCACCGGGCTATTATCTAAAGCAACTAGTATTTTTTTATACATAATGGGCGCTATCTCCTGCTGTTACATCATGCGGCCAGCAATAAAATCGTATACATATTTAAAATTTAACATAAGTATAATTCCTGCGGTGCCCCAGGCCAGAATTTTTATCCAGAGGGCATTTACAAACTTGCCCATTTTTAGTCGATCATTCGTAAACCAAATAAGCGGAATGACCGCAAACCCCAACTGGAAACTTAACACAACCTGGCTAAAAATCAATAATTGAGCTATACCATGTTCTCCATAAAGAATAACACAAAAAATGGCAGGAATAAGGGCGAGGCTCCGGGTTAACAAGCGCCTTACCCACGGTTTTAAGCGGATATCTAAAAATCCCTCCATAACAATCTGTCCTGCCAGGGTGCCTGTCAGCGTGGAATTTTGCCCTGATGCTAAAAGTGCCAATGCAAATATCGTACTTGCGATAGGAACATTGACAAGGGGGCTTAACAGTTTATAGGCATCTTGAATTTCTGATACTTGGGTATGCCCCTTCACATGAAAAATAGCAGCGGCCATAATAAGAATTGCAGCGTTCACAAAAAAGGCTATCGTCAAAGCAACTGCAGAGTCTATGCTTATAAATTTAATTGCTTCTTTTTTACCAGGCTCATCATCGGCATACTTTCTTGTTTGAACAATCGATGAGTGCAAATAGAGATTATGCGGCATTACAGTAGCGCCAATAATTCCGATGGCAATGTAGAGCATCTCCGGATTGCGAATAATATTGGCTTGAGGGATGAACCCCTTAAGTACAGCGCTCATGTCGGGCTTGCAAATAGCAATTTCAAACCAAAAACAGCCTGCTATGAGGGATATAAGGCCTATAACTAAAATTTCTAAATAGCGAAAATTGAGCTTTTGAAGATATAAAATCACAAGGACATCAAAAGCAGTCAGGCATACTCCCCACAGCAAAGGAAGGCCAAAGAGCAGGTTCAGTGCAATGGCAGAGCCAATCACCTCAGCAAGATCGCACGCGCAAATGGCAATTTCGCATAAAATCCATAATACAATTGTCACAGGATAAGAAAAGTTATCTCGGCAGGCTTGCGCTAAATCTCGTCCCGTCGCAACCCCCAATTTGCCGGCCAGGTATTGGAGCAAAATTGCCATGAAGTTGGATAGCAAAATAATAGACAGCAAATCATAGCCAAAGGCAGAGCCTCCCGCGAGGTCTGTTGCCCAGTTGCCAGGATCCATGTAGCCAACGGCAATAAGATAGCCAGGTCCTGCAAATGCAAGCATTTTGCGCCACCACGGCCAATGCCTTGGCACTGGAATTGACCGATAACTTTCTGGCAAGCTCGGCTTCATTTTTTTGCAACCTCTGAGATATCGGTGAGGATTGCAGGCTTCCAGATGGTTCTCAGAGAATTGACAATTGCGATGTAAAACTGCATGCCAAGCTTTGGTTTTTTTTCTTTGTAGAACCTATTGCCATTTCCAGTTACGGATCTCCGGCATGTCTTGGCCGTGTACAGAGATGTACTGTTTATGCTCAATGAGCTTATCCTGCATCATCTTCTTTAAATAAGCACCTTTTGCACCCAAGTTTGGTAGCCGATCAATTACATCTTGAACAAGATGAAACCTATCTAAGTCGTTTTGTACCCGTATGTCAAACGCTGTTGTGATGGTGCCCTCCTCTTTATACCCACGAACATGAAGGTTAAGATTGTGGCGGCGATAGGTGAGCTGGTGAATCAAATAGGGATATCCATGGTAAGCGAAGATAATATGCTTATCTTTTGTGAAGGTCGAGTCATAATCTGCATCGCTTAAGCCGTGTGGATGCTCAGATTGAGGCTGCAGCTTCATGAGATCGACAACATTGACTACACGGATTTTAAGCTCCGGAAGGTGCTGACGCAGAATAGAAACAGCGGCCAAAATCTCAAGCGTTGGCGTATCGCCGCAGCAGGCCATCACGACATCAGGCTCAGCATCCTGATCGTTACTTGCCCATTGCCAGATGCCAAGTCCTTCTGTACAGTGAATAATGGCTTCATCCATAGTTAGCCATTGGGGTAGCGGGTGCTTTCCTGCAACTATTACGTTCACATAATGGCGACTGCGCAGGCAATGATCACAAACCGACAACAGGCAGTTTGCATCAGGCGGCAAGTAGACGCGCACGATGCTAGCCTTCTTGTTCACTACGTGATCAATAAAACCAGGGTCTTGGTGCGTAAAGCCGTTGTGATCTTGCTGCCAGACGTGCGAGGCAAGAAGGTAGTTTAACGAACTAAGCTTCTGTCTCCAGGGTAGTTCTGCCGTTACCTTAAGCCACTTGGCGTGCTGGCTGAACATCGAATCGACGATGCGGATAAAAGCTTCATAACTGTTAAATATCCCGTGACGTCCTGTCAGAAGATAGCCTTCCAGCCACCCCTGGCACTGATGTTCGCTAAGCATCGCGTCTAGAACTCCGCCTGCGGGCGCAAGAAATTCATCATTCTTTACTTCGCGGGCATCCCACTGTCTATTGGTAACTTCAAAAACAGCTCCCAGAAGGTTTGAGAGCGTCTCGTCAGGCCCAAAGAGGCGAAAATTTTGTTTATTGAGTTTGACCACATCGCGCAAAAACTTTCCCAAAACAAGCGTATCTTGGCCACTGACAGCACCAGGCGCTGGAATATGCACAGCATGGTCTCGAAAATCGGGCATACAAAGGTCTCGAAGAAGCATTCCACCGTTAGTGTGCGGGTTTGCTCCCATGCGACGAGTTCCCTTAGGGGCAAGTTCTGCAAGCTCTGCAAGAAGAGTGCCATTTTCATCGAACAGCTCTTCAGGTTTATAGCTCTTCATCCAGTTTTCAAGGTCTTGTACATGTCCAGGATGGTCAGCATCCACTAAAAGCGGCACCTGGTGCGATCTGAAGGTACCTTCATTTTGGAGGCCATCGATAATTTTTGGTCCTGTCCACCCTTTGGGTGATCTCAGGACAATCATCGGCCAGCGCGGCCTTGTGTTGTCGTTATTGTTTCTTGCATTACTTTGTATGCGCTGAATTTCATTTATAACCTTTTCCAAGGTGCTTGCCATCAGCTCATGCATCTCGTGGGGATCATCACCTTCAACAAAGTAGGGGATCCAGCCGCAGCCTCGATAAAATTGTTCCAATTCCTCATGCTCGATGCGGGAAAGGATGGTAGGATTGCTTATCTTGTAGCCATTGAGATGCAGTATCGGCAATACAGCACCGTCGCTAATTGGGTTAAGAAATTTATTTGATTGCCATGCTGTTGCCAAGGGGCCGGTTTCTGCCTCGCCATCGCCTACCACGCAAGCAACGACAAGGTTTGGATTGTCAAATGCAGCCCCAAAAGCATGGCTGAGTGAGTATCCCAGCTCGCCGCCTTCATGTATTGACCCTGGCGTTGTCGCGGCCACATGGCTTGAAATACCACCGGGGAACGAAAACTGCATAAAGAGCTTCTTAAGCCCAGCTTCATCCTGCGTGATATTTGGATAAATCTCACTGTAGCTACCTTCAAGATAGGTATTTGCCACAAGCGCCGGCCCTCCGTGGCCAGGCCCTGCGATGTAGAACATATTGAGATCATACTTTTTGATAACACGATTCAAGTGAAGGTAGATGAAATTCTGACCCGGAGTCGTTCCCCAATGTCCAACCACCAAAGGTTTTACATCCGACAATTTCAAAGGCCTTTTTAAAAGCGGATTGTCATAAAGATAAATCTGCCCTACCGACAGGTAGTTAGCAGCCCTCCAGTATGCATCCATCTTATGAAGCAGTTCCGGCGAGAGGGCCTTTGTATTATCCATATTCTTCATTCCCCGCATTTGTTAGGTGAAATGTTTGATTATCAAATTTGCGAATCAAGATCAAGTGGTATTTTAAAGCAAAATCATACATGATTGCAGAGCATTTCTTTTTTTGGAGGAATTCTTAGTGCGTCAGGTCATTATCGTCTTTAGCATATTTGCTCTGTTGATGGTTGGAGCGGGCATTTACCTGTTTGTCAAAAAAACTACTCCTTTACATGAGCTTGTGCTCTACGGAAATGTGGATGTAAGGCAAGTGGACCTGGGCTTTCGCGTGTATGGAAGGGTTGAAACAATGCCCTGGCAAGAGGGCCAAGAGCTACAGCCGGGAGAGTTGATGGCCACTATCGATAAACAACCCTATTTGGATGCTGTGCGAGAAGCTGAGGCCAATGTGCTCTCGGTAAGGGCCAACCTGGAGAATGCAAAAAGGCTTGTCAAAAGGCGCAAGGCTATCGTTAAACAGGGAAGTGTTTCTGAAGAAGACTATGAAAATAACAAGGCCTCTTTAGCAGTATGGCGGGCAACACTCAAGCAGGCAAAAGCGGCTCTCGGCGTTGCAATGACAGACCTTTCCAACACAGAAATCTATTGCCCAAGCCATGGGACCATTCTCACGCGCATTCGTGAACCCGGCACCATTGTAAACGTTTCAGAGCCGGTATACACACTTTCAATAAGCTCTCCAGTATGGGTGAGAGCATTTGCGCAAGAAGATGAGCTGCCGATGATCGAGCTTGATATGCTCGCTGAAGTACATACAGATACGCCAAAGGGAAAAGTATATCATGCCCACGTTGGGTTTATTTCGCCGGTTGCTGAATTTACCCCTAAGACCGTAGAGACCACCCAACTCAGAACAGACCTTGTCTATCGCCTGCGCATCTATATAGATGATCCGGACAAAAACTTGCGTCAGGGCATGCCTGTAACCGTAAAGATTCCTCTTAAGAGCGAAAAGAAATGAGCGAGAGTGCAGTTGTTATTTCAGGCCTCACAAAACAATTTGATAAAGATCTAGCCCTAAACAACATTACAGCTAGCATTCCAAAAGGAAAAATTGTCGGCCTTGCAGGACCTGACGGCGCGGGGAAAACTACGCTCCTCCGTCTCATCGCCGGCATCTTGATACCAACGAAAGGCACTATTTTGGTGGCAGGTCTTGATTCTGTAAAGGATTCTGATACCATTCACGAGAGCATGGGCTACATGCCGCAAAAATTTGGCCTCTATGAAGACCTTACAGTCCAGGAAAACTTAGATCTCTATGCCGACCTTCGTGGAGTAATTGGAGAGAAGCGCGCGGCAACCTTTCAAAAGCTGCTTTCCTTTACCGCACTTGCCCCTTTTACCGATCGTCTTGCAGGAAAATTGTCGGGAGGAATGAAGCAAAAGCTTGGACTTGCTTGTACTCTTATTAAAAAACCGGATCTTTTACTTCTAGACGAACCAAGTGTTGGCGTTGATCCCATCTCGCGCCGAGAGCTATGGAAAATGGTGCATGAACTTGTATCAGAGGGTATTTCAGTTATATGGAGCACTGCCTATTTGGATGAAGCATCTCTTTGCGACTCAGTTCTCCTATTGACCGAAGGAAAACTGATCTATAGCGGCCTGCCGGAAGATCTTACAAACCGCGTGCGGGCAAGAGCGTTTCGAATACGCAATATCGATACAAACCGAAGGCTTGTACTTGGAAATGCCCTCCAATTGCCCCAAGTCATAGATGGTGTCATTCAAGGAAGCGATGTTCGCATTGTGCTTAAAGAGGGATCTTCTGTTTCTCAAATTAATGTAGAGGCATTGGGTGGAGGATCGCGGGTAGAGATTGTTGCAGCAGAGCCTCGCTTTGAGGATGGCTTTGTAGATATTCTTGGAGGCGGTCCCGGCGGAAGATCGCTTTTGGCAGAACATTTTCCCCAAAAAAAAGCTACAGCCGAGACCGTTATTGAAGTAGGCAACCTCACAAAGCGTTTTGGCTCCTTTACAGCTGTCGACAACATCTCGCTAAAAATTCGGCCAGGAGAAATTTTTGGCCTTTTGGGCCCAAATGGGGCGGGCAAAAGCACTACCTTTAGGATGCTGTGCGGCCTCTTGAAGCCAACTGAGGGTACTGCTGTTGTCAGCGGCGTCGATCTACTTGTGGCACCAAGTGAAGCACGTGCGCGGGTGGGCTACATGGCGCAGAAATTTGCGCTCTATGGCAATATAAGCGTAAAAGAAAATATGGAGCTATTTTCAGGCCTCTACAATATGGAGGGTAAAGCGCGCCAGGATGCTGTCGATCTCATGACAAATATTTTTTCCTTGGCTAACTATCTCGATGAAAATGCTGAAATCCTTCCCCTAGGCTTTAAGCAGCGCCTTGCCCTTGCTTGCTCTGTCATGCATGAACCTGACATCCTCTTTCTTGATGAGCCAACGTCAGGAGTTGACCCTATCACGCGGCGCGAGTTTTGGAACCACATTAACGGCATGGTACAAAAGGGAGTGACCATCATGGTTACTACCCATTTTATGGATGAAGCCGAAAACTGCGATCGAATCGCCCTTATCTATCAAAGCAAGATGATCACAGTGGGAACACCGGATGCGCTCAAAGCCAGCTGCGTGACAGAGCAAAATCCAACTCCAACACTGGAGGATGCTTTTATAGAACTTATACATCGATATGATGAAGCGCGAAGCGAGGCACATCATGCAACGTGACTCTTGGCGTCGCCTCAAAGCACTTATTATTAAAGAATTTCATCAGATTACTCGCGATATAAGCACCTTGCTGATTTGTGTTGTGCTGCCACTTATCCTGCTGATCATCTATGGTTTTGGGGTATCGTTAGACCTTAACCTTGTGAAAATAGGCCTTGTTCTTGAAGACACAGCTCCGGATGCGATTAGCTTTTCCAAATCACTTACCGACTCTCCCTATTTTGAAGTGCATATCACACGAAATCGAAAAGAGGCCGAAGAGGGCATTGTTTCCGGAGAAATACGAGGTTTTGTTGTGGTGCCATCCTACTTTTCTTCTTTTCGGCAAAGACCCGATCAAGTGGCGCCCATTCAGGTCATTGCTGATGGCAGCGATCCAAATACGGCTAATTTTGTACAGATTTATATGCGTCAAGCCTGGCAAAATTGGCTGGAGCAAGAACAGATTTCAAGCAACTTACAGGGACTTGCCGAGGTCAATTTGCAGCCCCGCTACTGGTTTAATGAAATGCTTGAAAGCCGTAATTTTTTGATACCAGGCTCTCTTGCAGTCATCCTTACGTTAGTTGGCACACTTCTTACTGCTTTAGTCATCGTAAGGGAATGGGAAAGGGGCACAATGGAATCCCTTATTACTACCCCTGTTACTGTTATAGAGATATTTTTTGGAAAGTTTATCCCCTACTTTATGCTTGGCCAGATCTCTTTTGTTGGAAGCGCACTTTTTTCGATTATTGCCTACGATATTCCTGCAAGGGCATCTATATTTGCATTTTTTATATCAGTCTCTGTGTTTCTCATTCCTGCACTTGGGCTTGGACTTTTACTTTCAACGGTCACCCGTAGTCAGATTGTAGCCACACAGTGGGCGCTGGTCGTCGGCTTCATGCCCACCTTAATGCTTTCCGGATATATCTTCGAAATCCGCAGTATGCCGTTATGGATACAGTACATCACCTATATCATCCCGGGACGCTATTTCGTTTCATCTCTTCAGACGCTTTTTTTAGTTGGAGATATTGTACATCTTCTCTTTATCAATCTTATCCCGATGCTCATTATTGGTTCTCTGTTGTGTATTTCCGCAATGCTCGCTACAAAGAAAAGGTTAGAGTAATATGTTAAAGTGGAATAGAATAAGGGTTCTAATAAAAAAAGAACTATTAATTAATCTTAAAGATAAACGAGTCCGCTTTTCCCTTTTAGTACCCCCGATCCTCCAGCTCTTTATTTACGCCTTTGCAGCGACGCTCGATGTAAAAGATGTTCCTATTGGCATCCTCAACCGCGATAATGGCGAAAAATCGATAGAATTTGTACAGCGCTTTCATGGCTCCAGGATGTTTACAAACATTATTTATTTAAAAGCCGTCGAAGAAATCGCCCCGTTCATCAACAACCAAGAGGGGTTGATGGTGCTATCAATAGACCAGGAGTTCTCACGAAAGCTTGACGCCAAACAGCCGGTAGATGTTGAGCTCATCTTAGATGGCAGAAAATCCAATACCGCACAAATTGCCGCAAGCTATACCTCAGATATCCTATCTCAATATAATCAGGATATGGCAAGTCTTATTGGGATAAAGCTGCAGAATACAGACACCTTTCCGCGCAACTGGTTTAACCCAAATATACTTTTTTATTGGTACAATATTCCCTGTCTTATCGCTCTTTTGACTATGTTGTTAAGCCTGGTTATCACTAGCTTGTCTGTAGCTCGAGAGCGAGAACTTGGCACCTTTGATCAGCTGCTTGTTTCTCCAATTCTACCTGAAGAGATTCTTATTGGAAAGATCGTGCCTGCAATCATTATCTCACTTGCTGAGTCTACAGTCATTGTATTGTCGGGGATTTTTATCTTTCACGTTCCCTTTACAAGTAATTTCTTATATTTATATTTAGGCCTTTTTGTCTTCGTTTGTTCAATTGTATGTGTGGGTATATGTGTCTCTTCTATCTGTTCTACGCAGCAGCAGGCATCTCTTGGGACATCATGCTTTTTAGCTCCATCAGTTTTACTTTCCGGTTTTTCCACACCTATCGATAATATGGTCTTATGGATGCAGTACCTTACCTACCTGAATCCTTTACGTTATATGCTCGTGATAGTCCGCGGAGTCTTTTTAAAAGACATGCCCTTTTATATCATCTGGAACAACATCTGGCCAATGATGATTATTGCTGGCGTCTCTTTTTACATCACAATCGGATTTTTTAAGAGGCGTTTGGAGTAATACTATTTTACCGCATTTTTGGCGCGAAGGGATTGAACCACCCCACTCCAGCCTAATAAAAGCATATCTACACCCACAAAGGTTCCAATCACCCAGAGGCCAGAAAAGGGCCATTCTGTATAGATTAAAACGCCTAGGATGAAGGTGACAAGGCCATTGAAAAAGACCCAGCCCCAGGCTTCAAAGTGCATGACAAGTGATGATATCATCTTAAAAAGACCGCCAATAAAGCAAAAAAATGCAATGAGGAACGTCATGTTAACAGCAGCAGTGGCTGGATTGCCTATGCAAAGAGATCCGGTAACCACATAAAGAATGGCTAAGAGAACTGAGACAAAAAAGCCACTCCACTCGCGCGCCATTATTGCGTGCACAATCTGCACAACACCTGCACCCATAAGTAAAAAACCAAACATCATCACAGAAAAGATCGTCGCTTTAAAGGCAGAGCCAATCAGCGCAAGACCAAGCAGCATTAAAAGAAGCCCTAAAACAAAGAACCAGCCCCATTTTTTTTGCATTTCAGGGTCGTTGAAAGGAATAAATCCTCTTTTTTCCATAGCTCTCTCCCAAATTTTGAGTAAAAGCTTTCTTTATCAAATTAGTTTACCAAAATCAAGCACTATTTTTGCATCGACACAATTGTGCTTTTGCAATAAACGGTTTCAAGGTAAACTGGTGCGCATAATATGGAGGATAATAGTATGCGTAAAATGTTTATTGCCCTGGCCCTTTTAGCCTTTGGGACTTGCCAGGCTGATGAGGAAAAGACTCACGACATTACATTTGAACTTCAAATGCACTGCCCCGAAAGTGAAGAACTTGCACAATTTCTACAGTCAATACCAAGTTCTGGAAGCCATACCATGAGCTTTGAGGAGTGGAAAAGTGCGGTTATTACCAATATGACTTGCCTTATCGAGCTTATTGAAAGCGAACAGGTGTACACCTCTCACTGGAGTGTGAATGCAACAGAACATGCTCCGGATCCAAGTGAAAAAGAACAGGCTTCTCATTAGCTGGAACTTGTGGCGAATTAACGGAATAGTCGCGAAGCGACTAGCCTGTCCAAGAAAACACTTATTAACTCTCGAGACTCAAGACCGAGACCCGAGACCGTGACCGAGGACCGTTATTTTTGGCCTACACGAACAGGAGGCAAAAAATGACGGTCACGGTCTCGGTCACGGTCTCGGTCTGGTCTTAGTCTCGATGAGAAGTCGAGTTTATGGAGAATTCCCTGTTACCATCTTAGGTAATTTTTTTGTGATGAAGCGATTGCCCTGAACCAGCGCTTCGTTGCTTGAAACGGTAAATTCGTTTACAGGGGCAATTTCTACCGGCACCATCATGCGGGTAACGATTGGGCGGCCTTGGTTGACTCGCGCCCGAAAAGTTCCAAATACCTTAGCAACAATACCTTGTAAATTATGGCGCGGGGCTCTGCCAAGCTCTACTCTATGGATGTCGAAGATGACGCCCTCTTCGCGGGGAAAGGAGATCACAAGCAGTTCATAATCGGAGCGGCGCTGCTCTGCCGTGATCCGTACGCGGTAATTATCGTGGGAAACGGTCGTTACGCCTACAGCAAAATCAAACTTTGTATCGGTAAGTTCTCCGGGCTCGGCATCAAGCAAGAGAAACTCTGCCTCATCAATCCCCTCATCTGCAACACAAGGAGCCATCATTATTAAGGCACAAAGAGCACATAGAGTATAGCGCATACCACCTCATTTATATTTTTTCTTTTAATTAACAGGTTTCAGGTAGATTTGTAAAGAAAAAAAAGACACCCTCGGAACTTCCGCGGGTGTCTCTTAGACAGACGTTATGTACTCTCTTAGAGCTAGTTTATAATAACGTTATCGCTTGGACCAACAGGATATACAATAATGTAGCTCTCACCAGAATATGTAAATGTTTTATTTACAGTTAAGGTGTTGGCGCTAGTAACTGCTGTTATAACAGCTGTATCGCCATTGGCTACCATAATTGTACCGCCGACCATCTGTGTGGTCCATTGCGTGCCTGCACCACCTGTAATGGTAGTAGTCCCGGTCTGGGATACAGTGAGGGTACCACTTGTATTGTACACATATGATCCCGAAGGGAATCCGGCTGTCAATGTTCCTTGAGTCAATGGAGCAGGTCCAAATGAATAGGTGACATTGAAGGGAGTTGTAACATCAAAAGCTCGGTTGTTTGAAAATACACTTGAACTTACATCCGCGGTATCGGTATAGCCAACATCCGCATTGTTGACGTAGTTGTTATTCACTGAATCCTCAGTACTTCCTGACAGGAAGATACCAAAACCCACATAGCTTATTGTATTATTTTGGTAGATACTATCATTATCACCGCCTGAGTATATGCCATAATCTTGATTTTGAATCGCACATTCATCAACCAAGATGTTATAAAATTCACTATCAATAAGAAGACGCTGTGTTACAATACCGGCATTCGTCGTTACACCGCCATTGTTCTGTGCCACACTCTCTTTAACTACTACATCAAATATTGGGGATTGGATGAAAACACCTGCAGAGGCACCATTTGATGGATTTTCAATATTTCCTGCAGCATTTTCTGCAACATAACAGCGAACAACGCTCATATCTCCTGCTAGCGAGGATAATGGCTCTTCGTTATCGAACTGAGTAACATCGGTGCCGCTGAGCAAAATGCCTGCGGCAATAGTTGTTGTATCTCCATTTACGGAGTAGGCCGTGTTATTCACTGCAACGCAGTCTTCAATACTTACGCCATTTGCAAAGAGGCATGCAATGCCAACTGCCTGAGCAAAAGGTCCACTACCCACTACATTATTTCCGCTTGCTTGCAAGCCGCGGAATATTGCTCCGGAAGATGCAATAATACTCTCAGAATCAAATCCAGATAGGTTGAATCCCTCTGCAACATAATCGCCATAGTTATAGTTAGCTTGTGAGTCTTCAACAAGAGCAGCAATGCCGCCGCCGATGCTAAGGCCAAAGGTAGCGTCAAATATTCCACCTGCAGCTCCATTGTCAGTAAAGGTGCAATTACGAACTACCAAGCCGGTGTAGTTATACCCAATAAGCGCGCCAAATACGGCGTTTGATGTAGTATCATTTTCTACTGAATTTCCATCAAAATGGGAATTCTCTATCGAAAATTGAAAAGAAGAAATGTCGTCAAAATTCGTAGAGGCATAATACAGCAATCCAAAGATATAGGTAGAGGAATCGTAAGGTGCTGCAACCCGTTCATCATAGTTTCCTGAGAAGGTGCAATTTTTAATTGACATATCATAGTGAATACCTACAGTACATCCTGCATAGCCATTGTTTTCTGCAAAGACGTTTTCGAGCTTTGCAGTCACTACCGGACCATTGAAATGGGAAAGAATACCATACGATTCCCCGATGAGAATGCCGCCCGGATTGATTGGCAACCCACTTGGCTCATCAACATACTGGAACTCAGATCCATAGCCGCAGTTATTTACCAAAAGGTTTGTGTCGGCATTGCCTAAGAATATATCTTGCGTATCGCCCTGCACATAGATGCCGAGATAGCTAAAATCTTGTACTTCGCCGTTTACGATGGTAACATTCTGGTTATCCGTTAGCACCAGAATGCCCACACAAGCTTCTACGTCATTTGCCTGTGCAAGGACGTTGCCAGCTAAATTCAAATAGACATCATCTGAGTCGATGATAATTGCAACCGATGGAGTGGTATAGTCAATCACCTCGGGAGCGATTGGCGCCCATTCAATCGATTCTGCAAGACAGTATGAACCCGGCTCTGAAATCACATAGGTAAGCGTGAGATTGCCGTCTGCATCCGCAAAATCAGACGGAAGAATCTGCGTCTGGCAGTAGCAGCCGCAGCTTGCTATATCGGTAACGATGTCAAGTACCTCTTCGTCAACAATCAAATCTGCCTGAACGGTCTGGTTGATCTGCTGCGCAAGGAAGTTCGTATTGGTGTCTACAATGTAGTCTTGAGTCGTTGTGCGATTGATCTCTTCGACTAATTTTTTAGTTTGCTTGCAGCATTTATCTTTCTTGTGATGTTTTGAGCGATGTTTCGACGATGAATCAGCTGCAAGAGAGGTCTGCATGCTAAAAGCCACTGCAAGCATACTTGCAAGGCCGAATAAAAAAGTCCTAAATTTCATAAAGTCATACTCCTTTTGTTGAAGGCTAGTTGAAGCCTTCGTACAGTGTATAACTTTTATCTTTTTTTGCAAGGTTGAATGAAAATTTTAAGTGACGGAAGGGACCTAAAGGACCTAAGGGACAAAAAGGACATAAAGGACATAAAGGACAATTTCCACTGTCCCTTATGTCCCTTATGTCCTTTTGGTCCTTTAGGTCCCTTTGCCTTTTAGGCTGCAGGTGCTGCAGGAACGCTTTCGAAGTCGAAGACGAGTTCTTCTTCATGTTCGCGGTCGACAAACTTCTTCACACGTCTGTGGCGCTCAAAGCCTGTTCCGCCTGGGATGATGTGACCCATGATGACGTTCTCCTTGAAGCCGCAGCAGGTAGTCGGTCTTGCCGGCACAGGCTGCTTCGGTAAGACACGTGTCGTGTCTTGGAACGAGGCTGCCGAGATAAAGGACTCGGTGCTCAAGCGATGCTTTTGTGATCCCAAGCAGGACAGGCGCTGCTTGTGCTGGCTTTCCGCCCTCTCGAGTCACTTTCAGGTTCTCTTGCTCGAATTCCTTCTTATCGATCTCTTCGCCATAGAGGAAGCTTGTATCGCCTGGATCGATGATGCGCACTTTCTTCAGCATCTGACGCACGATGATCTCAATGTGCTTGTCGTTGATGTCCACACCTTGGAGGCGATAAACCTCTTGCACCTGGTTCACCAGATACTTTTGCAGTTCGCGCACGCCGCAGATTTCGAGGATTTCATGCGGGATGACGAGGCCGTCGGTCAGCTGCTGCCCTTTGATCACATGGTCGCCTCGCTGGACGATCAAGTGCTTGGTGTGCGGGATGAGATGCTCCTCTTCCATGCCTGACATTTCATCGCGGACGACGACGATCCGCTTGTTCTTCTGAACGCCGCGGAAGTCGACGACGCCGTCGATCTTGGCGATCTCGGCCGAATCTTTCGGTTTGCGCGCTTCAAAAAGCTCGGCAACGCGTGGCAGACCGCCGGTGATATCCTTCGTCTTGATCGCGCCGCGAGGCAGACGTGCAAGCAGCTTACCGGCTGTAGCATATTGTCCCTTCTTCCACAGAGATGATAGCGCCGGATGGAAGCGGATAGGTTCCGACCAGCTCGTTGCAGTCTTTGTCGGCATAGATCGCGATCTGCGGATGCAGTTCGCCGCGGTGCTGCTTCACGATCAAGCTCAGTCTGACCTGTCTGTTTGTTGACATCGCGTTCTGTTGAAATCCCTTCCACGAGGTCTTCATATTTGACATATCCTGGGCGGTCGCAGATGATTGGAATATTGTGCTGTTCCCATTCGGCAATCTTTGTCGCCAGCTTTCACTTTGGAGCCATCGGCAAAGAAGATTCTTGTGCCAAGTTCAACAGTAAAGGTTTGCAGCGGTTCGATCGACTTGTGCTGAGAGTTTTTTGTACTCTTCTAAGGTACGCCCTTCATCGCGGACGATGTTGAGCGAGCCATTTTTGTTGAGAGCAATCCAGATGCCTTCTTCGTTTTGCACGGTGCGCAAGTCCGTAGTAGACGAGGATGCCCTTCGTGCTCAGCAACAATTTCAGGAGTGACGCTGGCAGACGCAATACCGCCCAAGTGGAACGTTCTCATCGTCAACTGCGTTCCTGGTTCACCGATCGACTGAGCGGCAATGATTCCGACAGCTTCACCCATGCTGACGCATGCGTCCGTTGGCAAGGTTGACGCCATAGCACTTTGCGCAGACGCCGCGGCGTGTTTCGCAGGTAAGCACCGAACGGATTCGTGACGCTTTCGATACCGGCGTCGTCGATCGCTTCTGCTTGCTGAATAGTCAAGATATCGCCTGCTTTTGCCAAGAACTTTGTGCTATCGCCAGGCAGATAGATATCGTCGCAAACAGTACGGCCAAAGATACGGTCTTTAAGAGGAAGAAGTTCTTCTTGGCCTTGCTTGATGGCTGAAACTTCGATGCCATTTAGCGTTCCGCAATCCTCTTCAGTGATGATCACATCTTGAGCCACGTCGACAAGACGGCGTGTCAAGTATCCGGAGTCGGCAGTTTTTAAGGCGTATCGGCAAGACCTTTACGAGCACCGTGAGAAGAGATGAAGTATTCAAGCACGGTCAAGCCTTCGCGGAAGTTCGAGGTAATGGGAGATTCGATAATCTCGCCTGAAGGTTTTGCCATCAAGCCGCGCAGAGCGCCAAGCTGTTTAACCTGCGATTTGTTACCGCGAGCGCCGGAGTCCATCATCATGATAGAGCGGATTGATCGCGCATCTTTGATTTCGCTGATCAGCTTGAAGAGCTCTTCAGAAAGCATATCGGAAACTTCTGTCCAGATACTGATGATCTTGGATTGTCGCTCCCCTTCGGTGATGATCCCATCTTCGTACTGCTTTCTGACTATGGCCACGCGTTCATGCGCTTCTTCAAGGATCTTTTGCTTTATTGGCAGGAATGCGACATCGCAGACACCCATCGAAAGGGCAGCTTTGGTCGCTTCGGTAGAAGCCTAGGTTCTTCAGGTTGTCTAGAAAGCGAACAGTCGCTTCAAGTCCTACTTTTTTGTAGCACTCAAGCACAAGCTCGCTCATCTCTTCTTGGGCAAGCTGTAGTTTTGGAATCCAAGTTCTTTTGGAACGATGGTGTTGAAGAGCACGCGTCCAGGCGTTGTTTCGATAATGCCATCTTCTGTTCGCAGTTTGATCTTCTCATGGATGCGCAGGCCGCGGCCGTGATATAGTCGAACCGCTTTTGCTTTTTCGCTGGTCTTCATACCAGTTGTAGCTTCCGCTGGCATAAAGTGCCAGGAGCACCTCTTGCGCATCGCGGAAAACGCTTGTCTTTTTGCCATGCTCTTCTGGAATATAGAGAGGATCGCACATCAAATAATAGAGACCCAAGAGTCATATCCTGAGAAGGAACTGCAACAGGTTTTCCTGAAGAGGGCAAGAAGATGTTGTCAGGAGCCATCATCAGCAGTTTTGCTTCGAGCTGCGCTTCGATAGAAAGAGGAACGTAGACCGCCATCTGGTCACCGTCAAAGTCGGCGTTGAACGCTGCGCAGACCAGCGGATGGATGCGGATCGCTTTACCTTCGATCAAGACAGGTTCAAATGCCTGGATACCCAAGCGGTGCAGCGTAGGAGCACGGTTGAGGAGCACAGGGTGCCCTTTGATGATCTCTTCAAGTACGTCCCATACTTCAGGAGCATGCCGCTGGATCATTTTCTTGGCAGAACGGATCGTATAGACATAGCCTAGATCTTTCAAGCGTTTGACGATAAACGGTTCAAAGAGTTCGAGAGCCATCAGTTTTGGCAAGACCGCACTGATTGAACTTCAGTTCAGGACCGACGATGATGACAGAACGGCCCGAATAGTCGACCCGTTTACCAAGAGGTTTTGACGGAAGCGTCCTTGCTTTCCTTTTAGCATTTCTGAAAGAGATTTCAGCGGACGGTTGCCGGCGCCCATGACAGGATGGCCATGGCGGCCGTTGTCAAAGAGAGCATCGACAGCTTCTTGAAGCATCCGCTTTTCGTTGCGGACGATCACTTCAGGCGTTTTGAGCTTTAAGATAGCCTTTAAGACGGTTGTTTCGGTTGATCACGCGGCGGTAGAGGTCGTTCAAGTCAGATGTTGCAAAGCGGCCGCCATCCAGAGGAACCAGAGGACGTAAGATCCGGCGGGATGACCGGAACGCATGACATGACCATCCAGTCAGGCTTGTTGCCGGAAGAGACAAAACTTTCGACAATTTTAAGCGCTTGGCCAGCTTCATTCGCGCTTGCATCGACTTGGTCTTGCGCAGTTTGTCTTTCAAGTCGACGAGCAGTGCATGGAGATCTTCTGTTGCCAGAAGCTCGCGGATTGCTTCGCCGCCCATTTTGGCAACAAAAGCATCGCGTGCCCCATTTCTCTTGAGCTTCGCGGTATTCGCATCATTAAGCAGCTGTTTTTTCTGCAAGCTCGGTTTGGCCTGGATCGATCACGACATATTCTTCGTAATAGATGACGCGTTCGAGATCGGCCGAAGACATTCCCAAAACATTGCCGATACGAGAAGGCATCGTCTTAAAGAACCAAATGTGGACAACAGGAACAGCAAGTTCGATGTGAGCCATGCGTTCGCGACGCACTTTGGAAAGAGTCACTTCGACGCCGCAGCGATCGCAGACAATCCCTTTGTGCTTGATTTTCTTGTATTTTCCGCAAGCGCATTCCCAATCTCGTGTCGGACCGAAAATCTTTTCGCAGAACAGTCCGCCCTTTTCTGGTTTGAATGTGCGGTAGTTGATCGTTTCAGGTTTTTTGATTTCGCCGCGCGACCATTTATTGCGGATGACATCGTCAGAAGCAATTTTGATTGTCAACTTATCAAATTGACGTATCTCTTCTGCATGTCTGCATGTGCATCTAAATATCTGACATTGATCTTCTCTAATACATAACATCTTAAGCGTCAGTACGTGTATCTATACGTCTATCTACTCTACGACTGCTTCAGTACGAACATCTAGGCCAAGCCCTTGCATCTCTTTGATCAACACGTTGAAGGATTCAGGCGTTCCTGCTCTGAGCAGGTTTTCCCCTTTTACGATCGACTCGTAAATACGTGTACGTCCTGCGACGTCATCTGATTTTACTGTCAGCATTTCTTGGAGAAGGTGTGCTGCGCCATAAGCTTCTGCTGCCCACACTTCCATCTCCCCAAAGCGCTGACCACCCATCTGGCTTTACCGCCCAGCGGCTGCTGGGTGACAAGCGAGTAAGGGCCGACAGCACGAGCGTGGATCTTGTCGGCGACAAGGTGGCTCAGCTTCAGCATGTAGATGTAGCCGACGACGACAGGGTTGTCAAAGCGCTCGCCGGTGCAGCCATCATAGAGATAGAACTTTCCATCTTCGGGCAAGCCTTGCTCTTTCATCATCTCCCAGATCTTCGCTTCAGGGAATCCTTCAAATACAGGGCTCTTGACATAGATGCCCGCATTCTTCGCTGCAAAGCCTAAGTGTGTTTCAAAGAGCTGTCCCATGTTCATACGAGAAGGCACGCCCAAGCGGATTCAGGATCATTTCGATCGTCTGGCCATCTGCAGATATGGCATATCTGCTTCAGGAACAATTTTGGAGACAACCCCTTTGTTACCGTGGCGTCCTGCCATTTTATCGCCGACTTGCAGCTTACGCTTGGAAGCGACATAGACTTTCACTTGGCGGATGACGCCTGGATCGAGTTCGGTATCCCCTTTGCGCATGAACTCGATTTCAGTTTTATATTGCGTTTCAAGCGTTTGCATGGCGATTTCATAATCATGCAAGCATCTCTTTAAGAGTGTCGTAGATCTCATTATCAGGCATCAAGAGATCTTCGACATTCTCTTTTTCGAGCAGCTTCGATCAATCTCTTGAGTAATCAATTCGCCCTTCTTCGATGATCACTTCTGCCGTTTTGCGATGCACGATCGTTCCTGGAGCTGTTTCATTCAGCAGCAGAGCGCCGAGTCTTTCATGCGTTTCCATGCGCAATTCGGCTTGCTTTGTCTTGTATTCCCGCTGGATATCTTTAAGCGCGTTGCCTCTTCAACAAGTTCATCATCGGTTTTTGAGAGACGATCGCGGCGGCTGAAGACTTTGACATCCATGACGACCCCTTCCGTTCCCGGAGGAGCTGTCAAGGAGGCATCTTTGACATCGGCAGCTTTCTCACCGAAGATCGCGCGCAAGAGTCGCTCTTCAGGAGCAAGTTCTGTTTCAGATTTAGGAGTGATTTTACCGACGAGGATATCGCCTGGCTTCACTTCAGCGCCGATGCGGATAATGCCATCGTCGCCTAGATTGACAAGCGCCTCTTCGGAAACGTTGGGGATATCGCGGGTGATCTCTTCCTTGCCGAGTTTGGTATCGCGGGCTGTCAGCTCAAACTCTTCGATGTAAATCGAAGTGTAGTAATCTTCGCGCAGCAGTTTTTCAGAGATGATGATCGCATCTTCGAAGTTGTAGCCATACCATGGCATGAAGGCCACGAGGACGTTTCTCCAAGAGCGATTTCGCCTTTTCGGTCGCAGGACCGTCTGCAATGACATCTCCTGCTTTGATCTTATCGCCAACATTGCAAAGCGGCTGTCTGGTTGATGCATGTGCCTGCATTGGAACGCATGAACTTCTTCAGAAGTATAGGTCTGCTTTTTCAGACGGTTGTCTTTTGGAGAGATGACGATTTTGAAGCCATCGACATACTCGACAACGCCATCTTCTTCAGCAATGACAACAGCGCCTGAGTCGCGAGCAGCTCGCGCTTCAAGGCCTGTTCCCACAATCGGAGCTTCAGGCTTCAAGAAGAGGAACCCCTTGACGTTGCATGTTCGATCCCATCAAAGCGCGGTTAGCGTCATCGTGTTCAAGGAACGGAATCAATCCCGTGACAATAGAAACCAGCTGCTTTGGAGAGACGTCCATGTGGGTGACTTTGTCAGTTTCGATCTTCCAACGGCTCGCCCTTGGTAACGGGCCCAGCACATGGCTCTCTGTGAACATGTTATATTTATCGAGAGGCGCTGATGCCTGAGCAATGACGCAGTGCTCTTCTTGGTCGGCTGTCATGTATTCGATTTCATCAGTCACAACACCATCGCGAACAATGCGATAAGGAGTTTCGATAAAGCCGAATTCGTTGATCTTCGCAAAGGAAGAAAGAGAAGTGATCAAACCGATGTTTGGTCCTTCCGGAGTTTCGATCGGGCAAATCCTGCCATAGTGGCTTGGATGAACGTCGCGCACTTCAAAGCCTGCGCGGTCTCGGTTCAAGCCGCCAGGCCCAAGGAGGAAAGACGTCGTTTGTGCGTCAGTTCTGCAACAGGGTTGGTCTGATCCATGAACTGAGAAAGCTGCGAACGTCCAAAGAAGTCTTTTAGTACTCCTGACAAGCCCTTTTGCAGAAACAATTTTTCCAGGAGTCAGCGTATCGGAAGAGAAGTCAAAGAGGTTCATTCTTTCGCGGATGATTTTCTCCATGCGGGCCAGGCCGATGCGGCACTGGTTTTGGATCAATTCGCCGACAGAACGGACGCGGCGGTTGCCCAAGTGGTCGATATCATCGACATGAAGCATCTTCATCGCCTTGCTTTAGGCGGATCAGGTATTTGAGCGCTCCGATGACATCTTCTTTGTCAAGGTGACAATGCTGAAGCTCTTCGTCGTTGATCTCAAAGCCAAGCTTTGAGTTCAGTTTGTAGCGGCCGACGCGTCCCAAGTTGTAGCGCTTCGGATCGAAGAAGAGGCGCATGATCGCCGAACGGGCATTGGATAGTGTCGCAGGTTCGCCTGGACGGATTTTGCGATAAAAATCTTTTAAAGCCGATTCATAGGAATCGGTTGGATCTTTTGCAAGCATTTTGATGATCGGGCTGGTCTCATCGGCATCTTCTGCAATGCGGATCGATATCGATGCCTGCATCGACCATGCGCTTCAGCATAGCTGTCGTCAGCTTTTCAGCTGCTTTGCCAAAGACAAGGCCAGTTTCTTCGTCGACGACATCTTGAGCTAAGAATTTTACCGACCAGTTTGGCAAAATCTTTTTCAGATTTGATTTTGACTTTGCGCGTGTTGAAAAATTCTTCGATGATATCGGCATTGGTGGAATAGCCCAAGGCAGCGGATAAAGGTGGTTGCCAAGATTTTGCGGCGTCGCTTTTTGCGATCGATGTAGATGTGGATAAGATCGTTGGTGTCAAATGCGCCTTCTAGCCAGCTTCCGCGATAAGGGATGATGCGGAAGGAATAGATCATCTGCCCGCGAGGATGGCGCTCTTGCTCAAAGCAAATACCGGGAGAGCGGTGCAGCTGAGAAACGACGACCCGTTCTGCGCCATTGATGATAAATGTCCCCTTGTCGGTCATGACGGGAATTGTTCCCATGTAGACTTCTTCTTCTTTAATCCCTGTTTCGTCGGTCAGACGGAACTTTACTTTAAGGTGACGTTGTAGGTGATTCCGCGGCGGATGCATTCTTCAGGAGTATATTTGGGAACGCCTAAGATGTAGGAAAGAAATTCTAAAATTGTCTTTTCATCATATGATTTGATGGGAAAAATTTCATTAAAACTTCTTGCAGACCAATATTTTCCCTTTCGTCGGGAAACTTATCTGCTTGCAGAAATTGATTGTAGGATTTAATTTGAATTTCAATCAGGTTTGGAAGATCGATGAATTTCTTCTTTTTCTGCGAAACTGATGCGATGCGGTGGTCTTTTGCAACATCTTACGACTCCCTAGTATATACTTGTAAATACAATAAAACACATACTATGAAGTCTTAACTTTTTGTTAAGAATACATAGTGTGAGTTTTATGAAAATCCTCGAGACCGAAACCATGATCGAGACCGTGACCGACTTGTAGGCTATCAAATCGGTCTCGGATCTCAGTCACGATCTCGATCTCGATAGAATTTGCATCCCAACCCTAAAGTCGGAATGCAAGCTCTGATTACAGACCCTTTAAGGGTAACTTTTGCGCCAGCAGCTTCAAGCTTCTTCTTGATCTCTTCAGCTTCAGCTTTAGGAGCAGTTGCTTTTACTCTTTAGGAGCTGCTTCAACAAGTTCTTTAGCTTCTTTCAAGCCAAGACCTGTGATTTCGCGAACGACCTTAATAACGCCGATTTTCTTATCAGCAGGAGCTTCAGTCAAGTGTTACTTGGAATTCAGTGATTCAGCAGCAGCTGCAGGTGCTGCACGCAGCAGGAGCAGCCATCATGCCACAGGTGCTGCAGCGGCAGCTTTTACGCCCCACTTGTCTTCAAGCATTTCTTTGAGCTTTGACATTTCAAGTACAGTCAAGCTGCTAAGTTCTTCTACAAGTTGTTCAAGATTTTTACTCACGGTATTACCTCTTACAATAAATAGTTAAAATATAATGTTTATTTGGCTAGCTCGCATCCTTCGACTTGTTATCAAGGCAGTATACCACACTTGATAAGAAGCGCATCCATAACAGCCAATGTTTGGGCCAGAGGAGCTTCGAGAAGTCCAAGAACTGAGCTCGCATTTCTGCTTTGTTGGCAGTTCTGAGATAGCGCTTCATATCATGCAGCGCCTACATGTATTGCCTTCAACCTTGCCACCAAGCAACTTGAAACAGCTTGTCATTGTCTTCGCTGTATTGAAGCACAGCTTTTGTTGTTTCAACAGGATCATTCTTAGGCAATAATAAGCCCAATATGACCTGGAAGTTGATCAACAGAAAGCTTAATGCCAGCTACGGCTCGCTGCTTTTACAAGCATACGCTTGCGAACTACTTCAAAATCTACCACCAATTTTAGCCATTTGACGTCGAAACTCATTGGCTTTATTGGCTGATAGCTTTGCGTACTGCGCAATAAGATAAGACGGAGCATGCTGCGATCTGTCCTTAATCTCATCTAGGAGAAGTTGTTTTTCTTGTTTCATGCTTTACCCCTCCTTAGCTCGATTTCAATTTCGCGAAGATCAATCTTTAGACCTGGACCCATCGTCGAAGAAAGATAAAGGCTTTAAAGAATTGCCCTTTTCGCTCGAAGGGCTTAGATCTTTGCACAGCTTGACGCAATAGCGCGAAAGTTTGCAACGAGCTTTTCGGCTGCAAAAGAAATCTTGCCAACTGCCGTTATTGACGATGCCATAGCGATCGAGTTTTAAACTCAATCTTACCGCCTTTGATTTCTTGCACAGCCTTTGCGATATCTGTTGTTACAGTTCCAGCTTTTGGCGTTGGCATTAATCCTCGTGGACCTAAGACTTTACCCAGTTTACCAACTTCACGCATCATATCAGGTGTGGCAACTACGGCATCAAAATCTGTCCAGCCCGATTTAATTTTCTCAATAAGTTCTTCGTTTCCCGCAAAATCTGCACCAGCAGCTAAAGCTTCTTTCACCTTGTCGCCTTTTGCAAATACAAAACGAGCATTTTTTTACCTGTACCATTCGGTAATGATACAGTTCCACGTACGTTCTGGTCTGATTTCTGAGGGTCAACCCCCATTTTGAAAGCAACATCCACCGACTGGTCAAATTTGACCGGGGGACATGCTTTCAATAATTCGATAGCTTCGCTAAGGGTGTACACTTTATTCTTGTCAACCTTAGATGCTATCTCCCGATTTCTTTTGGTTAATCGACTCATATGGTTTAGTCCACTATATCAATGCCCATCGAACGGGCTGTTCCTCTATGGTATTCATAGCAGCTTCAACACTTGCAGCATTCATATCTTGCATCTTTGTCTTCAGCAATCTTGCGAGCTCAGACTTGTTGAGTTTTCCCACTTTATCACGGTTTGGAACGCTGAACCTTTTTCGATACCAGTAGCTTTCTTTAGCATCTCAGAAGACGGAGGCTTCTTCGTGATAAAGGTAAAACTTTTATCATGGTATACAGTAATTACTACTGGAAGGATATCGCCTGCCTTATCTTGCGTTTTTGCATTAAATTCTTTGCAGAATGCCATGATATTGACACCCGCAGCACCCAGGGCTGGACCAATTGGAGGGGCTGGATTTGCTTTTCCTGCAGGGATTTGCAACTTAATTACTTTAACAATTTTTTTTGACATTGATTCTTACCCAATTTTTCTAACAATTAACTTGTAGCTTGCTTCTTCTGTAGCTTCTTCCACTTGCCAGAACTCGAGGTCATCGACACGTGTGTCGCGTCCAAAGATGGAAACCAGCACACTTAAACGGCCTTTATCTGGAAAACTTCAATAACAGTCCAATAAAGTTGACAAATACTCCGTCGGTAATTTTGACTTTATCGCCAGCTTCAAACTTATGCTTTTGGGTGACTTTGTTCTTGCGATCTTCGAGATCTTTCAGAAGCTCATCAACTTCAGCCTCTGTAAGCTCGTTAGGTTTTTCGCCGCCCAAAAAGTCTATCACACCTGTGGTATTTTTTACATACATCCATGAATCATCATTCAGAGTCATTTTGACAAGAGATATCCAGGCCATAGTCTTTTTTCGACTATTTCTGCTGGCCCCTTGACTTCAGAGACATTTTCCGTCGGAAGTACGACATCGCTCGATAAGATCGGCCATCCCTTTGAGCTCAACGGTTTTCTTCAAGAGTTTTTTTAACTTTTTTTTCTTGGGTTGAAAGCACTTGAACGACATACCACTTATGCATTACCATTCTCCACTAACCGACAATAAGTCTAAAGAGAGCATCAAACCCATCCTAGCATTCGGTGAATAACGAGATCTGCTAAATAAATTAACATTCCAAAAACAAATGTAGCTCCAACAACAACTTTGGTATAGGTAAAAACTTCTTCGCCATTGGTCCAGGAAATTTTAGTAAACTCATTTTTTATCTCTTCAAAATATTCGTAGGCTCTCTTAACAGGTTGAGCAGGTGCGCGACCTGTTCCTTCTTGCTTCTGACTCATACTCATATGTCCGCTACTAGTTGTCATTAGTTTTGATTCCTATAATACATTGCCTAAACAAAGGGCTTGTTAAAACGAGTGCGGAGGGATTCGAACCCCCGACCGGCGGCTTTGGAGACCGCTGCTCTACCAGCTGAGCTACACACCCATTACTAAGCACGTCTATAGATGCACGTCAAAATGCAGCGGCCTTAATCGTAGCGCATTCATGCTGTATCAACTTACTTAATGATTTCGGAAACAGTTCCTGCACCGATTGTTCGGCCGCCTTCGCGGATCGCAAAGCGCATCCCTTTTTCCATCGCAATAGGAGCGATCAACTTCACTGTGATCTCAACGTTATCGCCAGGCATCACCATCTCAACGTCCTGCTGGAAGTTCAACAGTTCCTGTTACGTCTGTTGTTCGGAAGTAGAACTGTGGACGGTAGCCGGTGAAGAATGGCTTATGACGTCCGCCTTCTTCTTTTGTCAGAACGTAGACAGGACCTTTGAACTTCGTGTGAGGTGTGCATGTGCCTGGAGCTGCAAGAACCATTCCGCGCTCGATATCGTCTTTTTCAAGACCGCGGAGAAGAATACCAACGTTTTCACCGGCACGAGCTTCATCGAAGAGTTTGTTGAACATTTCAAGGCCAGTTGCAACAGTTTCGCGTGTTTCGCCTAAGCCAACGAGTTGCAGTTTATCGTTGACTTTGACAATACCTCGCTCAACACGGCCTGTAGCAACAGTTCCACGGCCAGAAATGGAGAAGACGTCTTCAATTGGCATCAGGAATGGCTTGTCGACTTCACGTGCTGGAGTTGGGATTTTTTCATCGACAGTTTTCATCAATTCTTTGATGCTTTCGACATACTTTGGATCGCCTTCAAGAGCTTTTAGAGCAGAACCGCGGATGATTGGAGCATCTTTGTAGCCTTTTGATTCGAGAAGTTCATGCAGTTCCATTTCAACGAGGTCGAGAAGTTCTTGATCGCCTTCGCCAAGCATATCGCACTTTGTTGAGGAAGACGACGATCGCAGGAACTTGCATCTGGCGAGCGAGCAGGATGTGTTCGCGTGTTTGAGGCATCGCACCGTCTGTCGCAGCAACGACGAGAATTGCGCCGTCCATTTGAGCAGCACCTGTGATCATGTTTTTGACATAGTCGGCGTGGCCTGGGCAGTCGACGTGTGCATAGTGACGTGTTTGCTGTTTCGTATTCAACGTGTGTTGAGTTGATCGTAATCCCACGCGCTTTTTCTTCTGGGGTATTGTCGATAGAAGCGTAGTCGCGAAATTTCGCTCCGCCTTCTTCAGCCAAGAACTTTTGTAATTGCAGCTGTTAGTGTCGTTTTGCCATGGTCAACGTGACCGATGGTTCCGATATTTACGTGTGGCTTCTTCCTCTGAAATGTTTCTTTTGCCATTTTACTTCCTCCGTTAGGCTCCAGTAATATTATATGTTTATTGTTTCATTTTGTTTCTGCCCAGAATAGGAATTGAACCTACGACCTCTTGCTTACCATGCAAGTGCTCTACCACTGAGCTATCTGGGCTTGAACCTAACAATACATAAAATAATGCCGGCTAAGTGTACGCAACCTAATAAATTAAATCAAGGAGCTACTTCTGCCGGTAAATAATTCTTGCTTTGGTAAGGTCGTACGGGGACATTTCAACCGAAACGACATCGCCTACAAGCACTCTAATATTTTTCATCCTCATCTTGCCGCACAGATACGCTGTAACGCGAATTCCATTCTGTAAAAGCACACGAAATGTCATATTGGGAAGGAGCTCTTCCACCGTACCATCGATACGAACTGTATCTTCTTTACTCATTTTAACTCGAGATGTGGATAAGAAAATTTTTACGTAAAATTGGTATAATTAAACAGCATTGGGGAATTTAGGTCAAGTGCTAATTCTGCAAAAAATTCGAGACCGAGACCGAGACCGAGACCGAGACCGTGACCGAGACCGATTACTTTGCCACCTCACACGCTCGGCAAAAACAGCCGGTCTCGGTCTCGGTCACGGTCTCGGTCTCGATAATAAGCCGAGTTTAATTGAGCTTTATTTTGCCCCATGATATGGTAGCTCCCCATGACAACAGAAAGCATAATTTGGGTTCATGTGACTACGCATGCCCACCGAGACTGTGTTGAGGGATGGATTGAGGGAAAATTACACGTACGCGTAAGGGCTGTTGCCGAGAAGGGAAAAGCAAATAGTGCGATAATAAAACTCTTAGCAAGTCACTTTTCTGTTGCAAAATCACTCATCAAAATAGTATCTGGAACTCAAAGCAGAAATAAACGCATAAAATTGCCAATTGCGTTAAAGACTACATTAGGAATGCCAGGTTAAGGAATAGAATAATGTCACGCATCTTCACTCTTATCTTTTTGTCACTTTGTTCTGTCGTTCAGTCCGATGAAGAGGCACAACCCAAAAAACCAGATAAACTCGAGATCCAAGAACTTGCCCGGGCACTCCACTCCCTTAAAATCAACGGCGAGACGATCGAATATGATGCAATTTCAGGCACACTGCCCCTCGACAATAGCGAGGACAAAAGCCAGGCATCGATGTTCTATACTGCCTACTTCAAAAAAGTGCCCCAGGATACTCTTACAACACGCCCAATTATGTTTTGCTTTAACGGCGGGCCCGGATCATCATCAGTCTGGCTTCATATGGGACTTCTTGGCCCCAAAATTGTCCACGTACAAGATGCTGCCTTTACTCCCCCGCCATCGACCTATAAGAACAATCCCTATACCATTTTAGATAGTGCCGACATTGTTTTTATCGACCCAATCTCCACAGGATTTAGCAAAGCCATGCCGGGCGTCGATCCAAAACAGTTTCACAGCATAGAAGGCGACGCTGAAAGCTTTGCTGAATTTATCCGCCTCTTTTTAACGCACTTTCACCGCTGGCAGTCGCCCAAGTATTTGATGGGTGAAAGCTATGGCACAATACGGGCCGTATGCCTTGCAAACTACCTTCACGACGTCTCTTTTATCGATGTCAATGGTATTGTGCTTATTTCGATGTGTCTTGACTTTCAAGCCTATGATTTTGGCAATGGAAACGACCTTCCCTATATACTCAACCTCCCAACCTATGCCGCATGCGCCTGGTATCACAAAAAACTGCCTAGTGAAGAGCTCCAAAAGCCATTAAACGAGTTTTTACAAGATGTTGAGAAATTTGCCCTCCATGAATATGCAACGGCCCTTCTTTTGGGTGACAGTTTAGACAAAGACAGCTACGAAAAGGTGCTCAAGCGCTTAAGCCACTACACCGGATTAAAACGAGAATATTTAAAAGACCATCATCTTCGCGTTGTAAGCTCAAACTTCTATCGCGAGCTTTTGCGTCCGGATTCCAAGGTAATAGGGCGCTTTGATGGCCGCTACGCTGCCTTTGACTCAACCTATCTTGAGGATGCTCAAGCAATTCAAGACCCAAGCTTTGAAGCAATTACAGGCCCGTTCACATCGGCATTCAACCAGTATCTGGCAAATGACCTTAAAATCGAAAAATCTGACCCCTACTACATCCTGAACGCAAACGCTGTCTTCCCCTGGAGCTTTAATATCGACAGAACTCCGCCAGGCCTTGGCTACCTCTACATGTCAGGCAAGCTTCGCACACTAGTAGAGCGCAACCCCAGCCTAAACGTCCTTGTTTTAAGCGGCATCTACGACCTTGCCACACCCTACTTTGCAGCAGACTACACCCTAAACCACCTCAAACTCGCCCCGAGCCTGCGCCAGAACATCCAGGTAAAAACCTTCGAAGCGGGCCACATGATGTACCTAAACCCGCCATCGCACGCCCAAATCAAAACCGACCTCGTCAATTTCCTAGGCAAAAACTAACAGGATAATAAAGAAAAACAGGATAGGCAGGATCTCCAGGATAAAAAACAGGATCCCGCTACGCTAGCAGAATCGGGCACTATCTAAAAATAGACTTTATAGCAATTTTCAGTTCTGGAGAGGCTGTGAAAAATGCCACGCCCGAAGGGTGTGGTGGCGATTAGCCCAGATCACCGACCGTAGGGAGGTGCTCTGGGGCCCTAATGTTATAAAAAATGCACGCCCGAGAGGATGTGAAAAAATACGTTTTTTCCGACCGCAGGTCTTTGGAGTGCTGCGATTCTTCGCAGCTTTTACTCCGACCACACACCTTTACTTCCTTACCGCCCAAGCGTGCAAAACAGTTCTATATCAATCGGTAGAGGTGCTTTGTGAGCCTTAAGCGATCTCGCGATTAAGGTGTGTGCAGAATTAAAAGCGGCGAAGAATCGCCGCACTCCAAAGACCTGCGGTCGGAAAAAACGTATTTTCACAGCCTCTCGGGCGTGCATTTTTTTCTCTTCATTGTTCCCAGGGCACCTTCGGTGACCTGGGCTAATTGCCAACACCCCTTTCAGGGGTGTTCTAGCATGACTTGTAAAGTCAGGCTAGGATTTTGTTTCTTCGGTGTCGCTGTAGGGCATGTTTGACTCTGTTACCAGGGTTTCGCTTGGCTGTTGCTCTTCATCTACTGTCCACACTTCCGTGTCTTGCACTGTTTCGGTTATACCGCTTTGACGGGCGCGCTGCTGGAAATCGGCGATGATTTCACGCATTGTTTGAGCATTTTCTTCTGCCGTGCCGCGAGATTCCGGATCGGGGTCGATCATCTGGAGGATAAGGCCTTCAAAGCGATCGCTTGTTGATTGAACGGTACTTTTTTCTTTGTTAGCTGCAAGCCTTTCAAGACGGCCTTTGCGGTAGTTTTCGAGGTCGTAGATCATTTTGGCCTCTTTTACAAAGTCCGGCTGTGTTGGATTTTTCATAGTGACATCATCGATCCAAGGACCCTTCTTTTCGTAGTAAAGCTTGTGTAGAATTGCTCCTAGGGCAAAAATGTCCGTTGCAAAGTAGTCATCACCTGAGAGTTTATCTGAAATTATGGCTTCAGGAGCAAGGTAGCGGCTGTTAAATTGTGCTTTTACGCCTTTTACGGTATCGATATGTCTTGTTCTTCCAAAGTCTGAAATTGCAGCGCTCACCTTGCGTTTGCTATGTGAGCCTTTTCCTATATACTCATAAAGAACGTTTCTTGCGTTAAGGTCGCGATGCACATGGCCTTTTTTATGCATATAGGCAAGGCCCTCTAAAAGATCCCGCGCTATGTCCAATTTTTGCGTAAAGGTAAAGCCCACTCGTTCACGAAAGGCGTCTGCAAGCGTGCCTCCAGTATAAAGCTTGCACATCATATGGTGGATGGCAATGCCATCGGGAGTCTTTCGCTTGCTTGATGCATAAAAAGGTACGATGCCGTTTGAATCTTGAAAGCTCTTTAACGCTCTAATTTCTTCGTCCATGTTATAGGTTGAGCTTAAGCGGGCAGCAAGTTCAGGCTCCTCGACATCGTAAAGTATAGATTTTGTAACTATCTTTTTTTTGCCCTGCCCTAATACATCCGTGCCGTTGCTCTTGAGATGGATAAAGATATGACCCGTATCCGGATGCAGCTCGATTGTGCGAACAAGCCCTGTCTTTACGCGGCTAAAGTAGGTGGTTTTTGAGCTCTGATACTGCTCTTCAAGCTCGGTTTCAATAAAAAGGGTCATGCGAAAAAGTTCTGTTTGCCCAAGTCCCGACTTGCCAATTCGCTCACGGATATTTTGAGCCGCGATTACCGCCCTCATAATCGGTTCTGAGCGTATTTTATTTGCAATTGAAAGCATGTCGGCATAGGTAACCTCATTTTCCATCGCTGTGCGTACTATGTGGGAAAGGTAATTCCACTTTTCATCTTTTGCATACATTTCTACGGTATGCAGCCACACATCGTGCGCTCCTTTGGGATTTAGATCGCTGTACCCCGCAGACGAGAGAGCCAAACAACTTGAGAGAAGAGATATAAATATTTTTTTCATAAGCCCTGTCTTTTTATTTTTTTTCATTCTACCCTGTAGCGATTTTCAGTTGTACAAATTCTATGAATTGTCTATGCAAAGGCCATGAAGATAGACACCTCAAAGGGCCTTACATCAAAAGAACTCTCCTCCCCTATAAGCGACTTTACTGTTCCTGTAGGAACAGCATTTCACGAAGAGCTAACGCTTGAAGAGGTTTTTGTCATCCTGCGAAAAAGGTCGATCGACCATTTAATCCGCTACTTTTACTCTGTCGATGACGAACATAAGCTTACAGGCACCATCTCCACTCGCGATCTTTTACTTTCTGACCCAAGCACAAAGCTCTCTGAAATCGTAGAAAAACATCCAATCAAGGTAGACGAAAAGGAAACTGTAGAACATGGCATAAAACTGCTTGAAAAGCATGGCATACAGGCAATCCCCGTAGTCGATAATGAAAATCACTTAAAGGGCCTCTTTGAGATCGTTCCGGCCCATCATCCCCTCACGCACGATCCGGAGAGGCAGGTAAAGACGCTTACAAGCAAAGATGTCTACCAGCTAATCGGCCTCTCACTACATCTTGGAAAGCTCGATTCTACGCGCCAAGAATATCGCTATAGAATGCCCTGGCTTTTATGCAATATGATTGCAGGCCTTGTCTGCGCAAGCGTAGGCGCGGTCTTTGCCCCAATACTGCATCAATATATTGTGCTGGCAATGTTTATTCCCTTAGTCTTAAGTTTGGGTGAATCTATTGCTATGCAGTCGATGACCCTCAGTCTTCAGTTTTTATACTTTGGCAAACTGCATTGGGCACGCGTCCTAAAACGTATTGTGGTAGAGTGGAAAACCGCTATTTTGCTGGGATTTTCATGCGCCTTTTTAGTAGGATCTGTCTTTTGGGTATGGAATGCGACCTTCCACACCATGCTCGCGGTCACATTGAGCATCTTTTTTGCCATGATATTCTCCTCAACACTTGGCACCCTTTTTCCCATCATCCTCCACTCAGCATCTTTAGACCCCAAAGTTGCAGCGGGGCCCGTAGTTCTTATGCTGACAGATATTTTAACTACAGTCACCTACCTCGCATTCTCTAATTGGCTGCTAACAACGTTTGTATAATAAAGCAGAAATCTCCTATACTTTAGCCCTTTTATTAACAAAAGGAGTCGTATATGGAACCAAGTACTGCAAATAAACCCTATGATATATATATTAAATTTAAGTCAAACGCACAATTGCTCACGCCAAAAGGGCCGCAAGAGCGTAGCTGGCTGTCACGAGTAGTACAGTACATCAAACATCACGTCACATCATACGTCACCATCTTTTGCAAAAAAACAGACATCGCACCACTTTCAGAAGGGATAATAACTGACTTTAAAATTCGTATTATCACCAACGGCACAAAAGCTGACGATGCTGGGCTTAACGAAGCATTAACTGTTGTCAATGCACAATTCGAACATATCGTAGCAAACCGTAAAGACAAAGATGCTCTTTTAGCAAAACACCTTATCAAGATTGACACTCTTTTCCCAAAAGAAGAGCCTAAGCCAACTGAGACCCCAAAACAACCTGTGCCGCCAACCGCTGACCCTACGGGCACAACCCCAGCTGTTCCACAGCAGCTTCCGACTCAGCCGCAACAGGAAGCGCCTAAAGTTCCTGAGCCGCAAAATCAAGCTCCACAAGCTGAACCTGAGAAGCAACCAGCTCCTCAAGGCTCAGGCCAAGAGCCGCAGCCAGCACAACCTCCAGTGCAACAGGCACCTGAGGCTTCTAAGCAACCTGAAGTTCAACCTGAAATTCAACCTGCAATTCAACCCGCAATTCAAGAACAACAAGAGCAAGGCAAGCAAGCTGCCGAACAAGAGAAGCAACCTGCTCCTCAAGATTCAAGCGAGCAGCCGCAGCTAGCACAACCTGAAGTGCAACAGGCACCTGATGCTTCTGGACAACCTGAAGTTCAACCTGAAATTCAACCTGCAATTCAAGAACAACAAAAGCAAGGCGAGCAAGCTGCTTCTGACAGCTCAAGCATAGAGCAACATCAGGACGCTACAGTACAAGCAGGGCCAGGAACTCCAGAGCTAGACCTACGTGATTTCCCGGATCTAGCTGATTTAAATGCATTTCCAGATTTAGTCGATGGAGGAGTAGTAAATAATAATAATATTCCTCAAGGCGCATCGTACGCTGATGCTGCAAGACAAGCACAAGAAGAGGAAGATGCGAAAGCGGCAGCCGAAGCTGAAAGGCTTAAAGCCGAAGAAGCTGCAAGACAAGCAGCATTAAAAGAAGCTGAGATGCAGGCTGCACACCGTGTGGCTCATAATGGCCCAGGTGTTCGCCTTGCTCAAGTCTCACCAAACGCTAAAGCACAGAAAGCCACTATTTCCCCCCCTGCAAAAGCTCCTCAAAAGGACAAAGGTTCTTCTAGAAGCTCAGGACATAAGGGGTCAAAGAAGACAACAGGAAAATAATACCCTGCAGCCTAAGCAACAACCACAAGTCGCACTAGCGTAAGTTACGCTAGTGCGACTTTTTGTTTGAACATTTCCTCCTCCGCTGAGGCTGTGAAAAAATGCCCTGAGGTTCACCCCCGAATGGGGGTGATGGCGATTAGCCCAGGCTCTGCGGAGGACGGAATATCCAAACTCCAGTCCTAAGGATCGCCCGTACCATAACCCATTTTTTCAAAATTTAGCTTCTCTACTTTTTCCAGCGGTAGCTGGAACACAGCTTTAGCCCCACGTGTAATGGAAGGCCGGGAGGCCTGTAATGAAACGTGGGGTTCGGCCGCCTCTCTTTTCAGAGAGCAGTGGCAACTGCGACACTGGCATGTTTCGCAGTTACCACCGCTCTATATGGACGTTGCACCCTAACCCCGTGTTCCACTTCAAGCCTACCGGCTTTTCGCTTCACACGGGGCTAAAAGCTGTCCTCCAGCTACCGCTGGAAAAAAATAGAAAAGCTAAATTTAGAAAGAAATAGGTAATGATAAGCCCCGATGCCCTCGGCTATTATATCAGAAGCGTCTCCATCTGGCGAAACTATTGAGAGGGAATGTTTTTAGATTTAATCACCTTGCTTGAGATAACAGCCTCAAACGGAATGGACCCATTGTAGAGGTGATAGTACTTTGCTGTGCCGCCTGGGTTTGCCTCAAAGACCATATCGCCTGGAAGCTTTGCAGTGTCAACCTTGAGCACCATATACTCCGGGACATGAGCCCAGTATTTATCGCAAATGCGCTGCAGCTGGTCTTCTTTTGAAAAATGGATAAAAGCATCGTCGTCAGAAGAGAGCGAAAGTACCTTTTGCTTTTGGCTTTCTTGCCAATGTTCTTTTGATACTATCTTGTATAAGTACTTTTCTTGTGCCTCTTCAGCCATTAAACTTCCTCCAAAAATCAAAGCTAAAACCATCCTATAATAGAAATAAAAAACCAAGCCAGCCATCCTGCTCCTCTGATGCAACAAGTTTCCAGCCCCAAGAGGCGGTCTCTGTAAGGTAGATCTCGCGCTCTTGGAGTAATACGCCTGACGTGAAGGCCATTTCAAAGCGTTTGCTCGGAAGGCTTTCGTAGGCTACTTTCTGTTCGGAGCGGATCATATTCATCAGCATAATATCAGATGGTTTTTTTACATTCTTGCCAAATGTGCAGAGCTTTGAAAGGCCATTTAAAGCGGCATTTTGTGTAGCGTGCAGAATAGCACCCTCGTCTATATCAATCCCAAAGACACTGTTTGCGCCAAAGCGAGCAGCAGCAAGCGACAAAATACCGCTTCCGGAGCCTACGTCAAGTACCTTTTTTTGAAAAACATAGGGGCTCATCATGCGAAGTACAAGGTGTGTTGTGGGATGGGAGAGATCCCCAAAGCCGGGCCCCGGGGCAAGGACGATACTCCCATCTTTTTCTATGCCCAGTTCCTTAAAGTTGATATGGGCAAGGCCATCTCGAAAGCCGTGTGCGTGATGTTGCCACTGATCTTTCCAGTCAATTTCGTACTGCTCATCCATCAAAATAAACTTCTAATTATATTAACTTCCTTAATTAAAACGGCAATTATATAACAGACCAGCTTTTCAATCAATTAACGTGTCCGAGAAAAACACTAAGGCACGTGTTGCTTGAGGCAAGGAAATTCTTTCCCATTCGAGACCGAGACCGAGACCGTGACCGAGACCGATTATCTTGTCCAGAAACCATTCTAGGCTAAATTATCGGTCACGGTCTCGGTCTCGAATGTACAAATTATTGATTCCCTCAAGCAAGTTTTGCCATGACTTTTTGCGAAGTTACCAAATTTTGTACAACCTACTCCTCAGATGAGAGGTTAAATGGGCTGCAGATGCCGCTTTGGCATGTTCCGGGGCACTCATGCGGCGTCGGCTCGCCATTTCTGCAGGTATCTTGCAAAAAGAGTCCCACTGCCAAGCCCTCAACAAGGCGGGTTATGCCGACGGGAAGGGCGTCGATATCGCCTGCAATCCTTCCGTGGCTTAAAAATGCGCCATAGTTAAAGCAGTGGATATTTGCAAGCCAAGGAGCTGTCCCCTTTTCTTTTTCTAAAAACTCAAAATGCAGTCCGAGATAGGCAAAGCTGCCCAGTTTATTTGGCACATTGGGGTGTACATCCTTCCAGAGAAGCGCCTGATCGATAATATCGCGAAGTTCGGCTTGCTTAGAACCATCCGCCTTGTAGCCTGTTGCCAGCACGATGAGGTCTACAATATGCTCTCCCTTAGATGTAGTAATACGAACCGCCTGTCCATAGGGCTCTACCCTATCAATTGCTGCAGAATCTACCAAAGTAAAGTTAGAAAAGGGCTTAAGGCGGTCTATAGACTCTTGCGGAGGCGGGATGCCGAGCTCTATCACCTTAGAAAAAAAGTCGCAACGCTCTTTATCGGTTAAAAAGTAAAATCCTTTTAAAAAGCCGGGATAGGCAAAAAAGCTTGCGTAGTTGACTTGTGGAAGCTCTTTGCGGCGCATGATTATTTCCACTTTTGTTGCGCCGTTTTCTAAGGCAGCGGCAGCGGCGTCAAAGCCTGATGCCCCCACACCCACAACAGCAACCCTTTTATTTTTAAAAGTACGCGGGTCGATTCGCTCTGAAGTGTGCGCCCAAAACTTTTTGGGAAGCGATTGTACAAATTCCGGAATCTCGGCTCCGCCAAAGCCGCATCTTCCCGTTGCAAGGACAACTTTTCTTGTGCGCACCTCTCTACCTCCCTCAAAATGGAGTGTGAGGGTATAGTCGCTATTAGGTTCAATCCTTTCTAACAGGCAGTCGTTAAACACCGTGACGCTAGAGACCTTTTTTAACCACTTGAGATACTTTCCCCACGCTTTTGTAGGGATCTTGCCAATATCTTCAAACGCTTCCTTGCCATACTTTGCTTCACACCATGCTTGAAATGTAAGGCTTGGCAAAAGTGCAGGCCCTCGAAGCTTTTTTCCAGAGCGCAGCGTCAGCATGCGAGCAGTTGTGAGCCAAGGCCCCTCCTTTCCATCCGGCGCGGCATCATAGACGCGCACATTGTATATACCCTCAAGCTCAAGAGCATGTGCAAGGGCAATTCCGGCTTGACCTGCCCCAACTATTGCCACATCTAATGTAGAGTCGTCAAGCTGCCTCCAAGAGGGTGCGGGAAGGTTCAGCAGTTCAAGCTCTTTTTGGATCTGATCCTCAAGAGAGCCGGCTGTAAGCCATGAAGTTATCGTAAGTAAAAAGGCTAAAAGATATCGCAGCATATAAACCTCAATAAAGGGCGTCATGCTCGCAAAATTTCCTTTCTGCTGTCAATTAAAATCTACGCACGTGGGTATGGCAGTAGGGTTCTTTTCCTGTTTTGTCGTAGTACTTTTGGTGATACTCTTCTGCCGGATAGAATGGCCCTGCAGGCACAATTTGCGTAGCAACCTTCATACCGCCCTTTTCTAGCTCTTGTTTAAGACGTTCAGCCATGCGCTTTTGATCATCGGTTAGATAAAATATCGCAGAGCGATACTGCGCACCAATATCTGGTCCCTGGCGATTTTGCTGCGAGGGATCATGTATTTCCAAGAAATACTTGACAAGATTTTCAAAACTGATTTTTTTTGGATCAAAAACCACATCAACCGCTTCTGCATGGCCGGTTTGGCCGCTGCACACCTCTTCGTAGCTAGGATTTATTACTGTGCCGCCTGTATAGCCCACAGTTGTGCGAATAACTCCGGGAAGCTTTTTTAAAAGCTGTTCAACCCCCCAAAAGCATCCTGCAGCAAAGAGAGCGCGCTTGTAGCCATCTTCAGTATCAGCCGGTATAAAGCGAAGCGACACTGAATTTACGCAGTGGCGCGTATTTTTGGGGGTTTGATGCTCCCCTGTAAAAACATGCCCTAGATGAGCGCCGCAAGCTTTACAGAGGATCTCAACCCTTCTGCCGTCAGCGTCGGCCACCCTTTGGACTTTTCCCACCAGCTCATCATCAAAGCTTGGCCAGCCGCAGCCGGAAGAAAACTTATTCTCAGATATGTACAAGGGACTATCACACCTTCTGCACACATATACGCCGGGGCGGCTTTCCTCTTCATACTCCCCGCTTCCAGGCCGCTCTGTGCCCTTATGCACTATTACCTTTTCTTCATCGGACGTGAGATTGTGGTAGCGCTTCACTTGAACACCTCATCAAAGAAATTTTTCATCGCGAGCCAGGAGCGCTTGTCAGCGGCTGGATTGTAGATAAGCCCATTATCCCCATCATGCGCCTCGGGATTTGTAAAGGCGTGCGACGTATGGCCGTAGATATACATCTGCCAGTCCACGCCTGCCTTCGTAAGCTCCTTCTGCATGTGGTCAACATCTTGCGCTGTTACAAGCGGATCATCATAGCCATGTAAAATAAGGAGCGAGCCTTTGATATTTTGAGCAATGGGAACAGTGGCAGCCCTTTTCCCCTCTTTTTCATCCCCTAAAACCGCGTGAAAGCTTACAACGCCCTTTAGATCCACCCCGCTTCTAAAAAGTTCGATTATCGATAAGCCGCCAAAGCAAAATCCAATGCCGCCAATCCTTGCCGCATCAACTTCCGGATGATTTTTTGCCACCTCAAATGCAGCCTTAAGCCTATTTTGCAAAAGTTTTCTATCCATAAAGAGCGGCGCCATGAACTTTACCGCCTCGTCAGCAGAATGGGCATTTTTTGCCTCGCCATATAAGTCTACTGCAAAGCCCACATAGCCTAGTTTGGCTAAACTTTTTGCCTTTTCTCGCGCAAAGTCATCCTGGCCCATCCAGGCATGCGCCACCAGCACGCAAGGCTTTTTTCCGGGCTTTTCATAATAAAGCTCGCCCTGAAACCGTACGCCATCAAACTCATATAGTACACGCTCATTTTTCATAGATCACCTCTTAGGCGTCTATATAATAGAATAACAATAAAGGCAACCAACTACGTAAAAGCCTTGCCCCTTTTTTGGTAGATGTTTTATCCTCTTCTTCATGGTTACACACTCTCCCTGGCTTACTTTTGATAGAACACATTATCCATCTCATAGCGGAAACCTTGACTGTGATGTCGCAATTGTTGGAGCGGGCATCTCTGGGGTAAGCACGCTCTACTCCCTACTCACAACTACACATAAGCGGGTTGTGCTTCTTGAAAAAAGCCATGTTGCAAGCGGAGCTACGGGCACAAATGCCGGGCTTGCCGTTGCCTTTATAGAAAAGCCAATGTCTGAGCTTGTTGCCAAGCTTGGCAAAGAAAAAGCCGATAAAATTTTTGCAGATCTTGAGGAGGGCTGGCAAGAGCTACACTCTATACACAAGGCAATTGGCTTTGAAGAGAACCTCGTTGCCTTTGACGATGCCGCCAACGGCTTTATTGAACTTGACTTTTTCATCACCTTCTTGAAAGAGCATCTGCTGCAGGGCATAGAAAAGGAGTGCAGGTATTTAGTTGTAGAGAGCCTGAAGGGGCAAATTCCTGAAGAATTTACCCCCTACATCACATTTGTCCCCCACAGCACTATCTTATCGATATTAAAGACTATCGATACAAGCTACATCGCCTGCTGCGAGAGGCCTCAAAACTTTATGGCAAAGCGCATGAATAGCGCCCGCTTTTGCTATAAAATACTAGAATTTCTTAAAAAGAACTTCCCCGAAAGATTCCAGGTGTATGAGGAAACTAACATCACAAAAGTTCGCCTCTCTAAAGATCAAGCTGTTTTAGAGCATGCTCAAGGCACAATTTCGGCAAAAAGCGTCATACTCTGCACCAACGCCTTTAAAGATTTTGTCATTTGGGATGAGGAGAGGAAAGCTTTGCATACCACACTGCAGGACAAAATCACTCGCAGAATCGGCTTTCTTGCATCCTTTCCTGCCACGCAAGAGGAGCGATACGTTAGGGGCTTTTTTTGCAATGAAGCAAGCTATCCTTCAGTTCCTATCTGGTACTATTCGTCCATCCCAAATCACGAAGCAAACTCCGTCATAGGCGGCCCGGAATTTGATGAGGAGCTAAATGGATCTGGAGACTGGGTAAAAGAAAAGCAACTGCTTAGCCTTGAGCTTACTAAACGCTTTGTCCGAGAGACCTTCAAAGGAGCTCCCACAGATTTTTCCTACTTTTGGCACGGCTGGATGGCCTATACTGAAGATGGCCTGCGGCTTGTCGGCCCAGACAAAGAACAGCCGCGCCTTATCTACAACCTGGCCTGCAATGGCATCGGCATAGTCCCCGCCTGCAGCGCCGCAAAAAAAATCGCTCGGGATTATGTATAGAGCATTTTACAATTTCTGCGGTAAGTTAAGATAAAAATTTGCATAACAAAGGCCATTCTTACTAATGGCCTTTGTTATGCAATTATTGAGATACCTTTATTCAAAAATTGGGCGGAAAGGATGATTCGGTGTAGGTAACATGGAAACGGGCCCATTTTACAGTTTCTTGCTGTTTTTCGAGCATCCGAGTGATGAATCCGATTTTAGGGTCAAGAATTGCGTTTAGACATTTTTCAATTGCGCTTGTACTATCTTTGATAAATTTTTGTTTTGTAATTTTCTTCTGATCAAATGATGTTTGCAGGTTTTTGCAATTCTGCAAAAGCGTTTTTCTACAGTTCATAAGGGCATCACGATCATCTTTATCTTGCAAGGGAGCATAGGCATCAAAAAATGGGGATGCTGCTTCCCAAAGAGATGTGATTTTTTTTATTTCTTTAGGTGCCTCTGTTTGAGGAATTGTGCGTATCACTTTTCTCTGCTCTTCGAGTGCTTTTTTAAACTCTTCCAGGTAAAAGAGATCTATAGAACTTGATATATAGGGTCCTTTATAAGTACTAACTGCCTTTTGAACTGACTGTGACTGATCATTGCAAATGAAACCTACAACGCCGCATATGCCGCCAGCAACAAATCCAAGAGGCGGGAATATACAGTAGCCTATACCTAAGGCCGCTGTGCCAAGTCCTCCCCAAACCCATGCTGCTTTCGTTGCACCTTGAACCTCCTCTTTGCGCGTTGCTATGAGGTTTCGTACTTCGGTTAACCGGCTGCTGCCTTCATAGGATGGAAGGTTCCATCCTGCATTGTTTAAAGTTATACGTATGTTTTCTTGCCACATAGACATAGATAGCGTTCTCCTTTTTTTGCTTCGCATCATATACACAAACAAAAAAATAAGGGAAGTGTAAAAGGGTCTACCTTTGCAGAGAGCAGTGCAACTGCGACACCGGCATGTTTCGCAGCTGCCACTGCTCTCTATAGATGTTGCACCCTAACCCCGTGTTCCACTTCAAGCCTACCGGCTTTCCCCTTCACACGGGGCTAAAAGCTGTCCTCCAGCTACCGCTGGAAAAACGACCCTATATTTTGAGGGAATTTTAGAGGCCACCCCAATCCGGGCCTAAGCGACTAACTATTTTTTTATTTCCGTTTTCCTTTAAAATAAATTATTTATTATGTATAGGTCAGGATAAAGAAAAAGAGGAATGTTTTATGAAAAAATTTGCTTTGGTTCTAATGGGTATAACACTGTTTAGCGGTTGCGGCCGAGAAACTTCTTCGGATGAGGCCGATAGTGAATACTTTGAAGAGGATAGCGATGACTATCCAGGTGTTATTATGCGAATGCAGGAAATAACCATTAAAGATGATGAAGAAACGGCAATGCAGTACAGCGTGCAGCTTGACAATGGCGAGCTAAGAACCATCGTACAAGAACTAGAGCCGCGCCTATACGTAGGCCAAAAGGTTTTTGTGCTGATTTCTCCGGAAGGCTACTCGCGCGTAGTTCCTCGCGAAACTTAAGCGAAGCTCTCTGAAGAGAGTGTGAAAAATAAGAGACGGGGCCAAGCCTACGTATAGTAGGCCTCAATCTCCTCATTTTTTTTGGGGCCGATCACGCGCCACTTAAGCTTTATGCTGCTTGGGTCAACAAGCAGGCGGCCGAAGTAGGAGTCGCCTCCACAGAGATGGGAGTCGATTGAGGCAAGGCTTGATGGGCTATCGGGAGCAAGGTGAAAGAGGAAGACGGGATGGTCTATACCATGGCGCAGATGTTCAAGCGCTATAAGCTTGCTTGCCCGATCAAGTGTAAAGCGATAGACGTTGCTAAAGTCTACGAGAGCACCGTTTTTATCTTTCCAGCTGCCCTTTTCGTAGAAAATTAATACGTTGGGCTCCTCCCTTGCCACCTGCACTTGGCCTTTTGCTTGGCCATTCCAGCCGCCTCCATCTTTTGATTTTGTCTTCGCATGAAAGGCAAGGCGCGACACTTGTGAAAGCCTCTTCCACGCTTCGTCAAGGATAAATCTATCGCCGCTCGTAACGGCAGCCGAAAGATAGCTAAAGCGCTTTTTTTCTTGCGGCGCAAGAAGCGTGTAGGCCTTCTTTAAAAGGGCCTCAAGCTCATCAAAAAGCGGATATGCCGGGTTGAACTGGTAGATTTTGGTCTTCCCTTCATAAAAGCTTACAAGAACTTGCCCCTTCTCTAGCTTCTCAAGCGCTTTCTGGAGAGGCGTTAGCGCAAGATGAAGCTGCCTATGAAGCTGCGAGCCGTAGCACTTGCCATTTACAAAAAGAAAGAGCAGCACATGCTCAACGCTCTTATTGCCAAAAAGAAGATCCATTCTCATTTCACAGCATTTAACCTATTTTCTAGTTTGATCATTGCCAGATAGAACAACCTATTTTCTAGTTACTTTAACCTATTTTGCAGTTTTTTGCCTAATTTTACCTGTTTTTTCCACAAAAACATGCAGCTACACTAGCTGCTAAAAGGGAAAATGCTATGACTCCACTTACATCACACAAGCGAGAACGAGAAGAAACAAAAAAAGTTCTTATATATAATGACGAGGGAACCAACCAATCAAGCCTAAAGGCAATAGAAAGTCAGCTCGATAAGATGACCTTTACCAGCAAGATGGTAAATAGCCACTACCTTAAAACCAAAAACTGGGAGAAAAAGACCCACCTCCTGATTATGGGAGGAGGAGAAAACCGTTTCTGGGAGCTTTCTCTTGGCATGGAGGGGATGCTGAGAATTGCCAATTTCGTTCGCCGCGGCGGGCGCTACCTTGGCATCTGCGCCGGCGCCTACTTTGCCGCCAGCCAGAGCATATTTTGCCAAAATGGCGCCCAGACTATCAAAAAAAGCCGCCCGCTCGCCTTTTACCAAGGTACTGCCACGGGCCCGATCAACCGCTCAAGCAACTACCTTTCGCTGCAAGCAGCACTTGCAGCAAAAGTCGACCTTCTGTCTCAAGAAGGCATCTGCTACTACCAGGGCGGCTGCAGCTTTGACATTCACGAAGACACCCCCACAACAAAGGTGCTTGGCCGCTACCAGCAGCCCTACGAAGGAAGCTGCATCATCTCCTGCCAAGTAGAGGAGGGAAAAGCGGTCCTTTGCGGCCTCCACCCCGAATTTTTGTGGGAAGAGTCGCTGGCAACAGCCCAAACCCTCTCCGCCTTCTATAACCTCGTTCAGACTCTTTCCCCCTACGAAGCCTTTCGACAAGAGGTGTGGAAAACCATGCTTAGTGAGCTGGCCACCTGATTCAAAGGCCGTGTAACATTTTTTTTGCATAAATTCCTTAAATGTGAGAAAAGAAGGTTTATGAAAAAAATGTTACTATGTTTTCTCACGATATGGGGCCAGATGCAGGCAAATGATGATCTTGTTGAAGCAAGAGTTGAACATATTCTGTCGCAGATGACCATTAAGGAAAAGATTGATTATATAGGCGGACATAACGCCTTTTATATTCGCGCCATCAATCGCCTGAAGATTCCGGAAATTTCTATTGCCGATGGGCCCTCAGGTGTACGAAAGGATGGAACATCGACCGCCTATCCGGCAGGCGTTAACGTTGCAAGCAGCTTTAATGTAGCGCTTGCCCATGAGATGGGAAAAATGATGGGCGCCGATGCTCGAGCTCGAGGCGTGCACATACTTCTTGCTCCCGGCATAAATATAGCACGCTCCCCGCTTTGCGGAAGAAATTTTGAGTATTTGGGTGAAGATCCCTACCTCACCTCTCGAATGGCAGTTAACCTGATTTCAGGCATTCAGAGCCAAAATGTAGTGGCGTGCATAAAACATTTTGTTGCAAATGAACAGGAATGGAACCGCCACCACGTAAGCTCGGATCTAGACGAAAGGACGCTGCGCGAGATTTACCTTCCCCCCTTTGAAGCAGCAGTTACTGAAGCCAGGGTAGGCTGCGTTATGGCAGGCTACAACCTTGTAAACGGCGTGCAGATGACGCAAAATAGAGCGCTCAACATCGACCTTTTAAAAAATGAGTGGGGCTTTAACGGCATACTAATATCTGACTGGGAAGCAACCCACGACGGCATAGAAGCGGCAAATAGCGGACTTGACCTTGAAATGCCCTACGCAGCCTATATGAACAGAGAAACGCTCTTTAGTGCAATCCAAAGCGGCAAAGTCTCTGTTGAAACCATTAATGACAAGGTGCGGCGGATCTTGCGCGTCCTTATTACGTTTGGCTTTTTAGATTCGAGCCAGACGGAGTTTAGGGACTCTCTTTTTAACCACAAAGGCCAGCAAATCGCACGCACAATGGCTCAAGAGAGCATGGTGCTCTTAAAAAATGAAGCTGTTCTGCCCTTAGATCAGCAAAAAATAAAGAGCATCGCCGTAATTGGCCCTTGCGCCCTTACCGCTATTCCTCGCGGTGGCGGAAGTTCCGATCTTACAGCGCACCCCCATGCAAGCTACCTTGGAGCCATAAGCGACTTTGTTGGTGAAGATTGCGACATCTACTACGCAAAAGGGGTGCCCGATCTCCACTCTCCCAAAGTAACCACAAGCCCTGAGGGCAGAGAAACAGGCTTTATCGGCCAGTACTTTGACAATATTGACCTATCAGGCAGCCCGGCCCTTACGCGCCACGACCCTGCCATCAAATTCAAATTTAAAGAAAAAAGCTATAGAAATGGCGGGCCAGTAAACCACTACTCTGCTCGCTGGACCGGCTACTACAGTGCCGAAAAATCCGGCGATCACACCTTCTACCTTTCAGGCGCAGGCGGCTTTCGCCTTTTTGTTAATGACATCCCCCTCATCGAAAAGTCCAGCTCACTCTTTGAACATAAAACCCTGCCCCTGCAGGAGGGCAAGCAGTATAAAATCTGTGTGGAGTACTTTGTAGAGCATGGCCCCCAAGGCATCGAATTTGGCCTCTCCCACGGCAAAAATCGCTCTATAGAGCAGGCATGCGAAGCTGCTGCCTCAAGCGATATCGCTCTTATCTTTGCAGGCTTTGGCCATGAATATGAGGGCGAAGATTGGGACCGCACATTAACGCTTCCGCTAGATCAAGACTCTCTTATTGCCGAAGTGGCCGCAGTAAACCCCCGCACAATCGTCATCATGAGTGCCGGCGGCAATGTAGATATGAAAAGATGGCTTGGCCAAGTAAAGGGCCTTCTGTATGCCTGGTATCCCGGCCAAGAGGGGCAAAATGCGCTTGTAGACATCCTCTTTGGCAAAGTCTCACCCTCCGGCAAGCTCCCCGTAACCTTCGAAAAGAGGCCGCAGGACTCGGCCACCTATTCAAGCTATCACGATAAAGATGGTTCGCGGCGCGTCGCCTACTCTGAAGGCACCTTTATAGGTTATCGCCACCACATAAAAAACAGGATCGAGCCGCTCTTTGCCTTCGGCTTTGGCCTCTCCTACACCACCTTCAGCTATGCAAATCTTGCAGTAGTTGCTAAAACGGTCTCCTTCGACATTACAAATACCGGCTCAAAAGCAGGAGCTGAAGTTGCCCAAGTATATGTCGATAAAGCACTCAAAGGCTTTACAAAAGTCTTTTTAAACCCAAAAGAGACAAAACGAGTCACGGTCACTTTGGACGAAAGAGCCTTTAGCTACTACGACGTCCCCTCAAAGGCGTGGAAAGAAAAGGAGACAGAGAGCGAAATCGCAGTCGGAAGCTCCTCTTACCATATCCATCTAGTCACAAACCGTGCTGTTTGAGAAGAGTGCGAGCAAAAAATTTTAAAACACAGAGGCACAGAGAACACAGAGAAATGCAAAAAAACAAAAAACAGGACGAAAAACAGATATAAAATATGTTATTTTTGTATTCCTCTCGAGCCTCTGTGTTTCATATTTTGTACACCCATTTCTGTAAGGCATTCAGCTCAAAATCCGTGTATGATTCTATGAATACCATCAATTAATCTCTCTTCATGAAAGTTGATCAGTAATCCCACTCGTAAATTCAGCAATCGCAAATGAGAAAGTACCTGGGCCTTATCAACAGGATGAACTGCCGTTTTGGCTTTCAGCTCTACCACAACCTGTTTATTGACTAACAAGTCAGCCCGGAAGCCGCATTCAAGTTGTACGTCATCGTAAAATACGGGGACAGGTTTTTCTACTACTACGTTAAATCCACCCTTTCTCAACTCGTATGTCAAACATACTCGATATACTGACTCAAGCAACCCTGGTCCAAGTCGTTTGTGAACCTCGATAGCAGCCCCGATTATTGCCTGAGTTAATTGATTGTTCTCCATAGACCCTCTCTGTGTACTCTGTTCCTCTGTGTTTCAATCATTAAAGAATCGATTGCCATACCGACCTAAATTGATACCCCATCATCACTTAATTTGAAAGCCTCCTTTATGATCAAATGCTAAATTGGACAAAGCAAGCCAAACCACTTATCTAAAACTAATCACATTTAAACTCGACTTTTTTTGTTTATCTTTGTAAATTCTTCCATCTTTACCTAAGGATTTACAATTTATGACTCCTGTTGAAAAATTTAATCCAGTGGTTGCTCAGCAAGGTGTTGACCAAGCCGCCGTAGTAAATGCAAACCCATGCTTGGCTACAGATGACTTTAGCCCTGATCTTAGCGCGTTTCTTGCAGCCGTTTCAGAAGATGGGACGCGTTTAGAGACGGTCATTCGCGATCTTTATTTTTCCCGATCGTGCACTGAGCTGCTTGTTGGTGGACAGGACGTAAAAAGGCTTCTTGGGTGGGAGTTTTTTGCATCGATGTTTTTTCAAAAGGGCTTTGAAGAGGGCTCATTTCAAGATGCGCTTGATCTTGTTAAACAGGACTGCAGCCTCGCGGCTCAGAACATCACGATCTGGTGTAGGAAAAAGAGTGCAAGCCTATCGTTCGAGCTGCCTCAAATATTTCGCTCTCGTGATGGCCTTACAGTGCGGTTTGCATTTGTTGATGAGTCTATGCCCCCCTATACAGCCGTTTGTGAAGCTATGCAGTTTCGGCTTGATCTGGATGGAGGAAGACATTCCGTTATAGATAATAATCTTGGCAAAGAATGGTGTTCTGACAATCTACTGAGAAGAGTTTGTATCCCAGATGACCGGAAGGTTGCCTTTCCTGAAGATATCTTTGCGTACTTTATGAGGGGCTATAACATTGACGAGCATGCCTTAGAAGTAGAACAATCTATTTCCGGATATAGCGACGAGCTGCAGGCTGTGCAAAGCAGGCTATTTTTGAACCAGCTTGGAAGAGAACCAACAGATTCATTAAAAGAAATCGACCCTACAAAGGGCTTTTGGCACGCCTGTGCATCGTTTCTTGAGCAACACAGCCACAAAGAGCTAGAGCACGTTTTAACTGTAGTTGGCATAGCCTGTACAACGCGGGAAGCGAGCGGCTCTCTAAAGGTATCCAGGCGAGTGCATCTTGACAAGACGGTACTTTCCTTTTCAGAAGTAAGCTCCGGGCGAATATGCGACTTTGAGGTGCCCTTTAATTTACAAGAATCTCTTACGGCATTTCGATACATCTCAGACATTGAACATATTCTAAAAGCCCTTATTAGCAGCCTTTCCCAGGTAAAAAGACCACACCTACAAACTGAACGGCCAAGTCTAAAAGAAGAGCCCCTCCTTACTCGCCTTCTTTTAAGCACACTGGAGCCATCGCTACTAAAGGATGCCCTGAAAGAGGCAATTCAAAGGAACAGCAGTGAAATAAGAGAGGCATTAAAACTCTTTGGCCTTACGTTGCCGGAAGGATTTAACCGCATAGAGACGTTGATTAAAGAGCTGCTCTCTCATAATACCTATAAAGAGGTTGGAAAAGAGCTTCTATTAGACCTTAAGGGCCATGTTGCTTTTAGAGCAGGGTATGTCACAGAGTTTTCTGATGGACATCGCCTTGTAGCCGATCTTTTAGAGCATGTAACGGAGGATCAGGTAAAGAGGTGGCTTGAAAGATCACATGAAAGTACAAAAACGCTCATGTGGCTTGAAGTGTGTAAAAGTAGTCGCTGGGCAAAGCTTGTTGCAGCCTCTAATAATAAAGCCGCCTGTAGTACATGGCTAGAGGGCCTTCCAAGGGCAACGCAAGCAGAACGAAAGCGCTACTTTACGCTTTCTAAAGCTGGAGTTATTCCCCCAAGCTTTGAGACAGATCTACAGATACGCATCGTCCGGAGCTTTCCAGAGGAAGAGCAGCCAAAAGCACACATGGGGGCACTCGAAAGAGCGAAAAAAACCCCGACTGAAATAATTTTAGACCAGGGTGAGGGGGACTTAGTGCCGGACGATTTGGCTGAAAACATATGCAAACTCTTCCGAAGCCGCGAGAAGAATAGAGCAGTTTGGGAAAAAATATTTTACAATTCACCCTGGCTAAGTACTACATCCACGCTTATTTTATTAGAAGATTTGCCATTTTTTGAACAACTCTTTGTTGACAAGTCTTTTATTACTTCTGCACTCTCTGTCTGGATCGGCCTTTTGGCAAGAGATCGGAAGTGTGATCCTACGCAAAGATATAGAACTCTTGCTTACGGATGGCTTAACGCCCTGACAGACGAGGCTGAAAGAAAACCGCTCATTGACAAGCTGCTTGGCCTTTGCGCTGCAGCTGACAAGGTAGAATCTACGAGACTTGCCTGCCAAGCAGTTGACAGCGTAGGCGACCCGGAAAATCTTGCAAATCTTACCGATTTTTTTCAGGTGGCGATAAGCGAGCAGGTGCAGGCAGTTTCTGAGAGCACACTTTTACGGCTACTGCCACTTCTTACGCGCAGAGCTGCTGAAACGACACTGTTGCGCCTACTGCCTTTTATTATGGGAAGCAGATTCACCGATTTTGCCCTAAGCACCTTTTCTTTCCACCCGTCAATTGACATTCAGGAGGCATTGTGGCCGGCTGCAAGGGAGGCAGTAGGCAAAAATAGTGCCGCTGATACTGTTATCAAAACGCTTATCATGCACTCTTCAAATCTCGGGATCTTACTGGAAATCTTTGAACATAATCACAAGACTCTTCTTCCGGCTCACGCACTTGCTTATAAGCGGTTTCTTTTTGCCTGCATAGCGTCTAAGGATCCAAGCAACCACCGAAGAGCTCTCACCTTAGACATGGAAATATCTGAAGAAGTCGCCAAAAAAATAGAAACCCAGGTTCCTGACTATAGAGATCTTCGGTTAGAACTTTTTGTCTGTATTATGCAGTATCATGGCTGGAGCGATATAACAAAACGCTTCTTTGCTAGCATCCTTTCATCTGTTTTTCCAAACCCAGGCAAGGATACCATTTCCGCCACCTTCTACCAACCAGCAATGACAGCTCGCTTCTACAGCCAGGCACTTACAGGCAAGCCGGTAGACAGTGATTCACTCGTAGGATCTGTCATTGCTGTACCTGTTTCGACGGAAGGCAGGCCTCTTATAGAAACATGGCCATTTTCTTCCGCGGTATCAAGATGGGTAGAGATATGCATGGCGCGAGCCATTGCTGCAAAAAGCCCTGAGGAGGAGGTTCATCTTTTTAACTTTGCGATACAACAGATCCGCAACCTTGTGGAGTATCATCCAATAACTGAGGTCTCATATCAAATCGTACATGCATTTGTTGCTGCAATACCAGAAAAAAGCCCCCTATATGAGGCGCACCAAGCGTGTGTCTTGTCGCTCCTCCAGAAGGTGCGGGCAAAAAGCTGCTTTTCTCAAGCCAGGATAGCAGGGCTTCTTAGAGCAATCGGACAAGATGAAGATGATGTTGGCACAAGACGATACCTCTCTGAGCTAAATAACTTTAGGCTATATGCCATTGAAGAAAAAATTAAAGAGGTAAATGCAAATAACGCTCTAACACTGCTCACCGAGCAGATGAAGGCCATTATCTCATCGCAATTACAGGGCCCAATCGACCCTGCAAACCATTTTCAATTGCTTGTAAAAACACTTCTTGATGCAATCCGGAAACATCCTATGGTGCTAAGTGGGCACGTAAAAGACCTACTCACCGCAATAGTTCTCCCAAATTCGCTCTTTTTAGGCCACGATGAGGGCGACCCAGGAAGGCGGCAAGCCATTCGTCTCCAGGGAGAGTACTTGCACGCTATGCACTCTATTTATAAAGAGATGGTGCGACAAAGCCCTGAAACTTCATACGAGGGAAGTAAATCTACTCGACGCCTGGCAGGAAACTGCCTTAGGTACATGGTCGACCTGCTCATTACTGGCAACCGAGCAAAGCTTACCGAGGACAATTACATTAGCTATATCACGAGATTGCAACTGCTTATCGATCACCATTCGGCTCCCGATCCGGTGCCTCCTTCCCACATCCCTTGGTTTGAATCGGTTCCAGGCAATTTTCTAGCGCTTCCCCTGCTCGTCCCTACGTTTGAAAAGATAGCAAGACTTGCACTCTTTTGCCCAAAAGAGCCTGAGTACAGGCCAAAACGCGTGGCTCTTGTCCGCTCACTCATCAAGGCTCTATTAAGCCATGAGACAACTCAATATAAAAAAAGTTATGAACAACTTACAGGCACCATCTTTAACATAATTTTCGACTCCGATGTTTTTGATGAGCTTGATGACCAAGATGTTGCAATGCTTATAAAACAGCTATATAGAAACCAAATAAGGGATCTTTGCAAGGCAGAAGAGGCAAAAGTTCATCCGCTGTCTTACAACCAGCCCTATTCAAAGAAAAACTTTAGACTCCTATATCTTATCTGCGTGCACTCACTAGATCAAGCGAGTTGCCTATACGCCTTTATGACCATGACCAATCTTGTCTGCACAAGTAACTACGGCGATGATCAGGAGACTTTTGCTCAACATGTAAGAGCGTTGCTCCATCTTCTTCAGAAGTTGCCTGAACTAAACGTGTTCGATCTCGAGTCTCATGTACTATCCTTACTAGACAAAATCAGAACCAATCCCGTTCTCATGCACGACTGGCTTCTCTATATCCTAACAGTTGATTCAGAAGACATCTTCCTACCAGATCGTTGTCGAAAAACAATGGGCTATCTCAGTGAAGATATTCTTACGAAATTCACCCCACAGCAGTTAGAAACATTCGAGCTATTCAAACAAAAATTAGCGCAGGTAGAGCTTAGAGACCAGGTAGAACCAATCGCTGAGCAGCTAGCACAGCTTGCACTGGTTAATGATGTAGAGGAGGGCTTGGGTGAAATTGAGTGATTTAAACTAAAGCCTTGCTCACCTTATCTGAAGAAATATTGGGTCGCTATGATAGTAATTTTCAGTTCCGGAGGAACGGTGTAATAATAGCCCACGGTGTAGCACCGGAGGTGCAAACCGTGGGTGTGGCACCGGAGGTGCAAACCGTGGGTGTGGGCACAGAAAAAACATCAAGTCGCGCATGCGACGGCTTAATCCGTCGCCTCGAGTTTGGCCATTTGCCCCTCTCTATATTCAGTCGCCCTGCCGGGCTCTGGGGCTGATTTTCGTTCATACCCATAGCTCCCTTCGGTCGCTATGGGCTATAGGCAAACGCCCTACGGGCTATTCTGAGGCTGCATTGGGCAAGAGCCCGTAAGGGCGAGTGCCTATAGCCCATAGCGACCGAAGGGAGCTGTGGGTATGCACGAGGAATAAATGGAGCCCGCCAGGGCGACTAGACTGAATAACGTGCGTGCAAATGTCCAAACTCGAGGCGACGGCTTAATCCGTCGCTCACGCGACTTTTTTCTATTTTCTACCGCTACCCACGGTTTGCCCCTCTGGGGCTACACCGTGGGCTATTATTAATCCGTTCCTTCAGAACTGAAAATTACTATAATGTCTGCTCTTAGCCTGCTGCGCATGCGATTCGAATTAAGTCAACACTCCAGGTCTGACCATGTTTTTAATTGAATTAAAAAGACCCTATATGGTATAAGTTTTATTTTAACGGAGAAATTATGGTTAGTTCACCTTCGGAAGGAGTATTTACACGATTTATTAGTGCGACTGGATACTATGCAGGAAAAGTAGTGGGGAGTATTCCTTCACCATTACGCGAAGCAGGGTATATTGCCGCTGCATCGGAGTTTATTCATAGAGCGGCTTTGCAAACTCAGGGTCTTCTAGGAACGCAGTTTCAAGATGCCTACAGCTCAATGGTTTGGGCGCCAATTCATGAAGAGGTGGTCTTTCGGTTGCTTTACCAAGGTGGAATCGAAAAAATACAGCACTATGGGTATCGACTTATTCGAGGAAGAGAGGCAACAAAAGATGAAAAAAAGACGCAAGCAATCTTTCGAATTTTTATAGTGGCACCTCTCTTTGTGGCAACGCATTCATTTAAAAATCCCTCAGCATTATTAAACGCCTACTCGATTACCCATCTTGTCACTGGAGCACTCGCCTTGGGAATTTTAAAGGAAGCTACAGGCTCAATTGGACCCACTATGCTTTTCCATTCTGCAACTAATTTTCTATCATCCCTAGGCAATGCAAAGCATTTGTCCCCTATCGCTTCTATGATTTCAATAACTCTTATGGATGCTGCTGTTGGCATAGCAGGCATCGCAAAATTAACTCGTAATGTGTAGTCAAAAAAATAAGACCGTGTTTAGGGGGTTTACCTAAACACGGTCTGGAGAGGCTTCAATACTTGAGAGATTAGTCTTCGAGGTACTGGAGGATGCACTCTTGGGTGTTGTCGCCGACGCGGCGCTCTGGAAGGCGCATAATGCGGGTGTAGCCGCCTTGGCGCTTTTCAAAGCGTGGGGCGAGAACGGCGAAGAGCTTATCTATGACCAGGCGGTCGTTATTATAAGAACTCTTGTCGCCACCTTTGGCAGCTCTTGCCTCTTTTGGGGTAAGCGTGTTATAGCGGACCATCAGCCAGCCGATAGCTTCGCGCTTAGAGGCGAGTGTATTTTTCTTGGCAAGCGTGATAAGCTGGTCAGCAAAACGCTTGAGTTCTTTTGCTTTGGGCACTGTAGTCACGATCTTTTCGCTTGATACAAGCGATTTGAGCATGTTGGCAAACATACAGCGACGGTGACTTGAGGTTTTGCTAAGTTTAGCACTACTTTTTGCGTGTCTCATAATCCTACTACTTTTGGCTTACTTTTTCTTTTTATCTTTCTTTTGCTTGCGCTGGTCTAACAGTTCTTTCATCTTTTCTTTGACATTGTCAAAGGTGATGGCGAAATGTGAGAGATCCATGCCAAGACCTAAATTCATATCCTGAAGCTTCGCTTTGATTTCATTAAGCGACTTCTTACCGAAGTTACGGAACTCGAGCATCTTCTTCTCAGGGATGCAGACAAGTTCAGCAATAGTGTCGATATTTGCTGATGCCAGGCAGTTTGTTGAACGAACGGAAAGTTCGATTTCATCAATGCGAAGAGCAAGCTTATCCAGCAGCTCATCGTCATCTGTCTGGCCCTCTTTTGTTGGCGACTCAAATGTGAGGTCGTGCGCTTTAATCTGGCCAAACACTTCGAAGTTATTAATGCAGATTTGCGCTGCAAACGAAAGTGCTTCAGCCGGTGTTAAGCGACCATCAGTTGTGATCTCAAGAACAAGACGGTCAAAGTCTGTATCTTGGCCCACACGAGTATTTTCAACAAAATAGTTTACTAAAGTTACTGGCGAAAAGGCTGTATCTACAACAATTTCATCTACCACTTTATGTGGTATAACATGTCTTTCAGATGTCACATAGCCGCGACCAAAGCCTATACGAACGTCAATCTGACGCTTGGTCGGCTTCGTCACAGTAAAGAGCTTAAGCTCAGGGTTGACAATTTCAAAGATGCTATCTTGAATAACATCTTTTAGTTTTACTTCGATAGAACCCTTATGCTTATCTAGATCATCTTGCGTGATATCTAATAGGCTCGATACGATACGTGTTTCGCGAGTTGTATCCGTCTCATCCGATGGAAGCAGGCGAAGTTTTGCTCCCTTAAAGTTGAGGATGACATTTGTCATATCTTCGACAATACCATCTACCGCCATAAACTCATGCGGCACCCCTTCGATACGCACAGAAATAATGCCGGGCGTCTCAAGCGATGAAAGCAGAATACGGCGAAGAGCGTTGCCAAGGCTATGGCCAAACACACGCTCAAAAGGCTCTGCGATAAAACGTGCAAATGTCGGCGTAAGCGATTCTTCCTCAACAACAATTTTTCGAGGCTTTTCAAGTTTGCCGAATTTCACCAACATGTACTTCTCTCCAAATTAATTTTTTACACTCTGCGTCGCTTACGTGGACGACATCCGTTGTGCGGAACCGGGGTGTCATCTGATATAATGGTTACATTAAGGCCTGCGCTCTGAAGACCGCGAACAGCTGGCTCGCGACCGGCACCTGGACCTTTTAATTTAACTTCGATATCTCTCATACCCATATTCATGGCAACTTTGGCTGCATCTTGGGCCGCAACAGTAGCTGCAAAAGCAGAAGACTTTCTAGACCCTGTGTAGCCAGACTTACCAGCAGATGACCAAGCAATTACTTGACCTGACTGATCTGTGATTGCGATGATTGTGTTGTTAAAAGTTGCCTTAACAAAAGCAATGCCTATTGGCACTGTTCGTGCAATCTTTTTCTTTGTCTTGACTGTCTTTTTAACCGTCGTGGGTTTACTTGTGCTCAAGTCCTAAACTCCTATTTGCTATTGCTGTTCTGCTGTTTCTTAACCCTGTGGTGCTTTCTTCTTACCTGCGACCGTCTTACGCGGTCCCTTTCTTGTACGAGAGTTCGTACGTGTACGCTGACCGCGCACAGGCAGGCCTAGGCGATGTCGCATACCTCGGTAGCAGTGAATGCTTACAAGGCGTTTAATGTTATTTTGTACTTGTCTTCTCAAGTCACCTTCAACGATATATTCTGTCTGAATAAGGCTCGTCAAACGTGCAATGTCATCAGAAGTAAGCTTACCTGCTCGCATGTCAGGGTTAAGCTTAAGCTTTGCCATGATTTCATGTGAAGTGCTCAACCCTATCCCAAAGATATAGGTGAGGCTTATTTCTAGTCTTTTGTTGTCTGGTATATCTACACCAAGAATTCGAGCCATTGCTCTCTCCGATATTAAAAATGTGAGAAAATTATAAACAATTCAGTCTTTTTCTTCAAATGTTATGCGCGAGCGCGCCCCTTTTTCATGAAACCATCGTAGCGTTTCATTAAAAGATGGCTCTCGATCTGTTTCATGGTATCGAGAACTACGCCAACTAAAATAAGAAGAGAAGTACCACCTAAAAAGTAGCTAATAGCAGATGAAACGTTCATCATGCTTCCAATAATCTGGGGCAATACAGCCAACGTGGCAAGTAGTAGTGCACCAATAAGTGTTATGCGGCTCATTGTCGCTTCCAGGTATTCCTGGGTATGTTTGCCTTGGCGGATTCCTGGTATAAACGCGCCATTCTTCTTCATATCGGATGCGATCTGGTCAGGACGAAACTGTGTTGCTGTCCAGAAGTAAGTGAAGAAGATGATAAGGAGCATATAGGTTACTATATAGAGACTAGATCCAGGCGACAGCGCATTTGCAACAACGCCAAACCAGTTTCCAAGGCCTACAAACTGGCCAATAGTCGCCGGAAACATAAGAAGCGATGAGGCAAAGATAACAGGGATTACGCCTGCATAGTTTACCTTAAGTGGGATATAAGATGAGCCCATCCCCTGCACTTCACGATTGCCCACAACGCGTCGAGCATACTGTAGTGGTATGCGGCGCTGGCCTTGCGTGATATAGATGGTAGCCATAATCACAAGGACGAAGAGGCTGAAGAGCACAAGTAGAGAGAAGAAGGAAAGCTGACCTGCCTCTGGGCTATCTAAGTTAAGCTGGTGGACGATAAGTCCGATAGTTGATGGCAGGCTGGAAAGGATGCCAACGGTGATGATAAGGCTCATGCCATTGCCTATCCCCTTTTCAGTGATCTGCTCGCCAATCCACATCAAAAACATAGTGCCGGTTGTCATTGTGGTGATCATAATGGCATAAAAGAGCCATGAAATACCAAATGCCTGCACTCCAAGAAGATCTGGAGAGATGATACCAGGGTTGGACATGTTGATCTGATGGGCATATTTTGCAAATAGGGTTGCTTGTAAGAACGAAAGTACGAGCGTTCCATAGCGTGTCCAGCGATTGATTTTGCGTCGTCCCATCTCTGGGTTTTCTCTTACTTCTCGCTGCAGCGATGGAATAAGCGCTACAAGCAGCTGTAAAATGATCGAAGCAGAAATGTAGGGAACTACTCCCAAAGCAAAGATTGTCATTTGAGAAAATGCACCGCCGTTGAATATGTCAACAAGCTGAAAGAGGTTTTGTCCGCCGCCGGTTGCTTCCCTAAAGTAAGAAAGCGCCACCTCTCCGTTTATGCCCGGTACAGGAATAAACACGCCTATTCTATAGGCAAGAAGTAGCATCAGCGTAAAGACAATTTTCTTTTGCAGTTCTGGAACTTGAAATATTTTCGATAGCGTTGTAAACATATTCACATTTCCTTAGTCGCTAGTCTCAGACAATAGTATACTGGATCTGAGCGCTCTTGAGTTTTTCTTCGGCCTTTTTTGACATCGCATTTGCTTCGATACGAACTTTTTTAGTAAGTTCGCCCTCTGATAACACCTTAATACCGTGTGAAGCAGTCTTTACGTAGCCTGCTTTTTTAAGTGATTCAAGGTTTACAAGATCGCCATCAGCAAAAAGCTCATTAATTTCGCCGAGGTTAATAGCATCAAGTTTCTTTTGGAAACGTGCGTTGGAAAATCCGCGTCCAGGTAGTTTTCTATAAAGTGGAAGCTGACCGCCCTCATATCGAGCTCTTGTCTTGTAGCCTGCGCGGCTTCCAGCACCTTTGTGACCGCGGCCACAAGTCTTACCAAGGCCTGAGCCCATGCCGCGTCCGACGCGCTTTCTTCGCTTGTATGGACGAGTTGTGTTTTTAAGTGATTGTAGATCCATTAGCCTTCTCTCCTAGCAGCAAGTACTGCTTCGCGTGTTTTCATACTAGCAAGCGCTTTAAATGTTGCGCGAACTTGGTTAATTGGGTTGCTAGAGCCTAAGCTCTTTGCCATAACATCTTTTACACCGGCATATTCAAGAACGGCGCGAACCTTAGAACCTGCGATAATTCCAGTACCTTGAGGAGCAGGACGCATAAAGAGAACTGCACCATCCCACTTTACCCACATATCATGAGGAATGCTTGTGCCTTCCATCGTGATTTTCTGCATGTTTTTGCGGGCAAGCTCGCCGCCTTTGCGGATCGCTTCGGTCAGTTCGTTTGCTTTTGCAAAGCCGTAGCCTACGCGGCCTTTGCCGTCGCCTACGAGGATAAGTGCTGAAAAGCTCATCTTTCTTCCGCCCTTTACAGTCTTTGAGCAGCGGTTGATGTAGAGCACCTTTTCCATAATGTCAGATTGCTCGCGCTTTCCTGAGTCTTGTCTTCGCGAATCCTGTCTTCCTGTTTCCTGTCTTGCCATGTGTTTTATGTAGCCTATATAAATTTATGTTTAAAACTGTAGGCCGCCTGCTCGTGCAGAATCGGCGAGTTCAGCTAAAATACCATGATATCGAAATGGACCACGGTCGAAAACGACTTCAGAAATTCCAAGCTTTTTTGCTTTATCGGCAATCTGCTCGCCAAGAATCTTAGCAGTGGCTTTATTTTTCTTCATTTGGTCATTCTTCTTCAATTCTTTTGAATTGGTAGAAAGCGACGCAAGGGTTTTGCCCTCTTCATCGTTGATCAACTGCACCTGTATGTGCTTGTTTGTCTTTACAACGCACATTCTTGGCTTTGCAAGCGTGCCTTGGACCGACTTTCTAACGCGCATCGCTCTTCTTGCTTTTGAGCGGGAATTTTTTGTCTGACTATTTTCCATTTCTAACCTGTATCTTGTTTACTACTTCTTAGCAGTTTTAGCAGCCTTTCCGGCCTTCTTACGTACATACTCGCCTTCATAGCGAATGCCCTTGCCTTGATAAGGCTCCGGCTTCTTGTGGGCGCGAATTTGTGCGGCAAACTGGCCAACGGCCTGTTTGTTTATTCCTGTGACGGAAATATTAGAGTTTTTCTCAACCTTTACGGCAATGCCGGCAGGGATTGCAAGCTGTGTCGGGTGCGAGTTGCCAACCTGAAGGTCGAGCATATGCCCTTGTACCGCAGCACGGTAACCAACGCCGATCATTTCAAGCTTCGTTTCAAAACCTTGCGTCGTACCAACAACCATGTTGTTGACTAATGCGCGGTAGAGGCCGTGGAACTTTCTTAGCTCACGAGCGTCGCTTGTAACAGCAACTGTCACAATGTCATTTTCCACGGAAAGCGCAACACCAGGAATAAGCGCCTGCTGCAATGTGCCTTTGGGACCTTTTACGATAATTTCATTTCCTTGAACCTTTACTTCAACGCCTTTTGGCAGAGTAATAGGTGATCTTCCTTTGCGAGACATGATATAGTTCCTTTACCAAACGTTACACAACAGCTCGCCGCCAACTTTGCGGTTTCGAGCTTCTGATCCGGCTAAAACACCTTTTGAGGTGGTCATGATTGAAATTCCAAGACCGTTAAAGACGCGTGGAATGTCGCTATAGCCAACATAACGGCGACGGCCCGGCTTTGACAAGCGGGTAAGACCGCGAATGATTGGCTCGCGATTTTCGCCGTAGCGCAAGAAAATACGCATAAAGCTCTTTCCACCCTCAGTTTTCACGAGGAAGTGCTCTATAAACGACTCATCTTTTAAAATTTGAGCAATATTTTGTACTAAAACGCTCCACTGTACATCTACAAAGCGATGTTTTGCTTTGCAAGAGTTACGGATGCGAGTTAAGAGATCGCTGATTGGATCGTTGAAACTCATTGTTTTTCTCCCTGAATGTCATGCCATTCCGGCACTACGACTTGCATTTCTTTAAATGGCATGCCCATGAGCCTTAAAAGCTCAATGCACTCTTCATCTTTTTGAGCTGAAGTAACAAACGTGATGTTCATACCTTGCGCTCGCTTCACCTTATCCAGATTCAACTCCGGAAAGATCATCTGGTCTTCAAGACCTAGCGAATAGTTGCCTCTTCCATCGGCTTTCGCACTAAATCCACGAAAGTCGCGGATGCGAGGAGCAGCAATATTACAAAAACGATCTAAAAAGTCAAGCATTCTCTGTCCGCGAAGCGTAACTTTTAAGCCGATAGCCTGATTTTCACGAAGCTTGAAGTTTGAAATCGCCTTCTTAGCACGTGTTGTGATAGGTTTTTGGCCGGCGATAAGCGTAATTTCATTTACGCAGTCGATAATCGCGTTTTTATCTTTTGACGCTTCGGCAATACCCATACTGATGACAATCTTCTTCAAAGATGGCACCATCATAGTATTTTCATACTTGAACTTGGATTGAAGTGCTGGCCGTACTAGCTTTGTATAACGGCTTTTAAGTCTCGACATACTCTCTTACCTATTCCTTAGAACGTTTCATTGACCGCCATACAGTTGGCTTGCCATTATTATCGTAAACGAGCTCTTTGTCACCGTCTTTTGCAACTGCAACCTCAAGTTTAAGACGCTGTCCGGCATCATCACAGGGAGCTACATTCGAAATATGAATGGGGCGCTCCATCTCAACAACACCACCCTTTGGGTTTTGCTGTGAGCGTTTTACATGCTTTTTGCACATGTTAATGCCCTGAACAAGCACCTTGTCACCAACGGTGCGAATTACGGTTCCATTTTGCCCTTTCGAGTTGCCGGCTCTTACTAGAACCTTGTCACCGGCACGAATTTTTTTAGATACATTTCTCATCTCTAAACCTTTAAATAACTTCCGGTGCAAGCGATCCGATTTTTACATAGCCTCTGTCGCGAACTTCGCGAGCAACAGGTCCGAAAATACGGGTTCCGCGTGGGTTGCCCTTATCATCGATAATAACGCAGCTGTTTTTGTCAAAGCGAAGGTAGCCATCCTTTCTGCGAATATAGCGCTTCGTACGTACGACGACGAAACGAACAACTTCGCCCTTTTTGACGGTACCGTTTGGCTTTGCGCGCTTGACGCTGCCAATACCGACATCACCGACGCCCATATAGCGACGCTTTGAGCCGCGTAATACTTTAAACAGACCAATTTCCTCGGCACCTGTATTGTCTGCTACTTCTAGTCTGCTTTCTTGCTGAAGCATAATCCTTGTCCCCTGTTAAATCGTAAGCTATTTCTGAAGCTTCTGTTCCACGTTTACGACGCGCCAACGCTTTAGCTTTGACATAGGACGCGTTTCCATAATGCTTACAACATCGCCTTCACGGGCGGCATTTGACTCATCATGGGCATAGTATTTTTTAGACCGTGTGATAACTTTGTCATAACGTGGGTGACGAATCGTCCTTTCAACACGTACTACGACGGTCTTTTGCATCTTATTGGAAACGACAATGCCTTTTCTTGTCTTTCGGCGTGATTGTCTTTCTACCATTTGGTTTTCCATAAACTCTCTTCTAGTTTTTATGCTGTTGCTTTAAGTTCGCGTTCACGAAGAACAGTAAGTATACGCGCTACGTCTTTTCTTTTCACCTGAATTTGTGCAGGTTTTACATCTTCTTTCTTGGAAGAGACCGCATTTTTCAAATTAAAAATATCTCTACGCATATCTTCTACTTGAGCTTTTAGCTCCGCATCGCTCTGTTCGCGAAAAGTTTTAGCTTTTTTCATATATATTTCTCCTACACTCTCTCTACGCGTTCAACAAAGCGGGTCTTAATGCCCAATTTTGCAGCAGCGCGACGGCAAGCATCTTGTGCTACATCTTTAGGTACGTTTGCCACTTCGAATATGATTCGGCCCGGCTTCACTGCGGCTACCCAGTGATCGAGGTTACCTTTACCCTTACCCATTCGAGTTTCAGCCGGCTTTTTTGTTACTGGCTTATCGGGAAAGAGTCGAACCCATACTTTACCGCGACGGTTGAAGAAGCGGTTAATTGCAACACGGCAAGCTTCGATCTGCTGGCTGGTAATCCAGCCACGCTCGAGAACTTGAATTCCGAAATCGCCGAAGTCGACAAAAGTTGCACCCTTGGCTATGCCGGTCAGGTGGCCCTTCATCATCTTGCGATGTTTTGTTTTCTTTGGCATTAAGCTCATGATCTATTAACTCCGAAAATTAGGCAGCAGTTGGCTGCTCTTGTTTTGCCTGACCCTGTTTTGCTCTTGGTTGTACAACTGGCTGTTCGCCACGGTTGATCCACACCTTTACACCAATTGAGCCATAGGTTGTCTCAGCTCTGCCATAGGCAAAGTCAATATCAGTTCTTAAGGTTTGAAGTGGGATAATACCATCTTTGTACCACTCGCGACGTGCAATTTCAGCACCGCCTAAACGGCCAGATACCTGCACGCGAACTCCTACACCGCCAGCTTCAAGCACGCTCTGCATAGCTTTTTTCAATGCGCGGCGGAAAGGAATACGACGCTCAAGCTGCTTTGCGATACCATCGGCTACAACTTTTGCATCGAGGTCCGGTCTTTTAATTTCTTCTACTTCAATCCATACCTCTTTATTGGTCATCTTGGAGAGGTCAGCGCGAAGTGTATCGATTTCGCTGCCCTTCTTACCAATAACAAGACCTGGTCTTGCTGTATGAATCGTAATCTCAATCTTATCACTCATGCGGCGAATGCTAATGGCAGATGTACCTTGGCATGCTGGCTGCTTGAGCAAGTAGCTACGTATCTTGTTGTCTTCGAGAAGTAGCGTTCCAAACTCTTGCTTGTTGGCATACCATCGCGATTTCCATCCTCTATTGAGGCTAAGACGAAAACCTACTGGATTTGTTTTCTGACCCATTACATTCTCCTTATTGCGTACTAACTACAACTGTAAAGTGACTTGTTCGTTTAATAATAGGATGCCTTTGGCCGCGGCTTCTCGGCTTTGCTCTCTTCATACGTGGACCTTCATCAACACGCACTTCTTGCACACGAAGCTTTTCGCTTGTAGCATCTGACTGCATTTCGGCGTTAGCGACTGCGCTATTGAGCGTCTTTATCAGAAGCTTGCCGCCTTTTAAACCGCAATGCTCGAGCTGAAGTCTTGCTTGAGGTACCCCAAGTCCACGGATAAGGTCGGCAGCAAGCCGAGCTTTTCTTGGACTGATTCGGATAAATCGTGTAATTGCTTTATGTTCCGACATTGCTAATCCTTATGCTGCTTTCTTCAATGGGTGACCCTTAAAGGTCCTTGTCGGAGAAAATTCTCCGAGCCTGTGGCCAACCATATTCTCGGTAACGTATACCGTGATAAACTTGCGGCCATTATATACATCAATTGAGTGACCAATCATTTCTGGTACTATCATCGAACGACGGGACCAGGTCTTGAATGTCTTTTTTTCTTTTCGGCTGTTAAGATCCACTACCTTTTTCATGAGGTGGTGGTCAACAAATGGGCCTTTTTTTAATGATCTTGCCATACTTTTAGTCCCTACGATCTTTAATAATAAATCGGTTTGTAGTCTTTCTCTTATGTCGAGTACGTAAACCTTTTGTCGCTTTCGCCCATGGTGTTTGTGGGATGTAGCCGTTGTGCTTACCTTCACCACCACCGTGCGGGTGGTCAACCGGGTTCATAGCAGTACCGCGAACAGTTGGGCGAATACCCTTCCAGCGGTTTCTTCCCGCTTTACCTTCAACGCGAACGTTGTGTTCAGCATTAGAAATGACACCGAAGGTTGCTCGGCACTCTTCGTTTACGCTTCTCATCTCTCCGGATGGGAGGCGAATTGTGGCAAATCCGTTGCTTCGGCCCATTAGCTGAGCAGAAAGTCCTGCAGATCGTACCAGTTTTGCACCCTTTCCTGGAATAAGTTCAAGATTGTGTATCACAGCGCCAACAGGCATAAACTTAAGACGTGTGCTTGAGCCTGGAGTAAATATAGGATGCGCATCAGACGAGAGCACAACATCGCCTGCTTGAAGACCAACAGGAGCGATGATATAGCGCTTTTCGCCGTCGGCATAGTTCAGAAGGGCGATAAAGGCTGATCTATTTGGATCGTACTCAATTGAGCCAATTTTTGCTTGGATATCAAGCTTGTCGCGCTTAAAGTCGATAAGACGGTAGTGCTTTTTATGACCTCCACCGCGGTGACGGCAGGTGATGTGGCCGTTATTGTTGCGACCGCCTGTGCGTTTTTTGCGGGCCAAAAGCTTCTTAGTTGGCTTTACTGTCGCTCTTTTTCCAGGCAGTCTTGTAAGCTGCGCGTTGTCTGAGAGCACCAGCCAGCGATTACTTGGAGTGTTTGGTCGAAATGTTTTCAACATAGAACTAGTTTCCTTATCCTCGGTTTCCTTTATACTCTAGCTTTCATCTATTTGGTTGCCAACTGCCAATGTAACAACTGCTTTTTTCTGCAGATTGCTGCGGCCTGCATTCATGCGGCCACGACGGTTGTACTGCTTTGGCTTAACATTGATAGTATTTACTGCCACTACGCGAATGTGCTTGTCGCGATAGATCTCTTCAAGCGCTTCAGCAATTTCTGTTTTATTGGCTTTCGGATCGACCAAAAATACATACTTTGGGTTTTCGCAGCGTGAAAGCGACTTATTGCTTTTAGCATCCTTAAGACCTTCGAGCATGCTCGCCTTCTCAGTGATGTAGCGTTGCTTAATAATTTGATATGGATTGTTGTGTTTCATTTATTTATCCTTTTACCAGCCAATTTTGAAGCTCATCAAATGCAGCTTCTGTAATAACAATATGATTTGCCAGTATTACATCGTAGCCGCTAATAGTAGAAACAAGTTTAAAGCAGGCGGTTGGTATGTTGCGAAGGCTTTTTCTGAAGATTTCATGCTTGTCGCTTGGAATCATAAAACGGTGATTTGTATCGTCAACAGTTACATCTACAAAGCTGCCTTCTCCTAAAAAGAGCGTCTTGCCAGGAAGGTTGCATGCATCCAAAAAGTTTTGGATTTCACGTGTCTTTGGCTGGGTCATTTCAGGATTTTCTAATACTACAAACTGATTTGCTTGAATTTTGTCAGCGATGAGAGCGCGAATTGCTGCTTGCTTTTCTTTGCGGTTGATGTGGACATGCTGGTCGTACTTCGTCTTTGGACCAAAGGGTCTGCCGCCGCCTTTATATTGCGTTGCAGCAAGGCTACCTTGACGAGCGTTACCTGTACCCTTTTGGGCGTGAGGCTTCTTCGTTGAGTGGTTTACATCCGAGCGACCTTTTGTATTGGCGTTCCACGAACGAGCATTGGCTCTAAGTGCGACAATATAATCTTTAATCATTTGGGAGTTGGCTTCTGCCGTCGCAAGCTTTTCGCTTACCTGTACTTTACCAACTTCGGTGCCCTTCAGGTTAACTTTTCTAACCTCGGCGGCATTAGTTTCTGTTGTTGTTTTTACTTGCTTGGCCACAGCTTAACTTCCTATTTGTGTGATTTCTTTTTGGCAGCTTGTCTTTTCTTCACTGCATCTTTAACGACGACAGTAGCATTCTTCGCACCAGGAACTGCGCCTTCTACGATGATGAGGTTATTTTCCACATCGATCGCAACTACGCGAAGGTTTTGCACAGTTACCTTCTCGTCGCCCATATGGCTTGGTCTTGGACCGCCTGGGAAGCAGCGACCTGGAGTGGAGCGCATACCTGTTGCACCTGCGTGCCTGTGAAAGCCTGAACCGTGAGATGCAGGACCGCCAGAATAATTATATTTTTTAATAGTACCTTGGTATCCCTTACCAATCGAAACACCAGTTACATCAACAAACTTATCGCCTTCAAAAATGGAGACGTTTAACTTTTGGCCTACTTGATAGTCGCCCGTATTTTCAACGCGCGCCTCAAAAATAAAGCGTCGAGGTTCGACACCTGCTTTTTGGAAGTGGCCGATTAATGGCTTTGACACGCGATTTGCTATTGTGCGAGGATCTTTTGTTTTAACTTCCTCAAAAGAGAGCTGAAGTGCCTCATAGCCATCGTTTGCAGCAGTTTTTAACTGCGTAATTACGTTTGGTTCTGCATGTATTACTGTGCATGTGACAACATTACCTTTGTCGTCAAAGACTTGAGTCATGCCACGCTTTCTACCCATCAAACTTTTTGTCATATTGCAATCCTTAGATGCCCAAAAAATGTAAACTAAAACGAAGAGGCTACCAGAGTGCCTTTTTTTCTACAATTACTTTCTCACAATAAAATCGCTTTTTGCAGGAATATGGATGGTTTCGCCTTCACAAAGTATTCTGCGACGGCGCTGAAAAACACCAACATCTGCATCATCAGCTAAAATAAGATACTCCTTTAGCTGATTAAAACGCAAGCCTTCTGGTACGAAAAGTAATTCCGGCTTTTCTACCGCTCCCGTAACATAGAGGCTCATCCCCCCTTTTTTAGGGATAATAAAGAGCTGATCCCTCTTTAGACGCTCTTCTAAGACCAGTTTAGAGATATCGGCATCGCGGGTTAGCTTTACAGAGTTGAGAAGGTCTACCACCTGCACACCTGTTGGCAGTTCAATCGTACAATTGCCCTCACACTCTCCTATGCATTGTATTTTGATGGTTTTTGGCTGAATTTTGGATTTTGCGTGCTTATTTGCAAAAGAGGCTGCCCCAAAAGTAGCAAGTAAAAGGAGCATTAAAAAGACCGCGAACTGTTCGCGAAAAAAAAGGCAGCCCACAGGGCTGCCTCGATTTGTATTTTGGCTATCGCCTACTTGATCCACAGCAATCAAGCCGCTTGAGCTGCACGGCTGTCAAAATATTTTATACCACCCCGTGTTATCGCTACCGTCGATTGGCCGATAAACGCTAAGTACTGAAGTGTTTTAAACTGCGGCGAGTTCATAAGGCCGATGCCAAGGAGCTTTGTAGCGTCAAGCGCTAATTCAAGCGCTCTATTCTTGCTTAAGCTATTCCAGTAGCCAACCGGTGCTTGAGTCTCTTTTGACTCTTGAGAGGCCGCATTTTGCCAGTCAGAAAGGTGGTGTACAGCACTAAATGCCCAGCCATGATATTCAAAGGTCTTGCCGACAGACTCCGCTGCAAGCGAAATACCTGTCCAGCCGGTAAGCTTTGATACACAGTTTTGAGCAGTTCCGGCAGCAATGAGTGCGCACTTTTCTAAGAAAGCGAGAGCTGTCAGCGTATCTTTCACTAAGAAGCAGATCTTGCTGATAAGAACTGTTGTATTTACCTGGGCCTTTCCTGTTGCAAAGTCATTAAGCACATTCACAATGTGAAGTACTCCAAGACCCGCATTTGCGTCGGCGCATCTATCCTTGATGGTTTGCAAGCCTGTCGTGTCGAAGCCTTTATGATCCATCAACCCGATAGCTGCGAACGTGCCGCCGGCAAGCGCTCTTACACCGCCCGGCTCCTTCACCGTTTCGGCCACCGTACCGACTACAGCTTTTCCTGTCTCTTTTCCAAACCATAGTGCATTGTTGCCGTATGTTTTTAGACGTTCAATCATATCAACCATGTGCTACCCCTGCTGTGTTAACGGTTACTGCTTGCGCTTTTGCTTGTGCATGAGCTTGTTCTCTATTTTCCGGATCAGAAAGCCATCCAGCAATCGCTGTAGCGGCAGCTACTGCGCCAAAGGCTGAAAGTACAGCCATGTTTGCATAGCCATAAATAATAAGCCCAACAACAATTGTATCAATAGTATAGCTTGTTGCATTCATTGCGTGAGAAAAGACCTTCTCACCTGACTGAATACCTCGTCCTTCCTGGTAAACAAAACCCACTAGTCCAACGAAATAGGCTGCATTCATCAGATTTGCAGCGCGCACAAAATTAGCAGCTTGAAATGCATATGTGCCGCCCACATTCTTTGCCTTTTGCGCAAAGGCTTCAAGGTCAATAAGCTTCTGCTTTGCAGCATAATGCATAGTTTCAAGACCTCTTCCAACAAAGAACGCAGCTTCAGATATCATTGAAGCTACTTTGCTTTCCTTAAGGTCTTTGCTAAACCCGCCGTTAAAGAAGTAGTCCAAAGAGCTGATAATGCGCACTGCACCATAAAAATCACGCGTTGCATCGATCGTTTTTGCACCAGCACTTGTCGCATACGGTCCCTGGCTGTCTGCTGAAGCTACTGTCATAGTCTCTCTAAACAAACGCAGCACAAGATCACAAGGATACGCTTTTTTTGCCAAGAAACCAGCCTCTATAACACCCTGTCGAATCGCATTTCGTGCTACATCAACGTAGTGACATACGCAAGCCGGAAGGTCATCAATTTTTCCCATATATATCCGCCTCTATAAAAATTTTCACTGTTTGAGGAGCCAATTGCAAAACAGGCAGCCTTGAAAAAACGATGATTTTGAGTCAGTTTGCCCGCCGCTTAGCGGCCGAAGCCCTGCCCCCGAGCACATACTCCGGTGAGTAGGGCTCTGGGGGCAGGGGGGCAAAATGGCTCAAAAGGGCGTTTTTGCAATGCCGCGAGTTTTGCAATTGGTTCCGAGCACGCATTGCATACTCAACAACGCATATTACGGATGGCGTGAGTTTTGTGCAAATTATCTTCGAGGAAAAGGGACGAAAAGGACGTCATGCTATGGTCCTTCTCGTCTCTTTTTACGACATGCAGACTTTTGGTTTTGGCAAGAACTGCTGTGGGTTTACAATTCCGCGAAATGAGAGGCAAAGATCGCCAATAAGCGCTAAAGCCATAAGATGGCGCTGAGCAAAATGGTTAAGCGTTGATACTCTTCCAAAGCAAGGCAGGATTGAGATTGTAGCGGCAACAAGTCCAAGGCATAAATCTGCAATGCGCGAGATGGTAGAGACGATCGCTCCTAGAAGGTAGGCGCCGCGAGAAACAATATGTCTTGTAAAAAAGTTAGATGCTGCACTTTTCACATAGGCATGGCCAAGAATCGGCTTTGCAAACCTCGTGCTCATAACACCTCCTGAATTGACCTGTTCCCACGAGTCAAATTGGAAATCGGGATTCAAAACTTTTATTGTTACTTCATAGGGAGAAACTAAAATTGATTTTGCTGAATAACTATATGAGGCCACTCGGTTGATTTCTTTTAGTTCACCCAGAGTCGCAATAGATAACGCTGTTCCTACAACACCTACTCCAGTAGCAGTGAGGGCAACAGCAGACGCAAGCAGTGCTACTGGCGCCCTTGCGATGTTGCAAATCGTATTTCCTGTATATCTACAAATTACCATAACACTCTCCAATATTAAAATATTCTATATTAGCTGCTGCGGATTTACCACACCTCGCAGCGCAACAGAGATATCGTTTATAACAACCAGGGCCATAAGATGCCTGAAGGCAAAGTGCGAAACTCGATCTACCCGTGCAAGGCATGGAACAATTGAAAAGAGCGCCGCTATTAGCCCAAGGGCCAGGTCTGCCGACCGAGTAACTGCTGCTGCCACTGCCCCGAGAGCAAAGGCGCCTCTTGAAACAACATGCCTGGTAAAAAAATTGCTAGAACTAGCTGATCTCTTTGCTGCCTCAAAAATAGGGCAGGCTATTCTTTTTGTAATTACACCCATAATCTCGGTATTGTCATCAATCTCCGGCATTTTCACGGTTGGGTTTACAACAGCAGCTATTGCCTCATATGGCTTGGGAAGTATGTAGAGGGAGTTAACTGTCCACATTGCCACATTGTTAATTGCCCTATTTTTGCCAAGTGTAAGGATCGACAAGGCTGTTGCCACAATGCCTACTGAGGTATAAATCGCCCCGGCGGCAGCAACACAGGCTGCAGCTGGCGGCAGTGCAGCAAGATTCAACGCCGTATGCACTGAGTAGCGAACAACGCTCATAGACCCCCTAAATATACTTGATGGGGATTTACAATTGCTCTTAGCGAAAAGCAAATATCAGCAACAACAAGCGTAGCACTTAGTTGCCTGTAGGCAAAGACGTTAACCGCCTGTGACCTGCCGAGCAGAGGAACGAGAGAAAGTGCGGCCGCAACAAGACCAAGTGCCAGATCTGCCACACGCGAAATTGTTGAGGCAACCAACCCTAACCCATAGCAAAGGCGCGACAGAATATGTCGTTTTATAAATTCAGGCTCTTGAGAAATAAATGCTGCCTGCTTAAAAAATGGCTGCGCAAAACGTTTTGTTAAGATCCCCATAGTACCCGTTCCATAAAGCATAACATTTGGGTGTACTACTTTAAGTAGGGCAGCATAGGGAGGAAGTAAAACGTTAGCGCTTGAATGAACGGAGCCCGCCCAGCGATTTATGGCACTCACCTTTCCTAGAGTCGCAATCGATAGCGCTGTAGCTGCAACGCCCCATGTTGCTCTGCAAATCGATTTGACTGAACCCCGAACTGCTAGCGGAGCAACAAGAGCATTCCAGCAGCTATTTTTGACGTAATTTAATGAACAGACGGCCATTTTTTTTACCTCCAGTAAATAGAGTATGACGCTATCAAAGCATATTAGTTATTGGCAAACGAAATTTCAGTGCGTTTAACTCCCCGTAAAAAGTCCTCTGCCTGCATTTTAGGCTTGCCTTCGAGCTGGATTGTTACAAGGCGCAAATACCCATCAGGGCATTCGGCTGCAAGGTCATTACTGCCGGCTGTTTCTACACAATCTGCCTTATAGACCTTCAGCCGTTTTTTTTCGCCGCGCACCGCCACCTCACACCATGCCCCAGGTTGTGGTGCAAGGGCTCTAACCAAGTTGTAGAGCACCTTTACGGGCTTTGAAAAATCAAGCCGGCACTCTTCAGGGGTGATTTTATTGGCAAAGCTTGCTTGTGTATGGTCTTGCGGGGTTGCAACGACAGTCCCCTTTTCAAAGTCCTCGAGCACCTTAAGCAACAGTGCAACGCCTACCTCGCAAAGCGCCTCGCCAAGCTCTCCTGAATTCATTGCGGGAGCGATGGGGTAGGACTCTATTGCCAAAATATCGCCCGCATCCATCTTCTTTACAAGGCGAATAATGGTGACGCCGCTTTCATCCTCTCCATTCATAATAGCCCTCTGGAAGGGAGCTGCGCCTCTATAGCGAGGAAGCAGGCTAAAGTGCACGTTGATTGCGCCGTTGGGGCAGCTATTCAGCAAGGTTTCTGACAAAATCTCGCCATAGGCCACAACCACAAAAAGATCGGCATGAAATGCCTTAAGCTGTTCGATCACTTCAGGGGTAGAGCACTTTTCAGGCTGCAGGATAGGAATATTGGGAAGAAGCTTGCGAGCCGCCTCTTTTACAGGCGGTGCAATAAGCTTTGAAGAGCGTCCCTGGGGGGTATCGGGCTTGGTAACAACCGCCACAATATCAATATTTTTCTTTACAAGCGATTCAAATATTGTGGCCGCCATCTGCGGCGTTCCAAAAAACACAATTTTCACGAAACAGGCTCAAGTTGCTCGGCTTCATTGCGAACAAAGCTTCGCTGGTCGATAAGGCCACGCTTTGAAGAGCGGCAGAATGCAAGCCAATGCTTGATCTCTTCTGTTTGCTCAAGTTCAGTTTCAATATAGGCAAGAGCATTTTGCAGCGGCTGGCCTACGCGGTAGACTGCGCGGAAGGCCTGCGCTAAAATCGTTCTTGTCTCTAAAGAAAAGCCATGCCGTTTTAAGCCAACGATGTTGAGGCCTCCCAAACGATAGGGGCTTCCGGCGCCTATTGTAAAGGGCGGAACGTCGCAAGTTACGCGGCTCATACCGCCAACCATAGCATAGCGGCCGATGCGCGAAAACTGGTGCACGGCAGAAAGGCCCCCGATCACGGCGCAGTCATCGACTGTAACGTGGCCTGCTAAATTGGCGCTATTTGCCATGATGACGCGGTTGCCAATCTCGCAGTTATGAGCGACGTGGCAGTAGGCCATAATAAGGCAGCTATCGCCAACCTTAACAATAGAGCCCTCCCCGCAGGAGGAGTTGATGGTAACAAACTCGCGGATATCACACTTTTTGCCGATCTGGACGTAGGTGGCCTCGCCGCGGAACTTTAAATCTTGCGTTTTTGTACCGATAACAGCGTGAGACCATATGGTTGTCCCCTCTCCAACTGTTGTGTTGCCGTCAAGCACTACATGGGACTTAATAACAACGTCATCTTCAAGGCGCACATTTGGCCCAATAACTGCGTAGGGGCCAACCTGCACGTTCTTGCCGAGCTTGGCTTTTTTATCGATAATTGCAGTAGCATGTATTTCGGACATGGACATCACTTCGTTTTATAATTTTATTTTAAATCTGTTCTTTATCCATAAAGGCATAAGCAATCTCTGCTTCAACCGCAATCTTATCATTTACCATTGCCGTAGCGCCAATGCGACCGCCTTTGCTTGAAAAGTGAAGGCCTTCAGCCTTCAAATAGAGCACATCGCCCGGACGTACGGGGTGGCGAAACTTGGCGTTGTTAATGTTCAGGAGCACAGCTATCCTATTTGGATTACAGCGAAGGTGTAAAAGCACTCCCCCTGTCTGCGCAAGTGCCTCTAAAATAAGAACGCCGGGCATAATGGGCGCGCCAGGAAAGTGCCCTTGAAAAAAGCTTTCATTAATGGTGAGGTTTTTTTGCCCAACGATTGTCCCCTTTTCAAGATCGAGTTCGACAATTCGATCGACCAAAAGAAAGGGATAGCGATGAGGCAAAATCTTCATGATCTCTTTCGTATCCAAAACCCGGTTTGATACCGACTCGAGGTGTGACATTACCTATTCTCCAAAGAAAGTTGATGATAAAGTTTTTGAGCAAAACGAAAATTGGCTGGATGACCAGACCGAATAGCTATAATATGCGCTCTACACGTAATTCCAATCAAGGAAAGATCGCCAATCATATCTAAAACCTTATGGCGAACCATCTCGTCGGGGAAAAAAAGGCCATTTTTTGAAATAACCGCTTCATCCTTAACCACTACAGCGTTATCGAGACTCCCCCCTTTGATCAGCCCGCGGTCCATAAGTGCAGAAATTTCTTCATAGAGGGCGAAGGTGCGGCAAGGAGCAAGCTCCTTTGTAAAGCTTTCCGGCGTGAGCGCAATAGAAAAGTACTGGCTTCCCAGCGCCTTTGACTGAGGATAGTGCAGCGTATAGCTTAAGCGATACTCATCTGATGGAATGGCAACAAGGTGCACTTCACCTTCAGAGTGGTAGACCGGAGTCTGTAATGATACCACCCTCTTTTTAGCCTTAAGATCTTTTATACCTGCCTGTTTGATCATATCGACAAAAACATCAGAGCTTCCATTTCCTGCCGGCGGCTCTAAGGCTGATAACTCAATACAGAGGTTGTCAATTTCATAGGCGCGAAGTGCGGCAAGCACATGTTCAACTGTGTAGATGCGAACGTCGCCAATGGCCAAATTTGTGCTTCGTGAAGTGTCAAACACATGGTCAATAGAAGCCGGAATAATAGGCTGCCCAGGAAGGTCGACGCGCTTAAAGTAGATTCCAGCCCCATCCGGCGCCGGAACAAAACGTATCATTACTTCCTGCCCCGTGTGGATGCCCACACCGGAGAAGGTTACCTCTTTTGCCAGGGTTTTTTCTTTTCGCTCTACAGTCATGACGCCTTTAAGGTATTGAGTTCTGCTTTAGTGTCGGCATAGGTATACCACCTGCGAAATGGGGTACAAGCGAGCTTATAGGGCCTCACGCGCGTGCCTGTATGGCAAGACTTCTGGCAGCAGCCGTAAAATTTCTGCATGCACTCAGGACAGGATAGAAAAAGTTCGTTGCAGTCCATATTGGCGCAGTTGTAGTAGCGATCGGCCGGCTCTGAACAATGACGGCACTTTCCAATAACAGGCGCCTCTTCATCGGATATTGGAATTGAAAGGCGATCGTCAAAGACAAAGAGCTTTCCTACCCAGTGCTTTGCCTTTTCTTCGGCGCCATACTTGATGATGCCGCCTTGCAGCTGGTAGACATGCTCAAAACCTTCTTGCATAAGAAGGCTCGAAAAGAACTCACAGCGTATGCCGCCTGTGCAGCACATAAGCACCTTCGTATTTTTGCTGTCTACGCGCGTCTTTAGCTCATCGGCATAGGACTTAAACTCTCTAAAGGTCTTGCAAGGAGCAGATTCAGAGCCTTCGAAGTGGCCAAGTTCCCACTCGTAGTCATTGCGAATGTCCAAAACCACTTTATTTTCTTCTTGCTCAAGCATTTCGCGCCACTTGCGAGGAGAAAGATGCGGGCCTCTTTTATCAAGCGGCACCTGAAAGCCTAGCGCTACAAGTTCAGGCCGCGTCTTTACGCACAGCCTTCCAAAGGTATGATCTTCAAACTCCTGGATCTTAAATTCGACATCGCTAAATCCGGGTTTTGTCCAGAGCCACTGCATATACTGGCAAACAGCCTCTTTTGGAGCACTAAGCGTACCGTTAATGCCCTCTTTTGCAAGGTAGATTCTGCCCTTTACATCTTTATCCTTAAAGAAGGCCTTATGCTCTTTTACAAACAGTGCTGGATTTTCAACGGGCGAGAGGTGATAATAGGCCAAAACAAGGTATGGTAAGCTGTTGTCGATCTCTAAATTTGAACGAGGCGATGCAACCCAAGTGTTAAACATAAGCGGACCCTACGATAGTTAATCGCGAAATTTTAACTGAAAGTATGAGATTTTCTCAAGTGCGACTTGCAGAAAAATGCGCTATTTGCTACAAAATGAGTCTACCAAACCGATGCGGAGTACATATGAAAGAATATATTATTAAGATAGATGATGAAAATTTTGCAAATACCATTAACCAAGGCGTTGTGCTGGTAGACTTCTATGCAGACTGGTGTGGCCCTTGCCGTATGCTCTCTCCTATCTTAGAGGCGCTTGCCACAGAGATGGGCGACAAACTTCAGGTGGCAAAGCTTGATGTTGACCACGCCCCAAAAACAACTACAACCTACCAGATCACCTCTGTTCCTACTATGATCGTTTTTAAAAACGGCAAAGAGACAGATCGCATCGTAGGCCTAAAAGACCTAGAAACGCTCAAAAAAATCGTTTCAAGAGCTTCTTAGTCCACTTTTTCAGGTTGCTTTGAGCGAAAAATAAAAAATAGTCCCGGCAATAAAATGGCACCCAGCAGCCCGGCACTCATCACAACATGAAAGCAAAACAGTTCATTTTCGCTCAAGGCAGCAGGTGCAATAAAGCCTGAGCATATTGCTGCAAGAGATGTGCATATGCCGAGGCTCATAAGCAGCCAGATAACCGGCTTTCCCCCTGGAATTGTAAAGCCATCTGCTCCTTTAGGAAGGTAGCGAAGACGTATTGCAGAAATAAACAGTACGATGTAGTAGATAAGCGTAATTTGCGAAGCAAGCGCTAAAAGCAGCCAGAAGGTAGATGTAACATCTGTAAAAAGCAAAAACAGGCAAGCTGCAAGAGTAAAAATAACGGCTTCAAAAAGCAGCACTCCGACAGGCGCTTCTCGGGAGTTTGTTTTTTGTAAAAAGTGTGCAACGTGGTTTTTTGTTGCTGCAACATACATGCCCCTTGTTGAAGCAAGCATCCATGCAGCAAGGCTTCCAACGTTACCAAGAAATACAAGCAGCAGCACGACCAGCAAAAACTTTGAAAGGCCGCTTTCTTGAAAAAAACGAACGAGGGCATCAAGCAGGCCTGTCATTACGCTCAATCTATCTCCGGGAAGAATGGCAGCGATAGCAAGCGCTGTCAAAAGAAGCAGCGTTATTGTTGTAATGCTTGAAATGAGCAAGCTTTTTGGGTAGTCGCGCTTTGGATTTGCCACATTGCCCGCATGGACTGCCGTAAGCTCGACGCCAAAGAGAGATACTACAAGCGCAATTAAGTAACTCATATGAGGCGTTTCATATGATAATGCAAGAGGATTTCCTCCTAGCCACCACGCGGCGGCGCACCCAATAATAAGAAGCATAGGCAAGATAATGCCGAGCACGCAACAGACGATGCTAATCTTAGAAGAGAGCTGAATTCCTAAGCAGTTAAGAAGCGTCACTACCCAAAATAGTATAAGGCTAAAGCTCAGCACAAAGGTTTTGTCGTTAGCAAGCGACGGGTCAAAGAGGTAGGCAAAGTTTGCTGCTATCAAGGAAAAAATTGATGGATACCAGAGCACATTGGAAATCCACAAAAGCGCTACCGTAAAAAAGCCAAGCTTAGGGCCAAATGCCTTTTCGCACCATATATAGGCGCCGCCTGTTTGCGGGTGAGTCGTTGCAAGCTCCGCCACCATCAACACACAGGGCAAATAAAAGCATATCGCTGCCAGCAAAAAAAGCAGAGGAAGCGACAGGTTATACTGGGCAATTGGCGGCAAAATCTGCAGGTTGCCAACAATTACTATTTGCAAAAGCGTAAGCGAACCAAACTTTAAAAACTTTTCCTGCATAACACTCTCTCTTGGTTTTGGGTATGATATGGCATCCGGGAATTTTTGGCTCATCAACAACTTCAGAATACCTCGACTTTGTACAAAATTGCCCTTATCGAGACTCAAGACCGAGACCGAGACCGTGACCGAGACCGAGACCGTCAATTTTTGCCCCCTATTCGTATAGGCCAAAAATAACGGTCTCGGTCTCGAGCGTTAAAAAGCAATCGATTCCAGCACACCCTTCGGAGGTTGTGAAAAAATACGTTTTTTCCGACCGCAGGTCTTTGGAGTGCGGCGATTCTTCGCCGCTTTTAATTCTGCACACACCTTAATCGCGAGATCGCTTAAGGCTCACAAAGCACCTCTACAGATTGATATAGAACTGTTTTGCACGCTTGGGCGGTAAGGAAGTAAAGGTGTGTGGTCGGAGTAAAAGCTGCGAAGAATCGCAGCACTCCAAAGACCTGCGGTCGGAAAAAACGTATTTTTTCACATCCTCTCGGGCGTGCATTTTTTACAAATATTAGGTCCCCAGAGCACCTCCCTGTGGTCGGTGATCTGGGCTAATCGCCACCACACCCTTCGGGCGTGGCATTTTTCACAGCAGCGAAGGATCTCGAGTAGCAAGAAATAGTTGTGTGCAACACTCTTTTCATGGATGCATTATTTTATTATGATCTTGAGTGGGTGAAAAAATTATAGGCCTCTAAGTATACTCGAGTACTTTGAGGGTTGGATATGGATGTCGCACGTGGACCGCTGGAAAGTGGTTGGCATTTGATAGAGGCAGAGCTAACAGCCGCACAAGATATGCCTGTCGCAGAGAACATACAGCCCATATTTGATGAGGCTGAAAGTGCCTTTTGTACAGCGTATCAGCAGTTAGCTCACACCTTTTACCAGCGCGGGGCACAGCCCGGCGAACTAGATAGCATGCAAACAAAGACCCGTTCGTTACAGGTAGATCTCGAAAATAGGGTCTGCCAGGTGCGTAAGAACTATCTTGGGCTTCCAAGCGCGCAAGACAAAAGGCAAACTCTTGCCAGCATCATGTACGTTGAAATACTCTCTCCAGCTCTTCTTGTACGAAGTAAACAGCTTTGTAATGCACTCTCAGCCACAAGTGAAGAGGAGCTTGAACAAAAGGGGATCACGCTCAAGTTCTGCCCGCCGCGCAGGCAGGCAAATGACCTTACCGAGCTTTTTAAACAAGCTGCAGCAGGCATTGAACTGCCAAAACAGTGTACATCTCTTCTCGGCCAGCGTTGGCTAGTGGGATATCCGGCAATTAACGATATAAATGCTGAACTTACAAGCCATGCCACTTGCCTCTTTTTTCTCGAAGAGCAGCTTAAATATAAGCTAAAGCAGGCCTGCAATGGTGATGTTGAGCAATTTGATACATTCCTTCAAAGCGCTCAAACCCATGCTGAAGATCTTGAAGATGCCATAGCTCAAACGTTTAATAAGCTGGTTGAAAAAGAGCTCTCAAACCAAATCTTTGTCGGATGGAGCTATGCGTTATGGCTGCATGCCGAAGCTAAGGTGCTTGCATGCACCATCCAACACTTTAAAGATATAAGCCTCGGTGCATTATACAGTCACAAAAGAGCCCAGATCGTACTTACGCACCATTTTGAAAGTCGAACGCTCTTTACGCTTTTTGATGCGATAACGCTCGTGTGCAGCAATCCTGAGCTTAAAGCTATACATGAGAAAACGCTTGCCGAGGAAGCAAGCTCTCTTGCTGCACTCACGGATGCTGAGGAAAGAGTGCCCCAAAACATTATGAGCAGCTCTTCCGACTGGCCAGTTGCAGAAAGCTATCTCATGAAAGGCTTTATGCGATACCTCTACTCTCCAAGCAAAGCAGTAGACTTTTGGTTTGAAGCAACGCTCTTTGCTTCAGAAAATGACCCCGCCTACAAAAACCTCTTCCATCGCACATACAGCACAAATACACTATTTCGCACGATGTGTGACAGCTATAAAGCCGAAAGATTGCTTGAGAGCTCACATGAAGCATGCATGCATCTGCATGGCGCCCTGAAAGCACTCTACAAAGAACCTCCTGCAAACCTTCACGCCGAAGCTCTACGCGCGTCGCGATTTGTACGCTATCATCTTGCCAAAAAGAGAGAGCAGGCACTCATTGCACGTATTTTTCTGCCAAATCAAGAGGAGCGCATCATTTGGCTCCATGCGCTCCTACAATCATTTGCCAAGAGTTGGCAAGAAGCTCTTGATGATACAAAAGAAGCAGCAATACCGCTACATCAAGACCTTATGCAAAGCCTATTTTCATGCGACAGCGAGGCCCAAGAGGAAGCAAACGCTAAACTCGAGCGGGCCATAAAGGTCCCAGATTGTCTAGCAAAACTAAGACCTGGCATTACTTCGGTACTTTTTATGCGCTGGGCGCTAACGCATATAGCCGACAATGAAGCAGGAGATATTCCTTTTCTGCAGCATCTTTTTCACAACTATATTCATAATGTTCAAGAAAAAGCGCTCTGCTGGTCCCAATTTGATGTTGGCTTCATGGAAAATGCCCTCAGAAAAAAACAAAAATCGGCGCCCACCCCCAACTCCACACGAAAGGTGTGGTACGATGTCCTCTGCCACTACTCGCAATTTCGAAGCCTCATCAAAAAAGAGGGCATTCCCCTTCCAGGCACCGATCAGTTCAAGCGCGCCGAGGAGTTACACGCCAAAGCCACATCAAGCCTCTCCAGCATCGCCCCCAACGACGACGACTACTACCAAATAGCTCAAACCCTCACCAGAGAAATGGAGCAGATCCTCCAAAGAAAAACCCTCACCTACTGCCAGCAGAGCGGGCTGCCTTAGTGGCAGGCAGCTTAAAAGAACTCTCGATTTTTACTACTTTTGTGCTATATTGTTTGGCTTTCATTTGAGGATATGTATGGTACAACCAGTTCAGGATGGCCTTGGATCGCTCACGCTAGACCCGGTGGCATCAGCAATCACAAGTAATTGCGCAACTACCCTTGAAAACATGCTCTTACAGCCGGAAGCGAACCTTACCGAACTTGAATATACGGCCTGCCTCTATGCCTTGCGCCGGCATCCGTCCATAGTTTCGAAAAAGCAAACAGTCGCCTCATGCCTTGTGACGCTGCTCTCAAGGTTAGTAGAATTGGAAAACTATCGCGCCCATGAATGGAACCATTTTTTACAGTTATTAGGACAAAAGCCTACGGTTTTTGCTGTTAGTGATTTCTTGCGAAGTAAGCCTTCGTCTTGCATTCAAGAGGTTGACGACAATTTTTTGTATAACGTGTGTGCCGGGCTAAAGAGTGCCTTAGCACTCTCTGAAATCGTCGATCTTTTGCCCCATGTTTTAGCCTCCCTAAAAGAGCAGCTCATTGAAAACAGTGATTTTGATGCTAACTATGCTGACTATGCTATGGCAAAAGTGCTACTAGCACTCTATATATGCTTAAATATTCAGGTAAAAAAATGCGATATAGAACAGCTTACTCAACATCCCGATATTCAAGCACAAGTATTTGAGCTTCTGAGCACTGCAACCGCTCCCACACGCCGCGAAGTGCTGTTTAGCGCTTTTTGTGAGCATTCTGTGAAAAACAATTGGCACAAGTCTCTTACACTCAAAGAGCTTGAGGCCCTCCTACCTCTCTTAGAACGCATTTCCATTTGTCGAATTGAATGCGTACAAGGCCTTGCTTCAAAGCTTTGCGAACTTAAGCTTGATACAAACGCTTGTGTACAGTCGGTCTTTTATCGGCTAGAAAAGATAAAATGGACCTTTGCCCCGCTAGATCTTGAAATGGATAGTATAGCCTATTTTCAGCAGCTCCTGAACTTTCTCGTTCTGGATTTTGGAGATCTACTCAAGGCCATCTATCAAAATGGGGAAAGTCTTGAGAAAATGGATATAGTGCTACAAGAGTGCATGATGAAAATAAGTGATAATTTAAAAATATTTGCGGATACCCCCCTGCCTAAAAAAATTGATGCTATTGCTGCCCAGAAAGTAAGACGATCGGTTTTAGAATTTCTCTCTAACTGCTACAAGCTTATGCAAGGTCAAAAATATAGACAGGAAATCTTCACACATATCAAGAACACTCTCGGCGGCCAGGAAATAAATGGCCACCTCAGCTTCCCAATCGGTACAGACGACTACTTTATATTCAAGAATCCAGATCTACCCAATTAGCAAGGCTTGGCACCTGAATGCCCAAATGCCACCCTGACCCCATTTTGACCTATCTTGGAGGTAAACCGTTCGGTCTCGATCTCGGTCACGGTCTTGAGTCTCGACTGTAGACGTTGTGCAGGCGAAGCTTCGCCTTTAACTAAGGCTATTTCGTACACTGGAGACCGAGACCGTGACCGAGACCGAGACCGAATGGATCACCAATATGTACGTTAAGCATACAAGAACGGTGTCCGTCGAACCTTCAAATGTCCAAACTCGAGATCTCTCCCGAAGGGAGAGAAAAAAACAGCGGCCAGAACTAATATAAATTTTCTTAAGTTGACACCATTGGGGCCGGGCCAACGTCGGACCCCTGACTCTCATTTCATATTCTTCATTGACTGATTTTGATTTTATATTTATAGGAAAGAAAACCAGAGCCCAATGCAATATTTATAAAAGGCTCAAAAACCTGAGGATACTATGTTTCATCCAGCCATATCACCTATCGTAGCCCTGATCGCAGGGATTATAATTTTAATCTTTCCTAGAACTCTAAATTTGGTTGTCGCCCTCTATTTGATCATCGTAGGCATCATAGGTCTTGTTGGGCATTGAAGTCAGAGCTGTCCAATCAATCTTTTTCAAGATTGACTGATTGGAGAGAGAATTTATGCTCTAATAAGGACCATTCATGAAAAAACGCTATGTAGCTCTTGGTTTTTATCAAGCGCGCTCAACGGCCAATACCGTTATCGACAAACTAAAGAAGGCCAATTTTACGGCTTTTGCTACCATCGAGCAAAAGCATGATCATACCATCATACTTAAACGTAATTTTCCTATACTTGCCCTGCTTCGTCCTATTATTGCCGCTCTTCTACTAGGTAGTTTGCTGTTTTTTACTAGTTCTACTGCTGTGGCTATCATAGCCGCGGCAGGGCTTGCAGCGCTTTTTGCAGTCGTTCTATTTTATCGCAGCCCTTTACTTATTGACTCAAAGCTTCTTGATGCCTACAAAAACCGTGTGGTCATGCATGAGATTCTGATTATCGTGGAGGTCCGTCAGGCAAGCGTGCGAGATGTGTTAACAATACTGCGCCAGGTTGAAAGCGGCCATCCCTTTACCTTTTTGCTGCGTCCTGCTCTATTTGAGAAGGACGATATTGAAATCTTAACTGAGCCGCTCTCTTTAGAGCAGCTAAAAGAACAGGCAACGCAAGCTGCGACGTCTGAGGCGCACGTAAGCGATAAAAGCACTACTTCAATAGTGCTGCCGCTGATCCAGACTTTTAAAAAAAGCAGCTACAGGCTGCATATGCTCCAGCGCGATATTTCAGATGCCGAATTTATTGAACAGACTATGCCATCTGCTGCTTCGTGGCTGCTTGATAATATGTATATGCTTGAAGGAAGCATCGAAGATGTAAGACGCAATCTCCCAAAAAAATACTATAAAGCACTTCCTGCACTTGTGGACGGCCCAAAGGCGGGCTATCCAAGGATTTATGATGTAGCTATCGAGCTTGTAAAAAACACATCAGGAACACTCTCTCGAGAGAACATTACAGGCTTTCTTGAAAGCTACCAGGCAGTGCAGCCATTGACTATAGGTGAGCTTTGGGCATTTCCCTTAATGCTTCGCTTTAGGTTGATAGAATGGATTGAATTTCTTGCCATTCATGTTGACATACGCATGAGAGAGGGGGAGCTTGCCGGTTTTTGGGGTAATCGCCTCTTGTATGCCTCGCGTCATGATCCAAATAAGGTGCCCGAGTTCTTAAAAGATCTAACAGCTGCACACACCTCTCTTTCTAGCCATTTTGTACAGGAGCTGCTCGACCATCTCTTTGATGAAGAGGCCATTATTCCTCTCGTAAGGCAATGGGCCGAAGAGTACTATGGAATGCCTCTTGCTCAAGCTTTGCACCAAGAGCATGTCGATGAAACCTCTGAGCAGGTGCTTTTTTCAAATTCCATTAAAAGCCTTATTACCCTTTCGCATCTTTCATGGCACGCAATTTTTGAAGAGGTAAGCCCGGTTGATGCCATCTTAAAGCAGGATATAGATGGAATCTATCCTTCAATGGATTTCAAAACTCGAAATTCTTATCGAGAAGTTGTAGAAGAGATTGCCAGAGGCATTCATGGCTCCGAAGTTGCTGTTGCAAAAAAAGCGCTCTCATTTGCAACTAAAGGCACTAAAGCGTACGAAAAACATGTTGGATTTTATCTTGTAGATAAGCGGCAGAGAAAGTAGAGCAGGAGCTTGGTACAACCCACATTGCTACAGAGAATACGTAGGTACATTTTCAGTCATAACAGCTCGCTTTATCTGGGCGCCATTGCTTTTATAACCATTGCCTTGGAGGCTCTGGTGTTGTCGCATACTCTTACAATTGGCCTCGGCTGCAGTCCCCACGGTATGTTTTATGCTGCTCATGCTCGTGCCGATTTCTGAAATCAGCGTGCAGATGGTTAACTATATTGTTTCACTACTGATGCCAACAACGCTCAGGCCGCAGTTGTCATTTGAAAAGGGTATTCCTGCAGCATATAAAACGGTAGTGGTTATCCCCACTATGCTATTGTCAAAAGATTCCATCCAAAAAGAAATTGACCGATTGGAAATTCGCTACCTGGCAAATACCGACCCACAGCTACGTTTTGGCCTGTTTGGTGATTTTGCAGATGCAAAGACCCAAACTACAGAAAGTGACAAGGCCCTTTTAGATGCAGCTTGCAATGGCCTTAAAGCCCTTGAAGACAAATATGGCAAGGGCAAATTTTTTCTGTTTCATCGAATGCGTGTTTGGTCTGAAGGTGAACAAGCCTGGATGGGCTGGGAGAGAAAGCGTGGAAAGCTCGACTGTTTAAACCGGTTCCTATTAGGAGAGCCTCTTGCAGAAAACATCCTCTATATGGGTAATCCGGAAGAGCTTAAAGATATTCGCTACGTTATCACCCTGGATACCGACACACAGCTTCCTAAAGATCAGGCAAAGGCTTTGATTGAGGTGCTCGCACACCCTTTAAATCATCCCTACCTAAACGAAGAGAAAAATGGACTTGAAAGGGGCTATACCATTATACAGCCTCGCGTCACTACAGATTTCATCCATTCTAAAGCATCGCGCTTTGCCAAAATATTTTCAGACCCTGCCTTTGTAGACCCCTATACGCTGGCAATTTTTAATGTCTACCAAGACCTTTTCCAAGAAGGCTCCTACCATGGAAAGGGAATTTACCATCTTGAAGCCTTCCAGACTATTCTCTCAGATCGTTTTTCTGAGGATCACATACTAAGCCACGATCTTATTGAAGGTGCGTATGTTCGTACGGCGTTTGCCAGCAATATTTGCCTGTATGACATACATCCTAAAGACTGTCTAACAAGTACAAGGCGCCAGCACCGCTGGATGCGCGGGGATTGGCAAATTGTAGACTGGCTAAAATCTTACGTTCCGTCAGCCAAGCAGCTAAAAGCGGTAAATCCACTATCTGCCATAAACCGCTGGAAAATTTTTGATAATGTCCGCCGTGCAACTCTGCCGGTGGCACTTGTTGCCTTGCTTATTACTTCGTGGGCTACCTCGCTTATTCCCGTCTGGTGTACCGGCTTGACGGTACTTGTACTTTTGCTGCCCTGCATACATTTATGTTTATGCAAGGTATTTACCTACTCCTTTTCCCTCGTAAAATCCTCGTTAATAGATATCCAGTTGGTTGTACTAAGAACCCTCATTACCATCTCTTTACTGCCTTATGAGGCATATAACTCTATAGATGCATTTTTCCGTGTGGCATATAGGCGCCTGATCTCCAAAAAAAATCTACTGCAGTGGACAGCATGCGTAGATGGCTGCCAAGGGCGAACGAAAGCACATGCCAAGTTTTTATGGGGTTTAGGAGCTGTTTCACTCTTTGCAGCGGCAACTGTCGCCACTGCAGCTTTTGTAAATCCTAAGGAGCTCTATTTAGTTGTGCCCATCTGTTTTCTTTGGATGCTAAGTCCTCTTATTGCATACGTTATCGACAAGCCCTTAGAGTATTCTACAAGGGACAGTTTATCTAATGATGATCAGCAGTTTTTACGCATGGTTGCAAGAAAGACATGGCGCTATTTCGATGAGCTTGTAGGGCCCCGCACGCACTGGATGCCCCCGGATAACTACCAAACGGAATTAAATGTGGAAGTTGCCCAGCGCACATCGCCAACCAATACAGGATTATGGCTTCTAACAGTTCTCAGCGCCTATGACTTGAGGTATATTACCCCTGATATTCTTATAGACAGGTGTTTGGCAACATTTCAGGAGTGTTCAAAGCTGGAGCGTTATGAAGGCCATTTCCTTAACTGGTATAACATCCAAACTCTGAATCCCCTCTACCCGAGGTATGTTTCCACGGTAGATAGCGGCAATTTTCTTGCAAGCATCTGGACAGTAAAGCAAGGCCTGCTCGATATGGCCTCAAGCCAGAGTTTGCCTCTAGATATCTTTTCAGGGATTAATGATACGTTTGAGCTCTATCTACAAGAGAGCCGCTCTCATAGAGGGGCCATTCTGCCATCTATGCTCGACAGTGACCCTTCAAGCGTTTTGGACACCATCACTGCGCTGCAAAAATGCCGTGAATCGCTGCAGGCGCATCGCAGGGCATCTGAGCAGAATGGCGGCTACTGGCTCGACCAGGTTGAACAGCAGCTCAATGGTTGGGATTCGGTGATAGATCGCTATTTTGAGTGGGTAAAGATCCTTGCACTACTATCAAATGAGCAGCTTTTAGAGCTAGATGTAGAGGCCATTCAATGGAAAGAACAGGGACTCCACTGGAGGCCATCGCTTGAAGAATTGGCAAACAGCAAGTATTTGCCGGCAATAGAGAGTCTTTTGCTTACAGCTCAAAAACCCGATATGCCTAAAGAGCTGACAGGATGGGCAAAAAAGCTTAAAGAGGCCTTATCGGTGGCTTCATGGCTTGCAGGTGAAAAACTGGGGCAGATGAGTGCTGTTATCAACGATATCGACCGCATAACTCAGGAGATGAACCTCGAGTTTCTTTACAACGACCAAAGAAAGCTGTTTGCAATCGGCTATAATGTAGATGATAAAAGACTTGATACCTCCTACTACGACCTGCTGGCAAGTGAAGCAAGAATCGCAAGCCTCGTGGCAATAGCAAAAGAGGACATTCCTTTAGACCATTGGTGGGCACTCGGCCGTTTTTATAGCGTTGTCGGGGGTGAAAAAGTGCTGCTGTCCTGGGGCGGGACGATGTTTGAATATTTGATGCCCCTCATATTCAATAAATACTACACTGATTCTTTGATGGGTGAGGCGTGCGATGCGGCGGTTACTTGCCAGATTGCCTATGGAGAAAAACGGGGAATTCCTTGGGGAATTTCTGAGTCAGCGTTCAGTGCTATTGATTCTCACAAAACATATCAGTATAAAAGCTTTGGCGTGCCGGGACTTGGGCTTAAAAGAGGGCTTGAAAATGACCTTGTTATCAGTCCCTACTCTTCTGCACTGGCGTTAAGTGTAGATCCAAAATCTGCTGTGGATAATCTGCGCAGGATGTCACATCAGATGATTGGCGACTATGGCTATTATGAAGCGATAGATTTTACACGTCAAACAAGTCCAACGGGAGAGCGCGGAATTGTAGTGTATGCCTATATGGCACACCACCAGGGGATGATTCTTACATCTATTAACAATGCCTTAAACAACGATCTATTTGTAGAGAGGTTTCAAAAAGACCCCAGAATCTCGGGGTTAAGCTCTCTTTTATATGAACGAATCCCCTCTTCCACACCGGTGAAAGTTCAGTCCATGAGGGATGAGCCGGTTCACAGAAGGCTGGAGCCCTTTTCTCAAAGCCCCGTTATGGGCGTTATGGATACCCCTGAAAGTGTTACACCAAAAATAATGCTTCTTTCTAACGAATCCTATTCTTTGATGATCACAAACTCAGGCGGAGGCTATGGCCGCTGGGACGATATTGATTTATATAGATGGCGCTCAGATACAACATGCGATTCTTGGGGCAGCTTTTGTTATATTAAGGATCTGCGATCAAGTGATGTCTGGTCGGCGACTTTTCAGCCAACACAAACTAAAGGCTCTAGCTATTCGGTGAATTTTAAAGCAGATAAAGCCGAATTTAAGCGAAGAGATCAGCAAATAGAGACGATTACGGAAATTATCGTTACCCCGGAAGACAACGCCGAGGTACGTATGATAACACTCATTAACCACTCGAATGTAGAGCATGTCCTTGAATTAACAAGCTATCTTGAACTCGTGATGGCTCCTCATCTTGCCGATCGTGCACACCCCTGTTTTAATAAGATGTTTATAGAGACTGAGGCGCTGCCTGAATTGTCTGCTCTTATGGCATCTAGACGGATGCGCTCAAGCGATGATCGCCCTTTGTATGCTATGCACGTTGTCTCATCCAGTGTTGCCGGAGTAGGCGAGATACAGTATGAAACCGATAGAGGCGCCTTTATTGGCCGTGGAAACACCCTAAAACACCCTGCAGCCCTCGATGGCCCTCTTTCAAACAGCCAAGGAGCTGTTTTAGATCCTATTTTTAGCTTGCGTCGGCGCGTTATTATAGAACCCGGGAAAAGGGTGATATTTTCATTTGTTACGGCTATTGCTGATACACGCTCTAGTGCCCTGGCACTTATCGAAAAATATAAAAATCTGGCTGCAAGTCATCGGGCTATGGAACTTGCCTGGACCTATGCGCAGCTTGAATTGCGCTACTTACGTATCCAGCAAGAAGAGATGCAGCTCTTTCAAAAGCTTGCCTCGAGAATTATTTATCCTCAAAACCAGCTTCGTGCTGTCGAAGAGCGCATCCGCAGAAATAAATTGGGACAGTCAAGTCTATGGCAATACGGTATTTCAGGCGACTTGCCTATTGTAGTAGTTACCGTTGGGGATATCTACGATGTGGGGGTTGTAAAACAGCTGCTGCAGGCGCACACCTTTTTGAGTTTGCGCGGCCTGAAATTTGACCTGGTTGTACTGGATGAAGAAGAGCAGGGCTACTTTCAGCCTTTACGGGATCATCTACAGAGCCTCATCAATGCCTATTCCTATCGAAATGAGCAAGACAGCCCGGGAGGGATCTTTTTGCGAAGCAGCGGACTGCTTGCTCCTGATGATCTCAACTTGCTGCTTACAGTCTCGCGGGCGATACTTGTGGCTTCAAGAGGATCGCTCAGGCAACAGCTTGTTTCTCCAAAACCGAGATGGGCGCTTCCTAAAAAGCTGGTAGCGAATCAGGCAATCGGCGAAGCCCCCTCGGGGCCGCTGCCATTTATGGAGCTGCCTTACTTTAATGGCCTGGGAGGCTTTACACATGATGGGCGGTTGTATGTGATCTATTTAGGGCCAAACAGCAACACCCCGGCGCCTTGGATCAACGTCCTTGCAAATCCACAGTTTGGCACAATAGTTACAGAAGCCGGACCCGGATGTACATGGTTTGGAAACAGCCAAACCAATCGACTGACTCCTTGGAGCAACGATCCCGCAGTAAACAAAATTTCTGATGCTATCTACCTAAGAGATGAAGAGCGCGGCACTGTTTGGACAGCAACCCCATCGCCTATAAGAGAGCATGATGCCTACCGCATCTCGCATGGCCAGGGCTTTTCCCGCTTTGAGCATAATAGCCATGGTATAGAGCAGGAGCTACTTATTTTTGTGCCGGTTGATGACAATGGAGGGTTGCCTTTGCGAATACAACGTCTCCGGCTAAAAAATAGCTCATCACGGCATCGCAAGTTGAGTGCAACGGCCTATTCAGAGTTAGTACTAGGAACTGACAAAGAAGAGACCGAAATGTATATAGTGAGCGAATGGGATGCAGAACATGAAACACTTTATGGCTACAACCGATATAACCCCGATTTTGGCAAGTATGCGGCATTTTGCTATTCAAACCTGCCAATTGCTTCATACACGGGTGATCGCACAGAATTTCTTGGACGCAACAGCAGCGTGGCCACGCCCGCGGCTTTAACAAGGAAATCACTTTCAGGTCATACTGGAGCGGCATTAGACCCCTGCCTGAGCCTTCAGGTAGAGCTGTCGCTTGCCCCGGGGCAGACTGTAGATGTTATCTTTATTTTGGGCTATGCTGAGGATAGCGTACAGGCTCAAGAGCTTATTATGAAAGCAAGAGCTCCTGAATCAGTTGAAGAGCTTTTTACAAAAACAAAAAATTGGTGGGATAAAACTCTTGAAACGATACAGGTAGAAGTTCCTGACAAGGCAACAGAGTTTTTCATGAATCGCTGGCTGGTCTATCAAGACATCTCTTGCCGCTTTTGGGGAAGGTCCGCATTTTATCAGTCAAGCGGCGCCTTAGGCTATCGCGACCAGCTTCAGGATACTATGGCTATTGTCTATTCACAGCCCGGCCTTGCAAGAGAGTATATTTTAAAAGCAGCCTCAAGACAGTACGTAGAAGGAGATGTGCAGCACTGGTGGCATCCTCAAACGGGTGCCGGGGTGCGAACGCGCTGCTCAGATGATCTCTTATGGCTGCCATTTGTTACGGCCCACTACATCCGCGTAACGCAAGATCGTACAATTCTTGATGAAATAGTTCCATTTTTGGAAGGTGAGCCCCTCAAAGAAGAGCAGCAGGAGCTATTTCAGATTCCCACTATTTCTAAAGAGGAGGCATCCCTTCTTGAACACTGCCGCAGGGCAATTAAAAAGGGTATAACTGCAGGACCTCAGGGGCTGCCTTTAATAGGAAGCGGCGACTGGAATGACGGCATGAACCATGTTGGCATACATGGAAAAGGCGAGAGTGTCTGGCTTGCATGGTTTATCGTACATGTCTTACATGACTTTGCTGATCTTATATCAGAAGAGGCAGGAGGAGGGCTGAGAGCCCAAGCCAAGCGCCTTGGAGAGCTGGCTGATACTGTAGCATGGGATGGCAACTGGTGGAGGCGAGCCTATTATGATGATGGCACGCCTATTGGCTCTAAAGAGAATCCGGAAGCTTCTATAGATTCTCTCACACAGTCGTGGGCGGTGATTTCTGGGCTCGCTGATAAAGAGCGCTGCCAGGCCGCCCTTAAAAGTGCAGAAGATAGGCTTATCAAAGACAAGCTTGTGCTGCTTCTTACGCCCGCTTTTGACAAAACCCCACTGGATCCCGGCTACATAAAGGGATATCCCCCGGGAGTGCGTGAAAATGGCGGGCAGTATACCCACGGCTCCTCATGGCTTGCCATGGCCTTTGCAAGGATGGGCGATGGAAAGAAAGCAGACGAAATTTTACGCATGATGCTGCCTACAAGCCACACACAAGACCCTCAAGCAAACGCCCTATATCGCGTTGAGCCTTATGCTATTGCCGCGGATATTTACTACCTGCAAAATCAAATTGGCCGTGGCGGCTGGACATGGTATACCGGCTCCTCTGCCTGGATCTACCGCATCTGGCTGGAGGAGATCCTTGGGTTTACCCTGCGCGGCCAAACGCTGTCGCTTACCCCCACGATTCCAAATAACTGGGATGGATTTGGACTGCAGTATCGCTATAAATCATCCAAATATGCCATCACAGTAAAAAACCCGGAGCATGTCTCTCGAGGAAAGCAGACAGTTACGCTGGATGGCGTGCTGCTCACCTCTTCAGAAATACCCTTAGAAGATGATGGCAAAGAGCATAAAGTAGAAATTGTTATCTCAGCCTAAAGAGGTCTAACCGTTAAGATTGCCACATGCTATTTATAAAAATTATTGAAACACAAAGACACAAAGCGCTTCGCGCTGTTTGTAATGTCCTTTAGCCACCCTACGTATAGTTGAAAGCCCCGCAAAGCGCTTTGTGTCTTTGTGTCTTTGTGTTTAATTTTTTTTGTTAAAGAAGGTGTTGGTTCAGGTCCGACTTAAGCACTCGAGGGTTGGGAAATTAGTACGAGCACGTGACTGCAATTGGACATTTTTCTCTCGAAAAATGCCCAGAGGGCATCTGCCGCTGGCGCGGCAACACTTCGCCTTGCATCCAAGGTTCGGGCTCTAATTGCTTTAAGGGTCAATGCCTAGGTATTGAGGAAACAAGTGGCACCTCAGAATAAAAGATAAGTTGACACTCGTGCCGATGATCTGTAATAAGGGTATTAGCGGTAAAAAATAAAAAACAGACAACCGATTGGGACTTGATTCGCAATCGGTCATCATTTTACAGGAACTATCGATGATTCGTAAACTTAAAACAGGTCAATTTAGACTCTATTCTCGTACAAAAGACAAGTCCGGAAAGCATAAAAACCTCGGCACATTTGACTCTCTAGATGCTGCCAAAAAGCACGAAAGAGAGATTCAATATTTTAAACGTAATAAAAGCTAAGTTATGGCGTAGGGATTTCATGAAAATCAAAGTATGCGGCGCAGCCGGGGAAGTTACCGGATCTTTTTATCTCGTAGAAACTGATCGAGCAAGACTGGTTGTTGATGCGGGGATGTTTCAGGGAGGCAACGCCGAAGAAAAAAATAAACTCCCGGAAGGCATCGCAGCCGAAAAATTAGACTGCATCATACTTACCCATGCTCACCTGGATCATTGCGGGCGGATACCTCTACTTTTAAAAGCAGGCTTTCGCGGTCCGATTTTTACCACGGATGCAACCATTGAATTAACCGAAATCGTTTTAGAAGATGCCGCAAAGCTGCAGCAGCAGGATGCAGAAAAGACAAATAGAGCTCCGCTCTACACAATCGAAGATGTAAAACCTTTCCGCCCGCTGACTAAAAGCATACCATTTCATACCAAAATCCCCGTTGCAGACGGGGTAGAGGCCCGGTTTTTTGATGCAGGACATATACTTGGCGCTGCAAGTATTGAGCTGACTATCGAAGAAAAAGGACGCGTCTTTGTTGTGGTCTTTTCAGGTGATTTAGGGCCGCTTGAGGAGCCTATCGTACGCAAATATGATACGCTGCAGCAGGCCGATTTGGTTTTTCTTGAATCAACCTACGGCGACAGGGATCATAAACCCTATCCGGCAACGGTGGCAGAGTTTGAGCAAATCGTCACTGCAGCCGCCCAAAAAGGGGGCAAAATTATCATCCCCACCTTTGCCATCGAGCGTGCCCAGCAGATCATATACCAGCTGGCAATCCTCTTTTATGAAAAAAAGGTGAGCCCCTTTCCTGTCTATATCGATAGTCCAATGGCCATAAAGGCCACAAAAGTATTTATGAGCCATCCCGACCTTCTTGATGAGGAATGTACTACCTGGAGGGAAAAAGGGCTTTTCGATATGTTCGGACACTACTTTATCCCCACACCAAGCGTTGAAGAGTCGAAAAAGCTCAACTCTCTTTCAGGGCCTATGGTCATACTAGCAGGCTCCGGAATGTGCACAGGCGGCCGCATCCTGCACCACCTCAAGCATAATCTTCACAACTCTGCTGTAAGCATCATGATTGTGGGCTATCAAGCAGAGGGCACATTGGGCCGCCAGCTTGTCGATGGTGCAAAATCCTTACGAATTTATGGGGAAGAGATTCAGGTGAATGCAACCGTTCATACCTTAAATGGATTTAGCGCTCATGCGGGCCAAAGCGATCTTTTGCATTGGGTTTCAACTCTCGTAGAATGCAAACCTCGCATCGTTCTTACGCATGGTGAAAATATGCAAAGGCACGCTTTAGCGACCCAGATTTTGCAAAAATTCCAGCTGCCATGTACGTTGCCAAACCTTTTTGACATACTTGAACTTTAAGGTAGAAGATGGATGGTCAAAAAAAACCAACGCTAGGGATGCAATTTTATATTGCTGTCCTTGCGCTTGTTGGAATCGTTGCACATCTTATTTTACGCTATCTTCTTCCCTCTTTAAGCGCCTATCAGCTCTATCCTCTGTATGCCACGCTTTTAATTGGAGGCGGGCCGCTTGTCTTTGATCTTTTCAAAAAGCTTATTAGCTTTCAGTTTGGCGCAGACCTTCTTGCAGGGATGTCGATTATTACATCGGTCTTTCTCGACCAGTATTTAGCAGGCTCGCTTGTAGTGCTCATGCTGGCAGGAGGTGAAACGCTTGAAAATTATGCCATCAGAACAGCCTCCAAAGTTCTTGAAGCGCTGGCAAAAAGAGCCCCCACAACAGCTCATCGAAAGACAGGAATGCAAAAGGCCGAAATGGAGGAGATCCCCATTGAAAAAATTGCTATCGGTGATACCATCTACCTCTTTCCGCACGAAGTCTGCCCTGTCGATGGCACAGTACTCGAGGGAAATGGCGTGATGGATGAAGCCTATTTAACCGGTGAGCCATTTCTTATTTCCAAAGCTCCCGGTTCTGCAGTTATCTCGGGTGCTATCAATGGAGATGCATCCCTTACTCTTAAAGCTACAAAGCTCGCTTCAGAATCTCGCTATGCAAAAATCATCGATGTAATGCGCGAGACTGAACAAAAGCGGCCACACCTTGTTCGCCTTGCAGATCAATTGGGCGCTTGGTATACACCCTTTGCACTTGTTATTGCTTTGGGCGCGTGGCTTCTTTCCGGAGAGGCTGTACGTTTTTTAGCAGTGCTCGTGATTGCAACACCTTGCCCACTCTTGATTGCTATTCCCGTAGCAATCATCGGATCGATATCGCTTTCGGCAAAGAGGGGGATTTTGATCAAAAACCCAGTCGTCCTCGAACAGATTGATCAGTGCAAAACGATGATCTTTGACAAGACCGGCACACTCACCTATGGGCAGCCTGAGCTGGCAGATCAGCTCTTTTTCAACGAGATTGAAAAGACCTACCTTCTAAAACTTGTCGCAAGTGTAGAAAGGTACTCCAAACATCCCCTAGCTAGTGCCATCCTTAACAAAGCCAAGGAGGAAAATATTGCATTAGCGGATGCCAGCAAAATCAGCGAACCAAAAGGCGAGGGGCTGCATGGTGTAGTTGAGGGGCATGAGGTGGTTGTCACAAGCCGTAAACAGCTACAGCGTTATGGCCTAAGCGGCAAAGCAAATCTCTTGCCGGAAGGCATTGGCTTGGAATGTGTGATTATTATCGATGGAAATCTCGCCGCCTACTTTCGCTTTCGCGATGAGCCGCGATCTGACAGCAAATTGTTTATAAGCCACCTGCAGCCAAAGCATGGCATAAACAAGGTAATGATCGTTTCAGGTGATCGTGAAGAGGAGGTGCGCTATCTGGCAGATATCGTTGGAATCTCCGAGATCTATGCAGACAAAAGCCCTGAAGAGAAAGTCGCAATAGTTGTCAAAGAAACGGCACTGGCAAAAACTGCTTACCTTGGAGATGGCATTAATGATGCTCCTGCACTTCTTGCTGCAACAGTAGGTATTGGTTTTGGTGTAAATAGCGATATCACATCAGAGGCCGCGGGTGCTGTTGTCATGGACAATACCTTAGAAAAGGTCGATGAGTTTTTGCACATAAGCCGGCGCATGCGAAAAATTGCTTTAGAAAGTGCTTTAGGCGGTATGGGTCTTTCTATTATAGGAATGTTTGTGGCGGCATTTGGCTTTCTCCCTCCCGTTATGGGGGCTATTACGCAAGAATTAATCGACGTTGCTGCCATACTGAATTCACTTAGAACTATCCGGAGGCCTGCTATCTTATCCGATATCTCGCCTGAAATTTTAAAAAACAAGAAGTGATGCACCATGAATGACAATGTACTAAAAGCTTTCTGGAATCTGCCTCAGGACCAAATTTTAACAAAAATTGGCGCCAATCCGGAACTTGGCCTTAGCGACCAAGAAGCCGCACAAAGAGTTGCCGCCTATGGTAAAAATGAACTCCAAACCAAAAAAAACCAAGGCATGCTTCAGCTATTTTTCAGGCAATTCAAATCGCCTTTAATCTTTCTTTTACTTTTTTGCGCCGGTCTTTCATTGATTCTCTATGATGAGTCCGATGCTTTGATAATTTTTGGCATCGTGATCGTTAGCGGACTTTTGAGTTTTTATCAAGAGCGCGGTGCTGTAAAGGCCATGGAAAAGCTTTTGCAGATTGTCCAGGTAAAAGCGACAGTTCTTCGCAACAAGAATAAAATAGATATTCCGCTAGACGAAGTAGTTCCGGGAGATATCGTAGAGCTCCAAGCAGGAGATGTGATCCCGGGTGATTGCTATATACTGGAGTCTAAGGATCTCTACGTTGATGAATCTGCGATGACAGGCGAAAGCTTTTATGCAGAAAAGTCTGCCGGAATTGCTCCTCTTGATGCCCCTCTCAGCAAAAGGCAAAACTCCCTGTTTATGGGCACTCACGTTGCTTGCGGCATGGCAAAGGCCGTAGTCATTTTGACAGGAAAAGAGACCGAATTTGGCAAAATTTCGGCAAGGCTTGCCATTATTCCACCCGAAACTGATTTTGAGCATGGCATCCGTCTTTTGGGGCATATGCTCTTGCTGGTTACGGTGTATCTGCTCTTAGGTATTTTTGTCTTCAACATCTACCTGCATCGCCCCCTGCTTGAATCGCTGCTTTTTTCCCTTGCATTAGCGGTAGGGCTGACTCCTCAATTACTGCCGGCAATTATTACGATCAATCTTGCTCGAGGAGCCAAAAAAATGGCCGAAAAGAAGGTGATTGTCAAAAGGCTTGCCTCCATTGAAAATTTCGGCAGCATGGACACTTTATGCTGCGATAAAACAGGGACCCTTACAAGCGGCATCATCAAGTTAGACAGTACCTTCGATTGCAACGGAATTGCCAGCCAAAAAGTGTTGCAGTACGCCTATCTTAATGCCAAATTCCAAAGCGGCTATACCAATCCCATTGATGATGCAATAGTAAAATCTGTTCCCTCAGCACCCGCAGGGTGGGTAAAAGTGGACGAAGTCCCCTACGATTTTGTCAGAAAAAGGCTGAGCATCCTTGTTAAAGATTCATCACAATGCTTTGTGGTGACCAAAGGTGCCTTCCAGCAGGTTTTGGATTGCTGTACACAGGCGGAAATTGCCCCAGGGAATGTTGTGGATGTTCAGACCCAGGCCGATAATCTAAAAAAGCGTTTTGAAGACTATAGCAACCAAGGGCTGCGAGTCCTTGGAATTGCTTACAAAAGCGGGCAAGGCTACAGCTGCTTAAAGGTTGAGAATGAAAATCAGATGATATTTTTAGGCTTTTTGCTTTTTATGGACACGCCCAAAGATAACATTGAAACCACCCTTGCTGATTTAAAAAATCTGGGAATCTCTCTAAAGATTATCACAGGCGATAACAAATTTATCGCCATAAACTTAGCAAAAACTCTAAATATCCCTGTTGAAAATGTGCTGACGGGCGATGAGATATTAAAAATGAATGATGCGGCCTTGCAGCATAACGTTAAAAATAAATCTATTTTTGCAGAAATTGAGCCCAACCAAAAGGAGCGGATCATCTTGGCCTTAAGACGGTCAGGAAATGTTGTAGGCTTTATTGGCGACGGCATTAACGACGTGACGGCTCTGCATGCAGCTGACGTAAGCATATCTGTAAATAACGCCGTGGATGCAGCTAAAGAGGTTGCAGACATTGTACTGCTCGAAAAGGATTTATCTGCGCTTATAGAAGGGGTAAAAGCGGGGCGGGTGACCTTTGCAAACAGCCTCAAATATATCTTTATGGCTACTAGTGCAAATTTTGGAAATATGTTCAGCATGGCAGGCGCTTCACTTTTTTTACCTTTTCTACCCCTGCTGCCCCACCAGGTGCTCCTAACAAATCTGATGGAAGATTTCCCTGAGATGACAATTGCGTCCGACCATGTTGATGATGAGCTCATCCAAAAGCCTGTGCGCTGGAATATGGGCTTTATTAAAAGGTTTATGATAGTATTTGGGCTGATCAGTTCTATCTTCGATTACGCCACTTTTGGATTGCTGCTTTGGCTTCATGCCTCTGTAGAAGAATTTCGGACGGGGTGGTTTGTTGAATCTGTAGTATCAGCCGCATTTATTGTGCTTATTGTGCGTACCTTCAGGCCCTTTTATAAAAGCCGGCCAAGCATCTATTTACTTTCTGCTGTGCTTATCATAATAGGAGCTACATTTATGCTCCCTTTAACACCTATTGCTCACTATTTAGGGTTTACAGCTATTCCCGGCAAGATCTATCTGTTTATTCTTCTAGTCTTAGTCTTTTATATGGTTCTGGTGGAGCTTGCTAAAAAGATGTTCATTAAACGTTGGTTACAAAATAGATCATAGCATATACCGGAGAGGCGTTGTTGCATAATTAACCACCGAGCCACTGAGCTCACTGAGATATGTGAGAAAACTGAGAATGCCTATACAATCAGATGACTCTAGACCATGTTTCAGTAACCGTTCATTAAAATTAGGGATACCATATAGCGAGCGGACTATTAACTAATCCTTCTCCCTATCTCAACTATCTCAGTGAGCTCAGTGGCTCGGTGGTTAATTATGCAACAGTAGAAATAAAAAACCCTGGTTTACCACATAGTAAACCAGGGCACTTGCCTGAAATAGAGAAACCGAAAAATTAGAACATGTAGCCTAGTACAAGACGATACTCGACAGCTGTGCGACGAGCATGCTTAAATTTGTACCGATGGTCTGAATCTCCACCCTTTGAATAGAAACCCATTAATTCAATTTCTGGCTTCAACGACCAGTTATCGCAGAATATCCATTCAAAACCTACAGTACCGATATTGCCAACAGATTCGTAAGCTTTATTTTCCTGTGTGTTGCGGTTATGGTGTGAACCATGGTGTCCATGACGGATTTTACCTTGGTAGTTTAATGGGTAGAGGCACATATAGCTAACATATGCGTTCATAGTATCAGAAAAATCTTTCTGAACGCTTAAACCAAATTGTGGGCTATACCATGCAGCAAAAACACTTTCTCTTGAGTGATGGTTATGATGGTGATGGTGATGATGCTTTGTATGAAAGTCTTGGAGATATACGCCATAACCAACAGTAGGAGAAATACTCCAACCGTCTGACATGCGCATCGCTTTACCAAAAGTCACAGCAAAATCAGCAGTATAGTCACCATTGACATTGCGATGGTGGTCGTTATGATGACCGTGGCCGTGATGATGGTCTCTGCCGCGGTGGAGTTTACCACTGCAGACATCGCCATAACCCGCAAGAGCTTTGAGGAAGTAGTCATCTTTCTCTAAGATAACATCTAGACGAGTTGTGTAAACATTCACATGTTTAAAGTGCAACTTGTGTCTATCTGAATGCCCTAGTTTTATATTGAGATCATCACGACGATATCCTTGTGAAACCTCAACACTTGTTTTGAAATCTTCGCTAGGTGCTGCGGCTTCAATGTTTGCAATTGAACCAACACAAAGTAGACCAGCGAAAAATAACATTTTTTTCATGCTTAATTTTCCTTATTTTTTCTGTTTTTACGAACGTTATTTTTTGTTTTTCTGAACGATCTTCACAGTGCCAGATTAGACACAAAAAAGTCCAACAGAAAATGTCGGTCCTTGTTGATTAAAGATATTTCTTTACATAGCAACGGCCCCACAGATAGTTTTGGATAGGTTTTTTACTCGGAATTTTTTTTGTGAAATTCGCTGTTTTACAGACGTAAATCTACTCATATTTTGCGATGTTTTGGAATCTACACTCTGTTTTCCAACCTCCAACATGATGCATTATTTCTGAGGTTCCAATTGAAAAGTGCTGAGCAATCGATAACCTCACGCAACCTCTTTGGAGGTACTTCTCAATGCTCTTAATTAGAAGCCGATGTATCAGGGTCATCGATGTTATTAAATAAAGCCTCTGAGGGCTCAGGAAATATGTTGTGTACAGAATAATCGCGTTTCATTAGTGTGAGGACGTAGGGACAAACCATTTTATTTATAAATTTTTACAGAGGATTGAACATGCTAGGTACAGTATTACTTGTTATTCTTATTTTATTGCTAATCGGAGCGCTACCAACTTGGTCACACAGTGCTAGTTGGGGATATGGCCCAAGTGGAGCAATAGGAACAATATTGATTATTATTCTGATTTTGATGCTCCTTGGAAAGTTATAACCTTTTGCCATATCGAGCAGCTGCTCGATATGGCTTTTAAAATCAAAACACCGTAAAACAGGTCGTAGGTATGATGAGAATTTTAGGATTAGTAGTTTTAGCAGTTGGTATAGTTGTTTTGGCATTTGGAATAAATGCATCGCAAGCAGTTCCTGAAAAAGCAGTTGAAACTGTAACCGGAAAATATACTGGCAATACCATGGTATATATTATCGGGGGCGTTGCTATGATTGTTGGAGGCGCTGCACTTGCGTGGTTTTCTTCTAGGAAGCCCTAATAAATCAAGAGTGCTGCCAATCATCTTTAAGAGATTGTAAATCAGATACTTACATCTTAACTCTCCCATGCCGCATCAAGTCAGGCTAGAAAACATATAATAAATTATTATATAATTAGACCGGAGGGCGATATGCCTCTCCTATAGGAGGAAAGATGAAAAGTACTTGGATTCTATTCTCAGGCCTCTTGTTAGCTGCGTGGATGAATCCCATAGGCTCAGGCCTATCGGCAGCTGTCCATTCTCATCCGCATACTACTTTAGTAGGCTGGAGCAGCGATGGTAATCGCTATGACGATGGACATCATCACCATGGCTGGGGTAATGGCGATGAAGGGGGCGGCGGCCATCATGAAGGCGGCGGCCATGAAGGCGGCCACGGCGGTGGCGGCTTTGGCGGCCATGGAGGCGGTGGCGGCGGCCATCATTAAATATAAACGAGCCCAGCTGCCATAAGGGCTCAAAAAGCTGGGCTTTTGTGCTTAATCTTTCAAGTCTATAGCAAACATCAACTGCTTTTGCTGCATTTGTCGGGCCTTTTTCACCCTATCCTATCCTGCCTATTCTTATTAAAAACCATTGAATTTTAATATAAATAATGATAAATTATTCTTATTACAATAATAATATGGAGTTTTACATGGGAATTAGCAATCCAATTGTTTATCGACACGAAACAGCTAATATGGACAATAAAGAAGCACTTTATGAAGCAGCCATTCGAGATGCAGCAGGAGCAAAATTACCCCAGAAAATAGCACAACTTAACGAGAAAATTGAAGCTTGCGAGCAAAGAGTGCTCCGCACAAAAGAAAAAATATTGTCGATACGAGCAAGCGACACACCACTTTACAAAATTGGCAGGATCGCTCTAACAGCTGGAGCTTGGGCTGCCATACCTGTAGTATGCGTAGCATGCCTTGTGAACCTTCTTTTGTTGCACATTCCGGCCGGCATTGCACTTGGAGTAAGTTTTGTCCCGCTCTATGCTTATGAAGCAATATCCTCAAGAAAACCCGTAGAAGCGGCAGAGAAGACAATTGATAAGATAATGAGAACATTCGGAGCATTCAACGCATGTTTTGAAGCTTGCGATCACTATCTAATATCTACGCGCCCTCTTGAAGAAAAAAATGCAAAAGAGAAGTTAGTATCAGAAGAATATGAAAACCCATATGATGCGCGAGTACATATCTATATCTTGTCAGACAATGCAAAGCCCAACGTCATCAAACGTTTTTCGCTAGAACAGGTAAAGAGCATTTATGACAAAATGACACCCGGTAACAATCAAGAAGCTACCCCTGCTTTACCAACGAAAGCCGAGCTCAATCAAAGAATAAAAAACCTGCAACAAAACATCGCCCGCATACGCAGCATGTAACTAAATTAAGAGCTTCCTAATATATAAATATATATTTTTGTCTTGTAAAGGTCATCCAGTTCGATGACCTTTACAGGCTTCCATCCAGGAATCGAGAAGGTATGGGTTGCAACCAGCATTCCGCTGCCCGCCTCCCTTTCAAGCTTCTCTTTCAACCGCTTCATGGCACCGGGATAGAGATAGCAGACGACAAGGCTTGCACCCTCCAGATCAATTTTAAAAAAATCTTCCCTTGCAAAGCGCAGATTTTTACGCCGGTAAAAGAGCTGTAACAGGCGACTTACAGCATAAGGAATGTGCGATGTTTCATATCCCACTATAGTCGCATCAGGGAAGCGTTCAGCCAGATCAAACGCAAGCGTCCCCCACCCCGAACCAAGCTCAAAAATAGTGCCTGAAACATGCTCAGGTAGCACCTGAAACAGTTTACGCCTCACCAAAGCCGTCGTAGGCATAGGGCTTATGCCATTCTTTATCGTCCAGTAAAGAACCGACAGCATTATAGCCCCAATTGCAACCCAAAAAAGAATGATCATGGATTAATAGTCGCCTCTTCATGAAACCGTGATCTCGAAAGTAGCACCGCAGGTTGAATTAGTAAAGCAGAAACGCTAGGGAATAGATTACTTTGCAGCTATTAGCGCAAAGCGCCCTAAAATATAAAAGCCCAAGGCATTGCCCTTAGCATTACCCATTTTTTTCCAACGGTAGCTGGAAGACAGCTTTAGCCCCACGTGTAATGGAAGGCCGGTAAGGCCTGTAATGGAACGCGGGGTTCGGACGCACCTTTGCTATAGAGCAGTGGTAACTGCGACACTAGCATGTTTCGCAGTTACCACTGCTCTATATGGACGTTGCACCCTAACCCCGTGTTCCACTTCAAGCCTACCGGCTCCTCCGATTCACACGGGGCTAAAAGCTGTCCTCCAGCTGCCGCTGGAAAAAAACAGAAAAGCTAAATTTTTTGAAAAAATGGGTAATGATAAGAGCAACGCTCAAGGTAATGTGAGAAAACAAATGGCAATCTGAAAGACTGCCATCTCGAGTTTGGACATTTGAAGGTTCGACGGACACCGTTCTTGTATGCTTAACGTACATATTGGTGATCCATTCGGTCTCGGTCTCGGTCACGGTCTCGGTCTCCAGTGTACGAAGTATGCTTAGTTAAAGGCGAAGCTTCGCCTGCACAACGTCTACAGTCGAGACCGAGACCGTGACCGAGACCGAGACCGAACGGTTTACCTCCAAGATGTTATGCGCAAGCTACAAATGTCCAAACTCGAGGTGGCAGTCTGAAAGACTGCAATATAGCGAAAATATTTCCTGAGAAAATATTTTGTAGGCAAAAGAATCCTATCAGGGATTATTGGTAATTTTATGGGCATCCAAAATTATGCTACTTATACGGTCATTACGGTCACCCAAAATTTGGCCAATTTTTGTATTTCTTAGCAGCTGTTGGAATATACCGCCCACCGCATCTCCTTTCAGGTTACTAAAAGAACAACCAATCTTTGGCATGTGGGATAAATTGTTCTCACTACTGGGTGAGACACGAACCTTTTTTTCTTGAGTTTTCTGACGCTGTTCAGCGGCCTGTTTTTTTTGACTTTTCTGATGCTGTTCAGCGGCCTTTGTTACAATTTCCCAAGCTTCTGGCTGAACATATGTTGAAAGTGCTAATGACGATGATGATGGTGACATTATTTCTCCTCAGAAATCTTTACTATCTTTTTAAAACAAACCGGATAATAACATTTTTGTTTTATTTCTGTCAAGTTCTGAAATTAATTAAATGCACCGACCTAGGTAATGTTAAAAAACAAGTGGCAGTCTGAAAGACAATACGCATCAGACTAACTCCAAAAAAACAACAACTATAACATTGATTGTTAAAACATTAAGAATATTGATAGGCTTGAGACACGTTTATGAACCTTTTTTCTATTAGGAAAATAACAGGATCCGCTGCGCTGGCAGGATCGGGCAGGATAAAATAGTTAAAGGGCATTAATAACAAATCAAAATGATGATAACGATAAAACGATAAGAACGATAAATTAGAATGGTTTATTTTATTTTTTATCGTTCATATCGTTTAATCATTACTATCGTTTTTATATTTATCCTGCCAGATCCTGGTGATCCTGTTTATTTTAAATTATTAACAAACAACAACTTAATATCATCGTTTCGCTTTTAGCCTGATGCGTATGGTCTGAAAGACTGCCATATAGTGACCCAATATTTCCTGAGAAAATATTCTCTAGGCAAGAGAATCCTAAAAGTGCTTATATATAATTTTATAACTATCCAAAGAATTGCTAGGTAATGGATTATCACATTTAGTTAGAATATATTCGAATATACGACTCACCTTATCCTGGTTCCCCCTACCCAAAGTCTTATTACTCTTTGGCGGAAAATCGAAGCTCTCACTGTAGGATGGCGCACGAACCTTTTGTTCTTGAGTTTTCATGCGCTGTTCAGCTGCCTATTTTTCTTGACTTTTCTGGTGCTTTTCAGCTGCCTGTCTTACAATTTCCCAAGCTTCTGGTTGAACATATGTTGAAAGTGATGATGATGCTGATGCCATTATTTCTCCTCCTAATTCTCTAATATTTTTCTAAAACAAAGGAAATAATACCACTTTTGTTTTATTTCTGTCAAATTCGGAGCTTAAGCTTTTTCTTGAGCTGCCTAGGGTAATTAATCGTCGGTTTTTCGTAAGAGCGCGATGCTGGTTGAGTATGGTGTTCATCAAAAATGGATAAAGGCAAGGTGAAAAAATAAAGGCAGGGTACGGATGTGCCCTGCCTAAGGTTTTGCTAAAAAATTACTTTTTAGCTGGTTGATCGTCTTGATCGTCGTCGCCGTCGTCATCGAAGGTGGCGCGGTCGTAGTCGATATCATCTTCTACATCATCATCGTCGTCATCATCTTCATCGTCAGCTAAAAGGTCTTCTGTGTTGACTAATGCTGAAAGATCGTCGTCATCATCTTCATCGTCCTCATCGCTATCGTCACTTTCTTCTGACTTAGGGGAGATTTTGGTAACTTCGATTTCGAAGATTAAGAGTCCATTTGGAAGCTGTCCATTCTTGCCAAAGCCCATATCTGGGTGGATCCAGATTTTGCGCTTTTCGCCAACTTTCATGCCCATCATGCCTTTTTTAAAGCCAGGGATTGTGTCGTTAAGCTTTACTTCGATTGGACCGCCCTGCTGCTCTGATGAGCCAAGCTTTTGGCCGTTTGAATAGGTTGCCTCGTAGTTGATTGTTGGAACAGTCTCTTCTGTTACAACAAGCTCACCGGTTCCAGGCTTTAGAACCTTATACTGCACTTTGCCCTCTTCAAGGGATACTACGCCATCTTCAGAGGCATTTTTCTTCAGCATAGCTTCAGCTTCAGCCAGGTTTTTGTTTGCCATATCTTCGTAGGCATACTTTTGCATGTGGTTTAGCGCCTCTTCATACTCTTTTTCCGTAAGAGGTGCAGCTTTGCCATCCATGCCATCTTGCATACCCTTCATCACTGCCTTTGGATTCAGCTTGACAACTGGGTTATTGAGGCTTTTTTGAATGAGGTGCCCATATGTTTCAGAAAGTTTATCTATATAAGCTTGTGAATGAAGTTCCTCTTTTGTAGGCACCTTTTTTGGAGCAGGCGCTTCTTTAGTTGCAGGCGGTGTAGCATTATTGTCAGCATCATCACCGCTCATCAAGGCTACAGGCAGTGCAAGAGCACCGAAAGCCAAGATATATGTTGTAAACGAACGAATTACCATAGATACTCCTATCTAGTTTAATGTAAATTAACTTATGCACCCCTTTCAAGGTGGCTGCCGGCGGCCATCGTCCTCGTCTTAAAAAAGAGCGGCACGGCCTCAACTGCAAGCTGCATCTTTTGACCGGATGCCATCTCCTTTAGCTCGCACTGTCCCATTTTAAGCTCGTTTTCACCGAGGATTAGCACATATTTTGCCTTCAAATTATCCGCCTGCTGCATTGCATTTTTAAGCTTCTTACCGCTTAGGTCTACAAGAGAAATAGTCCCTGTAAGGCGTAGAGCGCGTGCCAACGTAAAGCTTGGCCCCATCGCCTCTTCCCCTAATGGAATAATATAAAGCTCAGGCCGCTCGCGCTCTGGAACGAGGTGGCTTTGGTTTAATAACACCTGGATCATACGCTCGATTCCCGCCCCAAAACCTATCGTGGGAAGGTCTTGTCCTCCAAGGCTCTTCATAAGGCCATCGTAGCGCCCGCCGCCTGCAAGGGAATTTTGCGCGCCAAGGTGCGTAGAGGTCACCTCAAAGACAGTGTTATTATAGTAGTCAAGTCCCCGCACAAGCTTCGGATTGATCTCGTAGGGTATATTCAGGTGCGATAAAATGCTCTGAACGCGTGCAAAGTGGGCATTAGATTCGGGATTGAGACAGTCTAAAATAGAGGGTGCGCCCTTTACGATTTCGATATCGCGCTCATCTTTAGAGTCCAGGATGCGAAGCGGATTTACACTAAAGCGGTGGCGGCTATCATCGGACATCGACTCAAGATGGGGTCGCAAGTAGTCCTGAAGGCTTTGTCGAAATGCAGCCCTTGCCTGCTTATCGCCGAGGCAGTTTACAAGCACTTTTAAGTTTTTCAGGCCAAGCTTTTCATAGAGGCTGTAGAGCATTTCGATGAGCTCTGCATCCTGCTCCGGCTGCGCAGCTCCGATGATTTCAACGCCAAACTGATGGTGCTGGCGAAAGCGGCCCGACTGCGGCCGTTCATAGCGAAACATTGGGCCGATGTAAAAGAGCCTGTGGATATTGCCTTGCGACTGAAGCCCCTTTTCAATAAAGGCGCGCATAACCGACGCCGTGCCCTCAGGCCTTAGCGACATGCTGCGATCGCCGCGATCTAAAAAGGTGTACATCTCCTTAGAAACAATATCTGTAGCATCGCCGACGCTTCTACAAAAGAGCTCTGTCCGCTCAAAATAGGGTGTGCGAATCTCTTCACAGCCATACACCCTCGCATGCTCGCGAATAATCGACTCCACAAACTGCCAAAGGTGCGACTCGCGCCACTTTTCTTTGGGATCTTGCGGCAAGATATCAAACGTACCTGTAGGTATTGCAATGCCCATCTTTTCCACTCAAATATATCGAGAAAAAAGTGTATTCCCTGCGCGAGATTAAAGCAAGGTTTAACTAAGTCAGTCTATCGGCCTGGATTGAAATAGTCGTTGATAACTCGACTTTGTACAAAATTGCCCTTATCGAGACTCAAGACCGTGACCGAGACCGAGACCGAGACCGTTATTTTTGGCCTAAATGAACGGGAGGCAAAAAATGACGGTCACGGTCTCGGTCTCGGTCTCGGTCTCGAGAGTTAATAAGTCTTTTCTCGGACACGCTAGTCGCTTCGCCACAAACCTCAAGCAGCAGCAAGATAACATTAAAGAAGGCCGAGCTCTTTCATCATTTCTGTGTAGGCTTTGCGGACTTGGGGGTCGTTGGATTTGAGCACTTCGGCGTCGAGGAGCACTCTTTGGCGTGCGAGCGCTCTTGCAAAGCGGCTGTCGTTGTTTGTGTAGTGGGCAAGGTATGTAGAGACCCGGTCATCCCATGTTTCGGATCGAAAATCTGCATTGTCATATAAAACGTTTGAAACTTGACCTGTGATATTTTCTAGCGCGGCTTTTCTTTCGCGCAAAATATTCCAAAAATCTTTTAAGGCAGCAGCAAGCTCTGGATTTTTTTCTGCCATAAAAGCAGCAGCGGCAGCGGCTCTCTGTTCACGAGCTTTAGAGGGATCTAGTTGAGAGGGAGCCACTTGAGAAGGAGCCACTTGCATAGTATTGCTGTTGGCAATCACTTCAGGCTTTGGGTTTGCTTGGTAAAAATAGGCTCCTGGAACAAGCAAAAGGGCTAAAATTGCTATCCCGATAAACCATCTTTTGCTTTTAGGCGCCTCCTCTTGCTCATCTAAAAGACCATAATCACTAAGTATTTTTTTCACTGCATCATTTGCCATAGCACTTCCTTCTAGTAGAAATTGCACCATAGCCTAAAAGCGCTTTTTTTTGCAAAAGTATGCAGGATATGAGACAATAACGTACATGAGCACGTTTATTCATTTGCACGTTCATTCACAGTATTCGATCTTGGATGCAACAGCTTCCATTGGCGGTCTTGTTAAGAAGGCTGAAAGCCTTGGGATGCCTGCCCTTGCGCTTACAGATCACGGCAACCTCTTTGGCGCAGTCGACTTCTACAAAAAGTGCACAGAACATAAAATCAAGCCCATCATCGGCTGCGAGATGTATGTTGCCCCCACAAGCCGCTTTGAAAAGAAAAAGATAGGGTCGAAGGCTGCCTACCATATCACCCTCATCGCAAAAGATAAAACGGGCTATCACAACCTCTGCAAGCTCTCCTCCCTTGGCTATACCGACGGCTTTTACTACTACCCTAGAATTGACCTTGAGCTTCTTAGCCAGCATAAAGAGGGCCTTATATGCCTCTCGGGATGCCTTGAAAGCCAGATTGCCCATACTGCCCTAAACAGCCCTGACGAGGCGCTTGAGCCGCTTATTTTGCACTATCAAGAGCTCTTTAAAGATGACTTTTACCTTGAGCTGCAGCGCCACTCAAGCGTTAACGAAGAGCTGCAGCTGGATGGCATGTTTGAAGAGTCGTGGCTCTATAGCCACTACCAAGAGCATGTTCAAAAGCAAGAAAGGCTTATAGCAAAGCTTGCTCCCCTTTCAAAAAAACATGGCATCCCCTGCGTTGCTACAAATAATGTCCACTATCTTGAGCGCGAAGACTGGCGCGCCCACGAAATTTTGCTCAACATCCAATCCGGAGAGCCGGTAGAAGAGTGGCAGCGCGACTCTATGGGCAATCCCAAATTTCGCACGCCAAACCCAAAGCGCTCAACCTTTGCCTCGCACGAGCTCTACTTTAAAAGCAAAGAGGAGATGCTGCTCGCCTTTAAGGATATGCCGGAGGCACTTTCTATTACCGAAGAGATCGCCAAAAAGTGTACGCTTGAAATTGACCTTAAGACAAGACATTATCCCGTTTTTGTTCCCGAAGGAACGGTGCACAATAAAGAAACCCACGCCAAAAGCGTGGAAGAGTTTTTGTGGAACCTCTGCCGCGAGGGCATACCAAAGCGCTATACAGCCGCAAATCTTGCCCGTGTTGCCGAAAAATATCCCGGCAAAGATCCTCTCGATGTTGTGAAAGCGCGTCTTGAATATGAGATGAACGTCATCTGCCCAAAAGGGATGTGCGACTACCTGCTCATTGTTTGGGACTTTATCCACTGGGCAAAAAAAAATGGCATCCCAATGGGTCCAGGACGCGGATCCGGCGCAGGCTCCATTATCTTATACCTCACCGAAATTACCGACATAGAGCCTTTGCAGTTTAACCTCTTCTTCGAGCGTTTTATCAACCCCGAACGGGTAAGCTATCCCGATATTGACGTCGATATCTGCATGGATAGGCGCAATGAAGTGATCAACTACACCATCCAGCGCTTTGGCAAAGAAAATGTGGCGCAGATCATCACCTTCGGTTCGATGAAGGCTAAAATGGTGATAAAAGATGTAGGCCGCGTGCTTAACATCCCCCTTGCAAAGGTAAACGCCATTGCAAAGCTCGTTCCGGAAGACCTCAACATAACTCTTGAGAAGGCGCTTGAAAAGGACCCTGATCTAAAAGCTGCCTATGAAACAGATGATGAAACGCGCTCTATCATCGATATCGGCAAAAAGCTAGAGGGCTCTGTTCGCAACACCGGCATCCACGCAGCGGGTATGATCATTTCAGGCGAACCCCTTATAGAGCATATACCTGTCTGTATCGCCAAAGACTCCTCGCTTCTTGTGACGCAGTATTCGATGAAGCCGGTTGAAATGGTGGGCATGCTGAAGATTGACTTTTTGGGTCTTAAAACCCTCACCTCTGTCAAAATTTGCCTTGAAGCAATAGTACAAAAAACAGGCCATCTGATCGACTGGATCAACCTACCCTTTGATGACGCCCCCACCTTTTCACTTCTCAACCAGGGTAGAACCCTAGGCGTGTTCCAGCTAGAATCGGGCGGCATGCAGGAGCTTGCAAAGCAGCTGCACCTTGATAAATTTGAAGAAATTATTGCCGTACTGTCGCTCTATCGACCGGGCCCTATGGATATGATTCCATCCTTTATCGCCAGAAAGCATGGCAAAGAGGCTATTGAGTCAGACCACCCATGGATGGACGAGATCCTGCGCGAAACCTATGGCATCATGGTCTACCAAGAGCAGGTCATGCAAATTGCCCAAAAGCTTGCCAACTACTCGCTTGGCGAAGGTGACGTGCTGCGCCGCGCCATGGGTAAAAAAGACAAAAACGAAATGCAGAAGCAGCGCGAGAAATTTTTATCGGGCGCAGAAATTAACAGCATAGAACCGGAAATCGCCGCACGCATCTTCGACAAGATGGAAAAGTTTGCGGAATATGGCTTTAACAAGTCCCACGCAGCAGCCTACGGCTATCTTACCTACGTTACAGCATACCTCAAGGCAAACTATCCCAGCCAGTGGCTTGCGGCCCTTATGACGTGCGATAGCGACGACACCGAAAAGGTGGCAAAGTTCTTCCACGAAAGCCGCGAGATGAACATCGCCGTCTTAGCACCTGACATCAACGAATCTGAAATCATTTTTGTGGCAACAGACTCAGGCATTCGCTTTGCATTAAGCGGCATTAAAGGCGTTGGAGAGGCAGTTGTTGAGGCAATTGTCCACGAACGCAAAAAAAACGGCAAGTTTACAAGCCTCTATCATATGATAAAGCGATGCGCCGCCCTGCGCGTTGGCAAAAAGGCTGTGGAACTTTTAATAGAAGCGGGCTGTTTTGACTCCTTCGGCCATCATAGAGATGACCTGAAGCTAAGTGTAGATGCCATGTTCGATCAGGTGCAGCGCGAGCAAAAAGATGCCTCCTCAGGCGTTATCAGCCTTTTTGAAAAGATTGAGACAAACAGCGAGCCCAGGATCGCAAAGTGCCCCACACGCCGCCCAAAAGAGGATCTTCTGATACGTGAAAAAGAGCTTTTAGGCTTCTTTTTATCAGGCCACCCCCTGCATGCGCAAGAAAGCACGCTGAAGCGCCTCGGCTGCCAAAACTTAGACCAGGCAGAAGCGCTTCCTATCGACAGCGTATTTAGAACAGCCTTTATCCTCGAAGAAGTTGGAACGCGCATCTCCTCAAAATCGCAGAAGAAATTTGCTATCCTTCGCATCTCTGACGGCGGCGTTGGCAAATATGAGCTTCCCATATGGCCTGAGATGTATGAAGAGCTTCAGGGCATACTTGTAGAAAACCGGCTTGTCTGGGGCGTACTTGCTAAAGAAAAGCGGGAAAATTCCTGGCAGCTCTCCTGCAAATGGCTGAGGGAGCTTAAAGAGCTTAATGAGGCGACAATCAAAGAGTGCGACGATGCCTTTGACGTTGCAAAAAAGCAGCAGGCCTTCAGAGCAAAAATAGCTCAAAACAAAAAGCCCCAAACTGAAAAAAAACCCGGTAAAGAAAAACCCGCTCCAGCGCCTGCAGTAGAGGCCAATAAACTTCGCCTTAGCCTAAACCTTGACAGCTTGCGCATAAGCCATATCCTCTACCTGCAAAACGTTTTAAGCCGCTCAAAAGGCTCTCAAGCCCTTGAAATTGCCTTTGTGACAGAAGAACAAGAACTTGCCACCCTCAACTTAGATGGCCAGAAAGGCATCGAACCAGAAGAATTTCTAAAACATGACCTCTCTACTCTTCCCAGCTTTATAAAATTTGAATAATTAATCAGGAACCACTATGACCTCTTTCAGCACCATTATGGCAAGATGCAATGCATACCATGCACAAGGCCTGCCACTATCTGATGAAGACTTAGACGACCTCATAGACCATGTCGACAAAAACCTAGATTCAGGAACCACTATGACCCCTTTCGGCACCATTATGGCAAGATGTAATGCATACCATGCACAAGGCCTACCACTATCTGACGAAGACTTAGACGACCTCATAGATCATGTCGACAAAAGCCTAGATAATGCCATTACATCTCTTATGAAACGACAAACCCAACTAAAAGCTATCCGTCGTCAGGCTCGTTTAGAAGAGCAGCGATTAGAGGGAAGGCAACTACTATTGGCCGCTGCAGCGCTCATAGAGCAGAAAATAGCCGCAGGAGAGTTACAAAGAAAAGAATCTAACCCTCAAATTGCATGCCTTAAAACCCAAGAAGCCAAAGAACAAGAAGAAATAGCTCTCGAAATGCAAAAACTTCAAATCAGCGATAGTGATGAAGCAAAATCACGAACAGCTAAGCCATACTCTCCCTCACCAAAGCCTCAAAGCCCTGAATGCCCCGAAACTAAAGCAAGAGCACTCATGCAGACAACTATTATGGAAACTTCAACCCAGCTTCCTCCCACGAACGTACGCTGCAGCGTCTGTTACTACCCCAAAAAGCCAGAGGAGTACGTATCTTCAACAAACATACCCGTCCGAGCGCTATGGATGTTATAGATGTTTTTCTATGAGATCTGAGAAGTTGAAGAAGCGAACCATCGCTTCTGTAGAAACAGGGAGCAGGCCATGCTCCCTTGCTAAATCTAGAACTTTTGCAGCGATGTCAAGAATTTCATTAAAGAAATTTTTGACATCAACCTCGTCTACCAATTTTAGCTTTTCAAGGGTAATTGCTCTTCCCTTTCGGTGAATTTTTGCAAGCTCTGCAAATAATATTTCCATATTATCGCCCTTGTCTACCAAGTTTAGCTTTTTAAGGATAATTGCTCTCTTCTCTTGCGGAATTTTTTCAAACACTTGTTTGGAAAAGCCTGCGTGAGCTAGAATGACTTTTTTGATATCTGGACATTGCTCAACATCCACACTCCAGTCTGAAGGGTTTTTTAGCTCATCGGCTAATATTTTGAAGTGTGTTTCTGGAACTATAGTTACATTGTCGTAGTAGTCGCCCTTGCGTTCAAACTCGCTGAAGATAGTCCGCATCCTTGCCTCAATACGAGTAGGATCAACGTTGCCACGCCACTGATAGTGCTGAATAATGGCATCAGTTGCGAGTGTTATTGCAGCCTCTTGGCTTAAGACGACTCCCCTCTTACACTTTTCAAGGTTTGCACATTTTTCTGCAAATTCATTGGCCTTATCGCATAGTGCAACAACAAGCTTTTTCTGTATCTCTTGTTCCTCCTTCATAAAGGAGAGTGCCAGGAGCACTCTTGTCATAAGGCGAGAAGCATATTTACCTACCCTTACTGCAAGATCGCCGGGGGAGAGCTTTTCCTGCCTTCCCTCATGCAGCATATGCTGCAGCTGCATGGATTCTTCATAAGAAGCAATCAGCTGTGTTTGCAAATTGGATCTTTTAAAACCAGTTTCTTCAGACCTATCTAATGCAGAGCTTAGACTCATTCTTGCAAGGGTATCAGACAAATCCTGCGAGCCAAATGTCCTCTGAAGAGAGGGTGGAAGGCTTTTTTTTCTACGCGCAGGAGGCTGTCCTTCGAAAAGCTCGTCAATATTGCTGGAATTTCCCTGCAGTGCTCCTGATACCGATGTCTTTCTTTCTCGTCTCTTCTGGTCATATAACTGACCGCCCAGCTCGAATAGCGTTGCCTTTCCTTCCCCGACTGAAAGGGTCCCTTCATCTTGCAGGGCTGTCAAGACAATGATCGTGCGCTGGCGCTGCAGATAGAGGGTATCGCGCATCAAACGGCTCTCTTCGCAAACAATCTGCTGCTGCAAGCTGCTGCATTCATCTGCAAGCCGCATTCGAAGGGGCACATAGACGAGCTCTCGAGCTTTTTGCGTACAGGCCCTATCTAAAAGAGCCATTGCCTTTTCAACTTCCTCATAAATACGTGCCATCATGCGCTGCTCGTACGGGTTCCTGATGCTCTGCAGATCCCTGTTTTTACACTCTTCATAGTACGCTCTATCGCTTGCTGAACTTAAGCGGCTTTGAAAGGCGACGCTGCACTTTTCTCCTGTATAAAACCAGGCCAGGCTTGGGCTAGATAGATGTTGAGAGACATCAAAGTGTGCAGCGTGCGGCATAAGGCATTGCGTATCAAGCTGCTGACCTGACGAGCCGTTAAATACAAAGTAATGAAAAAGATCCCGAAGCGTTTTATAAAGCGCTGCCTCAGAAAGATCATCAATTGTAAGGCCTATATCTACATCTGAATCATAACCTGAGGTGCCGCAGTTCACCCACTCTGCCGGCTTTAAGCCAAGAATAGAGCCGATGTATGCAGCATAGCTTGTGACAAAGGTATTAGCATCTTCGCGAAACTGCTCTAAAGAGCAGCTGGTTTCATCCAGAGGCTCTTTCATCTTTGAGCCATGCTCTTTCTTCAGCTCCCTCCAGCTTGATTGCTGCATCAGCGCAATATGGCGGGGAAACTGTTTTTGAAATTCAGAAGCTGTATGATGTAAATCGGGAAATTGAGAAAAAATGGGACTAATAACTGCATTGCATAGAGATGAAATCTCACTATAAGAGCCCATCATCGCCATTTTTACAGAACTTGCTGTTACACCATACGTATCTGATGCCAGGCTATTACGAGGTAGCCATGACATCGGTCCTAAGATCTTCATAGCAACCACTCCCTATTAAAGGTCGAGGAGCTAATTATTATATCTTAACTGCTTAATTAAAGTGCTTAATAAAAAATAACTAAAAGAAAAGCTTGACGTCTTTTCTAAGGACATCAAGCTTTATACAATATTAATGATGATGTTCGCCGTGATGACCGCCTTCATGATGATCGCCGTCATGGTGGTGATGCCACCAGTGATCGCCGTCACAGTGATAGCCAACCAACACATTGTGTGACTGGCTAAAACTTCCACTTAAAAGGCCTGTCGTAGGGCTTAACAACGTCAGTAAAAAGAGGCCAATTGAAACTAACCACTTTTTAATCATTTACCCTCCTTTGGGACCTCATATCCCTTCGGTTATATTATAAAATATTTACTATATATTAGTAAAGGGGGGATTTTGCCTCGCCTAATGGCGTCAACTTAAGCTCTTTTTTCTCTTAATCTCGATCTCGATCTTGATCTTAATCTCTATTTTTTGAACGAAATAGGGGAAGAGAAAAAGAAAGATCAAGATCAAGATCGAGATCGAGATTAAGAGAAAAATGGTTTAAAAGCATTGTGCCTGGGCCTTAAGCCCAGGCATGGCTTTTAAGTTGCGCTAAGCCTTTTTTTGGAGGGGGACCACTCTCTATCCGGATGGTGGAAGAGGATGACTGTTACTACAGCTATGCCCATAATGCCCGCCAGCAGCAAAAATGCCCCTTGGTAGTTACCGGTTTTGTCGAGGAGCCAGCCTGTGATGGCAGGCGCGATAATGCCGGCAAGGGAAAGGCATGAGGAGGTAACCCCTTGCGATGACCCTGCACGCTCTTTTGCGATGTCGATATTGACGCTAAAGAAGGCAGGCTGTGCCATAAGGCCAAAGCCAAGGCCAAGGCTCAGGAAAAGAATGGACATACCCAAAGTGCTTGTAAAGCTGAGTAATACAAAGAAAAAGGCTGCCACAAGCTGGCTTATCCAGATAAGGTGGGCTCTTGCTATGCGTCCGCTTGACGTTTTTTTATAGAGCCAGTCAGAGATAATGCCGCCCAACTTTAAGAAAATTGAGCCTACAAGCCATGGAATTGTCAAGTACCAGCCCACGCTTTTCAAATTTAGACCATGCTGCTGCAAAAAGTAGCCCGGCAGCCAAAGAGTGGCAAAAAAGAGCAAGTAGCCAAAGGCAAAGTAGGCAACGTTATTTGCAATAAGTGCAGGGTGGGTCAATATAAAGCGCCAGTCAACTTGGCTTTCAGAGGATGAGTGAACCTTGTTGCTTGCTATATATTTTTTTTCCTCTTCATTTACATAAGGGGACTCATCAGGACGATCTGTAAAGAGGAAATACCAGACGGCTGCCCAAATAATACCTACTATGCTTATGATCATAAACATCGCTCTCCAGCCAAAGTTTGCTACGAGGTAGGAGGTAATAGGCGCCCCAATACAGGAGGATAGGGGAATGGCCACAAGGCCAAATGAAAGCGCCCTTGCGCGCTCGTTAGGGGTAAGCCAGTTTCGAATAGAGCTTGACATAGCCGGAAAATGGGGGCCTTCTGTTACGCCTAAAAGAAACCGTATCCAGATAAATCCCCAGAAGCTTGAAGCAAAGCCCAAAAGCGCCACGCAAAGCGACCAGCTTATAGCCGCAAGCGGCCACACAAGGCGAGCCCCTAAAACATCTACCATCCAGCCGCCAAAAACGGTTAAGAGCACATATCCTACGCCAAATGCCGATAGAATCATGCCAAACTGGGTATCGGTAAAGCCAAATTCTTTTTTTAATGGTTCGATGACGAACGAAATAGCCGAGCGGTCAATAAAGTTCACGAGGGTAATGAAGAAAATAAGTCCCGTTACGACCCAGCGGTAGTTAGTACGTCTAGCGTTATCCATTAGAAATCTCCATGTTAAGCGAACAGTTTAGCAGCAATAATTGAGGTTTGCAAGGCAAAAGAAAAAGGACGAAAAGGACCAAAAGGACATAAAGGACTAGAGGCTACAGTCCTTTTGGTCTTTCATGTCCCTTAGGTCCTTTTCTTTTTCTCGCAAAAATCACCCTGATTCATGTATTCTTGGAACCTCTACTGAGGATCTTCGATGAAAAGACAGTTCGTAATTTTTTTTATGCTATGTTATCTCTCTTGCTCTCTTGAAGCGGCATATGTGTTGCGAAATGGAAAGCTAATTGACACTAAGGATATAGCAACGCTTCCTGTTGAAGGCCACTATAACTTAGGTGTTGGCGCCCTTAATAAAAAAGATTGGGACGAAGCAGCGCTTCAGTTTCGGATCGTCACCATAAACTTTCCTGACTCCAGCTGGGCAAAAGAGGCCTACTACTTTCTTGGCGTTAGCTACTACCATGCCGATGATAAAGATGTAGCAAATCAACACTTTTCTAAATACCTCGAAGAAAACCCCCATCCAACCTACTTTGACGAGACCTTCCAGTACAAGCTTGCCATCGCAGATGCCTTTAGAAAAGGTGCAAAACGCCACCTCTTTGGCTATGAAAAGATGCCTTCCTGGATACCGGATAGGGACCTTGCCCTCCAAATCTATGATGAGATCATAACAGCCCTTCCAAATAGCGAACTTGCTGCCAAAGCACTTCTTTCAAAGGGCAACCTGCTGAGAAAGCGCGAAGAATATCGCCAAAGTATTGATGCCTACACCCAGGTGATTCGCAAGTTTCCAAAAACCGAACATGCATCTGCCGCATACTCGCTTATTTCTCGAGGCTATCTGCAGCAGGCACAAGCTGATGTCCATAACCCCGACATCTTGGCCCTTGCTCAGATCAACCTTAAAAAATTTGCAGCCGACTTTCCGCGCGATGACAAGGTGCAAAAGGGCGAAGACAGCCTCCATGAGATGAAAGAAATTTTTGCAAATGCCCTTTATGAAACCGGCCAGTTTTATGAGCGCAAAAAACAGCCAAAGGCAAGTGTTCTTTACTACCACAACGCCATCACCCAGTTTCCCGACACGAAAGTGGCAAAAGATTGTAAAGAGCGCCTAAATGCCCTGCAACCCTATGTGGAAGAAATTCAACTAGAGTCTAAGTGATGTACGTAAAATTTTTTTTATTACTCATTCTCTTCTCTTCCTGCGGCTATCGCCTCTCAGATCAGTACCGCGAACACGCCTCGCACACTCTCTCTATCCCCTACGCCTATGGGGACGGCGACGGCCTTTTAACTGCCGAGATTATCGCCCAGGTGCAAAAAGAGAGCGGTTTTAACTATGTTCAAGAGGGTGGAGAGTTTACCTTGCGCGTCACGCTTCTTGACACCAAAAGTGAAAACATAGGCTGGCGCTACGATCCCCATAAGCTGAAAAACGGCAAAAAAAGGCTCATTCCGGATGAAGTGCGCCGCCGCCTACTTGCCAAGGTATCGCTCGTTCAGAGCGCAACGAATAAAGAGGTGCTAGGGCCAGCCTTCATCCTTGGCTCATGCGAATTTGACCATCGCTACTATAACTTAAGCCACAACATAAACCGCTTTTCGCTGGGCCAGCTTACTGACATCGATACGACCTATGACGTCATAAATACCCCGCTGCAGCGCGACCTTGCAAAACAGATCGCTATGTGGCTTGAAAACAACGCGGATTCTCTATGAATATAACAAGCCAGCAGCTTTTTCAAGAAAACCCTCTCTACTATCCATCTGCAGAATTTAAACAAAAAACAGGCGTAAACGTGGCGGAGCTTTATCTTGAAGCAAAGCTTGACCGCGAAGCTTTTTGGGCAAAACAGGCGCTTAACCTTCACTGGTTTTGCCCCTGGGAAAAGGTGCTTGAGTGGGACCCTCCCTATGCCAAGTGGTTTGTTGGCGGCACATTAAATGCTTCCTACAACTGCCTTGACCGCCATATAGAGAGTGAAACTAAAAATAAGGCTGCCATCATCTGGGAAGGAGAAAGGGGCGATACTAAAACCCTCACCTACTTTGAGCTCTACTGCGAAGTAAATAGATGTGCAAACCTTCTCAAGACTCTTGGCATCAAAAAGGGCGATGCTGTTGCCATATACCTTCCGATGATCCCTGAAGCGGCTGTTGCGATGCTTGCATGCGCGCGCATTGGGGCAGTCCACACCGTAGTCTTCGGCGGCTTTTCATCTGATGCGCTAAAAGAGCGCATTATCGACTGCCAAGCAAAGCTTCTCATCACGGCCGATGCCGGGTTTAGAAAGGGCGGCCTTACCCGCTTGAAGCAGGCGGCAGATCTTGCCGTATCATCCTGCCCCACTATTGAACATGTTGTTGTGGTGCGCCATGCAAATATCGATGTGAGCATGCAGGAAGAAAGAGATCACTGGTACCACGAAAAAATCGCTCAAGAAGCGCCCATTTGCCCTCCGGAACATATGGATGCTGAAGACAGGCTCTTTATCCTCTACACCTCAGGCACCACCGGCAAGCCAAAAGGCATCGTACACACAACCGGCGGCTACATGGTGGGTGCAAATAGGACAACAGCCTGGGTCTTTGACCTAAATCCATCAGACGTTTACTGGTGCACTGCCGATGTGGGCTGGATCACAGGACATACCTACGTAGTCTACGGCCCCCTCTCAAATGGTGCTACGCAGCTTATGTACGAAGGCGTCTTTGACTGGCCGGAAAAAAATAGCGCCTGGAAGCTTATCGAAAAATATGGCGTCACCATCCTCTACACAGCACCTACAGCCATTAGAACCTTTATGAAATGGGGTGAGGAGTGGTTAAAAGGTTCTGATTTATCCTCCCTTCGCCTTCTAGGATCGGTTGGCGAGCCCATAAACCCCGAAGCGTGGCTCTGGTATCACACCCACATAGGCTCTAAAAACTGCCCAATCGTCGACACCTGGTGGCAGACTGAAACCGGCTCTATCATGATTGCGCCAATCGCTGCCCACACTCCCCTCAAGCCTGCAAGCGCGACCTTTGCCCTGCCGGGCATCGAGGCTTGCATCCTCGATAACGACGGCAACGAAACAAAAAATGGCCTCTTAGCCATAAAAAGCCCCTGGCCATCAATGCTGCGAGGTATCCACAACGACCCCGACCGCTTTTATGCCACCTACTGGCAAAAATGGAACGGCAAATACTACTTCACAAGCGACGGCGCGGTGAAGGATGATGACGGCTACTTCTGGCTTATGGGAAGAGTGGATGACGTCCTCAACGTCTCCGGCCACAGAATCGGCACTATGGAAGTAGAGAGCGCACTTGTTGACTATCCATCTGTTGCAGAAGCTGGCGTCGTCGGCATCAACCACTGCATTAAAGGCCAAGGCATCTGGGCCTTTGTTCTGCTAAAAGATAGCGAGATCGCGCCCCACGATATAGAAGCTCGCCTCAAACAGCACGTCGTCGAAAAAATAGGCCCCATAGCACGCCCGGAGCGCATTATCATCACAAGAGATCTTCCAAAAACAAGAAGCGGCAAAATCATGCGCCGCCTCCTTCGCGACATTGCCGAAGGCAAACTGCTGGGAGATCTCACTACCCTTGCCGACCCATCCATCATCCAAGAACTTAAAGCAAAATACGACGAGGAATAACCTCGGTAACTTCTCAAAAAGTCATGGCAAAACTTGCTTGAGGGAACCAATAATTTGTACATTCGAGACCGAGACCGTGACCGATTATCTTGCCCAGACACCATTCTAGGCTAAATTATCGGTCTCGGGCTCGGTCACGGTCTCGGTCTCGAAAGGAAAAGAATTTCCTTGCCTCAAGCAACACATGCCATGACTTGTTGAGAAGTTACATCTTAATCTTGATCTTAATCTTGATCTTGATCTACGTTGTGTATGTTCTTTATTTATAGCGTGTGTATACTGTTCGGCGTACTAATAATAATAGGAGTACGATATGTTTGAACCAGTAGATACATTCGATTACCAACAAAGTGAAACTGCGATAGTTTATAATATAGATTCTAACAAAGGTCGTTATAAATCAGACGTGAAATTTCAACCCGGTCCAAGAGCCAAGTCAAAAGTAAAGGCTAAATCTGACTCTGAATTTGATTCAGATTCAGAGGGAATGACAAATCACGGTGAAGCGTCGTGCTGGTTAACAAGCGTTATTCAGGCAATACGTGCCTCTGATGCTTTTAGAAAGGAATTTGCACCAAAAAGCAACTCGCAAAACGCCATAAAAAAAGAGCTCTTTAAGCTCTTTGACATAGCTGAGGGCAAGAATGGCCAAAAGAGAAGAGTAGTACAATCTAAAGAGATCAAAAGCTTTAAACGCATGGTGATTGAGAAGGGATTGCCTGCAAAAATGGATGACGGCTTTCATCAGGGCACCTTTTTGAAGTTCCTCTTAAAGCAGCTTAACAGCAAAACAATAGAGTACCAAGAGGGTTCTACCAATAATAAAAAACAGATGCTGAATATCAAATTTTCAGAGTCGACAAAGAAAAAAAGCCTTCAATCTATTATCAAAGACAGCAAAATCGCCTTCGTCTCTGAAGACAAAGTGCCAAAATTTTTGCCGGTCTTTCTTGATCGACCAAAAACAAAAAATAAAAAAGGGAAAAAAGTCTATTCGGTTGCATCCATCGATCCCACCACGCCGCTTAGCATACCTGTCTTGCAAAATGGCAAAACTATTAAGTACAAACTGGTATCCGTAGTTACATGCACGCCCTACTGGCATGCCTATGCCTATGTGGTTGAAAAAAAGGGCTGGGTCCTCTATAACGATGACGAAGTCACCGTGCTTAAATCGCCTACTAGAAAATATAGTAATTTAGACTATTCGCCTTATGAAGATGCATGTATGCATAGCGCCATCTTTATTTACGAAGCTCTTTAATAAATAGGGCTAGATCGAGAGATCTAGCCCTAAAAATGGAGAATCACTATGTTATATTTGCAACCAGGCATTTACCCTCAGGTAGACGTTCGCCAAGAAAATATAGATCAAGCGATCCGCCATTACGTTGTGGATTACAAAATTGAATCCACTTCAAATGGTGGCGGGCGCCACGTTTATTTTACACTCCGAAATCTTCCCGGACTAAGTGCCGATATAATTGCCGGCATCGCCTATGACCTATTCCATGAGCTCTATCGTGCCGGCGTAAATGGAAGTTCGAACATCTCGCTTCAAGTAAAGCTGGGACTCAATTTTGAACATGCAAGACCCATGGGATCTATCTATACGCTAAAAGTTCCTACAGCATGTCACGCTTCAGAGCGCCATATTTCTCACGCCTATGCTTTTGCCGGTCATGAAGACATACGTCCCCACTTGTGCTTTTTTTTTAAGGAAGTAACAGATGAAGAGGCGCTTCATACGAAATAATCGGCTCGTTTTTTACGTCTGCATACTGCAGAGCCGGACATGCCAATTATTCAAAAAATCATTAATTTCATTATGCGCATCTGCTGTATTAAACCTTGCGCATAAGGAGACTCTGACAAAAAGTTACAAGCCAGCATTCAACCTGAAAACGGCAGTTGAAGGCGCTAAACTGCCGTTTCTAGGTTGAACCTAAACCCCATCTGTGCTACCGTTTTCACGCAAAACTACCCAAGAGACTAATATGCGTACTACTATTAGCAACGCTTGCATTTATTTTACTGTTCTCTTTTCCACATTACAACTTACTGCAATAGAGCAAACAATACCTGAAGCACAAAACTACCAGTTTGTCGGCAGGCACTTTCTTGCAAGCTACTATGGCTGTGACGAAAAAGCCTTAAATAATATCGACGGCCTTCGCTCTTCGATGGAGCAAGGAGTTCGTGCATCAGGGGCGACCCTTTTGGATGGAGCGGAATTCGCCTTTTCTCCTAACGGCTTTACTATGGTGCTGCTCCTTTCAGAAAGCCATGCAAGCATCCACACCTATCCTGAACATGGCGCCTGCTTTATCGACTTTTTTACCTGCGGAACCTCTTGTGTTGCCGAAGAATTTGACCGCGTCCTTAGAGCTTTCTTAAAGCCTGCAAAAGCTGAAACGCAATTTTTCACTCGGAAATGAATGGAAAAGGAGATCATAGAGGTATCAGTCTTTGCATTTCATGATATAGATCAGCTAAGCGAGAATGATCAAAATGCCCTCAAGGAAGTCTACAGGATATCCTATAAAAACTCCGCATGGTCTGAGAGACATCCTGAACTTAGCCACTGGTATGAGACGATTGAGGGAAAAGTGTGGTGTAGAGATGCCTGTGATTTTTATATTGATCTTGTAAAAAAAAAGGGCTGCCATCTTGCCATTGCAAAGGACGTAAGATCAGAAGAGATTATAGCAGCACTCTTCATAGTAAACACAGAGCATTTTTTTGCCCAAGCCGATACCCAATCGCGCTACCTTATGGAAGGATTACTGCATAAAATTGCTGCCCTCCCCGAAAAAACAGTCTATATTGGCGAGCTGTTTGTACATCCGGCCTACAGAGGTTTGATTGGAGGTAGAGCCATATGTAAGATGGCATACGCCCTCCATACCCGATTCAGCTCATATGGCATGCAGCATATCGTTGCCTGGACACTTGACAGAGCCGAATACATCATGATGTACAAGAAAATCGGCCTTAGGGAAATTCCGGGAGTAAAAACTGAGAAAGGAATTGATCTTTTTCGACGTCCGATAGACAACTGCGAACAATACACGAAGTCGACAGAGGGGCCTGCAGTATATCTTTCAGCCAGTTTCGATCAAATGATCAATTCCTTATCCGGGCTAACTTACATCGTGAGCTCTTGAAGTGCCATCCTAAGCCCTTTTGGCAACGAAACCATGTTTTGATGAGTTTCTCCATCATAATGGCTAAGCTGGCTTGAAAGATTGCGCTCTTCTAAGATAGCATCCACAGCACTGCTTGTCAGCTTTGTCATAGCTTCTGATTCTGCAGCAATAGCCACGCCCCAAATAGAGTAAAAGGCAGGAACAAACATACCGCCTATAGTTACGTGAGGAAAGACTTCCTTTAAATTTCTGATAATAGAAAAGTGATCTGCAGGGTCGGGAAATAGCTCCATTGCCTGCACAACAAGAATGCCGTTTTCAGCCAAAATGTTCTTAACCGAGCTGTAAAACCCTACTGTATACAGTTTAGCAGCAGGGCTCTCTTCGATAAACTTATCGCAGATGTCTATATAGATTACATCAAATTTTTCATTTGTTGTTTCTACAAATTCCTTTCCATCCATAATAAGAAGCTCTGTTTTTGGATGAACGAATGCGCCTTGGTGCCATTCTGGAAGATACTCTATTACGGCTTGAATAACCTCACCATCAATGTCGACAAGAACTACGCGTTCTACGGAGGGATGTTTTAAGATTTCTCGAGCAGTAGCTCCTTCACCTGCACCAATAACTAGAACTGATTTAGGCGATGGATGGGCCACCATAGCAGGGTGAACCAAGCTTTCGTGATAGATGTATTCATCAGCTTGTGTCGATTGCGACTCTCCATCAATGAAAAGTACCTTTCCAAAGTTTTCAGTGTCGATGATGACATAGTCCTGAAAAGGACTCTTCCCCTGCACCAATATATCTAGAGCATGAACAAAACAGACCTCTTCTGCCCTTTGCAGAAAAGCATCTCTATACCAAAGTCTTTCTTGCGCTGCTACTTCTTTAGTAGAATCGTGCTGGATGAGCGAAAAACTATCGCTTTGCGAATGATCGGTTGCGATATAAAATGGCGAAGTGGCCAAAAGTGTCGCACAAACAGTTGTAGACACGATAGAGAGAGCGATTTTTTGCCAAATTTTCATAAAATTGACTCCTTGTCGTATGTCATTTGAAGTTAACGACAATGCATATTTTGGCACTTTTTAGTCAACTACAAGCTCTTCTGAGCCTTTTTTGATAGCCTTTGAAGCTTTAGATAGATCTGGGATGCGGTCCCTCTTCGATTAGACTTAGGGTGTACCATTCTGAGGATTAGCTGCTCAAATGCGTGCGTCACATTGCTTTTTCCCCTGTTCTGCATGCCAGCAAGCTGCTTTTTTCTTGCTTTTGTTTTTTTGTGGATTTTTGCTGAAAGCCATTTAGAATGTCTCTTTGGCGAGCCGATCTTTGATTTTTTAAATAGCCATGGAGCGGGCTTTCCATAATAGAGCCTATAGAGTATAAGCCCTGTTGCATAGATGTCCTGGCGATAATAGCTTTTACGATGCAGTTTATGATGATGAAAGCTTTTAGGTGCGTTATATTTCCAGTTTGCCTGAGCATGCTTGCCACGCATATGACGACAGTATCTTGCCCATCCAAAGTCTGCAACTACTGCTTGCAGCCCCTTTTCTGATCGTTTAAGAAACACATTTTTTGCTGTTATGTCCCTGTGCACAATTTTTTTTGAATGCATCGATTTAATGCCTCGCATAAGGCTTGTGGCTATTTCAATCTTTTCAGAAAGGGTAAATTTTTTATTTTTTTCAAACAGGGTTTGAAGATCACCCATGGGGTAGAGCTCTGAATAGAGTACTGTCTGCCTTTTATTCTTTTTTGAACCTTTATACTCGATAACACCCTTGGCGCGAGAGAGAGATCTCATTACGCTCACTTCGGTTTTCATTTCATCGTCCTGTAGGGCCCTTGCAACGACTTTAGGCTTTGCTCGATTATAGAGAATTGCTTTACGTACAGTTTTCTTTCTACCCTTTCCCAGAAAGGTAGAGCGTCCGGAATTGAGGACTATAAACGCAGATTTTTTAAAAGGAAGATATTCAAGATCACAAATAAATCCGGTCTTCTTTTTTGCAAGGTAGTGTTCCTTGTGAAGGTTTAGGCGAGACAGATCGGTCTCTAAAAAAAGCGCCATCTCGAGAAATTTCGCCGTTGATAAAGTGAGTCTATGTTTCTTTCTTTCCGCTTTAAAGCGAGAGGCGGCCTTGACTGCACGGCTGAGGGGCCCATTATTCACTTTCTTGGCAAGCACTTGCGCCTGTTTAATATTATTTATTTTTTTCTTTATAACCCTGCCGGCTCTTTTATACTGTTTTGCATGGATCGCCCTGCTGACTTTGCGTTCAGTATGAGCCGAAACATGGGATGCCACAATACATCCTGCATGAAGGCAGCATAATATTAATATTAATTTTTTTAGCATGTAGAGCTCTCTTATACCTATTCAGGCAAGAAATACAGCTACATCAGGAAAATCGTCAATATTTATTTATGAAAAAACGTGTAAAACGCACCCACGGCTGTGGGTGCTAGATTTTAGCTCTTAGAACCAGCAGAACCAGTAATAGCTTACTCTGCCTACAGTGCCATCAGCTTGGTCGTTTGTGTCGGCGGTATAGTAGACGTTTTTAGGGTCGTCCCGATGAAATCTTAAGGATCTCAGGCCATCTATGGAGATGATTTGGCCATCTTCATCAGTGAGCTGGCCCAAAAGATCTCCCGTGGCAGGATCAAAAGCGTTGATGGTGCCGTTTCCGAAATTGCCTGCAAGGAATGCTCCGCCATACTGGCCAAATTCCTTGGGAGCAAAAGTCATGCCCCAGGGAGCATTTAATACGCCCTGCTGCACAAATGGGTTCAAAAAGAGACCATCGGCTCTAAAGATATTAATAAAGCCATTTCCCATGCCGAGAGCCGCATCATTTTTGGCCTCATTTTGCAAGGCAAAGCTTACGTAGAGATTGCCCTCAACCTCTCGCACGTTAAAGGGCGCATAGCCCGCAGGAAGGCCGGTATCGGTAAATGAAAAAAGGTAGTTGAATGCGCCGTCAAAAACATCGACATTGCCGTTGAAAAAGTCCGTAGCAAAAAGCCTATCTTGACCCTCGTAACTTCCGAGTGCAAGGCCTGTATAAACGGCATTATTTGATGATCTATCCACAACAAGAATGGCATTCATTGGATCGGCATCTTCACTATAGGCCAAAATCTGTCCTTGAGATGTTGTCATAATATAGTCGGCCTGAACCGGCTGGGAGTTATATGTAAAGAAAAAGCCGGCATTGCTTCTATTTCGTTCAAGACCCGTCGGACTGCTGTTTGGAGTGTTGATAAGAAAGGAAAATTGGCTTCCGTCATCATAGTAGGAGGTAACAACGCTTGCACCGCTATCTGCAACAATGAGGTTCCCAGACCCATCAAAGGTCATTCCCCAAGGATCGACGAGGTCTAGATCAAGATTTGGAGCGCCATTTGGAAGATCTGACACCAATGGTTCAACCACATAGCAGTCAGCAGCAGCTGGTGCCGCACAGGCCATCACACAGGCAAAAAACCCACACACAACATTACGTACACTTGTTTTCATAAAACCCTCCGGGTTTAAGTGGAACATAATAGAGCAGGTGAATTTTGTCAAGAAGAGCCGCGTAGGCTTATCGCGACCGCACAAGTCCAATTGCTGCCAAGGCTAAAAAGATGACTGCAAGGCTGTAGATGAGCCTATGTTGGTTTAGGTGTTGGATAAGACGCACATCCAGGCCAGCCTCAACTGATGACTTGGCATAAAGTGGTGTGGCGGCAAGCAGTTCATCGCCTGACATAAGGCGAACCTCCCCTACCCGTTGGTCGCTTTCGATAGGAAGAGGATGATCATCCCAAACTAACAGGCAGCGCACATCGGGCTCTTCGCTTGGGTAGTAGCTTATTGCTAAAGGCTCTATTGTATAGGCAGGAATTGGGGTACTCAAGTTCTGATCGCCCGGCTGCAGGATCACTTTTTGGACTAAAGACTCGTTAAAAGCAGCGTCAAACAGGGCTTTAGCATCTTCCCAGATCTTTGAACGGTCTTTACAGTGCATGAGAGCGCAAATAATTAGCCTATCATCCTTTTCTGCTGCAGCAATAAGGGCAGCTTGAGCCTTTGAATGATAGCCGGTCTTTATACCCACAGCATAGGGGTAGTAGTGGCGCCCGCCTGGCTGCAGAAGGCGATTTGTCTGCACATATGTAGCTTTTGGCTGTTTATTAGTCGGAGGCCGTTCGTAGCGCATCGTCTTTACAATCTTTCGAAACTGCGGGTGCATCATTGCGCACTGGGCAAGGCGTGCCATATCTTTAGCCGTTGTGACATGATCGGGGTGATGCAGTCCATGAGGGTTGCAAAATAGAGTTTTTGTGCAGCCAAGGCGTTTCACAAAGCCATTTAAGTCCCCCATAAAGCGCTCTATTGAGCCTGAGCCCAAGGTTTGAGCAAGGACATTTGTAGCGTCGTTTCCTGATGCAAGCATCGTGGCATAGAGCAAGTCCTCAAATGACATCTCCTCACCTAGCTTTATTCCCACTTGCGATCCATCGCTCTCGTTATAGTATGAGGGGTATTTTGCATAGTTATCGCACCTTTTTTCGAAGGGCGAAACAGAAGCTAAAGCCTCTTTTTGGGCAATAAATCGCACTTTTTGGCCATTTGGGCACTGCATGAGGGCATAAAATACTGTGGCAATCTTGGTGGTGCTTGCAGGAAAAGATTCCATCTCAGGGTTCTTTTGCCAGAGAACGCGGCCGTTTTTGGCGTTAATCAGCACGACGCTTTCCGAATGGATGCGAGAATCCACTACTAGCGCTGAAAGAGAGCTAAAAAGCAGCAAAAAGAGAATGTAAAGAGATTGCATACCTACCAAATTTTGACCTATTTTACCTAGGTAAAGTGAAGAAAGTCAAGTTAAGAGCTTGACATCTGTATATAAAAAATTTAAAGAGGGGGAAAGAACCAAAAAAGGATAGTAGAGGCTCATAAGATGGACAAAATTGCAGAACTTGATTCTTCATATGAACAATTTATCAACCGCTTGCCGGAGCTCCTTCCGGACGGCATCGTAGAAGTGGACCTCCAGCTTCTACAGAAGCTGAACCTTCTTCACGAAGAGACAGATGGCGACAACGCTACAAGCCTCACAAGGTTCTTTCACGTAGTAGAATCAAAAGACAAAATCACCCTCTTTAACGACCAGTTCGTCATCTGGATAGTGCCTGAAAAGATAAACCACGAGCCCCACACCCTGGTGCTTGTCGCCCTAGAGGCTCCCCACAAACCTAAACTTGAAATGGCCTTCGCAATGTCGGGCATCTACAACACCTCGCGCCTTGTCCTCAGGGTGCTAGAAAAGCTCCTTTCGGAGATCCAGGAGAACGAGGATCTTTTGGCTACCCTCGAAACCGAGGATTAAACCTAAAAACGGCAATTGGAAATGTTCCATCGGCGCAAGATATTGACCATGGGGCCCCTGCCCCATCCGCGGACTTAGCCGTAAGGCAAAGCCCGCCAGAATCACTTGCAAAAGGGGGCGAACATTCCCAAACGAGGATGCACGGTAAATCGGTTGTGAGAGCAAGACCTCATATTTAGGCATATGAAATTTTTCACTCCTGAAAGGAGTGATGGCGATTAGCCCAGGCCACCGAAGGTGTCCTGGGAACAACATAGAGACAAAACGCACGCCCGAAGGGTGTGCTGGAATCGATTGCTTTTCCAGCACACCCTTCGGAGACTGTGAAAAAATGTAGCTTCGAGCGCAGCTCTTTGGAGTGCGACAATTTTTTGTCGCTTTCATTTTCGACCACGCACTTTTGCTTCCTTATCGCTTAAGGCGTACAAAACAGATCTACAAGAATCGATAGAGGTGCTTTGTGAACTTAAGCGATCTTGTGATTAACGTGTGTGCAGAAGCAAAAGCGGCGAAGAATCGCCGCACTCCAAAGACCTGCGGCCGAAGAAAACGTATTTTTTCACAGCCTCTCGGGCGTGCATTTTTATTGTGCCTAGATTCCCAGGACACCTTCGGTGGCCTGGGCTAATCGCCATCACTCCTTTCAGGAGTGACCAAGACCGGTTTTAGGTTAAATAGTGATGGTGAAAAGCTCATCCCAGCTTGTGGTGTAGCGCGGGGTGCAGTGGTTGCGCCTGACTTCTCGCGGCTGCTCTGAGGCAAAGTAGAGCGTCTTTTTGCCCCACTTTTCGTTGATGCTGTCGAGAACCTGCATCACTTTTGACTCTTTATCGCGTATCTGTTGGGGGGTTCTGCTAAACAAATCTAGCGGCAGCGTCCGCTCTGAGACGAAGTTGCCCAGCATCACACCCACTCTTTTATACCTAAACCCTTCTTTATAAACGCTTTGCAGCGCTTTTTTGGCGCAGTGGATTAGGGTTGGGGTGTAGGCTGTGGGCTCGGGAAGGACGTAGGAGGCCTCTTGGGCATACTGCGGCTCGTTGGCATGGTAGTTTGTGGTAAGCCAGACGACGATGTAGGAGGCAAGGCTCTTTTGGCGCCTCAGCTTTTCAGCAACATAGGCGGTATAGTCTGCAAGGATGGCCAAGAGCTCATCCTCATTTTCTATGGGCTCTGCAAAGGATTTTGCTGTGCTTATCGACTTTTTAGGGTCGGCAAGCTCATGTAATTCTAAGCAAGGAACGGCGCGAAGCTCCCAGCTAAGCCTGAGGCCGACTACGGTAAGCTCCTTCTTTAACCAGCTGTCGTTGCAGTTTGCAAGCTGCAGAGCGGTATAGACCTCTTTTTTTTGCAGCCGCTCTGAAAGCCTTCTTCCAATCCCCCATATTTCATGCACCGGAAAGACCTCAAGAGTCTCTTTTCTATTCTGTTCATTGAGCAGATAGACGCCCGCCTTTTTGGCATGGTGGTTGGCAACCTTTGCAAGCGTCTTTGTGGGGGCAATGCCTATCGACACCGGAAGTCCTGTCCAGTGCATAATTTGAGTGCGCATCGTGCTGCAAAGCACTTGAATTGCCTCTTCGGACATGCCATCAAACTGAATAAAGGCCTCATCAATAGAGTATACCTCAACATGGGGCGCAAAAGACCTTATAACCTGCATGAGGCGGCGCGACATGTCAAGATAGAGGGCAAAATTTGATGAAAGGGCGATAACGCCATACTTTCTAAAGAGCTCTTTACACTCAAAAGCGGGCACTCCCATGGCAATGCCGACTGCTTTTGCCTCTTGCGAGCGCGCCACCACGCAGCCATCATTTCCCGACAAGACAACAACAGGCTTTTTTTCAAGCTTTGGGTTAAAGATCCGCTCGCACGATACGAAGAAGTTATTAGCATCAACAAGCGCTAGCATGCGTGAATCACGTACGTTACAACGCCCCAAACGCGAAAGTCTTGCTCCTGAGGATCGACCTTAATGTCGGGATAGCGTGGGTTTGCAGCAGTAAGAATAACGGTTTTACCCCTCTTTACAAGACGCTTTACCGTAAATTCCCCGTCAAGGCATGCGACAATAATCTTGCCATTTGCCTCTGTTATTGAACGGTCCACCACCAAAATATCGCCCGAATGGATGCCGGCTTGCTGCATGGAGTTGCCGGCTACGCGCACAAAAAAGGTAGCGGCCGGATGTTTGATGACAAGGTCGTTAAGATCAAGCGACATCTCAATATGTTCATCTGCAGCAGATGAAAATCCTGCTTGTACGCTAGATAATACTAATGGAATAATAGGCATAAATAAGCTACAATCAGATATTAATTTATTATTTTATAAAATGGGAGCACACTTATGGCAATGTTTACACCACTTTTTCTTCTCATTCTCATGCCAGCAGGCTTTATCGGAAGCGCTTGGGTAACCAACTCAGTTTTCGACCATTTCAGAAAAAATGCTGAGGAAATTACATCAGTAGACCGCTTAGGCACACTTTTGCTTCTTACAGCCCTTTTTGGCAGCTACTGCTACTTTGTCTGCCAACTATTAGTTGTGGAATAGAATCTAACCCAGTCTTCAAGTGATAATGCTTCAGGGCGGCATGTCGGATCTTTTCCAATGTGAATAAGGGCCTTTTCAATCAGTTGAGGCTCATACCACCCCTTTAGGCTCGCTCGGAGCATCTTGCGCCTCTCTGAAAATGCGGCGTTTATCTGGCGAAAAAAGAGCTCTTCATCATCAACCCTATAGCGCCTTTCAAGATCAAGGCGCATGACGCTTGAATGGACCTTTGGCGCAGGATAAAAGCAGCTTGGGCTTACCGTAAAGCCATATTTTGGCCTGCTATAATACTGTAAATAGAGAGTAAAGGCAACAAGCTCTTTTCCAATAGCTTCAAAACAGAGCCTTCTTGCCACCTCTTCTTGCACCATGACAGTAGCGCTTTTTACAACGCCTTCTAAAGGCAATATCTTCTGCAATAGGGGCGTTGTAATGCTATAGGGAAGGTTCGCAACAACTTTTAACGGCCGTCTCCCAAGACTTCTGAAGTCAACCTTTAAGGCATCAGCATGTATTACAGCAAGCTGCGGATGGGCTGCAAGGGCTTTGGCAAATATGGGGTCAATTTCAATGGCAATAACCTCGCAGCCAGTCTTAAGAAGACGCTCTGTAAGGGCGCCTGGGCCCGGGCCAATTTCAATCACAAGATCTGTAGAGTCAACCTCTGCCAAGGCAACAATTTTATCTAAGATGTTGCCATCTACAAGAAAGTTCTGCGAAAGGCCCTTTATAGGCTTTGCTCCTATAGAGCGCAAATACTCTTGAAGCTCTCGCGGGCGAAAGAGGGGCATCTACTTCAGACCAAACGGCTGAAAGTTTAGGGGCAGCTCCTTTTCAATCTGCTCTTTTGAAAAATGGTAGCGGCGCCTGAGATCATCTAAATACTCGGCGGTCTTTCTTTCTGTAAGTGCCTGGGTGATATTTTCACGAAGCTCCGGCTCAAGATCCTGCAGCGAAGGGATCTTTTCTGCCTTTAGCTCCTCCACAAAGTAGATGCGCACAACAGGCTTCGGATCAGAGCGGCTTGACTGCAGCTGAGGCTTTGAGTATGCCCCCTCTTGCATGCTAAGTAAAAGCTCTTGAAGAGCGGGCGACAGCTCGCCCTGCTTTTGGCGAAAGGTCTGCGAAATTAACAGCTGCACCTGCGTCTCGATAGCCCCGCGCTTTTCAAGCTCATCCTGAAGGCTGTTTAGAGGCACATTCTCATCAACCAGCAGTGTGCGAAGCTTCTCTGCATAGGCTGTTGCGGCTTCTGTATCGCTAGACTTTAGCGTAATGCAGCGCCAGACGCACTCTTTTTGCGCACCTCTATTTCTGATCTCCTCATCATAGGCCTTACGAATCTCATTAGGGGTAATCTGCGGCGTCACGCGCATGCGCACCTGGTAGTAGAGCATGCGGCGTATGATGATATCGGCCTTTACCAGCTGCCACGCTTCATCAAGGGTAAGTCCTGCGTTATCAAGGTTTACCATCACCTCTGGGCCAAAGATCTCTTCAAGCTCTTCGCGCACATCGCCGGGACTTATGGGAAAGCCCTTCTCTTCTGAATCGGCAAGCATCAGCTCGCGGTCGATTAAATCGCCAAACATCTGCCGCCAGTGACCCATATAAAACTCATAGCGCGCCTCAGGCACATCCAAATACTGCGGAAAGTGCTGATAGAGAATCATATCCATCTTCTTCTTTACATCGATAACAGAGATGGCCTTGCCGTTCACCGTCGCAAGCACGCGGTTATTCACCGTAATGCGCTTTTTTGCCTCCTGAGGGCTAGCAGCGGACAGCACCCCTGACACAACAAGCAAAAACAAAATAATTTTTTTCATAAGATCACCAAAAAGAGAAATAAGACACCTAAGATAGCAAGGACAACCCAATAAAAACAAGATATACAGGATAGGCGTTGCCTAATCTTCACCTATGTGCGGTATAATTTTAAAAAAGCAACAGGATCCGCTGCGAATGCCCCTACATAATGCAGCAGGAGCTTTTTTGCTCTTGAGAATCAGTAATTTCCGCTGGAATTTCCTCGCCGTCACTCACAGGAAGTAATGCAGCGGGAACTGCTGCCTGAGGATAGAGTCTCTCGATCTCTTGACTGACCTGGTCAAGCGACATGCGAGCGTGAGGCTCTCGCTGCAGAAGTGCCTGCGAAATATCCCGCAACGAGGTAATGGCATCAGGAGGGCATAACAGGGCAACTTGCACCTTCCATTTGCTGTATGCCTCGACAAACGCTTCTTTGGTTATAGTCTCTTGAGTTATGATCTTAGCTATTTTCTCTGCACCGGCTTGCACGGGATGCATATACCCATTCAAAGCCAATTCCATGAGCAAGCCAAGCGACCAAAGCTCTTGAGCAAGCTCATGATTCATTGTTTGCTCCCGCAAAACAGCCTCCAACTCTTCCGGGGCAAGCGCATCGTGCGTTCCGCAGAAGATCATACGACGATCGCTGTCTTTATAGCTGTGGGCAAGTCCAAAATCTGAGAGTAAAAAGCGATAGGGTATTTTTCCGTTAGGGAGCGTATCTTCAAAGACAAGAACATTGTCTAACTTAATGTCTCGGTGGAAGATGCCATGTGCGTGTAATTCTCGCATTGCTGAAACTATAGATCTGCAAAATGATAGCTGCATATCACCCACAAGCTTATGCCTTAGTTCCAGAAAAGTTACGCAATCAGATATTGCTTCCTCTTGAGGGATAATGAGTTTTTTCCCAATTACTATATAACCGTGGGTTGTTGGAACATTTTCTGACCCATCCAGCATTTGCATAATTGCAATACGCCGTTCAACATGAGAAAATTGCGGATTTTCATTTGTAAACAGGGTTACGTGTTTCATGATGCGGCAGATAGCATCAGGAGCGCAGCTTAGCCTGTTGTTACTATCAAACTGCAGCATAATCATTCGCTTTCGCCGAAAACCCTGTCCACCCTCCGCATTTTCTACTTTGCAGCGTAAAGAGACAAACACCGTTTTGCCTTGGTCTTTGTCCTTAGGCAGTATGACTATAGATCTTCCTATACCTTCAAGATTGTGCTTTCTGCCCACATACAGCGCGCTGTTTGCAACAACAACAACGCTTGCCACAAAGCGGCAAATTGCTACAAGCTCATAAGACGAAATCGCACGATTTATACGCCGCTCTATTGTTTGCGCATCTTCAATAACCGATGCTTCCACTGGTTTATTGGGCAAAAATTCAAAAGGAGCACTGTATGCGTTCGTAACATGATATTGATATGAAAATGGTGGTTCCATTCTATTTCGTTCTTATATTAGCTATCTTGTTTTTTAAAGGTTACGCTGAAGAAGCCATCTTTTTTGCCGGGCTCGGGGACGCACTCGAAGGGCTCGCCTACTAACGTTATTGGGTAGTGGGCAAGAAAGTGCTCCATCTGCTTGCGGTTTTCTTGCTGGAGGATGCTGCATGTTGCGTAGATGATCTGGCCGCCGGGCTTTAGGTAGCTTAAGGCTTGCTCGAAGATGACGCGCTGGGTTGAGGTGATGCGCTGCAGCATCTCTTGCGAAAACTTCCACTTCATGTCGGGGTTGCGCCTCAGGGTGCCGGTGCCGCTGCAGGGGGCGTCAACAAGGACCCAATCCATGCTTTTTTTGAGCTTTTTTAGCTTTTTTTCGTCTGTGTCTAGAAGAATTTGGCAATTTTGAAGACAAGAGCGCTTTAAGCGCTTTTTAGCTTCAAGCAGAGCGTGGTGGCGTATGTCGTGAAGGTAGATCTGCCCCTTTCCCTCTAATCTGTAGCCAAAGGCAAGCGTTTTGCCGCCGGCGCCGGCGCAAAAATCAAGCACCTGGTCGTGCGGTTTGGCCTTGCACATAAGGGCAACAAGCTGCGAGCCTTCATCCTGCACTTCAAAAAAACCCTCCTTAAATTCGGGCATAGAAAAGAAGTTCTCTTTTTTATGAAAGTAGATGGCAAGCGGCGACTCAAGGCCTTGAGAGACCTGATAACCCTTTTCTAAAAGCCTTGCAAGGAGCTCGCCCTGAGAAATTTTTTGCGGATTTACTCGTATCGTGGTAGGGGCAGGCTCCAGGCAGGATAGCGCTATCTCTTTTGCCCTGTCCACGCCCCATGAGGCAATAAGCTCATCCATAAGCTCTTTTGGCATGCTGTAGCGGTTGTGAAGAGGTATTGTTTCATCCAAAAGAAAGCGGCGAGGCTCGCCCTCTTGCAGCCACAAAATGCGCTTTTGCCAGTTTGCATCTTTAACAAAATAGTCAATAAGCCCCTGCCAGCGAATAAGGCGATAGACCTCTTCGCTAATATAGGCCCTATCTTTAGAGCCGAGCGCCTTATTCTGACGAAAGTAGCAGCTTACGTAAAAATCGATAGGCCCCTTTTGCTGTTCGTAGCCTTCAAGAAGCAAAAGAAGATGGTGTAAACGAAATGGTAGGTACATAAATAAGAATTATAAAGAAAACTCAAATAAAACTAAAGCCTGCTTTCTTTCATGTCCACTTCGCCCTGCAGCAACTGTCTGATTGCCAAAAAATTCGCTAAAATATACGGTTCAAAAAAAGTTTAATTGCAAGTTTTAGACAAAATTGTTACACTGATTAGAACATGACGACACAAGAGACCCCTACAACTCGATTGCAGACACTCTGGCAGACGCTTGATACCGGACATATCAGGCGGCTGGGACTGGGGCTTCTCTCCTATATTCTTATCACCTTTGGTCAGCCTGCCTACTCATCAATCTGCTCCATATTTGCAAGCACTGTAGGTTTTAGCATTATCTTTTATGAGCTTACAAAGCATAAGGCTAAGATGCGCTTTTTGCTTGGAGCAAGCTTTTTCTTTCTTGTGCAGTGCGTAGAGCTCTTTTGGTTTACCTATCATCCTGTGGTGGCGGTACGGAGCACATTTCTTCTTTTAGCACTTATGATGGGGCTGCAGTTTGGCTTTTTAAGCCTGTTCATCACAAAAGAGATCCTTTCCTCACGCTTTCTGTTTTTACTTATTCCTGCACTCTGGACCCTGCTTGAATGGAGCCGGATCTACTGGTGCTCGGGCTTTTACTTTGATCTTGTGGGATTATCTCTTGCCGGCAACATCATCACCCTGCAGACCGCTGCCCTCTTTGGCACGCTTGGGATGTCCTTTTGGGTGATGCTTACAAATGCAGCCGTCACTCGGGCCTATATTTTGCGCAAAAAACGGGTATTTGCTTTAGCGCTAATAGCAATAGCCCTTCCCTATCTTTATGGAAGCTTGCATTTTAAAATGCACAGCGAGCGCCAGGCAAGCTATGATGCCATCCACCCCCTTACTCAAGCACTTATCGTTCACTCCAAAAAGGTACCGGAAGAGTTCAAGCCGCTTCCCAGACCGCGCCTTAGCCCGCAAGAAAGGGCATATATTGCTTGGAAAGAGCTTTTAAAGGCTATTTCCCCCTACTATGGCAAAGAAAAAGTAGACCTTATACTTATGCCGGAGGGCGTTGTCCCCTACGGCAGCAATACCCTTATTTTTGAAACCAAGCAGATAAACAGGCTCTTTCAAAGATACTTTAAAGTCCCCTATCCCAAAACAGAGGATGAAATTCTCTCTTCTGAAGACATTGGAAAAGAGGTGGCAAAGCTCTACAACTGCCCACTCATAATAGGCCTTGAAGGCGTAAAGCGTACAGACGGGTCGGATCGTCCTCTCTTTTATAACTCGGCATTCTTCTTTTCAAACGAAGATAATGTGCCTGTACAGCGCTATGACAAGCAGGTATTAGTGCCTATGGGCGAATATATCCCCTTCAATTTTGCCAAGAAGTGGGCGGCAAAGTATGGCATCTACGATTCATTTACCCCGGGAGATGGTGCAAAGCCGTTTAAAGTAAATTCCCACAAAATTGGCGCCTCCATCTGCTATGAAGAGACTGTCGGCAGCCTTATGCGCCAAAACTCAGTTGAGGGCGCGACGCTTCTTGTAAACCTTACCGACGACTACTGGTTCCCCTACTCCATGCTCGCCATCCAGCACTATGAGCATTCGCGCCCGCGCACGGTAGAAAATGGCGTACCGCTTCTTCGCGCCTGCAACTTCGGCATATCAGGGGCCATCGACAGCCTCGGAAGAGAGGTGTGCATCAAAGAGGGAACCGACGAGCCGTCAAGTTTTATCGTCAATTTCTCCTCCTATCACTACTCCACCCTTTACGGCCGCTACGGCGACTTGCCAATTTTGCTTCTTTCTTCGCTCATTATCCTTATTGGAGCATACCGTGCCCACAGGCTTTAGTTTAATTGTCGGTCTTAATGCATAATTAACCACTGAGCCCCTGAGCTCACTGAGAGGGTTTAGATGGTGAGAAGAACTTAAACTGTTGCACAGCTTTTGCCACTTCATGCAGCTCTTCTATCCTACTTGAAGCAAATTGGTAGCGGAAGAGCATTCTCAGATTTCTCAAAAATCTCAGTGAGCTCAGTGGCTCAGTGGTGATTTATGCAATAACGCCCTAATTGTCTATCCTTTAATTATAGCAACATAGTATTATCTAATCATAATTTTGCTGCTGATTGGGATACGGTAATACTATAAATTACCATCAACGATAATTTAAGCTTTTAAGGGATCACAACGCAGAGATCAGTTTCGGCTCATCTTTGGGAGCGAACCCACTTTTACGAGCAAGGTTGATAGGCTCACAGGTTACCCCCCTTTCAGCGGCCCTTTTCTCCTAATTTCACCCCAGTAAAAAAACTAATAGATTTTTTTGTTGTATTACTGTAGACTTAACTTCTTGTTTAACAAAAAGATATACTTCATGACATTTCAAGACCTTAATTTACACGAAAATATCCTGAAAGCGATTGCAGATGCCGGCTACGAAACGCCTACACCAATCCAGCAGCAGGCTATTCCCCATGTTTTAGCTGGGGCTGACCTTCGGGCATCTGCGCAGACAGGAACGGGTAAAACTGCGGCCTTTATGTGGCCAGCGCTTCAGAAGCTTACCCTTCCGGCGCAAAGTAGCACCATTGGCCCAAGGATATTGATACTTGTTCCGACTCGCGAACTTGCTATGCAGGTGGCAAAAGAGGCCGAAAAATATGGTAAATATTTTACTCGCGCAAAAACTGTCTGCATCTATGGCGGCGCACCCTACCCAGTACAAAACAGGCAGCTATCACGCCCCTACGACATCCTCGTTGCAACCCCTGGCCGCTTAATCGACCATCTCGAGCGCGGCAGAATCAACTTCTCAAAAATCGAGCTCTTTATCTTAGATGAAGCAGACCGCATGCTCGACATGGGCTTTATTGAGCCTGTCGAACAGATTGCAAACGCACTTCCAAAAACTCGCCAGACCGTGATGTTTTCTGCAACTCTAAAGGGCCCTGTACTTAACCTCTCAAAACGCCTTCTCAACAACCCTATTGAAGTGGCTGTTGCTTCCGCGACTACAAACCTCGAACAGATCGATCAAAAACTGCTTCACGTTGACGACCTGCATCACAAGCATCGCCTGCTCGATCACATCTTGAGTGCACCGGAGCTTAACCAAGCCATCATCTTCACCTCCACTAAGCGCTATGCCGGCGAGCTTGAAGATAGACTCTGCACAAGTGGCTATAAAGCCGCAGCCCTCCATGGCGACATGAGCCAGCGCGAGCGCACAAGAACCATTAAAAGACTTCGCGAAGGCGCCATTAACATCCTCATCGCAACAGACGTTGCCTCGCGCGGTATCGACATACTAAGCATCAGCCACGTGATTAACTTTGATCTTCCTTCATGTGCTGAAGACTACGTCCACAGAATCGGCCGTACAGGACGCGCCGGAGCAAAAGGTGTTGCCTTCTCCTTTGCATCAGGAAAAGATAGAGAGTCCCTTCGCCGCATTGAAGAATTTACCGGCCAAAAGATCCCCTCGCACCAGTTTGCCGGCATGGAGCCAAAAAACAAAGCTGCTGCAAAACCGCAGCACTGGAAATTCGGCCCCCGCAAAAGACCCTATAGCCGCTAACCATTCCTTTTCCCTGAGAGTACAGATTTCTTATTGCATCCAATCTGTACTCTTCATAAATATACACCTTCATCTCTCTCATGTATTTCTCTAAACTCGTCTTTGGCGATATGAATTCATACCACTTAGTAAAGAAAGCTTCCCGAAAAGATCTTTGATCTTCTTCGCTATAGCCTTCAATAAGTTCAGACCAGCTGCCCGAAACATACCGAAAAAATGATGAAAGATCCGGAAGATGCATCCAATAGGGGCTTAGCATAATTTCGGCTAAAACCTCTAACGTGACCTTTTTTTCATCAAAGCACTTATTTAAGTGTATATTAATAAGATCTGTGAACTGCTCAGATAAAATATCATTAGAAAGCTGTAGCAGCTCGACTAACTTGCAGTACGTAAAGTCGGGTTCAGAACCATAAATCACTCCCAGCAGCTGCGTGACGACTTCGTCTGAAAATGCTTTCTCTGCATCTTTTTGGAAGCAGAAACTAGTCCCTCTAGACTCTTCATAGCCATTATACATCATCCGTATCAGTTTCTCTGAAAATACAGCAAGAAAAATTCTATGCACATGGATAACGCATTTTGACTCCTGAAGTTGAACCTGCAAATCTGTTCCAAATTCAGGCTTATTGAATACTTTTTGTTTTCTTGGTTCCACGAGTGGGACTGCAAACTTTCTTACCATTCGTGCAGCGTTAGTGTTATAAAAAATAGCTTCATAATAGCGATCGAGTGCCCATTCTAACTGGTCACCAGAAAGAGTACTTCGAAATTCGGCTAGATGCTCATGCAGTTGGGCCAAATTGCAATTGGGTGAAAATACATTCCAGATATATTTTGAAAAGTGAATTTTGACCTGTATATTGCCGGTTTTAGCAAAAAATAACAAGAGATCCTTATAGCATATGAGAGGGTCATATTCATGTTCACTATCTGCTGTAAGAAGGATGTGCTCAATATGCTCAAATTGGCTGGCTGTAAATCCAGATATAACTTTTTTACGGCACTCATGATCCAGATAGAGAAGCGGTCCAAGGTCCATCAAGGATGTGCACAGAGTGAGCTGTTCGGATAGATTGATCCCCTGAGACTGATTAAAAAATGCAAGCTCATGAGGTTTAACTGAATCCAAAATCCATCGCTTGATGTCCGCAGGATCGCGACTGGCCGGATTTCGTGCTATTTTATGAGGAAAGCCTAAACAGCCAACTCCGACACCACTTCTGAAGTGGACAGTTGCTGCTCCACCTTTTACTACAGCAAAACATGCACCAACATCCTTAGGTACTAGAAAATGGTTCTCGAACGCAAGGGGAATACCCCAGACAATGCCTGGGACTGGATCATATGTCAAAAATTGCAGTTCTTGCCCTTGAGAAATGTAGCTAAATGCATATTCTATTGCCTTCGCAACAGAAGAAAATGTTTTCTGATCGCCGCTATTACCGCGGAAATGCCAAGTTCTTTGAATTTGAGTCACAGAACAAATAGACCAAATAGATTCAGATCCGGAATAGAATTCAAATCCATTTCCTCTATTATGTTGCTCCATACACCAAATCCGATTACCTGAGCATATTCCTGCAATATGCGCAGAACAAGCTGAATAACTAAATACATAGGGTCTTTTACGAAATTCTTCCAAAAAATCTTTATCTTCTGTAGCGGCTGCAACAAAATTGTTTAGTGGTGTTTCTGCAGGTTGTACTGGAAATGCCATAGTTTATTCCTTCGAATAATTATAGTTTCGGTAATATATCAACCTGAATAATTTAAAGATATGGATTAAAAAGGCTCACACCGAAAGGGGTCGGCCTCAATGGTGTCAACTTAAGAAAATTTATATTAGTTTTTGTTTTCAGCCTGTAGGGCTGGGTTATAAAAGCCTATGGCATCGCCATAGGTAGTTTAGAAATTATGTGGCAGGCTGTAAGCCTGCGTTATAGCAAGCACTGAAGGTGCGATTTTCGACTACAACATGTTTGGATACAACAATATAATGCGCACCTTCAGCGCTTACTATAACGCAGGCTTACAGCCTGCCAATTTTGTTTTTTACCATACCTATGGCGATGCCATAGGCTTTTATAACCCAGCCCTACAGGCTGAAGACGGCGCATTCAAAGCTATATAAATTACCTTAAGTTGACACCATTGGGGCCGCACTCTTTTCTTTTTGCATGCAGCTAGCAGCTATACCGCTCTTTATTGCCTCTAATCGTATTCCTAATTAGTTGTTCATGGCAAAAAATGTGTCTTTAGTACATTTTTTCGTACGAAAAAATGTAAAAGGGGCCGGACTTGGGGTGAAACGAATCAATGATTTTCGAGGAAATCATTGTCATATTTTTTCCCCAAATTTTGCTCCATTTGCCGAGGTGGTCTTACGTAGAGGATGTGAAAAAAACGTTTTTTTTCGACCGCAAGTCTTTGGAGTGCTGCGATTCTTCTCAAGCTTTTACTCCGACCACACACCTTTACTTCCTTATCGCCCAAGCGTACAAAACAGTCCTACATGAATCTGTAGAGGCGCTTTGTGAGCCTTAAGCGATCTTGCGACTAAGGTGTGTGCAAAATTAAAAGCGGCGAAGAATCGCCGCACTCCAAAGACCTACGGTCGAAAAAAACGTATTTTTTCACAACCTCGTAGTAGGACCACCTCAGCAAATGGAGCAAAATTTAGGGGGGAGGATTCGCATCGTTTTCTTCGAAAATCGCATAATCGCAGAGTCCGTCCTTTTTCATTCCTTTTTCCTGAGAGTACAAATTTCTTATTGCACCCAATCTGTACTCTTGCATAAAATGCCGCAAGCATTTCAATAAAAAGGAAAAATTAATGACTGCTATTACAATAACCTTTCCTCACCAAAATACTATCCTTTCATATCTTGAATCACATCCTACAACCGATTATTTTTACCAGTTTCACAACCCTTTAATCACCAAACTCGCAGAGATTTTTGCCGAAACAACAGAAACTCCTGAAAATATAAAAGAGGCTGTTATCTGGGTAACACAAAAATATAATAGCAGACGGAATGAGGATGACTCCCGAAGATGGAGTGAGGATGACTCCCGATTTGTTATAAACACTATATTCACAGCCTTAGTAGAAGCTTACGCCAAACCCAATTGTCAGACAAGAGCTGAAGCCGCTTGCTCCAGTGGCAAACCAAGGATCATTTCCAAGCTTTAGCGTCAGATTTCCAAAAAAGTAAATTTATTTATTTTCTTATGTATGGCAGGATGCAGAAAAAGGGGCCATACATGCAAGAACTTGAGCGCATTGATGCATACTGGAGAGCTGCAAACTACCTCTCTGTCGGCCAGATTTATCTAATGGATAATCCCCTGCTTAAGAGGCCGCTTACAATTGCTGATGTAAAGCCGCGCCTGCTCGGCCATTGGGGCACAACGCCCGGGCTTAACTTTATCTACGTACACCTTAACCGACTTATCAAGAAGTATGACCTCGATATGATCTTTTTGGCAGGGCCGGGCCATGGCGGACCCGCTGTTGTCGCAAATACCTATCTAGAGGGCACCTACAGCGAATTTTATCCCAATATCTCGCAAGATGCTGAAGGGATGCAGCGGCTCTTTAAACAATTTTCCTTTCCGGGAGGCATTCCAAGCCATGTTGCCGCCGAAACCCCCGGCTCTATAAATGAAGGCGGCGAGCTTGGCTACGTGCTTACGCACGCCTTTGGAGCAGTATTAGATAACCCATCGCTTATTGCCTGTGCGGTAGTTGGCGACGGCGAAGCTGAAACGGGCCCCCTTGCTGCAAGCTGGCACTCAAATAAATTTATTAATCCAACTACTGATGGCGCCGTCCTGCCAATCTTGCATTTAAATGGCTACAAAATTGCAAATCCAACAATCTTGGCAAGGATCCCCCAAGATGAGCTTGAAAGCCTGCTTCGAGGCTATGGCTACAAGCCCTATTTTGTAAAAGGATCCGATCCTGAGCTGATGCATGCTCTGATGGCCGAGACACTTGAAAAAATCATCTTAGAGATTAAAGAGATAAAGCAAAATGGCCACACACGCCCTCTCTGGCCAATGCTTGTCTTAAAAACCCCTAAAGGCTGGACAGGCCCGCAGGTTGTAGATGGCAAGCAGGTAGAAGGCTCCTGGAGATCACACCAGGTGCCCCTTTCTGAGCTGGCTACAAAGCCCGACCACCTTCTGATGTTAGAAAAATGGCTAAAAAGCTACCGCCCCCAAGAGCTTTTTGATGCCAATGGCACACTTATACCGGAACTTCAAGCGCTTGCTCCAACAGGAAATCGCCGCATGGGCGCAAATCCCCATGCCAATGGCGGCCTTCTTCTTCGCGACCTTCGCCTGCCAGATTTTTGCGATTTTGCAGTAGAGGTGCCCCATCCCGGCCAAACAATTGCTGAAGCAACCCGGGTTATGGGAAAATTTTTAGAGAAGGTGATGCAAGAGAATGAAATAAACAAAAATTTTCGCGTCGTGGGCCCGGATGAGACCGCTTCAAATAGGCTCGACGCCCTCTTTGAAGTGACAAACCGCCAGTTTTTAGGAAAAATTTTACCTCATGATGACCACCTTGCCCCATATGGACGTGTGATGGAGGTGTTAAGCGAACATCTATGCCAAGGCTGGCTTGAGGGCTACCTTCTTACCGGAAGGCACGGCCTCTTTTCATGCTATGAAGCCTTTATTCATATTGTAGACTCCATGTTTAACCAGCATGCCAAGTGGCTAAAAGTGTGTCGCCACATACCTTGGAGAGCGCCTATTGCCTCCTTAAACTACCTGCTCACCTCGCACGTATGGAGGCAAGACCACAACGGCTTTTCACACCAAGACCCCGGCTTTATCGACCTCGTGGTTAACAAAAAGGCAGATATCGTCCGCGTCTACTTGCCGCCTGATGCAAACTGCCTGCTTTCTGTTACCGACCACTGCTTAAAAAGCCGCAACTATATCAATGTAATTGTGGCAGGAAAGCAGCCTGCCTTGCAGTACCTCAACATGGACGATGCGATCAAGCACTGCTCAAAAGGGATCGGCATCTGGAGATGGGCAAGTAACGATTTTGGCTCCGAGCCCGACGTTGTTATGGCATGTTGCGGCGATATTCCAACTCTTGAGACGCTTGCAGCCATTGATATACTACGCCAGAATGTCCCTGACCTAAAAATTCGCTGCATTAACGTGGTGGACTTGATGACCCTGCAGCCCACCTCAGAGCATCCTCACGGCCTATCGGATCAGGAATTTGACGACCTCTTTACAGTGGATAAACCGATCGTCTTTGCCTTCCACGGCTACCCGTGGCTTATCCATAGGCTCACCTACAGGCGAAACAACCACAATAACCTGCACGTTCGCGGCTATAAAGAGGAGGGCACCACCACAACACCCTTTGACATGGTGGTAATAAACGACCTTGACCGCTTCCACCTAGCTCTTGACGTCGTAGTAAGAACGCCAAAGCTCGAGCCGCTCCACGCCTACATACGCCAGATGATGGAGGGCAAAATCATCGACCACAAGCGCTATATCCACACCTACGGTGAAGATATGCCTGAAATTAGAAACTGGAAATGGCCATACTGATGAAACCGATTTTAACCATAAATGCCGGAAGCTCATCGTTAAAGTGTTCGCTCTTTCAGGGTGAAATCAAAATTAAAGAATTTAATATAAAAAATCTTCAGGCGCTTACTCGCCTTTTCCCTAGCCTGCCGCCGCTTGAAGCTATTGGCCACAGAATCGTCCATGGCGGAAGAAAATATACAAAAAGCACTCTTATTACCCCAAAGCTTCTCAAAGAGATAAAAAAACTTACCGCACTTGCCCCGCTCCACAACGGCCCGGCAGTGGAGGTGATCGACCAGACGCTTCGCTATTTTGGTAACAAGCTTCTGCAGGTTGCCGTCTTTGACACTGCCTTTTATACCCACATGCCCGATGTAAGCCGCTACTATGCCATCCCCATGAAGCTGGCGGATCGCTTTGGCATCATCCGCTACGGCTTTCACGGCATCTCGCACCAGTTTTTATGGAACACTTTTGTTAAAAACACAGGTAAAAAACGGGCAAAAGTGATCAGCCTGCACCTTGGGGCCGGCTGTTCAATTACGGCGATTGATTCCGGAAGAGCGATAAACTGCTCGATGGGCTTTACGCCAAATGAAGGGCTTGTTATGGCAACGCGCTCCGGCGATATAAACCCTGACGCTTGCCTTGAGCTGCAAAAAGCGCTCCCGCAAGATATGCAGCACTTTCTTACCTATAAATGCGGCCTTCTTGGCCTATCAGGCATTAGCTCCGATATGAGAGAGCTTATTAAGCTCTATCCGGAGACGCGCCTGGCAATAGACCTCTTCACCGCAAGAGCCGTGCACTACATCGGTGCCTTCATTGCCGCACTTGAAGGAGTAGATGCCATCATCTTTAGCGCAGGTATTGGCGAAAATGCGCCTGAAATTCGCAAAATGATCGTCGAAAAACTTGCCTGGTATGGAATCAAACTTGACCCTGCCAAAAATAATAGGGCAACAAACCTCGAGGCCGGCGACATCCGCCCCATCCACAAACCGCACTCAAAGGCAGCCCTCTATGTAATCGCCACCAATGAAAACCTCCAAATCGCCAAAGAAACCAAAAAAGTATGTCTAGACTCCGAGTAAATAACCGCGAATAGCGCGAGGGCAGCGAAAGAATGGATTGCATTCCATGTTTTTATGTGATATATCTGGAATGTACTCCATACTTGTGAGGGTTGTATGTCCTTTGAAGAATTGCAGGAACTTAGCCAGAGTTTTATAAGAATAAAACTCGAGCCCTATCGACGCTATTTTATCCGCCATACCCCTATGAAACATCGCTTCTCGATTATATTAGGAGAAAGAGGCATTGGGAAAACGACTACTCTAATCCAAAATTTACTTGATTTTGTAGATGGGGATATGGTTAGTGATAAAATTTTGTATATTCAAGTTGATCATTTTTTAGTCAGAAAAACCTCACTATACGAGATCACCGAAACTTTTGTTAGGCTGGGTGGGAAAGTAATTGCGTTCGATGAAATTCACAAATACCCTAACTGGTCCATGGAACTAAAAAGTATTTACGATACATTCCCAGACCTCCGAATACTTGCCTCGGGTAGCTCAGCTCTAGAAATACATAAAGGAAGCCATGACCTTTCACGAAGAGCCATCGTATATCATATGTTTGGCCTCTCCTTTCGTGAATTTTTGGAATTGAAATATGGTCTTGAACTCTCAGCCTATCCACTTGAGGAAATTACCTCAGAACATGCAAAAATTTCATTAAATATTCTAAATCAACTTGAAATTAAGAAACTCAAGATTTTGAAGCTGTTTAAAGAGTATCTTGAATATGGATACTACCCCTATTTCTTAGCCTTTGAGTCCATTGAAGAGTTCAAAATGACCGTTGAACAAAACCTTCATACAACACTCGAGTCAGATTTAGTAGCAATTTATCCACACCTCACTGGAAGCAGCATCAAGAAAATTAAGCAACTCGTGGTGTACCTTACCGAGGCAGTGCCCTTTACTCCCAATTGGCAGGCGATTAAAAAAATTACAGATATTGGCGACGACCGCACATTAAAAACTTACTTTAAATATCTTGAGGATGCTTCGATTATCGCGTTATTAGAGTCGGGAAGCGAAAAAATGAAACGACTGGAAGATCCCGAAAAAATCTTCCTCTCCAATACAAATCAAATTTATGCATTTTGTACCAACCATCCAAATGTAGGGACACTTCGAGAAACCTTTTTTCTAAGCAGCTTACGCCCCCTTCACAACGTGACTGTAGCACGATCTACCGATTTTTCCGTTGATCAAAAATACTATTTTGAAGTGGGAGGCAAAAGTAAAACAGCAGAACAGATCAAAAACCTCGATAATAGCTACCTTGCATTAGACGATATTGAGCAAGGCTCCAAAACCCGCATACCGCTTTGGCTGTTTGGATTTCTTTATTAAAACCTAAGAACCTTGTAAAATATCAAGCAGGCATATAAAACAGCCTTGTAAAATATATAGCTGGTTGATAGAATTAGGGGCATGAAGAGAGATCTAGAGACAGATTTATTGCTCTTTTATTTGAACAAAACGTACTTTCAATTCCCTTATACCTCATAGAACAGCTTCCGCGACTTGTCCGAGAGCAGCTGTCAATGTTCTCTTGAAGTGCCCTTCACGCTCTAACTGCCCCCTTTTTTCTTTATATTAAAATATGTTTTATGATATGTTAAAGAAAAAAGAGGGTAATAGTATGCCTGGTGACTGGCTCGATCAGCAGTTTCAGCAAGAAGCGGCTGCCCTTGCTACAGAGTGGGCTGAAAATGAAGCCTTTAGCTCGCTTTTATCAAAAAAAGCTCTTATATCGCGACAGCAAAAGCAGCTTGAGGAGGACTTTGCTAGCTTTAGACGCCAGCAAAACGCGGGAGCCGCTCTTCTTGGACAGGCTCTAAACTCGCTTGCAAGGGAGCACCCAGAGCTATTTTCCGAAAATACCTACCATGCAATCGGCCGCATTGTAAGGCTGTCTATTGGCATACGTAATGACGAAAAGGGGTTTTTAGAGAAATTCTCTCGCGGAGCTACCCTCCAGGAGATTGCCGGAACAGATGAGGAGACCATGAACACCCTCTATCTTGCAGCGAAGAGTTACTACGATGAGCAGCTCTTTACTGACGCGGCCTTAGCCTTTCGTTTTTTATGCAGCTTAAGCCCCAAAAAGTACCTCTTTTGGCTCGGAGTTGCCCATGCTGAGTATTACTCAGGTCAGTATAAAGAAGCAGTAGATGCCTACAAAGTTGTCATACAGGCAAATCCGAAAGATCCTCTTCTTCACCTTCTAATGAGCAGATGCTATAGGGCCCTCGGGGAGCATGAAAAGTCAATAGAAGCTCTAGATCTTGCCCTAAAAGAAGCTACAGATGCCAAGCTAAGGGCCGATATTGTGGAAGAAAAGATACGCCTTATGAAACGTGGCAAGGAGGATTTATGACTTCATCGATCGGTCCAGAAGATATCTCAAGGCTTACTCCGCAGGAGAAAACAGAGCCGTTGGAGCACGACTTTCTTCCAGCAGGCACTAAGATGCCTGCATCTCTGGATAGTCGCGAAGTGCCTTCTTCCCCTCCTCTAAGCGCAATAGAAATAAAGGCAGTGGCTGTTGCCGGTGAGCAGCTTAAAACCGCGATGCCTCCTAAATCTTAATGATCTCCAGTCTCAAGGATTAATAGCTGTTTAAACAAAAAACGCTATAGTAGATAATAGTCCTCTGAAAAGAGGAACGTCATGTCAAATAATTCCCTAAATGTTGTCGACCCTTGGTATAAAGAGGGATTGCGGTTTGGCTGCACAGGCTGCGGCAAATGCTGCACAGGCTCGCCGGGATATGTGTGGGTGACGCCCGAAGAGATAGAGTCTATTGCAAACTATTTACACATTTCTCTTGACGAATGTGCCGAGCGGTATATAAGAGAGATTAATGGGAAGTATGCCCTAAAAGAGCATCCCAAACCCTACGACTGCGTCTTTCTTAAAGGCAAAGGCTGCTCGATCTACCCTGTTCGGCCAAAGCAGTGCAAAACCTTTCCTTGGTGGGTGCAGAACCTGAAAACAGAAGAGGATTGGCAGAGGGCAGCGTTAGATTGTGAAGGGATCAACCACCCTGATGCACCGCTTGTATCGCATGAAGAGATAAAGAGAAATATATGAAGATTTTTGTTTTACTTATACTGCTATTTTCGAACTGTTACGCAGAGCAACCCATGGAAATTCAAAAACAACTTACTCTAAATACCAGCAATGCAGGAAAGTTTGAAGAGTTTACCCGCCTCTTTGCGCAGTATGGCATTCCCCTCACAGCAACGCACATAGACCTGCCTGAAATTGATGCTGACCCCGTAACAGTAGTTGCCCAGAAGGCATCAAACGTTCCGGAAAATGTGATTGTAGAAGATACCTCGCTTGAAGTGGAAGATGCCAAAGTTGGCATAAACGTCCGCTGGCTTCTTGATCACCTAGGGGACTACGAAGGTAAAAAGGCCACCTGGACGGTGCTGCTTGCTGTCCGAAATGGCGACATCGTTACCATTTATAGGGGCGAAGTGTTTGGCAGAATCGTAGCAAGCTCCGGTAAAAATGGCTTTGGCTTTGATCCGGTCTTCCTACCCGACGGAAGCGACCAAACCCTTGCCGAAAGTAAACCCGACAGCGTAAACGCCCGCGCAAAAGCCGTAGAGGCGCTTGTGAAGAAGCAGGTCTATAAACAGGTGCCCCCCATTAAAGAGTGGCATGGCAAGTGGCAGTAGGTCTTGTCAAAAAATAACTATTACAGTATAGGCTAGAGGTGTAGAAAAAGGACACTTCATGGCCAAAAAGATGCGTATTGAACTGGATGCTTTAGGAGAGGTAGAGGTTCCTGCCCATGCCTACTATGGATCGCAGACTGCCCGCTCCCTGGAAAACTTTAAAATTGGCTCAGAAACTATGCCGATAGAGCTGATTTACGCTCTATGCCTTATTAAAAAAGCGGCAGCCATTACCAATGAAGAGTATGGTCTTTTGCCACGCAAAAAGGTAAAAGCAATAATACAGGCCTGTAATGAGATTTTAGAGGGTAAATTTAATGACCAATTTCCGCTTGTTATTTGGCAGACAGGCTCCGGCACACAGACAAATATGAACGTGAATGAAGTGATTGCCACAAGAGCCAATGAACTTCTTACAAAAAAGCGCACATCAAAGCAGCCGGTACACCCAAATGACGATGTAAACCGCTCGCAGTCATCAAACGACGTCTTTCCAAGCGCAATCCACATTGCGGCCTCTTTTGATATTGAAAATCGGCTTCTTGTTGCCCTTCGCTCTCTTGAAAAGGCTCTTAAGGAAAAATCTATAAAATTCAAAAAGATTATAAAAACAGGCCGCACCCACCTTATGGACGCAAGCCCTCTTACGCTTGGCCAGGAGTTTTCAGGCTATAGCCAGCAGGTTGCAAGCGGCATAAAGGTACTAAAAGAGAGCTTAAAAGAGCTTCACGGCCTTGCCCTTGGGGCAACGGCTGTAGGAACGGGTATTAATGCACCAAAAAACTTTGGAAAAGCGATTGCAGCCACCCTCTCAAAGCTTACAAAAAATCGTTTCGTTCAAGCAGAGAACCTCTTTAGCGCCTTAAGCACAAGCGACGCCATAGTGACTGCATCCTCAAGCATTAAACGAGTTGCCTGCACGCTTTATAAAATTGCAAACGACATCCGCTGGATGGCATCAGGCCCCAGGTCCGGCCTTGGCGAGCTAGAGCTTCCTGCCAACGAACCGGGCTCTTCCATCATGCCGGGAAAGGTAAACCCCACCCAATCAGAAGCGCTGATGATGGTTGCCACCCAAATTATTGGCTACGACACAAGCATCTCTATTGCCGCAACGCAAGGCAACTTCGAGCTTAACGTCATGCGCCCCCTCATGGCCTATAACCTGCTTCGCTCAATCCACCTTCTTACTGACGCCGTCACAAGCTTTACAGAACGCTGCCTCAAAGGGCTAAGGCCAAACCTTGCCAGAATCCAAGAAAACCTCAGCCGCTCGCTTATGCTCGCAACAGCCCTCAACCCCGTTATCGGCTACGACAAAGCAACAAAACTTGTCCAAAAAGCGCATAAAGAAAACATAACCTTAAAAGAGGCAGCCATCGCTCTTGGCCTCTTCACCGCCCAAGAATTTGACCGCCTCGTCGATCCCAAAAAGATGTGCTAAAATGATGCAAGATTTTCCGACCAGGGCCAAACATTCCCAAAAGGGCTTTTCAGTCATGTTATGCGTAGCCACACCGTAGGTTTTGGAGTGCGACGATCTTTCGTCGCTTTCACTTTGACCACGCACCCTAAAAGCCCCACCGCCCAAGCTGTAAATAACCTTTACAACTATTCCTAAAGCCTTTGAATGGCAAACTTTAAGACATAGGGTTAAAACAATGTTATGCTTGGGCGGTGAGGCTATTAGGGTGCTGGGTCAAAGCCAAAGCTCGAGAAGAATCGCAGCACTCCAAAGGCTTCGCCGTCCGAACGAAATTTTTCTGGAATCAACGGCCTGGTCGACCCCAGAAAAATATGCTAGGGGCCCTTTATTATTTTGTTTTTGACGTATTCTTCTGCTACGTGTCTCTCACTTAGGTTTTCTTGGGAGAATTTTATTGATAGAGCGTCAAGACGTTCTGCGACTGCAGCTTCTACCAGCTGTTTACAATCGACGTTCCTCATCAGCCCGCCAACATACTTGATTGCAACATCTCGCATACCCTGGCGCTTAACAAATGTTGCAACTTTGTTAGCTACCTCTTGGATAAAGCAGCGAGTAATGATTTCCTCGGCAACGCAATCGTTTTCCTTAAATGCTGCATCAAAAACTTTTTCAGCAAATTTTGCAACTTTTGCTACGGAGTATTTCGTGGGGATGCTGTTTCTTACAACGCTGCCATCACTTTCGCCAAAATACTCTTTGAGTGCTGTAGCAAGCGATGTCTCAGGAGCTTTCTCATACTGCATTCCCCTTACTGCTTCAATACCTTCCAGGCCAATATTGTAGCCTGAGGCCACCTCAAGATGATCGCCCGGCCCCCATCCGCCAAGTCTAAAGACCTCTCCTCGTTCATCTCGTGTTTTATTTGTTTCATCTCGCGTTTTATTATTTATCTTGCCAGAGATACCATGGCCGGTCCCGCTGATCACGACGACTACATTAGGCTCTTTAGCACCTGTGAGCCACCACTCAGCATCGCCCTGAAGGTCCAATATCTCCCGGTTTACGCCTACTTTTTCGAAAATAACTGTAACCACTTCTCGTGGATCTTTTCTTGCAACTCCAGCCATCCCGGCAATCACTCGTGCTTGAGGTAGAAGGTCCCCAAGTGTACAACCGTTCTCTGCAATTTGAACCTTAGTAAAAAGTTCTCTTAACGAATCTTCCAACTTTTCTCGTCCGCCATCATAGTTGACATTCGCACCTGCAACTTTCGCCACAAAGAGATTTGTCTCATTTCCATAAGGATCACTCTGTTTTAATTCGACCCGCTCCCCTTTTCTACTATCCAGTACCACACATTCAATTTTGCTTCCCCCACCTTCCAAACAAACATAATAGTTCGCTAGAGCTTCCATCTTGCACCCTCTTTATTTTTATTAAGCCTGGCTAGTATAGCCAAGCTTAAGGTAGGGTGTCAAACAAAACAGAGGGTCAAGCCAGCTACCTCTTGACCCCACAGGTTAAAAATGGTATACTCTCTTAAAAAATAGAGGTAAAAGCCTTCCCACATACTCCCCTGATTGAGCTACGCAATGTTTCTAAGCACTATACCGCTGCCCAAAAAAGTGTCGAGGCGCTTAAAAATATAAACTTAAGTGTTGAAAAGGGGGATGTCTTTGGCATAATTGGCCAAAGTGGGGCAGGAAAGTCTACCCTTATTCGCCTGCTTGCTACGCTTGAAAAGCCAACTGAAGGCGAAATTCTCATCTCTTCTCACAATACGGCAACAATGACCGGTAAAGAGCTTCGAAGCTTTCGCCGTAAAATTGGGATGATCTTTCAGCACTTTAACCTGCTATCGTCGCGCACCGTTTATGAAAATATTGCCTACCCGCTTGAAGTGCAGGGCTACTCTGAACAGGAAATTCATAAGCGCGTAGAAGTGATGCTGCACCTTGTAGACCTTGAGGCAAAAAGAAATGTCTATCCTGCAAAGCTTTCCGGAGGCCAAAAGCAGCGCGTAGGCATTGCTAGAGCGTTGGCTCCCCATCCGGATGTGCTGCTCTGCGACGAGGCGACCTCTGCTCTTGACCCAAAAACTACCCACGACATCCTGTCGCTCCTGCGACGGCTAAATGAGGAGCTTAACCTCACTATTGTCCTCATCACCCACGAAATGGACGTTGTGAAGCGCGTCTGCAATAAGGTTGCAGTAGTGGATAGGGGCAAGATTATAGAATCGGGCAGCCTCGTCGAAATTTTTGCCGATCCCAAGCACCCTATTACAAAGCAGTTTATACAGCACACCACCCACGAGCTGCCAAAATCGCTCTTTAAGCGTGCATCAGAACATGGAACGCTTCTTAGACTTACCTACAAAGGCAATGAAACGGATAAACCGCTTATTTCACAGATGATTAGAGCGCATAATGTCGATGTCAACATCTTGCATGGCTGGATTGAATCGCTTTCAGGGGTACTTGTTGGAAACCTAATCCTGGATGTTACAGGCTCAAGTGAGAGTGTGCAAGATGCACTCGCCTTCTTGGCTAAACACCAGGTACACTACGAGGTGCTCTAATGGAAGATAAAATCGCGCTTGCCCTGCAGCTTCTGCCTATTGAGACCCTAAATACCATCTACATGGTTGCAGCCTCCGCCTTTTTTGCATGCCTTTTTGGCGTGCCGCTTGGCGTGCTGCTGACCATCACAGCAAAGGGCCATATTAAAGAAAATCTCTGGCTCTATAAGTTAGTTGACACCATAGTGAACATTGGCCGCTCCTTTCCTTTTGCTATCTTGATCGTTGCAATCATCCCTTTTACGCGCCTTATCGTAGGAACAAGCCTTGGAACTACAGCCTCAATAGTGCCGCTTACCGTTGCAGCTATTCCTTATGTCGCCCGCCTTGTAGAGACTATCCTTCGCGAAACCACTAAGGAAATTATCGAAGCTGCCCGCGTCATGGGCTCATCTACATGGCAGATTATCACTAAAGTGCTGCTCGTCGAACAGACTCCGGCGCTTATCCAGGGCCTTACTCTTACCCTGATCAACCTGATAGGCTACAGCGCCATGGCAGGTCTTGTGGGCGGCGGCGGTCTTGGCAAGGTAGCTATTCAGTATGGCTACAACCGCTTTGACCTTTTTATCATGACAGCGACAGTAGTTGTCATTATCATACTTGTCCAGATCACCCAGTGGGCGGGAAACAGAGTTGCAACAAACATATTAAAAAAACGGGGAATATTCGAAAGATGAAAAAATTTATTATATTGCTATTTTGTGCTCTTCTTTCTCTTACAAGCTGTTCTAAGCAGGAAAAAACCTTAAAAGTGGCAGCAACCGCCTCCCCTCATGCCGAGATGCTCGAGTGCATAAAATCTGATCTTGATAAGCAAGGCATTGACCTTGAAATTATCGTCGTAGATGACTACAACATCCCCAACAGGCTGCTTGCCGACGGCGAAGTGGATGCAAACTTCTTCCAGCACGCCCCCTATCTTGACTCGCAGGTAAAGATGTTTCACTACCCCATCCAGAGCCTTGCCAAGATCCACATAGAACCGATGGGCGTCTACTCAAAGAAAATCCATTCCTTGAGCGACTTACAGCCAAAAGCTATTATTTCGATTCCGAACGACCCCACAAACGAAGCTCGCGCCCTTGCTCTTTTGCACCACAACGGCATCATCACCCTGGACGACCCCGATAACGTCCAGGCAAGCGTCTTAAACATCACCCAGAACCCAAAAGAGATCACCTTCGTCGAAATGGACGCCGCTATGCTCCCAAGAACCCTCCAAGATGTCGAGGCCAGCATTATTCCAACAAACTTCGCCCTCCAAGCAGACCTCAAGCCAACAAAAGATGCGCTGCTTCGCGAAGATTCCACCTCGCACTATGCCAACATCATCGCCATCCGTAAAGGCGACGAAACAAGGCCTGAAATCATCGCCTTAAAACAGGCCATGACCTCAGAAAAAATGCGCGTCCTCATTAACGAAAAATATAAAGGCGCCATTATTCCGGTGTTTTAACCTAGCTTGTAAACTTTTAAACCCATACAATCCGGGTCGAAAAGCAAAGAGGAGAGCACCATGAATGCAACAGTCGAGCCGTCAAATTTTTATTGGTTTAACAGCCCTGTCGAAAACATTACAGAGTATCTTCCGCGAAATCAAAAAATCACGACCCATCTTCCCGCAAATGTCGCACTCATCCGTATTGCGGCCACAGCGGTGTTTACAGCGTACCTGGTTGCAAAAATAGGCGCTACGGTGTGGGCTTGGCCGATTGTAGTGGTTGCTACTGGTTTTGGAATCTATACAGCCGTTAAACATATATTTATTAAGGACCCCCTTGTAGAAGCCATGTATAAAATTGCTGGAAACTGTCATGAATATAATAAACTGCCAGTATGGAATGTGATCAAGAATAAAAAACTTTCTCAAACTATCTCAGAGATCCAGTGGAAAAATCTAGACCATCCTCTTTACCGCGCCCTAACCTCAGACGGCAGAAAGGTCCTCATTGTAAAAGGGTATGATTCTAAAGAAAAATCCGAAGATTCCCCATCATCTCGTACAGAAGCTGTGATGATTTTCGTTGAAAAACTTGGGGCCTACGATGTTCCACGCATCATATCAAATGTAGGCGAAGGCTTTGAATCAATATTGGATGCTATTCCTTTAGTCTGGCCCTTGAATTTAGAAAATCGATATTCCAGGACTCTTGAGTGGGGTTTTGAGCCAAATGGGGCCCACATTAACCATCGTATAAAAACAATGAATGGTTCAATCTCCTCAGAGTTGGTGAATGAATTGATGCAACAGAGCAAAGGATGCCCCGTAAGAGCAGCAAATTATTAAACCACTCCTGCACGACCGCCGTCGATGCGAAAGTTTGAGGCTGTGATGTAGTCGGCTCGCGGCGATGCAAGAAATGCTACAAGGTCCGCTACCTCTTCGGGCATGCCGAAACGGCCTACAAGCGTTGGGAGGATTTCGCGCGCAGCGCGCCGTTCTACCTCTTTCCACTCCTGGTTCCACTTGCGCTCTGCCGCCATTCTGATAAACATCTCCTTGATGCCCGGCGTCACCACAGGACCCGGAGAGACGGTGTTGACGGTGATGCCTGTTCCTGCAAGTTCCTTTGCAAGGCTTACGCTCATGCTGATGTTGGCAGCTTTTGAGGCGGCGTAGTCGGGGTTTGCAGGGCTTGGGCTAATGCCTGCGATGCTTCCAATCTGAATAATCCTTCCCCAGCCGCTTTTTAGCATCTGAGGCAATATCCAGTGGATCATGCGCACCATAGAGACAACGTTTACGTTGTAAAGTGTTAGCCAATCCTGCGGCCGCGTGTTAGACCAGTCGCGAACAGGAAACTCCCCGGCGTTATTTACCAAGATATCGATACCATTGAAGGCAGTAATGGCATCTTGCGCGGCCCTCTCTGCCTGATCATCAAGGGATAAATCACCCCTTACGCCAACGGCTTTTCCTCCCGCTTCGGTAATTTCTTTTACCACGCGGTCAATTTCTTGCTTTTTGCGCCCATGGACTACTACGAGAGCCCCCTCTTTGGCAAACTCCTTGGCACACGCCTCGCCAATTCCCGAACTACTTCCCGTTACTAATGCCTTTTTGCCTCGAAGATTTAGATCCATGTTCGTTCCTCACTGTAAACCTTCACATTAAATTTTTATTTATTATTTTGCAAGAGGTCTGCTAGGAATCGGTACAATATAGCCGCGAAGAGCGCGAAGAAAGCAAAGATACGCGAAGACGCTCTCGATGGTTAAGAAAAAAGACAAAAAATTAATAAAACAATCTTCGCGTATTCTTCGCTTTCTTCGCGATCTTCGCGGTTTTTCATTCAGGGGTGCCCTCTCCCAGCTGCACATTACGCCAATGCCGCAGCAAATCGAGGATGCGTTGCTTTGTATCATCGAGAACGACAGTAAGGCCGGGCTTGATGCCGGTTTCAGAGAGCTCGAAGGCGCGCATGGTGTTGCAGATGCGGCCATCAAGGCGCACGCCTATGCCCTTGATGCCGGACATGTTGCCCCAGTCGCCAAACATCTGGAGGGTCATCTCGCAGGCGGTGATGAGGAAAACTATCTGCTTTGTGGGGTTTTCTGCCTGAATTTCAAATATTTTCTTGGCAATATAATGGATAGTGGGGATAAAAAGAGGTACCGTGCGCTCATTTGGCAGCGCATTTACGCACTTTCCAATAAAGCACTGGCCGCAAACAGGATGTTCAGGATCGTGAATGCAGCCATCAGTAAAACGGCCTGAAGGGCACTCAAAAGGCTTTTCGCAGTAGGAAAAGCCTACTACAAAGAGGGTATCGGGCTTTTCAAGAAGGCGCCGGCATTCCTCTACATTGCTGATGCCATAGAGAAAAAAGTCGCCATCTCGAAGGAAGGGTCTCTTTTTAAGAAGCGAGCGGACGTAGCCAAAAAGATGCTTAAAGGGCGATTTTAGGACATGGCGGAGTACTTGGAACTTTTCATCCTTTGCTATCATCCACCTTAGGCTCTTCCACTTAAGGTTTTTGGCAGTATCTTTTGTCATTCCGGGCATATTGGGAAGCGTCTTTAACACCTTGAGGGGATGCTCTTTTTCAAGCTTGGCTGCCTTTTCATCCCACGCCTTTTCAGCCTCATTCCACTCTACACCCTGCTTCCAAAGTCGCATTTTACTCTCCATTACTCTATACTACCTTTCATGGAATATACCATTGATCTAGTTCTCTCAAAACGCTATAGAACCCCTGTTATTCTCACCAAGCTGCCCCTAAGGGAGCTAATTGATGATGAACTGGAGTGGCAGAAGCGAGATCTTAAGCTGCAGCGGGTAGAGCCTAAAAGTCACTACCCCTTCTATCGCCTTCGCCCAATTCATTCATATGTCCTCTTACAGCAACTTGCTGCAAGCGGCAAGCTCTTCTCATCCAGCAAAAAGATTATAGGTGATTTCTTCTCGCGCCTCAAGCTCGAATATCTTGCAGAACAAAAAGAAAATTTATATTACGTTCATGCCCAGCTAAATAATCGCTCACTCTCTGACTACGACCTGATCCTGCAGGGATCTCCTCACATAGCCCTCTTGGGCCAGATGCTGCGCTTTATTGACCCAAACGTAGCATGGCTTGAGCTCTCCCCCTTTCTTGATGGCCCAAAAGCGATGACAAAGGCTGAATATCTTGCATTCAAAGAATCTATTGATCCCAATCTTCTTATAGAATTTCTTCAAGAGGAAAAGCCAACAGTCCCCACCCTTACCCTTGTTGATGCCACCTGCTCCTTTGCAAAGCTTGAAAAAGAATTTTTAGCCTATGAAGAGGAGCTAGTCAAGGCGGGCTTTTCTAAGAAAATGGTTGGCATTTCAAACTACTACTGCCCAACTGACAAGTCCCCCGCAGCAATAAAAACACTTATAGAAAAGGGCTGGAGGGTTGTAGATGCAGCCGGCAATGCAATTGTCCTACTCACCAATCAGGAGTTAGAACTCGATAAGGGCTTTCATGTCACAGGAACAGTCTCTTTTGGCACTCTTACGGTGCCTATTGAGCGCATTGTAGGCCACGTGAAGAGATCTTCGCGCCTGTTTAACCTTGAGGGCAATAAAACAGGTCTTTTAGTGATGGAACCGGCCGTTGAAGAGCTTCTTTTAAGCGTAGAGCTTATTGCAAACTCACTTACCCTTCCCAAAAAGAACCTCATCGCCTTTCAACCATTTGTCAAAGAGGCAACGCTTGCCTCCTGCTTTCGCATTGGCGGTGCAAAGGAATATCTACCCGCACCAGGCTTTATAGCCACACTCAGACCCTACCAGCAGGAGGGGCTTAACTGGCTTATGGGCCTCTATGAATGCGGTCTCAATGGCCTGCTTGCCGATGAAATGGGCCTGGGCAAGACTGTGCAGGTCATTGCCTTTTTATCAAGAACAGCAGGCCCCACCCTCATAGTAGTGCCAACATCGCTCCTCTATAACTGGCAGCGCGAAATTGAGCACTTTTTGCCGCAAAAAAGCCACGCCATCTACCACGGCCCAGATCGAAAATTGGCAGCAAACGATATCACCATCACCTCATATGGCACCCTGCGGACCGATATCGACCTTTTTAAAGCTATTTTCTATGACGCCCTTATTTTAGATGAGGCGCAGGCAATAAAAAATAGCTCCACAATTACCTCTCAATCTATCATGCAGCTTCAAAGCCGCTTTCGCCTATCGTTAACCGGCACGCCAGTTGAAAATAGCGTGTCAGAACTTCTTACCCATTTTCACTTTCTGGAGCCGGGCCTTGTCGATGAAACTACAGCACTGCCATCGCTTAAGAAAAAAATTGCTCCCTTCCTGCTTCGCCGCAAAAAGAGCGAAGTAGCAAAGGATCTTCCCGAAAAGGTTGACGAAAGCGTCTTTGTGACGATGCAAGATGAGCAGAAGAGCCTTTATGACCGCTTCCTTCTGAGCCTAAAGGCTGGCCTTCTAAAAAAGGTGGCGGCCGACGGCATAAAAGCGCACCGTTTAGAGGTATTTGAAGCAATACTTCGACTGCGCCAGATTGCCTGCCACCCGCTCCTTGTGCCGCAGCTTGTAGAGGCCCTTGCTCCTGATGCTCTTTCATCGTGCAAGTATGATCTTGTTCTTGAAGATATAGAAACGCTTGTTGCTGAAGGCAAAAAGGTGCTCCTTTTCAGCCAGTTTACCAGCATGCTGCAGCTCATTGCAAAAGGGGTAACAGAAAGAGGCATCCCCCACCTGATGCTTGATGGCACGACAAAAAACCGACAGGGGCTAGTAGACACCTTCCAAACCGACCCAAACGCGCCCCTCTTCCTCGTCAGTCTAAAGGCAGGCGGCGTAGGGCTAAACCTCACTGCAGCTGACTATGTGCTGCTCTATGACCCATGGTGGAATAGAGCGCAAGAGGCTCAAGCTGTCGATCGCGCCCACCGCATTGGAAGAACAGGGACAGTCTTTTGTAAACGCTACTACGTGCAGGGCTCTATCGAAGAAAAGATCCTTGCCCTCCAAGAAAAGAAGAGCAAGCTCATAGAATCGCTACTTGACGGCGAATCAAGCGATCTTATAGGCCCTGACGAGCTTTATGAGTTAATAGACTGGGGGGATTCTTTTAAGAAGCTCTAGGTAGCTCACCTGTTGTGCACGTAAAATAGTTTCAAGGTATTCTACTTGACCATTTCCTGCACTTATCTTAGCACTAAATACAGGTAGATTTTCCTTCCAAAGGTCAGCCACAGCTTTTACAAACGCTCTTTGATCAGTGGAGAGAGCGTCAGGTTTTGTAACCTTTTTTTGAGCAGTAGAGGGGCCATCTTGGGTTATGGGTTCTTTTTTAACCGCAGGGAGGTCGTCCAGCTGTTTAGCAGCTTCCGGCTGTTTAGCAGCTTCCTGCTGCAGCTTGACGGCATTCTCCAAAAGAGCAAGCGCAAGATCGTCTTTATACCTCTTATCTTGTTTAAGCCTCACAAGAAAAGCGGTCGCACTTTCAGCTTCTTCCTTAGACAGAACCTTTTTCTCCTCTTTCGCTACGGGTGGTTTCTCCTCTTTTACTGCCGGCTCCTCCCCTTTTACTTCAGGTGGTTTCTCCCCTTTTACTTCTGGTGGTTTCTCCGCTTTTGCGGCCGGAAGCCATCCTTGGAGGCAGGTGATATAGGTACCACAAATAATATCTACGGCAGCTCCCCTCTTTTTCTCAGTAACAGCTCCTTTCCCTTTCGTAGTCAGATAATGGGCTGCAACTTGTCTCAAGCCGTCAATTGCCTTTTCAACAATTGGTACTAACTCTTTATTGTCATGTGCTGACCATCCACTCACAAAAAGCCTGATTGGCTTCTGAAGATAGACAACATCTAGACAATCAACATCCGTACCAGTTCTCTTAGCAGTGTCGCCCTCTTTATCAAACTCAAACCAGTCTGCACGCACTGCAGGAAGCGCTTTGTCATAGGATTTCAACGACCGCAATGCCAGCGTAGCAACCGCAGAAAGAGGTTCAAGCCGCCCCTCCTTTTGATCCTTGAATAAACCATGGAGCATTGTTCCCAGATAATCAACCGCAAACATATATAAACCCCAAATTATTAGAATTAAAACCAAGGAGAGTGACAGAAGATGGCGATTATTGTCAAAGCGGAAGCTTGAAAAACGGAAGCTATTGTTTGGGGGCAATAGCTTCCAAGATTTGACTACTCTACCGGAGGCTTATCATCACCAGTAGTTGCTTTTTGCTTTTCTTCAAGCTGTTCTTGATCAAAAAGCTCTTTGGCTGCTTGCTTTACAGTGTTGAGGCCATCTCCAAAGCCTACAGCTCTCAAAAGCTTATCTACATAGTGTAGCTCGGATGAGAGTTGGTCATTTTCAAATTCGAGGTAAGCAATCCTTTCAAGGATCTTCTTCATATGCATAGCAAACCTCCTCGGCTAAAAGCCGGTTGGATAAGTACTTGTTACTATCTACCCATCCAACCCTCATTATCCATAATTACCCATAATTATCAATATATTAATTTAAACAAAAATACAAGTGATTGATAATTAACGACTAATAAAACCTCGCACTACCTAGCGAAAGACCCACCGTCCTCCGCCAGGAGGCTGTGAAAAAATGCGTTCTCTTCGACCGCAGGTCTTTGGAGTGCTGCGATTATTCGCAGCCTTTACTCCGACCACACACCTCTACTTTATTACCGCCCAAGCTTATAAAAGAGATCTACATGAATCGGTAAAGGTGCTTTGTGAGCCTTAAGCGATCTTGCGATTAAGGTATGTGCAGAATCAAAAGCTGCGAATAATCGCAGCACTCCAAAGACCTGCGGTCGAAAAAAACGCATTTTTTCACAAAACACCCCCTAGGTCGGGTCTAAAATTGGGTCGAGGAGGGACTCGAGGGAGCGGGTTGATTTTTCGATGGGGGACAGCTCCTCGATCTGCTGGGAGCTTGTGACGCCGAGCTCTTCGAAGCGGCGGGCGGACGGCAGCACGCGGGATTCGAAGCTGCCTACTACCTTGTTGTAGGCGTCAACGGAGGAGTCCAGGGCGCGCTTGAGGCGGGTGAAGTGTTCGCACATGGTGGCAAGGCGCTCGTGAAGCGACTTTCCAAGCTCGCAGATCTTTTGGGTTTCATCGTGCATCACCTGTTCGCGCCAGCCCAAAGCTACAGCGCGCAGCAGCGCAATAAGCGTTGTCGGCGTTGCAATAAGCACCCTTTTTCCCGCACCAAACTCAATAAGCTGAGGGTCTGCCTCTAAAGCGGCCCCAAAGAAGGACTCGCCCGGCATAAAGAGAACCACAAATTCAGGAGTTTTGGCAAAGCTTTCCCAGTAGGCTTTGTCGCTTAGATCGGAAAGGTGCTTTTTTACCTGTTTGGCATGCTCTTTATATTTTATAGCTTTTAGCTCGTCTGTCGGGGCGTCAATTGCCTCTAAATATGCTTGAAGAGGCGTCTTTGCATCGATGACGATCACCCGCTCGTTGGGCAGCTTTATGATAAGATCGGGTCTATGCCGTACGTCGTCTGTTGTAACAGTAGTTTGGGTGACAAAGTCGCAGTACTCTACCATGCCGGCAAGCTCTACAACGCGCCTTAGCTGCATCTCTCCCCACTGACCGCGCACATTTGAGGCTCTTAAAGAGCGCGAAAGCTTACTTGTCTCGAGGTGAAGCTGGTTTTGAACAACATTGAGGTTTTTCAGGGTTTCAAGCGTAGAGGCGTAGGCAGAAATTCGGGTTTTTTCAAGCTCCTGAATTTTGTGGTCCACCTTCTCTAAGGACTCTCGAAGCGGCTTTACAACATCCGTAATCGCAATCTGCTTTTGCTGCCACTCATGGCGAATGTCGGTCGTATACTTTTCAAAGGTAGTTTTCGCAACATCAAAAAAAGCCGTCTGCTGCGTGCGAAGTGTGTCTGACGCTAAGGCTTTAAAAGAGTCCCTCATTACATCTTGCGCCTGGCGAATAAGCTGCATCTTCGCCTCGGCCTGCTTTTTTTCTTCTTCAAGGCGAACGTGAGCCTCTCTCAGGTCGAGCTGGCATCTGGTATAGGCCTTCTGTTGAGAAAAAAGGCGAAAGGCAAGAGCTGCTGCCATAACAAAAAAAAGGAGTGCTAACGCTTCAAACATAAACGGTTCCCATTGATTTTTTTAAATTGGAGTTTGTTTGAGATTTTAGCGATATACTCACTTTAGGGACATGCTTAAAATCAAGCGTTCGGCTATAACTATTAGCAAAACATGATGAGTTAACGACTTTGGACAACGTAAAAAAACATATGCCTTGGGCTGTGCCGCTTCTTTTGCTTTTTCTGCTCACCCCTTTTAGCGCATCTTTAGACCTCTTTGTCGCCAAGATGACCTTCTACCGAGGCTGGTCTGCGCAAGATCCTCAGGAATATGGCTTTTACACTACCCCCTTTTTCAGCTTTCTCTACCTCTATGGAGGCATCCCGGCATCACTTACGGCCTTTGCAGCAGCCTGCTGCATTATCGCTTCAAAATGGAATAACTCCCTCAAAAAATATCGTGGGGCCTTTTTTGTGATGTGCATCACCCTCTTTTTAGGGTCTTTAGTCATCACAAATTTAGTGTTGAAGGAAAACTGGGGAAGGCCCAGGCCTCGACAGCTCATCGAATTTGGCGGATCGCAAAGCTTTAGAGCCTTTTATGAGCCCCTTTTTGCATCAGCTCCGGAACCCTCTAAGTCTTTTCCATCAGGCCACTCTACATGCGGCTTTTACTTTTTCTGCCTCTACTTTCTTGGAAGGCGCTATAAGCAAAATTATGTAGCCATATTGGGACTTGCCGTTGCCCTTGGCCTCGGTGGGGTGCTGTCGCTTGCCCGCATTGTGCAGGGAGGCCACTTTATATCTGATGCCTATATAGCCGCGCTTATCATGTGGCTTACCTCCTATTTTGTCGACTATCTGGTATTTGAATCGCCAGTTCTCGCACGATTTAGAAAACTCTTTTTTTCTGAATACTCGCTTGCATGAAGGCGCTTACAAAACGGCAAAGCCAAATACTTTCCGTTATAACATCGTTCACAGAGACTGCAGGGTATTCGCCAAGCTATCGCGAGCTTATGCAGCTGCTTGGCCTCTCCTCGCCTGCAACAGTCGCAAAGCACATCCAAAACCTTGAAAAGCTGGGCTTTGTAAAGAAGACAGGCAGCGCCTGGCGAGCTATTAAACCCTCAAAAAGCCAAAAGCTAAAGCCCTCCCTGGGTACAAAAGAGATCGCCGTCATCGGCTCCATTGCAAATGGCCAAAAGCTAGAACTTTTTGCCAAGCCCTCTTATGTCGAAATCCCTTCCGGACTTATCGCTAAAAACGCAAGCTACTACGGCTTTACAGTTAAAGATAGCTCCTTTGCAAAGCTTGCAATAAAGCAATCAGACCTTCTTGTTGTTGAAACGCGCCTAAAACCTATTCATGGCGAGATGATCTTAGTAAACAGCAAACCCCTCGGCATCAAGATCGGCCGCTACCTGCAGCGCCTAGGTGAAGAATTTTTAGAACTAGAGACCGAAGGGGAAATCTTTGCCTTCTCAGAACAAGATTTTCGCGTCCAGGGTGTGCTCATTAGTCTTTTTCGGAAGTTTTCGTAGTAGGCATCCTGGCCTCGACAAATAATCGCGGAAGACTCGCAAGAAATAATTTAAACACAGAGACACAGAGAACACAGAGAAAAAATTAAACTGTCGATGGTTCTCGTAAAAAAGGTATAAAGTCCAGATAATCGATGGAAACGCGGTAAATGTAGAGGTATGCGCGTCTTTTGATGCAGCATGAGTTGGAGTAAAGTAGTTAAGGAGTTATTACAATGGCTTTATTTCTACCTTCAGGTATGGATCCTAGCTTATCTAAGACTATATTTTTCGGGTATTTAGATGAAGAGTCTGGGATGGCTTGTGCAATGGTAAATAGACACACCCATGCACTCATTTTCGGCAAAATCCGCGATGATCTAAAAATCGTTCCTATAGAACATGCAACTGCCTATTCACAGGTAATGGATTGTTACAGACGACATTGTAACTATTTTCGAAAGAAAGTACCCAATGTGTTTGCATTAAAACAGGGCGTGACACTACTTGAAGCCAAGCGAGTTATTTATGCTAGGCTTTTAATGAGAGAGCGCTGCCATTCAACTCTTTTGGATAGCATCTGGTATAAATATGTAGATTTAAAAGAATATGAAAGACCTTGTCCTACAAATGCTAATACGTTTTGCCTTCCAAATCCTAACGATGAAATACAAATTTTAGCAAGGGCTGGAGCTTCTTTTAATCAATTTCCACATAGCAATGTATTAACATCTTTTATTAAATGCGAGTGGTGTACTTTAGAAACGGTACAAATGCTCGTCGATAAAAAAATCAGAATCCCCTCAACAACTATAACAGCAGCAATTGCTACCGAACGCTTTGTGCACATGGTACCGATTTTCTTTAGCTTACTTGCAAATGATACGTGCATTATAGAACTTATCAAAAACATTCCCCGATCCTACTACCCACTTTTGGAAAGACACATCGATAAAGTTCAGGTATGTAAATACGACATTCGAATCGCCCTTGAAAATCGGCTTCCTGAAAGAATTATTTTACAAATGCTAGGAAGATGCCCAAAGGGCGCAAACCCCTATCTTATACGCCTTGCTATAGAAGGAAACTATTCAGAGGAACTGATCTTACGTTTATTAGAAAAATCTCGAAAGGGAGCTGACGCATATAATATACGCTGTGCGATAAAAAATTAGAATGAATTCACTCGTTCTTTTTCCTTTCTCTGTGAACTCTGTGACTCTGTGTTTCAATTATTTTTTTAGATCGAGAATATCAATCTTCCGAGTCTTTCTTCGCTCTCTTCGCGGTTATTCACTCATCATCTTCGGCTTCGGGCTCGAAGTCTTCAAGAGCCTGGAGGCGCTTGCCGGCGATGATGCGGACGAGCGATAGGGCCCATGCAATGATGAGATAGCCCCAGGAGATGCATAAAAACAGGATGGCGAAGTTGTGGACGGCCGTGATGAGGATTACTGCGGCCGCAAAGGCGGTAAAGAGAACGACGAGGAATGAACCTACGCGGATTCGCAGGGTTTTCAGGCTTGGAAACTTCCAGCGGCTGATCATGAAGTAGCCTACGATAAAAAAGACAAGCGTTGCAATGAGCGAGCGGCTGCTATCGGTAAACGAATAGATATGCTTTGCATCGTCGCTTACTAAAAAGAGCGTTGTAGATAGGACAACAGCGCAAGCTGCCGGGATTGGAAGGCCTGTAAAGCTTCCTTTAGCCTCCTTTACCTCTTCATCTGTTCCTTTTACCTTTGTCACGGTAAAGCGCACAAGGCGCAACACGCCGCTAATAGAGTAGATCATACCGCCCATGGTAAGCAGGAAAAAGAGAAAGGAACTTGTATCAACTGAAAGGGTCTTTAAGATGACGACAGAGGGCGCAACACCGAAGGAGACGGCATCGGCCAGGGAGTCAAACACCCCGCCAAATTCGCTTTCGACCTTCATAGCGCGAGCTAAAGCGCCATCCAGCATGTCCAAAAAGGCAGCAAGCAAGAGGATTGCCACTGCCATTAAAATATTTTGATATGTGACAGCTCCGGGCGGCAGGCTGCTCATCTTAAAAATCACAAAAAGGCCGCAAGAGAGGCTAAAGGCCGTCACCACATTGGGTAAAATAAGAGTTCGCTTCATAAATCCTAATCCGTAAAAAGATAAAGATACCACAATCTGGAATTTTATACGAACCTGCGGTATGCTGAAGGAATAATCAAGAGAGAGATGCATGACGACCCCCACATTTTCTAAAGGCGACCACTACCGCGGCTTTGTAGTTACAAAATCTCAGGAAATCGCTGAACTTCACTGCTACCTTACGGAGCTTGTGCATGAAGAGTCTGGAGCCACCTTCTTACACCTTGGAAACGAAGATCCTGAAAACCTCTTTTGCTTGTCGTTTCGCACGCTGCCGGATAGCTCTAACGGCGTCGCTCATATCCTCGAACACACCGTCCTTTGCGGATCAAAAAAATACCCAGTAAAAGATCCCTTCTTCTCTATGAACAGAAGAAGCCTAAACACCTTTATGAACGCCCTTACCGGTGCAGACTTTACCTGCTATCCTGCTGCCTCGCAAGTGGAAGAGGACTTTTATAACCTGTTAGATGTCTACTTAGATGCTGTCTTCCATCCGCTTCTTAAAGAGCCAAGCTTTGCGCAAGAGGGCTGGAGGCTTGAATTTTTACATCCTGAAGATCCAAATAGCCCCCTTGTCTACAAGGGCGTGGTCTATAACGAGATGAAAGGGGCGCTCTCATCCCCCACAACGCGCCTTATAGAGCATGTAAACAGTGCCCTCTTTCCAAACTCGCCCTATGGATTTAACTCAGGCGGCGATCCAAGCGCCATCCCACAGCTTACCTACGACGAGCTTATCTCCTTTCATAAAAACTACTACCACCCTAGCCGCTGCCTCTTTTTCTTTTGCGGCAACCTGCCTTTAAAGCAGCACCTGGACTTTGTTGCCCAGAGAGTATTAAAGGGCGTACAAAAGCTTGCCCCCCTTCCCCCTATACCTATGCAGCCGCGCTTTTTGCGACCCGTCCATAAAGAGGCCTTCTACCCGATTAGCCCGGAAGAGATGGCAGAAGATAAGGCCATTATGGCCTTTGCATGGCTTACATGCCCGATTCTTGACCAGCTCCAGCTGCTTGGATTAGGCATACTTGACATCGTGCTGATGGAAACCGACGCATCGCTTTTAAAGATAGAACTTTTAAAATCGGGCCTTTGCAAACAGGCGCAGTCGCTTATGGATAGCGAAATTGCAGAGGTTCCCTATGGCATTATTCTGAAAGGGTGCAAAGCAGAAGATCTCCAAGCGCTAGAAAAGATCATCTTTACCACGCTTGAGCGCTATGCAAAAGAGGGTATACCTCAAAAGCTCATAGACTCCGCCCTTCATCAAGTAGAGCTTTTTAGAAGCGAAATTACGGGCGATTCTGCCCCATTTGGCCTGTCGCTTTTTTCGCGCTCTGCCCTTTTAAAGCAGCATGGCGGTAAAGCTGAAGATGGCCTTCGCATCCACTCGCTCTTTGATGAACTGCGACAAGAACTTGTGCGAAATCCGCGCTTTATGAATAACCTTATCAAAGACTATCTTATCACAAATAAGCACTACGTTCGTCTTCTGATGCACCCAAGTGTAGACCTTGCACACGAAGAGATAAAAAAAGAAGCTGAAGTGCTTGAGGTAATACGTAAAGGCTTAAATGAGGCCGACCGCGAAAGAATTATCCATCAAGCAAATGAACTAGTACTCTTGCAAGAAGCAGAAGAAAATGTAGATCTTGATATCCTGCCCAATATCTCCTTAGACAGCATTCCAAGAGATGTGCGAATACTTCCCATAACGCACAGCCAGCTTGGAAATATCGAGCTCTTTCACCATAGCGCCTTTACAAACAAAATTACCTACGCCGATATCGTCTTTAATGTCCCTGACATAGCAGAAGAGGACCTTTGGCTTGTACGCCTTTTCAGCGTACTGCTTCCACAGATTGGCTGCGGCCTTCGATCCTATGAAGATACCCTCAAATATATCCAAGAGAATACAGGCGGCATAGGCGCCTTCACAATCCTTAACCACCAGGTACAGGAGGGTACATCATTTTCGCCAAGTTTTCATCTGCGCGGAAAAGCGATGTACCATAAGGCCGACAAGTTTTTCAGCCTCCTCTTTGACATGGTGACAAATCCAAACTTTACTGATAGATCACGCCTTAAAGAGCTTATCTTAAAGCACTATACAAACCTGCAGTCAAGCTTTGTAAATAGCGCCTTAAAGTATGCTATGAACCTTGCAGCAAGCGGCATAAACGTACCAGGAAGGATAAATAATGCTTGGTATGGCCTAGAATACCTCTACAAGGTAAAAGATTTAGCGCTTGATTTTGATAATAAATCAGACTGGCTTATAGAAAAGCTTGAAATGATGCGCGGCCTTTTACTCTGCACAAGGGGCGCAAACCTAGTCCTCGGCTGCGATCAAACAGAACTTGCGCGCTATATCGATAATGGCTTTGAAGGCCTTCAAGATATCCCGTCGCGTGCCTTTAGCCCATGGAAGGGCAACTATCCCCTCCTTAAAACCAACAACCAGGGTAGGATCATCGCATCGCAGGTTGCCTTCACAACAAAGGTGTGCAAAACAATCTCCTACAGCCACCCCGATGCTGCGGCACTGTCGCTTGCAGCCTTTCTCTTTGACAACGTAACTTTGCATAAGCGCGTACGCGAGCAGGGCGGCGCCTACGGCGCAGGCGGCATTGCCAACATTATGTCGGGAAGTTTTTCGTTCTATTCCTACCGCGATCCAAACATAGTGGCAACCCTTAAAGCGTTTGAAGAATCCATTAACGACATTCGCAACCATCAGTTTGATGAAAGCGACCTTGATGAAGCAAAGCGTGAGATGGTTCAAAACCTTGACAGCCCTATCGCTCCTGGAACCCGCGCAGAAGTAGCCTACGGCTGGTATCGCGAAGGAAAAACAGTAGAGATGCGTCAAGCCTTCAGAAATGCCTGCCTAAATGCCACCTGCACCGACATCGTCCGCGCAGTAGAACAGCACCTTGCTGCAACATTTAAAGAGGGCATCGCGGTCACCTTTGCAGGAAAAGAGCTCCTTGAAAAAGAAAATACACTCCTTGCTCAAAAAGCCGAGGAGCCCCTTCACATCGAAAAAATTTGGGTATAGCCATGACAGAGTTAGAGACATTCAAAAAGCTATTCAAAGCGAGTGAAAAGAGCTTCGAAGAGCAGTTTTTTGAGTTTTTGCGCTTTCCATCTATTAGCGCCGACAAGGCCTTCCGGCCGGAACTTAAAGCCTGTGCAGAGTGGGTAGAGCGCTACCTTGCAGATTCCGGCTTTAAAGTGACTGTCTGGAATAAAGACGACGCCCCTGTTCTCTTTGCAGAAAACTCTGCAGCCGGCCCTACAGCTCCTACCATCCTTATCTACAACCACTACGACGTCCAGCCTGTAGACCCTATAGATCTCTGGGAGACAAAGCCATTTACACCAACTCGCAAGGGCAATAGCATCGTCGCACGCGGCGCTCAAGATAATAAAGGCCAATGTTTTTATGTGATTTCTTGCTTGCGCGCTCTTTTTAAAGAACATGGAAAGTTTCCTTTAAATATAAAGCTAATTATTGAAGGAGAAGAAGAATCGGGCTCTAAATCGCTTCCACACATTATCCAAGAGCATAAAGATGCCCTTAAAGCGGACTACCTTCTTGTTGTAGACGTCGGCATGCTAAATTCTACAACGCCGGCCATCACCTTAGGAACGCGCGGCATGGCCTGCTTTACTGTAGAGGTAACAAGCTCCTTTAGCGACCTTCATTCCGGCGTCCATGGCGGCATGGTCTACAATCCCCTTCACGCCTTAGTTGAAATTTTAGCTTCCCTTCGCGATGTCAATGGCCATATCGCCATCCCCGGCTTTTATGATGCTGTTGTCGCACCAACAGCAGAAGAGCTTTCCTACATATCGCTCGACTTTAACAATCAGGAGTTTCAGCAGGAGTTTGGCTGCCTTCCAACAGGTGGAGAGAAGGGCTTTTCCCCTTTAGAAAGAAGCTGGCTTCGCCCAACATTAGAAATAAACGGCATCGCAGGCGGCTACGGCGGCCCGGGATCAAAGACTGTAATTCCGGCAAAGGCAATAGCAAAACTTTCTTGCAGATTAGTACCGGATCAAGACCCGCACATTATTACAGAGCGCATAAAACGCTTTATTGAGTCAAAGCAAGCCCCCGGCTTTTCAGTATCCTGCCAGATCCACGAAGGCATGGGAAAACCCGTTCGCACAAGTCCCAACTCTCTTCTTGTAGAAGCCTTGACAGAAGCGTGCGAGAAGGTCTACCACAAAAAAGCCTCTTACATCTACGAAGGCGCCTCTATTCCAATTATCTCAGAGCTTGCAAAGGCAAGCCAAGCTGAAGTGGCATTCTTTGGCCTTGGTCTTGCTTCCGACAAGATCCATGCACCAAACGAAAACTTTGGCTGGGACAGGATTCAAAATGGGTTTATTATTATAGGGGATGCATTGACAACTCTTGGTAAAGGACCAAAAGGACAAAAAAGGACATAAAGGGTCTATTTGGTCCTTTAAGTCCTTCCAGATTCCAGTACTCATTTGACCCCTTGTCGAGTATTGGCTATACTTGGTATCATGTTAGTTTTATTGGAGGTTTGAACCATGTTTCGCAATCTATCGACTTTTCACAAAATTGCTTTTGAGGTAGTGCTTGGAGCCGTGCTCTGTGCTTCTCAGCTTACTGCTGTAGATGCTCCCTCGCCAAAGCGCAGCCTAGTTAAAGAGATGTCTAAAGAGTTTGCTGATATCGCAAAAAATGCTTTGCCATCTGTTGTCTCTGTTCGTACACAGTATAGCCAAAAGTCGCAAAGCATGGACGATACGAACCAGCCCTTTGGCGCATTTCCTGATGACTTTTTTGAACGTTTCTTTGGCTTTCCCATGCCCGAGCAGAAGGGCCCAAGAAGAGGCCAGGGATCAGGCTTTGTGGTCGCAAGCGACGGCTTTATCTTAACAAACAACCACGTTGTTCGCGAAGCTGAGCAGATCACGGTTAGCTTTACAGATGGCCGTGAGTTTCCTGCCAAGGTTATTGGAACAGATCCCAACACAGATGTTGCCCTTTTAAAGATTGAAGCGACTGATCTTCCCTTTCTTACCCTCGGCAACTCAGACAACCTTGATATTGGTGAATGGGTGATGGCTGTTGGAAGCCCTCTTCGCCTTCAGGGTACTGTTACAGTTGGTGTTGTAAGCGCAAAAGGCAGAAGCGACCTTGACATTGCACAGGTTGAGCAGTTTATCCAGACAGATGCTGCCATCAACATGGGCAACTCCGGCGGCTGCCTTCTTGACATGGATGGAAAAGTTGTCGGCATGAACACCGCTATTGCTACAAATAACGGCGGCTATATGGGCATTGGCTTTGCTATCCCAAGCAACATCCTCACCCACGTTACAAAGCAGCTGAAAGAGTTTGGCCATGTAACGCGCGGCTACCTCGGTGTTGCGCTTCAAAGAATTGACGCAAAGCTTGCAAGCGCCTTTAACCTCGATAGAAGCGAAGGTGCCCTTGTTGCAGAAGTTGTAAAAGACAGTCCCGCTGATAAAGCAGGCCTAAAATCGGGCGACATCGTCTTAAAGCTCAACGGCAAGACTGTAGAAAATGTGGGTGCACTTCGCAGCGCTATTGCATTAATGAGCCCCGATGAGAAGGTATCACTTTCGATCATACGCAACAAGCAGCCTATGGATATTACTGCCGTTATTGGTACCCACCCAGAAAATGAACTTGGCATTAACGACATCCAAAGTAAGCTTGGAATGGTGCTTTCAGACATCACCCCAGAGCTTGCACAGCAGCTTGGCGTAGAAGCGGGTCAAGGCATCATCATTAAAAACGTCGATCCAACCAGCCCGGCTCAAGAAGCAGGCCTTCGCCGCGGTCAGATCATCCTGTCAGTAGACCAAAAGCCGGTAAACACGACTGAAGATTTCTACCGCGTGATGAAAGAAGCCGGAAGCAAAAAACATGTGCTGCTCCAAGTCCGAGCCGGCCAGGTTGTACGCTACATCCCGCTTGATCTTGAATAACAGCCCTTTTCCCACCCAGCCTCTATTTTAGAGGCTGGGAAAAAATACGTTTTCTTCGACCGCAGGTCTTTGGAGTGCGCCGATTCTTCGCCGCTTTTAATTCTGCACACACCTTAATCGCAAGATCGCTTAAGGCTCACAAAGTGCCTCTACCGATTCATGCAGATGTGTTTTGTAAGCTTGGGCGCTAATGAAGTAAAGGTATGTGGTCGGATTAAAAGCTGCGAAAAATCGCAGCACTCCAAAGACCTGCGGTCAAAAAAACGCATCAGAGGCCTTCAGCCTCTCACGAAAGTATAAACTATAGTCCCAGCATCTATTTTAGAGGCTGGGACTTACAAAGTTACTTGACGCAGGGGTGAGATATCGCGTATATCTTGTCTATTATGACACAAGTGACATTTGACCCGGAAATACCTTCTCAGCTGGCTCAGATCAGAGATGCCATGCAGATCACTGCGAAGTCTAAATCTGCAGAAGTCGCACTGCAGATTCTTGAACTTCGTCGATCATTTCTAGAGAATCCTGCTAAACATTATGACTCCATTCGTCAGCTTCAAATCAAAAACCCTAAGTGGATCATCCTTGAGTTTGTACAAGCATCGCATCTTTCAAGCCCAAGTTCGGGGCTGGAACAGTTAAAAAGCCTCTATTGCCTCTCTTCAAAGGTCTATCTTGTTGCAAGCGATATATTGGGACAGGAATGGGAAGCAGAATTTGAAGAGCTCGCAGATGAACTCTATAGGCTACTAGAAGAGATCCAATTCCTTGAAGTCCAGCCGAGTAATACCCTAAAGTATGCTGGAGCTCTTGGAGCAGCAGCTCTTGCAGGAGCTATGACTCCAATAGCCGCTCCTCTTGCCGCAGGAGGAGTACTTGCACTTTCGTGGCTAAGAAGAGTGACTAGTGCTCCGCTACTCCAAGATAGACCTCGTAATAGTCAAGTAGAGTTTCACAACCTTCACAATAACGTCCGCTATTTCTATGAACCGGAATCAAGCGGCCTCATTGGCAGAACGTTTACAAATAAGCCTTCTAAAACTATCGGTCAACTTGAAATCGATCTTGAAAATGGTGAAGCCTTTAGCTGCTACTTTGACGAAAGTGCCAAACATAAAGTCCTTCCAAGCGACGTTCAAAGGCTGCATGCAGCAATGCTTCGAGCTTTTAGAGAAAATAAGGCAAATCCTACTCTCTATCTTGACATACTTAATGCCCTAGATGGTAAATTTCTCGATGAAAATCTTGCCTTGTGTCTTGTGCGAATAAAGACTCTATGCAATAGAGCGAAAGTTGCGAGCGATATGCCCCCTCAAAAGCCTCTAGAAGCCACAACTACTGATGTTCCGGGGTATAAAAATAGCTGTGGTCTTTTTGCCCTTGCGCTCGCTGCTTGGCGCAAGAAAAAACTGCCGAAGAACCTACAGCAGTGGGATGAGGCCTGTTTTAGTGCAAAGAATAAAGATACTCTAATTTTAGAGGAGATTCATTCATTTCTTCGCGATGAGCTAGCAATTAGTCTTATGGCAAACTCTCTACTTCAGGAAAATATTCGTGAACGGTTCATCATGGCTTGTCACTTGAAAGTCACCTCCGGCTGCTCTTTACCGGATATGGAACCCTTTTTAACAAGTAATGATGCCTTTATCCGTAGGGTAAAAGCTGCCGATTATAAACGCTTTATTCTGACAGATGAAGAGCTGCCACGCTATATAGAAATGGTAGAAAGTGCAGCCATATCTAGTGAACTACCACGCATGCAAAAACGCATACGAACGTTTTTTGATGCGCACCCAAAACCCGCTGATCGAGCAACAAAAGAGGCCTTTAGAGCAATCATTGAAGACTTTTTTCAAAATGAAATAGATCCCCTCATACGAATTATCAAGCAAAGAAAGCTCTATCTTGCAACAGTAATATCATGCCAAACGCTAGAGATGCGTCAGTGGTGGCGAAAAGAGGCTCAAGGCTGGCTAGAAAGCAAGTTTTTACAGTTATTAACAACCTCTCAAGATACCGTCCACTTGTACCGCCTTTTTACCCTGCTCTTTAGAATGGATGTTGCACCAAATGGCCGCGACTTCGCCTTTCCCCAAGAAAATGAACTCCTTGAAAGCACGCTGCCTCTTTTTCTTCTTACAGAGATCCATAGCCAGTGGGGTCAGCTCTTTGCAAATTATGTGCTTTACCTGCAAGGTGGAAACTGCATGCTCACCGCCGATGAGCTCCAAGCGCTTGCAACAAAGTGGGGACTTGAAATTGTAGTTCTTGACTGGGTGCAAAAGATTCAATCTTCACCAAGCGATGCTAAAACCGTCTACCTCAAAAACCCCTCCCACACTCATTGGATGGCAGCTTCTATCCAATAGTCAGTAATAACGCCGTGTAGAAGATAGCCGCCCAAAAGAAGGCGCCAAGGCTATGGGGATTGCCTTTGGGCAGTTCATGGCGCGTAACGTTCATGATGACGCCGCCGCCGATGAAGGCTGAAATGAGGGCAACAGCGGCTGCGGGAAGCTGCCAAAAAAAAGCTGTGAGCCAGCCGCAAAAGAGGCTTAGAATGAGAAGCCAGCGCGCCTTGCTGCCATATGTTATTGGGTGCTCTTTACTGATGTTAAAATCGTTTACAAAGTAGTGTAGGCCCATTGCGAAGGTAAAAAGAATAAGCGGCTGCACCTCCATGTTGTTTTTATCGCACACTGCATAGCCTACAAAGAAGTTAAAGAGTGTGTATGAGCCGCAAGAGAGCCAAAACCTTCCTTTACTGTGAAAAATTTCGCGGCTTCTATCTACAAGAAAAAAGAGCAAAAAGCCTGCAAGCGCTAAAATATAGACATGCCGCTCAAAATAGGGAAAAAAGCCTGCGAAGGCATCGTGAAGGACAAGTTCAGATTTTGCAAGCTTTGGCAAAAGGTCAATAAATACATAGGCTATGGCTACGCCGCCGCCTGTAGAAAGAAGCTTTGCCTGCCAATGTTTTGGTAAAGCACGAGTTTTTATGGCAAAGAGGTGCACAAGCGAAAAAATGATTATAGAGATAAGTGCAAAAGCTGAATAGCTCATAACGCCTTAAAGGCCGCTTCATTGCGGATTTTATCAAAATCATGCGATGCAAGAAGTGCCTTCAGATCGATCGCTTTTGACTTTTTTACTGTGTTTAGCCAGTTTACGCACGTTTTTACATCCCCAAGTTGTGCGGCTGATAAGGCATTTATAACAGCAGAGGAGGTATCTTGCGCCTCGCGAAAAAACCTGTTTCCTGTATCGAGCGCCTCCTTCCAGAAGCCCAGGGTGTAGGCAAGAAGCTGCAAGAGCTTAAGATGAGCCGGATCTAGCCGAGCTTGTGCGTGAAGAAGCTTGTAGGCATCCTCTACCCTTTTTGTTGCCGCTAAATAGTGGGCAAGTTGCAAGACTGCCTCTTGATAGACCTCGCCCTCTTTTGTCTTTTGCATAAGGCTTTTTAGCTTATCTATTGCGACATCGGGCCTATTTTGCTTATAGCAATTTCTTGCATCTTCAAGCTCCTCAAAGAGCTGCTCATTTGCCGTGGTATGAAAGTAGCGCCGCTCGCGATAGTTTTTAAAGCTTTCAAAGGCGCACAGAATAAGCAGCGCCCCTGCAAAGAGCTGCCTATCATAGAGGAAGTAGGCAGCAAGTAAGACCGCAAAGATGGCACTTAATAGATAGGATATGCGCATACCCCGAACGCCAAAGAGACCCTCAAAAACTATAGACATTAGCTTCCCCCCGTCAAAGGGATGGACAGGAAGCAGGTTAAAGAAGCTCCAGATGATATTTGCAAGCATCAAGAAGTATACAAAGTAGCCGATGACAGGGTCCGGTTTAAATGTCGCCAATAGAAAATAGGAGATGGCGGCTAAAATAAGTCCAAAAAGAGGTCCTGCAAGCACTACCACAAACTCTTTTAGGCGGGATAACGGCTCTTTTGCTGCTCCGTAAATAGTAGCTCCGCCAAGCGGGCCCAGCACAATCTGCACATTTTGGCCCCACATGCGCGCAAGAAGGGCGTGGCCCATCTCATGCACAACAACCGATATAAAGACGATGACAAGCCACGAGACAAACTGCCACCAATTGCCGCTTCCCATCCAGGCAATTATTGCTGACAAAATCCAAAAGGAGGGGTTTACGCGAAAGGGAATTTTATCGGTTTTACTCATAATTCTTTTACAGTCTGTCCCATAAGAGCGGGGTTTTTTGCTACTTTTACTCCGGCCTTTTCTAGCGCCTCTACTTTTACCTCTGCCGTTCCCTTGCCTTGCGAGATGATGGCTCCGGCATGGCCCATACGCTTTCCTGGAGGGGCCGTTGCCCCTGCGATAAAGGCTGCAATGGGCTTTTTTGCATGCTGACGTATCCAGTCTGCTGCCATCTCTTCAGCTTCGCCCCCAATTTCTCCTATCATCAATATAGAGTGGGTCTCAGGGTCCTTTTCAAACAGCTCGAGGCAGTCGATAAAGCTTGTGCCATTTAAGGGGTCGCCTCCAATGCCTACGCAGGTAGACTGGCCCAGGCCAAGCTCTGTCACCTGCCATACAGCTTCATACGTCAAAGTGCCGGAGCGCGAAACTATGCCCACATGACCCTTTCGGTGGATATAGCCTGGCATTATGCCCACCTTGCATTCGCCCGGCGTTATAACCCCGGGGCAGTTGGGTCCGATAAGCCTTGAGGTTTTACTTTGGCGCATGATGCGAGTAACTTCCAGCATATCATGAACTGCTATTCCTTCGGTAATGCAAACTATTAAACTCATGCCGGCATCTTCTGCTTCCACAATGGCGTCTGCAGCGAAGGGGGCAGGAACAAAGATCATGGTTACATCGCAACCAGTTTTTTCCTTTGCCTCTTTTACTGAGTCAAATATGGGAATATCGCATGCATTATACTGCCCCCCTTTTCCGGGAGTTACTCCCCCCACAAGCTGCGTGCCATATGCTTTACACTGCTCCGAGTGAAAAGATCCCGCTTTACCGGTTATTCCCTGGCAGATCACCTTGCTGTTTTTGTTAACGAGTATTGCCACCTTTATCCTCCACAAGTTCACACACCTTTTTAGCGGCATCGTTGAGGCTATCGACGACCAGAACCTGCAGGCCGCTCTTCGCAAGCATGCTTTTGGCAGACTCTACATTTGTCCCCTCCATGCGAAGCACCACATGGCCTTTAAAGGGGTCCTCTTTCATTGCCTGAATAAGGGCCTGGGCGATAATTTCGCAGTTCATAATGCCGCCAAAGATATTTACTAAAATCGCCTCGACCTTTGGAGCTGAAAAGAGGATCTTAAAGCCTTCTGTTACCTTTTCGACAGAGGCGCTTCCTCCCACGTCTAAAAAGTTTGCAGGATTTTGCCCCCAAAAGCGTATGAGGTCCATGGTAGCCATGGCAAGGCCTGCTCCATTTACCACGCAGCCGATGTTGCCATCTAAGGCAATGTAGGAAAGGTCATGCTCATGCGCCAGCTGTTCGGCAAGGCTCTCTTGAGAGGGATCCCACATTTCGGCAAGTCGAGGGTGGCGCATGAGGGCATTGTCGTCGATGCTCATTTTAGCATCGAGGGCCATAAAGCCATCTTCTACTTGCACGAGAGGGTTGATCTCTATAAGGGTTGCATCCAGATGAAAAAACGCTGTAAGCAGCTGGTTGATAAGGCGTATCCCCTCTTCTTTATGCTTATCTTTCCATCCCAAGTTCTTTGCCAGGCGCACTAGCTGAAACTGCCAGAGCCTGCCGCGATCAGGCACCTCTTCGATAAAGATCTTTTCCGGAGTTTTTGCTGCAATCTCTTCAATTGCCATGCCTCCCTCTGATGAGGCGATGATGCACGCCTTTGCAGTTTTGCGGTCTATGATGATGCCAAGATAGTACTCTTTACTGTAGGCAACAGGCGTATCAAGTATAATCTTTTTTGCTACAACACCTTCAGGTCCGGTCTGGTTATTTACAAGGCGCATTCCCAAAAGCTTTTTTGCCGCCTCGCGAATCTCCTGCTGGTTCTTTGCCATCTTAACGCCGCCCGCCTTGCCCCGCCCGCCGGCATGCACCTGTATTTTAACAACAGCCTCCACAAGCCCTTTAGCAATCGCTTTTTCCACATCCTCTACGCTTTGGGCCACTATAAAGGGCGCCATGCGCACCCCGTGCTCTTGCAAAAGCTCTTTTGCCTGATATTCATGAAGATACATACATTACTGCCATACGTTTATTTCTTATTCTATGCTCATAACCCAAATTAACCTCAAGCCTTTGCTGGCTAGCAAATGACGAAAATGAGACATAAACAGCAGGCACAAAACCTCTCTAACAAAAATATAAACTATAACTCACTCACCCGAGTTCCGAAGGAACGCCTTAATAATAGCCCATGATGTAGCACCGGAGGTGCAAGTCGTGGGTATTTGGTAGAAAATAACCAGGAGTCGCGTGAGAGGCTGTGAAAAATGATAAATCGTTGAATATCAGTTGCTTAAAAACACAAAAATATGGCAAAATGGAGTGCATTATAATGCACCCCAGGAGCTATTGTGAGCCCTATTCCTCTAGAATTACCTTTCGCAGAAAAATTAAAGAAAAATGCAGATTCAAATAACATCCGTAAGAGCTTGCACAAGCCTTCTCGAAATCAGATTCAGTTTCAAATTACCTGTCTGGAAGACTTAATTCCTGAAGATCATCGGGCTAGGGATGTTTGGGAATTTGTTTGTCAGATGGACTTTTCTAAGTTTCTCGATGAAATCAAACTTCCTGAAGGGTGTGGAGGTCCGCGAACTAAAGACCCTCGCGTTCTGATGGCATTATGGCTTTATGCTACATTAGAAAACATTCACTCTGCACGACAAATAGATCGTTTATGCAGAGAACATCACGCATATATTTGGATCTGTGGCGGTCTTCCTATGAATTACCATTCTCTAGCAGATTTCCGTACTTGTGGAGCAGATAAATTTCGGGTCTTGCTACAAGAATCAATTGCTCTAATTTGGCAATCAGGCCTTTGGCAACCAGATACTGTTGCCCAAGATGGCACAAAAGTAAAGGCAAATGCATCAAAAGGTCTTTTTAGGAGAAAAGCAAAACTTGATGAATATTTGGAAGAAGCTAACGCACATATAACTAGACTTGAAAATGAGTTAAAAACAAATCCTGGTGCATTTAGTATTCGCGAGAAGGCGGCAAAATTGCGCGCTGCACAAGAGAGAAAAGAACGTGTAGAAAAGGCACAGGCTGAATATAAGAAATACGTTAGAGAACGTATTGCTTCCGGTAAAGCTAGCCACAACTCATTTACAAAAAAGGATCAAGAAAATTTAAGAATTTCTCTTACTGATCCTGAAGCACGCAGAATGAAAATGCCAGATAGAGGGACTCAAGCCGCTTATAATGTTCAATTTGCAACTACTACAGATAAAAAAGTAATCGTGGCAGTAGAAGTAGTCAATACGAATGATTATGGAACCTTAGCACCTATGATGCAGCAAGTGACAGCAACATTTGAAAAAATAGGCTGTCAGATACTTAAGGACTGGCTTTGTGATTCTGGATATGCAAATAAAAAAGACGCTGCTGAAGCGGCAAAAGCATTTCCTCATATCACTTTTTACAGTCCTCCTGTTGCTAACGGTAAATATGATGCATTAACCCCTCGCGAAACTGATAATGAAGCAATGATGAATTTAAGAAAGAGAATGGGAACAGAAGAAGCGCAGGTCAAATATAAAAAAAGGTGTTGTACAGCAGAATTTGCAAACGCGTCAACAAAGAATTTAGGAATGAGGGAATTTTGGGTGCGCGGGCTCGAGAAGGTAAAGCAGACGGCATTGCTCTATGCGATTACTCATAACATGATGATGTTTTTTAAGTACTGCCAATAAGTTTCTAAGAAATCCCTTACGGTATTAACAATGCGAGACTGTAAAAAAAAGGAAAAAACGATGAAGTTATAGACAAAAAATCGATGCCGAAAAAAGATTTGTGACCATTCGAAAAAAAATGCCCAAAATTTTAATAGTTGGGCTTACCCTATTTTCTTCCTTTTTATCCATTTTTCACAGCCTCGTGAGCGACGGATTAAGTCGTCGCATGCGCGACTAGATGGTTTTTTCTGTGCAATACCCACGGTTTGCCCCTCTGGGGCTACACCATGGGCTATTATTAAGTCGTTCCTTCGGAACTTGGGTGACAAGAAATAATTATGTGTAACACTATGCCTTTTAGAGGTGATCTAGCGCATGCCTCCCATTTGATATGATGATTTCGAACGTATAAATTACAGGGTCATTATTCTCGCGAATAATGCTCAAAACAGTTATACTTTCGCCTTACAATAGCAAAGGAAATTTTATGATAAAAGTCGATACCTCTGTGTCGAAATTTATTGAAAATACCGATAGGTTTCTGTTGAAAGTTACCTACAAAAAGGGCTATATGCTACTTTCTGCGGAACAAAAAAGAATCTGGACATGTAACATTTAGGCACTATGGTTCTTCAATTTTTAAAAAATAGCTATGCCGCGCTGAAGTCGGCACTTAAAAAGACGCGCTCCTTCTTTATGGATCGCCTCTCAGCACTCTTTTCAGGCAAAATTGACCAAAATACGCTCGATCAGCTCGAAGAGCTCTTTTACGAGGCAGACTTAGGGGTTACCTTAAGTGCCGAGCTTGTCGAAAAGACTCGCGGCTACCTCAAACAGCATCCTGAGGCCAAATCAGAGGAAATTATCGCCTTTTTACGAAGCGAGCTTACGGCTGTTCTTACGGCCTTTAATAGCGAGCTTGCAACGGGATCTCCCCTCGTTATTCTGATTGTCGGGGTAAATGGAAACGGTAAAACTTCTTCCATTGCAAAGCTTGCCAAGCACTTTACTCAAGAGGGCAAGAAAGTGCTGCTTGCCGGCGGCGACACCTTTAGAGCCGGCGCTCAAGAGCAGCTCAATATCTGGGCCGAACGCATTGGAGTAGATATAGTATCCGCAAATTATAAAAGCGATCCGGCAGCCGTGGCCTTTGATGCTATTTCAAAAGCTGTATCAAAAAGCTATGACGTGCTCCTCATCGACACAGCCGGGCGCCTAGAAAACAAAACGCACCTTATGAAGGAGCTTGAAAAGATCCGCCGCAGCCTGCAAAAGCACCTGCCGGAGGCCCCGCAAGAGACGCTTCTTGTGATGGATGCTACTGTCGGCCAAAATGGCGTAGCGCAAGCCAAAGCCTTTCACCAGTCAACTCCCCTTACCGGCATCATTTTAACAAAACTTGACGGCACCGCAAAAGGTGGCACCGCCTTTGCCATCACCCAAGCGCTCAATATCCCGATCAAGTTTGTCACACTTGGTGAAAAAGTAGAAGACTTTGCTCTTTTTGACCCAAACACCTTCGTTCAAGCCCTTTTACCGGTAGACTAATATGCAGATAGCAACCATCGGCACTTATGAAGCTGGACTCGTTCGAGATGCAGCTCCCGCACTTAAGCGAATACTTGATAAAAAAGCCTTAGCAAATATGAGCGCCTCAGAAGCAAATATGATAGGCCAACGCTTGCGGCTAGATCCCGACTATCTTGCTGAACTTATCTCCGATGAATCACCACGCATAGCACTAAGCAATGAGGAAAAGAGGCATTATACACAAAGATTTACCCAAAGAGAAATGAGTCTCTTTCGCTTTTTTGTTGAACATATAACAGTAAAAAGACTCCGGCAACCTAATGATGTCGTAAATGACAGGCTGCGCAAGGATGCATCATTTGTGATGGAGTTTAGCCTGCTCATTCCAAAAAAGTTCCATATACCACATGCCCGTGTGATCACACTCTATCCCAATCAGATGGATCCAGACATCCTTTCTCGCCTCTCCTACTCAAGAAATCTCTTCGATTATCTAGAAGATACTGTTCCAACTCGCGTGCAGCGGCTCGGAACAGCCCTATTTGCGCGCAGATATGATGATACTATAAGCTACGAAGTCCTCCGCCAGGATGGGACTAAGTTTGAATGGGAAGTCACCCGATCTGAAGAGTTCTTCGTAGGTCGCCATGTCTTTCGTGCAAAGGCCTATCAGCTGCTCCTTGCCTTGCGTGTTTTGGGCTATAACAACCCTTGCGTAAACAACTTTTATGAAATCGTTACAAACTCTGACATACCCTTGGTCGAAAGACAGCAAAAGCTCTCAGTGGCCATGCATGACCTTTTCCCCGACTGGGATAAACCTCATGTTAAGATTGCATCCTATGTAGACCTTACAAAACCCTATGCAAACGGCTTTCAAAGAGAAAACGCCGAAGCAGAAATGTACGGCAGTAAAAGAGTAGCTTACGAGCGCCAGGCCCTCCCTTGCGTCCCTAAAAAAGTCCGTTTTGCCGGAGGCACAAAAGAGCAGTCCGAATCCTGATCTTAGCCGACACTCCTCGCTCTTCAACTTGAAGAGCCTCCATAAAAATGAGATGTGCGACCTTTTGATTTTTTTATAGAGTTAGCGCGCGAAATCAGACTAAGATTGAAATTAAATCCTTAGTAATTGCATAATAATTTCTTACTTCTAAAGTAAAGGATTTTTATGTCAGTTTTTTTTCATTCTCCACGTTTTAGGGGTTCTGGTTTGAGCGAACAGAAAGCTGTAGATGGTCTGTCTGCACAAATGAAAAAGCTAAATTTAGGTCCTTTAGGTCCCTTTATAGATCCTGATTGCAACATGCAGGATTTTGACTCAAATGATTTCTTTAAACAAAGAAGAGCCTACAAATACTCGCCAGAGACTGTCGCAACACAAATAACTACGACGATCATAAAACTTACAGCCGTTGTAAATAAGTCTTGGGGTTTTGACTTTTATAGTGAAGAATGGATGATGACTCATCTTACTGCCCTAGTAAAAATCTTCGATAAAGCTTGTAAAGATTTGGGTAGGGATGAGACTCAAAAATTACAACGAGATATTATTGGTATCTACAAGCTCGGCATTCTCTTGTTGGTCGGAGTTCAAAATTGCGATTTTTCTGTGCTGTCTGATTTTGTTGAACAGATTACACGAATTGATTTAAAACGTGGACAACAGCTGGCTGACTCCATGGTGAAAATTGCTGAAGATATCCTTTATGAACAGCGGACTCAGAAAATGGAATCAAATGGCTGGACCCATGATACAAATATTTCTATGCAGGAAGTGCTCGAGGCTGCACTGATAGTTCCACCCAAAATTACAAAATTTTCTCATTACAAAAAAAATCCACTTTTAGAGCCTGCCCTTTGGAAGATCATATTTCAAGATCAGAGAACTTTTCGGGTTTTTATGAGAGCTACAAATTCACTGCAGCAGCTGAAAGAAAGACTATCCTCTTTTTTAAATGCAATGGGAACAATGCGGGAGGATAATGAAGCTTTTGGAGCTCTTGTGCGCTATCATTATGATTTTATGAAATCAGATATCATCCCAAATTTGAAATTATTACGGTTAGATCCGAAAATAGAATCTAGGATCCAGGTGGCGTGGGAGACTCTCCAATCGGCTCTTCAAGAAACAAGACCTCTTCCCGATTGGATGAATCAGGATGCTTCTACAAAAGCATTATTTGCCAATCTTTATCATCCAACTAATCGACGTTTATACCCTGATTCTGACCCTGAAAAGCTTGCAGATGTCCCTGATGCGAAAGCTAATTGGGCAGCTTGCGTCCTGAATGAGTTAAAAGAAGGCGATGAGGTCGCCATCGAAAAATATAAAGCATTATTACGTGATCCTCAATGTACCCGCTATGGCTTAAAAGCTTATCTGACAAAAAAAATAACATATAATCAATTTGTATCGCTCTGCCTAGCTATGGGCGCAATCAATGCCTATGATCCGGAAGTGAAAATGGTAAAAGTTGTTCGCTGTAATGAACCTTCTATTCGACCCTATTATCATACTCGTATCGAATTAACAAAAGAGAACCCAGATGATGAAGAGCAGGTTGCACTCAATCAAATTATTGATAACGCTGTCACGTTAACTGAACAGGCTCAAGAAACATCTGAACACTTTGTTTTATTTCTCGAATTTGTGCCCAATAACGAAAGTTACATACCTATAGAAAAACGGATTCATTCGCCTTTAATGAACATTATCAACGCTTCTTCGTATTTTTTATTCCCCAATAAAAACCACTGGATAATTCCTTCCTTCACTTTACTCGATAGCATTTTAAAAACAGTTTATGGACCGGAGTATGCGAAACCGCTGGTCGGTTTGGGAGATTTTCCAATAGAAGCTTTTGAAAATGCATTGATAACCGGAGATCGTCCCTTTCAAATTAATATGTGGGGTGTGGGAAATACCATTCGCGCAGATAACTTTGTGACAGCAAGCTATCAGCTGCTATCTGATCCAAATAGGCCCGTTAATGATCCAACCTTATGGCTGCATGACTTATTTCATCTGAATGTAGTTGGAGCTATTCCACTTAAGCATCGACAGCTATTTAGAAAGCTGGCGTTGTTTATGCAGCAAAAAGAAAAAGCAGCGGCCAGCAAAAGGGAAGCTGGGATTTATAGAAACGCGTACGAGAGGATCATCGATATGCAGTTTCTTAAATATAGAGATAAAGAACAAAAAAATGACTATTCCGAGGCATTTCAGCTATCTATTAAAGACATTGTAGCTCAAGAACCTCTGCTTAGTAAAGCAGTCGATGAATTTAAAGAATAGGCAACAGAGCTGGAAAGGCCTTTTGAATTTCCTCTGTTTTTTTCTTGCACATTTTTTTACGATATGGTTTAGTGCACTCCATCAGCCTTAACCCTAGGGATAAAAAATATGAAATGCATTCTGCTGCAATTGTTTTTGCTCTCCATTTCAGGAACATTATTTGCTGCGGCCCCTCAACAAGCACAAACCCAAGATTTAGTTCGAAACAGGCGTGAAGCGTCATCTTTCGACACCTCTGCAACTAACAGTCCCGCACAGGACAACCTAAGGCCACGACCAGGCCCCACAGGCCCACGTGGGCCAAGAGGCCCTAGAGGCCACGAAGGCGACCCAGGCCACAGGGGCCCCAGAGGAGCTTTCGGCCCTACAGGACCTATAGGACCTACAGGCCCTAAAGGTGCAACAGGTCCTGCGGGTTCAGCCAGCGCAACTGGAGCTACAGGCGCTACAGGTGCAACGGGTGCAACAGGAGCCGTTGGTGCTACAGGTGCAACAGGTCCCGCTGGTACAGCCAGCGCAACTGGAGCCACTGGAGCTACTGGTGCAACAGGTGCAACGGGAACAACAGGAGCCGTTGGTGCAACGGGTGCTACGGGAGCCACTGCTGCTACAGGTGCTACGGGTGCAACAGGAGCCATTGGTGCAACGGGTGCTACGGGAGCCGCTGGTGCTACAGGTGCTACGGGTGCAACAGGAGACGTTGGTGCAACAGGAGCTACAGGAGCAACCGGTGCTACAGGCCCTGAATGCAACCCCTGTCAACAACCTCTTCTTTCCAATGAAATTTTCGTTGACGGTTGCACACTCGTGTCTGTGGAAGATCAAAATGGCACACTTGGCTGTCCTTTTTCAACAATTCAGGCTGCGATAGATTTTATAAACAACAATTCGACCTGCTGCAATTGCCAAACAAACTGCTGCACACCAACAATTTTAGTAGCCAGTGGATGCTATGCAACTGAAGATACTACCGCTATCGAAATTCCTCTGGTCAGACTCAATATTATTGGACTTGGGCCGGTTACAATTGGTTCTACTTCAGGATGTGGCTGTCAACCAGCTGAAGCAGATCAGCCTGTCAATCTTGTTTGGACCCCGCCTGTTGGCCCTGAAGGCATTCGACCTAGCCTTACCATTTCGACAATAAACAGCTCTGCAGATTCATTTAATCCATATCAAAGTCTTTCTAACAAATTCAGGATTACAGGAGACATTATAATAACTGGAATTGATTGCATCGAAAGCGAATGCGACCTATGCGATATCTGTCTCTATCCAGAACTCTACTTCAATGGCGAGCTGTTTGGAGAGCTGGACCTAACCTCTACAGTCATGATCTATCTGAAAAATTCACATATACATGGCAACATCAGTGGTTCAGATAGCGATTTGGTTATTGCGGACAGAAGCCGATTTGACGGAACAGTAACGGTCAATTTTTATGGCTTTATTACAGAAAGCGTATTCAACGATGGCATGACTCTTACAGGAACAGGCCTTTACGATAGTGGTTGCACAAACCTTATCGCATGTGCTGGATTTTTTACCACCTCTATTTCAGGTGTGCTCTGTGGGCCTCAATGCGCAGTATTTATTCTGGACATCAGCACGTTTAGCTTATGGAAAAATAATGGCGGAGGAGGTGCTTCTTGTGGAGCATATGTGTCAGTACTTGATGGAAACTAATATTTAAATATGTTAAAAGTGGAGTTACTAGATGAAATTTCTCACCAGACGCCCTTGGCTTTATGCCATTCTTTTTTTCTCGTTGACAGAGGTCTTGGATGCAACCAGTTATGCGTATGTGTGCGAAAAAGATAGCGACAACGTATTGGTTATTGATACCACAACGAATGAAACTATTACAGAAATAGCTGTAGGCAGTCAGCCATCCGGTGATGCCATCACTCCTGATAGTCAGTTTGTCTATGTGACAAATCAAGGTGATGGGACTGTTAGCGTTATTGAGATTTCCTCAAACACAGTCATTGCAACAATCCCGGTGGGCGGCAGCCCTATAGACATTGGAGTATCACCCGATGGAAAGTATGTCTATGTTCCAATTTTTGGTGGCGACACGATCAGCGTAATCAGAACCTCCACAAACCTGGTTGTTGGAACTATCGTTGCGGGCTCAAGTCCCATGGATGTCGCCTTCACACCCGATGGAGGGTTTGCGTATGTAACAAATTTTGACGATGTAATCGTCAGCTTCGTTAACACAGCTACAATGGCTGTTGGGGAAGATATTTCTGGATTTGATCAGCCCTTTGGGATTGTTATGACGCCCGATGGAGAGTTTGCCTACGTTGCAAATTATAACGGCGGTAACGTGATTATCCTGGATACTTCTACGAACATGATTACCGGAAGTATCACCGTTGGAAATGGACCTCTTGGTATAGCCATCACACCTAACGGTCAGTATATCTACGTAACAAATTTAAATGACGGCACTGTGAGTGTCATTCAAACTGCATCCAACACAGTTGTATCTACAATATCTGGTTTTAGCTCGCCTTGGGGGGTTGCCATCACTCCCGATGGACAATTTGCCTATGTGGGCGATTCAGGATCAAATACAGCCATTGTAATTGACACGTCTACCAACACCATCACAGACGCCATCCCCGCAAATTATTCTCCTTATGGTGTAGCCATAAGCCCTAATTGCGGCTTGTACATCCAGGGTGAATGAAAACGCTCTCAAAAGCCTAAAAGAGGAGAATCTAAATGAGATTATTAACGAAGAGCCTTTGGCTTTACCTTATCCCTTTCTTCTCATTGATGACATTCTTGGATTCAAGCAGTTTGGATGCAAGCAATTTTGTGTATGCGTGCGAAGAAGGCAGCAACAACGTATTGGTTATTGATACCGCAACGAATCTAGCTGTTGCAGAAATAGCTGTAGGCAATCAGCCATTCGACTGCGCCGTCACGCCTGATGGAAAATTTGTCTATGTAGTAAATGCACAGGACGGGACTGTGAGCGTTATTGACACTTCCTCGAACACAGTCGTTGCGACAATCCCTGTGGGCACCTACCCTTTAGGCCTTGGGATATCACCTAATGGAAAGTATGTCTATGTTCCAAATTATGGTGATACTTCGGTCAGCATCATAAGGACATCCTTGAACTTAGTGGTTGGCACCATCCCTGGGGGCTCTAATCCCATTGAGGTTGCCTTCACACTAGATGGAGCGTTTGCGTATATACCAAATTTTGACGATACAACTATCAACTTCATTAACACAGCCACAAATGCTGTTGCATCGACTATCAATGGATTTGATCAGCCTTTTGGGATTGCCGTCACTCCCAGCGGTGAATTTGCTTACGTTGCAAATTTTGGTTCAGATTATGTGAGCATCCTGGATACTTCAACGAACATGATTGTAGGAAGTCCCATAACGGTTGGAGATGGACCTCTCGATGTAGCTATCACACCTGACGGTGAATATGCTTACGTAACAAATTGGAGAGGGGGTTCTGTGAGCGTAATTCAGATTGCGACAAACACAGTTATTGCTACAATAAATGGTTTCGATGAGCCCTGGGGAGTTGCCATCACACCGGATGGACAATATGCCTATGTTGGCGGTGGACAGTCCAACACGGTAGTTGTGATTGACACTTCTACCAACACCATCTCAACATCCATCCCTGCAAATTATAGCCCTAACGGTCTCTCCATAGGCCCCAATTGCGGCTATTTCAACGAAAATGAATGAAGATCATCGATCAAAGTCCTGAAACGCTGAGGGGATCGCTCCACGTTCCCCCAATTGATGTAGTTGCAGCATAAATAGCACAGGTTAAACTACCTAAATCACATGCTTTCCACATAGCCACAGCCACGTCTCCAGGAGCGTCAATTTCTAATCGAACGTGATCGATTACCACTGAATCTTCGACCGATACGGTAGATACAGCACTCCAACTACCTCCAAAAGGCAGCTGGGCAGACGCCAGATTTCTGATGCCTTCATTCTCAAATATCCAAAGCGCGATAACATTGCCGGCTGAATCCATTGCTATCATTGGGGAATAGGACTGTACTGAGGGAGTTGAAATAGTTACAGGTGTGCTCCAATCTGAATCTGTCTTGGCTTTTGTAGATGATTGGATAGATAAATTCCCACCTATATTTTCCTCCCAAATCGTTACTATATTGCCATTTCCATCCACCTTCACTTGAGGCGAACCGGTTCTAGCGGCAACAAGTTCTGTCGAACCAGTACATGCGGCAAAGCAAAAAATTGATAATAACTTTGCCATAGCTAGAAACTTTTGAGTACGTAAAAATTTCATAAAATTTCCTTTCTATATAAGCGGGCTCCTAACTTGCAAGATTATGCAAAACTTGTCAATAAAAAAAGAACGCTTGAGATATCTGAAAATGGCAAAATTCTGGCCCTTCAGCCATTCTCAAGACACCCTGCCTCTATTGTTTAATACCTTGAAAAAATTTTTGTTTCGGAAAATTCCCTACTTAAGGTATCACAGAACGTAAGGTTCCTTTAGCTTTTGCTAAAGGACAATAACAACTCAAAGGAGAACCCTTATGAAAAAATCTTTAGTTTTAGTTCTATCAATTCTCAGCCTTTTCATTTGCACAGAAAAAATGTTTGCTTATGGTCTATCAGGCAGCTGCCAAGTAAATAGTGGCAAAATTTATGAAACATGGACCACAATGGATAGTGGCGGACTATACCACGTTTGGGCAACTTCTGGCTCAATTACATCTAGCCCTACCAGATGGGCCACGGCGCAAGAAATTTCTATAAACACCTCAGGAACTAGCAGTGTCACTGTCCCTTTATTACAAATTGATCGTACAAATGGGCATGCAGTTATTGTATGGGAATACTATGATTCAACGAGCGGTAACAATCTAGTGGCTGCAGCGGTATTGCCTAGCGGCTCTTCGACTTGGACCGTGCATAGCATTTCCGACGTTACAACAGAAAATAGCAACAAGGATGACGTAGACGCATCTATCGATTCAAGTGGAAATATTCTTGCAACGTGGTCAGCCTACAATTCCGGGACAGGTAACTATTCAGTACGAAACGCAACGTACACTCTTAATGGTCTTTCATATTCTTGGAATAACTCATTCATCGTTCCTGGTGGAAGCTAAGACACTCGCCTAACTTTACAAGTTAGCTAAATTTTTCTATCAAAATTTCGCTAGAAAACGCCTTCAAGCTTAAGCTTGAGGGCGTTTTTAGGTATAGCAATTTCAAGCCACCCAACCTGACCCCAATACCGTTCATTTAAGCAATTTTTCTTGATCTCGATCGTGATCTTAATCTTGATCTTGATCTTGATCTTCTTCTTAACATGAGCGTTCATACTCAGAAAATACCGAAAAAAAGAAAGATTAAGAGCAAGATCAAGATCGAGATTAAGAGCAAGAAATGGCTTAAGTGAACGGTATTGAACCTTCTTGACGGAGTTTTCACCTGCTAGGAGAGTGTGATCTTTAAGCAAAAAGCCAACTCTTGAAGTGGTAAGGGCCAAAAATGGCCGTAGTGAAAAAATAATTTTTTTGTTACAAGAAAAAATAGTCATAAACTTGGGTTATATAAGATGAGCGGCCTCATTCCCTCTGGCTCCAGGCCTGGTCCAGAAAGCATGCCTCCAACTAAACCTTTGCCAGGAAAGCATCAGGACGATCTTGCCCCTGCCCGGGATATTATTCAGAGGCTTGGAGGTGAGGATGCCGAAAAGTCGCCTGAAGCACTGCACGCTCACACTATTAAACCGAGCGATCCGCTAAAGGCACTTGCTCGTATTAAATTCGACCAAACTACGGTGCACCACGCCGAGTTAAAGAATTTTCTTGATCGCAAAACAGACCCAGAAGCCCAAAAGGCTCTTGCGGCTCTTAGTATTCCCTACCTTTCTTGGTGTTGTAATCATCTTGAGGATGCACTTTTAGCGTTAAAAAGTTCAACCGATGCAGAGCCCTTTTTGCAACTGGCACACTCTGACGACCTTAAATTGCTGCGTGAAGCCCTTACCTATCTTGAGGCACAAGAGATACCTAAGTTAAAAGATGACTGGAATAAATTTTATGGAATTTCCGACTCATGGGTGGGACGGCAACTCAAGTGGCAGACAACCTTTCCGGAACGCGATTTTCATGCGATGCTCTCTGACACCAAAACCCTGCTTGAAAAATTTGAAAGAGTGGCGGCTTATGCAGAGAAAATAGATATTACTGGCATGGAGGCTTTGCACGAGAATAAAGACATACAGACAGGATTTTTGGAACTAGTAAATCTTCAACGTTGCTCATTAGAAAAGGGTGCTTTTTCTGGGAAGGTAGATGATAGCAATAGGATGGATTCGCTCTCTGTTGCCCCATTTTTATCCCTGCTGGATGCCACTGCAAAACTGCACCTGGCAACGACGAAGGTAATCACAAACAAAGACAATGAGCTTATTTGCGATGCGGCAAAAAAGCAGTACCTTAATGAGTTAGCCTATTCGCTAAGGGATGCTGAGGACAATAAGCAAGAGCTCCTTTCATTTTTACAAGATATTCTTAGGGCCGGGATCTCTCCTGAACTGGCAGCTAGCGTACGAAATGCTATTGGCCAGATGAGAACATCCATTGCACAGCATACAGTGACTGCAGAACCTTGCGAGCCTTGGAGCGTCGATCTGCTCCATCAGGATAGTGCACTTCTGCATGCTGCACAAGACCTTCCCGGAGTTGCTCGCGATGATCAGCGATCAGTTTTTAACTTGCTGAACCCACAAAACGACAAGGTAGTTACTACCTACGATCATGAAAAATTTTGTTCCGCTATGAACGATGAGCTCAAAACATTTGCTACAGAGCTTGAACGTCTGGAAAATGAATTTGAAAAGCTGGTTCCTGCAGGCACAAAGCCTCTAGACTTAAGAGGCAAAACAGTTTTTGATTTTATAGGAGATAAAATCCCACCGTCGCTCAGGGCTAGACACAATTTGCGCCAAGAACCTTACCAGATGTCTGAGACTACAAAACAGATACTGCGTGTTCTATTTCCTCTTTTACAGCTCAGTGAAAAGGCCATAAGCGGACACTACAGTCCACCAGGGCTTCGAGCCCCGGAGCTTTCTTCCGATGAAGAGCAAAAGATCGAAAAGGCCGCACAGCAACTATATGGCAGCCTCATGAATCCTCAGTTACTCGCCAGGCCCCAACTCTTGGAGCGTACGATAAAAAAAACACCTGCACTCGCGCCCTATGTTGAAAAGTTTCTCAGAGGCAATCTGACAGTCGATGAGGTAGTGAGCGATTTTAAGTCTGATCAGAAAAAGCTTGTTCTTGATATGCCGGTCTGGCAAAGATTTCCCGAAGAGACTCGTCAAGTAGCATCTGCAGCATCTCCTGTTGTCAAGAGTTTAGCGGGTGCTGCTGTTCAGAAGACTCAAAGCAAAGATTCGGTTGTAGAAGTAACAACAGAGAGATCCGCCATAACAGCCGCTCCTGTACAAGTAGCCATAACAGAGCCTGCCCCCTCGCTTGTAGAATATGGAAACAAGCACCGTCGCCTTGTGGAGCTGCATGACCTTGTCGATTCCATTAAGATGGAAGGAGTAGAAGTACCCATGCCCTATGGGATCAAGAGTAGCGATGTGCATGGTTTTATCAGCAAAGCTGCCCCATCGGTTATCGCAGACTGGAATAAGCTAGGCGAGATCTACGCAACCCGCCCTGAAGGGCAAGAAAGTAAAAGCTTTCTTGATAGACAAGATGTAAGCGACCTTATTAAAAAGATCCGTCAAGACATTACAGATGCGTTTGATAGAGCAGCCGGCAATCCGGAATTCACAAAATCGCTAGGCTTCGGGGGTGCCCTTGATGAGTGGCTAGATGCTATTAAAAAAAAAGGCTCCTACCTCATGGTCCGCAGTACCGGCGATGAAGACTCATCATATGCTAATGCCGGCGGCAATGTGAGCGAAGCCTATGTTCCAACAACGCCGGAAGATATTTTAAAAGCCGCGGGAAAAGTAGTCGCCTCCTACTTTAGCATCCCCTCCCTTGCCAACCGCTTAAATGCCCGAGCAAACCCCTTTGCAAGTGAGCTTAAGCTTGCTGTAACTATGCAGGAGCTTATAGGCGAGTCGCCGGATGGCAGAAGCAAAGAGGTTCCTGTATCCCTGGTTCTCTTTACCAACGAGCCAAATTATGGCGGCAACGAACAGTTTCGCATCATGCGCCTAAGCGCGACCCACGGCCATGGCGAAGCAGTTGTTGGCAACAGGGGTATTGCGACAGACTCATACTATCTTTTGCAGTCTCGCGTCGATCCGGACGATATCTATATCGTAAGCGACATCAAGGAAAAACCCCAGAGGCTCGCGCCAGTTCGAGGATCTGACGGCAAGGTGCGCCTTGAGAAGAAAGAAAACACAAAAGAGATGGCCTCTAGCCCCGCCTTCAATAAAGATATGCTAGTGCGCCTCTTTGCGCTTGGTAAACAGGTTGAGGCGCGCTATGGTGGCCAGCCAACCGACATGGAGATCGTGGTCAAAGGCAATACCATCTATCCTGTCCAGGCTCGGCCTGTAAACCGCCCCGTCCCAAAGCCAAGCTATGTCGACCCAAGTAAGGTTGCAGCTCTTGAAAAAACCCCCATCACGCGCGAACTTCGCGGCAACACGCAGGTATCAGGGGCTGCCGACGCCCTTGTTATCCGCAATGCAAACGAAATCCTTGTAACCACCACCCTGGAAGATGCCGAGAACAATTTTCATCTTGGCCAACACAAATTGGTGGTTATCAAAGAGCCTGAACCTGCTGACTCTCACTTTGTAGTCAATTTTGCAGGCCTTGGCATCCCCTGCATCCAGATGGATGAGATTAATTCGATCCAACAGGAGATTGGCCGGCTCGGGAGTAGCTACAGCTTAGTTGCCGATATTCAAGATGCCTCCATCAAGGTGTGGGATAATAGCAAGGCAACGCCGGAGTCTTGCATCAGTCAAGGCTACCTTAGCCATCCGGCTCATGTGACGATCTCACTTGATGTCGCCCACTTGCCACCTCTGGGAAAAGGCGATAAAGCCGCATTTGGCGACCTTCAGGAGATCATCCGCCAAGTTAAAGTCGCCGCCACCTCAGAGCTTGCTCATAAAACCATCCAAGAGCTCTGCGCACGGCCGGAACTGCAGGCGCTAAGCGCTGATAGCGCACGCCTTTTTCAACAGCTTGAAGAGCTTCATCTACCCAGCCTGAGAGGCAGAGTTGCCCTTAGAGCTGCCAATGAACTTGACGCAAAAATGAGAAGAGCGTGCGCTGAGGCTATTGGCGAAACAGAAGAGCGCCTAGAGACGCTATTTCACGCCAAGGTGCTCGAGCAGCTTACCTTTCAGCCTCCTCTGCGCGATGGATCTCTTGGCAAACTCTCGCTTGTTACAGCAACAAAGCTCCTTCGCGATACTGAAGAGATCATTGCATATGCCCGCTCGCTTGGGCGCCAGGCGCGGCTTGCCGACCTTGTCGTCGACGCCCAGCAGGCACCACTTGCCCAGACAAAGCAACTATGGATAAGCGCACTTAAAACCCTTGAAACATGCCCTCCCGAGCTCCAGCCAAAGCTTGACACCCTTCTTAAGCTTGTGGACCTTCTGCGAGACACTAACAGTTTAGGCACATGGCTCACTCTGATGCTTCAATCCGGGTCATCAGATAGCCCTGTTTGGCCAATCTCGATGATTCGATCCAGGCTATCAAGCGCAAATCCAAATCCAGAAGAGTTATTAGACCATCTTCTTGCCGGCATGACCGAGGAGCGCCTAAAGACAATGCAGAAGCTGCAGGATGAAGCAAGCAGCATTCGCAGCATGCGACAAGAGATCCCAAACTTTGCCGATCCGGAGACCTTCCAGGCAAGCTGGGAGCGGCTTCGTGCAATGGCAGACTCCTACAAACAGCCGGAAAAACTTAATAAGCTTCATTGGATTGGGTTCAATAACCTGCCGGCCACCCTTCTAGTGCAGGCGACGCTTAATGATATAGTTGACCTGTATGACAAGTCGATAAAGAGCCTGAAGGCAAGCTCAAAGTATAGCGACCCCGAAAAAATCGCAAAATTTAGAGAGATGGTGGAAGGCTATAGGGAGCTTTTTGACAGCTGGGTCAGAAATTTAGTTAACCCTCTTGATTTAAGGGCTGATTTTGACGAATACCTTATGCGGCTTCATATGCAAACGCTAATGGCGCCTGAGACTTCCAATACTCTTAAACCGTCGCAATCCTTTGAGGTACCCCCTGCGCTTATTACGGCCGGTACGGCGTTTAATAGGCATCTGCCTCAAACTACCGAAGATGCCTTTACCCTTATTCATCAAGACCTTCTTGAAATTACTACTATTTTAAGTAAAGATCATATTTCAATCAATCGCCTAAAGCAACTGCCTACATCAAAAACATTTAAGGATGCCCTGGATTCAGTCAGATCATTAGGAAATGCTCAAATTTTAGGTGTCGATGTCGATAGTGAACGGGTGGTTGTGCGATTTAATCTGCCCATCAGGAACCACAGCTCCACCTTTCAGATTGTCTTCGACGCACAAAAGCATGAAACAATTTTTCAATTTCAATTCTTGGGCCAGGCGCGCGCGCGCTGGGGCTACATCAAAGAGCGCCTTGATATCCTTGATGTTATGGGAAAGATCCATCTAACCTCTACTCCCGTATGGAGCCCATCAGCCCTAGACTTGCGTTGTCGCCTTGACGATGAGACCCTCGGCCAGGTATTTAGATCAACGCGCGCAATGATAGCCTATACCAATTCTGGCAGTGAATCTGACCTCGTAGCAGATGGACTGCCTACTATTGCAACATTACATAAAGAGGTAATAGATCGGTACATCGATCGGTTAATCAACTCACCTCGAGCAGAGGATCTGAGTCATTTAGTTATTGAACTTGTGCATCAGAATGATGTAAAAAACTTGAACCCTAAGGTGATTCAGGGACTTGAGAGGCTAGCTCTGGAACGCTATGTGAGAAGTGATAATCCGACTGTTATGAAGAGAGGATTTGAGCTTTTAATATACCTGGTTGGGGGTGGACATGACTATCAAGAAGCAATGGCCATTGCAACGGAAGGCTTTAAGAATGAGAATCGGGAAATTAAGGCGACTGCTCTTAGGCTCTTTAACGCTCTCGTCGAAAAGGGTGAAGCATATCCTCAGGCAATCGGAGCCGCAAAGATAGGCATCACAAGTGATAATTGGGAAGTTCAGACAATGGCTCTTAGACTTTTTAACAACCTCGTCAAAAAGGATCTGGTTTATCTAGAAGCAATAGACGCTGCACAGGCAGGCATAAAAAACGATTTTTGGTCGGTTCGTGACAACGCGCTCTCCCTTTTTAACACCCTCTTTGAAAAGGGTCTGGGTTATCAAGAAGCAATCGCAGTTGCAGAAGAAGGCTTTAAAAATGAGAATCAGAAAATTAGGGAAACTGCTCTTGGCCTTTTTAAGGCCCTCTTTGAAAAGGGTGAAGCATATCCTCAAGCAATCGGAGCCGCAAAGATAGGCATCACAAGTGATAATTGGGAAGTTCAGGCAACGGCTCTTAGCCTTTTTAGCGCCCTCTTTAAAAAAGGTCAGGGTTATCAAGAAGCATTAGCATTGGCAACGGAAAGCTTTAAGGATGAGAAGCCGCAAGTTAAGGTGACTGATATTAGCCTTTTTAAGGACCTCTTTGAAAAAGGCCTGGGTTATCAAGAAGCAATAGCATTGGCAACTGAAAGCTTTAAAAATGAAAATCCGGAAGTTAAGTCGACTGCTCTTAAGCTTTTTAATGCCCTCGTCGAAAAGGGCCTGGGTTATCAAGAAGCAATCGGAGCTGCAACGGAAGGCTTTAAGAATGAGCATCCAGTAGTTAAAACCTCTGCTATTGACGTTTTTAAGGCCCTCGTTGAAAAGGATCAGGGTTATCAAAAAGCACTAGAAGCCGTCGCGGAAGGCATTGAGAGTGATAATGGGTATATTAAGCGAAACTCGCTCGGACTTTTACCAAAAATTAGAGCCGCAGTGGCAAGCAAAAAGGTGGATGTGGGTGATCTTACTTCACTGCCAAACCTAAGGCGATTCATCAAGCCCACGTACTATGAACAGTTTGTTGATACCTTGGACGCCATAATAAAGAAAAGACTTGGTTATTAGGGCTTGGGTGATTTTCGCCGCAATCCCAATCAAGTTTCGCAAGAACAGGCCCTTTTTCCCTTGGAATTTAACCAGAAATAGGTTATTTTTGGGTTGGAATACGACCAAAAATTGATTGCTTTACCCTTGGAAAATAGCCATGTTTAGAAGAATTGTAGATTTTCACCTCGATAAATGGAAAGTAGACCGCTGGCGTAAACCCCTTCTCCTTCGTGGAGCAAGGCAGGTTGGCAAGACCTATGCAGTTCGCCGGCTGGGCTCACAATTTGAATATTTTGTGGAAATCAATTTTGAACTGCTTAAAGAGGCTGTGGAGATATTTAACAAGGATCTTGTTCCTGAAAGGATCTTACGAGCACTTTCTTTACTTATCAAAAAACCAATTATCCCTGGAAAAACCCTTCTTTTCTTGGACGAGGTGCAACAAGCACCCCAAGCCATTTTAGCGCTACGATATTTTTATGAAGAACTACCCGAGCTCCACGTGATAGCAGCAGGTTCACTTTTAGAATTTGCTATCGAAAAAGTTGGTGTTCCTGTAGGGCGCATTTCCATGTTGTATATGCATCCTATGTCGTTCATAGAATATCTTGTTGCAACACAAGAGCATCTCATTGCACAAGAAATACTGCAACATCCGATCGGTGTTGCCATGGAGGAGCCAATACATACAAAGATATTAGATAAAGTGGGTGAATATCTTTCTATTGGCGGCATGCCTGAATCTGTTGCACGATGGGTTGAAACACAAGATCCAGCTCAATCTCTACAAGTCCTGCAACAGATCGCCTTAACCTATGAGCAAGATTTTGATAAATACTCAAAAAAATCGCAGGTAAAATACCTCGAACTCCTGTTTCGCCAAATACCCTATTTTATCGGAAAAGAATTTTCTTATAGCGAAGTTCATGGGGAATATCGCAAGCGAGAGCTAGCACCTGCCTTGCAGCTTCTTGAACGTGCAAATATTGTTCATCCTGTTCGATACTCTGCTGGGCAGGGTATACCAATTGGTGCGGACTTAAATTTTGATATATTTAAGATTATCTACTTGGATGTAGCGCTTTCGCAGGCTATCTTAGGCGCAGATATTTCGATATGGTTTCTTAAGCCATTAGACGGTTTTGAAAATCGAGGAAATATTGCAGAGGCATTTGTCGGCCAAGAATTACTCTGCTATGCAAACCCCTATAGCAAAGCGGGACTCTATTTTTGGAAGCGAAGAGAAAAAAATAGCACCGCTGAAGTTGACTATCTTCATCAAGAGAATCAGCATATTTTCCCTATAGAAGTAAAAAGTGGTCATGGAACCACTTTGCGCAGCCTTCGCCTCTTTTTAGAAACACATGCAAAATCCCCACACGGTATTCGCTTTTCTGCACTTGACTATTCAATACATGACTCTCTTGACTCAAGACCTCTTTATTCTGTTGCTACACTGGCGCATCAACAGCAAAAGGAAGCTCTTCAGGCGCTGGTCACGCCTGCGTCTTGAACGGTGCCCGTTATTTGATATCAGCAGCTAGCTAGAGCAGAGCAGCACTTTGGCGCTAGCCCGAGTTTACTAGTTAGGGAATGGCGATTGATGCAATCTTTTGATTCAGAATGGCTTAAAGATTGCATCAAGCGGCGTTTCATAACTTGTAAACTCGGGCTAGCCTCAGCCGAATGACTTGGCTGCAATGAAGGCTAGAGAAGATATTCTGCCAACGAATCGGAATCTGTCATATTGCTCAAACAAAGATTGAGTAGTCAATTTTTGTTTTACTTAACGGCCTCTACCCGCTGCTCATCCTCAGTGATAAGGACTTCGCTAAAGTCGACAGAGTCATTATCAGCGATTATTTTGCCGATGTTATTTTTAAATTCACCAAGCAGCTGGTAACACTCTGCTGCAGGCGCGCTAATTTCAAAGTACTGATCTTTGCTGCAGCGATCATCTAGCTCTTTGCGCTCGCTAGCTTGCAGGCCTAAAAGCTTTTGTTTTATCGCAACCAGAGCTGCTTTTTTGCCATAAAAGTGATCATCATCAGTAAAGAGGACGTCGCCGAGAGTTATCTTCTCCCCTTCTAAAAGAGCTGCATTGTCAAGAAGCCCTAGGATGCCCGAAAGCATGACCGTTCGGCGATTTTTATCTGTAACTACCTCTCTTGCTTCTTTCATCTTAGTAAGAAGCTGGCGCAAGAGGGCAACATCATCTTCTTCAATGTCAAAGGCTTGCATAAAGTTGACGGAAGATGCAGGATTAAGTTGCCTATTTTGGGTCTTTTTATCAATTTCGATCTTTAAATCCCCTAGAAGATTATAACAGGCTCTGGCAGGCTGGCTTATTTCTATATCAGCATCTGTACTGCAGCGATTATCGAGTTCCTGGCGCTGCTCTTGGCTTAAGCCTAAAATCTTTTCTTTTAGGGTAACCAGTACTGCTTTTTTGCCAAAAAATTGAAAATTCTCGGTAAAGGTGACATCGCCAAAGGTAATCTTCTTTGCATCGACCACTGTTGCACTATCAAGCAGCCTTAAGATAGCAAAAAGCATCATCTGATTATAGGCCGAATAGTTTGCAACATCACTCATTCTGCACTTGTGACCCTTTATAAGGAGATCTCTTGCTTCTTCCATTTTTATAAGGAGCAGGCGGAGAACCGCGACACACTTTGGATCGCGATAGCTGTAGCCGGTATAGAGTGAATAGAGGGCGATAAACTCTTTATTTCCTTCAGGATTTTGCAGATTTTGGGCTAAAAGCTCAATTAGCTGAACTCTTGCCTGAGGATCTAACCTTCCCATGAGCGCTCTCCAGATATCAGGATTGAGTCCTTGGATTTTTTGCCAGGTGAGTTTCTGCTGCTCTGCCAGCTGATTCAGTTTTGCAGCGCTCAGGCGAACAAACGTCTGTTTGAATAGCTCTTGAAACTCTTTAGAATCGGTAGTTACAAGATTTGAAGCGGCTCGCGGATCTTTCTCGTAGGCTGCCTTGATAGAGTGAAGAAGGTCATTTTTGAACATATCGCTCGATAATTTCAGGCGCCCGTAGAGCGTTGCAAGAGAATCCATGCCGGCATAATGGGCTAATACTACCTTTGAAACGTGCGGAAGGTGGGGAAGCGTTTCAACAAATGCCTTAACCTGTAAAGAAAAGAGCGGTTTATGAAGCTCTAGCGCGTAGTGGGTAATCTCAGGAATGACGCAGGCAAGGCTGCCCAGAGTAAATGTTGCAGCAACTGTTTTAAAATAAAGAGTATAGATTTGTGCTGCTCTTTGATAAAAGGGCAGCTTGCACCCGGCAGGGTTTGCCACGGCAAGGCCAATGCCGATCCCAATCATCTTGGGAAAGAAAAGTACAACCTCGCAAGAGACCCAGTAGGCATGACAAAAGAGAGCCGCCACGCGCACAGTTACCGCATAAACCGGTGTCTTCACAAGGCCCTTAACGCTTATGCTGCGAAAACCATCCATCTCCTTGTGAACTAAGTCACTATAAAGTGCATGAACTCTCGCTTCGAAGGACGCTTTGTTGACCTGCATAGCCACCCCCTATTATTATATTATTCCCTTTTCCCTCTTAATAAATTAAAACAAATTAAAAATCAAGTTTATAACAAGATAGTCAAGATAAATACAAGATACTCAGGATAGCAACAAAAACAGGATAAACAGGATAAGAACAAACAACAGGATAAAAGCAAGAAGTAATCTTAAGTAGTTGTTTGTTAAAGATTTAAAATAAACAGGATCGACAGGCATACGCATCAGGCTAAAAGCGAAACAAAGATTTTAAGTTGTTGTTTATTAATAAGTTAAAAAAACAGGATCAACAGGATCTGGCAGGATAAATACAAAAACGATAATAACGATTAAACGATAGGAACGATAAAAAAAGAAAAAGGCTCCATTAAAACTATTTTGGGCATTGGCGAAATGCACGATGCCTCATGGCCAAGACCACGCACTGTTGTTGAGATCGCGGAAAATAATCGGAGTAACAGAAATTGCGTATTAAATTAAATATATCACCACAACTTATCAGATAACCACATGTATAGGAGCTGTTGGAATTTTTTGTCGAGATATATGCGTATAAGCCTTTCAAACGTTTGATGAAAAATCTCATAATTTTGCGGGCTTCGTTCTCTCAATAATGTGAAATATTGCGTAAAGAACTCACGCTCTGTTTGTGGACTATGTCTAGCTATAAGATGGCAGAGGAGACATGACACAGTCGCTGCATAGGTAGGCACATATCCATTGAAAAGCCTTGACCACACTGCTTGATAAGAAGTGAGAGAAAAGCGGGAAGGGTCTGCAAGCTCTTCTAACAAGTCGTATAACCCTTGTGGTGCATCTACCACTTGATTGCTTACGCATGAATAGGCTCTCTTTTTGCAATCGGAACGGCCAACCTGTTCAAAGAATTGATGATACTCTTCGAGAGCTGGAGACAGTTTAGGTATATTGCTGTACTGTGGGAGTGTTTTACAATCTTCAATTATACATTTCCATAAGACTTTCGATCGCTGCACTTTTGCCGCAGCTTCGCGCTTCGAATGTTCAGGCTGCTGGGTATGCACAAGGTCAAGTGCGAATAGGGCACGGCACGCTTGCCCTATCAGAAAGTCTATTCTTGTATACGTAGCATCAGGGCGCCCAGGTCTTGGGATGCCTACAGAGTCCGCTCTTGAAGGGATATCCTTGTAGGCTCGTTCCATGGAGGCGATATCACACGATTCAAACGCTATTAAATAACATATTACGTCAGTATGTCTCATCCTATTCACAACGCTTGCATCGGTTATGACGAAATTATCGCCTTCAAGATATTGCGGCCTCCTCTTCATGGGAATATGCACCAATAAGCGACAACAATCAATTTGGCCCTGGGTGTAGTTACCGTTAGCATCAAATACGTTATGTAGCGGCAAGCGTGCTAGATCGGTATACCAATTATCTGCAACAAGAGTACTAAGAATGACTACTTTGCGATTTTTTGGCAGCTCCCACACCTCATCACCAAGCTGACGTAATCCTGGTACTTGATCCACTACCCGACATCTACGCATAAGGGTTTCAAGAACCGCAACACCTTCATCTGTCCTGCCAACACGCTGCTCAAATATAGGAAAATACTTTTGGTGCGTTCCACGGCATACTTTACTAAGAGATAGTACATCTATTGTAGGTAGATCTCTTGCTACAGTATGTTGAAGACCATTAGGTAAATTATGTATTTGAAAACCCACGGAAGTCGCGTTGATTCCAACTGGTAAAGATGGCTCCATGCTTACTCCTAAGATTTGCTGAAAAACCATATCAAGATGAATATTAAGTGACAAGTAAAATAGAAATTATTTACAACTATAGCAGATGACAGCAACTAAGAAAAGGCTTAAAACCTAAACCAAAACAAAATATTAGTTAAAAAAACATACGAGATACATTATTTTCGTACTTATCTCACTCTTACTGCATCAATTAGGTCTAAAGCCTTTTGCTTTATTTCGTCGTTCTTTATTGCATCGCAACACGCTTCTGCAACATCTATTTTGCCAACCTCTAAAACCATTGAAATAGTATAATACATTCTATAGTCCCGCGATTGCTCTTTTTCGGTTTTATCTTTTTTTAGAAATTGCTTCATTTCATCTGAATTCCATTTATTAATTTCAAGAATCAAGGCAGCTATCAACTTTTTCCACTCATTTGAAGAGATAAACATATCCAACAATGACAGAATCGCCGAAGGCTCATGACCTTTTTTAGTGGTAAATTCAATAATTTCTTCCAACGCAATGAGAGCATCTCTAGCCATCATCTGCGTCTTATCAGATACACATTCTGAAATTATTGACTTCACCGCTTCGACCGCCTCTGTAAACTTACCCCTGACACATAACATCCAGGGCATAGAAGCAGGTATCCGATCTTTAATGGCTGCTAATTTGGTGCCATCTAAACCTTTGCAGTTTAAATTCTTATGTAGGAATAAATAGGTGATAAAGTGCTCTTCTTTTCGTCGCCTATCAACGGTAAAGGTTGCGGCGAATACGAGGAAATTTGTCAGTTAAATAGCCTACATCTTCTTCAGTGCATGCATCTGCTAAAGCTGCCATTGTTGCTTCATCATGTACTCTACCCGCCAGACAAAAGTGCTCTACTATGTTATCAAGCGCTACTCTTCGCATTGATTCTGAATGAGTTATTGAGTCCCTTACTCTAACTGCTTTTGTAAAATCGCCCTTGTAGGCCAAAACAGCGCACATCGCAGCAAATATACGCTCGCTTTGTATAATACCCTTTTTTGAAATCTCACTAAAGCTAAGATTTCTATTTACATAACCGTAAGCGAGGTAGTCTATAAAGAAATTGTTATCTGACGCGATAGACAGTAGGTATTTTATATATTCTACTTCCGAATCGCAAGCAGCTTCTGCTATACCTTTCATTATTGATAGCTTATTATAACCCGAAGATTCATATCTATGAGTAATTATCGGAAGTATTAGGGACCTCATCATCTCATTTGCGAGAAAAGCCATCCTCATAGCTCCAACAAAGTCGCCCTTTTCAAGAAAAACATCACACATCCCGGTTAGTGCACGCTTTTGCTCTTCTGGATCTGCTATGGTAAATGCCAATTCAATCGCCTGCTGGACTTTATCCTGATTGCATAATCCAACACATATATCACGAAGAGCTGCAGCCTTTTCCTGATGATCATGTATTTCATTTGCAACGTCCAAGGCCAGAACCAGGTTTTTATTAAACAAAACTTTTGACATCCTTTGACATGCACTATCTATAATATCTCTATAATCCATACGTGGGTCCCTACGAGCATCTACACCAGCTCTTTTATGCAACTCAAGCCCCTTCCAAACGTCCCCTTGACTAACATGGAGCCAGGCACGGTCAAAGTTAAGCACGTGAAGTGTAAGAGTACGTCTTTCTTGACTTTCAATTGGACCGGCTATTTGAATAGCTCTTCCAAATTGACGTTGAGTTAATCGGTCAGCTTGTACACCATTAGCAGCAAATACAAGTTGATTTAAAACGAACTCTCTGCCGACACATTGCAATGCAGCAGACTGTAATAAATTATCTTTTAACGGCTGATCAATCAAGTCCTTCAGCGCAAGTGCTTGATCAATTTCTCTCATTTCGAGCAATTCCCTAGCACAGTGATAATGAGTACGCATCTTCAAATCTAATCGTTGATAAATCAGCGATATTGCAAATAAGTTTTGAAATAAATAGGGCAACCTTTGACCTGCAAACCTGTCCCTTAATGCAACTATTCGATCTTCAGGCAATACCCTACATATTTGTATAATTTGATCTCGCAAGTTACGAATGGCGGCTGCGTGTATTGCTAAATTCTTGCCGTTTCTAATGACTGCTTTTTGTTCATCACTGATCTTTATATCAGGCAGCTCTGTACTCAGCAAATCCAGGAATTTGCATACCAAGTCAAGATCTTCCCTCTTGACGCGAATCACTACAGCGCGATTAAACCATCTATTTAATTCCCTAACACCTTGTAATTCCTGGATGTCAAGATAGCCTAAAACTAAATCTGTTAAAGCCCACTGACCAATAAATGGATCAGGGCCCAGTGCTTGTGCGCAAGGTGTCAGCCAATTGTCACATTTACCAACGTTCATACAATTCTCCCTACTAAATAGAAAAACATTCTATCGTGTAGAGCTTTTATTATCGACGGTAAATTTCTATGTAATTACTCTTGTATATCTTCTAGGCATCTAAATGGATAAAATCCGTGATCCATGATCGAATTTCATGTAATATGGCGATAGAAGTTATTGTTCCAAGTTTTTTTACTAATCGAATTTTGCTTATGGACCGCATCTGTTCGCATAAAGCGAAACTTTGAACAGTAACACCACCAATGGGCGGGTCAATTTTTACATGGGATATTTCCCGGGTTCGTCCTCCGGATATGCTGTGAAAAAATACGTTTTCTTCGACCGCAGGTCTTTGGAGTGCTGCGATTCTTCGCAGCTTTTGATCCGACCACACACCTTTACTTCTTACCGCCCAAGCTTACAAGAGGTGCTTTGTAAGCTTGGGCGATCTTGCAATTAAGGTGTGTGGTCGGAGTAAAAGCTGCGAAGGATCGCAGCACTCCAAAGACCTGCGGTCGAAAAAACCGCATTTTTTCACATCCTCCACGTATTCCAGGTCAGGCCTGACCTCGTTTTAGTTTTCCTTAGCTTACCTACTCCACCGTAACGGACTTGGCCAGGTTGCGTGGCTTGTCGATGTCGGCGCCCCTGTCTTTTGCCATGTAGTAGGCTAAAAGCTGGGTGGCGACTGTTGTGATGATGGGGGCAAATTCGTCGCAGGTATCCGGGACGTAGATGATGTCGTCGGCTACGTGGTCGATGCCTTTTGCTCCTTCGTGGGCGATGGCTATGATTTTGCCGTTTCGCGCCTTTGCTTCCATAAGGTTGCTGATCAGCTTGTCGTAGGTCACTTTGTCTGCGCAAAGGGCAACTGTGGGACAGGTTTCGTTGATTAACGCTATGGGGCCATGTTTCATCTCGCCTGCCGGATAGCCGTTTGCATTTACGTAGGCAATTTCCTTGAGCTTTAGTGCACCCTCTAGAGCTGTTGGGAACATATAGCGGCGTCCCAGGAAGAAAAAGTCGTTATACTTGCTATATTTTTTGGCGATTTTTTCAATTAATGGGGCAGCCTCTAGTACAGATTGGACCTGCAGCGGCAGCGCTTGGAGGGCGTGAAGGTAGTGCTGGCCTTCAAGCTTACTCATATGGCGCATGCGAGCCATAAGAAGGGTAAAAAGAGAAAGCACGACGAGCTGGCTTGTAAAGGCTTTTGTCGAACAGACGCCAATTTCGGCTCCTGCGCGCAAAAAGAGGCAGCCATCAGCTTCGCGAGCAAGGGTTGAGCCCTGGACGTTGCAGATTGCAAGCACTTTGGCGCCTTTTGCTTTTATCTCGCGAACGGCGGCAATGGTATCTGCCGTCTCACCGGACTGGCTAATCGCTATCACAAAGGTGCCCTCAGGAACGATGGGGTTCTTGTAGCGAAACTCTGATGATACCTCTACCTGCGTTGGCACGCGGGCAAGGTCTTCTAGCATATAGCTTGCCACATATCCTGCATGCCAGGAGGTGCCACACGCTACAATGAGCACTCGCTGGATAGACAAAAGGTCGTTTACGCTGAGATTTAAGCCGTCAAGGGCCACTGTGCCATATTCTTCAAAAAAGCGGGCAAGCATGGCGTTGCGGATGGTTTGAGGCTGTTCAAATATTTCTTTTAATGTAAAGTGATCGTAGGCGCCTTTTGAGACTTCATCTACGCTATGGAGCAGCTGCTGGGTCGCTTTTGAGATTTGGCTCATTGATGCGTCGTAGATCTCAACGCCGTCGGGCGTAATCTTGGCAAGTTCGCCATCGGATAAGAAGATCACCTCGCGGGTGTGGTGGATGAGGGCGTTAGAATCTGATGCCACAAAGGTCTCCCCTGCCCCTACGCCAATAACAAGCGGACAGCCATTTGCTGCAACGACAAGTTCATCCGGGTGGTCTTTGTGAATGCAGGCGACGGCATAGGAGCCATGAACGAGCACCAAACACTCTTGAACTGCCTTTAACAGATCGCCATCGTATAGTTTCATAACGAGGTGCGGCAGCACTTCAGCATCAGTTTCTGAGCGAAAAATGGCGCCTTCTGACATAAGCTTTTGCTTTAAGGGCTGAAAGTTCTCGATAATGCCGTTTAACACTACAGCCACGCTTTCGCTATTGTCAAGATGGGGGTGAGCATTTTCGCGCGTTACCTTGCCATGTGTTGCCCAGCGGGTGTGGGCGATGACGTTAGATGCGGTAAGATCACCTATCATCTGCTCGAGGCTTGAAATTTTGCCAACCTCTTTAAAATAGGCGATTTTGCCGTCTACAATACAGCCAAGGCCTGCTGAGTCATAGCCTCGATACTCGATACGCTTTAAGCCATCAAGGGCAATTTTCACGCCATTTCTGTGGCCCAAATAGGCATAGATCCCACACATACGCTACACTCCAATATGTTTTTTGACACAAGCAGCAATAGACTGTGCATACTGCTGGATAAGGCTGCGCTTTGGCCCTTCGACCATAACGCGGCAGATATTTTCTGTTCCACTATAGCGAACAAGCACCCTGCCGCTTGGCCCAAGGTGTGTTTCTATATCTTCAATAGCCTCTTTAAGGCCATCGATCCGCTCAAATGGCGGCTTTGATGCAACTTTAACGTTTAGGCATATCTGTGGATAGCGCTTAAAGGCTGCTGCAAGCTCAGAGAGCCTGCTTCCCGTTTCAATCATAATGCGAAGCACCTGAAGCGCCGACACAAGGCCATCTCCTGTAGTGTTGTGGTCGAGGAATATGATATGGCCGCTCTGCTCTCCGCCAAGCGCTGCATCGTGTTTGATCATCTCCTGAATAACATATCTATCGCCCACCTGGCTCTTTATCACCTCGATGCCGAGCTGCTGCATGCCGTCGATAAAGCCTAAGTTGCTCATCACCGTAGCAACGACCTTGCTGTTGCGAAGCTCGCCGCGCTGCATAAGATCGCGTGCACATATTGCTAAGATAGCATCGCCATCGACAATCTGCGCATTTTCATCCACCATGATGACGCGGTCTGCATCGCCATCTAAGGCAATGCCCACATCGGCTCTATGATCAATTACGGACTTTTGCACAAGTTCGGGATGGAGCGCACCGCAGGCGTCGTTGATGTTTAAGCCGTTTGGAGTATTTGCGGCAACAAACACATCTGCATCCAGCTCTCGAAAGACAAGGGGCGCCACCTTATAGCCTGCGCCATTTGCGCAGTCCAGCGCTATTTTGAGGTTTTTTAGTGATAGTTTGCGCGGAAAGGTAGCCTTTACAAACTCGATATAGCGGCCGTCAGCATCGTTAATGCGGGCATTTTTTCCAATCTCCTGATCGCGTGGAAGGTCCTGCTCAAAGGCTTGAGGCCCCATAGCGATAAGCTCTTCCATCTGGCGCTCCCAGGAATCGGGCAGCTTAAAGCCCTCTGCAGAAAAAAACTTAATCCCGTTGTCATAAAATGCGTTGTGAGATGCCGATATAACAACCCCAGCATCTGCGCGATAAGCCCGTGTTATAAAGGCAACAGCCGGCGTTGGAAGCGGCCCAAGCATAAGCGTATCGACTCCCATCGAGCAGAGCCCTGCGATGAGGGCATTTTCATACATATAGCAAGAGAGGCGCGTATCCTTTCCAATTACCACTCTGTGCTTGCCGGGATGGGTGCGAAAAATCTTGCCCACAGCACGGCCAAGAGCTAGTGCAAGCTCTACCGTCATGGGAAAGGAGTTTGCTCGACCGCGGATGCCGTCCGTGCCAAAAAGCTTCGGAACCAAATTTTTTGAATTGTCTGTTGCCATGCTATTTTCTTCTGTGAGTATTTCCTCTTAATTTACCTTAGCTTTTACCTAAAAATCTACTGAAGAATTAGTTAAAAAATAGTTTGTGCTTCCGATGGGGGTTTACAGCCGTGCCCGTGCCTGCCCCCACTTAATCTTGATCTTGATCTTAATCTTGATCTTGATCTTGATCTCGATTTCAGACCGAAAAAGAAAGATTAAGATCAAGATCAAGATCAAGATTAAGAGAAAAAGTGTTTAAGTTGACCCCATTGGGCAGAGGCACGGGGTTTTTATTTACAGGAAAGAGCCAAAACGAGTACCATATAAGCGTTTTTATGGGACCGAAAATATACACCGAGGAAGAGCACCGCATTAAGCATGTAGACGTCGATCGCGACGCGCTAGACGTTATCTTCCGCCTAAAATCTGCCGGCCACACCGCCTACCTAGTGGGTGGAGGGGTGCGCGATCTGCTTTTGCAAAAGCAGCCAAAGGACTTTGACATCTCAACTTCGGCAAGGCCGGAGCAGATTAAAGAACTATTTGGCAAGCGCTGCCTGCTTATTGGCCAGCGCTTTCGTTTAGCACACGTTCGATCTGGAAATAAAGTTCTTGAAGTTTCTACCTTTAGGGCAGGCGATCCGGACTCGAGCACACTTATTTTGCGCGATAACCGCTGGGGAACGCCTGAAGAGGATGTACTTCGCCGCGACTTTACCATCAACGCACTCTTTTACGACCCTACGACCCACACCGTTTTAGACTATGTTGGAGGTTATGAAGATATCCACCACAAGCTTCTTCGCACAATTGGCGACCCGCATGTGCGCTTTAAACAGGACCCGGTGAGGATGATTCGCCTCCTCAAATTTCGCGCCCGTTTTGGCTTTCACGTAGACCCAAAGAGTGAAAAGGCGCTCCATCAATTGCAGGAAGAAATTTTAAAAAGCGCCCCGGCACGCGTCCTGGAAGAGGTATTTAAGATGCTGGAATCGGGACATGCCACAAAGTTCTTTCACCTGATGGCAAAAAGTAACTTTTTAGAGACCCTTTTTCCCTGCTTTCACCACTTTTTCTGCGGCCCCTCGCAAGAAATTGCCTACACCTACTTAGGGATAGTCGACGAAATTCATCTTAAGTCAGACGCTCTTCTTGATAGAGCAGAACTTCTTGCAGCGCTTGTATTTCCAATCCTTGAGCAGGAACTTATTGCCCTTTCACAAGACCGCCAGATGCCACTTAGCTTTGGCGACATTATCCACCTGTCAAATTCGCTTCTGCGCGGCATCACCACCTCCTCTTTTGCCCATTTTCCAAAGAAAATTGTGGCAATCGCCCACTACATCATGACCACGCAGTATCGCCTGACGCCGCTGAACGGCAAACCTCGCTTTCACTCCCGCTTTTCATCGCCGCAAGACTTTCGCCTGGCGCTTGACTTTCTTTATGTGCGAAGCCAGGTAAATAGCGAGCTAAAAGACCTCTACCTTAGCTGGAAGAAGGCTCATCACCCCCATTAAGGACTGTCCATGATCCTCTACTCCATCGTTATACCCATCTACAACGAAGCTGAAAATATCGTCCCCCTTTTTGAAGAGATCGAATGGGTTATGAGCGCCTACAAAGGCCGCTGGGAGTGTATCTTCATAAATGATGGCTCTACGGATTCCAGTAGCAGCATACTAAAAAAGCTGTGCGCTATAAAGCCATACGTTCAAGCTATATCCTTCAAAAAAAACTATGGGCAGTCAAACGCCCTTGCCGCCGGCATCAGAGCAAGTAGCGGAACATGGATTATCACGCTTGACGGCGATGGCCAAAACGACCCGCGCGATATTCCCCTCCTTATTGAAACCGCCGCAAACTGCCCGGAGTGCGACCTTGTGTCTGGAAGTCGCCAAAAAAGAAAAGACCCCTTCTACAAGCGCCTTATAAGCTTTGCCGCCAACAAAGTTCGCGCCAAAGTGCTTCACGATAAAACGCAAGATACCGGCTGCTCGCTTAAGATGATGCGAGCTAGCTGTTTTTCAAAAATACCCATCTTTTGCGGCATGCACCGCTTTTTACCGGCCCTTTTTCAGATGGAAGGCTTTATCACAAAAGAGGTTTTAGTCCACCATCGCCAAAGGGTTCGCGGCAAGAGCAAATACCATCTATTCAACAGAAGCGTAAAGCCCATTATTGACCTTCTGGCTGTAGCGTGGATGCGAAAGCGAAAAATCTCCTACGAAATAGACAGCGCGCTATGACAGATGAGATTCGCGAGGCTTTATACCCCTTCGGCTTCATCGCTCAATTGGCCTTTGCTCTTCGCTTTTTTGTGCAGTGGATCGCAGCGGAAAAAGAGGGCCGAAGCTATACCCCAAAGCTTTTTTGGCAGCTTTCACTTTCCGGAAATATCATCTTATTGATCCACTCTCTCCTCCAGCTAAACTTCCCCATCAGCATAGTACAGGCATTAAATAGCATACTTTCCTGGAGAAATTTAAACCTTCTTGGTAAAAAAGAGGATCAGATACGCCTCAAACAGGTTATCTTAATGCTTATTGCTGCACTGCTTGCTACTATAAGCTATTTTTTCCTTGCAGATAGCCTCTCTCTTGAGGTGCCGACACTCTTTCAGCTTTTTGGCCTCGTTGGCATTTCATGCTATGCCCTGCGCTTTTGGGTGCAGTGGTGGCAGGCAGAATCTGAAGATTGTGCCGATTTATCGTCTTCAACTGCCGAATCCAGGTTCAATGAGTCCTTTTGGTGGATAAGCCTTTTTGGGGCTATTGTAAGCTCAATTTATTTTTTTATTGTAGGCGACTGGGTAAACTTTTTGGGACCGGCTATTGCCCTGCTTCCTTATAGCCGCAACCTCATCCTCCTAAAGCGAGCTACACATGGATAAAAATATATTTATATTTGCTGGTGAGACAAGCGCTGACCTGTATGCCGCCATGCTCCTTGTAGAGTTGAAGCTACAAAGGCCGGAATATCACTTTTGGGGCGTTGGCGGCCCGAGTTCAAAAGGGTTGATGGAGTGCATCATCCCCATGAAGAAATTTCAGGTAATGGGCATTAGCGATGTGTTAAAAGCACTTCCTCGCCTTGTCTCTTCATTTTATACAGTAAAGCGCGAAATTCTCAAACGGCTGCCCGAAATGGTGCTGATTATCGACCAGCCAAGCTTTGGCATCAAGCTTGCAAAAGCGCTTAGGAAAAAAGGCTATAAGGGAAAAATTGTGCAGTTTGTAGCACCCACAGTTTGGGCCTGGAAACCGGAAAGAGCCGATCTGATGGCAGACTATTTTGACCTGCTTCTTACTCTTTTTGACTTTGAGGTGCGCTACTTTACACACACCAAGCTCAAAACCGTTTTTGTTGGCCACCCCATCGTTCAGCTGATTGAACAGGATAAAACCCAAACCCTCTCTCTTGATCCTGACAGGCCAATTTTATCCATATTTCCCGGCAGCCGCCCGGCAGAAATTAAGCGAAACCTTGCCAAACAGCTTGAGGCTGCTCAAAGCTATTGCAAAAAGCATCCAACCACGCAGCTTGCAGTATCATGCGGCCAGGATATGCATGAGCTTCTCCCAAATGGCATAACAGTTGTTCCCTTTAACGCGCGCTACGAACTTATGAGAAGAAGCCACCTTGCCCTTGCAAAGTCCGGCACCGTTACCCTAGAGCTTGCCCTCCATAAGGTTCCCACCGTGGTAACCTATGAACTTTCATTTTTAAACCACCTCATGGCAAAGTATGTGATGAAAATAAGCAAAATGGCCCACTTCTCTATCGTCAACATCTTGGCTAATAGCGAGCTCTTTTTTGAGCGCATTCGCCCTCCTGTTACAGTAGAAGATATAGCAGCCTGCCTTGAAGCCTATGAAGAAGATCCCAAGCGCTATCAAGAGTGCCAAAATGCGTGCGACGAGCTAAAAAAGCACGTTAGGACAGATAAATCACCTATCAAAAATGCTGTGGAGGCAATTTGTGAGCTCCTCTAAGAAAAAAAGACCGCCTCTTATCTCTCGCATCTTCTATTCTGACCCGGTGCTTACTTGTGTTGGCTATTTGCTTCGCGGCATAACCAGCCTGCTTTTTGCCACCTTGCGCATACGCCTTACCGGCTCTCAGGAGCTTACCCAGGCATGCTCTACAGGCTGCCTTATCGCTCTCTGGCACGACAAGCTGCTGCTTGCCCCCCTCGTACGCCGAGTACTTCCCACCCACCCCTTAAGTGTTGTCGTAAGTAAAAGCCGCGATGGAAGAGTGCTTGGCGCCTATGTCACCACCTACGCCCACGTAAGCCCCATCTATGTCGCCCACGACAAGCGCCATACAAGCCTGCTTGAGATGTTAGAGGCAATAGAACATGGCAGAGCCATCCTCATCACTCCCGACGGCCCAAGAGGCCCCAAACACACCCTAAAGCCCGGCATCTTCTACATTCAAGAAAAGGCAAACGCCCCCCTCGTAGCCATGCGCTGGCGCGCCTCCTCCTTCTGGACGCTAAACACCTGGGACCGGATGCAAATCCCCAAACCCTTTTCCAAAGTAGAAGTCACCTTCGAAATGGCCACTTGCGACACCCTTGCCGGCAAGTTAGAAGAGTAGTGCAAGTTACACCCTATCAGCAATGCGAAAAGCTCGAGCCATGCGATCTTGATCTTTAGTAGATATGCCAAGTGCTGCAGCTTCCTTGCGCCAGCCTTTTACCGCGTGGATCACTTCCCGGATTATAGTTGATGCCCTGGATGCATTGATTCGAAAGTAGGGGGCTACTTCTTTGACTAAACTAAGATCTTGTGAATTATCGGATTCTGAAATATTGAGCTTTAGCCCATTTCCGGTAGTTACTGGATTGACATCGTACGCTGGCGATAATACCCAGCCATGAGAAGTAAGTAAAAATCCATGGTTTCTTAGATGGTCATCTACATTTGAAACACAGATAAAAAAAACGATCCTGCGCCATAGCTGTTCAAGATCATGCGTACTTGTTGCGCCCTGCTGCATGATAAATTCAGCAAGTTCAAGGTAGCTTGCACCCTTGTGTGCATCATCGCCATCAGAACGTTGGAGAAGGGTCATGGCTGAAGCAAAGTGTATGCGCTTGCCATCTGCTGTTCTATCAAAACGCTTACTCAAAAAGGTGTGATAGCGTGATGTAAATTTTTTTACATGAGTTTGGGCTGTGATAATCCCTCCTGCTTGTGCTAGATTGTGGACGACCATTTCCCAAGCACCAATATCTTGGTTATCGTTGCCACTAGGAAATTTTGCAATCCAAAGATGCTTATGTTCATCCACAACACTTGCCTTAGGACGAGCGCCACCCAAGGAGGATCCTGGCATGACAAGCATCTCTAACCACTTTGAATACTTTGGATTTTTTTCAGCATCATCTTTTTCTATTTCAAGGCTAGCATGCTCTAATTCCCGTAAGAATGCATAAGGAGGTGAGGCCATGGCTTTATTGTTGTCTAAAAATGGTCCCTTAGGATCTGTGCGAAAGCGAAGAGCTCCCATTCTATGTTCGTCATAGACGCCTAAAAGGTAATCAGATTCCAAAAGTAGACGCTCTTTACGCTCTTGTTTGCGAGCAGCCAAAGCCTCACGGCGATCCATAAGAAAGCGCCCCCAACGATCAGGTGAAGAATCCAGAAAAATACCAAAATTTTCCTGGCCTTCGGGGGCATATTGTGGGCCGCTAAACAATTGAAGCGATGGGTCCAAAGCATGAGCCTGGCTACCTGTAAGCCAGTTATCGCTGTAGGCAAATGAGAAGATTTCTTTACCACGGGAGGCTACTGCTGAAAGGGAGCCCATCAACGCAGGTTCAGAAAGGCCTTCCCAATGAGCGTATACTTCAATTTGTCGTTGTTTATTTTTGTTCATCTTTTTTCTTTATCCTTGTCGAACGTGCTTTTAGCGGCAGTCCAGCATCTTGCAATTTGCGTCCAAGTTCATCGTCCTTAGCAATCAATCCAAGATCTTTCTCAAGGCCTAAGGTAAGCAACACATTAGCATAGGCACCAAATGTTACATTTGCCTCCCCACGCTCAATTGCCCGCAGTGTGTTTCGAGCAATGCCCGCACGCTCTGCAACCATCTCAGCAGAAAAATTGCGCCGTAGTCTTGCTAAATGAATATTTTCTCCTAGCTTACCTAGTAGACGCTGTAGTGAAGGAAGCACAATGCTTTTTTTTCTTCCCATAATGGTTAATACCTTGAACGATATATTTGGTTATTGCTCATACTATTACTCATTATAGCCTGGATAATATTTTTTGCACAAGTAAGAAGTTTACAGTAAAAAGGGCGGGGCGATGAGCTATTTCTTCAACCAGAAAAAGAGATTAAGCAAAATTGTTAAAATAATGCTAATGATAATGCAGGTGGTGATGGGGAAGTAGACAGAAACCTTGCCTTTTGCAGCTGAGACATCGCCGGGGAGCTTGCCAAAGTTTATGCCGCATAGCCCTAGGAGCCAGATAATAGCCCCTAGTGCAATAAGCCCCAATCCCAAAAAAATAAGGGTTTTAGCCATAAGAGGCCATTAATGCCAGTTGTAGATTTTGCACTTGGCTGACTCGCCGGTGCGCAGGTTAAGAAGGACGTAGCGGTCCCAGTCTTTGGTGCGAAGCAGCCGGATTGGGTCAGTTAGCGCCCAGTCCTTCATTAGATCCTCTCCATCTTTATTTGTTGGGTAGTAGTAGAGATTGTTTGAAAGGGCAACACTTTTTTTGGGGCCAAAGCCTGCGAGCAGAAAATCGCCTATTTTTTTGTTTGTACTTGTACTTGTCTCATATGACGAGTCTTTTGAAGCGGCATTCAAGAGAATAGTAGTGCCGAAAATTGTAAAAAAGGAGAGCAAAAGAGAAAGAGCTTTCATAGGAGTATCCTTCTGTTATGAGGTTTCCCGCTTTGGTATGCTCTTTTTTTTATTTGTTTACAAGAGTTATCTCGGCCGAGATTTTTGCCAGAGCATCGATTTGTAAAAGGTGCTTTGTTTGGATGAGGGCCTGCCTTAGAGCCTCTTGGGAGGCTTTGCCGTGGCATTTAACCACAAGCTGCTTTACGCCCAAAACGATGGCTCCCTGGTCATTATCGATGATATCACTAAAAACAAGCTCGGGATATTTTTTGTGAATACTGCTGAAGATATAGCCTGAGACCGCTTCACAGGTTTTTAAAAAGAGGTTGCCGCTAAAGCCATTGGTCACAAAAACATCAGCCTGCCTTGAGAATACATCGTAGGGCTCTTTATTGCCTACAAAATCAAAGGGAAGGGTTTGGCTGCTGAGGAGGCTTACCGCGCTTTTTAGCTCCTGGGTGCCTTTTAGAACCTCTTCACCTATGTTGAGAGTAGCGACTTTAGGGCGATTGATGCCATATACGACCGAGGCATAGGCTGCCCCAAGCTTTGCATGCTGAATAATAGACTCAGTACTTGCCTCGACATTGCCGCCAACATCCAGCATCACCACATCGCCCGTATCGCAAGGGATAGCGCAAAGAAGAGCCGGCCGGCTGATTGCCGGCATGGGATCAAGCTCATGTCTTGTTGCAGCAAGCATGGCGCCTGTGTTTGCAGCAGAGAGAAAGCCGGAGATCGTCCCCTCTTTTAATGAACGTATGCCCACAAAAAGGGATGACCCTTTCTTTTCGCGAAGCGCCTTTACGGGGCTATCTTGCATCGTTACAACATCGGAAACAATCTGCAGCGACGAATTTCTAATTTTTTTTTGAAAATTATCGAAAAGAGGTGCTACCTCTGTTGTCGCAAAAAACAGGAGCGAAACATCTTGATAAAAACCAGGATCAAGGCAGCTTATAGCCTCGAGAATATGTGACGGGGGCACATCTGCCCCCATAAGATCTACGCCGATCTTTAGGACCATTGTGGTCTTTATGCTTTCTCAGCAAGAACAGGGCGGCCTGCATACCAACCACATGAGCCACAGATTACGTGAGGGGCTTTATGTGTGCCGCAGTTAGTGCAGAGCGACAAGCATTTTGGTTTTTTTGCGTGGTGTGCACGCTTTGAATTTTTTCGCGCGTTAGAGTGGCGATTACGTGGTACTGCCATGACAAATTACTCCTTAACAAATGTTGCAAATACTCTACCGTATCAGGCGATAAAACACAAGTACTTTTATCGAGTGCAAAACCGCGAAGAGCGCGAAGAAAGCGAAGAAGCCGCGAAGATTTTTGGCCTGGTTCTAAGATGGCTAAAAATAGATAACACAAAATAATTGAAACACAGAGTCACAGAGAACACAGAGAAAAATAAAATAAATAGTTTTTTTATTCTCTCTGTGTTCTCTGTGACTCTGTGTTTTATGATTTTTTTATTTCTCAGAACATCTTCGCGGTCTCTTCGCTTTCTTCGCGCTCTTCGCGGCTTTTTTACTCTATCTAAAGTAAATCTTTGAAAGGATTGTTCTCAGCTGCCGCAGGTCCTGCTTTTTTCAGGTAGGGCTCGATAGCATCACGGTTTTTGCAGCTCGTGAGACCGCATTGGGGATAGAAGGGGATCGAGAGAAGGATGTTTTCCCTGACAAGAGGCAAAAGGTCAAAGCTTGCGTCCTTGATACCCTCTAAAGGCTCTTCATGCATCATGTTGTCAATAGCAACATCAAAAGAAAAAGGCTCGTTGCAGACTGCGCAGACAAGCTCCACTTCGGTTTTAATGCTTAAGGTGACGATAAGGTAGTCATCTGTAACGTAGGCCTCGCCGATTAGGGTTATCGGCTTTTCAAAGGCCAGCTCCTTTTCGTTAACGTCCATGAATTTAGGCTGCAAGGTTTCATTAATTTCGTCGCTTGCGCCGTCGCGGATACGCTCTATGTAAACTTTTAATTTTTCTTTCATAAATTTATGTACTCAATAACCATTTCAAACAGAACAAAAGCAAGCAAAAATATAAAAAATTTGCGGCTAAAGAGCCACGATGCATCACCCAAGGGCTGCCCATCAAAAAACTTTGCCTTCCAGACCATAAGTATGGGAAGGACGCCCAAAAGCGCCGCACAGCCAAAGCCCCCTGCAAGGCCAAGGGCCTGCAAAAAGACATGGGGAAAGCATAGGCTGAAGATAAGCGGAAAGCCAAAGGCCAAAAGAAGCAGCCGAATTTTATTATCTTGCTTTTGAAGCTTTAAGCCGTCAGCCAAAAAGTCCACAAGGCCTATGCCTACGCCCAAAAATGATGTCGTCAAGGCAAAAAAGGCAAAGGCTCGTCCAAGGCCCCAAATCCAGGGGTTGTTTGTAAAGTACTGCAAGGGATATACGGCATCTCTTCCCTCTTGCAGCGTCTCAATAAGGCCATTTGGGCCGTCTCTTGGCACGATCCCTAAAAAGAGCCCCTGCCAGGCAATGTAGATGAGAAGCGTTATACTAGTGCCAATGCAGATAGCGCGGCGAAGCCTTTTTTTGTCATAATGCATCCAGGAGGCAAGTGTGGGCACTGTTCCCTGAAAGCCAAACGAGGTAAAGGTAACAGGAAGAGCAAAAGCCGCAGCGCTCCAGTCTGAAACAAAAAGCTGCTCGAGCTTTACCTGGGGAAAGCCTATTGCCACAAAGCAGCCATAGGCGATAAAAAGGCCTATCATCAGAAGGCGGTTTGTGGGGTCAATTACCTTTTTCCCTAGCGAGACAATGGCTACTGCTACAACGGAAAAGAGTATAATTCTGAAAACATCTGAAGTGTTAGGCCCAAAAAGCTCCGTCAAGAGGTTTGCCCCCCCAACCATGTAGGCGATGGTTAAACTGTAAAAAAGGAAGAGGTAGAGGGCCCAGGTAACGGCAAGGCCCGGCTTTCCAAGGGTGTTTTTAGCCATGCTTAAGATGTTTGCATCGCTCTTTAGCCATAAAGAAAGTTCTGCAAAAAGCAGTCCTGTGATAGTCATGAAGGCCCAGCAGGCCACAAGCGTTGCGATCGATGGAAAAAAGCCCGAGGGCCCGGTAACGACGGGAAGAGCAAGCATTCCGGCACCTATAGATGTGCCAGCAACGATGAGTGAGCCGCCAAATGTTCGTAAACCAGAAAATTGCATAAGGAAAAAATAATATCTCAAAACGACGTTCTTTGCTACAATTACAATTTGCTAACGAGGAAAAAATGCAAGAAATTTTATTAAATATCGAATCCAAGGAAATGCGCCTGGCCTTGCTTAAAAACGGCGTCTTACATGATCTTGTTGTCGAGCGCAAAAAAGAGCGTCAGATCACAGGAAACATCTATAAGGGTCATGTAACTAATATTTTACATAACATCCAGTCCGCCTTTATCGACATCAGCGAAGGCGAAAATGGCTTTATACACATCTCAGACATCATCGAAAACACAAAGAAATTCGAAGAAATGTTTGATATGGATTTTGATCTCGACTACGACATAAGCGCAGTTGACACCAACAAATCCATAAACCTCAAGATTGACCAGGTGCTAAAGCCTGATCAGTCAGTGATCGTACAGGTGGTGAAGGAGCCTATTGGCACGAAAGGCGCGCGCCTTACGTCCAAAATATCGCTTCCCGGCCGCTACCTCGTTTTACTTCCAAACTCCCCTCACCGCGGCGTTTCAAGGAAGATTGAAGATAGAGGCTTTCGCGATCGCCTTAAAAAAACCATTCGCTCGTTTGAGATGCCGCAAGACATGGGCCTTATCTGCAGAACTGCAAGCCAAAATGCCACAACAGAGATGCTTATTGCCGAAACGCAAGAGCTTATGAACAGCTGGCAGACTATTATGGAGCGCTTTAAGCAAGCTCCCGGCTCGCAGCTTTTGTATGAAGAGTCTGATCTTATTAAGCGCGCCATCTTGCTTGCAGCCGATAAAAAGCTCGACCGCGTCCTTGTTGATGACTATAACGTCTATCAAACCTGTAAGCGCCTTTATGCGCCCTATGAATCAGAGCATCCCCTTCGCATCGAATACTACCGCGACAAGGTGCCTATGTTTGAGCGCTTCAGCGTAGAAAAAGAGATCGAAAAGAGCCTTAGAAGAAAAATATGGCTTGCCTCCGGCGGCTACCTCTTCTTTGACCAAACAGAAGCTATGCACACAATAGACGTAAACTCCGGCAGAAGCTCAAACTTTAAGTCCGAAGATGTGGAAGAGACCCTTGTTCGCATTAACCTGGAAGCGGCACAGGAAATTGCCAGGCAGCTTCGCCTTCGCAACATCGGCGGCCTGATTATTTGCGACTTTATCGATATGCGCTCGAGAAAAAACCAGCGCCGCGTCCTTGAGCACCTAAAAGACTGTATGAAGGAGGACTCTGCAAAGTGCACCATCCTCGGCATGAGCGAGTTTGGCCTTGTAGAGATGACGCGTCAAAGAAGCAGAGGGTCGCTATCGCAAACTATGTTCACCTCATGTCCCTACTGCAATGGCTCCGGCCGCGTAAAGAGCCATGAAAGCATCTCTATTGATATAGAGCGCAACATAAAGAAGGCAATAAACTGCCAGCAGCAATTTGCCTTAAAACTTGTGGTACACCCTAATCTCTACCACTACCTTTCCCATGGCGACAGGCAGTACTTCCAGGAGCTTGCCGAATCATTAAATGCGCGTCTTGACTTTGAAGTGTTAGACACGCTTCACATTAACGATTATCACTTTATCTCAACAATCAACCAAAAGCCGATAGAAGTGTGATGACTTTTCAAGATAAAATTCGCGCCATCTGCAGTGAAATTGGCCTTCCAAAAATTATTGTCGACGACTTTATGCCATTTTCTGCCTGTTATGCACAGGCAGCAAAAGACCCAAGCGTCGACACCTTTAAAACCTACTTGCAAGCTGTGGGAAGGCAGCTCAAATCAAGCCACCCATTTGGAGCCTACCATAAGGCGGTAAGAGATCCTGTAGACTACTACAAGATGGGTCTTGATTTTGTTCGACCCCTCATCGACTTTACACATTCAAAAGTACTTGGAACAGATGCCCTAAAAAGCATCGACGAGGCACTTAAGCGCAAAGAAAATGTAATTTTACTTGCAAACCATCAGACAGAAATCGACCCCCAAATAATCAGCCTTTTACTCGAAAAAGAGTACCCTGAGATTGCCCGGGATATGATTTTTGTAGCCGGCCATCGCGTGGTGACAGATCCCCTCGCCGTCCCCTTCAGCATGGGACGAAACCTCATCTGCATCTTCTCAAAGCGCCATATGGACGAGCCGCCCGAAAAAAAGGGCGAAAAGCTTGCCCACAACCAGAAGGCGCTCGCCCAGTTTGAAGAACTTTTAAACGAGGGCGGCCACATTTTTTTCCTGGCGCCAAGCGGCGGACGCGATCGCAAAAGTGCTGAGGGAGCCATTGAAATCGCGCCATTTGACCCGCAGTCTGTAGAGATGTTTTACCTACTTTCGCAAAAGGCAAAACGGCCAACCCATATCCATAGCCTCGCCCTTGAAACATATGACCTTCTTCCCCCTCCCAAAGAGGTGTCAACAGAAATTGGAGAGAAGCGTTCGACTTGCTTTAGCCCCGCAAAGCTTGCCTTCAGCCCAAAAATCGATATGGAACATATTGGCGGATCGCAATCAATCAGCGACAAAAAAGAGCGGCGACAAAAAAGAGCCGCTGCTATCTGGCAGCAGGTTGTAGATAACTACAAAGAATTTTAGGTTTTTTATGGATGAGGAAAAAATCAGCATTATCGAAAAAAAGCTCTCTGAACTTCGCGACCAGATCGAAAAGATGGAAAAGGAGAACGCCGAGCTTTTTGCCGATATGGGAATAGGCCCTCACCAACTAGAAGAGCTCTTAAATGACTCTACGCGCTATTCAAAAGAGGCTTACGACTTCATCCAAAAAGAGCGAAAAGCACTCCAGGACATCCTCGATACCCGAATCCGCGAAGCGCGCGCTAAAATAAAGCGCGAAGCCCCGCCCGAGCGCATCGCAGGCCACTGGATCTTTGTTCGATAACAATGGGGCTCGAGGCCTTTTTGTCAATACCGAGGAACAACAAAGGTCTCTCCATCCTTAGTAAAGGCCAAGACTTCACGGCCGTCGAAATCTAACTCTTCAACTTCAAATTCATTATCATTCATCACTTTGTGAGTTGAAAAGCAATTTAAAATCGCTTCCCAAACTGTATTCTTTAATATTTGTGAATCAAGTTGCGGATAAATAACATCAAAAATGAACTTAATAACCTCAGCTTTTATGGTTAGTGCCACCTGATCGCGAGATGGATCTCGTTCCTCATTTAAATTAGATTCAGCAAATTCGCGGTAATTTCTCAAAAACGCTGTAATTATTTTAACAAAAAAATTATTACGGCTTGCACTGAACTTCGATGCATCCTGACCACAACTCTTATGTAGAACCGGCTCCATTACATCCAAGAGCGTCTGAACTGCTTCAAAATATTTAGCAGCAACACCTTCAGTATCGCATGTAAAAGTAACTACTGATGTCTTCCAAGTCGTCGCTAATAATTTTTCAATGAGTGTGACCTTATCCTCTTCGAATGCAAAATCATACTGCTCAAGAGATGCGAGCATTTTAAAGATTTTTCCAAACAATACAATATCGCAATCTCTTGACTTACAGACAATGCAATCGGCAACAAAGAGCACAAGCAGAGCGTCCTCTCGTGGGTTGTGAGGATCCAAGCAAGACATTTGTGCCTCACTTAAGATTGTTTCAAGGAAACAAACAGCGGTAAGTGGAATATTTTGCAAAAAGCGCCACTTAGTAGTCTCAAAGCATTTATCAAGTTCTTTTAAAAGGTAAAAGGGCGTATCGGTATGGGCAATTTTAGCTATGACTCTTAGCATAAACTGCTGCACATACGGCTCTCTAACAAGCCCATCTAGACTGCATTCTGCAGGCTTGTGGATAGCTGTCATGTAGGCACAAAATACAAGTGCAACTGTCACGCTTGCATATGCAGTGTGCATAGCAAGCCAAGGCTCTACAGCACAATCTACAACCTCGTCTTCAAGGGAAAGATCCCAAAATCTGAAGGCCGCTGCTAATTTATCCCACGTAGTGCTTAAAAACTCAAAATCTACCTTAGAAAGAGTCGAAAGAGTATCTTCTTTCAAAAAAGTTGCGAGCTGGTCGAGAGATGCCCCGGCAGATAGCGTCTCTGTAAGGCGTTTCCAACTTACTTTTGAGCACTGGTTCATAGTCGTAAAGCTAAAAGAGAGCCGCAGCAAACAGCTAGCAAGAATCTTTATGTTATAAGCAGGTAAGGACTCGCGCAGGATTGCCGCTATGTAGACAGAAAGTTCAAGCGGCGGAAATTCAAGCGCGTCCTCATAGATACTGCGGCAATTTCTATTTTCTATTGCCTGTATTAATTTGCGTCGTGCCGTAGGAGAGGTGTGAGGCGGTAGATCCTCTTCACCACCCAGCGATACCGAGCGCATGCGTGTAACGATCTCGCGGCTTCCTAGAACCACTGGGGGGAAAAAATTTGGTCTTGATTCAGCTGAATTTGCGCCGATTGCTTGAGGTTCCATAGCGTCTTACACTCCTAAAGGTTACCCTCTCATTAAATAATTAGCAAATTAAAATAAAGTGAATATTTTAATTTGCCATAATTTGTCGCCAAACATAATTTTGCAAGAGGTCTAGAGTTTTAGTAGAAATTGTACTCGAAATTTAGTAATATCCTTACCTCAAATGGAGAGAAGATCATGAACCAGACCAAGACGCGCAAATCAGCCATAAGCCCAACGCGAGATGAAGACTATGCAGAATGGTACCAGCAGATAATTAAAGCTGCAGATTTGGCAGAAAATTCACCCGTGCGAGGATGTATGGTGATAAAGCCGTGGGGCTGGAGCATTTGGGAGCTTATTCGCGACGCCCTTGACAAGCGCATTAAAGAGACCGGTCACAAAAATGCCTACTTTCCCCTCTTTATTCCTCTGAGTTTTTTAGAAAAAGAGGCGCAGCACGTCCAAGGCTTTGCTAAAGAGTGCGCGGTTGTTACCCACCATCGCCTTGAAGAAAAAGATGGCAAGCTTATTCCTACAGCTCCGCTTGAGGAGCCCCTTGTCATTCGCCCAACCTCCGAAACTATTATCGGCGATGCCTTTTCAAGATGGGTCCAGTCGTGGAGAGATCTGCCTCTGCTTATCAACCAGTGGGCAAACGTCGTTCGTTGGGAGCTAAGGCCGCGACTTTTTATGCGAACTGCTGAATTTTTGTGGCAAGAGGGCCATACCGTCCATGCAAATGAAGCTGAGGCGCGAGAAGAGACAGAGCGCATGCTCGAAATGTATCGCGAAATTGCTGAAGAGCACCTCGCCCTTCCTGTCATTTTAGGTGAAAAGAGCGAAGGCGAGCGCTTTCCCGGCGCTGTCAACACCTACTGCATTGAGGCGATGATGCAGGATAGAAAAGCGCTTCAGGCCGGTACCTCGCACTACCTTGGCCAAAACTTCTCAAAAGCCTTTAACATCCGCTTTGACACCAAAGATGGCGGCCTGGACTATGGCTACACCACCTCCTGGGGCGTTACAACGCGCCTTATCGGGGCGCTTATCATGGCCCACTCAGATGACGACGGCTTGAGGCTGCCGCCAAGAGTTGCCCCCTATCACGCTGTGATTATCCCCATCCTCAACAAGCCTGAAAAGCAGGCTGAAGTGATGGCCTACGCTGAAAAGCTTAAAACCGAACTTGAAAGCCACACCTCTATGGGCCGAAAAATTGCCTGCCACATCGATGCGCGCGACCTTCGAGGCGGCGACAAAAGCTGGGAATGGATTAAAAAGGGCGTGCCGCTTCGAATCGAAGTTGGCTCTCGCGACCTTGAAAACGGGGCCTGCATGGTAGCAAGGCGAGATTTAGACCCATCGCAAAAAACAAGTTACCCTGTTCAAAACCTGGGCAGCGAGGTAGAAAAGCTCCTCCAAGAGATGCAAGAAGGCTACTTCAGCCGTGCAAAAGAGCAGCAGCAGACCCACACACGCACTGACATCAAAACCTTTGATGAGCTAAAAGCCTTTTTCACCCCAAAAAATAGCGACAAACCCGAAATCCATGGCGGCTTTGTCCTTGCAAAGTGGTGCGGCGATAAAGAAAGTGAAGCGATGCTAGATGAGCTAAAAATCACCATCCGCTGCCTGCCGCTTAAGCAATCTGGCACAACCGGCACATGCATCTTAACAGGCAAGCCCGCAACCCTCGATGCCATCTTTGCAAAAGCCTATTAAAGCCTAGATATAGTGTGAAAAGGTTAGGCAGGCTGTGAAAAAATGCGTTTATTTCGACCGCAAGTCTTTGGAGTGCTGCGGTTTTTCTCGAGCTTTTACTCCGACCACACACCTTTACTTCCTTGCCGCCCAAGCTTACAACAGATCTACATGAGTCGGTAGAGATGCTTTGTAAGCCTTAAGCGATCTTGCGACTAAGGTGTGTGCAAAATCTAAAGCTGCGAAAAATCGCAGCACTCCAAAGACCTGCGGTCGAAAGAAATCCTATTTTTTCAGAGCCTCTACGTAGGACTCGGAGCGTAGCCCTAGGTATCTCTATTTTGGCTGGCTAGAAGCTCATACTACTCCTTCTGTTACAAAGGAGTAGCATGGCAAATAGAACTGATCTTTAACAAAAAAACTAGATGTTTCTCTGGGCTACTACTTCACCGCGGCTGATGTGATAGCCTAAAGTACGAAGATCATTGATGAATTGAGGATGATTGTCTGTGCCTTTGACCGTGTTGTAGGTTCGCGTAAGGGCATACTTGAGCGGCGTTGGCGTAGCGCTCCAATTAATTGCTTCACCCAGTGTATCGATACGGTCCATAGCAATATCTCGTGGATCTAGCTCTTCCTCATCTTCAGAGACTGAAATTGATGAATCGATATCTTCATGGCTATAACGGTCTGCATCCACTAAAGGTGTTGCAGGGCGAGGGGCAGCCGCATCTTCAGGCTGACCTACTTGAGGAGCTGGAGTATAGACAGTTACTTCGTCCTCTACTTCCATAAAAGCAGAAGTTGTTACCTCAGGTTTTTTAGAGGTAAGCTCAACTACTTCATCTTCTTCAATATCCATATAAGCTGAAGTCTTTACCTCAGGTTTTTTAGGGGTAAGCTCAACTACTTCATCTTCTTCAATATCCATATAAGCTGAAGTTTTTGGGGCCGGCGTAACTGTAGTCTCAACAAGTTCAGTTTCTTTAGTGGCAGAAGTTACTACCTCAGAGGAACTAGATTCGGGCTTTTTTTGAAGGCTTTGCAACCTTGTTGCAATCCATGGTAAGACATTCGATGGATCAGAATCCTTCTCATTCATTCTAGTGGCAAAACCACGGAAGCTCTTTCGGCCATAGATACACTTTTGGCCATCGATTTCAACTTCTCTACCGATAAGATTGAGGACGAGCCAAGCAAAGCGGCTGCAGTCTTCTTTTACATAGACTCTAAAACCTGTTTGTAAGGTTTTTGAAGTAGTAGTCTCTTCTGCAGCTTGATAAGCGCGGCGGCAGGCAATGCCCCATATACCGACTTGCTGTTGATTTGATATATACATGCGTAAACTCCTTATTATTAATTACAAAGAATTTAGCATAATATAGTTTTAAAAATAAGTCAACTTGTTTTCTAAATTACAGCCAATTAGTCTTCCGCATTAAGCAACTCATCCGGGATTTTCATGTTATGATAGACTGCGTCGACGTCGTCAATACCCTCTAGCCACTCGATAAGGGCCAGGTTGAGTTTGGCAGTTTCGGCGTTGCAATCGATGTAGGTTTTGGGGATCATTTCGAGATTTGCGTCCATGCGCTCTACCCCGATAGCGTGGATTGCCTCTTTTACCTTATCAAAGTTAGTTGGGTCGCAAATAACGACAAACTCTTCATCTTCTACGACAAAGTCCTCGGCTCCGGCATCGCTTACAGCTAAAAAGAGCTCATCTTCTATTGCCTGATGCTTAGAGACGCGAATTATGCCCTTTTGGTCAAAGTTAAACGAAACTGAGCCTGGATGGGCGATAGAGCCTCCGCACTTGTTTGTGGCAATGCGAACGTCCGATGCAATGCGGTTTTTGTTGTCGCTCATGATTTCAGCGATAATGCCGACGCCGCCATAGCCGTAGAGCTCATAGCTCATCTCATGGTAGGCCTCTTGGTCGGCACTTGATGCCTTCTTGATGCAGCGGTCGATATTGTCGTTTGGAACGTTGGCAGCCTTTGCCTTTTGCAGTGCTATGCGCAGGCGCGGGTTGTTCTTTGGATCTGGTCCGCCAAGCTTTACAGAGTTGATGATCTCCTTAGAGATACGAGAGAATATTTTGCCTTTTACTTTGTCTGCTTTGGCTTTTTGGTGCTTGATATTTGCCCATTTGCTGTGTCCGGCCATGAGATTTCACCTTTTCAGATATAAAAAATTTTTTATTGTGCTGGTCAAGCCAGCGATTTGCTTCTTCAAACCGTTCAAACTTGCGCTCTAGCGCTTTAAATTCTTTGCTATGTATACAATTTCGTCCATTATCTCCCACATAGGCAGGGATTGCTGCATGCACCATCTCGTGATAGATCACATACTCAAGAACATACTCCGGAATATCTAGAGCATCAAGCAGCCTATGGATTTTAATAAGGTTTATATACCCATGATAGACCCCAAGAGTACATTTTGAGCGCACTCGGGCCTTAGGCGATCCAAACCAAGTAATTTTTAGATCAAGCGAGCTTGCAAAGTAGCGTCTATTAATTCTGTTATAGAGCTTCTGGAGGTTGTAGACCAATCCGGCAGTTTGGAGGCGCTCAGGCATCACTAAGTGTGCATGATCAAGCGATGCAATGTGCTTGTCGATGTATGCAGTAACACGCGAGCAAACCTTCGAACTCGGGCGTCGGATATAGCTTGCAAGTGCCTTCTGGATAGTGTGTGGGGCCTTTAAAAACATGCGATGCATCGACAAGTGGGTGGCATCATTTTTCCACTGCACATGCAGCATCGTCGAGATGTTATCGTTGATACGAATCCTGAGATCCGAACCCACAAGATTCTGTAGCTTTTGAGTAAAATTGCACGTCATTTTGGCCAAACTCCCAATCAAGAAGAGGCCGATATAGTACCATGCCCGAGCTCTAGCGTTCAAGCCTTATGCGCTAAAAGAAAAAATTACAGAAATCGTTCCATGAAGATGCGCCCGACATAGCGATCTTGTTCTTTAATCCAGTGTGTTTGGCGGCCAAACTCTCTAAATCCAAAACGTTTATATAGTCTTATGGCTGGGTTTTCGGCATAGACCTGGAGGTGGACAAGCTCGAGGTGAAACTGCTCTTTAGCAAGGCGCATCATGCTGCGCATAAGAAATGAGCCTATGCCCTTGTTGCGCATGCCGCTTGCGACGATAATACCAAACTCAGACTGATGCATAAGCTTTTTATAGGCCTGTACATAGAGGGTAACGATTCCGCAAGGAACACCATTTAGCTCGGCAGTAAGGGAGGAGCGCACGCGGCTAAAGGAGATCCAGCGGCGGGCGGCATCGTCTACTTCAAATTCATTAGCCATTGGGAACCAAGTACTTACCTCAGGATCTAAAAGCCACGCTTTCAGATGATCAGCATCTTGAGGCAGCGTATAGCGCACTGTAAGGCCTGGTATCTCTTTTTCTTCTTCTGGGGTGCTGAATCGTTGATTATCTGTCATAACTATTAACTACTAAACTCCTTTAAATAGGCATGTATAAAATCATCAATTTCCCCATCCATCACTGCCTGGGTGTTGCCGCTTTCAAATTTGGTGCGCACATCCTTGACAAGCGTATAGGGCTGAAAGGTGTAGCTTCGTATTTGGCTACCCCATTCAATCTTTTTCTTCTCATCTGACATTTGCTCTAATTTCTTTTGTCTTTCAAGTAATTCTTTTTCATAAAGCTTAGATTTAAGCATTTTTAAACAGCTTTCTCGGTTCTGGATCTGGCTTCTTTGATTTTGACACGATACCACAATACCTGTCGGCATGTGGGTCATGCGAACCGCTGAATCTGTTTTATTGACGTGCTGGCCGCCGGCGCCTGATGCTCGATAGGTATCGACGCGGATGTCTTCTTGCCTTAGCTCAACTTCAATGTCATCTGAAATCTCCGGCGTAACATCCACCGCTGCAAAGCTTGTGTGGCGCCTTGCGTTAGAATCAAATGGCGATATGCGCACAAGCCTATGTACGCCCTTTTCTGCCTTGGCATAGCCATAGGCAAACTGCCCCTGAAGCTTGATGGTCGCGCTTTTTATGCCCGCAACATCGCCTTCAACCATATCGATCACTTCTACTGTCCATCCTCGCTTTGCAGCCCATCGCTCATACATGCGTAAAAGCATTTGTGCCCAGTCGCAAGCCTCTGTTCCGCCGGCTCCGGAGTTTACCGATAAAAAGCAGTTTAAGGGGTCCATTTCACCTGAGAGCATCTTTTTTGTCTCAAGATCATCGATTTCCTTTTCTATTGCTATAAGCTCGGCGTTAAGCTCAGCTAAAAATGCTATATCCTGAGATTCAATCGCCTCCCGAATTAAGGCACGAACATCCCCGCATCGTCTTACCAGATCCCTATAGGGATCGAGCCACGACTTTAAGATATTTGCTTTTTTTATCGTCTGATTTGCTCTGGTTTGATCCTCCCAGAAGGAGGGAAGGGTCATTTCGACTTCGAGTTCTTCAAGTTGGGTCTCTTTTAGACCTAAGTCAAAGATACCTCCACATTGAAGCAAGTCTCTCTTCCTGTAACTTAAGACGCTCTTCAATTTCTGCCATATACTATCTCCTAAATTGTGAGCTTTATTATAACAGGGACAGCCATTTTGTGAAATTCTCACTTTTTTGTTCGTTGGAAATTATTTTTTCTATTATACAGCGTAAATGTTGAATTAAGGAGTGAATAATGGCAGCAGTAAAGAGCATCTCTAGTAGAGCCCATGCGTCTCTAGCCTCTCTTAGAGGCCATACAAAGCCGAAATCGCACGCAAAAGGAAAGTCCATCCCTCATCACCTATTTGCAAAAATCGTTGAAAAGGGAACGGTTGCTGAGCTTCAAAAAAATCTCACAAACATAAGAGAAGCGCTTGGCTCAAAAGAAATTGAAAAAGCAAAACAGCTTTTTAGAACAGCCGTGAAGCAAGATAAAACCATAGAGCTTGCCCTCTATACCGATCTTGCCACCGATGCGAAAGCAAAAAAGAGCTTCGCAAGTTTCAAGAACCTCTACTGCGAATATGCAGCACAAGAAGCAGTAGTGCAAAATAACCCTGAGATACTAGATCAAGCCCTTGTAGAAGAGTGTGAGTGCAGAAAGATTACAAAAGAGCACTACATAACCGCCTTGAATGAGCTTGACACTCCTCAAAGCAAAAAGCTTGCAAGTGCCATTTCTGTTATCTCTAAAGTCCCCTTTGAAAGGCATCAGCTCGAGCCGCTTGATATGCTCCAGGTATCGATTGCTGCAGATGCTGCTCTAAAACTACTTGAAGGCCGCACAGACAGCATCTACATGCGAGCAGAAGACCTAGGAGCAAAACGCGCCTGCGTCCTTGATCCACTACGAAATGCCTTTACAATACTCAGTAAAAGCTATGGCGAACTTCAGGCAGAAGGCGCATTCAAACGGGTATCGGATGCCGTGGACGTGCTGCTTAAAGAGGATTCAGCAAAAGCAAGAAGCGTGGCTCACGTTAGAAATAAAGCAGATGAATACATCCCCCACTCAGAGCTTCAGTATGAGTTTATGTATGGCGACAACATCACCTGGTGCCGCTATAAGTCAAAAAATCGGCCCGACGAAGTAAAGACGGTCATAATTCAAAAGCTCTACGATCATGACCTCTACACGTTTACCTCCTACTGGCCGGAAGAATGGAGAAAAAAAATCACACTTGAAGAGATGATTCAAGTGCTTGAAGACGTGGGCAAAACAGTTCAGAAAATGCACGCTGACGGCAATGTACACCGCGATATAAAGGCAAAGAACGCCCTGTATCGCAAAAAGTCGAATGGAAAATGCGAAGCAAGACTCATAGACTTTGGCCACACCTATGTGCCAAAAGAGGAGTACTACGAACGAAAGCGAAGAAAAGGCTATGGCACCTTGCGCTACACTGCCCCAGACCTGCTTGAAAACCCTGGCATGAAGGGCGACCCACTCTTTCTTGCCAAAGCAGAAGATATGTACGCCATTGGCGAGATGATCTACGAAGTATTCTTTCAGGATGCAACTCCTTGGGGTTCTATCACCTACAGGGCTCTTAAGAAAAAGGGCGACTATAAAGAACTGAGAAAAACCGCCATACGACTGCAGAAGGAGGCATTTGCCCGCCTTACAAAAGAGGGAAAAAGCCGCCCCAATACGCTAGAGAAAGATCTTATCGCGATTGTGGCGCATCTGTTGGATCCCGATCCAAAAAAACGGATGAAAATAGAAGAATTTATGTCAGCTTTATATGATCTTAAAGCGCGGTATGCTAAACTGCACTCGTTAGAAAAAGAACCTCTACCATCATGATTTTACAGTGGCGGTAGAGACTCGAGAAAAACGAGGTCTTGATTTTTTAAGGCTTTATCGCGTATACGAAATCTCATGACCAATGGTATGAAATCTGGCTTCCCTAACTGTTGGGAAAGTTTGACAAGTACCGAGGAGCACCTTGCAATGCAAGCCTCCTATTTTTTTTAAACCATTGCCTTCACCCTGAGGTATGTCTATGAGCAATATATTGAATGCAGTAAGTACACAAGTATGTAACGTAATCAACCTAGTGACAACAGGCGCCGCAAACGTTTGTTCACAGGCTAAAAACTTTGGTGGACGCGTTGTAGGCGCAGTAACCCCAACAATTTCAGCTGTTGCAGCAAAAGTGCAAAGCATCAAAGTTCCCGCATTTGTTTCAAACGCATGGAATACAGTCTCTTCAAAGCCTGGCTTTAATGCAGTTCTTTTAGCTGCAGGCCTTGGCACACTCGCCCTTGCCTACAGAGCGGAATCTAGAGCGTACAAAATCGGTCTCTACATTCTTGGCGGCGCGGCAGTTACAGCAAGCGCTGTTGCATGCACGCTCCCTTTCCTTAAGAAAGTATAATCCTTTCCAACAACTATTCACGTCTTCACGACGTGAATAGTTCTATTTCATTTACATAACCTGATTCAAGAATGTGCCCGTGCGTGCCCCTCACGCTGTTTTCTTGATCTTGATCTTGATCTTGATCTTGATCTTAATCTTGATCAATTGATCTTAATCTTGATCTTGATCTTGATCTTAATCAAGAAAAAGTATCAAAATTAAGATCAAGATCAAGATCAAGATCGAGATCGAGATCAAGAAAAAAAGGACTTAAGTTGACTCATCCACGATTCAAAACTTTGAGAGCCCCCTCGCCATTAACCTCATATTTATATGAAAGACTATCAGGATGCTTCTTAGACAAAGGTTGAACCTCCACTAAAACTTTGCCATCCGGCCCTTGACTTACTACTGCCCTTGTTTCCGGCTGCACTACAAGCTCGAAATTGCCGTCTAACGCCACATCCTTGGCAATGCATTCGCTGTTGCCTAAAAGCTCAATCTTGGCCGATTCTGTGCGTTTAATTTGCGATTTGAAGTAGCTATTTTTAACGGATCTATCGATGCCGCGGTTTTTCACTCGCACATTTTTCAGCACAATGCATCCAACATTTGGGCTAAATTCAAGATTGCCCGATTTGCCATTTTTTTGGCCTGTCACGCACTCAGCTATAATCCTCAAGCTTCCATCAACTGACAGGTTATTGATTAAAACTTCTGCCGCTTCGATTTCAAGCTCTGAGCCATTTGCAAGCCTTCCCTGCTGGATCTTTTGGCCTATGACGGAATAGAGAGGCCCTAATGCGGGATGATAGATAAATATTGCACTCGGACCATTTGCTATGTAATCGGCAGGTGAAGAAAATTCTGCCACATCAAACGAGCAGCAGGACTGAAGCAGTCGCACATTCTCTTTCATGAGGTCATAAAAACAGCCTTCCGGAGTTTCTTGAATGGCTTTTCCATCAAATGCCTTCTTCGTTACAGACATAGTTTTTGAACGATCGTTTAAGAGAACAAACGTTTTGAGCTTCTCTTTATCGCTTGAGCCAATCACATCAGCGATATTTTGCATTGTTGACTCGAGGCGAGCGCCCGGCAAAACTACCTTCTTGCCATCGCGCAAGGTATCTACAGGATGCTTCATATTCACTAAAAAGCCAGGAACCGGCAATTTGTTCGTGGCATTCTTTACAGTCTGAATGTCGGCAAAGAGGATATTGGTATTTGCAGGAAAATCCGGCGAATCTGCAATCTCGGCAAAATCGGGGCAAGCTGCTTTTTTTTGCGCAAAGTCGGTATATTCGATATTGCTAATAGCAAAAAGGCCCTTATTCTCTTTTAGCACATTCATCCCCTCAGACATATTGGGAAGGCGGGGAACCGATTCAAACCCAAAACCCATCTTATTATTTACACCGTAGCCTGCCAAGGCAAAAAGGTTGGTATCAAGTCCGGCAAGCGGGTTGTTAATCTGCCTTACAAGCAGATAGTTCTTCTTTCGCTGCTCAAGAAACTGAAATGCGCCATATTCATCGGCAAGCTTCCAGATGACGCCATGGCCTCCAGGCTTCAGCACAAGTTCACATGGCCGGGAAACTGCCCAGGAAGCGTCCACTGCAATGACAGGGGTCAGCGGCTGCAAAAGGCGATATATGCTCTCCTTAGGACGTCCAAAATAGTTCCTCTCCTTCAAAAGGGCTTGAATGAGTTCGTCATTGCGCTTTTCATTTGATGTCATTAAGACGATTGGAACTGTAGTTTGCTTTCCGGTAACCTTGTAGGCAAGATATTCTCTCGCTTCAAGATCGCGAACAAGATTTTCTAAAAGAGTATGTCCGCAAAACTGAAGGCGTGCAACAGGCAGCGGCTCCTTTGTCTTTTCGTCAACAAGCGCAAGCCGGTCGCCCGCGCCGCCAACTACATAAATTTCTGCCATCTGATCGATAGAATAAATACCATCTAACACCATCTTCTGAAGATCTTTTCCACCCTTGCGCATATCTGTCACTGGGGGAATGAGAATTTTTGTGGTATCAGGGTCTTGCTTTTTTGCCAGCTGGTCGTACATGAGCTTTAGCGTCGTTACGTGATAGCCGGCAATACCTCCCATATAGCTATAGAAGCGCTCTGTGTCCTTAAGAGTGCGAGCAAGCTTTTGAAGGTCCTCTTTTGAATAGTCGCCGTTAAATAAAATCGGCCCCTGATTCAATCCAATAGCTACTTCTATCAGATAGCGATCCTCTTTAGAGAGGCCGCCTAAAGCCTTTTTAAGCTCTGGATTTTCATCTAAGAATTTTTTTACGCTGGGAAGAGAAGATGCAATGGCAGCTTTTTCATCAAACGATGCCGCATTTTCGATCGTCAGCTTGACGGGCAAAAGCTCGTCGATTTGGCTCTTTAATGTATTCATAGCAAGCTCTGGACTGTTTTTAGGGCTTGTTTGTTCTTGATCTTTTGTCATCGCAATAACCTGGCTTTGTGTAGAAAATTGAAAAAGTAGCATAACGTATACTATCGCTTGTTGTCTCATCAAACCTCCCTAATTTGGTTGACTATAAAGCCCCGTAAGCGTAAAAAACGAGGCTGAAGTGGAAAAAATGTACCAAATTTCGGCTCCAAAAGCCATAATTTTTCATTTTCTGCTAAAGTTTACCTTTTTGCACTAGACATAAAGTGCACTATAGGGAAAACATATATGGGTTTGTCAGTTTACTTAACTTAACCAAAAAGGAGAAAAACCTATGGCAAAAGAGAAAAAGCAGTCAGCATTGATGAAACCAGTAGCGGTTTCAGAAACATTAGCCGCTGTAGTCGGCAATGGCCCAATGCCACGTACTGAAGTTACAAAAAAACTTTGGGAATACATCAAGAAGAATAAACTTCAAGATGCTAAAGCAAAGCGCATGATCAACCCAGATGAGAAGCTCTCAAAGGTTCTCGGCACACGTCAGCAAATCGACATGTTCGCGATGACAAAGAAAGTCTCCGCACATCTTTCGGATGCTGCCCACGCAAGTCGTTAATATAGATATAAGCCTGCTCCCTCATTGGGAGTAGGTGCACTTACCCAAGGAATTTTATTCCTTTGCAACTTTCATCTCTTAAAAATTCACCTGCCTTTATCGAACGGCTCTGGGACGTATGGTGCGTAGCATCAATCATCGGAATCTGGCCGCGCTTTATAGAACCGCGCCTTCTTATCACCTCGCACCGAGAGATACCGATTGGCCATCTTCCACGAGAGCTTGAAGGGCTAAAAATTACCCAAATTAGCGACCTGCATTTCTCTAAAGATACGCCGCAATCCTTTTTGGACCGCATTTCAAAGAAGGTGCAAAATCTGCGCTCCGATCTTATCGTTTTTACAGGCGATCTTCTTACCTATAGCGTTTTAGAAGAGCCGGAACGCCTGGTTGCCTTCTTAAAGACTTTACAGGCCCCCCTTGGCAGCTATGCTATCTTTGGCAACCACGACTATTCTGAATATGTATCCCTTGGAAAAGATGGCCGTTTTCGTAGGGTAGAATCTCATATCCCTGTTATCATGCGAGGCTTTAGCCGCCTCTTTTCATTAGATGACAAAGAGTCAGAAGGAGCCATTGTCCGCTCGCCTGTACCGGAGCTGGATGGTCTCAAAGAGCTCTTAAAAAATGGCGGTATCGAGCTTCTTCACAATGAAACAGTGCAGCTTGGCAAAAAAAAAGCCCAAATCAACGTTACCGGTCTTGGCGACTACATGACAGGCCAATGCCAGCCGCAAGAGGCCTTTAAAAACTACGACTACACCTTGCCGGGAATCGTTTTATCGCATAATCCCGACTCATACGATATGCTCGAACATTATCCCGGCGACCTTCTGCTCTTTGGCCATACCCATGGCGGGCAGGTAAACCTCCCCTATATCTGGAAGAAAGTAACCCCATTAAAAAACAAAACATTTAAAAGCGGCCTCTTTCATATCGACAATCGCCACCTCTATGTCAACCGAGGCCTTGGCTCCACATTTCCCTTCAGATGGTTTGCACCTCCTGAAATCGCCCAGCTAACGCTTACGCGAAAAGGCCCCGTCAAAGTCCCATTCTGGCAAAAACTGCGGCCCAAAAATGAAGCTGCCGAAGTAATCTGCGGTACATAATGTATAAGTATAAGTTGCACATAGCATATGACGGCACAAACTACAGCGGCTGGCAGATTCAGCACCATAGCCTCTCTATCCAGCAGCTTGTTCAGGACGCAGTATGCACGTTAGTTAAAGAAGCCACTAACGTTATTGGCTCAGGAAGAACCGATGCGGGCGTTCATGCCCTCGATCAGGTGGCACATTTTCGCGTCCATACAAAACAGGACCCTGTGTATCTCTTGAAGGCCCTTAATGGCATACTGCCCAAAGATATTCGCATAAAGAACGTTGAGGAAGTAGACATTCACTTCCATGCCCAAAGAAGTGCTACAGCCAAGGAATATCACTACCACCTTGCTTTAGGGCCTATTGTCTCCCCTTTTGAGCGCCTATACGTTTGGCATATGCCCTACAAGATAGACCTAGAACGCCTAAATGATGCGTGCAAGCTCTTTATAGGAACGCACGACTTTCGCTCCTTTGCAAATGCTGCCCACACAGGCGCTGCAGCAAAAAATTCAGTGCGCACCATCACAAAAGCAGAGCCGATAGTACAGGGCGACAAAGTGACGCTCGTCTTTCAAGCAGATGGCTTCCTCTACAAAATGGTGCGAAATATAGTGGGCATGATCATCAACGTAGCCTCAGGCAAAAAGGAGCTTTCTGACATTGAGGCCACTTTCAAAGCTCTAGATAGAAGAGCTGCCCCGTCGGCTGCTCCTGCTCAAGGACTCTTCCTAGCTAAAGTTTATTATCCTAACAACGGCAGTTGGAAGTGTTATCCTTAAGCTCCTGAAAGGTTTTGAAGACTTTTACCCCTTGCTCGCTAAAGCTCTTTCTTAACTCTTCGTCCATGTCGTTGATAAGGATAGGGACGGCAGGCGTTGCCATAAGGGAGCGCAGGCCCCGCGAGGAGTCTTCAAAGCCAATGATCCTATCGCCCGGGGCGGCATACCTCTGGATTGCTGTAAGATAGCCATCTGGAGCAGGCTTTGGCAGGCTGTAGTCTTCGCGACTTATCCAGTAGGGAATTGTAGAAAGCAGGGGATTTTTTCTACAGAGGGCATCCACAAAGCTTCTTGCTGAGTGAGTCACCACGCAAAGTTTTTTGTTGTTTGCCTTAAGGGTTAACAGGAGCTCTTCAACACCGGGCATAAGGGGGGCAGATTCTGTCTCTAAAAGATCGGCATAGGCCTTTTTCTTCTCAGCATAGAGCACGTGCCAGTCAGGCTCCTTACGCAAAAGTTCGTCAAACTCGGCATAGATATAACGCTTTGGAGCTTCAGCATCCTGCTGGGCAATGCTAAAGTACTTAGGAAAATCCCATAATAAATTGTATCCCCTATCGTGAAGCATACGCTTATATGCCTTATAGTGAAGCTCTTCGGTATTTACTAGCAAGCCGTCAAGATCAAATAAATAAAGCTGAAACTGCAAAATCCACTGCATAGATCCTCAAAAAAACTGCAAAACAAAAAACTGCAATAATAGTATACTTGCTTGCGAGTATACTCTAATCCCTGTTTTGGAGCCAAATGTTTCACCTCGCCTTTTTAGCCCTTCTGATGATCGTAACTGGCTGTAGCTCAGATTCTGACAGAAATCTTTCCGGCGAATACATAGTGCGCATTTCGGATGAATTTGGCCAAGAAATGGCTATGCAAGAGCCAAAAAGCCTACCTCCATACCCCTGGCAGCCGAAAGATGGGGAAGCGTCGCAGATTTCCAAGGAGTACTTTCGCTGTAAGGGATGCCCTCTTAACCCTCCCAATATTGTGACAAAAGAGGGCAAGGAGTATAACCGGTTTTATGACTGCTCCGGCAAGGATAAGCATAGCTTGCCTCTTCGAGAGGGCAAGGAGTATATCTACCCCATACTTATAGACCTGTTAAACCATGTCCAAAAAAGCACAGGAAAGAAGGTAATCATCACCTCAGGCCACTCCTGCATTGCGCACCAGGCCTTTATGGATCCAAGTCCCAAGGGCTCTTCCTCAAAGCACCTTATCGGCGCTGAAGTTGATTTTTACGTTCAGGGCCTGGAAGAGCAGCCCCTCAAGGTTATTCAGCAGTTGCTAGAATATTACAAAGAGGACAACAAAGAATATAAGACCTTTCAGCGCTTTGAAAAGAGTAGCGATGTCGCCTGTGCCCCATGGTTTAACAAAGAAATTTTTATAAAACTCTATAAAAGGGGCGAAGGCCGCGACTTTGACAACCGCCATCCCTACCCCTATATCAGCATCCAGGTGCGCTTCGATCGCGAAAAGGATGAAAAGGTAACGGTCACCCCAGAACGGGCCCATTCGCTGCTGCGAAAATAATGGCTCGCCAGAAAAGGGGCTTTTTTAGTACTATATCCCCACTGCCGGTGTGGTGGAATGGTAGACGCGGTAGACTCAAAATCTACTCTGGGTAACCAGGTGCTGGTTCAAGTCCGGCCATCGGCAACTTCTTTCTCTTGAAATAGCAGTATTGCATAAATAACCACAGAGTCACCGAGCACACTGAGACTTTTGAGAACATTGAGCAGTAATAATCAAAACTGCTCTCTATCTCATACTCCCTCGGTGATCTCAGTGGCTCAGTGGTGAATAATACACAAAAGCTTCTTGCAATTAATTTTTAAATAATTTATTTATAAAAATAATTATAAAAATTGATTTAGGAGGCCTTTTATGAATAAATCCATTATATTTTTATTTAGCCTCCTATTTTATAGTTCACTTTTTGCTGATTGGGGAAGCGATATACTCAGCGTTGATGCAATAAAGCACGGCTACCTGGATGACAGTGCAGCTCACGTGCGAGGAACGATTATTGAAACCTTTGGTCGAGATGGCTTTAAACTTGCAGACGACACTGGTGAGCTGCGAGTTCGCTTTGGCAATGACCAACTTCGCGATTTTGCCTTCCATAGCGGCATGCGCGTAGAAGTGCGCGGGGATGCCGAGCTCGAACATAACTCCTGGGATCTGAGGGCAAGTGCGATTAAGCTGCTTAACTAAAGGACAAGCTAAAGGCTAAAGGATAAAGGATAAAGGCTAAAAAAGTGGCTTCGATCTTTTTTAGCCTTTAGACTTCATCCTTTAGCCTTTAGTTCTATGGTCCTAAATGACGACACTTTTTGAAACTTGCCTGCCAGAAAAGAGCATCCAATGCACTTATCTGAACAGAAGGCGGCGTATTTCTATGGCTTGCATGGATAAACTCGTTATCGCCAAGGTAGATGCCCACGTGGTCGATGACGCCATCATCTCTTTGCGAGAAGAAGACGAGATCGCCGGCGACCAGTGCCTTAAATGGCACATCGCGAGTCGATGAGTCAGCAGCTTGCAAGGCAGCATCGTGCGGCATGTTTACACCTGCAAGTCCATAGAGCATCTGAACAAAGCCTGCCGCATCATACCCATAGGCGCTCTGGCCGCCCCAAGTAAAGGGGGTGCCTACGAAGCTTTTTGCTACTTCAAGTATCTCATCGACAGCAAGGGGGCGATCTATTCGTGTCAGATCAGATCTCAGCATGTAGCCCACCTCGCCATTAATTAAACGCACTTCGACCCAGCGTTCGGCCTGCACATCTAGGGAATGTAGCGTTTCTACTTTAGAGCCGAAGGGCAAGCTGAGAAGCGGCGGATAGGTTCTTACATCGCGCACAAGATAGACGTGGGCTGTGCGGCTTGTAACCGTAGCTGCACGATCAGGGTCAGGGTATATCCCGCCTTCAAGAGTTGTAAGCGTTGAAGGAAGCAGCCAGCCTGTTGTTCCATCGTCTCTTAACACCCGCACCCAGCCATTTTTATGGCTTTCAATTACCTCAACTTGGTTAGACCAGATAAGCTGTGAAACCACTTCAGAAAGCACTCGAGGTTCTTTGTGCAGGCTCACAACCGGCTGCGAGCAGATAAACTCTTCAGCATTTAAAGAAAACAGATAAAAACTAAAAACAACGGCTACTATACTCTTATACATACTATACTCCATAATTAAAGGTAAGCTCTTCACCCGCTTCAATCTGACGCGTAGCGAAAAATCCAATGTGTACTAAAGATCGGTCAATTAAGCACATAGGCTTCATATTTGGTTGTTTTGAATGATTAGCAAACCTCATCTCATTTCCGGCTATCATTGCATCCAAAAGATATGCACGAAAAGACCAAAAGCGTGAAGGCATGCGTAAAGAATATTCATTCAATCTACGGCCTTTTTTTACAATCCCTGTATATTGACCAATGTAGCTCTCTTTTGCAATCACATTTTCTGCGAAAAGGCCATAGCCCATGGTATCGTTGATCCAGCGTATCGACACATCGGCGATAAATCCATCAAAAAGAGCATGGCGATACTTGCTGCCCAGCATGCGATGCTCAAGACCAACAACTGTGTTAAGAAGCAGCCATGGACCGTTTTTTATCACCTCTTCCAAAAGCTCAATAGTCTGAAAATTGGGAGTTTGAAGGTAGGTGATATTGAATATTTTCTCAAAATCCTCTCTTGAATAAAGCCTGCGATGCAAATCGCCCTTTTTTTGAAGGATAATAGGGGGACAAATTCTCGGATCAAGCTCTTTTACCATCTTTATTTTACCTAAAAGATGGGCCGTTTCAAGAGGTGTAAACCCAAGCCAGTTTTTGCGCAAAAGTTCTTCTGGATTATGCAAAAGATAGGAAAATGCAGGATAGTCGCCGGCTCCGATTGCAAGATGCAGCGGTGGAAATTTTGGCCCTTTAGTCATTTTCTGCAACAGTCTCTACACGTTTTATTCCCGTTTTATCGATGATCAAGCGAAACTTTTTAAGCGACACCTTCTTTCTAGAGCTTGGCTCGATGGTACTGTTTTTCATCACAATATTAATGTGATAGACCTTTGGAAGCACTTCTTGACGAATCTCCATAGTGTCGGGATCGAGGCTCAGGTATGATTCAAAAGGGTTTGCAGCCTTTTCAAGAATAGGATGGATGTTAAATAAAAAGACGTTATGAAGCTTATGACGCCGAGATCGAATGAGCTCCTCGCTTGAGCCTAGCTCCATCTCTTTTTTGTAGTAAAAGACCGTCTCGCGCCTTTTAAATAGCCTGACATCGGTATCAAAAGCTGTTCTTCGTACATGTATAATCTCATTTGGCACGGCATCCATGGAAACGAAAGAGAATATTTCTTTAAGCTTTCCAAGTACCCTTTGGCCGTTTGGGCTTCTCACTTGGGTTGTATAGTCTGAAAACCAATGTACAGCATGCCTATGAAAAAGTGCCTTGAGGCTATCCTTGATGCGGTCTTTTAACACATAAAGCACGACAGTAAAGAGAAGGAAGGGAAGCGAGTTAAAGCCCAAATTAGGCATATTTAAAAAGACTAACAGCACATAGACAAGCATGGCAATTCCGGCGGCAATGCCTGCTGCGATATTGCCATATTTATCAGCCCAGGAGGTCCTCTCAAGGCTCAAAAGAAGGGCATCAAGCACATACTTATTTAACAGCCCTTTATGGTATAAAATTCGCTCCTTTGCACTCGGGTCATCCTCTTCGAGCTCATTTGGCTCATGATAGTGCTCTTGGCGATATTTCTTTTCTTGAGAGACGATCTCGCAAATCTTCTGATCAATGTCTAAAATATTTTCTACCTTAGAGATGCGAAGGTATTCCAAAAAGCCTGTCAAATAGTAGTCTATAGAGCTGCTTATAAACTCGTCTACGTACATAAAGGTTTCCGCTGCATCGCCTGTCCAGAAAGAAAGACACTCCTCCTGCACCTGTAAATAGAGTTCGCGAAAATGGACTACATCGGCGCTAAAGGAAAGGGCCGCCTCTTGAAAGCGCTCTTTTACATGAGGCTTATGAAAAAGGTCTAAAAACTGCAAAAGCCCACGCACACTTGTACGTAAAGCACTTCGAACAATATTGCCCAAGAGCTTAAGCTCATCTTGGATAAAGAGAATATCTTCATCGGTTAACGAAGCCTCTTTCAGAGCCTCTATACGCATTAAAGGCGACTGAGAATTATTTCTATTTGTCAGGTCGCGAAGGGAAAATTCGGGAGTTTTGTAGCGTATAAGGTTTGTGCGGTCCTTATAAAACTGCTCTTTAGAATAGGTGTAGGGGTCGATCTGGAGCGCTGAAGGTATAAAAAAGTAAAACTCCTGGGTCGAGATATTTTGCTCTATATTGCGGATAGGGGCAAAATCCGATTCCAGCTCAAATTGCAGGCTATCTCGAAAATGGATGTCTTCGTAATAAAGGTCGTTCCAAAAACTGTTCATATGTCACTATTATCACAGATTACGATTTTCTACACAGCAAATAAGGACCAAAGGGACCTAAGGGACATGAGACCGAGACCGAGACCGTGACCGAGACCGAGACCGTTATTTTTGGCCTACACGAATAGGCGGCAAAAATTGACGGTCTCGGTCTCGGTCACGGTCTCGGTCTCGATAAGGGCAATTTTGTACAAAGTCGAGATGATAGTTCTTTTCTCAAAAATTGTGATTGGATATAATTACACGCCCTGCGGCTATGGCGGAATTGGTAGACGCGCTAGATTCAGGTTCTAGTCGGGGTAACTCGGTGAAAGTTCGAGTCTTTCTAGCCGCAAAAAAAAGGGTGATACTGCTGTATCACCCTTTTTTATTTCACTGCTTGCCACTATTACGTAGCTGTTGTTCCAGCAACAGCAGCTGTTGTGTCAGCTGGTTTTGAAGCATCAGTTGCAGCTGGAGCTGTATTAGGTACAACCACATTTGGAGCTTGAGTTTGATCTGCAGCTGCAGTCGTAGCTGTTGTGTTAGCACCTGGAGTACCAGCAGCAGTTGCATCTGGAGCAGTTTTGTCAACCGCAGTGCCGGTTGCATCCTGAGCTTTAGGAGCATCTACTGTCGAAGTTTTTTCAACCGCAGTACCGCCTCCTGCTGCATCGTCAACTTTCTTCTCATCTGCTTGAACTGTCGCATTCTTGAGCTTCTGGACAACATCGAGCATCATTTGAGGCGCTTGTTCGAAGTAGAAGAAGCAAGCTGCTGCTGTCAACTGAACAACAATGCATGTGCGGAAGTTGTCAACATGACCAAGAAGATCTCGAAGTGTCAAACTTGCGGACATGTGGCCCAACGCGCGAAGAGCTGTTTCGTTAATAATTACAAAAGGCGCTTTTATAACAAATGTTCCAGCGTTTGCAATTTGACTTAGAGCGGCAAATATCGGCATAACAACAACTGTTAAGCCGAAATCAGCAGCTTTTTTTCCGAAGGTGACTACAGCACCCTCTACTTTCCTTGCGTCAACTCTGCTCGTGAGCATATTTGTGACACGTGGGGCAACGTCAAAAGCACTTGCTTGTGGGATTTTTGGAAAATTCATAATTCATCCTCTTAGATAGGGTTTTTTACATACCCTACCTTCGTATCTGAATTTGAATATATTAGTCAAGAGTCTCTTGCAAATTTTACACTACAAGAAATTTATTGATGCGGCTTTTCAGCCTCATTTGCTTTCGCAATAAGCTCAGGCAGCTCATCTTGCACGGCTTTTAGCATCAGAATGGAGCGCTCTTTGATAACTTCATACTCTTTTTTCTCACCGCAGCAAGTAATGGCATTTTTTAGGCACATTTCGGCAAGCGGCAATGCTTTCATCTTAATATAGCAATCTGCTGCATGAAAGTGCGGAATGGGATTTGATTGATCAAGAGCTGAGCAGATAAGGTAGATCTGGGCCGCCTTCTCATACTTGCCCATGCGGTGCAGGCAAGCGGCAGATCCTAGCTGAAATTTAGGCTCATTGGGGTCAAGCAGTATCAAAACGATAAATATGTAGGCAGCATCTCGAAATTTTCCCTGGTTATAGATGGTGTAGGCTTGAAGGTAGAGCCCTTCAATGGTTTCAGGACCTATCTTAAGCATCTCTTTTGGCATGATGCCCCTTTTCAGGCCCTGATACATCATCTTGAGGGTTTCCTTAATCTGGGCAGCAGCAACCATATTTGCGCCTGTTGTCGCCTCTACTGCACGTCCAACACGGATATTTGCAAAATCTGACGATCCACCTTTAGGCATACTCCCCTCCTTTTCCCCTTACTCTTTATCATAAATTATTATATATTAAATTTCAATTTTTACTTGTAAAGAGTAGTAAAAAAATAGCACTCTTGCTACAATGCTCCCACTATGACAAATCATAACACTAAATATATTCGAAATTTTTCCATTATCGCACACATCGACCATGGAAAGTCGACCCTTGCAGACCGCTTTCTAGAGTATACAGGCACTATCTCAAAGCGAGAGATGCAGGAGCAGGTACTCGATGACATGGACCTGGAGCGCGAGCGCGGCATTACCATTAAGGCGCACCCTGTAACCATGTACTACAAGGCAAAAGATGGCCATACCTACCAGATGAACCTGATTGACACCCCGGGGCACGTAGACTTTACCTATGAGGTATCGCGCTCACTTGCTGCCTGTGAAGGGGCGCTTCTGGTTGTAGATGCTGGACAAGGTCTTCAGGCTCAAAGCCTTGCGAACATGCACCTTGCGCTTGCAAGAAACCTTGCCATCATTCCGGTAATTAATAAAATCGACCTGCCTACGGCAGACGTTGAGTCGGCCTTAGTACAGCTTGAAGAGGCTCTTGCAGTCTCTCGAGAAGATGCAATCCCCTGCTCTGCTAAGACAGGTATTGGCATCGAAGAGATCTTAGAGCGCATTGTAACCCATATTCCGCCCCCGGAAATGAGCGGAAATGAGTCGCTTAAAGCACTTGTCTTTGACTCTCACTTTGATAACTTCCGCGGCATCATGGTCTACATTCGCCTTCTTTCAGGAGAGATCAAAAGAGGCACCAACATACTCTTAATGGGCACCGGAAAGTCCTTTGAGGTAAACGAAGTGGGCATTTTTGCTCCCCGTCAAAAGCCTGTAGATATACTTCAAGCAGGAGAAGTTGGCTACTTTGTTGCCAACATCAAAAATCCAAAAGATGTACATGTCGGCGACACCGTCACCACCCTTAAAAACCCGATAAAAGAGCCACTGCCGGGATTTGAGGTAAAAAATCCTGTCGTTTTTGCAGGCATTTACCCCATGGACTCTTCAGACTTTGAAGCGCTTCGCGACGCCCTTGCAAAACTGCAGCTGAACGACTCAGGCCTTCATCTTGAGCAAGAGAGCTCTACTGCGCTAGGTTTTGGCTTTCGCTGCGGCTTCTTGGGACTTTTACACCTTGAAATTGTGGTGGAAAGGATTGGGCGCGAGTTCAATATCGACATCATCACTACCTCTCCAAGTGTTGTCTACCGCGTTGTGCTTAATGACAGCTCCGTTGTTGAGGTTGATAACCCTGCCCACTATCCGGATCCGGCTCACATAGCATGGGTTGAAGAGCCTTGGGTGAAATCGCACATTATCGTGCCCTCAGACTACCTTGGCGCGGTGATGAACCTTGCCATGGACAAGCGCGCTGTCTGCCAAAAGATGGAGACATTAGATCCAAAAAGGCTTATGGTAACCTATAGGCTGCCTCTCAACGAAATTGTCACGGACTTTGCAGATAGACTTAAGTCGATCAGTAAGGGCTATGCCTCCTTTGACTACGAATTTGACAGCTACGAAGAAGGCGACATTATAAAACTTGAAATTCGTGTAAACGAAGAGCCTGTAGATGCCTTTTCATGCCTTATCCACCGCACAAAAGCTGAAAGCAGGGGTAGAGCCATCTGCGAAAAGCTGAAAGACGTTATACCGATGCAGCTCTTTCGCGTGCCAATCCAGGCCGCCATTGGCGGAAAAGTGGTAGCAAGAGAAACCATCCGCGCCATTACCAAAAACGTCACCGCAAAGTGCTATGGCGGCGACATTACCCGCAAAAAGAAACTTTGGGAAAAGCAAAAAGAGGGTAAAAAGCGCATGAAAGAGATTGGCAAGGTAAATATTCCTCAGTCGGCATTTATGGAGGTGCTGAAACTCTCGGAGGGTTAGGGACAAAAAAGGGACATAGCTAAAGGCTAAAGGATAAAAGATAAAGGCTAAAAAAATAGTTACGATATTTTTTTAGCCTTTATCTTTTATCCTTTAGCCTTTAGCTATGTCTCTTCCAAACAAATTGGATTTCAGGTATACTTACCCCTTGATTTTTAGGATTTTCATGATTGACCCACAGCATATTCCACATCATATCGCTATTATCCCTGACGGCAATAGACGCTGGGCAAAGAGCCACCTTCTGTCCACAGAAAAGGGCCATTTGGCAGGCTATGAAGGCGTAGTACGCATTGTCCGGGCTGCTAAGCAGCTTGGCGTTAAAATCATTACTTTGTATGCTTTTTCGACCGAAAATTGGAAAAGGCCCCCAAGCGAGGTGCAGCATCTGATGCGTCTTACCCAGCAGTACCTTGTCTCCTACCAGGAAAAGCTTGTTGAAGAAAACATTCGCTTAAGCGCCATTGGCAACCTAGAGGTGCTCCCCCACTCTGTAAAAAAGATTCTACAAGAGACAATAGACAAAACGAGCCATTGTGATGAATTTGACCTCATCCTTGGCATAAACTATGGCGGCCGAGATGAGCTTGTGCGAGCCGTTTCAGAGATTATTTCACAGCAAATAGGTTCTCAAGAAATCACGGAAAAGACCATTTCAGAGCACCTTGACACCCGCTTTTGGCCCGATCCCGACCTGATCATTCGGACAAGCGGCGAAAGAAGAATATCAAACTTTTTACTTTGGCAAAGTTCCTACGCCGAAGTGTATATCGAAGATGTAGCATGGCCTGACTTTACTCCGGATCACCTCGCTCGGGCAGTTCTTGATTTTCAACTTCGTGAACGACGCCTTGGAGGACGTGTAGAGGTATGAAATTGAAAGAACTTAGCAACTTCCAGCAACGCTTTTTGATGAGTTTTATAGGGGTCATCCTTTTAACGCTCATTCTCTTTTTATCGCACACTGCCCCTTTCGAATACCTCTTCGTGCTTACGCTTGCGCTATTGCAGGCAAAGGCACTTTCTGAGTACTACACGCTAGCGAATGCAAAAGGCTTTAAACCCTTAAAGGTTCTTCCCATACTAGCCTCGATCCTCTACATGTTCCTGCACTATTTTATGGGGCCGGATGGGCTCTTTACACCCTTCTTGCTCTCGTTTATGGCCCTTGCCTTTATAGGCTGCTTTTCAAAGCACGATAAATCCATTGCAAACATTGCCATAACTACTTTTGGGCTTGTCTATATCACACTCCCCTTGAGTTTTATTATAGACATTAACTTTATTGATGGATCGATCTGGCTTGTCTTTTTGCTCATCATAACAAAAATCTCCGATACCTTCGCATACACTGCCGGCAAGCTCTGCGGCAACCACCTTCTTGCTCCGCTTTTATCCCCTAAAAAGACAATAGAAGGGGCCCTTGCAGGACTTTTAGGAAGTATTTTGACAAGCGTAATATTTTTTGGCTGCTTTTCATCAGCGGGGGTGCACCTTATTGAAAGCCTGCTTCTTGGAGCGGCTTTAGGCGTGATTTCTCAGATAGGCGACCTTGCTGAATCGCTTTTAAAGCGCGATGCGCAGGTAAAAGATTCAAGCACCCTTCCGGGCTTTGGCGGCATGCTGGATGTTTTAGACTCGCTTATCTTCACAACGCCAATACTCTACTTTTGGCTTAAGGCAAAACAGATACTATGATCATTACATTAGATGGACCTGCCGGAACCGGCAAAACTACCGTTGCAAAAAATCTAGCTGAAGAGCTTGGCTACACCTACTTTGATACCGGCGCCATGTATCGAGCTATCACGTACGGCGTGATAGAATACAAGGTCGATATTTCAAATCTTGAGGCCCTGCAGCAATTTCTAGAGAGCCATCCTGTTCGCATAGAGAGCCACTTTAACGACAAGCGCATCTTTTTAGGCGATGAAGATGTCACCCAATCTATTCGCACAAAAGAGGTTACAGACCTGGTTTCCAGGGTTTCAGCGATCGCTTGCGTTCGCCAAAAACTTGTTGCAACCCAGCGAGAACTATCCCAGGGCGTTAATGCCGTCTTTGAAGGGCGCGATATGGGCACTGTCGTCTTTCCAAACGCCGAAATAAAGGTATTTCTTACCGCCTCTTTAGAAGAGCGCGCAAAAAGGCGCTATAAGGAGCTCCTTGAAAAAGATCCAACCCGCCCTAACCTCACCCTTGAAACAGTGCTAAATGACATTGACTCTCGCGACAAGTATGATGCAAGCCGAGATATCTCCCCCATGAAGCCAGCATCTGATGCTGTCATAATTGACACCTCAAATCTTACTATCGCTGATGTCATAAACCAGATCATCATCTTATCAAAAGAAGAGCAAGATAAACCCCTGACGTCAGCATGAGCCTTTTTTATAAAGTATCTAGAACCTGCCTCAAGGGGCTATTTAAGCTGGCCTACTCGCACGATGTCTATCTTCCAGAAGGCATTGTCTATCCTGAAAGCGCCATCATAGCTGCAAACCACGCCTCCTTTCTAGACCCCCCGCTTATAGCTGCAAGCTGGCCGGAACCGATACACTTTCTTGCTCGAAAAACGCTCTTTGAGGTGCCCATATTGCGGCCTCTTATTACTGCCTTAAATGCCCATCCGCTTACAGGAGCAAACGATACAAGCTCATTAAAACAGGCCTTAAGCCTTTTAGAAGAGGGCAAAAAGATCCTCGTCTTCCCGGAAGGCACAAGAAGCCCGGATGGCCAATTACGACCCTTTAAGCAGGGCATTGGCATGCTGGCGCGAAAGTCAGGCGCTTGCATAATCCCAGCCTATATCCACGGCTCATTTAATGCCTGGCCAAAAACCAAGAAATACCCTAAACTATGGGGTGCAAAAACTGCCTGCGCCTTTGGAAAACCGATCTTTCTCACCGACTTTGCATGCGAAGACCCCAAAGCGCTTCAGCTGGAAATAACAGCAAAGTTGCAGCATGATGTAGAAGAATTAAAGGCTCATCTGATCCTTTTGCAAAAGACTCACCCATGTTCCCGTAGCTCAGTGGATAGAGCGGACGCCTCCTAAGCGTCAGGTCGCGCGTTCAATTCGCGCCGGGAACGAATTTATACTCCCTGCCATTAATATAAGTTGCATGAACGACAAGATCGTCATCAAGGAGGATAAAGTCGGCGTCGGCACCTATCCGGAGCGTGCCTTTTTGATGCTGTATGCTAAGAAGGGTGGCGGGTTTTAGGGTTGCCGCTTCAATAGCTTCTACTTTGGAACAGCCGGTCGAAGATATAAGATACCGTACAGCACTATCAAGAGCTATTATACTGCCTGCAAGAGTCTTTGTGCCAAAGATAGTAGCTTTGCCCCCCTCTACCTCTACCTGCATAGTGCCTAAGTGATAGAGGCCCGCCGGAAGGCCAAGGGCTGCCATGGCATCGCTTACAAGAACCAGCCCATCAGGATTTAAGCGCCAGGCAAGCTCGAGCGTTCTAGGATGAAGGTGATGCGGATCTGCGATAACAGAATACATAAATCCTTTTTTCATCAGCACCGCACCGATAACCCCTGGTTCGCGGTGATGCAACGGGACCATGGCATTAAAAAGATGAGTAGCAAAACAGACTCCATTATCGATAGCTTTTTGCATCTCTTCATAGGATGCAGAGGTATGTCCTGCAGAGACGACAATACCTTTTTCATGCAGCTGAGAGATGATTTCGCAAGCTCCGGAAAGCTCCGGTGCAAGCGTTACCACTTTTACATCGTCTAAAGATCCATACATCTCTTCCGGGGCCCCTATACTCTCGCATGACTTTACAAAAAGTGCATTATGGGCTCCTTTTTGCTGCATATTAAAAAATGGGCCTTCAAGGTGGATACCGAGAGGCTGTGCTCCCTCAGATATAGCGTGCAGCTGTTTACGAAGTACGGGAAGAGCGTGCTGATACTGCTCTTTTGAGGATGTGATACATGTTGGAAGAAATGACGTTACACCATATCGCGGAAGCTTTTTTGCCACCTCATTGACTCGTTCGGGTTCAAGAGTAAAGTCAATGCCAAAGGCGCCGTTAATTTGCAGGTCGATATAGCCGGGAGCAATAATAAGTCCCTCTACATCTATTACAGCGTCTGCCCTTTGTTGGGGCGCAATGATTTTACCCTGAGAAGTCCATAACTCCCCTTGAGCAATACTGTGATCATAGAGTATGCGCCCATTGATAAATCGATAGACAGTCTCATCTGCTTCTACCGGCAGATGCAGAAGAATAGTGACAGCCCAGAAAAAGTATTTCATCGTATGTGCTACAAGCACTTTCAGATTCATAAAAACAGTGAATTAGAATTTTCAAAGAGAATCATTGTAGCCATCGCTCCCAATTTTTACAATGTGAGATAAGGTTCGGGTTAGGTTGTGCGATCGATTTGCGCAGGCAGCGATTTTATGGTAGCCATAAAGAGGGCCGTTGTTACTAATACGATCTCAAGAAACATCACCAAAGCAACGAGCGCAGATTCCGGATAGACGTTGACGAAGGAGCCGTGTCCAAAGCCTGTAATCACTATAGTCGTTACTGAACTGAAGAAAAGTGCAAGTGTTGCCCCGCGAAATCCGTAGCGATAGCTTACCCAAATTGCATAGGGAACAAAAAGATAGATAGCTGGATAGACTGCAACGTAATAGTAGAGCCAACTTAAGAATAGATAGAGAAAAGCCATACTTGCAATCTCAAGTTTTTGCCCATCCATACTCACTGCAATCTTGCGAAGGGCCCAAACAATCAGTAAAGGAGCAATGACATAAACCCCCATTACATCTCCAATCCAAAAGGTAAGCCATGTGACGGCAACATTTGCTGCAGGAAGTAGTCCATAAAGATAAAATGTCACCACCCCAACTGTTGGGGCAATCATACAGCTTAAAAACCCACCCCATACAAGAAAAAGTAAGACATCTTTTCCCGTCTTAAAGTAGCCCGTTGAAGAGTATCGCCGAAGGATGGCAGAAGCTAAAAGAGCTTGAGCCAGAGATCCTAATGAAATTGCTAGGGCCGCAACAAATGGCCCAATAAAGCCTGCATGCTGTAGAAATAAATGGACACAGTTATAAAGAAGATTGCCCACAAACACCCCGGGCCATGCCCGAGAGCCAAAAAGCAAAAGTGCTGCAAGCGAAAAACCCGTTGCCGGCCATACGGCAGAAAAATGGAGCGGCAGAGTTTGGATGCCGAGAAGGCGTCCGGCCTCTGCGTTACAGAAGATGATGCCTGCTAAAATAATATTGAGATACCACCGAAAGGTGGATATCTGCATCTTTGCTGAAAAGGGCATAATAAGTTTCATAACAGTTATCCCCCGCTATAATTCATATAAGAATTTATTCCTAGCTCGAACTAGAACGTACATCCAAACCCTGCTGATGCCACATAGACATTGCGATGCGCATGATCTCTTGACCTCAGGCCAAGCGTCACTGTCTGCGCTTCTAGCAGGCTATCGTTTATAAGGTGGTAGTACTGCACGCCAAAGCGAAGATACCAGTCTCCAAATCTGTGCGGAATATAGGAAATCGGCACTTCGCACTGAAGACCTGTCGAAAAAACGCCAAAATTACTTCTTTTATCTTTTAGCCCCAACTTGCCGCCATTCCAAAACTGTGCAGGCCCTACCGTAAGCCAAGTAGGAGCAGAAATAACTACGCCAAACGCTTTTTTTGTCGGGATGAGCCCAAGTTCGACATCAAAGGTTTTGCCGCGCTTTCCCACAACTACAGTAGAATCTCCGGAAACTGCCCAAAACCACTTCACATAGGGGTTAAAGACTACCGGCCACTTCCATCTGCTATCGTCGTAGGCCACCAGAAATTCTATATTTTTTTCGGCTTTAAAATTATGGGGTGGGCTTAAGAACTCTAAATATTGACCGCCTACTGTAAAGTCTTCTAAACAGGTAAAGCTTACCCCGGCTCCCCAGTCACACTCATTCCAAGAATTTACAAAATGGTTATGCTGATGACTCCAAAGGTCGTTCCAGATAAAGCCCGTTATCGCCATTTTATTGAGAAATGCTTTAGGTTCGGGATTTTTATAGAGATCAAGAGAAAGTCCAACTATTACCTGCGTTGTCAAGCCAGTGTCTGTTACAAGCAGCCCTCGAGGTGTCATATAGTCATTTTTAAAGGAGAGATCTAGAAAACCCTGCATATTTGTTTTTGGGGGCTCTAAAGCCCTTATTTCTTCGATCTCTGAACTTGCAAAAAGCTGCCCGCAAGCTAGCATAAAGGTAAAAATTGCCAGTGCTTTCATTTATTACTCCGACTTCATTGATACGCAGCAATATTCCACAATCGTTCATTATAAATACAGAGCCTTTTGCAAGACTCGGACGCTTGGAAAAAACGATGATTTTGAGCTAGTTTGCCCGCCGCTTTAGCGGCCAAAGCCCTGCCCCCGAGCACATACTCCAGTCGAGTAGGGCTCGGGGGCAGGGGAGCAAAATAGCTCAAAAGGGCGTTTTTGCCAAGTGTCCGAGTCTTGCAAAGGGCTCCGTTTTTTCTATACCTAAAGTGTGTTTTGAAGTATGCTGAGAAAAGAATTTGAGGATACTTATGACGACACAATCAAAAGCAGATATTGGCCTTATCGGCCTTGCCGTGATGGGGCAAAACCTTGTGCTGAATATGGCAGACCACGGCTTTACGGTAGCAGTATTTAACCGCACTACATCAAAAGTTGATGACTTTATCCAGGGGCCGGCTGTCAATAAAAGCATTATCGGCACCCACAGTATGAAGGAGTTTTTTCAGACGCTGAAACGCCCGCGCAGGGTCATGTTTATGGTAAAGGCGGGCGAGGCAGTAGATGAGCTTATTAACCAGTGCCTACCCTATTTAGAGCCGGGCGACATCATTATCGACGGCGGAAATTCCAACTTTTTAGACACAAACCGCCGCACAAAAGAGCTAAAAGCGAAGGGCTTTTACTTTTTAGGCGTTGGCATTTCAGGAGGCGAAGAGGGAGCGCGCCACGGCCCATCTATTATGCCCGGAGGCAGCATTGAGGCTTGGCCTAGCGTAAAGCCAATCTTCCAAGCGATCGCTGCAAAGGTAGGAAATGAACCGTGCTGCGACTGGGTGGGTGAGGACGGAGCCGGACACTACGTAAAGATGGTGCATAACGGCATAGAGTATGGCGACATGCAGCTTATATCTGAAGTCTACGACATTATGAAGCGCGGGCTGCACTTTACAACAGATATACTTGCCAGCACCTTCTCAAAGTGGAATAAGGGCGTACTTGATAGCTACCTCATCGAAATTACAAGCCAAATTTTTACCGTTAAAGATAGCGATGGCCTGCCTCTTGTTGACAAAATCTTAGATGCTGCCGGCCAAAAGGGCACAGGCAAGTGGACTGCAATCGACGCCCTTAACATGGGAATGCCCCTTACACTTATTGGTGAAGCTGTTTTTGCAAGATGTTTAAGCTCGATGGTAGAAGAGCGCCAAGAGGCAAGCAAACTGCTTTCGGGCACTATTACCCCTATTGCTATGAAGCAAGAGGAGTGCGTCAATGCTCTTGAACAGGCGCTCTATGCCTCCAAGATCATAAGCTACGCCCAAGGCTTTTTACTTATGAGGCAAGCAGCTCTTGAGTATGGCTGGAAGCTAAACTTTGGCGCAATCGCCCTTATGTGGCGAGGCGGCTGCATCATTCGCTCGGCATTCTTAGGAAAAATTAAAGAGGCGTATGATCAAAACCCAAATCTTCAGTCTCTCATCCTAGCTCCATACTTTGTACAGGAGCTTCAAAAGGCGCTTGGCGGCTGGAGAAAAATTGCCTCCCTATCTTTTGAAAGCGGCATACCAATCCCCTGCATAGCAACAGCCCTTGCCTTCTTTGATGGCTACAGGAGTGCAAAGCTTCCTGCAAACCTTATCCAGGCACAGCGCGACTTCTTTGGCGCCCACACCTATGAACGAATCGACCGCCCGCGAGGCCAATTTATCCACTCAAACTGGAATGGTACTTAAATGAAACGTCTGCTTGCTTGCTTGCTCTTAGTCTTTTCATCATGCCTTGCGGATGATCTTGAGGATGCCTACATCTTTGGCTACCCTCTTGTTTTGATGGATGTGACAAAAGAAATGGCAACAAATGTAGCGGCAAGCGAAGACTGGCGCGCACCATTAAACCAATTTGCCCATGCTCGAGCAGTTGCCGGGCCAGCCTTTCGCCTTTTTCCAAGCCCAAATGTGGATATGCTCTCCTCGCTTGCCTGGCTTGACCTTTCACAAAATGCCTATGTGCTGCACCTTCCAACAATCCCATCGCGCTACTTTGTTGTGGAGCTATTTGACGGCTGGTCTAATGTGATTACATCGCTTGGGCCAAGGACTACAGGCTCTAACGCCCAGGATTTTTTGCTGTGCGGCCCAAAGTTCAAGGACGAAGTGCCCCAAAACATGACCAAAATCAGCACTCCCACAGATATACTCTGGATAAAAGCGCTTATCCAGTGCTATAACGCAGCCGATGCTGCCGCAATTACCCCTTTACAAAAGCTCATCACCTTAACGCCTCTGAGCTCCTACGGGCAGTACTATGCTCCCCCGCAAAATTGCCCCGTAAATGAATCTATTGATATGACATCGCCCGCTGTGCTGCAGGTTGCCAACATGGACCCTGCCGCATTTTTTAGCCGGCTTGCAAAGCTTATGGAGAAAAACCCGCCCCAAAGCGAAGATGGCCCGATGGCTGCAAAACTTACCGCGTTAGGCATTGTTCCCGGAAAAACTCCCACCCTGCCAAGCAACTCAAATCTTAAGACGGCAAAGATGAGCGCGCTGAGCAAAATCCAAGCAAACATCCCTGCCTCCTCACAGATGGCAACAGGCTGGAGCCTTCCTTTTACTCAAGCAGGACAATATGGCGCAAACTACCTTTTGCGAGCAGCTGTTGCCAATGCTGCGCTTGGCGCAAACCTTCCAAGCGATATCCTTGCACAGGTGGCTGAAGTTGATCTAAATGGCGCCCCGCTTGATGGCCAAAAAAGCTACCGAATACATATAAGCCCCTCGCAGGTGCCCCCCGTAAACGCCTTTTGGTCGTGTACCTTGTACAACGACGAAAACTACCTCGTCCAAAACCCGAAAAACCGCTACGCCCTCCACTCAGTTACCACCCTCCCTTACGACACACTGCAGTACAATGTAGATGGCTCAGTAGACCTTATCTTCCAGCAAAAAGAACCCTCCCAGCTTGCCACAAACTGGCTTCCAACCCCATCGGGCAAGTTCAAACTCATCTTAAGGCTCTACTGGCCACAAGCTCAAGCGCTTTCAGGCGCCTACATGCCCCCGCCTTTAGTGCCTCAGAGAATGTAAAAAATGGTTATTCTTCACCTTTACCGCGAATATCTTTTCTCTCTATTCGTGCACTCTGTATTGTGGGTTTTTTAGATCCTCGCACATTCTTAGAATGAAAAGTTGATATCATCTTACTTGCAAACTGACTTGCTTTAATTTGATCTGCAGCGGGATGCCACTTAGATATTGACTTCCCTTTCAGATGTTTTACGGCATTTCTCAAATCGGCGATACTCATAAAATTGGAAATGCTTTTTAAGACTTTCTGGTAGTAGATCTCTTCCTGAGGGAACTTATGCAATTTATGAGGATATACATTTGCCACATACGTTATACCCGCCCTGGCATAAAGCTGAGCTTCTCGTACATATTCCTTACCTATAATTGGATCAACTACTGTTCCGACTGCGGTGCCGACAAGACCTACAACACTATTGAGTGCACCGGCTGTTCCAAGAGCCGCTTCGCTGACAGCTAACTTTAAGAGTTTGCTGTCACCTCTGCCAACTAAAGTTACCACTCCAGCAAGGGCTATAAATGGGCTTGCAGCAAGCCTTGCAGCACCAAGCGGGAGGTTTACAAGAAGATTTATTGCCGAGGTTGCTGTTCGCCTGAGTCCACTTGTAAAAATCTCAGGACGCGACTTTTCATACAGATCAAAATCACCTTCCCGACAGAGTGCCCATTCAAGTTTTATTAGTTCATTGGCTGCTGTTTTGATAGCATCAGACCCAGCTTCTGCCTCCTTATAACTCTTTACTTGCTTGTTTAGCTCTTCAACGAGTGTAGGATATTTTTCGTGCACTACCACTTCGAGATGTACCAGGTCAACACCAATATCCTTTGAAATCGTTTTTAAGAGACTTACATCCTCCGGCTCTTCAACAATCTTTTTTGTTTTTTTATAGAGTGATACTATCTGGTGAGCCGCTTGACGTTTATCTAAAGGGATTTCTTGTATTTTGGTCATTGCTTTAAAGATTTTATATCTAGCTTCGGGGGTCACCGATTCTTCTTCATGCTCCAGATGCGCCTGGATTTTTTCAACCGCCGCTTTCATAGCAGTAGCATCGTCCATCCCTTTAAACGGCCCTATCGTCCTGCCAACAAACCTGCCCGGGGCAGAATTATTTATATACTCCGCAGCCTGTGCTACGGTAAAATCTCTACCGGATGAACTAACGTCTATCATAAATACCTCAAAAATGTAAAATCCCTCTACCTTTAAATAATAAAATATTTAATTATATTCAAGCACAACCTTTCCATCTCAGAAAATATTGGGTCTCTATATTGCAGTCGTTTCCTCACATTACCTAGAGCGTTGACCTTAGCATTACCCCTTTTTTTCAAAATTTAACTTTTCTTTTTTTCCAGCGGTAGCTGGAGGACAGCTTTTAGCCCCGTGTGAATCGGAAAGCCGATAGGCTTGAAGTGGAACACGGGGTTAGGGTGCAATGTCCATATAGAGCAGTGGTAACTGCGAAACATGCCAGTGTCGCAGTTACCACTGCTCCATAGCAAGGGTGCGTCCGAACCCCACGTTCCATTACAGGCCTTGTGGCCTTCCATTACACGTGGGGCTAAAGCTGTATTCCAGCTACCGCTGGAAAAAAACAGAAAAGCTAAATTTTGAAAAAAATGGGTAATGGTAAGAGCGTTGACATAGGCTTTTATAACTCAGGCCGTTGGCTTGAAAAGTAAATTTCCCTTTATGATATGCTCTATTTGCTCCTCCCGTAATTAAGCGTGCCAACAAAGAGGAGCTGAGAAACCTTCAAAAAGCTTAAATTATTATGATTACTGTATCATCTCTACATATCTATCCCGTAAAATCTCTTCGAGGAATTGATGTGAGCCAATTTCAGCTCACTCCCAAAGGGCCTGAATCAGACAGGCGCTTTATGGTGGTGGATGAAACCGGGCGCTTTATCACCCAGCGCAGCGTAGCAAAGATGGCTCAGGTAGCAACAGAAAGAACTTCCTATGGGATTGTGCTACGCTATAAAGACAAAAAGTCCCTAAACCTCGCGCCTCTTGAAGAGGGAAAGCGCCTTCAAGTTACTGTCTGGAAACACACTGTAGAGGCAATAGATGTTGGCGATGATGCCGCGCTCTGGATGCAGGAGGTACTTGAGATACCCTGTAGAGTGGTTTATATGCCGGACAGCTCGCGCCGCATTGTTAACCAAGAATATGCCCCCAGAGCAACAGATGAGGTAGGCTTTGCCGACGGCTACCCGATGCTTTTGACCACGGAGGCATCGCTATCTGAGCTCAATAGCAGGCTAGAAAAGAGCATTCCTATGAACCGCTTTCGCCCAAATATTGTCCTCAAGGGCACTGCCCCCTTCGCAGAAGATGGCTGGAAAAAAATCCGCATCGGCACTGTCTGCATTGACATCGTAAAACCCTGCTCGCGCTGTCTAGTGATCGGCACTGATCAGCAAACGGGAGAGCGCTTTGATGAACCCCTGCAAACCCTTGCTACCTACAGAAAGCGGGAGAAGGGCATTATGTTTGGCCAAAACTGCGTACATGAAAGCTCGGGGCTGATCTCTGTCGGGGATGAAGTGGAGATTCTTTTATAACGCGCGCATCCTTTCTACGGCCACTTCTAGAGGCCCGCTTATGCTTTTGAGGTTTTTCGCTTCAAGCCAGGCGCAAAATCGATCGATCGGGATAATGCGAACGATGAAAAAGCACAAAAAGCCAAGCGCTAGCGGGCGGATGATGTAAATGATCCAGGCTGTATCATTTGGGTCTACAAGATAGAGTCCCATAGAGCTTATGAATACGCACAAAAGAAAAGGGAGCATGCAGATGTCTTTTAAAGCAAGGCGCGCACTCACTTTTAACGACTGCTTTATGGGGGCAACAGGAGGCGCTTTTTTTGTAATCTGTTTCATCTTGCTGCAGTAGGCCTCAAGAGCTGTAGAGGAAAGCCTCTCAGCAAAAAATACTGTTAAGAGCGCTAGAACCACTTTTAGCGAAATAATGCCAATCACTACCATCTCTATTGAGGGTAAAGATATGGGAATCCATCCCGTCACCTTGTCATAGAGCTTGCCAAGAGCCATAAAAAAGCTCAGGCCAAAAAGCAGGTAATAAACAGTAATGACCTGAATAAAACTCCACAAAGAGGCAAAAAACGATCCAACAAGGCGCGCTAAACGCGAATGGCCAAAAAGCAAAGTACCTACCGAAAACATAAGCCCCTGCATAGAAATGCCAACCATTGGCATAAGCTTTTTGCCAAAAGGAGCCAGCGACTTAAGAAGCGCTCCAATGCAGGAAATTGATCCCGGAAGCACCCTTGAGGCGCCAATTCCAGCCTCAAAAGATGCCCTGTTCAGAAGAAAAATCTGGTTAAGGGAGAGGGTAAAGCCCACAAAAAATGGCAGCTGCAGGGCGTGCAAAAAGGTGCCAAGCCCCACCTCTGTTATAGCCAGGATGGCTGCGTAGTAGCCAACGATATTTGTTATGCGGGCTTTGTATTCCATCTTGCCAAGAAGAGAGCTTCGAGTTCGCAGTTTTTAAGTAGGACATTTTAATAATTATTCTATTGCCTATAGATTTAAAAAACCAGGGATAATTTTTATTGTAACTTCAATGCTTGCATTTTTACATGTCTCTGTTAGATAAAGGTTCGAATGAGGATATCCCATGCATAGTTTAGGTCAGCAACTTAGTCAACTTGGAATTTCCTCAAATTGGGACCTGCAAATTTTTCGTTCAGCACCCCGCACGCCTCTGCCTCAAGACGAATCTCTGCAGGAACAGCTTGCAAAAGTACTTAAGAGGATAACTGACGAATTTAGCCCAACGGTAAACGGGGTATTTCACTACTACCACCAAAAGAGCGCGCCAAGTGGCCAGATACAAGATGCACATAAGAGCCTGCATGACCAATTAGCGGCATTGGATGGCGACATGGACAAGGCATTGAAGGGTGCGCGCAAGCTTTATACGCACATTCCCTTCATAGATTTGCTGAGCAAAAAAGAGGACCTGCTCGCATGCGTTATGAACATCGAACTTTTAGCAAGTCAGATCTTTACAAAAACTCAAGATCTTTGTCTCCTATTGGAGGATACGTGTCGCAACAGATCTCTTGAATACTACAAAGCAACTATAAGCGAATGTGAACAGCTTGCAAGCCTGGGCACGGTAGAAGCTAAGGTAGGTGCACTTACAGCCATCTTTACTCAAGTGATAAATGCAATTAATCTAGTCCCTGAAGTGCAGGGTGAAATCCTGATATATATTTTCTATGCTGCCCTCTGTTTTAAAAGGGAAACTCCGTTAGATAATACGAAGGTATTGGGCGAAATTCAAGAGCTGATGCGCAAAATTAAAGAAAAAATAGATGGAACTGCTGAGCCCGATTTGGAATTTATGGATCCTGATATCGAAGATCCACCCAGTCTAGAAAGTCGGTATCTGGCAGATTCTAGCGCGACTTCCCTCCCTGCTGAAAATAAATTTCGCAATGGCAGCTGGTCGACCTATGTAACCACCCTGCCTTACACACGCTACTGTCCAATCAAAACTCAAAAAAATAACCTCGAGCACATTGCCCAAGCCCTTTACAGAATGGAAAGCTCCCTTCCGGAACGCATTAAAAAGCTCTGCAACGACCATGAAGAAAAATCATTTTATCTTCAAACCCTTGAAAGAGAATTAGAGGAAGATAGTAGAGTCTGCCAGGGCCTTGAGCGGCTTATTGCTGTTCAAATGAGGTCGCTTGCTAAAAACGTGCAAATTGCAAAGGAGATACATGCAGGCTGGAACTATGCACATGGCCTTCTTGCCCATGCAAAAGTTGTGCGAGCCTCTATCGAGCAATTTAAAAAGATGCTCCAAGAAGGACCTGGCGCACAAATTATTGCGATAAACAGGGTTATAACGTGCCTAAAACCGAGGCCTTTAGATGAACGAAACGGTCGCATTAAGGCTCTTGTCCGCCTGCACAAGGCAACAAGCGGCGCATCTCTCTTAACGCCTGAGACAGATGCCTCGCAAGCTATTAGGCAAATGGTTGCAGACTTAAGCTCAACTGTGGATTTCAACGAAGCCAGAGACTCAAAAATCGCTGAGATGGTGTTTAAAAAAACCGCCAATTGGGAAAGCGAGCATCATGAAGCCCTTCAAGCCTACCTTATGGAAGGCTTTATGAGGTATCTGCATTTTCCAAAAGGCCCCGTACGGGAAATAGAACCTGAATTTGAAGCAGTATTTTTTATGCAGAAGTTTGACCCGGTCTACAAAAAGGGATTTATAAAGCTTCTTGAAAATTCCCCGGAGTTTTGCCAGCTGCATGATGCCTACATGAAAGAAAGCGACATGAAAGACCACGTAGAAATGATGAAAACGGTGAGCTGTGTACTTGAAACACTTTATTGCACACCTCTTTTAGCCAGCGACCTGCTTAAAAATGACGATGTTTTCTATCGCTACCATAGGTCAAATCGAGCCCTGTCTGTAAAAGGAGATACACGTCGTCTCGATTGGCTTACAGAAAAAGTTAAAGCTTTTAAGACTCAGCATAGCTCCCTGCTCGATGAAGAGGAGCTAAAAAAAGATGCACATAAAAAACTCTACAACAATCTTTTTAAAAGGTTTTTTGATATAAATCCCGAAGTGTGCAGCAAAGCTGACAATGAAATTTTGTTACAAATAAAGGAGAAAACCTTTGACCAACAGCGATTATTTGGCGTTGTAAAATCGCTCTTGCAGCGATGGGCATTAGAGCGCTTTGTTAACTTTTGCACTGAGCAAAAAAATAAACGTCCCTTTCAGCTATCCAAGTATGACAGGCCCACCGATCAAGAGATACGTCTTTTACGCACCTTATTTGACGAATATCTCACCTGCCCTGACAACACACTCTTTTGGTGTACTCACTATGACAGAGGCCATATGGAAATAGCCCGCCAGCAGTTGTCTCAACAAGACACAAGCTCGCACAATACAAACGACCGTGTGAGCAGTAATACTATATCTGATATTTGGAGAGATATCATCTCATCCTATGCAGACTTTCGAAGGATTATCGAAGAACAAAATTATGAGCTTGTTGCAGCTACAAAGCCCTACGAACAAGCTGCAGCTCTTCTTAAAACCGTAAAAAGGCTGTCTGACATGCTTCGACCCATTGACCCTACTAATAAAGCTGCATTGCTCTATATCGAAATGGAGGAGTTCCTTGCTTTAACCCGGGTCGCATTTAGCAAAAAGTAACCTCGGGCTCAATGGTGTCAACTTAAATAAATCTATAGCAACTCTAGCCGCTGTTTTTTTCTCTCCCGAAGGGAGAGAGTTCGAGCTTGGACATTTGTAGCTTGCGCATAACATCTTAGAGGTAACCCGTTCGGTCTCGGTCTCGGTCACGGTCTCGGTCTCGACTGTAGACGTTGTGCAGGCGAAGCTTCGCCTTTAACTAAGCATACTACGTACACTGGAGACCGAGACCGTGACCGAGACCGAGACCGAATGGATCACCAATATGTACGTTAAGCATACAAGAACGGTGTCCGTCGAACCTTCAAATGTCCAATTTTCTTAAGTTGCCACCATTGACCTCGGGCTACTAGAGAGAAATAACCCAAAATTGTGCGTTTTGGTTTATGCCCTGTAGTATTGTGTAGGTTACATAGGATTGCTTGACAGGACAATGAGGGTCTTCTGCAAGCACCACTGCTTCTATCTCGCTGTAGGCAATATTATGAGCAACAAGATCCACAAGTGCGCAAGCAAGAGGTGTTACTGCCGGGTTAAAGGCAGCATTTTCAAGGTAGGATCCGCTAAAAATTTGGCCATCTTTTGTTTTGATGCTCACACCTGATGAACACTTTGTGTAGGGGGCATATGATGCCCTTGCAGCTTCTCTTGCCCGCTCTTCAAGATCTTGCGATGAGGGAAGTTGTGTAGGTGTAAGCAGGCCGCCGGTTAGGCCTAGATCCTGCGGTCCAAAAGCCTCCGGAAGAAGGGCGCCAAGCGTAGAGGGCGGGTTAGCAGGAGTCAAAATAGCTATTTTTGAAGCGCTCTTTCCAATTTCGTTCAAAAATTGCCTGCAAAATCCGCATGGAGCAGCTGATAGGGCAATCTTTGTTAAAAATTCTTCGCCATGATTTTTTGCATTAATTGTCATAAACTGCTCGCCATGGACACAAAGAGGAAGGCTCTGAAACTCCAGGTTTACGCCTAAATAGAGGCTCCCACTTGCTCCAAGCCCAACTACTCCAACTTTGTAGTGAGAAAGTGGCGGACGGGCATATATCTTGGCAATAGAGACTAAGTTTACCATGAGATCATCAATTGTAAGATCAGGATTTGCGGCCAAAATTGCCTCTACCTGATATTGCGGGATATAAAATGGATTTTGGGCACCTTCAAGATTCACCTCTTGCATCCTCTCTTGCGGGGTTACTGCAAACAAAGAGGTAGAGAGCATTGCACAAACGAGTATGATAATGGCTTGCATAGATTTATCCTGAAATGTTTTGGATATTTTTACACGAAGCGCCTTTTTCTGCAAGATCACGTTGTGGGGTTCTCAACAGAGAGCATGGCTGAAAGGCTTTTAATAGAACCCGAACAAGTTTCTTGCTCGGGCTCCATTTAGGATCCGTTTTTTTGAATGTACGGCTTATTCCTTGTTCTCTGGCGTGCTGGCAGAACCCGCAACGACATCAGAGTTCATTTGTGAAACTTGCAGAGGTGCACTCCAGTTACCGCCAATTGTTGTCGATGATGAAAAATAATTAAAGGTACCTGCATTAAGATCTATGGCAAACCAAAGAACACTCACATCCCCTAAATCATCAATACATAACTGAAAGGAATCGCCCACGGTGACAGTGGGGGGAGAAATTGTAGCTATACTGCCCCAGCTTCCTCCAGCTGAAAGCTGCGCACCAAATAATCCGCGGGAAAGGGAGCCATTTACCAAGATGCCTGAGGTCCAAACCGCTACAGCGTTACCTGTTGCATCTACAACGAGTTGTGGTGAAAACGAGTTTGTTGTTTGGTCTGAAATGATGACAGGAACAGTCCAGCTGGATGCAGATTTTCCCTTTGTTGCTGCTTTGATGCAAGAGCCATTGCTAAGAGCCTCTATCCAAACTGCTACCAAATTGCCATTACTATCAGTTTCCATCGCTGATGAGCCAGTAGAACTAGCACTTACTGTAGCGCTGCTCAAACTGATGAGGATAGCCAAAAGTTTTGCAAACCATGTTGTTTTTTTCATAGATACGCACTGCATACACACCTCAATTCTTACATATGTTTCGTACAGTCTTGCCAACCCATTGCTGGTAAGATGCTGCTTAGTTGATAAAGAAATTTGAACATTATGTCAACGAAATAAGAAAGGCTTTCCTCAAAGAGAAAAGCCTTCAGTCCTGCTTTGACCTGTTTGTTACCTAAGAGTAACGGCCACAGAAAACAGTGCACTTGCTGCAGCAGGACCCGCTGCTTCAACACCAATAGCTTCGCCCGGACTGAATGAGATTGGTACCAGAGGAGTAAAAGGACAGTTAAAAGTTCCATCAACACCGGAGGAAGTAGGAGAGGCGTATCCTATCATGGTATCGCTGCTAGGAGAAGAGGGAGGATTTGTAAGTCGATGTATATAAAAAACTACACTACCCCCACCTGAGCCAGCAATGACTGCATCCACTGTCACACTTGTTGAAGCAGCCAGTACAATAGGTTGAAACGCTCCTTCGAGAAAGAGAGTAGGGATGCCATAAGACGCAAATAGTGCGGCACCATCAACAGAGTCTTTGAGGAATGTATCAGTATTACCGCTACCTGATTCGGCGCCAAAATGATACACCACAAAATTCGGACCCTGAGGACCCGCTGGACCTGCGGAACCTGTCGGACCAGTCGGACCACCTAGGGGACCTGTAGGACCAATAGGGCCTGTTGGGCCTGTTGGGCCTGAAGGGCCGCTAGGGCCTGTTGGACCGCCAAAAGGACCGGTTGGACCGGTAGGGCCAGTAATACTTAGCCCTTGAGGGCCTGTGTATCCGCGAGGACCCATGGGACCCGGCGGGCAATTTACGCATTCTGAAGAACTTGTATGTTCTGCCTCGTCATTCCCTTCAAGAAAGCGTAACGTATTCTTAACATGTTCTTTTATTTCGTCCATCTGACTGTCTGCCGAGATCGGTTGCATGCACATAAGAAGTGCGGCGATTATTGATGCAAAGGGTAATTTCACTGTTTTTCTCCTTGTTACGTATTGGTTGTATGCTATTGCTCTGAAACTTGCAGAGGCGCGATACTTTCTGTAGCGCTGCTCAAACCGATGAGAATGACCAAGAGTTTTGCAAACCATGTTGCTTTTTTCGTAGACACACACTCCATACACACCTCAATACTTACGTATATTTCTCTCACTCTTGCCAATCCATTGCTGACAACATGCTAACTTGATAGAGAAATTTGAACAATATGTCAACGAAATAAGATAATCTCAAATCTTCGACTTATGAATGAACTGGTCAATGCCTTGGGCAATGGCAAAAGCTTGGGTGCAAATTGATAAGTTTTGTACGCGAAGAAGAATGCACAGCCATAAAACTTATTCTTAAATAGGGCAGAAAAATGGGCCATTACAGCTTCTGGCAAATTTCAGTAAGATAAAAGATAGCGCCAGATATCGAAATTTATATCTGGCGCTAAAAGTCGAATTTCTGGTATATTGCGCCAGATATCGAATACTATATGTGGCGCGATAATTTTATCAATCAAGTTCAGGGGCTGTTCTAGATGGAAATGTTTTACGGAAGAGAAGAAGAACAGGCGATTTTACAAAAGGTTTACCAGTCTAAAAAGCCTGAGTTCGTAGCCTTATATGGAAGGCGCAGAGTGGGCAAGACCCACCTTATTCGCAATGCATTTTCGGGTATAAAAGATGGGCTCTTTTTTTATGTTACTGGGACTAAAAATGGAAAGCGTTCCGCGCAAATACAGAACTTTACAGATGAAATTGCAAGTGCATTCATCCAGCCAGGGCTTCGCCTCGAAGTGAAAAAAAATTGGCTCAATACCTTTAGGCTTTTGACGGAGCAAATCCAATCCTCTAAAAAAAAGAAGATTGTCCTCTTTTTTGATGAGTTTCCATGGATGGTGACGAGGAAATCTGCTCTTTTAGAGACCCTTGAATATTTCTGGAACCGCCACTGGTCTACAGATCCTCGTATCAAACTGATCATTTGCGGATCATCCTCCGGCTGGATTCTAAAGCATATCATAAATAACACAGAGGGTCTCTACAACCGTGTTACAGAGCGAATACATCTTGAGCCCTTTAACCTCCAACAAACAAAAGGCTATCTCTTAAGCCGCAAGGTCAAAGTAACAAATAAACAGATAACCGACCTTTATATGGTGCTAGGGGGCATTCCGCATTATCTTAACCAAATAAAATCAGGACTTTCTGCTGCACAGGTAGTGGAAGAGTTGGCGTTCAAGAAAAAAGGCTTTCTTGTGACAGAGTTTAAGAACCTCTATGCAACGCTTTTCGGGACAGCTGATGGGCATGTGGAACTGGCAAGAGCTATTTCTCAGCACCATTATGGTATTGGGCAAGAAGAGCTTTTACAAAAGATCCCAAGCCTTACAAGTGGCGGGCGGCTTTCAGAGACCTTAGAAGACCTTATAGAGGCAGGATTCATCGAGCGCTTTACTCCCTTTACGTATAAGAAAAAGGGTGTGGTATATAAGATGACCGATGAGTACAGTCTCTTTTATTTTCGCTGGATTGAGCCTATTAAAGAAACACTTTTAGACAGGGGAATGCGAAAAGGCTATTGGGAAGCTCTTATAAAATCCCCTGCATGGCATTCCTGGGCAGGATATGCCTTTGAATCACTCTGCTACAAACATATTCCTCAAATCAGCATTGCCTTGAACCTGAGTCCGGCTGCCATCCCATATGCCTGGCGCTCTATTTCTGTAAAAGGATCAGAGGATAGCGGTGCTCAAATAGATTTACTTTTTGATCGAAAGGACAATGCAATCACGATTTGCGAAATCAAATACACCGAAAAACCTTTTGAAATTAACAAATCCACTGCTGAAGCGCTCAATAAAAAGCTGGACGTCTTTAAAGAAAAAACTAAAACAAAAAAGCAGCTATTTTTAACTTTTGTCTCTGCAAGTGATCTCAAAAAGACCATGTATTCAGAAGAAATGGTTTCAGGTGTGGCAACACTTGATGATCTTTTTAGGAAAGTATAGCAATATCTGAAACATGAGTTAAATCTTCGACTTATGAATGAAGTCGTCGATGCCTTGAGCGATGGCAAAAGCTTGGGTGCGAACGTAGTTGGGATCTGATAATCTTTTGGCTTCGGCGGCATTTGAGAAGAAGCCGCCCTCTACAAGTACTGCCGGCATGGTGGAGTTTTCGCGCAGCACATGAAAGCTTGCAGGGTGGCAGCCGCGAGAGGCAGCTTTTGTGTAGCTGCAGATGGTCGCTAAGATTGACTCGGCAAGCTGTTTTGAGCGCTTAGCAAAGGCATTTTTATCAAAATAAAATATTTCTATACCGTGAGCGTGCTTATTGGGAGCGTGGTTGTAGTGGATGCTTACAAAGAGCTGGCCATGCGACTCTTGGGCAAAGGTTACGCGCTCGGCAAGCGGAATAAAGACATCGCGTGTGCGGGTCATGCGCACCCTGTAGCCCCACTGCTCTAAAAGATCGCGCACCTTTATGGCTGTGTGCAGCGCCAGGCTCTTTTCCTTAGTATAGGGAGGGATGGCCATCTTGGTGCCATCATTTGCCCCGCCATGTCCCGGATCCAGCACTACGACGGGAAGCGCCCTGGGTTTTATCGCCTGGCGAGAAAAGCGCTCCTGTTTTGGCCTTGAACAGGATGTTGCAAAAAAACATGCTATAAAAAAAAGGGCAAGACGATACATCAACTAGATTACCTTGTAGTAGAAAGATAGAGCTGGTCTATGCACTCCTTTGCGACGAGTCTATCGTCAAAGTCGATGCTGTGCGATGCAAAAACCTGCTGCGCTTCATGGCCTTTACCGGCAATTAAGATGATGTCTTGCGCCTGGGCCTCAAGTATTGCCATATTTATAGCCTTTTTGCGGTCTACCTCTATCTGGTGGCTATGAGGTTTTTTAAAGCCTGATAGGACATCTTTAATAATAGCCTTAGGATCTTCACTGCGCGGGTTGTCGCTTGTGACGATTGTAACATCTGATAGCTCTTCAGAGACCTGTGCCATAAGAGCTCGCTTATCTTTATCTCGATCGCCGCCGCAGCCAAAGACGGTGATGATGCGGCCGCGCGTTAGCTCTTTTAAGGTTTCAAGGACGTTTCTTAGCGCTTCAGGCTTATGGGCGTAGTCGACATAGATCTGCAGGCCGAGCGGGTTTTCGATAGATTCGAGGCGGCCGGGAGCAGATCTAAAGCTTGCAAGGCGCGTGGCAATTTCATCGAGGCGATAGCCTTTAATGATACCTACACCTATTGCTGAAAGGGCATTGTAGACGTTAAAGCGGCCCACAAGCGGCCAGTAGAAGGCCATCTCTTGCTGTGCATACTGTATGGTAAAGTGGGTGCCTGTAGGATCAAAACGGATATCTTTTGCCATGAGGTCGGCATGTTCATTTATGCCAAAGGTCATCACTGACGATGCTGTAAGCGGCTTGCAGAGCATCACCCACGGATCGTCGGCATTAAGAAGCGACACGCTTCTATTTTTTAGGCCCTGGAAGAGCTTTGCCTTTGCTTTAAAGTACTCCTCCATGGTGTGGTGGTAGTCTAGGTGCTCGTGGCTAAAGTTTGCAAAGACGGCAACGTCAAATTCAATTTCAGCAACCCTTCCCTGGTCAAGCGCATGGGATGTCACTTCCATCACACAGGCTCTGCAGCCGCCTGTCACCATCTCGCGAAGCAGCTTGTGGTTTGCGCAGACATCGGGCGTTGTGCGGCTTGCAATATAGCGGCGAGGGCCTACGACATACTCGATAGTGCCTATAAGGCCTGTTGGAACATGGCTTGCATCGAGCAGGTGTTTTATTGCAAAGGTTGTCGTCGTCTTGCCGTTAGTTCCCGTAACGCCTACTGTCCAGAGCTCTTTTGAAGGGTGCTCATAGTAGCTTGCAGCAAGCTTTGCCTCAGCCAGCAGTACATTTGGATGGATAATTTGCGCAACATGCTTAAGCGTTGGATCGTAAATATCTGTCAAAATGGCAACTGCACCATTGGATATTGCCTCAGGAATAAATGTAGAGCCATCTACTTGGCGCCCTTTTTTTGCAACAAAGAGGCATCCCGGGCTTACAAGCTTTGAATTAGAGGTAATCCCCGTGATCTCGATATCTTTAGAGCCTTTTAACTGCATCTCAGGGAGGTCTTTTAGTAGTACTTTGAGTTTCATGGTTCAGATTTCCCATTATCTTTTTGGAAAGAGGCTACTCTCTCGGGGTGTGTATGATCAAGCAAAATCTCATCCCGGCTTGCTTTTTCTACTATTATTATGTCCGTAACGACCGGATGTTTCAGATGTGAAAACTCAGGATTGCGCGCAAGCTCCATAAGATGAAGCGGGCTTTCAAACTTTTCGATAGCAAAAGAGAGGCGCACATTCTCCTCTTCTTGCTGCTGAAGCTCCTTAGCAAGCATAGGCACGCGCATGCGCCGCTCTGTGAGCACATTATGCTTGCTCACATAGGCAAAGAGCGTAATCCCCAAAATAAAGATGCAGCAAAAAAGCCGAATTACTAAGTACATAGAGGACGAAGTGTAGCATGTTTTGTCGACTTTGCACAAGGTTACACTTTTACACCTGAAGGTCGGAGTAGGCACAATTTAACCGCGAAGATCGCGAAGAAAGAGAAGAACCGCGAAGATTTTTATCACTGCGCTCTCTGCGGTGATAAAAAATCTTCGCGTATTCTTCGCTTTCTTCGCGATCTTCGCGGTTAGATCTGCTCAGAATCACAGTTTTTCATCAGGCCGCGAAGCTTTGCAGAACGCGAACGCGGGTTTTTTTTACTCTCTTCGTAGGTTGCCTGGATCGGTTTTTTGGTGAGGATTGTAAACTGCTCTTTGTCTTGCGAGCGGAAAAAGTTTTTTACGATGCGATCTTCGAGGCTGTGAAAGGTGATGACGGCTACAATGCCGCCTGGGGCAAGAAGCTGGAGGGACTGCTGCAAAGCCGCTTCTAGCGACTCTCAGTTCGCGATTTACTTCTATTCTGAGCGCCTGGAATGTTCTTGTGGCGGGGTGGATTTTGCCGCGCCTTCCTAACGTTTGCTCGATAAGGTTTGCAAGCTGGGCTGTTGTGATGATCCGCGTTTTTTTGCGCATCTGGCAGATAGCCTTGGCAATGCGCCTTGAGGCGTGCTCTTCACCGAAGTTGTAGATTATGTTTGCAAGCTTTTCTTCCGGATAGCTGTTTACCACATCTTCGGCCGTCAACGTTTGACTCAAATCCATACGCATGTCAAGAGGCCCATCGTGCATAAAGCTAAAGCCGCGCTCCGGCTGGTCTATCTGCATGGAGGAGACGCCTATATCCATTAAAATGCCATCTACCTGGTTAATTCCCAGCTCTAATAGCCTGTTTTGCATCTGGCTGAAGTTGCTGTGGATAAGAATAGCCGTCGCAGGAAGCTTCTCTTTTGCCTGTAAAAGCGTGGCTTCATCGCGGTCAAACCCTATAAAAGTAGTAAGTTCCGGGTGCTCGCCCATAAGCGCAAGGGTATGTCCTGCAGCACCTAAGGTGGCATCGATAAATGAATACAGCTTTTTTTGGCCAAAAAGCTGTAGAATAGGCTCTAATAAAACTGAAATATGCACTAGTGTAAAATAAAAAAATTCGTGCTACAATAATAGTGGATACGTATAAGGAAATCAAGATAAAAAGGATGGGCCTCTATGCCAGCTGTAACGATTGATAAACTAGATATAGGGATATATATCCAGTACGCACGCCGCACCCAGCTTATAGAGCAGGTGATGTCTCAGTACCATATGAGAGAAGCGGGGGGCGTCCCGGCCCAGGCCCTTATTGTAGACCTCTACCCCAAACTTGCCGAACTTGACCTCCTTTTAGGCATTGCAACGCTAAGCAGCCCATGGGCCTACTTTTATGCCCCCAGAAGCTACGGTGCACAGCGAAGATCGCCCTTTTCCTTCCACCGGATCATCCCCTTTATGGGCGAGCGCGACCACGACAAAGAGGAGCAGAAAAGAGATGAAGAGATTATCGAAGAGATGGAGTGCAAAACCGCTGAAGAGGAGCGCGAGCGCAAGGTGTTGAAGGCCTGCTTTCACCAAATTGAAGAAATCAATTCCCTTCTTCGCTATATTGGAGGCCGCATAGGCCAATTCTTACAAGGATAATAATCATGAGTCGCATCAACTGGCAAAAGAAACTTGGCTGGACAGAAGAGCATTTAGACGAAATCCGCAATGCAGGCTACTCCTACATACGCCAGGGAAAGTATAATATTGCCCTCCCCTTCTTTGAGGCGCTTGTGATCTTAAACCCCGATAGCGCCTATGACGCTCAAGCCCTTGGCGCCCTCTACGTCCAGGTAAATGAACCCCAAAAGGCGATAAAACACCTCGATAGAGCCCTGCAAATGGAAGCTGACCACTCCCCTACCCTCCTAAACCTCACAAAAGCCTTCTTTATGTGCGGAAGAAAGGAAGATGGCATACGCCTTGCAAGGGTACTGCAAAACGACCCCAACCCCTTTATTGCGGGAACGGCGTCGGCCTTGTTGATGAGCTATACATAAAATTGGCTTTTTTTTCTTAATCTCGATCTTGATCTTAATCTTTCTTAAGTTTCTCTAATAGATGGTCGTAAATTAGTCCGACACACTTGAAAAGTGCCTCAGCATCCTTTTTATGCTCTTCTGCCATATGATCTGAGTGACACTTTACCATAATTTTTCGCCGAGCTTTCGTAAGTTCATCCTCATTATATTTTTCCTTCAGGTCAAACACCGCAGGCCATGTTATCTTCTTCGCATTTGCATTTTGAATCTTGTCGTAAATTGCCACAAGAGCAGGCTCGCTTGGCTCTTTTTCGGGAAGCTTCACGGTAAAGAGTACAACTTCTGCGGCAGGCGGCGGGGGCGGCGGCGCGGCTTGGGGACGTTGTGGAGGCACATGATAACTGCCCGGAAAATTACCTGCAAAACCTGGTCCAAAACCAGATCTAGAACCGCCGCCAAAAAACCAATTGAAAGGGTTATCCATAAAGTTCGGTTCGGGCTGGCCAGAACGCTGAGGCCTTGGAGTAAATTGCGGCTGCGGCTTGGGAAATAGGCCTGCAAAGTGCTGATTTTCCTTTTTTAAAAAGTCAATCTGCGAGTAAGTAAAGAGCCATCTTTCGGCATAAATCTCTTGCGCCTTCTTGCCCGACAACACACTAAAGAGGGGACTACAGTCATTAAAGCGCTGCTGAATATCCCTAACCGGCATAGCTTCGAGGAGATCTTTTTTTTGTGATAAGAGGAGGGTATTAAATGTCACTGATGTAAGGCTTGGGAGAAGCTCGAGCAGTTGCGCTGTTGTGAGCGAATGGAGATTTAAAGAGGAACCGCTTGCAAAAAGATAAAAATATTTCTTTAGTTTTGCCCCAGTGAGCGGCTCCTTTCCATCCCCAAGCAGTGCAGCCTTAAGAGCATTGACCTTCTCTCTGCTCCAGTAGCACAAGAAATCTCGATTAAGGGCTGGATTTTCAAGTAAATCACACAAGCTATAACGCTCCACAACATGCTCCCTTTGACTTGGGCTAAACCACTTGATATAGGCTATATTGCGCTCAAAAAGCGTAAGGGCATTGGCAGCTGGGAGGCTCTGGATCACAGAAACGTTTGGCTTTTTGGGCGTTCCAAAAACTGTTTGGAGATCCTGGAGGGGTACTGTTTTAAGAGATAGTTTCAAAGCAATTTTTTCTCTTAATTCCTGAGAGAGCGTGTCACCATTGAGAAGGGGCAATAATCTGAGCGCCTCTTCTAGGGGATACTCTTTTGGAAGGGTAAACTGCCCACGAAGATTAGACTTTTGAATATCTGAGAGGTAGGAGAGCTCGATATTTCTTAAAATGTGCAGGAGAAGCTCATGAGAGTAGTTTTGCAGCACCATTGCAGGCACGAGCATTCGCTTCTGCTCCTCTGTTAAGCCCGAAATGTAGGTAGGATCTTGCTTTACAAGTTCCACAGCTTGCTCCTTGCTAAGACGCATAAGCTGCTCTGGTTTTAAGAGTGGCCACTTGCCAAATAGAGCTACCCGCTTCTGCTCAGAGAGCGCGCCGATATTCGTCCAAGCATGAAACGTATCTGATACAGCCTGGGCAGTCGTTTTTTGCCCAGAAGTTGCCGGATCCCGAATATAGAGCGCAACAATTACCCTTCCACGAAGATTTGCTCGAATATGGATAGAAAAATAGGGCGCAAGGCCCAAAGAGAGTACGCTTAAGCCGATAGCTTTAATGATCTGGGCAAGGCGAGCCCATCCCCCTTCAATGACTTTTGCCCCTTTTCCGCAGCGAAGATAGGAAATAGTTTTTCCCTCTTCCGTACGAAAGACAGTTTTGCCCATCTGGGGCTTTACCATTTCTACATTATTCGCAGTAAGTGCATCTATTGAAGACAAATAAACTCGCATAATCCCTCAAGTATAAAGGGCAAGAATACTTAATTTTAAAATTAAAATCAAGTTTATTTAATGCCATGAAAGGACATAAAGGACAAAAAGGACTTTATGTCCTTTTGGTCCTTTCCTCATAATAGGATTATTTACCTAACACCTTTTTTAAGGTTTTGCAGATCTGGGACACGTCTTCTACCCTTAAGTCATAGTAGAGCGGAAGGGAAAGACCCTGCCGGTAGTAGGCTTCCATTTCAGGATAGAGGTGGGCAATGTCGCCGACGACCTTTGAGACGGCCGGATGGCGATATAGCGGGGTGTAGTGATACTGCGTGCCAACGCCCTGATCTTTTAGCTCTTGCATTACTTGAGCTCGCGTTTTAGAAAACTTGGCAAAGTCAATTTGGGCACACATAAGGTGATAGGCACTATTTGCATCATATTTTTCGTCAAAGAGAGTGATGCCGTCAACTGTTCGAAGCTCTTTTCTATAGGCCCCTACAAGCTTTCGCCTTTTTTCTACAAAGCTATCAAGGCGCTTTAGCTGCGACAGGCCCAGGGCCGCCTGCATTTCAGTCATATGAAATTGGCCGGCAATTTCTTGCACCTCATGGTCCACCTGGCCGCTATTTCGCAAAAGCAAGAGGCGATTATAGAGCGCTTCGTCGTTTGTTGTGACCATGCCCCCTTCTGCTGTCGTCATCGTTTTAATGGCATGAAAGCTAAAGACTGTCATATCGCTATAAGGGCAGCTTCCAACTTTTGATCCGTCAGCATAAAGCGATCCAACAGCATGAGCTGCATCCTCAATAATAATGTAATTGGGGCCGCGAAGCTCGCGATCTATGGCCTGCATATCTTGAGTAATGCCGGAAAAGTGGACAGGCACCAAAACATACCGGCCGCGAGACATAGGCTCTTTTAGCTTAACTTTAAGCCCCTGCACATCCATGCAGCCATTTTTGCGATCGATATCAACAAAGATCGGTTTTGCGCCAAGCCGCATGCCGGCAGCAGTGGTTGCAATAAAGCTATTTGGCGTTGTGATGAAGCGATCAAATGGTGAAACATCCGCTGCCTGAAAAGCTGTGTAGAGGCCTGTTGTTGCCGAAGTAAAGGCAACTGCCCACCTTGCGCCCACTTTTTCAGCAAAAGCCTCTTCAAACTCTATAGTTTTTGGGCCGCGCGTAATAAAATCTTGGCCCAACACCTCTTCTACTGCCTTGATGTCAGATGCGTCTATCGACTGCCTTGCGTATGGAAAAAAGCTATTTTTAGCCATTATACTTAAAACTCCTGGCGAAAATCTCGGAAGACCAAGATACTAAGTTGCTAAGTTATATTGCAATGAGGGAAATTTATGCAGCAAGATACAAAACTTGATTTCAACTTCGATCTTCTCTTCGATAAACGGCGCCAGGAGTATCTCTCGAGGATGCGAGAGCTCTTTTCAACCTATATGCACAGGCCAAAACAGCTGAAGACAAACCTTTTCTTTTCATTCGGAGCATGGCCAAATATCCACAAAAACGAACAAAATCGCTTCTCCTTTGAAGAGCATCAGGCGCTCTTTCAGTCCAAAAAAAGCGATCTCCAAGAGGGCGGCTACTTTTTTTCTCTAGAAGGCATGGGTATTTGCATAAACCCCACCCCTAGATACTTTTATGAATTTTGCCAAAAAGGCTATAGCCTGCAAGAGATCGACTGCATCATTGCCACAAAAACTAGCGAGCATACCCAAGAGGCAATAGCAACCCTTTTACAGCTTAACCGCGAAGCGAATAAAACGCTCCTCTCCTATGGCCAAAAGCCGCATATTATCCGCTTTTTCCTCCATCCGGAGCTCTACACGAAAACCGCCACCCTCTTTAGGGCGCTCTTTCGTGAAGAGGTTGGATCGTTTGTTTCACTTGAAACCTTTGCAAAAGGTGAAGAGGTGCGCCCCCTTTCGGACTCACTTACTCTCTCCTACATAAAAACAGTAAACGACAGCCTAAGCATACGCCTTGATGGCAAAAGCTCCTATGGCATCCTCTCGGAAAGCGGCTTTTCAGAGTCTCTTGTAGACTTTTTTATGCCCTGCTCTCTCCTTATCCTCGAAGTGGGAGACTCAAGTCCTGAAGATCTTGAAAAGGTAACATTTCAGCCCCATGCACTTGGCTATTTTGGCCTGTATGAACTGCTCCGTTTGCTACCGGATCTTAAGACATGCCTTATATCGGGCTTTTCTCGCTCGATGGGAGACTGTCGCCTGGAATTGTGCCAAAAGCTTGCAATAGAAGCTGCAAATTGCGTGCAGCTTGTGCCGCTGGATACAAGCTTTTTGCTGCATCTAGACATGCAGTATGTGCAAACAGAGTCAAAGCAGTTTTGTCCAATAAGCGATGTGAATGTCGTGCGTCCCTTTGGCCCATTTGGCCCTCTTTTGTATGTTGCAAGAGAAAATATACTGTAGTACTTGAAAGCATGATGCAATTGGATTCACAATTTTATCCACAATAGAAGTCACTCAGCAAGAGTTACTTAAGAAAATTATAAAAGACGGACAAACAACGTAAATGCATCAGCCTTATTCTGTTAGAGAATTTCACAAGAGACGTTTAATGCATTTTTTTAAACAAAATGCTCTGGTTTCTGATTTTCAACACGTTGAGGCTTAAACAAAATGATTTACCCCAAATTCCTTGCGACCTTGCGTTTTGGATTGTTAATGTTCTGTCAAATTGCATACCACAGGATTAGAGACTATGACTGCGTACCAAACTATGACTGATTCACAAACTGCATGGCTTCAGTTTTTAGAATACGTAAAAGAGCGTACCTCGCCTACAGCCTTTGGCAACTGGATTCAGCCTATCAGCGTGGCTTGCGCTACTACTGAAGCGATTACACTTCGCATCCCTAATATCTTCTTTAAGGAATACCTGCTTTCGAACTTTAAAAAAGAGCTCACACTCTTTTTGCCTCTGACTGCAGATGGGGACCCCAACATTACATTCGTTATCGAAAAGCAAGAAAAAAAGTGTAAGATAATCACTCCAACACAATCTTCAGGCCTAAGAGAGCATAAAGAGGAAAACTCTAAGCAAGAAGAGGACTTTTCATCCTTTGAAGTAAAACTTAACGAATCCTACCGCTTCCAAACATTTATTGAAGGCCATTCCAACCAGTTTGTAAAGTCAGCAGCTCTTGGTGTTGCAAGCCGTCCCGGCTCATCCTACAACCCTCTTTTCATTCATGGCGGCGTAGGACTTGGCAAAACGCACCTTTTGCACAGCATAGGCCACTACATCAAAGAACATAACAAAAAGCTTAAAGTGCAGTGCATAACAACAGAGGGCTTTATAAACCAGCTGGTAGATGCTCTTCGCTCAAAGTCTGTCGACCGAATGAAGCGCTTTTATCGCTCAAATATCGATGTTTTGCTTGTCGATGATATCCAATTTTTACAAAACAGGCCGAACTTTGAAGAGGAGTTCTGCAACACCTTTGAGACGCTTATCAACTCATCAAAGCAGATCGTTATCACCTGCGATAAGCCCCCCTCTGAGCTAAAGCTCTCAGAAAGAATGATTGCCCGTATGGAATGGGGCCTTGTTGCCCATGTTGGCATGCCGGATCTAGAAACACGCGTTGCCATATTGCAGTTTAAGGCCGAGCAAAGAGGCCTCCACATTCCAAGCAATGTCGCCTTCCTCATCGCAGAACATATCCACCACAATATCCGCCAGCTGGAGGGCGCGCTCAACAGGCTTTCTGCCCATGCGCGGCTCCAAAACCTTGCAATCACTGAAGAGCTTGTAGAAAATACCCTGCGCGACATGTTCCAGCTTGCGCCAAGAGAGAAAGTATCGATCGAAAATATCCTTAAAAGCGTTGCCTGCGTCTTCCAGGTAAAGGCATCAGATCTTAAGGGAAGCGCCCGCACAAGAGAAATAGCTCTGCCTCGCCAAGTGGCGATGTTTTTAGCAAAAGAACTCATAAATGAATCTCTCGTGATGATAGGCGAATTTTTTGGCCGCACCCACTCCACAGTGCTTCATGCGTGCAAAAGCATAGAAAAAGAGGTGAATGTTAATGAGCTGCTTCGAAAACAAGTTGAAATGGTTCGCCGCTCGCTTGCCAACTAAAATAAAAACACAGAGGCACAGAGAACACAGAGGGTTGCAAAGCATCTCTGTGGTCTCTGTGCCTCTGTGTTTCATTTTTTCCGTGACCGAAAATTCCTGAGACAAGGTGAACCAAGCAATAATGCGAACTAAAATGTAGAGAAGCCCTTTTTGCCAAGGCCTGAAGCAACAACTGCAAGCTTTCGAACGTCGACGTACGCTTTTATAAAGGCCTCTCTTGCCTTGCGCTTTTCTACCACATGCTCTCGAGGAAATAGCTCTTCATCAAACGATGAAAGCTCATCTTTTGCTAAAAATTCAAGGTTTGTACTTAAATTAGACTGGCTATCGGGGACCATGACTTTCTCTCCTCTTTCTCTATCCCCCACAGTTAAGACTATTTTTTTTAAATTGCCAGAAAAAAATGCAAAAAGTTGAAAATGCAAAAAGTTGAAAATGAAGATAGCTGAAAGTATTGCCAGCCTACTCTTTCCCAGCCACTGCATTCACTGCCAGGAGGCTCTCTTGCCTAAGCTCAAGCTTCTTTGCGAAGTATGCTTGTCGCAGGTTGAATGCATTGACCCCGCCTCTTGCTGCCCAAGATGCTTTCTGGAATGGTGTAGGTGCGATAAAATGGGTACTCTATTCTATGACAGGCTCGGCTGTGCTTTCGAATATGAGGGCCCCCAAAAAAGCCTGCTTTCGGCTTTTAAGTATCAAGACCGGCCCTATCTTGCAAAGAGTCTTGCAGGCTTTATGCTGCTTCAGCACGCAAATCTCGGCTGGGAGCTGCCGGATATTGTCACCTATATTCCCCAGTCATTTTTGCGAAAAAGCTTTCGCGGTTATAACCAGAGCAAACTTTTAGCACAGCATCTTGCCGAAATGCTCGACCGGCCCCTCATAAGCCTTCTTAAACGCACCGCGCACCCTGTACGACAGTCGCTTCTTTCAAAAGAAGAGCGGCAAAATCTTCCCCCAGACACTTTCGTCCTTGATGAGAGTGCGGACCTCTACAAAAAACATCTTCTGCTTATCGACGACGTCTTCACAACGGGCAAGACTGCAATAGCAGCCAGCCGCACCCTCAAAGAGGCTTCCATTAAAGCTCTTAATGTTCTGTGCCTCATGCGCACACAGCCCTGAAGGTCGGACTGAAAACGCGAAGAGCGATAAGATAGCGAAGGTCTCGCGAGGCCTTGTTCACCTTTTTGGCCACTCTCCAAACCTGCAACATGTTATTCATAAAAATAATTGAAACACAAAGACACGAAGGCACAAAGCGCTTCGCGAAACTTACAACGATTTTGCGTTACGCTCTCTAGCATTATTTGCGAAAATAATGCCCAAAGGGCATGCCGCTGAGGCGGCAACGCTCCGCCCTGCTGTTAAGTTGAGCCTCAAACGCCTGTTTCGGGGCGAAGCATTGCCGCACCGCGGCATGCCCTTTGGGCATTTTCGCGCCGAAAAATGGCCATTAGCCGTAGCCTATGCACAGTTGAAAGCCCCGCGAAGCGCTTTGTGGCTTTGTGGCTTTGTGTTTAATTTTTTTTGTTGAAGGAGATGTTGGTTCACGCAAGCTTAAGTCTTGGAAAAAATAGGCCCTCTTGATATGTAAAAATAGACTCAAAGTAGGAGACGATCGATGGCAAAGGGTAAAGTAAATCTTGTTTCACAAGTTCATAGCACAGTTATTGCTGCCAAAAAAGTATATGCAAGGCTTGAAAGCTCATCTCAGTGGCTTGGACGAAAGTTTAGCATCTTTGCTGATGATCACATTTGCAAACCTTGGAACGAAGTTGCAAAAAAGATCGTCAACACGTTGCCGATTAGCTTGGCTGTCATGAGCATTCCGCTACCCTTAACAGCACTCCTCGGCCTCGGGTTTTGGGGTGCAAGCGTAGGCTGGGGGCCATTTTCTGATAGCACGCATGAGCATGTTATGGCAGGTTTTACTGTAGGAGGCATCGCAGTGTCGCTCTATAATGTGGTTGGCTTTGCAACAACGCTTAAAGCAGGATATCTCATTGGCGGCGTAATCTATGGCGTGATGGCAGCGGTCTTACTAGGGCAGGCAAATTTCACAAACGAAGAGGCGCAGTAAATTTCTTGCGTAAAGAAAAAGAAAAGTGTAGCATCAGAAAACTGGTGAAAAAGTGACAGCTTTACCCTATTTGTTGAGATTTTAATCGTATCTTAATGAATCGTTAATAGCGATCAGGTATGTGTATCTCATGTAAAGCACACATTTGGGGCTATGACCCTGTTGTGAGCCACTTGCTACAGTAATTTACTTTTAGTATTTAAACAACCCATAAGGGAGGAAATGATCATGTGTGAATTAGTAATCAAAGCAAAAAATAGCGTATACGATGGCATAGCAAGCGTAGGCAGCTGCGTCGCAACAAAAGTAACAAACCTCGGCAGACGCATTGAGGTTCTTACAGACACCGTTACAAAAACTCTTCTTCGCAACGAAAGCCTCGCAAGCATCGGCAAGAAGCTTGTGTACGCAGCTCCATTTGCAGCCGCGCACCTCGTAACACCTCTTTACATCCAAGGAGCTGTGCTCGGTGCTGTAGTTGGCCTTTCTATCCTCTACACCTTAGCTGAAAATGGCGCACTTATCAATGACTCTTTACGTCAAACTGCTCTAAGAGGCTTAGGGCTAGCGTGGCTTGTACGTGCAGGTCAAGAGATTGTTAAAATTGCTACAAGACAAAACGGCAATCCTATCGCTCTTATGATCGAACTCTTTGCAGCAAGCTTCTTGATCGGCAACTCAGGCCTTCAGGCAAAAAAAGAGACAGTAGAGGCTAAGAAAGACGAATCTACTCCTCCATGCTGCAACACGATAAAAACTGCTGATACAGACACTGTTGTAACAACAACTGCAGATGCTGCAGCTACAGGAACTGCTACAGAAAAGACTGTATAGTAATTCTGTAAGGTAGCCAAGTACAACCAAAGCCAATCTCTTCGGGGATTGGCTTTTTATTTCCCTCAAAAAATCAAGATAAACAGGATAGGCAGGATCGCCTTCGGCGGAAGATAAAATAGGAAAGAGGGCAACATTTTCTTTTGTGACAAGTCTGAACGATAATAATGTTAAAACGATAAGAACGATAAATTGAGAAAATTAATGGAGTCTTTTTCCATGCCTATCCGGCTAACGCCCAAATGCAATTATCGAGACCGAGACCGTGACCGAGACCGAGACCGTTATTTTTTGCCACCCAATGGTTTAGGCCAAACACCCGGTCTCGGTCACGGTCACGGTCTCGGTCTCGATAATTGCATTTGGGCGTCAACCGGATAGGCACGTCTTCATACTTTTAGCTTGAAGAGCCAGCCGGCGGATTCAGGTGATTTGTTGAGAAGAGAGATGTCTGTTGTCAAGGCGCTATTTACTTCCACAATGGTGCCGGATATTGGGGTTTCGATGTCAACTGCGGCTTTTGTAGATTCGATCACGCACACCTCGCTGCCCTTTGTAACGCTTCTTCCCACTAAGGGAAGCTCTATGTAGACAACCTCGCCAATCTCTTCTCTGGCAGCCTTTGTAATGCCCACGCAAGCGATGCCATTTTCAATCTCTAGCCACTCATGGCCGTCTGAATACTCTTTCATTGTAAACCTACTGTAACAAACAGGCTTGGCATTGAGTCGATGCGCGCATGCTCATAGCTATAGGCAAAGGGCTGGCACTGGCCATCTGATCGATTGACCCGATAGGAAAAACCAAGCCTTGAGCCTTTGTCAGGATCGTAGCCTAACAAGCACTCTTTGGGGATAAAAATATCGGCTCTATAGCCTTTTTTTGTCATTGTAACTGTATAATCTAGCTGCTCTTCAGATGCAAGAGGATGGCTATCTTCAGTTCGAAAGCGGGTGCATTCTCCCGAGGAGAGTCCTTCATACCGTTCCGGAAGAAAGAAAAAATGGTGGTAGAAGCGATTGGTAGTTTTAGCAAGAAGGTTAGCTCTTGTATCGATAAAAAGCTCGATAGAATCCGCGTGGCGAAAATCAGGATAGCGAACTGCTATGGGCCCATCGAGTGTCACATCAAACTGAAAGCGAAGGCCGCTGGGCGCCCACCCCATAAAGACATCTGCAAAACTCTCTTTGCCATAGAGCTTGCAAAGCAAAGGCAAAAGGTGCTTTTTTGTAAGCGCCTTTGCCTGTTGTGAGCCGATTCCATCCTGAAAGCGCAAGACTTCTATCTCTTCTGAAAAGAAGAAATCTAGTGGAGCAAAGCCTGCAAGGGCATCATCTTGAGTCATTTGATGCTGCTTTATTGGCCGAAAGCTCTATGTTATAGGCGCCTTTTTTCTGCATAGCAGTTAACAGATCACCTGCCAAAGCTAAAACCGCCTCGCGGCCAACCATCGAGCGCTCTTCTAACACCTTAGCTCGCACAAGCCCATCAGAGGGCAAAAAGCCCTTGCCCAACACGATAAAGAATGATGGCCCGGAGTTTTGATAGCATGTAAGCGGCGACATTGTCTCGCGCTCAAGGCTAAAGGCAAGCTCAGGATTTACCGCAAAGTTGGGTCCTGAAAGTACCTGGCGCTCACGAACTTTAATCATACTAAACTGCTCAGGTCCTGATTTATTGGCTGCATCGCCCTTTATATCCGGCCATTCTTCTGCTTTTGCAATCTTCTCCTTTATCACATTTTGTTCTTCCTGAACATATGGAAGAAGGCTTACAGCGAGTATTGCATTTTCTTTTGAAGCCCAGTCTGTATAGTTTGGCATTTTTTCTTTATAGTAGGCGATCTTATGGTCGATCAAGCGGAAAAGCTCCTCAAAGTGATAGAGGGCAATATTGTCTTTTACCTCTTTAAATGGCTTCCACTCGCCATTATCCTTTAAAAAGAGCGCCGGCTGCTTGCTGCGGACGCGCGGATAGCTTGCCTCAAGCGTCTTATTGAGTATTGCATCCATCGTAGCATCCGCTTTAGCCTCGCTAAATGTCAAGATACGTTCCGGCTGTTGTCGCTCAATTACTTCAATTTTAAAGTAGTGGACGTTGTCTTGAGAAATCTGGGCCAGCTCTTTACTTTGTTCGTTGAGCGGCGCCTTATCTAAAAGGGAAATCAGCGTTGCACCATCTTTAAATCCGGTAAAGGGAGGCTTTCCGCCCTGCTCACGCACTGTAATTTCCTTAACTTCTGCTGTAGCTTCGTTTAAAACTTGTTCGAGCCATTCAGGGTGCTGATCTACAATTTTTTGGCGCGAAGAGGTGTCGCAGGTTGCTCTTCTTGCAGGATCCAGGCTGTCTAGAAGCTTTAACCTTGCTTCTTGCGTATCGTCGCCACCTTTGGCAAGCTCGGGATAGCGTTTTTTGAGATCTTGCCAGTTAGGATCTTGCACCTGCCATTCCCACGTTTGGCGCACTCCAATCTTTTTCTGGAGCTCTTCCTTATTGGCCTCTTGCATGCGCACGGTGAATGTACGCTCTACAAGCTCCGGATAGACCTTTTTTACCTGCTGCACTGTTGCAAAGGCCATAGGAATTGCTAACGGATTTTGGTTTTTAGAGCCCTCTACAGGGGGCCGAACAGCATTTAAGTAGAGTACAAACTGCTCAAGATCTCCGAGCGTTGAAAAACGCAAGTCTTTAGGAAGCTGGTAGAGATCGATATCAACATATTCGTTTAGATGATGGTAAAAATCTTTGTAACTTGCAGTATCTACCAGTATAGAATCTGCATTTTCAAAATAGAGGGTGCGAAAAAGAAGTACATCCTTCCACACATTTATAGCGCGCGCCTGGTCCATGCCAAGACGGCGAAGCTGCTCTTGGAAAAAATCTTGAGCATTGGGGGCTTGAGTAAGACCCTGAGTGCGCGCTTGTCGCCACGCCTCTTCGGCATTGCGATAGAGCGATGCCATAGTCTCATCTTTAGTAATAGTGTAGCCCTTCTGCTCGGCCACTTTTGCACTGTTAATCACAAACTGAGCTACAAGCTCTACAAACTGACGGCCAAACCAGTCCTGTATGCTGTGGTAGCCGAAGAGAGAGAGATCTTGGTGCATAAGGTTTGGATCTTGCGGCAGCCACTTGTGGGAGGCTTCTTGGTAGCGCAAAAACTGGCGAAGGTAGATCGAAGGAAAGCGTCTTTCAGCAACAAACAGGTTCACACGCGTCTGAAAGGCATCTTTATTTTGTGCATTATCATAGCCTCTTAAACGGTCGTAGTTTGTTTTAATATCGGGAGCATAATAGGCCCAGATCTGCTCTGCAGTTAAAAATGGGGCGCGAGGATGGCTATAGGGCTTATATCTTCTTTCGCGATCTAGTCTTGACTGCTGCTCAGAGCCTATTTCCATCATAAACGGATCTCCAATTGCAATGGCAAGACCGCTTTCTAGCACATCAGAGGCAATGACGCCATCGTTTAAGGCATTGCCTGCCATAGCGCCGCTAAAGAGAAAGTCGTGAGAATCGGAGGTAAGGAAGTTTACCATATCGGAAACCTCAGTGCGGCGAACCTTTGACCCATCTACTGCTGTAAAAACAACACTGTCATCCTGTTCCTTGCCGGAAAAGGCTTGAAATGTTCCAAAAAAGGAAAAAGAGATCACAATAACCACAGTGATCACAATAAAGAAGGCACGCTGGTATCGACGAAAAAATTCTAACATGAGCATTCATCCTCGGTTAAGAGGTGAAATAGTACCAATTTAAAAAGAAAAAGGCAAGCAGCTTAGCTGCTTGCCTTTTGGGGCTATCTAAGAATTACTTATGTAACTCTTATCTTAGAATTGGCCCTGTACAGCCAATTGTTGTTACACCAACATCTGGACATGTTGCACCACCTGCTGTTGTAGTAGGTGTGCATGTTGACACAGTTGCAGGGCATGTTGTCGGATCAAAGCAGTAGCTCACAAGTGAGCATGCTGCTACGCCGCCAACTAATATGCCGCCATTTTGTACAAATGAACAGCCTGTCACAGGATCGTAGGTAAAGAACGACCCGGTAGGTCCTGTAAAGTTGCCGCAGAAGAATGTGTTATAGAATCCTGTCAAGAACAGGCTGTTGCAGCCTGGTCCATCATTGTTAAGGATATCCCACATTTGCTGACCGGTTACAGACATGCCGCCTAGGATTTCGCAGAATGCTACAAAACCGTAGTAGTGAACATTGATAGTGTTGTCAAAACGCGTTCTTTCAGCCACAACGAGGTCTGCATTTTGCGCGTTGACAAAGCCATGGATGCGTGCTCTGTTGAGGTAGAGCATTGCAGTTCCTGTAGCGTTCAGATTGCCAAACACCTCAGCATTTAAGTGAAGCTCGCCCGGAAGGCATCCATTCACCTGTGATCCTAAGCAAAGATCACAATCTCCTGCAGTGCATGTGTAGACAGGATTGCAGACGAGGTCCGGCTGCTCTAAGAATGGAACCTCAGTTTCAGAAACCTCGATAGATTCTTCGACCGGCTTTTTGCCAAAGCCTAGGAAGTCTATAAAGCCTTTTTCAACTTTCTTTTTGCCTTTGACTTTGCCTTTTGCTTTCACATTCTTGACCTTTGCCTTGGCATTTTTGACTTTTGCATGGGCCTTATGTACCTTTGCATCAGCTTTATGTGCCTTTACATCAGCTTTATTTACCCTTACATCAGCCTTATTTACCTTAACGGCATTGACAGGAGCGTTATTGGCGTGGGCATAAGCAACACGCGGCCTTGAGCTGACTGAATAGTCAGTTGAGGTTGAGCTCGAAGAAGACGAGGTGCTTCCTGAGCCATTGCGGTGCCAATTGCTCGAAGAGCGAGAAGCACTTCCGCTATCCTGAGATTCAGAAACACTTACACTGCTTGAGTTTTTCCATGTGCTTCCTGAATCATTATAGAGTATTTTCTTGCCGGAATGGTGACGATGTACGTTACCGGAATTATAGCGAGACTTGTCGGTTGAGTCGCTATACTTTGTAAAGAATGGGTTAGATTCTTTGTTGTGTGACGTATGCAGTTTTGTCATGCCGCCATCGCCATGTATGCGAACGGTATCGCTTGAATGGTGGCGATAGTGTACACCATTTGTCGTAGTTGAATACGACGTTGATGTATGTGTTGATGTAGAGCATGAATCATCTCCGCAAGCATTGGAATTAATCGTCACATCACCTGAAATGCGGAACTTGTTCGCATAGCTTTGGTAAGGTGTGATTGAATCGGCAATCGTGTTGATTGTCGTAATTGTAAGTGTAGGACGGATGCCGCTTGTGACATCACAAACAGTTGGCGTCCATACGATACTTACGCGAGAATCATCGCCTTGCGGCTGGCATGCGCATGCTGAAAAGTCGCCAAGGCTTACAGGGCCAAGACCGATCAAGTTGATCTTTGTCGGACCTGAGATTGAGATTGTCGAATCTTCGCAGTCATCGCCGAGGCTATAGCAGCCTGCAGCAATCAAAATATTGATAGTGCGGCAGTTTGAGCAGCTTGTGCAAGCCACAAAGCGCGCCTTATCAACAGCTTTTTGAATCGATGAGAAAGGAGCTGCAATAGATCCTGTCTGCTCGTGGGCCGGAAGGCTCGTGCAGCCATCTACAAAAATGTCGCAGCAAAGCGGGTTAATGGCAGAACCTGAACCATTTTTACCATCTCTTCCAGGATCGCCCTTTTCACCTTGGCAGCCCTTATGACCACGCGGACCACAATGGCCCTGCGGGCCTGTTGCACCCGTAGCACCCGTAGCGCCTGTTGCACCTGTTGCGCCTGTTGCGCCTGTAGCACCCGTAGCGCCTGTTGCGCCTGTTGCGCCTGTTGCGCCTGTGGCACCCGTATCACCTGTGGCACCTGTTGCGCCGGTAGCACCTGTAGCTCCTGTGTCGCCTGTTGCGCCTGTTGCGCCAGTGGCACCTGTTGCACCTGTGTCGCCAGTGGCACCCGTCGCACCTGTAGCACCGGTTGCACCTGTGGCACCTGTTGCACCTGTGGCTCCGGTTGCACCTGTGGCTCCGGTTGCACCTGTGGCTCCGGTTGCACCTGTGGCTCCGGTTGCACCTGTTGCACCCGTCGCGCCTGTCGCGCCTGTTGCACCTGTCGCACCTCTAGCACCTGTGGGGCCTGTTACACCTTGTGGACCTTGCGGACCTTGCGGGCCTTGCTCACCTGTGCAGCCGCGCTTGCCGGTTTCGCCATCATGGCCACGGGGACCGCGCCTGCCGCGTGGGCCACGGGTCTCTGAATGGGAATGATCTTTTTCTACGAGATCTACTTGATCTAAAGTGAAGTCGTTAGGGCTGCCAAAGCTTGTAGCAGCATCGACTGCACTCGTACATAGCTGTATACTCACAGCTAAAAATGTAAGACTACAGAATTTTTTGAACATACTTTCCTCCAAAATTACTTTGTGTGAAGCCGAGAGGCTTCATCAATAAAAAAACAAATCGCATTTCTTTAACGTAAAAAATTGTGAGAAAAGAGTCAATGAAAATTAATGATTTTTTTAAAATTGCCCTCTAACACTCTTTTGAGGCCGTTCTTAAAATCGATAATCTTAGATTCGCCAGTCCGAGATGCTGAATCTAGGATAATAGGAAGAGTCTTGGAAAAGAGAGCCCCTGTGCACGCCTTTATCTTTGGCATCACATAATCGGGGTCCAAAAGGAGTTCTGAAATTTTCTCCCATGATGGATCAAGTAAGAAAAGAGAAGATTGATGGATAAAGCCGCTCTTTTTTTTGCGCTGTGCAGCTCCTCCCACCTTTTTATTGTGGAAAAGAAGATCAAACGGCGTTGGATTTGCCATACAAAGTTGGGCGAGAGTTTCAACCTTCGGATCCGCCGTGTTAAGTGTTACCTCAAGATCAGGCAAAAGCTCTTCAATCGACTTAAGAACCTGTTTGTTAATAATTTGATATCGATCAAGAACAGGTAATTGGACAAGAGGATGGCTCCCGGGAAGAGCTAAGGTAAAAGAAAAATCAGCCTCATGAAATATGAGACCCCCGCCGGTTGGACGTCGGCCGCAATTTTCCGGCACCTCTTTTAACCAAGAGGCCGGATTGATAAAGTAGCCGTAGGTTACAGCGCCATCAGTCCAGTCATAAAAACGCAAAATGGGGCGGTCGACATTTTCCAGCAGCTCTTCATCGATTTGCATCTGCCTTTTGGCAGATAGGGCTCCGCTATCGATTACTAGCATACAATTGGATGCCACTCTTCCTTTAATCTGTCGCCAAAGACATACCCGCACTTTTTAAGCTCGTGGGTATGAGGATCTTTTGGCTGCAAGATGTACTGCGCCCTATCTTCTGTCCAGACGATCAGAAAGTAGCGCTTTGTAAGATCAAGTGGCAGCGATGCAAGGTCCATCGTAGGCAAGGCGAAGATGGCGTGCTGCTCATCGGAATCGAGACTCAAATAGAGGGCGATGGCAAGCCCATTGATACAGGTCTCATTATGGAGGTTTTTTAGGTTATAGGGCGCTGCAAGCAGCTGGTCAAAGCCAAAACGAAGTTTTCTCGTGTGAATAAGCTCTGAGGCAAGCTTTGCAAGTTTTGACATATGGGTGATTTTTTTTATGACGTCGAAGGCATAGGACGCATTGCGAGAATTGGGCTGAACCTTTTGTAAAGCATCTGCCAAGCGCTTTCTTTCAGAATCAGTAAGAAGCGCGTCAAACTCAATATAATGGTTTTTTTCAAAGAAAAAATGCTGCTCGCGATTAATATGGTATTTCATTATTTTGCAATTATTGAACAACTATTGTACCTTATATGCCTATGAAATTCCAAGAGCTTTTTTCACATATCCCCGAAATCGAAGCGCGCCTCGGCCTCACCTTTTTAGAGCCCGAGCTCCTTATACGAGCCTTTGTCCATCGCTCCTTTCTGAATGAAAACAAGGAAGTAGACTGCCTTGACAACGAGCGGCTGGAATTCCTGGGCGATTCTGTATTAAATTTTTTAGTTGCAGAATACCTCTACCACTCGCTTCCCCATGAGCCAGAGGGCAGACTCTCCTCAATCCGCGCCAATTCAGTCTCCAGTACTGCCTGCACACGCTACTTTGATCAGTTAAAGCTGCATGAATTTATGCTTATTGGCCGCGGCGAAGAGATTCAAGCAGGCCGTGGCGGAAGAAGCTCAATTGTTGCCGACATGTTTGAAGCGCTTCTTGGCAGCATATTCCTCGATGGCGGCATAGAAAAGGCTAAAGCCTTTTTTATGAATCACTTTAAAAAAGAGCTCGATCTTGCCTGCGAAAAGCCCGACCAAAACTGGAAAGCGCTCCTGCAAGAATTCACCCAGAAGAACTATCAAAAAATACCGCACTATAAGGTGCTGGAAGAATCGGGCCCGGATCATGAGAGAGAGTTTACCATAGGGGTAACAATTGATGCAGACTGCATAGCTACGGGCATAGGCCCCAACAAAAAAGAGGCTGAGCGCAATGCCGCGAAAGCAGCGCTTGATATACTTAAGGAAAGACTTGGAGGCCAAATATGAAGGTAAAAAGCGCCTGGTTTTGCTCTTCTTGCGGCCACAAGCAGCTTCGCTGGGCAGGTCAATGTCCAAGCTGTCAGGAATGGAACACTCTTCAAGAAGAGGTAGAAGCCCCTCAACACTCCTCTCGCCTCACATTATCCCCCTTAAAGCCAAAATCCGGCCCTGTTGCCCTAAAAGATATTGTAGCCGGAAAAACGGAGCGCACTTCGTCCGGGCTCACCGAATTTGACCGCTGCATAGGAGGCGGCCTTGTAAAGGGATCTCTTACGCTTATTGGCGGCGATCCAGGTATTGGCAAGTCGACACTTAGCCTGCAGATTGCAGCAAGTTTTGCAATGCAAAAAGAGCTTGTGCTCTATGTATGCGGTGAAGAGTCGCTTGAGCAGACATCCTTGAGGGCCAAGCGCCTTGGCATTTTTGCCGATACCGTCCTTTTTTTAAATGAATCAGATGTGAGCATTATCACCCGCTATATCAACGAATTTCGCCCCTCTCTTGTAGTTATAGACTCAATTCAGATCATGTATAAGCCGGAGATAACATCAGCTCCAGGCACAGTTTCGCAAGTAAGAGAGTGCGCAGCGTTCTTCATGCAGCTTGCAAAAAGCCAAGAAGTGAGCATCATCTTAATCGGCCACGTCACAAAATCCGGCGACATCGCAGGTCCAAGAGTGCTTGAGCACCTTGTCGATACAGTCCTCTACTTTGAAGGTGATAAAGAACAGCAATTTCGCCTTTTACGCGTCTTTAAAAACCGTTTTGGACCAACAGATGAAATAGCGGTCTTTCAGATGACAAAGCTTGGCCTATCGGAGATTAAAAATCCCTCCCAGCTTCTACTAGAAGAGCGAATGAAGGGAGCAAGCGGCTCATGCATTATCCCGACAGTTGAGGGCACAAGGCCCATTCTTGTAGAGGTTCAGGCGCTTGTTACCGATTCCTTTTACACGCAGCCTTCGCGTCGCTCTACAGGCATCGACGCAAACCGCCTGGCGCTGCTTATTGCCGTATTAGAAAAGAGAGCGCGCTTTAAACTTCATAGCACTGACATCTTCGTTTCAGTAACAGGCGGCATTAAGATCACTGAACCTGCAAGCGATCTTGGCATCCTTCTTGCCATGGCCTCCTCCTTTTCAAATAGATCTATGGATCCTGACACACTGGTAATTGGTGAAGTTGGCCTTGGCGGCGAAGTGCGCGGCGTAAGCCGCATAGAAGGCCGCCTAAAAGAGGGCGCTCAGATGGGCTTTACACGCTGCATACTGCCTCAAAGGAATGTAGGCGGCTCGCAAGAGACGGGCATGAAACTTATTGGAGTAAGCTGGATTGATGAGGCAATCGATGAACTTATGCGTTAAGATTGGAGCAAGAGGCTCTCATCTCTCCAAAAAGCAAGTTGATGAGGTATTGCAAGAGCTGCAACATTTTCATCCTGATGTGACCTTTTCCCCTCTCTGGGTAACAACAAAGGGCGATAAGGACCATAAAACGTCTCTGCGAGAGCTTGAAAAAAGCAATTTCTTTACAAAAGAGATCGACGAGCAGCAGCTTCAGGGCGTTTTTTCTATTAGCATACATTCAGCAAAAGATCTTCCGGATCCACTTCCAGCGGGACTTGTAGTTGCATGTATTACAAAGGGATTAGATCCTGCCGACTCGCTTGTGATGTCGCCAAATTTTACAGGAAAGAAAAAAATCGCTACTTCAAGCATACGGCGCGAAGAGATAGTTAAAAAGCTCTATCCTGAAGCCGAAATTGTCGACATTCGCGGCACTATCGAGGAGCGCTTGAGACATCTTGAACAGGGCGAAATAGAGGGACTTGTCGTTGCAGAGTGCGCCCTTATCCGTTTAGGGCTAACAGACCTTGCCAGGATAACGCTTGACGGGCCCGTTGCCGAGGGCCAGGGCCAGCTTGCAGTAGTTGCCCGAAAAGAGGACAAAGAGATGCTTGAACTTTTTTCTTGCATAGATTCAAGAACAAAAAAAAGAACCAAAGAAATAGAATTCTTGATAACCAACATCTTGTAAGTTCCGAAGAAGCTGTGAAAAATGCTCGAAAAATCCACTCCCGAAGGGAGTGGTGGCGATTAGCCCAGATCACCGACCGTAGGGAGGTGCTCTGGGGACATAATATCGGTAAAATATGCACCCCCGAAGTGGGGTGCTGGACCTTCACGCTCTCCAGCACCCCACTTCGGGGGTGCATATTTTTAATGATTCTTTTTCCCCGGGCGACTCCCGATGGTCATCGACCGGGGCTAATCGCCACCACTCCCTTCGGGAGTGGATTTTTCGAGCATTTTTCACAGCTCCGAAGGAACTTAAAAGATCTATTACTGTTAGGCAGGTTGTTATGAAAAAAGTGCTCCATGTAGGTCTTGAAGCTCCCAAAAGGGATGATGCCTTTGTTACTCACCTTCCGCTTATTGAGATTGTGCCAAAAGTCGGGCCTGATCTTTTGCGAATGCAAGAGGCAACGCACATTATTGTGACGAGTAAAACGACCGTCTCTCTTATTAAAGAGCATCTTATTCAAACCGGGGCGCAATTTATTTCTGTAGGATCAGCAACTACCGAAAGCCTTATGAGCCTTGGCATCAAGAATGTGCTCACAACTCCAAATGAGTGCCAAGAGGGTGCTATCGAGCTTATTGATAGCTTGACATTTGATGATCCATTCTTCTTTTGGCCTCGCTCTAGCCTTGCAAGGCCGCTCTTAGAGCGCTACTTTGAAGAAAAAGGCTTTCGCTATATTGCCTGCGAGGTCTACAACACTCTCTTTAAAGCACCGGATAGGGATATTTCTCTGCAGGAGTTTGACGAAATTCACTTTACAAGTCCCTCTACGGTCGACGCCTTCTTTCACTTTTTTGGCCGGCCGCCCGAAGGAATTGACCTGAAAACAAAGGGCCATGTGACGCAAAGTCGACTCTTGACAAATTTGAATAAGAGGTAGAGCATAACTTGATATTTTTTCAGGTATTAAGTGTGTATCGGTTCCTTTTTTTGCTTTTAATCACTTCTACGCTTGCTGCAACTGAAGGGGCATTTCCGCTCTATTTCACCCTAAATATACCGTTATAATTTTAAACCCCCCAAGGAGGAAAACGTATGGTACTACAAGAGAAATTGCCCGCTTTGCCCTATGACTTTAGCGAACTTGAGCCCACTATTTCGGCTGAAATCATGATGCTGCACTATACCAAGCACCATCAGGCCTATGTAAATAACCTCAATAAGGCCCTTGAAATGTATGCCGAAGCAGAAGCTAAGAACGATATAGCCCAGATGATAGCATTGCAGTCTGCCATTAAGTTTAACGGCGGAGGCCACGTAAACCACTCTATCTTCTGGACCAACCTGGCACCGCAAGCAAAAGGCGGCGGAGAGCGCACGAAAGGAGCCCTTCAGGAGGCGATCGGCAAGGAGTTTGGCTCTACAGAGGCCTTTATAGATGAAATCAGCGCGAAAGCCGTTGCAATACAGGGATCAGGCTGGGCATGGCTTGGCTACAACAAGGGCAAAAAGCGGCTTGAAATTGCCACGTGCGATAACCAAGACCCTTTAAGCACAAAAGGGCTTACTCCCCTCCTTGGAATCGATGTATGGGAGCATGCCTACTACCTACAGTACAAAAACGTACGTGCCGACTATGTAAAGTCTATCTGGAACGTTGTAAACTGGAAAAACGTAGAAGAGCGCTTCATTAACACTCAGAAATAGAACAAGCAAGGCCCTGCAAGGGGCCTTGCAAAGTTTTAGATCTTGATGAAGCCTTGACCTGGGCCTTGGCCCGGACGGCCTTGTGGACCACCTGGAGGAAGAGCCGTTTGGGCTTTTGCACCTTCGTCTCTACCTTCGACAACTTCTTGGCACGTTTTTCGCCATTTTTCAACCATTTCGACAAAAACCGGAGCATAGGCTCTAAGCGCTGAACTTACTGCATGTTCCATATCGAGTGTTGAGTGAACGAGGATAAGCTCTTCAGCAACAGCCACACCAACCCCGCCACCTGCCATCTGGCCGCCAAGAAGCGATCCTTCAAGCAGCTTTTCATAAAGCCTTAAGCGAATTTTGTCATCTTTTGGAAGGCCGTCTAGAAGCGGCGAATAGATGTACATTCTGCGTGAGTTTGGCTCATAGGTAATGTGTAAAGAATACTCATCATCAATGCCCAAAATACACGTATTGTTTTCATCAAAATCAAGATCCTCAAGTCCGAGCTCTTTGCCGAACTCCTTTAGATTTGCCTTTGCATTTTCAAGTGACATATGTGTTACCTCCAACAGTTCACCGATCTAACTTTATTTTGACTGATTTCTAAAAATTATTCCACATCTTTTTAAATAAAATTTATCGCTTTCGTAAGTAACTTATAATCAGCACATTAAAAAGGACAAGCTAAAGGCTAAAAACGATCGAAACCACTTTTTTAGCCTTTAGCCTTTATCCTTTAGCCTTTAGCTTGTCCTTTTTCACTTGAGCAAATAGAGATTTAGTTATATAATTGCCTATTAACTTAAAAAAGGAACAGTATGGGCTTATTTTCCAGAAAAAAGCCGAAAATTAAAATTAGCACCACTAAGAAGGATGGCTTTAGCGGCTGGCTAAAGTGCACCCACTGCAACGAACTGATTCATGCAAACGAGCTTGAAAGCAACCAAAACTGCTGCCCAAAGTGCAACTACCACTACCGCTTAAGCGCCGAGGACCGCATAAATCTTCTTGCTGACTCAGGCACCTTTACAGAGCTCTTTTTCGGCCTTGAAGCCGTTGATGCCCTTGGCTTTCACGACAGCCAGCCCTATAGCGAGCGCATTGAAATTGCCAAGGCAAAGTCAGGCAAGGAAGAGGCCTGCCTCGTTGGCACCTGCCAGATTCAGTCAATTCCTGTAGCCCTTGGGGTGATGGACTTTGGCTTTATGGGCGGCTCGATGGGATCTGTCGTTGGTGAAAAGCTCACACGCCTTATCGAACATGCCACACGAAAGCGACTTCCTCTTGTTATCGTCTCAATATCAGGCGGTGCGCGCATGCAGGAATCTACCTTCTCGCTTATGCAGATGGCAAAGACAAGTGCGGCTTTGGCTCGCCTGCAGGAGCGCAAAGTGCCCTATATTTCAATACTTACAAACCCGACTACCGGCGGCGTTACAGCCTCATTTGCATCGCTTGGCGATATTATTATCGCAGAGCCTAATGCCCTTATCTGCTTTGCCGGCCCTCGAGTTATCGAGCAAATTTTAGGAAAGCCGCTCCCACCGGGTGCTCAGCAGTCTGAATTTTTGCTAAAGCATGGCCTTATCGATATCATCTCTCCAAGACATCAGCTTAAAGGTACGCTTGGAAATATCCTTGAATACGTTGACATGAGAAAATCTGCATGACACATCCTGACAAATATTTTGTTACAAATAACGTTGCAATCAAATGCCGGGCAAAAAACAGGGACCTTTTACCCTCATATGCCACGCAAGGAGCCGCCGGCGCCGACCTTAAGGCATGCCTTGACGAGCCGCTAACAATCCCGCCTCGCAGTGCAAAGCTCATTCCCACCGGCCTCTTTTTTGAAATTCCACAAGGGTTTGAGGTGCAGGTACGCCCAAGAAGCGGGCTTGCGCTAAAAAATCAAGTTACCGTACTTAACTCCCCAGGCACTATCGACAGCGACTATCGCGGCGAGCTGCAGGTAATTTTGATGAACCATTCCGATGTAGATTTTGTGGTAACACCCGGCATGCGGATTGCACAAATGGTCGTTGCGGCATGTGTGCAGGCACAGTTTGTAGAAGTTGATGAACTTGCTGCGACGATGCGCGGAGCAGGTGGTTTTGGCCACACAGGTACAAATTGAAGCAAAAATACCTTGCAACCAATCCTAAAACACCGTATTCATTACTGTCATGAGAAATGCGGATAAGAAAGTCTACAAATATCTTAACGACAAGCTCGTCTTCTTTTTAGACGTTGCATCGAAAGATGAAGCGCTCAACCAGGTTGTGCAAAGTACAATCGAAGGCATGAGGCTGCCTGAAGGCGAACGTTTTTCTAAAGCTATATTTGATCGCGAAAAGATTGTCTCCACAGGCATAGGAATGGGAGTTGCCATTCCTCACGCAAAACTCACTGCATATAACAATTTTTTTATTGCTGTAGCGGTTCTTAAGTCCGGTATCGACTGGAACGCCCTTGACGGCGCACCTGTACGACTTATTTTCTTAATCGGCGGACCCGACGACAAGCAGACAGAATACCTCCAGATCCTCTCCACACTTACAAGTGTGGTACGAGATGAAGAGCTGCGAAAAAACCTCATCGGAGCCGGCTCCGGTAAAGAAGTGCTGAGTCTTTTTGAAATTTTATAATGGTGATTTATGGATCTCGAACTACAAGAAGTTGCAGGACTGCTCAACGTACCAGAAAATGTGCTTTTAAAATGGGTGACAGATGGCAAAGTGCCCTCATACAATATCAACGGAAACTTTCGCTTTAATCGACAAGAAATTGAATCATGGGTAATGACAGAGCAGCTCTCTAAAGAGTACTCTCAAGAATGCTTCTTAGAGCCTTCAAGCGGCTCTTTGCGCTACAACCTCTTTCGCGCCATCAATAACGGCGATGTATTTTGCGATATCGATGCAAATAACAAACAGTCTGTCATCCGCCAAACGATGCAGCGGCTGGCCCCAGCTCTTCGCCTTGATGCCGACGTGCTCTACGAGCTCTTTATGGATCGCGAAAACCTCGTATCAACTGCCGTAGGCCATGGCTTTGCAATCCCCCACGCTCGCGACTTTTTAATGTCCGGCCATCGCGACGCAGTAGCTGTTGTTTTCCTTAACAATCCAATCCCTTACGAAGCATTAGACGCAAAACCGGTCCACACCCTCTTTTTCCTCCTCGCTTCTGACGACAAGCGCCACCTTGCGCTGCTCTCCAAAATTGCGCATTTGATCACAAGCCCGGGCATGACCCAGCAGCTTGCCAAAAAGCCGCAAAAGCAAGAACTACTTGAAGTTGTAAAAGAGTGGGAAACTAAGCTTTCGATTGGCTAAAAGAAAGGACATAAAGTTAAAGGCTAAAGGCTAAAGGATAAAGGCTAAAAAAGGTGTTTTAAATCTTTTTTAGCCTTATTTCTTTTTTAGCCTTTATCCTTTATCCTTTAGCTTTATTCCTCTTTCGCCGGCTCTTGCTTTGGCACTCTGGCCTTGCGAGAGTTTTTCTCTTTAGGCTTTGCTGCGATGGCAGGCTGAGGCTCTTTTTGGACGATAACGATCTTATCGCCTTCGGCGACGAGGTCGGCATCCCAGCTTTCATCGGGATGTGAAAGGAGCTGCTCGGCAAGCGGGTCTTCGATGTACTCTTCGATTGTACGGCGAAGCGGGCGCGCGCCCATTTCAGGCTGAAAGCCCTTTTCAACAAGGAACTCTTTTGCGCTGTCTGCAAGCGTTATGGTCACATCTTTTCGCACGAGGCGATCTTGGATTTTCTTTAGTTCAAGGTCGACGATATGGCGAAGCGCCTCTTTCATCAGAGGCTGGAAGATGACAGTGCCGGTTAAGCGGTTTATAAATTCAGGCTTAAAGTGTTTTTTAACCGATTCATCGATCTTTTCCTTCATCATGGTGTATTCCATCATCCCCTCTCTTGTGCTAAAGCCAATCTGAGTATTTTTGCGGATGAGGTCAGCACCAAGGTTTGAGGTCATGATGATGATGGTATTGCGAAAGTCCACTTTTCGGCCAAAGGCATCTGTAAGGCGTCCCTCTTCAAGAATCTGCAGGAGGATATCCATAACATCGGGGTGAGCCTTTTCTACTTCGTCAAAGAGCACAACAGAATAGGGGCGCTGCCTGATGCGCTCGGTAAGCTGTCCGCCCTCTTCGTAGCCTACATAGCCCGGAGGCGAGCCCATGATGCGGCTTACGGCAAATTTTTCCATGTATTCAGACATATCGATCTGGATCAAGGCATCTTCGCCGCCAAAAATGTTTATAGCAAGCTGGCGGCCAAGAAGCGTTTTACCAACGCCTGTTGGGCCTAAGAAGAGAAATGCACCAATGGGCCTATTTGGATCTTTAATATCAGCACGGCTGCGGCGTATTGCGCGCGAGACGATGCCTACCGCTTCGTCTTGGCCGATGATATTTGCCTTGAGGATATCTTCCAGCTTTAAAATCTTCTGCATCTCCCCTTCTGTCAGGCGATAGATTGGGATGCCTGTCTGCTTTGCAACGACAGCTGCCACATCTTCATCGTCTACAGAGACTTCATGCTCTTCGCGGTTTGTCTCCCACTCAGTGCGGATCTGCTGCAGCTTCTCTCGAAGCGACTTTTCTTTGTCGCGAAGCTTTGCGGCCTTTTCATACTCTTGTTTCGAAATCGCCTCTTCTTTAGCAAGGCGAGCCTCTTCGATCTCAGATTCAAACTTGCTGATGTCAAGCGGCTGGTTCATCATCGAGATGCGCATCATAGCGCCGGCTTCATCAAGCAAGTCGATTGCCTTATCGGGAAGGAAACGGCCATAGACGTAGCGATCTGAAAGGACTGCCGCAGCATCAATTGCCGCATCGGTATAGTGGCACTTGTGGTGCTCTTCATACTTTACCTTTAAGCCTGTAAGGATCTGGATAGTATCCGGAACGCTTGGCGGTGCAACGAAGATCTTTTGGAAGCGCCGCTCTAGGGCAGGATCCTTTTCGATATGCTTTCGGTATTCATCGATAGTTGTAGCACCAATACACTGCACTTCACCGCGAGAAAGAGCCGGCTTTAAGATATTAGAGGCGTCAATGGCGCCTTCTGCAGCTCCTGCTCCTACAATCGTATGAAGTTCGTCGATAAAGAGGATGATGTTGCCATTCTTTCGAATTTCCTCCATGGCAGCTTTTATGCGCTCTTCAAACTGGCCGCGATATTTCGTTCCTGCAATCATCAAAGCAAGGTCCAGGCTTATAAGCTTTTTCTTGCGGAGGATATCGGGCACTTCGCCTTTTATGATAGCGTGGGCAAGACCCTCGACGATGGCAGTCTTTCCGACGCCCGCTTCACCAACAAGTACGGGGTTATTTTTACGGCGTCGGCAGAGGATCAAAATAAGGCGCTCTACCTCCTCTTTTCTTCCTATTACGGGATCCAGCTTTCCTTCGCGGCACATCTCTGTTAAGTCAAGGCCGTAGGCCTTTAATGCTGGAAGCTTATCAGCTGATGCACCTCCTTGCGCGCCCGTATAGCCCTTTTCAAAAGATTGCTTGCTTTCTGCGCCGCTCTCCGGGTCCGGTGTATCCCTTGTCCTGCCCCTGCTGTTGGCGGAAGCTGCAGGTTGAAGGTCTCTAGCTCTTTTAGCACCTCTTTTCGCACCTCTTTCAGGTTCACATTAAGATTTTCAAGCACTTGTGCGGCAACGCCGTCTGTCTGGCGAAGCAGGCCAAGCAGCAGATGCTCTGTTCCCACGTAGTTGTGGCTTAAGGTTTGTTGCCTCTTCGTTTGCATACTCGATCACCTTTTTTACTTTGCCAGTAAGGGCCGGATCGCCATAAAGCTGAATTTCAGGGCCAAAGCCCACCAGCTTTTCTACTTCGATCCGCACCGTATCGTAATCGATGTTCATATTGCGCAAAACGTTTACGGCAATGCCTTGGCCAAGCTTTAAAAGGCCTAGGAGTACATGCTCTGTGCCAAGATAGTTGTGGTTCATGCGCTGCGCCTCTTTCTTGGCGAGCTTGATGACCTGCTTTGCGCGGTTGGTGAATTTGTCAAACATAGTCTTATTTTCCCGTGTAGTTATCTAACCCGACATTATTTCTTACCCTATTTTTTTACAAATAGTATGTGCAGAAGTTACGCTATCTGCTACTGAAACCCCATGTAGGCCGCTTCCGAATGGTATTATGCGCCGCATTTTGCCATCTAGTGCCTCTAGGGTTCTATAGTGGCCTACAGGATAGGAGCTTATGGCAGATCCTGCCCTTGTAACAAGATGAAAGTCTTCCCTTTTTGCAACCTGTAAATACTTCTGCACATAGGCTCTTGCATAGGCTACAAGCACCTCGTCGCTATAGGAGAGCAGGTCGGGGCATTTTGTCCCACCCATCATAACAGAGAGGCGCGTTTTAAAGCTGCCATTCTGCTCGGGAAAGATATTTGAGTCAAAAACAACGCCAAGAAGCACCGGATCTTCCTCTTTCGGACATAAAAAGCCAAAGCCGGCCGGCAGCTTTTGCTCTTCAGTATAGGCAAGCGACACAGTAGCTACAGACGTTGCAGGGATCTCTACAAGAGGCTTCATCGGGTCGTTATCAGGCAAGATCTTTGCCGCATTGCGAGAGGAAAGAAAGAGGAAGTCAAATGTATAGGCCTTATCAGCTACAAGATGCACGCACCCCTCCCCCTCTTTTGCAGACAAGATAGGCGTATTATACAAAATTTTGGCTTTAGTAGTATCTACAAGCCGTTTTGGCAAAGTAGAAACCCCATCTTTAAAGGAAAAGATCTTGTAGGGTTTCTCTTTTTTCGAAAAGAGCATGCCAAGTACAAGCGAGCCAAAATTCTGCTCTTTTTGCCAAAGAGCGTTAAAGCTTGATCGCATAGAGAGCGTGCCCGGGCAGCTTGCATAAATTCCGGCTGTGAGGGCCGATATAAAGGTGTCAGTTGCCTTTTTTCCTATGCGTCGATAAAAAAAGCTCTCGACCGATTCATCGCTTGCCGGCCCTTTTGAAGAAAAGGGCTCTCTTACTATGCTCATAAGAGCAAGCCTTCCAAGCTTTGAACAAAAAAGGGCTTTTAAACTATCAGGAAGAGCAGCAAGCCGCCCGCTTTGCGCTATATAGCGCCTGCTTGCCTCTTGCGGGGGATAAAGCATCTCTTTCTCAAGGTCAAGATCAAGAATGAGCTGATCTAAGGCATAGGAACTGCTGCGAAGGCTTCTTGGCCCCCGTTCAAATACCGCCCCCTGCAGGCATAAGCTACTCAGCCAGCCGCCGGGCTGCGCCGAGGCCTCAAAAATGGTGATTTCGACACGATTTCCATGCTCTTTTTGCAAAAAATGGGCAAGTGCAAGCCCTGAAATTCCGGCACCTAAAATGGCTATTTTCATAAAAGACCTCTTGCAAAATTAGGGCTCAGAGAATTTTTGAGCGATTTTGTCATGATTTTTGTTTTTCCATAGACCCACATACTCCTATGAGTAGGGGGTCTATGGAAAAACAAAAAGCTTGGCAAAAGCGACAAAAAGTCGCCAGCCCTAATTTTGCAAGAGGTCTAAAGATAGTGACAAAAACATGCCCTTTTTTGCAAGAGACGAAATCCCTTCCATAAATAAATTAATAATTATATAATTAAGGAGAGCAGGAGATACTATGAATTTAGAAAACCCCTTACGGCCTGATAGTCGCGGTCCGACCGATAAGCCTATAGAACCTCAACCTTTACGACCGCTTAGCCAGAGGCAAGCTACAGTAAGTCGCGTTGCACTCTCCTCCCTTCAATTAAAATTTTTTGCCGCAGGAAAAGATAAGCAGATTCATGTCGTAAAGAAAAAAACTCTTTTGGAAATGGACCAAGTGCCCCTCGCAGAGCGGGAAATTTGGAAAAATAGCGTATTCATAGAGCCTCTTGTTGCAAGAAAGCTGAAGCTTATCAAGGAAGAATTTGATCGGATGGAGCAGATTCGTACTGAGCTTGATCTGCCAGAGCCGATGGAAAGCTACCTTGCAATAAACGCCAAAAAAATCGTCACATCAGATGGCAAAGAGTACTACATGATGCCAAAAGGTGTTGAAAATGGTGAAAAGGCGATTCAGAAAGATCTTGCCTTTGATAAACGCATTTCCTACTGCAAAAACGCGCTCGAAGGCTTAAGAAACCTGCACAGCGTCGATATTGTGCATGGCGATTTAAAGCCTGAGAACCTGCTCACCTTTGAAGATGGCGTCCTTCGCATTGCAGACTTTGGCAGAAGTACGACTGTGCCTACCGATAAGTCCTACTTAGGAAACACTCGCTTTGGACCTCCCGAGGGAACCCTTAGCAAGGCCGGAGATGTGTATGGAGCAGCTTTACTACTCATACGCATGCTTGAAGAGGCGGTTTTACCTAAAGATAAGCCACATTCATTAAATGAAGATTTTGGCGCTAAAAAATATATAGCTCCAAGCGACTCTAGAAGAGGTGTTGAGAGGTTTTTTCTAGAGCACCCCGACTTTACACGCACCTACGAAACATCTACTTCAGTTCTAGGCAAGGCAAGAGACATTATCGCAAGAGGAAAAACTACGCTACAATTCGTCTCAGACAATGAACTCCATGACGAAACGGTAGCGTTATGGAATTATATAGGCCTCCTGTGCAGCTCCCTAGAAACAAATGATTGTATTAGTCCCGAGCAAAAAGATGCGCTCATCGATCTGCTCCTACGCATGACACATCCCACTCCTGAGCTACGCCCTACTACGCAAGAGGTGCTCGAACACTTTAATGCGGTCTTTGAAAGTCATGAGCCGGGCGCAGAATCACCTCTGCAGTCAAATATTACCTCAGCTTTCTCTCAAAAACCTGAAGATGCCTATAAGACAGTATTCGTATCTGGAACTAAAACACCCCTTGGCAAGGGAAAGGTCAATGTCGTCTACAACGTAAGCTATATAGAGAATGGTCAAGAGGTCAATCGCGTCTTTAAACCTACACCTGGAGCCGAAACATCTCTCAAAGAGACCCTTTTTGGATCGGCTGTCGCCTCAGGTATCCCCACAGGGATAGAGGCAAGGCTTCCGGAGCGTGCTGTCGCAGCCTCCATAGTAGATAAACTCCTTTTTAAAGATAATCCAATATCCGTTACAACACGATTTGCCATCGTTAACGGAGAACCGGGCGTGCTTATGGATAAGGCCGCAGGAGCAAGCCCAAAGGTGATTAGTGAAACTCAAGATTTTCTGTCAGATATGCAGCTGAATCGCTTGAAAAGGGCAACTGGCAACGCTCCCCTAACCGCCAAGACCCTCAACAAGTACGCACTTCACCTTAAAGCTGATCGAGTTGAAGCAAAGATAAAGCCCGACGGAAGTATGGGGCTAGCCGTTACTAGAAAGCAGTATGAAAATTTCTCTCCGGAAAATCCCACAACGGCACTAGGGCTCCTCAAGCTTCAGGTCCTTGACATCATCACCGGCCAGGTTGACCGACACCCGGGAAACTATTTTATTGATAAACAAGGTCGTGTACAGGGCATTGACCAAGACTGCTCTTTTGGAGTAAACGCTTGGCCAAAAGGGGAAAATGCGGACGTTCGCAGGCAGCCAGCGCTTGCCGGAATAATCCCCAACATGGGGTCATTGATGCTGAGAATGCCAGCTGTAGTCACTGAAAGCGTTGCAAAAGACGTACTTGCTCTTTTGAATACTCGCGAAAAACTTGCAGCATCGTTACAGGGGCTGATTTCTCCTCAAGAGATTGAAGCAACGATTCAAAGGCTGCAAATGCTTGCAAGCCATATCGCCAATAAAGATGCGTGCAGGATCTTAACAGGAGATGACGAACTTATACCATATGCCAATGAGGAAGTACATCTACCGGCAGAAGAAAGGCGTATCAACGCAGACAATAGCTACTATGCAAGAGAAAGGGACAAATTTAGAAGCGGCGAAACAAGCTGGAATTATTTAAGAGCGTATTAACCAAATGAGGATACTATGGGCCCACTAACAACCTATTGCCAAAATCATGGGATAGAGGTTCCCTTTCTTCCCACAGCTATAAAGGTAGTAGAAAAAGATGCTCTTTTTGCGACATCTACTCCGAAACGCTCACCGTATGATATCAGGGCCTTTGTACAAGAGGCTCTAACAAATCCGACAAGTAACTTTGTCCTGATTGGAGATGGAGGCCACGGGGTGGTAAGTAGAGCTTTTCACTACTATGTTGCAAACGATCATTTAGCTGTCTTTGTTCAACTTAAAGAAGGCACAGACCCCAGTGTGATTGAAACCACCTTAGACTGTGTTAAGGACCTTTTCGACCAGCTCAAAGATAAACACCTTCCCTCTGGCAAACGTATGATAGTTGAGCTTAGCGATTTTGATGGAGAGGATGGAGAGCGCTGGACATGGGTCGATGCTCAAAAAAAGGTAGTATGGCATAAACCAGAACCTAATGAATCTATATTTTTAAGCGCGTCTGATGAACTTGCCACTATAAGCTAGACTACGCTTTGCCTTTGGTCTGCTGGCCCATAGATTCTGTTTTGAGCTTTCTTAGGCCGCTCATGATAACGTTTGCCTTTTTCTCGTGCGTTTCGCGAGTAAAGGGCGGAGGGGGAACCATAGCTCTTGCTACAGAGATGATCCGGGTAAGATTGAGGGGCGACAGCATGAGCATCGCTTCAGCAACTTTTTGCGCAAGCTGCACCTGCTGCAGGATTTTACCAGCCGTCATTTGCGGTTGGGGCGCCCCAAATTCGGCCCCCGTAGGCCCCGCTGTAGAGGATGGAACGTGTGATGGTCCTAGTGAAAAACCCATAAAATACCCTAATTTTGCCCTTCTCCTTTCTTTTAAAAAATTATTATATTTATGGCAAGTTTTTTATTATTTGAGCAGATTCTACAGATAAAAGTTTTATAATCAACGAAATTCTGGCGATCTTCTCCCTGGGCAAAATAAAAAAAGTTATACACTAATAAAAATATTTTTTGTACAATAGAGGAAAGAGGAAAAGTTATGTCTATAGGAGATCTACCTTCAGCACACTACGAGGAGGAAGAACCTCTTCAAAACCCTTTTACCCAGAAAGAGAATAAGCCGCAAAACTTGGTCGAAGGCGCCGTTGCAAGCGTCAAAAAAGGTCAACAAAAGCGTCCGAAACATACCCTGCCTCCTCGAGGTGAAAAGCCTGTCGGGGCGTACGTTTGGGAAAAAGCAGCAGAGCAAATAAAAAAGGGCCAGGAAGATCCCGTTCAAAAAATACCGGAGGTCCCGTACTTAGATGCACGGCAGGTAGAATCAATGCTCAAAGAAGGCGATATTTTCTTAAGCTACTACCCAAGTGGAAGTAGAGATGCTATAGCTGCAGGCATTACACAAGGACAAAAAGCTGCCAAAAACTTACCGGGCAGCAAATTTACCCCAAAATCGCACAACTTTGTCCATGCGGCCATGTATGTCGGCGACGGAGTGCTCACTGAAGCTGTTGGAGACGGCATACGCATTAACCGCCTGGATGGCGAACGGTTCAAATTGGAGACGGGCATGAAACATAGCTTTGTAGTGGTTGAACCAAAAAATCCGGAGCTTGCCAAATGGGCTGCAAAATTTGCAGAAGAGCTTGCAACAGATAAAGATCAACCGGCAATACACCAGTACAGTATTCTAAAAGCGCTAGGATCGGCACTCACCGCCGACAACAGCCTTACAAAAGACTCTGTAAAGCGCTACCTCAAAGGGTGGGCCTATGCAGAAACGGGCATTACCCCTGTCGACAGAAATGGGATAAGAGAGTTTTTCTGCTCCCACTTTATAGGCTGGGCATGCCAGGCAGGAGAGTCCAAAGAGGTGATAAAAAAAATAAATAATAGCCTGGGAGAGATAAGCAAAATCGTCCCCCCGAAGTGTAGTCCCACAAGCACACCTGAAGAGTATGGAAAAATACTGGACGACTGGGCGCAAAAAAATGTTAATCAGCACTACGACCTGATCCAAAGTCAGATTCGAATACGAATCGACCCCAAATTCACATCGCCGCAGCATCTCTACCTCTTTTTCTTAGCCAATCCCGATGCGTTCACATTCAAGATGAGGATCGTAGCCCCAGAAAAAGAAATGGAAATGAAAAGTAAAGGTTAAATCGCTTTGCTAAACTGCTTGTGGCCATCTTTTTGGGCCAGGTAGTAGTCAAAGCATGAGGTGATGTTGCGGATAAAAAGCTCGCCTGTAGCCGTTGCTTGAAAGAGCTTTGCATCGTCCACTACAAGGCCAAGGGCGGCAAGAGGCTTTACGCGCTCTAACTCCTCTTTAAAGTAGCTGTCAAAAGGTATCTGGTAGCGCTCGAAGAACTGCTCTTTATCAATATAAAAGTCGCACATAAGCCGCTGGATGACCCAACGTCGCAAAAGATCATCCTCATGTAAGATCTTGCCGCGAAAGACCGGCAGTACTGCCTTATCTAAGAGCTCATAATAGGTCGAAAGCTCTTTTACATTCTGGAAATAGCCATTTTGCGTGTAGCCGATAGCCGTGACCCCAAACTGCAAAAGGTCATTGCACTCAAGCACAGTATAGCCTTGAAAGTTTCTTTGAAGGCGCTTTTCGCTATAGCCTTTGGCCATTTCATCGCTGTCTATTGCAAAGTGATCCATCCCGATTGCTTTATAGCCTGCGCGGGCAAGTGCATTTCTTGCCATGAGGTAGATGCGAAATTTCTCTTCGGCAGTCGGCAGGGTTTCATCTTTGATAGCCTTTTGATGCTGTTTCAGCCAGGGGATCCTTGCATAGGAAAAGAGAGAGAGGCGATCAGGGCGAAGCTCGATTATTTTTGTAATGGTCTCTTTAAAGGTCTCTAGAGTCTGGTAGGGAAGGCCATAGATAAGATCAAAGTTTATACCTGTAAAGCCGCAAGCGCGGGCAAGATCGTAGGTATATTGTGTCATCTCTAAGCTTTGATACCTCCTCACGGCCTCCTGCACCTTCGGGTTGAGATCCTGCACGCCAAAGCTTACGCGGTTAAAGCCAAGCGCACGAAGCAGATGGAGCTTTTCTCCCCTATCCTCATAGACCGTTCTGGGATCTATTTCAATGGCAATCTCGGCATGGGGGGCAAAGCTATAGCGCTTTTGGATCTCTATAAAAAGCTTTTCCAGCTGCTCGCAGCTTAGCTTCGTCGGCGTTCCTCCCCCAAAATGGAGCTGCTCAAGCGTCCTTTTTCTACCAAGAATCGCGTATACAAGCTCCATCTCTTTGATGAGGTACTCCACATAGCGCTCCTCATTTTCAGGCTTGCGGTTAAGCACCACAGAGCAGCCGCAAAAAAGACACATTGTCTTGCAGAAAGGGATATGAAAGTAGAGTGACAGGCAAGAGTCAGTTGCAGCAAGTTTTTCAAGCGATTGCTTATAAAGATCGGCCGAAAGCGGGCTCCATTCGGGCGCTGTGGGATAGCTTGTATAGCGCGGTATCGGCTTATCTAAAGATAAAAGAAGATCGAGGTCAACCATAACTTTTAACCGTGTCAACAAGCGCCTCTACATTTTCTCGAGGGGTGCTTTTATGGACGCCGTGGCCTAAGTTGAAGATATAGCCTGGATCGCCCTTCATCTTATCTAAAAGCGCCTTTGTCTCCTGTATAACGGTCTTTGAATCTCTAAGCAGGATGTCGGGATCAAGATTTCCCTGCAGGGCTATCTCGGGCATGGCGTTTCTTGCCTTTTCTAAATCGCATGTCCAGTCGCATGAAATCGCCTGCGGAGAAATTTTTGCAAACCGCGTTGCATCCCCCCTTGAAAAGAGGATCACAGGGCACTTTTTAAGCCCCTTTACAATTTTTTCTATCGGCTTTACGCAAAATCGGTCAAACTCTTCCGGCCCAAGATATATCGCCCAGCTATCAAAAAGCTGCAGGGCATCGCAGCCTGCCTCAATCTGCCTGTTCAGATACTCTATTGTACAGTCGGCAAGAACATCGAGCAGCTTTTCAAAGCTTTTGGGATCTTCTTCAAGCCATTTTTTTGTTTTGGATAGATCCTTTGACGACTTTCCTTCGATAAGATAGCTTGCAACGGTAAATGGCGCACCTGCAAAGCCGATGAGCGGCACATTAAGGCTTTTCTTTAGCAGCTTGATGCCCTCAAGAACATTATGGAGCACTACCTCGCGATATTCTAGTCGTGCTCCCTGCTTGAGAGGATTGCCAATAACAGGCCCCACCTCATCTTCAAAGCTAAGGTCAAAGCCTAGAGCTTGCGTGATGAGCAGTATGTCTGAAAAGAGAATTGCCGCATCGAACCCAAAAGCGTTTATTGGCAGATGGGTAACCTCGCATATAAGCTCAGGGGTATGGCAGAGGGTCAAAAAGTCATATTTTTTGCGAAGCGCTTGGTACTCATACATGTAGCGGCCGGCCTGGCGCATAAGCCAAACAGGCGGCCGCCCGCTTTTATTTGTACAAGATAGCGCGTCCAGCATGCGCATACTACAGCAAGCGCTCCAAGATATCATCTACTGTAAAGCCAAATTCCTTGGCAAGAACGCTTGCAGGAGCTGATGCACCAAAGCCTTCCATGCAAATCGGCAATCCATCAAGGCCAATATACTTATACCAGCACATATCGCCTGCCGCCTCAATACTTACGCGGCGGCCAATGTCGCCTCCAAGAACGCTATTTCTATACTCTTCCGGCTGCGCGTCAAAAAGCTCTGTACAGGGCATAGAGACCACTCGGGCAGGCTTGCCGCGCTTTTCAAGCTCGGCTGCCACCTCCATGGCTAAAGGAAGTTCAGATCCTGTTGCAATGAGAGTAAAGGCTGCCTTTGCACTTTCCCGTTTTACGATATAGCCCCCGCGGCCAACGCCCTTTTCATAGGGCACAAAAGTTTCACTAATATCATTTACATTTTGGCGAGAGAGGACGAGGCACGATGGGCCGTGATAGCGCAAAGCTGCAATCCACGCCATCTTCACCTCGTGAGTGCCTGAGGGGCGCAGCACATGCAGGTTAGGAATTGCGCGAAGAGATGAAAGCTGCTCTATAGGCTGGTGTGTTGGGCCATCTTCACCTAAAAAGATGGAGTCGTGAGTAAACTGGTAGATCACCTTGCGCTTCATAAGGGCGGCCAGGCGTATAGCATTGCGCATGTAGTCAGAAAATGTTAAGAAGGTGCCAATATAGGGCACGATCATATGCGTTTGTCGAAGGCCTGTTGCAATGGTAGCCATGCCAAACTCGCGCACGCCAAATTTAATATTTCTTCCCTTGAAGTTTGATGGGGAGATGATGCCAAACTTCTTCAGCATGGTATAGTCTGAGGAAGAGAGGTCTGCAGAGCCGCTATAGAGCTGCGGCATAAAGTCTGCTAAGAAGTTTGTCACATCTTGCGATGCCTTGCGGCCCGATGTTGGCCCTTTGATAGCAAAGTTTGTAAGCTTCTCTTCAAGATCTTCCGGCAAAAGGTCTTTTACCATCGTATCAAACTCTTTTCTCTTCTCAGGGTTGGCTCTTGACCAGCCTTCAAAGTTCCTTTTCCACTCATCTTCAAGCGCTTGATCTTGGGGGAGCTTTGCGGCAAAATAGTCTGTGACAGCTTGCGGAATATAAAAATCTTCAAGCGGTATTCCCAGCGCCTGTTTTGAAGCTTTTACTTCATCTTCGCCAAGCGGCGAGCCGTGTGCTTTAGAACTTCCTGCCTTATGGGGCGAGCCCTTGCCGATCACTGTATGGCATATTACCATCACAGGACGGGTCTGGTTTTCGCGCGCAAGCTTGAGCGTCTTATGCAGTGCGTCAAGATCGTTGCCATTTACCTCATACACATCCCAGCCATAGGACTGGTAGCGCATTTTTGTATCTTCTGAACAGCAATCAGAGAGCGGCCCATCGAGCGAAATCTGGTTTGAGTCGTAGAGAACGATAAGGTTATCAAGTCGCAAGTGGCCTGCAATCGATGACACTTCAGAGGTGCAGCCCTCCATGATGCAGCCATCGGAGACAAGAACGTAGATTTTATTATCAAAAATTTTATAATCTGCGGTATTGAACTTTTCAGCACAGATTTTATAGGCAAGGGCCATGCCGACGCCATTGCCAAGCCCCTGTCCAAGCGGCCCGGTAGTAGTCTCTACGCCATCTGTCTCGAGCGATTCAGGATGGCCGGGGGTATTGGAGTGGAGCTGACGGAAATTTTTAATGTCTTCAAGCGACACTTTATATCCGGAAAGGTGCAGGCAGGAGTAGAGAAGCATTGAGCCGTGCCCTGCAGACAAAATAAAGATATCGCGATTTATCCAGTGGGAATCTTTGGGGTTATGACGAAGTAATTTGCCATAGAGGTATGCTCCCATCTCAGCGCAGCCCATTGGAAGTCCCGGGTGGCCGGAATCGGCCTTCTGCACTGCGTCCATTGAAAGGCCGCGTATGGTATTTGCCACCTTCGTGAGTATCTGTTTGGTTGACTCATCGAGCGGTTTTTCTAACGTTGTATCTTGAACATGCTGTGCCATAAGTCTATATTCCAGTTGCAAAGTAAATTGTTAATAAATTAGGTAGGATAATATTATGCGCATCTGATGAATAGGGCAAGGAGAAAGAAATGGTTCGACTTATAATACTGGCAAGACACGCAAAGGCAGATGTATCAGACTCAAGCCAAAAGTTGACCGAATCTGGCCGCAAGATGCAGCTGGCCCTCATTGACAACCTCAAAAAAATCGGCATTACCCCAAACGCCATCTGGACCTCCCCCCTCCTTCGCGCACTTCAAACCGCTGCAATGTTTGGAGATGCCTTTGGCATAGATCCAAAAGAAGAACTAGTTCTTGGCGAACAAGAGATGTTTGACGAAATGGAGATAACAAACAAAATCAAAGAGATGCCCGATGAAAGCACCCTCATCATCGTTACCCACGCCCCTCAAATCCTCCGCCTTGCCACCAACTGGACCGGCACTCAATTCTTCAAAGGCACCCCGCCCACAAGCTCTGCCCTCTTCCTCGAATTTGGGAACGTCGTCGCTCCGGGCAAAGCACACTTCGTGCAGCTCATCACCTCCGCAAGTATTCTTTAAACCGCGAAGAGCGCGAAGACAGCGAAGATTTTTATTAATTTTTTATCGTTCTTATCGTTATATCGTTTCAAAAAATAAACACAGAGACACAGAGAACACAGAGACGCTTCGCGAAACCTGCAACAACTTTCCGATTACCGTTATGGAACATTATTCCGAGAATAATGCCCCAGAGGGGCAGGCCGCTAAAAGCGGCAAAAAGCTTCGCCTCGAATCAACAGTTATTGATAATGACACCTTCAAATAACAAGGCAGAGCTTCCTGCCGCGTTTAGCGGCAATGCCCATGAGACGTGGCTTACAAGGCATTTGATATATCGCGAAGCGTCTCTGTGTTCTCTGTGTCTCTGTGTTTATTTTTTGAAACGATATAACGATAAGAACGATAAAAAATTAATAAAAATCTTCGCGTATCTTCGCTATCTTCGCTATCTTCGCGGCAAAACATTCCCAAACTTGAGACAAAAAAGACTTTCCCCTTCCAAGAAAATGGATCGTCAAATAATCTGAGCCTCCTATCATTCTGGAGGCCTCTATGAAGATACTACTATCACTTCTTTTACTGCTCTTTGTTCCCCTGCAGGCGTGTGACACGCACCATTTTTTAGAAAAGCTTGCATCGCTTGAGCCCTCAGAATGGGAAGAGATGAAGGAAAAGGTAGATCTTGAACTGCTTAACGACTTGAGCAAAAAGATTGTTCAAGAAGATGACCTGGAGGCAATTCAGCTTCTTGGCCGGGCGTGCCGCAACTTTGATGCACTCTCAGATAAAAAGGCCAACCCCGTTACCTCCTACTACAAGCACTATTTGCCGCCAAAATTTCTCATTCCAAAAATTGACCTTACCCTCGATGTTGCAGAAGATAGTGTCACTGTTACCACGCAGCTTTTTGTAGAACATAATAGCAGTGACCCACATCTTGTGCTTGATGGACGGGGTCACACGGTGCAGAGCGTGCTCGTAAACGACAAAATTGTGCCTAAAAGCGGCTATAGGGTGACAAAGCATGAGCTCATCATCTTTGATGTGCCGCAAGATGCCTTCACGGTCACTATCGCAAGCCAAATAGATCCCTTCCACAACAAAAGCCTAGAGGGCCTCTATGCAACAGGAAATGCATTGATCACCCAATGCGAGTCAGAAGGCGCCCGCAAGATCTTTTACACGCTAGACCGCCCGGATGTGCTTAGCCGCATCACCACTACAATTATTGCAGATGCAACACGGTATCGCTATCGCCTCTCAAACGGCAATCCTATCTTTGAAGCAGAGATAGCGGATGGCAGGACAAAAATTGTGTGGGAAGATCCCATCGTAAAGCCAAGCTACCTCTTTGCCTGTGTGCTTGGAAACTTTGACAAAATTGAAGACCATTTCATCACCAAAAGCGGCAAAAATGTGACGCTTGAAGTATACGTAGAGCCTCAAAAAGCCTCAAGAGGCTACTACTCGCTCTATGCGCTCAAAAAAGCGATGCAATTCGACGAAGATTTTTTTGATAGAGAATATGATTTAGAATGCCTCAAGATGGTTGCTGCAACCGACTTTAACTCCGGCGCCATGGAAAACAAGGGCCTTATGATCTTTAATGACCTATCTCTGCTTGTAGATGAACATACCGGTACAGATAGCCAGTTTAGAAGAGTCGCCCACACTGTTGCCCACGAATACTTTCACAACTGGTCCGGAAACCGCGTTACGGTACGAAACTGGTTTGAGCTTGCCCTAAAAGAGGCCTTTACCGATTTCAGAGCCATGCTCTTTAGCGAGTGGCTTTTTGGAAGCGATTATGTTCGCCCAGGCGATGTAGCGCATCTAAAAGAGGATCAATTTCCAGAAGAGACCTCAGAAGGCTGCCACCCTATCATGGTAGAATCCTATGTAAATGCCCGCTCTATCTACGACAACACCACCTACATCAAAGGAAGGGAGGTCTTTAGAGCCTTAAAAACCTTTATGGACACAAAAGTAGTAGATGGCTTTAGGGCCGCGCAAAACCTCTACTTTTCGCGCTACGACGGACAAGCCGTCACCTTCCGCGAGCTGCTCGATGCTTGCGGCGACGTGCTGCAAGATGGCGACGCCTTAAGCCAGTTTGAGCTCTGGTTTACAGAAGCGGGAACCCCCGAAGTTACCGTAGAGGTAGTTCCCGGAAAAATTATTGTCACACAGCATAGCCCAAAGCCATTTGTACTGCCCTTTAGCTATGAATTTCTCCATAGAGATGGCTCTATAGCGCATCCTTTAGTAAGCTGCGTGCTCACAAAGCAAAAAGAAGAGTTTATAACACCTCTTCTAGAGGATGCTATCCCTCTATTTATGCATGGCTACCCCTGCCCTATCATCCTTCACTACACCTATAGCGCCGAGGAACTTGCCGCAATCATGCTCCATACTGATGACGCCTACTGCAGAGTTGAGGCAAGTCAAGACTATGCCCTTCTTGCAATGCAAAGCGATGACATCGCCTCCTACCTTGCCCCCTATAAAAGCGCCCTGGAAAACCCAAAACTCTCTCCTCTTGCGAAGGCCCAGATTTTACAATTTCCCTCCCTTCGCACCATGGCCCAAAAATACAACATGTACGACTACATTGCGCTAAAAGCTCAAAAAAGAGCCTTCTTAATAGCTCTAAGAGAATACTGCAGGGATAGTTTCATCAAGCTTTTAGATGACTATCCGGCGCCGTCAAACTATCAACCGGAGGCAGTTGACATGCATGTTCGAGAGCTTAGAAAATTGCTGCTTACCCATATAGGCTCTAAAGATCGCCTCTTTGCTGCCTACTATGATGCAAAAGATTTTGATACAACCTATGCCTCTCTTAGAACCATCCTGAACCTCAACCTGCCCAATAAGGAGGAGATAAGCCAAGATTTCTACGAGCGCTTTAAAGATGATAAAACGCTCTTTACCTTCTGGCTTTCAAGCCACGCCTACAGTTCAAACTGCACTGTAGACGACATAAAAAGCTTGATGCAAACCCCCGGCTTTAACCCAAAAAACCCAAATCAGATCCGAGCAAGCCTTGGCGCCTTTCTCTATAACCTCGCCCAGTACCACGACCCGGATGGCAGAGGCTACGCCTTGGCCATCGACCAAATTCTTGAAATCGAAACCTTCAACCCCCTTCTTGCCCATCGCCTCGCCAAAAATGCCCTCATGGACTGCGAAAAACTGCCCAAACACCAGCAGGCGCTCATGCTTGAGGCGGCAAAAAGGCTCCTTTCCCCGCAAGTCAGCCCCGAAACAAGAGCCCTTGTCCAAAAGCTGATATATGCACTACCACTGAGCTTGTGAAAAAGCAAATAGAAATGGCAGAATAAATTAAACAGGATTAGAATTTCCGACTTTGCTTTTTCACTAAGGATTGTCATGGAACCTATTACAGAAGCTACCCGATTATTAGCCTTCCCTAATAACAATAATCACTACAAAAACAGCCCTGAGAAACTCCCCTATCCTCAAGCTGCCGCGAATTTTTTTGCCACGATATTCAGCTTTGGATGGTATGCAAGGAGCCACAGCCAAGCATTTGACCAGGCTGTTGCAGCAAGGCAACTTGAGACTGCTCGATTTCATCTCATTAAGGGAGCTAAGGTGGATCTGGACAACCCAAATGTCCAGTCAGTAATTGCAGATGGGGCAAGCACTCTCAAAACCTATCTCGTGGTTAATGCTAGCTCAGGCAACGCTCTAGTCACATTTCAGACACTTATTACTCAAGGCGACGACCAAAATGCCGAATTACTGGCAAAAGAGGCTCCTATTTCACTTGCATCTCGCATCGCCATCTTTGATTGGGCAACTCAAGCGCAAGGTAAGGCACGCTCTTATCGCAAATAGAATTCTCGGAACTTCTGCACGGTTAATAGTACGGATCGCAAAGGCTGTTGAAACCTATAGCCTTGATACACTTCTACCTGAAATTGCTCAAAGAGAGTCATCATGTCCTTTTACTCGATTGCATGTTCCATACTTTAATACGATACAGGTAACATGGGAAAACAAAAAATTCGATCTTTGGAATGAATGGGGCCCCAAAGAAGCCCCCAATATGGACCAGTGGAACAAAAGTTTGCTCGCCGGGGCTATTTTTTCTGGAAACACAGCACTTGTCCAAGATCAACTTAATAGTATGAGTCCTAATGAAGTACCACAACGTGATTACTTACTTGACATGGCACAGAATGACCAAGTAACTGATCAAAAAAGAGCCCAGATGAGACAGCTCATCAAAAATCATCCAAAAACAAAAAAGATGGGCTACCCATTATTTTAACACCCTTTCAATAAAACAGATTAGGGGCCATATATAACTATTCTATAAGCAGCCCATTTATATTTCTGATCATTTTTTCTACAGGGATGCGCTAGCTGAGGCCGTGAAAAAATGCCACTCCCGAAGGGAGTGATGGCAATTAGCCCAGGTCGCCCTAGGCGCCCTGGGAATCACGTGTGGATAGGAAAATGCACGCCCGAAGGGTGTGAAAAAATGTAGCTTCGAGCGCAGCTCTTTGGAGTGCGACAATTTTTTGTCGCTTTCATTTTCGACCACGCACCTTTGCTTCCTTATCGCTTAAGGCGTACAAAACAGATCTACAAGAATCGATAGAGGTGCTTTGTGAACCTTAAGCGATCTTGTGATTAACGTGTGTGCAGAAGCAAAAGCGGCGAAGAATCGCCGCACTCCAAAGACCTGCGGCCGAAGAAAACGTATTTTTTCACAGCCTCTCGGGCGTGCGATATGTTCGTACAACATATTCCCAGGGCGCCTAGGGCGACCTGGGCTAATCGCCATCACCCCCATTCGGGGGTGAACTTCAGGGCATTTTTTCACAGCCTGGCTGGGGGACGATTTCCAACTAGCTGTTACCCATAGCAAGCGCTAGCACAGCTATGGGTACCTGTTTATGTTCTTCTAAAATTTTGCAACTATTTTAAAGCTTCTTTGATTTTGGCAATGATCTCTTGGGCTTCATTTGTTAATAAGCTTTCTCGCTCTACTTGCGGGTCGATGTGGGTTGCCTCTGGCATGAAAATATCAAAGTATTCAGTTTCTGGCGCATCCCTGAAGACGCTGTTTATTGTTAGAGTAAATGGCTGAGACTGTACCACTTGATGTATAAGACTTCTTGGGAAGGCAACGATGGAGCCTTGAGTTACTAATTCTTCTCCAAGTGATTCTAAGTAGGATACTCCCATGCAGAAGATATTTCGCTCTTCAGCTGTGTTTTTAAAAATGCGGTGTACTCTATGTGGAGTTGAAACAACCTCTTGATTAGTAGGTCTGAAAAGGGAGTGTCTGTATCCTCCTTGCACAATGATGCTTTCAAAGTAGCGAGGGTGGCTATGAGGAGCTTCGATAACATCGATAGGAACAGCTGGAAACCAGTAGTTTACTCTGATAACTTCAATCTTTTCAGCTAAGTATTCCGGAGGGGGAAGATGAACGCGGACAAACCCAGTTGGATTTTTTTTAATCGTGAGAGAACCTATTGCATGTGTGTGCAAATATTCCCTCACGTAGGCAATAAGATTTGTAGAATCGCAAGCTGTTAGCTGAGGTTTGACGGGAGTAGTCTCTTTTATTGAAAGCTCATCAAATGATCTGATACACAATTCCATACAGCTTGACGCAATAGCTACTACTGGATGATTTTTGCCATAGAGCTTGAGTCTGATAGCATGCGCCTCTCTATATTTTTCTGCGGCAGCTTCTTTTTGGCCCAATAAAGATAAATAAGAACCGATATTTATAAGGCATTCGGCAACAGTAGAGTGCATAGCGCCGAAAACATTTTTTCGGATGAAAAGAGATTGCTGCTGCAACTCTCTGGCTTCTTGATTATTTCCGAGCGCACTATAGCAATTTGCAAGCAAGCTCAAGCAGATTGCCCTCTCATAATGTTCATTACCATAGAGCGCTTCAAAAAGAGCAAGCGACTCTTGATGCTTTGAAAGGGCTTTTTCATATTCACCTAAAGAGTAGAGACAAATACCTATTTCTCGCAGGGCTGTTGCAACTTGAAAATGTTCGTCTCCAAAGTCCTGGACAGCTTTTTTATATGCCCGTTCTGCAAATGGTAGAGCTTTTTGAAACTTTCCTAAAGCTTCAAGAGACTGACATACAGCAATCAGCGAAAATCCTTGCAAAGGGTGTTCATCAGAGAACGTTTCAAAAATTTCAAGAGCTTGTGCTTTTACATCTGCTGCTTTTTTATGTTCTCCCCTATGACCATAGCAGTTTCCTAAATTGATCAAAATGCATGCTACAAACATGCTCTTTTCTCCGTGAAGTTGCTTATATTCATTGAGGAGGAGTAGATTGATTTCAACAGCCTCGTCCATCCGATAGAGCCCATTAAGGCAGTTGCTTATATTCATAAGCGCTCTACGTTCCATCCAACGATTGATTTTTGCTAAGATATCGCGAGCCAGTCGAAATTTCTCCAAGGCTTCTTCGAGTCTACCCATACTGTCTATGCATAGTCCAATATCCATTAGTAGAGCTCCAACTTCAAAGCTTTCCCCGCCTGTCTTGCTAGCAAAAGTTTTTAACGCCTCTTCGTACATTAGTTGAGCTTCTTGAAATTTCCCTTGGTTCTTTACACAATTTGCAAGTTTCTTTAACGTCCAAGCCTTGAAAAGGGGATCTGGTTCAGGAAAGTTGTCCACAATGGCAGCTATTCGTGTATATACTTCAAAGGCTTCAGAGCTTTTTTCTAAGAAATTGAGACAATGTGCAACAGTACGTAATGAATGCAAAAGAAAAGGATGAGCAGATCCTTGAATTGACTCATCAAGTGTCAGAGCGCTTTGATGCATTTTGAGCGCTTCTCGAAACTTGCCACAACAATATAAACATAGCCCAATTTCATGAGTAAAAGTGGAGAGAATTAATGTGCCCATGCACAAATCATGATCTTTGAGTACCGAGACTTTTTGTTCGAGTAAAACTTTCATTGCCTCTATCTGCGGATCGACAGAAGTGTTGCGGGCTTGCGGGCCGAGGCATATAGCAGCTTTAAGAGATGCTTGTCTCAACTCTTGAGAGCGATTTGCTTCTTCTTGAGTAGGAATGCCTTTTTTTTCAATAAGTGAAATATCATAGCTGCATGACTCATAGCTAAAGGTAAGAAAATTTTGTGCCAGTTGGAGGAAAGTTGCTTCATCGATCTGTTCAGGAGCTGGCTCTTCGGAAGGAGGTACTGGCCATTCACTGTAGCGCGCGCGATGATCTTCACGCATCGAATAGAGACACTGATACATAGTTCTTTTTTCAAGGGTGGGCTGTTGAGAAGGAGCAGCTGTTGCTAATGCTGGAACGGCAGTCATAAAACCTCACATGTTGGCTCGTGATTATATATATGAGCATGAGCAAAATTTGCAAGTAAAGAAGCAAAGATCTTAGTTATGTTGCATTTAATGCTACTATCAAGATAATTGGGCAAGGAGTTCTTATGGTAGGTCCTTATCAAAGTAAGCAAATTTTTCAGCATGGCGTCCTTTTTTTTGATGATCCAAGAACTGTTTTTCAGCTTACAGCGGTGTGCACTACATATCGGCAATGGTCAAGAGATCCGGCCATAGTAAAGCAGCTTTGTAAGAGATTTGGGGGCATCCCGCAAGTGGTGAGCCTTGATGGCAGTGAACGCCGTAATCCTCAATTTGACCTAATGGTGCTTCATAAGGTAACGATAGGTACTTGCATCATTGAGAAGATCTTTGGAAGGGTTCTTGGTGAGGTGCCACCTATTAGCGAATATTGGTTTGACAAGATACAAAATAATGTCCCTGATCCATTTGAACCAGAGTTATCATTTCGGAAAAATTTTGTAGTGATGGTAGATCCTGCATTCATCGAACGGACTTACGACGAAGATACCCCTCTGAAGATCAACGAAGAGGGAAATCTCACGAAAATAGATCCACATCAAGCTGTGGACAAGCATCTTACCATTCCATTCACGTTGAAAAATATGGCAGTTTTATCTGCATATCCCAAAAGCAAAGAGTACTTGCCTGTCGTTGCAATGGGCCAGAAACGAATCATTCGCAGAGTGTCCTCTCCTGAAAAACTTGGCGTTGTCATTATGCGAAAAACTCCTTTTAAAGAAAATCTAATGTCATCCGATTTTAGTGAGCAAGTATCTCTAATGGAGCAGAGAGCACCTGGACATGGATATCAGGCAGTGAGCGTGCGTCAAAGATTTCTTTTTGATGTGATCTCGGTTTTCACAACGGAAACCTGTCCAGATATTGACACTCAGGTGCAAGGCCCAGAAACATACACTGTTAATAACGACGCTGAAGGTGGTTATGATCGCAATGTGGGCATTGGCGGATACGATTTAAATACGCGTAGATTTACCCGTTTTGGCGAGCTCTTCTGCGATGATGACGTTGGAATTGTCCCCGGCGCCCCAGCAGATGTTCCAGGGTCGGTGAACCTAGAGCGCTTGACTATAGAATAAAAAGGAGCCGAAGCGCTATCTTCTAGCAAATAACTAATAAAGGAGTGATTATGGCTGGCTGTTCAATTTTAAGAAACACACAAACTCTAAGTCTTTTGGCTGGAGCTATAAGTAGTGCGACAACTGCATACAATATGCTCCTAGTGCCACAAATACAACGTCAACAAGCCGACTTTGAGAGCTGCTGCGTAAGAGATTGCATGGACCTATTCAAAAATGTCATAGACTGTTCTGAACTTAAAGCTGCTATACGAACAAATAACCAGTGGTCGCAATGCCTTTTTGTAGTTACAGCTGCGAGCTGCTTCATCACTACGACCCTTGCTTTACGCTCTTTCTGGAAAGCGAGAGATCCTGCTCCATAAACACACTCTGCCACCAAACGAGTCATCAGTAGACATTTTGGCCCAGGATAGGTATACTACTTTCCTTTTTGAGATAAGGAGATGGGGATGAAGAAGACTGGCGATGTACGAAGAGGTTTTTTAGAATATTTTAAGAAGCATGAGCATGCGCTAATTCCCTCATCCTCTGTTGTGCCGCACGATGACCCGACCCTCCTCTTTATTAATGCCGGCATGAACCAGTTTAAGGATGTCTTTTTAGGAAAAAGCGTGCGCGACTATAGCCGTGCTACTACTTCACAAAAGTGCATTCGCGTGGGCGGAAAGCATAACGACTTAGAAAATGTCGGCCACACAAGGCGCCACCTCACCTTCTTTGAGATGCTTGGCAACTTTTCATTTGGCGACTACTTTAAAGATAAGGCGATTCACTTTGCCTGGCAAGTATCTACAGAGGTGTTTGGCTTTAATCCTGACAGGGTTTGGGCATCTGTCTTTCGCGATGATGATGAAGCGTATGAGCTTTGGAAAAAGCACCTTCCGGAAAGCCGCATTGTACGCATGGATGAAAAATCAAACTTTTGGGCTATGGGCGATACCGGCCCCTGCGGACCCTGCTCAGAGCTTCTCTACGATAGAGGAAGCAGCTACAGCACAGCTACTAGCCCCCTCGACGACGAGTCCGGCGAGCGCTTTTTAGAGTATTGGAATCTTGTCTTTATGCAATGCAATAGACGAGATGGCGGCAAAATGGACCCCCTTCCAAAACCCTCTATCGACACAGGAGCCGGCCTTGAGCGCATTATGAGCCTGATTCAAGATAAGGAAACAGTCTTTGAAACCGATATCTTTGTAGAGCTTATCTCTGCAATTGAAGAAGCTTCCATGGTCACCTACGATCCAAACGATGCTCAGAAGGCTCCTGCCTTTCGGGTGATTGCCGACCATTTACGCTGCCTCTCCTTTGCTATTGCCGACGGCGCCCAGCCATCTAATGTCGAGCGCGGCTATGTTTTGCGCAAGGTGCTCAGACGCGCAGTTCGCTACGGCAAGATGCTCGGGTTTGAAAAGCCCTTTTTAGCAAAAATATTGCCCCGCCTTGTGGCTGCAATGGGTCCGGACTATAAAGAGCTTGTCATCGCAAAGGACAAAATTGCTGAAATTTTGACGCTTGAAGAGGAAAACTTTTTCCGTACGCTGAAGCGCGGCGGCAATATCCTGAACCAGATCATTGAAACATCGCAGAAGAGCTCTAAAGAAATTTCCGGAAACGACGCCTTCAAACTAAAAGACACCTACGGCCTTCCTATCGAAGAGGTGCAGCTTATTGCCAAGGACAACAACCTCTCAGTCGACATGAAGGGCTTTACAGCGCTTGAAATCGAAGCTAAAGAAAAGTCTAAACAGGCCCAGAAGGTGATTCAGCAAGAGGTTAAGGAAAATGTCTTCGAAGACTTTGTAAAGACAAATGGAGACTGCCTCTTTATACGTGAATCAAACCCTTCCGGCACAGTTTTAGCCATCATCGCAAACGGCCAGTTTGTCGACCGCATCGAAGAGGGGCAGGAGGCTCAAATTCTTCTCAACAAAACAAGCTTTTACGCCGAGATGGGCGGACAGGTGGGCGACACGGGCGAGCTTGTAAAGGATACAAACTGCTTTTCTGTAAAAAATACAACAAGTCCATTTAAAGGCATTATTTCCCACCACGGAACGCTCACCTCGGGCCATTTGCGTGTAGGCGATACTGTGGAGTGTGAAATTGACCGCAACAGGCGCCAAAGGATTGCCAACAACCACACTGCCACCCACCTGCTGCACTGGGCGCTTCACCAAGTGCTTGGGGAGCATGTAAAACAGGCAGGATCTGTTGTAGAGCCATCCCGCCTTCGCTTTGACTTCAACCACCATAAAGCCTTAACTGAAGATGAAGTAAAGGCAATCGAGCAGCTTGTAAACGAAAAAATACGCATAAGCCTGCCTGTACAGGCCTATGAGCTTGCCTATGAGGATGCGCAAAAGCGCCACGATATCATCCAGTTTTTTGGCGAAAAGTATGGCAAGGTAGTGCGCGTCATCGACATAGACTTTTCAAAAGAGCTCTGCGGCGGCACCCACACCCACAATACAGGCTCTATCGGCTACTTCCGCATTACAAAAGAGAGCAGCATCGCCTCGGGCGTTCGAAGGATAGAGGCCGTCTCAGGAAAAGAGGCCGAAGCCTTTGCCTATGAATCCCAAAACATCCTCCACACCCTTGCAGAGCACCTAAAAACGCCCGTTGCAAAGGTTGTAGAGCGCATCGAAAAACTGGGCGAAGAGGTAAAAGAGCTGCAAAATAGCCTAAAACTTGTGCAAAAAGAGCGCCTGAGCCGCCTTGCAAATTCATTACAGTTTAAAGAAAATAAGAATGGAGTAGCCTACTGCGTAAAATGTGTAGAAGCATCTGCCCAAGATCTTAAACCACTTATGGATGCACTTGTAGAACTTCATCCTCACGCCGTGATGGCCCTTGCTTGCACAGAACCTAATAAAGTACATCTTTCTGTTCGCGTGCCTCAGAGCCTTGCGGCGCACGGAATAAAGGCAAACGAGCTGATAAAGCCAGCGCTATCTACCCTTGAGGGAAGCGGCGGCGGCAAGGCAGAACATGCGCAAGGAGCAGGAAAGGCCGTCGGCAATATCCAGCAAGCTCTTGATCAAATTGAACAAAGTCTATTATGAAACCCGGCGATACGATACAAGAAAGGCTTACCCAAAGCACTTTCTTCAAAAAACTTGCTAATGAATTTATGCAAGGTTCATCGCTTTTACTTGAAGGGCTTACTCCCCCAAGTAAAGCGCTTGTGCTTGCCAAGGCAATTGAAGTGTCTAAAAGGCCTCTTCTTGTGCTTACAGGCGCAGGCGTTGAGGAGTTTAAGCTCTATAATGACCTTCCCCTCTTTTCGAAATTCCCCATAATAGAACTTGCCTCGTGGGAGATGCTTCCATCTGAAAATATCGCCCCAAGCCCCGACATTGTCGGAGCACGCTTTAAAGCCCTCCAAGCGCTGCATGAAACAGAAGGGCCCTCTATTATTTTGACAACGCTGCAGGGTGCTTTGCAAAGGGTGCTCTCCCCCTCAGCATTTAAGGAGCTGATACTCCCCCTGCATCGCGGGCAAAAGATTCGCTTTGATGAGCTGCTTTTTAGATTCGAGCGCTTAGGCTACGAACGAAAGGCTGTTGCCTGCGATAAAGGCGAATATGCCTATCGCGGCGGCATTATCGACATCTTTCCTGTTACCACGCAAGAGCCCTTCCGGATAGAATTTTGGGAAAATGAAATTGAATCTATTCGCTCATACGATCCTGCAAGCCAAAAAAGTGCAAAGCAGCTGGAGTCCATAGAGCTTACAGGAGCAAAGGAACTTGAATTTGAGCAAAGAGAGGCAGAGCTTGCAACCATCTTTGACTATATTGAAAAGCCCATCATAGTCTTTGATGACTTAGAGGTGCTTGAAGATCGCTACGCCTCGCTCACATCTCTTGGCGCTGCAAAATCCAAAACCTTTTTAGGAATCGAAGAGCTTTTGGACCTTACCCAAAAAGAAACCTGCATCTACTTTACCCAAAAGCCGATCGAACAGCTCACTGAAGTTGCAGCCGATAAGAAGGTAAAATTTTATTCCCACTCCCAAGGGGCAGCCACAATTCAATTTGAGATGTTTTTGCGCACGCTTTCTGCAAATAGGCTTAACAGCACCCTCCAGCCGCTTAGCCTCTACCTTGAAGAGAGCTGCAGCCTGGACTTTGAGCCGGCAGGCGATGAGCTTTTTACAGCCTTAGAGCAGCATCAGGGTCAAGATCCCTTCGAAGTTTTTTTCCTGACGCAAACTGAAAATGAGCGAAACACTTTTGATCAAATGCTTCGCGATAAAAAGCTCACCGGCAGCCCTCACATCCACTTTTTAACAGGATATTTGTCGCAAGGGTTTGTAGCAAAAGATGCAAAAGTAATAGTCTTTCCGATGACAGAGCTTACCGGACGGATAAAAATTCGACGGGAGCGCCAGCGCACCTACTACCAGTCTGCCAGCTGGGATGCCTTTGACATTATACCCGGAGAGACTGTTGTCCATTTCAACCACGGCATAGGAAAGTTTTTAAGCGTCGAAAAAAGACCCAACTACCAGGGGGTTGAAGAGGAATACTTTCTTATAGAATATGCGGGCCAGTCAAAGCTCTATGTGCCGCTTACCCAGGCGCACCTTATCAGCAAGTACGTAGGAGCCGGTGAGGAAGCGCCAAAGCTGCATGGCCTTGGCAACAATCGCTGGAAAAAGAGCCGCGAGCAGACAGAAAAGGCCATTATAGGCTACGCCTCGGATCTTTTAAAGATGTATGCCGAAAGGACAATACATGGCGGCTTTTCCTATCCTGCGGACAGCTACGACACTGCCCTCTTTGATGAAGAGTTTCCCTATATTGAGACAGAAGATCAGCTGAAGGCAATAGCCGACGTAAAAAAAGATATGATGTCTGAAAAGCCGATGGACCGTTTGATCTGCGGCGACGTAGGCTACGGCAAGACTGAAGTTGCCATGCGAGCTGCCTTTAAGGCCGTTCTGGACGGCAAAAAGCAGGTGGCGATGCTTGTGCCGACAACAGTACTTGCACTGCAGCACTATGAAACTTTCAGAGACCGCATGCAGAGCTTTGGCGTGCGTGTAGAGGTGCTTTCGCGCTTTCAAAGTGCTGCCGAAATAAAAAAAACAGTGCAGCATATTGAAAAAGGCGCCGTAGACATTATCGTCGGCACCCACAGATTACTTCAAAAGGACATTCAATTTAAAGATTTAGGCCTTATCATCATCGACGAAGAGCAGCGCTTTGGCGTAAAGTCTAAGGAGCACCTCAAGCAGCTCAAAACATCGGTTGACTGCCTGACGATGTCGGCGACACCCATTCCCCGCACGCTCTATATGTCGCTTGTCGGGGCCAGAGACCTCTCGGTCATTGCCACGCCGCCCCAAGATCGCCTGCCGATAAAGACGGTGATCGCAGATCCTGACGATCTGCTTATTCAAACTGCCCTTCTTCGCGAGCTTAACCGCGACGGCCAGGCCTACTTTATCCACAACCGCATAGAATCCATTTATGACAGGGCATCGCACATCCAAAAGCTGCTTCCCAAGGCGCGCATAGGCGTAGGACACGGCCAGATGGACGGCGATGAGCTCGATCTTGTCTTTCACGCCTTTAAAAAGGGCGAACTTGACATCCTCGTTGCCACATCTATCGTCGAAAATGGCATCGACATCCCTAACGCCAATACCATCATCGTCGACAATGCCGACCGCTTTGGCATTGCCGACCTCTATCAGCTGCGAGGAAGAGTTGGCCGCTGGAATAGAAGAGCCTTTGCCTACTTTATCATCCCCAGACGAAGAAGCCTATCCCAGATTGCAGAAAAACGCCTTGAAGCTATTGCCCAAGCAGGAGGCTACGGCGGCGGCATGCGCGTTGCCATGCGCGACCTTGAAATGCGAGGCGCCGGCGATATTATAGGCATCGATCAATCAGGCCACGTCGCAACAATCGGCTTTCACCTCTACTGCAAGCTCCTGAAACGGACCATAGACTCCCTGCAGGGAAAAGCGCCAAGCTACACCCTGGAAACGCGCGTAGAGATCCCCTACGACGCCCGCCTTCCCGAATTTTATGTAAATGAAGTATCGCTTCGCATGGAGATCTACCAGCGCCTGGGCGATGCGCTATCAAAAGAAGAAGTCGACTCTATCTGGGAAGAGGTAAAAGACCGCTTCGGCCCTCCTCCCGAACAGGCCAAGTGGCTCTACCACCTAAGCCGCCTGCGCGTCCATGCGGCAAGAGGCGGATACACCCACGTAAAAGTAGACAACGTCACCCTCTCCTACGAGCGCAAAAAAGGCAACGCCACCACCACAAACCGCCTCCTCCTACCCAAAATCAAATCCCCTGAAGAGCTCGAAAAGAAAATCGCGGCTCTCTTGCCCGAGTAATTCTTCTCTTAATCTCGATCTTGATCTTGATACCTCCTGGTCTTTTTTTATCCTTGATATTATTTAATAAATTTGTAATAATTTTTATTTATTAAGTAGGAGATGTGTAATGCAAACCATACAAGAGGCAGATGTACAAACAATCGAACTACACACTCGTGTCTTTAATTATAAGGAAGGCACAAATGTATATGCACGCGCAAAATTAGAGTTACCAGCGGCTGGTAAGGTTGTAAGTTTAAAATTTGTTTCTCAATCAAAACCGTTTGACAATACGGGGCAGCCATGGGATAAACTGATGCAACAGCCTGAAGCTGAATCTAGTCGTATCGCCATTGAAGTGCGCGCTATAAATGCACCTCATAGAGTTTTGGAAGAGATCAAAGAAGTTCTTGTTAATCTTGACATTCCTGAAAGCAATCTGAAATGGGTTTCATTATGTTATCCAATAGGAGAAATTTGTCGTATGATATTTCCTAATTTAAACGCAGCAAACTCTGCCCTCATTGTCCATGAAGGTTTTAAGCGTTATCATAATGATGAAGCCCTGTTAAGTAGTGAATGCCTGATGCGGCTGAAGTGATCAGGGCCGGGCTAGGGGGTTGATTTAAGCGCTTTTTCATGCAAGGGATGCGGCAGCAAATTTGTTCTTGAGCTTTAGCTCTCTGGAGTGCGGGGCAGCATGCACCGCTCTCAATTTTCGTACACTTTTACCGCGAGCAGCGTCTAAGCAAAAATAAGTCCAAACTACGCCATGAGCCTGACCCCGTGACCCGATTAAAAGTCAATTTTCAACATCAATTTTTAGAGCCAATAGATCATCGAAGAGGCTGTTGAGAACAACTCCTAATTTGCAAGACTTCACCCTCTCCTCAAGTATCCAGCTTGCCTGCCGGAGATCATCTACATATCCATCCCGATCTTTTATTCGGCTCTGTAGAAGCTCTAAGGCAGTTTTGCCTTGGGCGTTTTTTAGTAGAGGATTTACGTTGTATACCAACCTTCTCAGCGTTTCTAAGCAAAAAACAGGCTCAGAAATAGCATACATAAGAGCTGTTCTTCCTTGGGCATCTTGTGCATTAGGATTTGCATGGTAAACGTTTAGTAAAAGATCTACGCTAATATAAGCGCCGCTACTTGCTGCAACCATGAGGGCTGTTGTGCCTTCTGGATCTTTTTCATTCACATCTATTCCATTCTTTTCTTTAAAAAATTTTATAAGCTCCAGGTCTTTTATAGCGACAGCCCGTCTGAAGGCCTTATATTCTATGCCTTTGTCGCTGCCGAGTAGAGACATAAGATAGTATACCGTTTTTCGCCGCTGCTTTTCATCGCAAAAGTCTCGATTGATAGCTGCAATAAGAGCCTCCTCGACCTCATCTCGAGTGACCCCTTCTTGCACCATCTGTTGTACACGGTCACAAAACCCACACTCTGCATATGCTAAAAAAACTTCGCATCTTGCTTGTTTTATAGTTCCATCAAGGCCCTGCATAATCCATCGAGCTTTTTTTAAATCGCGGGGGGCTACTTTAACTACATGAGCTGCAACTTGTGGATATTCCGGAACAAAATAGAGGGCAGCACACTTAAGTCCATCAACGATACGTTTAAGGTCTTCTTTATTTGCTTTAAGGTGAGCAATCAAACGCTCTTCTTGTGCAGGAAGCTGCCAATTTGGAGGCAGCGCTTCGCGCTCAGAAATATCCCAAAATACAGAAGAGTGCTCACCACGCCACTTTACAATCTCCTTTACTCTTTCTGCCGTCTGTGGAAACGTTGCCTTCTCTTCATCACTCAAAAGCTTTACTACCCTTTGACTAATCATCGAGTGGCTGCACACAAAATCCTTGAACGAAGGCTCGCTCAAATCCCTTAGCCACTCCATGAATTTGATGCGACTTTTTGGATCTTTTGAAAACTCACTAACGATTTCGCGGTCGACTTCGTAAGGGTCGTTCCAAGGAGTTGGCATATATCGCAAAAAAACTGAATGGCAAAAAGTCATAGTCGATACCTTCTATAAAATAAAAGACTATACCCATAAGAGCGCAAAAAGTCGAGCATGAATGCTGGGGGCAGTGCCCGCATAACGACATAACTTTCGAATTGTTAGGACAAACTGAAAGAGCTCAGAGAGTTTCGGGTGTTTGGGCATAAGTTATAAGTCTTTTTTGTAGCGCTGCCAGGCATACTTTTGGGGGAAGAATACACTTGACAAACTGTTAACCTCAAATATCTGAGGCTCTACTAGGCAGCGTTTTTCATAGCTTTTCGGCCACGCTATGGGTCGCAACACCGTAGGTTCTGGAGTGCGACGATCATTCGTCGCTTTCACTTGGTCACGCACCCTAATAGCCTCACCGCCCAAGCTGGCAAATTTTAAGGCATAGGATTAAAGCAATAACCTGCTTTCATATCTGTTCATGAAATCGCTATCTTTTCACAAATCCCCAAGGGCATGAATCACCTTGTTAAAAAATAACTTATTATATATACTGAAAACAGGGGAAATAGGGGGATTTTATGAACATAGGCGGAGCCCCAGAACAGGGGGCCGATTACAGTTCAAAACGGGCGCGTGAAGAAGGGGAGGAAGGCGAGTCTTCCTTAGAAGTGGGTGAGACGAGCGTTAAAGTATCAAAATCTCACAAGCCATCTTCAGTCGATGCTGCCGCAATGACAACGCTCTCAGATCCACTGCTTAATCCTGAAGGCAAGCGAGGACGAGCTGAAGAATTAGAAGAGCATATTACGCAAGAACATGAAACACTAGAGTCTAGCAGCAAACTTCAAAAAATTGCCCCAAAATATTTTTCCACGCATCCGTCAGAAGTCGTTACCCTGGTAAACTCCATACTCGCTGAATATGACAATATAGATGATGAGATGGTCGGCGAGCTTTTAGACGTTGCTGTAATTTTTGTGGCCACAGATCAGGAGGCTAAATTCACTGAAGTTGCTGAGGTGATTAAAGATATTCCTCCCGATACTGGAAAACTCGCGCTCTTCTTAAAGCTTTGTAAGTTTCATTTTCTCATTAAAGACTGCAAAGCGGAATGGACTCTATTATTCAAAGGTCATAGCGGCCAAGAGGCAGTACAGATATTTGAGGAACTTTTACAATATCGATTAGATCCTCCTGATCTTAGGAAACTAGCAGATCTTTTGCACAATCGATCCTGTAATAATAAGGTAGAATTCATTGCTGCATTGAAGGCAGATGTTGGGAATCATCGTTTAAACTGGGATATTGTTGCTGAAAGCCTTCCCTTCGTAGATGCAGACTGCAACCGCTCTGAAATACGCAGCAGAATGCGCTTAGTGGAAGCAATAAACAGTTTATCGGGTGGAAGTTCTTCTTCAAAAAAGTATCTGATGGAAGAAATTACCCGTCTGTACAAAGCAACAAGCGACAAACGGTTGAAAGAGTTCCTTGTTAATAAAATTATTGATGAAGATAAATCATACAGTTTCTACTCAGCATTTAGTAACCAACTAATTGATTTTTTTAAGAAGATGCAGATAGTTCCTTTCCTTGATACTTTTACTGCGGGTATGGATGATGCGTGCATCAAAAGACTTGCCGAAATAATGACCGACATTGTTGGACGTTATCCACTTTGTAATACGGCGCAGCTGCTTGAGTATGCACGACCATTACTACAGCGCTATAATGATGTTAGCACTCTCGAAATCATCTATTCTTTAGTCGGCATATGTGGTGTACGTCCACGAGAGGTCTATGACAACATCAAAGCTATACCTATACGCCAACCTATTCTTAATTTTTGTGATACTAGACTCATTGATCCGATTCCTGCTTCTGTAGTAGAACAGTTAGATAGGGACTTGCCTCGATTACAAACTATTCAAAGTACGAGTGTAAAACAAGCTGCCTGTTTGTTATTTTCAATTCCCTTAAATCAGGAGAGTAGGGAAATTCTTTATGGCACAATTAAAAAAATAGATGAAACGTTTCCAGAGGATTATTTTCATTCTAAGTATGAAGCGATGCCTTTTATTGCATTAGTTGCGCAGCTTCCTCCTGAGAAAAGAGCACCATTTCTTGCAACCATGCTTACTGTAACAGAGGGATTGAATGATACTGATAGAAATCTTGCCATACGATCGATCGCCGAGGTCCCTATAGACCAAGTAGAAGACGTTGTACAGCATCTACCCATCTGCTTACGAGGTGCCACTGGTTCCATTATAAGTGAAAGCGTCGAAACAGTTCTCCATTCCGATCAAGCCGATAGGGCAAGAAAAGCCCTACTACTCTTTCGCGCAAGACCAATATTAGGGCCATATGATCCGAATTGGGCAGATGATTTTAGGGATCTCTCGGAATTGTCACAAGAGAGCATAGATACCCTTATCGAAATACATGAAAGCGGTGTTACTGTTTCTCATCAGATACTTAGATGCATTAATCAACTGTCTCCAGTAAGTCGCGATGCTGCTATACGCGAAGTTTCAGGTCTCCTTGATAGCATTACAAATATAAGTATTAGACAAGCGCTCATTGCTCCTCTTTTCAACCTTTCTCCCCGCTTATCCCAAATAAGCCAGTTATTAGCAGGAATTGACGATAGTCCACGAAGAGCAGAAATCCTTCAAGCAATTGGAGATAGCCCACACAGAATGCAGATGGCACCCGATCAAGACTTAATTGATGTACAAAATATTGCATCACCGGATCATCGCTATAGAAGACTTCTTGAAATATTTGCCCCGCATGCTGCAGGACCTATTTGGATGCAAGACCACTCTGCTTATTCTTTAGAGGTAGCTAAAGAAGATCTATCCGAGCGTCCTTTAGAAGTATTGGACACGCTTTGTCAGCTTTTTTCTCAAGGGGTTAAGGGCATGCTTCGCATTACGTTTCTTCACGAACAGGGCATTGATGCAAGCGGCCTTGGAAAAGAATTTATTGGAAGGCTCTTTCGAGGGATAAAAGAGAAATTAGATTTCAAAGAATTGCCCAATGGCCTTTATCTGCCGCAGGCAGCTGGGCTAAACTTGAGCGACCAAGAAAAACGGGCACTTAATCAGCTTGGAATGCTCATCATGTTCTGTTTCAATGCAAAAAGAGAGTATCCTACCGGACTCATCTTTGACCGCGGCTTTTTTACGACTTTAGTTTCGCTTACAGACGATCAACTTGATCGTTCCTTTCAAGTGCTTTTAGAAGATGAAAAAAGCTATTTACAGCTTATTGACATCTACGCCAAGATGAATAGCGTAAACGAAAAAGAGGCAGCGACTATGGAAAGGCTTAAGACCTATGCAGCCCCATTTACAGAAAAAAGCGATGACAAAACCCTAAGAGGTGCATTTGCTTCTGCTGCTCTTGATTATGATGACGACTTTGAAGCAAAAGGCATTACAATAGACAATATTAAACAGCACCTAGGAGAGGTACAAGAGGGAGTTCGCCGCTATATTAAAGAGGATTTTTTGATTCCACACCTTATCCCCTATTTCTTACCAATAGTCGAGATCGCTAAGGGGATGAAAGCAGCCCCCTTTCAATCCACCATTACCTGGCAAAGGGTGCAGTCTCTTCAGCCAAACATCTTATCAGACACGCTACAAGGCCGCTTGACACACGCTTTGGTAGTTGAAAAACTAGATTTTGGCGAAGACATTCCTCAAGAGAAGCAAGAATGGATAAAAAACTGGATAAATACCCTTTCTCTCAAACAGCTGCAGCTTTTTGTCTTTGGTTTAACAGGAGCTTTTGCCCTTGGCAACGAGAACCTAAAAATCCGCTCATCCCCTCACATCTACTTTCACACCTGTTTTAACATAGTCGAACTACCCCTTGAACTGGCAACCTCCCAAGAGATGGTCAATGACATGATGAAAACTGCCCTTGCAGGTATCGACCAGGTCAAATACAACCGAGCTTAAAAAGCCTGCAAATGAAAAGATCAGGCCTGATGTCCTATTTCAAGAAATGTTCATGTGAGCAAATCCCATTCCCTTGACATATTATATCTCAACACATATACTTATTTTAGAAATTTATAGGCAATTTATGGTTAGTTCATTAGGTAATAGATCCCTCGCAGAGCTAAATAGTAGATTAGCACGCGAAGATCTCAATGTGGCTGAAATTGAAACAGGGTGTAAAAACCTGCTTGACAATGAAGATGCCATCACAGATGAGGCTGCGACCGATCTTTTTGTCTTGCTTAGCAGGATAAAGCGAGTACCTGATAACGATTTACAAACCAAGGTAAAGTGGTTAACGTGGAGATTTTTTCACTACAGCACCTCACAAGACCCCTTTGTTATATTTGGGTCAAATCTCTCAAGATCTGGTCAATGGGATACCCTTGCTGAGGTAGTACAGAAGCTGCCCCGCAACTATTTAGATAAAACTTGGTTGTCGACCCATTTTGATGTTTTACAAGAAATCATGAAAAGTCACCCTCCATCCTCTTGTCACTTATTGACTTTTCTTGCAAAAATTGAAAATCCTTCCGAATTTGATGCTGCATATAGTGAAATCATTTCTTCGATAGAGGAAACTTATAGATTTTTTGTCTATGAATATGACATGCAACAAGCAGTCCAAATTGCGAGAAAATTTAAAGAATGTATTGGTCAGCATTCACATCCCTCTGATGAACTTTGCCAACGCGCGCTAACATTTGCTCAACAAAGTTTACAGCCTATACCGCATATTGAGTTGTTGGAACCGTTTGTAGAAGGGTTAGATGCCATCGAGAGATTAAATCTTTTGACTCTTTACGACAAACAAATTCTTGAAGAACTTAAGCCTTACGGCATGTATAAGAAAGAATATAACACAACTGCCGCTATTGCAAAAGATATTTTTCCTTGGACAAGGTGTTTGTGGATAGACCTATCTAGTGCAAAGGACCGAACGACCCTCCTTAAAGCAGTTATGAATAAGGGAGTGGACGTATCAATTCCAATTCTCTGCACTACTGTTGCAAAATATGCTTTACAAAATGCAGCTTCTCGATCAACTCTTGTGACTACTCTTGCAAGTATCTGGCGCAAAAGAAACTTTTCCGAAAGTGAACTTATACAATATGTAGCAAGCCGATCTGAGTGGATTGATAAATTTGCCACTTTGTTCACAAGTCATAACGAAGAATGGACAAACCACCGATCCGACCTCTGTGAACTACTTTTTTCCAAAAAAGAAGAGAGCCAACTTGATGAAATATTTCAATTTTTACAAGGAATTCTCAAAAAGGATTCGACAAATTGGATAAGCGAAACTTATGCTAAAAACTGCTTAGCACTTGCTTTTGCCATTCCACCAGAAGATCTTTCTGCTGTTTTGCGCACTGCAAGCGAAGCAGAACTCAATGAGATATATGTTATATTAAGACGCAAGGTTAAATGATGGGGACTGGGCCCAAATATCTGAGACCCTACTAGGCCGCGTTTTTCATAGCTTTTCGGCCACGCTATGGGTCGCAACACCGTAGGTTCTGGAGTGCGACGATCATTCGTCGCTTTCACTTTGGTCACGCACCCTAATAGCCTCACCGCCCAAGCTGGCAAACTTTGCCGCCCAGGCCCCTTTTACTAGTACCTCGTTTGTATCCATTTTGCCTTGCTACGCCCGCTGTGGTATATATTTGCTCTGTAGTTTCATGGTAAAGTTATGAATGGCCTTTTCCAGCTTCCGGCCGCCCTTAGAGAGCGTTGCAAAGAAGAGGCGAGGTTCATCCGGACGGACTGCATCTTTTGGAATATTCTTTGCATAGACAAAGCATGCGATAGAAATCGCCGCAATCGGCAGCGCTGCGATCGTAAGGCCAAGAGCCGCAGGAGGGCAGGCGAGGCTGATAATTGTGATGACAGCCCCCGTAACTTTAAGGTTTGTTTTTAATCCATGTATGCCAACGCGCTCGCACGCTCTATTTCGTAGTACTTTTGCAATGGCGCGCACTTCGTTGCTTGCTTGTTGCTGCCCCTCGCTACTTGGAGCTTTTAGCTTCTCCTGGATGGTGATGAGTTGCGGTTTAAGTGATGCCTGTTTAGTTACTACCTTAAATTTTCTTAGCTTCTTTTCTTGATCAAGCAATTCTTGGCAAAGCTGGGGTGCACCAAGATTCTTTACAACTTTTACCCGCTTTGCAAAGTGCACATAAAACTCTACCTGTTTGCCAAATTTGTAGCCGGAAACAACTGCGGAAATAAAGGTCACGGGTAAAAATATGTATCCTGTCACCTTTGTCCATGCAAGATCTGCTTTTGTCAGCACATTGAGTTTCTTAAGATAGGTAAAAACCGTTTCAACTGCGCCAACAATTTTCTTTGAGGATTTTACTACTGCCCACACTGACAAAATGCGGTTAATGGCGGAGTTTGGTTTGAATATTTTAATGATATTCTTTTTAAGCTTTGGCACCGCAAGCATCCCACTGATAATTTTAAAAGATTTTAGAGCTAAGAACAGCTCATCGAATGCAGGGGGAACGTAGGCCAAAAGCTCAACAATACCAATAACTTTTTTTGATAGTGATTTTGCTTTCTTGACATACTTAAATCCCAATAATCCGTAAGTTTCTATTTGTTTATTAACCGCTTGGTCTTTAATTTTCATAATTCCCCATTGTTAATATTTTTATAATATAATAACAATTAGCTAAATTTAATAGTACTAAAGAAATCATTACGTCTTTGCTCTCTCGAGCATCGTACCTCATGCCCATTTATGGAAACCATGATGCTGGGGCCCCAGCATTTAGCCTCTTCTATAAAATGTTTAATATGTGGTAGGGTCAAGTTAGAAGAGCAAAAGGGATGAAGCAATGTCAATTGAACCAATTGTCGGTAGCGAGTCGACCCAGAATTTACCTGAAAATAGGGATCCTAATGCAACAACAAGGGATAAATTAGCCGAAAAAAGCTCTAGAGTTGTATTACAAAAATTAGGCTTGCCAGATGTTTCTAACCGTGTCCATCCTGTGCAAAGCCGTTTATCGTCTCATCTTGATCCAAGTCCGGCGGTGAGCCCAAGCAGCGATTTTCTTGCGAAAATTCATGCAAATAATCGACAAGAGACCTCTGCTCTACCTGAGGCTTTTATCGAACAAATCACCCAAAACCCACTGCCAGTTTTATTAGGATTTGTACCCCCTCTCCTAAAACCAATTACGAACGTCACACTTTTCAACGATCCACTCCTTCAGCATTCTTTGGAGCCCTCATTTCCCAAAGAATCACTTCTAACATTTACCTCGCCTATAGTTGCTCGTTTAGAAAAAGCTTCAGGTGCAACGCTTGCAGAAAAGCTTAAAGAAAGTACCTCAGCCATAGTTCGTGAAGTGGAGGAGGTGGCTAGTTTTATTAATGAAAATAGAATAGAAATCACGGCTGGACAAGAAATTAGCCATAAACAGTTCTCAGATGAAGCTAAAAAATATATATTAAGCCCTCTTCTTGATCTTCTTCAGTCCGCCCGTGTATACAGAACAAAAGAAGGCACACAAGAAGAGATCGAAGAAGCAACCATACGTTTTAAAAACGCCCTCCTCTTTAAAGGCCTAGCTAAAACTGCGCTGTCATTTGATCTTCTAAGAAATATAGCAAGTAAAACAATTGCATCTAAAATAGCTGCCGCCTTGCAACCTGCAACCCTCACACAAGAGCAACTATCTACCTTAACGGCAAATGTAAAACAAGTACTTGATTTATTAGTTGAGAAAAAGATAACAGACGAAGCCTTCGCCCTTTTCGATCATCTTGAAAAGTATATAGACAAACAGATGACCTTCGAGAATCTGGTCAAAAACTCTTCAACCACCCTTCAAAATATCATATCCAAGATAGACAGCAATATTGTCCAAAAATGGAATTTTGAAGATGCAACAAAAGCATGGCTCCACTGACCTTATTCTTTGAAAAGTGCCGGGAGCCATACTGGGACCGAGATAAGAATCGAGAGAATCTCGAGACCCCGGCCCCTTTTACTACCAAATTTCAGTTTTAGGTCGATTCAGGCCATCATATTCAATTTCGCGAACTGAGCCATTTGATAATATCATTCGTTTAAGGTTGTGGTTATCATCATACTCAAAAGCTGTAGTACCCCCAATAGAATCTTCTATTATGATGAGGTTGCCACACGCATCAAAACTATACCGTGTGATATCCCCACGAGCGTCCTGAACCTTGCATAGATTGCCGATATCATCATATTCATAGCTAATCGTGCCATCTTCACTTGATAGTTCTATCAGGCGATCTCTCGTATCATAGGTATATACAAACCCTGAGCCCTGGGAATCCCAAACTTTCGCAAGACGCCCTCTTTCATCGTAACTTCGCTGCAGTGAATATCCTTTAGGATCATCTATGGCTATAACCATTCCTTCATGATTATAGACAAAGCTCTGGATAGTATCTTCTCCCTGTTTAATCCACTGCAAAAGTCCCGAGTTTGAATCATACCCATATTCAGTTACATGGCTGTGACTATAGCTAAAATCAACGCTTCCTTTTGCACGATCTTCTGAAATCAGCTGTGCAAGGTGATACACCTTCACAAGACGCCCCTCTGCGTTGTAAGAATAGAGCTCCCCTCTTCCTCCCCCATCTAACGAGGCAAACAGCTGGTCATACTGGTTGTACCAGAATCGCTGCTCTGCACCCAAAGAGTCAAGAATGCGGATAATATTGCCGCGCTGATCATAAAAATACTGTTTTTCATTGCCAAGACAGTCTGCAATAGTTTTTGGCCTGCTTTGCCCCTCATCATAGGTCATCTTTACCAAGCGATCTAGAGAGTCTGATGCTTGCAGCAGCCTGTAATTAGAATCATACACACAGCGAAATGACCGTTGCCCCGGCTTATCAACAAGTAACGTATGTGCTTTAAGATCAAACCTCTTTGTCCTCTTTTCACCAAAAACCTCTTCCGATGTTGCTCGATGATAATCATCATATGCCGCAGTAAAGACAGGCTTATTTCGAGGATTATAAATAGCATTTAGATTTTTATCAGAATCATAGGCATAACGTTCAATTATCCCTAAACTATCTTTAACTTGATTGAGCTCGCCATGAGAATCATACCCATATTGAACACACTTTCCACCCGGTCCACATATCTTCACTATTCGATCACGCTCATATGTCAATTTAATTTTCTTTCCATTTGCATGCACGATTTCTGCTAAGCGATTATTCTCATTATACTGATAGGATATCTGCACTAGATTATTGCGGCCTAAACTTCGAATTTTGCCATCACGGGTAAATGTAAGCTTTTTGCCCCCAATCTTGTTCAAAACATATCCCTGGTTTGTTTCAACGAGAACTGCCTGTTCTTCCTCTGATTTATAGACCGAAGTGCGCGCCTCCCCTAAGCCGAACAAGCTGTAGCGCGCTTCATGCCCATCAACTTCCACAAAAATTTCAGGATAAACTACAGTAGGAACCGGATCATTTTTCCATGTTACAGACACTTTTGAACGAGGAAAACGAAGCCGCGTACAGACAACATCCCAGCCGCGCCCAAAGCCTATGTCATCGTCGTTAAATGAATTATAATAACGCACAAGTTCAAAGGGATACTCTCCGGATGCCGGAAATCGCATATCTGCACATGACTTTCTGATATTACCTACCTTAACGGTACGTTCGATAGTCTGTGCCACAGCTTCGTATTGCACAGAATCTATCGGAGACTTAAAGGTCCACTTAAAGACATTTTCTGACGGCCTCGCTCGTAATGCAGCGGCGCTGAGAGGGTCAATATCTTCAGTGATAACTTCATGAAAATTACTCTCATCCAAATGGTAAACAACCCCACCTACAACTGACAAGGTAAATGTCGCAGTATCGGTCTTGTTCTTACGAATAATACTCATTGCGGGGGTCGTTTTTGGAGTCTCTTTGAAGGCTGGCTTATATTTTTTAAACAATGATAGATCAAGAGGGATATTATTATCTTTCAACCACTTAACAACAGCGGTAATTTTTCCTAATCGTTTGAGTTCTTTAAGGATTGGATATTCTTTGGCGAATTTATCATAATTTTTAGTGAAGTGCTCTGCAAATTTCTCAGCATCACTGTTACTCTGCGTTTTATGCTTAAGCTTTGTCTCCGTCATCACTTTCATGCTGGCTTTTTTAAAGACTATGGCATTCCCTTTGCGATTTTTATGGATAGACATCTCTTTTGGTACAAACCAAAGACGCGTATCGCGCCGATCCGAAGAGCCCTTAGGGTTTTGATACATGTCAGGAAGGCTCTTATAGCCTGAGACTTTACTCTTAATTTTCTTCCCGCTCTTATTATCCTGGCCTAAAGACAAGCACTTAAGAACACGATCTGCCTCAAACATTATCTTGCCAAATCGAGTCCCCTTAGTTTCACCTACATAACGAACTACCATTGGCGGGGGCTTTTTTTTGCCATTTGCAAGTTTTTGAAGATCAATCGGATGAGCAGAATCAAAATCCAGAGAAACGCCTGGATTCTCTCTTCCCTTTCCTCCAAGGCCATAAATCGATCTGACCGCAACTGCAAGGTCATCAAAATCCATTTCCGGCAATGCAATATCCCTTTTCTTTCCCACCATAATAAGCTGACCGGTAGCATCATCATACGCAGCCCCTTCAACCTCGGCAATACGGCCTAACAGCTTTGCGGTTTTGTTTAGCGACACCCCGCCCACATCTCCAGCCTTTCGAGTAACAACCGGCAGCTGAGGCTTATTTTCAAGCCTTGCCATATACGCATCAGGATCGGCAGCAAAATCAAGATTTTGCTGCAATGCATTTGCAAAATCACTTCGCCCGTTAAGACTTTCAAGCCAAATAACAGCTTTTGTGGGTAGCGCTATGCCATATTCTTTAAAGCTGGGATGCTCTACGCCAAGAACTTCAAGGCCTCTTTCCAGGCCGTTGATGCAGTTGCCGGCGATGCCTAAGTAGGGGCCTTTTTTTACGCTCTCGATAATTTGATCTATCTGGGCATCCGTTGCAGCCCATTCATAAGAAAATGTGCCTGGGCATATTTCGTCATAATCTATTTTATACGCCCTGTCTGCTCTTCCAGGATATCTACCAATTGTTTTCACCTCACCATTATCATACGTCAGTTCCCAAAAACCGTGCCCGACTGAAGAGGGACCATCCTTTGTTTTTGTTCCGACTGGATAAGCACAGGCTTTTGCAGAACGAAGACCCGACGGATCGATATAATTTAAGGGATTATTATTGACATAAGCATATGGATTTAAGCTTTGAGGGTTAGTTTTAGAACCAAATTCAGGATCTGGAGAAATAAATCGGCCTAATTCAGGATCATAGTAGCGACTTCGCAAATATATGAGTCCGCTCTCTTCTTCATAAGCTTCTCCCGCATATAAAAAATCATTATGCGAGTCTCCTATATTTTTTTGACAATCACCAAAGCTTCCATACCGGTACTTTTGAACGAGTTTTTGGCCACGGTCGACAAGAGCAATAACATTTCTATCAGGATAATCATAGAGGTAAAAGTTACTCCCCGCTGCCGTTACTTCGGAAAGGCGCGATAAACCATAGGTGTATCGCGCAGAAATCTCGTTCGAAGCTGTTGTCTTAATAACAACCTGTGCAAGGGGCGAGCTTACATCGTTAATGTACTGGGTTATTACTCCGTCAACAGTTTTAGAAAGCCGTCGTCCTGCGCCATCATAGCTATATTGTACTGTATGCTTGTCATTGCGGAACTCGATAAGATTATCATGGACATCGTAGGTAAATTCTGCTGTTTCTTTCGGTGAGACCTTTTTTATGAGATTCCCGGCAAGATCATAAAAAAACTGGGTATCTCCCGCCTTAATCAAATGATTACTTTGATCATATTCGTATTGAATGACACTATCGGATGTTTCCTTGCTTAGCCTATTGCCAATACCGTCATACGTGTACTTTTCGAAGCCTTCAGGATACTCTACCGAAATAAGCCGGTTTAATTTGTCATATATACACTCAGTCTTCCTGTTTCCAAAACATCCACTCTCTGTAATCTCTGTCCGGTTCCCGTTAGCATCAAAGCAGTAGTGGAAACTTGTGATAATCGAGCCATCAGAGCGTTTATGGGTAACATCTGTAATTCGTTTAGCTCGATCATATAGATATTCAGTGAACACACCATTTGATAAGGCAACTTTTGTTAAAGTATTTGCTGTGTCATCGTATTCGTATTTTGTTACACCTGTTTGATCTGCAACTAACAGCAGTCGATTGGAAGAATCATAAACATATGAAACTTTCGAGTGGTTTGGATAGACCATCTCTGTCAATCGGCCCCGCGCATCATACCTGTAAGAGATTGTATTAGAGTTAGGAAACTGTACACCTGTCAACTGATTAAATAGGTCATACGTATACACAGTACTTCCATGACGATCTGCCATCCGGATACAGTTGCCATTCTTATCATAAACATATTCAACTACTGCCCCATCAGATGCCACTTCCTTTGCCACACGCCCGCAAGAGTCATACTCGTACGTGATCGTATGCCCATTGGCTTTTTGCTCTTTAATCAGCTGATTATTTTTATCATATTGAAAGGCGCGAACACCCTCTGCGTGCAGCCAGAAAGTCAATAAAGAGAGATAAACCCAGATAAAACATCGGCAAAGTGTCTTGATTCCAAATTGCATATTTACTCTCCCCACAGATATTTAAACTAATAATTAACGATATACGTAAAGCTCATCCCATTTATATGTGATTGGATCAGGAGGAGAGTCATTTCGTTCATGGACAATAATTCCTATTGGAATGATGGTATTAGCATATCTTTTATGCATAGGTAGCGGTATCTCACTAATTTCAAGTTTTCCACCCCTGATGCTATCTATCCCCCAAGATAATGTCCCCCATGCAACCCCACCAGTAAGATTTCGTATCCGAAATACAGCATTCACATCTTTAAAGCGAAGCTCTCTATTACTAGGCTGCTGCACCTCTTCATTAGGATGAGTGAGCATATAAGCAACTTGCTCATCCGTTAATAGGTAGGTAAGGACTTCTATATTTTTTGCATGACCTTTATCGGAATATAACCATCTAACTAAGAAAAACGCCCGCTCACCAGTGATCGTCTCTTTAACTTCCCAGAAAAGCATCCAGGCAAAGAGGGTCAAAAGCACCGTTTTCCAAGGAAATTTTTTTAGCATAAGGCACTATCCTATTTAGGTCAGTTAAGACGCTAGCACTCACTCATATATTTCGCAAAGAAGAAAAGATGCGCTGAGCAATTTTTTCTTTGCGGCGTTTTCGTCTGTTTTTATATCGACAATCACACATGCATTGATTTTGAATCGCGGATTTACTCTCCCTGTAGACATTTAGCATAACAATTAACTATATACATAAAACTCATCCCATTTATATGTGATTGGATCCGGAGGAGAACCCACCCTTTCCATTAATAGAACTCCTATCGGGATAATAATATCTGCATATTTTCTAGACTTTCCTGGTATAGGTATATAGGGAACATTTACCACGCTCCAGCCCATTCCAGGCATTGTCCAAGACAGTTTTCCCCAAGCAAGTCCACCTGTCAGATTTCTGATACGAAATACAACATTCATATTTTTTGAGCTGAGATTCTTTTTACTAAGCTGCTGCACCTCTTCATTAGGATGAGTGAGCATATAGGCAACTTGCTCATCCGTTAATAGGTAGGGAAGTACTTCTATATTTTTTGCATGGCCTTTATCGGAATACAACCATCTAACTAAAAAGAATGGCCGTTCACCAGTGATCGTCTCTTTAACCTCCCAGAAAAGCGTCCAGGCAATGAGCGTCAAAAGTACTGTTTTCCAAGGAAATTTTTTTAGCATAGGGAACGATTCCTATTTAGGTTAGTTAAGACGCTAGCACTCATTCATTTATTTCGCAAAGAAGAAAAGATCAGCTGGAGGCCAGAAAACTCCTATGGACTGCTCTCAGAAGGGCACAAGAGGCCCTACCTGTGAGTTGGGTCATCATGTGTGTAATTTAAATCCGAATTCAAGTAGCCTTATTAGGCGACTCCAAGCTATAATTACCTGTAAAAGCACTATGAAAAAGAAAATATGTACACTCCTTTCTACTTTGCTTCTCGTTGCTACAAGGGGTGTTGCTGCCTCGTACAGCATGCAAAATGACAGTTTTTACCTTCCTCTTGAAGAGCTCTTTGCCTCCCAGTTGCGCTACTCTAGTCAAAATGTTAAAGAAAAGACTGCTGCTTTTGAAAAAAATGGCGATATATCTTGGAATGAAAAGCAGAAATGCTGGAACCTCAAACATGCAGATGGAAAAAGCGCACTTTCGCTTGAAAGAGCTATTCCCATTCTTATTGCTCCTTTTGGTTATGCAATTGCAGACGGACACCATCATGCACTAGCCAGTCTGGAAGTGGGGGCCCAGCTGATCCCCGTCAAAGTAATTAAAAGGTACAGCGATGTCAGCCAAGAGCAGTTTTGGCAGCAGGCAGAAGTTGATGGCCTTGCCTACCCGTACGATCTTGCAGGCGCAAGAAAAATTCCCCCACGCACTTTCCAAGAACTGCAGGATGATCCCAATCGCTATTTTGCCGGCATCACTGCACGTAAATGTAATGCCGATGGCGATCTTTCAAAATCAAAAGGTGCAACATACCCCCTTTGGATCAAAGTAGGCAAAGACATTCCCTTTATCGAATTCAAAATCGCAGATGCTTTATACCAAGCCGGAATCTTCTATACCTACGACATGGGCAAAAAACCACCAATGGAATTTATTGAACAGGCACGAGAGGCTTTGGTACGGGCAAATATACCCGGCCTTCGAGTAGTGAGCAAACACATTCATTACTCGCAGCTGAATCAAGAAGATATACGTCAACTTTTGAGCAAGCATTCAACCTTTTAGGAGTGCACCATGCAATGCAATATCGAAGGAAATCTTTATTATAGTCAAATATCGCCAGATCTTCTTGCAATAATTACTCGAGAAATCGACGCACTCGACACAGGCAAGGCACATCGTTGGGAAGATCGTTCAGGCCTTAGGCGCATCACCTTTGAATTTGGGATAAGTTTTAAAGAACTTGAGGAAAATCAGCGCGAAGTCACAATAGAAATGCCAGATTTTCTTGTTGCTACAAGGAATAAACTTGTAGAACTCTTTAAAAACCACCTCTCAGAAAAAAACCCCGAAAAATATACAAACTGTATAGTGACAGAATATTCCGAGGGCGATGGCATCAAGGAACATACCGATAGAGACTATTTTGGACCAGATGTTCTGGGATTGGTAGTGCAGCCGGATGGCACAGATTCTCCTTCCAGTCTCCAATTTTTTAAACCGGGCTCAGGCGAGCGCATCAGCCTGGTGGAACAGCCAGGAACAGCATTTCTCTTTCAAGGAGAGCTCCGCACTGCATGGAAGCATGAGCTTAAACCCGTTGCCACAAAACGCATCGCTATTCAATTTCGCACTGTGAACTATCGGCCCAAACTCTGAAGCCAGTGACGATTAAAAACCCCATTGTCCTTTGCTAATTTGATTGCACCTAATTAATCTATTTGGTAAGATAAAGGTAACGAATCACGAAGATAAACTTCATGAATTGGGAGGTTAAATGGAAAAACAATCACTAGATGAAGCTCTAAACGCCTTAGGGGCCTATTTGTCAGACAAAGGGTTAAAATTTGAAGTGGTGGCGATTGGGGGAGGCGCCTTATTACTCTTGGGATGCATCATTCGCCCTACAAAAGATCTAGATATAGTTGCCCTCATACAGGACAACATACTCATTTCTCCACGACCCTTGCCGGAGCCGCTTCAAGAAGCAATTGACCAGGTTGGATCTGCGTACAACCTTTCTCGGGATTGGGTCAACTCGGCGCCTGCAGATTTATGGGCCATGGGCCTGCCTGAGGGGTTTCAGGAACGCTTAGAACCCATACAATATGGTGGATTAACCCTTTATTGCGCCAGCAGATTCGACCAAATCTGCTTTAAACTCTATGCCTCGGTCGATGATGGCCCCCATTCAAAACACTTTGAAGACCTCAAGCGATTACGCCCCACTCAGCAAGAGCTTGAAATAGCAGGAACGTGGTGTAAAACACATGATGTTTCCCCAGTATTTGCTCAATTATTAGAACAAACACTGTGTCATCTGGGAAAATCACATGAATAATTTGAGGAGAGAATTTGATCACCAGATTGCCGGTATTGCCTGGAGCTTGTGGAAAGAGCTTGGGGTAGCAGGAATTGATCGTTTTCATGAAAGCTGCCTTGTTCAGCCGGAAGAGCTCATTATTATGACAATGCTGGTAGCTGAATATGATCCTCGGCTGGTTGGTGAAGCTTTAGATTGGCTATCGCGTTATCATGAATGCATTTCAGTGAGTCGTCTGAGAACATTGCTAAAAAATATGGATGCCGATACACTGCGCTCTTTTTCCCAATTTGCTACAGCCTTAAATTCGATTTCATCTGCAAAGTGGCCAGATGCTGCAAAATCTACTCTCTTCAGAACGAAAGTAAGTGGTAAATCTATACTGCCGTCACTGGATTCCCCTGCTCTGCTTATGCTTCGCATTCGCAGTCTATTTGGTCCCGGAGCAAGAGCTGACACACTCACACACTTTTTGACGAGAAGCGGGCTACAGTTTTCGGCCGCAGACCTTGTTGAAATAGGCTATTCTAAGAAAAGCATCATGACAGCACTCGATCACTTAGCCTCGTCAGGAATAATGGCTGTCATTCATGTGCGAAATAAGAAAAATTATGAACTAAAAAGACCAAAAGAGCTGCAGATGGTAATAGGGAAATTACCAAAGATTGCCCCTCCATGGAATAAAATAATACAAGCAATATCCATGATTCGAGCGGCAATTCCTGAGCTTGAAAAAAGTTCCGAAACGACCAAGGTTGTGATTCTTAGGAATTGCTTGAAAAAGATAGAACCATTATTACCCACCTTTATATCTCCCATTCTTCAAAACAGTCCTGATTTTGAACGTGCCTGGAAGGCAATAATGGAGCTTTTAAACGCATTCCGCACTGGGAATTTTTTCATGCAGTTTCAGGTTTATGATGCATTTGAGACACTAGTAATTCATCTTTTGCAAATGCTCTATCCATTAGATGATTGCATAGATGGCATAGAATCTATTTCCTATGAACTGGAAAACGACAGCAGCACTCACGCAAAAATATATAAAGAATGCTATCAACTGTTTATCAGTTTTGTTGCGGATTTGCAGACACGTCTAAAACAATTCCTAGAATTTCCATTTCATAGCATGATGGACGAATCGCTTGCCGAGATTATTTATCGGTTTTCGAAAGAAAAATTGCCCAAGGGTGAACAAATTACCTCTAGTGAGCAGATCACGAGCGAGTCACTAGCGATCCGTCAATACCGACTGTTTAAGCCTGAGCTTCAGATGCTACGCCAGTTTATCTCCACGTTCAGGAAGCGACTTGAAGAACTCTATTTCGTTGAAACAAAAATTCATCTGCTGTCCTCGTCAGACACCCTAACAAAGAGGCATCTCGTACGCAATTTATTTTCTAAAGGATAATGGATCCATAACAAGTAAAATAGTTGAGGCAAGCTACTTTATAAAGAGCTTGGGAATTTGCGGTCTTCGGTATGGGGATCTAAGAGATTTACAATGAGCTGATACCTTGCCATCTTTTCAGCGTAAAAATAATCTTTCTGCTGCTTCATTTCGGCTGTGAAAGTCTTGGTGAGTTTTTTTTCACCATTCTTTATCTGCAATTTTAAACACCTAATGATGCAGTAGTTTGCTATGGAAAAGGCGTTAAAACCTGCTTCTTCTTTTATGTTGGCAGAAGCGCCCTTAGAAAGGAGGTGGCCTACAACCTTTGGAAGGCAATTATATGCGGCATAGATTAGTGGTGTATAGCCTGAGCTTTCTTCTTGTTCATCGATAACTCCATAGGTCAGACACTTATTTATCTGCTGAAAATCTATGCTATCTTCATCTACCTGAGGAAAAGCCGCTAATACTACATCGAGAAGTGGGTCGATCTTATCACGTCCTCTAACAACAATGGGATCTACATTGCCTTTTACAATCTCAAAGAGTGTATTTTTTGCTTTTATCTTGTCTTCAAGAAGAGCGAATTCGACTTCTACTACGCTAAATGTGGTGTAAGAGACACGAATACCTGAGGACATATTGCCGCCATATTTTTAGACAAATATGGCATACTTCCATTTAAAATGCAATGACAGGTAATTTAAATAAAAAAGATTAAAGAAGAAGAACAAGCAGGTCGTAGCAATAGTTTAGCTTTGCGATAAATAGCCTTTACTAATATAATAATTTTTTATCAGAAGGAGGAAGTATGCACCCACTTACTAGGCACGGGTATAGATTTACCGGCGAAAACAGATGATGTTCGTTGGACCTGTGGAGATGTGACCCAGGCAAATGCTTTAGCAGTGAAGGCAATTGCATCACTAGAAGATGAAGATCTTGAGGCGATAAAAAATCGTCTTCCTGTAGATTGTCGTGAAGCTGTGCAAGAGTTGAAGCTCATACAATACCTCACTCCTAAAGAGCTTTCTACTGTAGCCACTCTCTTTCCCAATGTTACAACCCTTAGTTTTTTTGTGCATAAGCAAGACGATGCTTATATGTATGGACAAGCGTTCGCTGCATTTAAAAATCTTCATACATTAAGACTTGATGGCATTAACGATGAGTGGCTTTTGGCTGTAAATTTGCGTGAAACTACGACCCTTACAAGGTTGGATATTATGTCAAATTCCGTTCGGGGACTGCACTTTGATACCCTGCCAAGCACACTTAAGACACTTCGTCTTGTTGAGTGTGAGCTGGAAAATAGCGCTCTTTCCAACTTGCGGCATCTTTCTCAACTTGAGGAGCTCGCTCTTGACGATTGTTTTGCAAACTTTTCTCTTGAAGGCATTCCTGTAACAGTAAGAAAGCTCACATGTTCTAATTGTGAGTTGAATGATGAGAGATGCGTTCCTTTGGAAGGTTTAATAAACTTAGAAGAGCTTGATCTCTCGCGTAATGATCAAGTAACTACCCTGCAACATGTACCGAAATCGGTGAAAAAGCTAAATATTGGCCAGTGTGGATTTACCGATGAGCCGGCAATAAATTTTGAACAGCTCTTTCCCTCCCTCATAAAATTGGATATCCACGGAAACCACAAAATGTGGCCCCTTGCTTCTCTGCCTGCCTCATTAAAGGGACTCAACCTTTCCTACTGTTACATGGCAAGTGATACACTAGAGCGATTACAGAACCTTACCTCGTTGCAAAAGCTTAATATCTCTCACGCAGCCTCGATCAACTCCCTCGAGCAGGTGCCGCGCTCTGTAAAACGACTCTATGCTCGTTTTTGCGAATTGAACGACGACGGTATTTTTTGCCTGCGTGAGTTTCACTCACTTGAAAGATTAGATATTGTAGGAAGCGAAAAGATTACCGGAGCTACATTTGAACAGCTACCTGCATCACTTAAAGAGCTGCGAGCAGACAGAGACATACCCACCGAAAACCTCGACAAGTTAAGAAAAAGACTGCCCCATATCAAAATTGATCATCTCACCAGCATATGAGCACATCATTCTAATAACAGTGTTTACTACCTACGCTATTTTTGGCGAATTTGGGCGAATTTGGGCATTTTGAAATGCTTTCCATTCATCTTCTAATGCCTGAATAGCATTGCTTGTTTTGATAAGGGCCTCATAATTATTGGCCTTTGATTGCTCCCAATGAGCACATCGTAGCTCATGGAATCTCTTTGCAAAATCCTTGATGTTGCTTGCGCAAGTTTCAGGAACAAGGCCAAAGCGGACATATGTATCAATATACTGATCTGACAAGAGAGGAATTGGCCCTCCGGGAACTGGCAGCGGGTGTATATAATGCGATCGCTGCTCAAAAAACTTTTGATACTGCTCACTCCAGTTTACACCGCCATGAATCATGTGAAGAGAGTGGCTGCAAAACATATCAACCACTGGTTTTGCAAACTTTGGGTCTCGCAAGTTACTGCTATCATCCAAGACTAAAAAGGGCAGCGCAACTACTGACATAAGGGATGCTAAAAGATTGAGCTCACCAAAAATGACCATTCCAACAAAAAGTGCTGTTGCCAAGGGGGTGACATGTATGACATATACCAAAGCCGCTGTCCCGACAGCTGCCCCAATAATAGCAAGAGCAACAGCTCCTACAATCTTGTTAATATGGCTTCGCCTACAGACTTCAGTTTTCTCAAGCCAATTTTGTGTTGCTAGATCCGTACCATTTGAATGAACCGCCAAAGAACTCATTATAAAACCTCGTTTAAGAGGATAATTTTATATGGAATATTCATTTATTACAATTGCTACAGCCTGAATAACGCAAAGAAGCTGAGAAGCTTGCCCCTCCTGCTTGTGATTAAATCAGTCCTGTGCGATAGATAAAAAAATTGAGGGGAAATCTATGACGGGAGTTAGCGAAAGCCCAGCCTTTCTTGAAATGCTGAATAGTGGCAATATTGGAGAGTTAGAGGAAAAGATCAAGCATAAGGAAACGCGTATTGCTTTTGAGCTCTGGCTTGCCAACCAGACACCTGCAGTACTGAAAGTTCGTGGCTGGAAGGTGCTGACCGCGCTGGCAAAGTATGCCTCCCCCGAAGAAGATCCAAAGCTTGCCAAGATTGCCGCTACTCTTCGCCGCACACTGCTTGGACATCTCAATACAGAGTGCGTCCAGATCTCCGAGCAGGCATTTATCAAGGGATTGATCAGCACTTCTTGGGCGCTGATGAAAAGGGCAGATGATCCAACCCTTTTTGTGAAAGCTGCCTTAGAAAAATGGAAAAAAGAACCTACAGAACAGACCGTCAGATGGCTAGAGCGCATGATTCAAGAGCCTCGTCTGCGTCAAGAGCTAGAGTCGCAACTTACAGCGTCGCTCGCCCCTCTTAAGATGCCAGAGCAAAAGAACCTATTTGCTCAGGCTGAAGAGGCAGGATGCACCGATCTTGCAACTCTGTTAAAAATAGAAGTTGTCGAGAAAAAGTTGACATTTAGAGAAAAAACAGTCCGATTTTTTGAGCTACTGGCAGTTGCCACCCTTTTTCCAGTCACCGTTCCTCTCTACTGCCTTTCTGATAAAGCCAAAGCTCTTATAAAAAATCTATATACTGAATTTAAATCAAACGCGAGATCGGTTGAAATACTGACGCCATCAAGAAGTAAAGCTATTTCAGTGATGCCGAGCGTCCATAGTGTTGAAACAGCAGAAGCTCCGCCTACAAAATCTTTTGAAGCAAATTTTTCTCTCGCTGCTATTAAAACAACTGTTGGCTTGAACCCACTATTTTCTGCAATAAAAGCTGGCGATCCAGAAAAGGTAGTTGCAGAACTTCAGAAAGGCAGTGACATAAACCAGCAAAGCATAACTGGAACTACAGCACTTATGTTTGCAGCTCTCGATGGCAATAAAAAGCTTGTGGAGCTTTTACTTGATAAGGATGCTAAGGTAAATTTCACAACTTTCAATGGGGAAACAGCACTTATGGCTGCAGCTCTCAATGGCAACATGGAGATTGTGGAGCTTTTACTTGAGCACAGGGCAGATGCAAACCTCAAAAGTAGCGATGGGCATAGTGTTGTTAATTCTTTAAAAATGCTGCGGCCGAAAGGCTGGAAAAAGATGCTACAGATGATTGAAAGTTACAGCACTGCACGGATTTTTTCGGGACTAAAACAGCAGGCAAAACTCTATGTAACTACAAAAGAACTCTCTCATGCCTGTGCTGTGAGAGGATCAGGGCTTGTACAAGGAGAAGAAATGCCCCTCGAAGGGGCATTTTCAGACCACTTTGCATCTACAATGGCAAAGTCAATACAAAAATTTTCTAAGGAATTTCCCCAGTTGCTAGACGATGCCACGGCAATGGTTTTAGCAAAAACTTTACAGTATACAGCAGATACTCATACAAACCCTCCGGAACAGACTGAACTAAGAATTAAGCAAGGGATGCCAACATGCATCCTCACAGGGTATAAGGGGCATGCTGCTACGGTACTCATATGGGGTGACACTCTTGTTTGGTGCGACAGAAGTGGAGCATACACATCTGCCTGCAGCATCTTTCGCTTTAATCCTTCTCGGATAGGCGCTGCTGCGATTAAAGGACTAGAAGATTTTCGATCAAAATCTGGAACAGACTATAGTAAAGGTTTTCTCAAATTTCTAATTGATGAATTTGGCATAACACAAGACGAAAACGAAAAGGAGCTTGAAGCATTTGTCGACATTTCTAATCAAGTGGTTGGTAACTGCGCATGGGCCTCTGTTGAGGGGGCCATAAAAGCCTATGTAATGCTGGCAAAGTTAAAAAACAGATCCTTTGAGCTGCAAAATCTGCCGCTCGATAAAAAAGAGGAGCTAAAAACCTATCTTAATACAGCATTTACCACATGGCTTCTGTTCCAGCAAATGGAGCTTTTAGAAAAATACCTTACCAGATCGCCTACAGTTGACCGTCGCTTGATTTTCGAAAGTTTTAACGCTCTCCGGTCTTCAAAAAGCCGCGATCCAAAACTCCTACAGCGCATTATGGCCCTTGAAGACAAATATTATGAACGCGCAACGCCTACCGATCGCCAAGACTATATAATGAATAAAGCAATGCGCTCGCTCTTTCCCTACCCCAATGCGTGGCGAAATATAGAAAGAGTCACCGATTTTCTCAGTTCACTTGTAAGATAGATGCCATTGCAGCATTGAAGCGCCTGGGCTGAAATTCCCGCCCAGGCATTTGTAGGACTTTATTATTTTAAAGCCGCTTTTAATGAAGCTGCATAGGCATCTTTTTTAGCCTTTCGTTCGGCTACATGGGATGCGCCAATGGCAGTCAGCTGCTCGTTGAATGATTGAGGGATTTTTTCTGCAAAAACCTTATCGATCATTTTCATAACGGCTGCAACTTTTTGTCCCTTTTCTTGAGCTTCGAGGTCGCGATATTCAATAAGCTGGCCGATCTCGCCATTCTCATAGACGCTCTGCTTTGCTCGTACAAGCACAGAAAGCAAATGCATGCCCTTAGCAGGACCGTCTGCCGCATCTTTTTTGTAGACATTATTGCCATACACCTGCATTTCGCTTACAAGCGCATCGATGTACTGTGATAAAAATGTTGTATCATTTTGCATGGCGCTTGCCAAAACGATCATTTTTGAGGAATTAAATTGCCGAAAACCTCTTCTGCGTCCGAGTGGATCGCGCGCCTGATAGGTAGTTACAAGTTCCTGAACGACTGCAGGATGATTTGCAAACACTTTATTTAGGTTTGCAACTTTCTTGAGAAAATCAGGGGATGACTGATTTCTCTTTGCACGCCAGTTTTTTTGCCATTTTCTTTGGCCATTTCGGTTTCTGTTTTTCTTCCAGCGCTTGTTTTTGCACCCTTGCCATTTTTTTGCACTTGCCGTTTTTGGAGCATCGTTTTGCTCATCTGCAGCACCTTGTGCAAACTGCATCATAGAACCAAGGAGAACTAAGCTTAAATATTTTTTCATAATTATTTCCTTACTACAATGTTATTAAACCGCATTAAAATAGTGTAATTATAATGCAGATCCACTCTATTCCCACGCTGAATTTCGCACAAGACTGAAATTTGCGGGTAGCCTTGCCTCGAGTAAAAAACCGCGAAGATCGCGAAGAAATGAAACACAGAGGCACAGAGAACACAGAGAAACCACAAAAATAATACCCTTTGCCAATCATACTGTTTTTTATTTCTCTGTGTTCCCTGTGCCTCTGTGTTTCATTTCTTCGCGATCTTCGCGGTTAGTCTTTGAAAAAATTCAGAGAAGTTATAGAGTATTTACCATGAAAATTTTATCTCTCCTCTTCTTATTCTTTTGTAGCTACTGCCAAGCCTCGCAAGTGGCTGTGATTACGGGAGCCTCGCGCGGTATTGGCTTTGCTGTTGCCGAAAGGCTCTGCCAGTTTGGCTATACTGTGTATGCCGGCAAGCGCTCGACGTCGACGATGCAGAATTTAGGCCCGCTTGCAGAAAATTATCCAGGCAGGCTCCACATTGTGGATATTGATGTGACAAAGCAGGATGAAATTGACGCTGCTGTAAAGACCATTATGGAAAATGAGGGGAGAATAGACATCCTCGTCAACAATGCCGGCATAGAATACTGGGGATCGATTGAGAACATCTCGGTAGATGAAGCCCAAAAGCTCTTTAACGTAAACTACTTTGGCCCCACACGCATGTGCCAGGCTATTTTGCCCATCATGCGAAAGCAGATGAGCGGCAGGATTATTCAAATTGGATCTCGCGGAGGCTTTAGGCCTGTTCCATCGCTTTCTGTCTACTCTGCCACCAAATTTGCCCTTGAAGGGATCTCTGAGACGATGGCCACCACCTTAAAGCCCTGGAATATTTTTGTATCCCTCATAGAACCGGGTCCAGTAAAAACTGCACTTGACTTTGAAGCATCCTATGGATCGCATCTTGCTAAAGAGGAAGATCCCTATGCCGAGATCTTCGAGCGCTCAGGCCTGCTTGATCCCAACAGTCCCATCGCCCAAGAGCCTGCAGAGATTGCCTGCATCATACACGATGCCATTGAGGCAAGATGCCCCCTCTTTCGCTACCAGACCACAGATGCCATTCGCCGCCAGGCCAGCTATCGAATGGTCGACATCACCGGCCTTTCAAGCGTGCACGAGTGGGATAAAATCCTCTTTGCGCCCCAACCTGGCGCAGGATGTTCCCACTGTTCTGCCAGAAAAGAATGAAATACGCGAATCTTAATCTCGATCTTGATCTTGATCTTTTTCTTCTTCTGAAAAAGAAAAGCAAGATCAAGATCTATCACCTGCCGTTTTTTTAAGGTTCGCAACCGCAAGTACCAGGATCCTGGGTAAGAACCGGAACAAATACTACCGTTCCTCCAACCCCAGCATCAGTAGGCGTGCTGCCTCCAAACCAGTTTCTCTTCGCATTAAGAACAAGCCCCGGCTCTACCCACGTATCAGCACCGGTTGTGTTGATGAAGCTATTTTTACCTTTACTATGTAAAAGGCCGCCGCCAAGGTCAACAATTGCATTGCCAAGATCAGTTCCATTTGCTCCGATAAACTCTAATGCTGTGTTGTCGGCTCCTCCAAAGATCACGGCGCCGCCGTAGTAGCTTCCATTATCATAGGGGGGCAGCTGGTAAGGAGGCGTATTTCTTGCACCAGTATTCATAAAGCAGTTATTTTCAACCTTTACATTAAGCCCTGTATAAGGAGAGTCGGGAGCTGATGCAACAACAAGGACGCTGTCGTTGTCTGTAAAGGCGTTATTTGCAACATAGAAGTCGCCAAGAGCCTCTCCGGGACCGTAGAAGAGAATGTCCATACAGGTTGTCGTCCCATTAGCTTTATTTTTTTGAATATCAGCATGCACCTTCTGATTGCCGCCGTAGAAGTAGGCTGCAATAGCAGGAGTAAGTCCAGTAGAGTCCGTGATGCGATTGTCCTCAACTTCCCATTTAATCGAATTTCCGGATGCTGTTGGATCTATTGAGAGCTGTATAGCAGCATAGACGTTTTCTATAATCGCAGGCGGCGTGTCACCGATCGAGCTGACATCGTAGAACCGGTTATGTTGTACAATCATTTCACCCTTGCAGCCGGTAAGGTTTCCCGATAGCTCTAAAAAAATACCCCATTGACCCGTAATTCTGATAGAGGAATCTTCTACTTCATTTTTCCCAAAATCGTAGTTGCCTCTTCCGGGAAAGCTAGGGTTATTTCCACTAATCGTCAGATACCAGATTGCTGTGCCGTCGATATTTAGAAGCGTGCAGTCTTTGATTGAGCCAAAGAGATATCCGCCGCCTGCTACGTATGGAATAATCGAAGCAATAGCCATAGTATTTGAAAACTGACAATTTTCAATTTCATACTCTCTTTCATATGTCTGATCTACGTAAGAAGTAGAAATTGAATCCCCAGAACCAAAGATAAGGTCTTGCTGATTGTTAGCAAAACTGCAGTCACAGAGTTTAAATGTGCCGCTTAGGGTATTAAATGGTTGAATTTCTGTATCTGAAACTTGAGGGCCGCCAAAAAAGCAGATAGCGCTCCACGCAATGTTGTCGACAGTTGTACTTTCTTGTTCATAATCATAATTCAATGGTGTTAGGCTTGAATTGGTATAATTTATGCTGCAGTTGTTAACGGTAAGGTTACGGGCCAAAAGTGCCTCAATACCGCATCGATAGGCACTTGTAATGGTGATGCCCGATATGACGTTATCGCCATTTGCAACGATAACATCGCCATTATTTACAGAGCCATCAATGCTTGCAAGGCGACATGTTTGAGGATCTACTCCCCTAATGTCTTGACCATCTGAAAGAGCGATGCCGCCATAAATGATGGCAGTCGATGGAAGCACTACAAGCGTGTCCCAATATGAAGCCTCTGCTTGAGCAAGAGTATTAAAGGGATACTGTTCAGAGCCATCGCCGCCAGCGGGCGCTCCCCCTTTAATATATTTTTTTACCCTGTGGGAGGAGTGTGCTGCATCAAGGGGCTGCACAATGCCAAAAAAGAGTGCAAGCAGCGCGGACAAGCCAACGAAAAATTGTCTTAGGTTCATAACTTTAGATTCCTTCTATATGAAGCGTTTTTCTTCCTAGTATTCCACACGTTTTTTTTAATCAAGTAAAAAGTTTGCCGCTGAAAAGCTAAAACCGATACCTGAAAGGCCGTGGATAAAGTGCTCTTTGATTTCGGGAATGTTGGCAATGGTGGTTTTTCGGGTGCAGGAGCCGGCAGAAATAAGCTTCCAGGAGCCTATGAAAAAGCGTTGGATGTTTGCCTGCATGTTGGCAAGGTCGTCAGGATCGGCATATTCTGAGTTAAAATTAGCCCCCTCTGTTGCGCGGATGAGAATATGCACATTCTGGCCATCTTCTGCCACATCCCATATTGTCATATGAAAGTTTGTAAGGTTCGCCGCACCCGGAAATTCTTTTATATCGCCCAGACGGCTTTGAAGGAGTGATTTTTCAATGGTGCAGACCCAAAGCGAACTTACGCCTGAAACCGGCACCTCCTCCCAAAGCGGTTTTTTAGAGCCCTCTTTAAACAGCTGGTTGTGGCCGGGCGAGCCGAAAAAGGAGTCTACAGCTACTACCTGGCCTGAACCTTCCTGCACGGCATATGGCTTGCCGCTTACCGGGTCGATATAGAGCTCTCTCACAGCGGCTGTTCGCATGCTAAAGTGTGGATAGGTTTTAGTAAGATAGGCGCAAATTTTTTCATCTACATTGGCAAAGAACTTGCCATCTCCCAGCACTTTCAAGCCATAGAGGGGTATATCATCGCGAAGGAGCGTATACTTTCGAAGCTCCTCTTTACTTAAGGGTTCGGTTTGAATGCCAAGATCTTGCCAGAGCGCCCTTTTTCGCTCGATTCCCTCCCTATCTTGCGACCAGATAAGGCGCCAGCCTGAAATGAATGTGGGCATCGCCGCCTGATGCAACGATCGCATCGCTTAGCTCCTTATGAAAGGCAAGCGACTGGCGAACTTTATCGCACTGCCAGCGGTCATCAGCTGAGACATTATTTTTTGCGCGAAGCGCACGCAGAAGCTTAAAGCCGATATTTTTGATAAAGAGGCCTATCCGTATCTTTGAAAGGGGAAAGTGGACGTAGGAGTAGTTATCAACATCCTCCGGCGCTACTTTTGGCAAAAGACGCAGGCTTCTTAAAATAATTTTAGTAAGCTGCCAGGTGCCAAGCTCAGGCGTTGTCCATTCGGTAGGATGCACATGGCCCTGATGGGCCGACTGGGTCGATTTTTTTATCTGACCGTCATTGACATAGGTAACAACAGCTTCAGGATCTTTTTGCAAAAGCCGTACTGCCTGCATAAGGGCCGGCAAGCCCCCCATAAAGTAGTGGCCGCCCTTTTTTTCACACGGCAAGCCTTCCATCGTTTTGATATAGATAGGATTTGGGGCTTTATACTCCTCTTCAGTGATGCCTTCGGGTAAAAGTGATCGTACAGATGGCGCAAGTTCTTTGGGCGCCATCATTGCTGAGACTCTATGTAGAACAAAACTTTCTTGCTTTGATTTCATAGACTCGTGCATATCCAGAATTGTTACCAAATGCAAGACTTTTTTGGAGAGAATATGAATACTGAAGAAAAAATTTTGACTCCGGAGGCTGTAGCGTTTTTAGAAAAACTGCACAGCAAGCATAACGAAAAGCGCCTCGAGCTTTTAAAAAAGCGATCTGTTAGACAAAAGGCTATTGATTTAGGCCAGCCGCCTGACTTTCTTAAAGAGACAAAAGCCATTCGTGACGACAGAGCCTGGAAGGTGGCCCCAACCCCTGCTGATTTACAAAAGCGCTATGTAGAGATTACAGGGCCGGTTGAAAAGAAGATGATGATTAACGCCCTCAATTCCGGCGCCGATGCCTTTATGGCAGACTTTGAAGATGCCCTCTCCCCTACCTGGAACAATGTGATCGAAGGGCAGATGAATTTAATAGAGGCAAACGATAGGACCCTATCTTTTACAAGCCCTGAGGGTAAGAAGTACGCCCTGCAGGAAAAAACCGCACTCCTCATGGTGCGCCCGCGCGGCTGGCACCTTGATGAAAAGCACTTTCTTATTAATGAAAAGTCGATTTCAGCCTCGCTTTTTGACTTTGGCCTCTACATGTTTCACAATGCAAAAAAGGGTGTGGGGCTCTATTTTTACCTGCCAAAGCTTGAAAGCCATCTGGAAGCTCGTCTCTGGAATGATGTTTTTATTACAGCAGAGGAGCTGCTCGGCCTTCCAAGAGGCACTGTGCGGGCAACTGTACTTATTGAAACGATCCTTGCAGCCTTTGAAATGGAAGAGATTTTATACGAGCTGAAGGAGCACATTGCAGGTCTTAACGCCGGCCGATGGGACTACATCTTTAGCATCATCAAAAAATTTCAAAACAGGCCCGGTTTTATTTTGCCGGATCGCGCCCAGATTACAATGACAGTGCCCTTTATGAGAGCCTATACCGACCTGCTCATCCGCACCTGCCACAAGCGAGGCGCCCACGCCATGGGCGGCATGGCAGCCTTTGTGCCAAGTAGAAAAGATGTCGAAGTGAACAAACAGGCGCTGCAAAAAGTAACAGAAGATAAGCTTCGCGAATCAAAAGATGGCTTTGATGGCACCTGGGTGGCACATCCCGACCTCGTCCCTGTTGCAAAAGAGGTCTTTACAACTGCTCTAGCAAAATCGCCCAAACCAAAAAGAGCGCTTAAGAGAAGATGTACAGGTGACAAGTAAAGAGCTATTAGACTTTACCGTTCCGGGAGGCACCATTACAGAACAGGCCCTTCGCCAAAACATCAGCGTCTCTTTGCAGTACCTTGACGCCTGGCTAAAGGGCTTTGGCGCAGTAGCACTCTTCAACCTCATGGAAGATACTGCAACAGCTGAAATTGCCCGCTCACAGCTCTGGCAGTGGATCCATCACGGAGCCAAGCTTTCCGATGGAAGAGCTATCGACATCCCTCTTTTTAGAAAGCTTGCCAAAGATGAGCAAGTAAAGTATCCCAGCGCATACCAAATCCTCGACGACCTCGTCACAAACCCAAAGTTCGAAGAGTTCCTTACCATTCCAGCCTACAAATACTTATGAAACAGGAACTATCGGCGAGATTTTGCGTTGGCGATGCGCTCTTTTAGGTCTATTAAGAGGGCGTGATCTGCATTTGGGTTTGTTTGAAGATCGCCTAAGGCGTTTTGAAGCTGCACGTAGGACTCTTCAAAGTCGTAGAGCGCTTCAAAGCAGTTTGCTATGTAGATGAAGGGCCAAATGGAACCGGGCTGGCAGGCGTTGGCCATTTCGTAGGCATTTATCGCCTGGTTGTAGTTGCCGAGGTGAAAGGCAGCATGCCCAAGGCCAAGCCAAAAGGCATACTGCGCGTAGTCTATTGTGCTTAAAAAGAAAAATGCCGCTTCAGATTCGGGGTAGTGGCCTAAGTCAAAGAGATGCTTTGCCCCGCTATACAAAAGCTCCATAGTTCTATCGGTTAGGCCCAAGAGGCTTCTCCAGGGCTTGCCTTCCGCAACTTCAGCACACATATCTTTTGCCTTGGCAACAGTGTCAAAGCGAGATAAGGCAAGATGCACATTCTCTTCAAGAACAGGTATATCGATGGAAGCATCGGCTGTTGAAAGCTCTTTTATAGCCTCTACGCACCACTCAAAGCCATCTTTTATGCGAGTTTTTGCAAGAAGCATGCACTGACTGAGTTCATGGTGAAATACCGCAACCTCTTGTTCCATCGTATGTAATGGATCATCAGGCTTATACACCTCGGCTGCCTGAAGCTTGGCAGCTTCTGCAATGTCGTGTGCAACTTCATTTTCAAGAAACGTTTTTACATCTTCAGAACTGGACATTTGCTCGTCCTAATGCTTCCAAAACTGTTTCGAAAAATGCTTTACGCGCAGAGGGATTTTTTACCGTCAAATTGCCGTCAGCCCCTCTAGTAGCAAGCTTCTCAGAATTTGCGACTCCGCTCGTTGATTTGAACGCAGTCGGAAGATTCATCTCCCATGTTTTGCCTACATTCTCATTCCCATCAGATGGTACTCCCTGTACTTCTCCTGACCCACCAATTCTTACCATACGTCACACCTTATTATACTTTTGGGCCGCAGCCCATTTAAACAAAAATGGATTTAGCGAAATCGATACCAATGCACAGGCTACAAGCACATCGTAGCCAATATCGGGCAGCATTTTGTAGCGATTTGCCTCCTCCGCTAAAATAAATGAAAATTCGCCGATCTGCGCAAGCCCCACAGCTACTGTGAGGGCATCAAGCCTTGACCTTCCTAACCCTTTTGCAATCACATACGCTGCAAGGGGTTTTGCAATCAAGATAATTGCTAAAGTTCCTAAAAAAAGTGGAAAGTTTTCAAATATTGCATTTACATTGAAGAGCATTCCCATCGCGATAAAGAAGAGCACAATGAAGGCCTCTTTTAGAGGGCGGGTATGCTGCGCAACAAGGTGGCGAACATTAGTTTGGCCAATAACGATACCCGCTAAAAACGCCCCGATCACAATAGACATTCCAAATACAAGATTTGCAACTTCGGCAAATACAAAGGCTAGCGCTAATACCGTAATGGTAAAAAGCTCCTGGGAGCCAACGGCTACAATCTTCTCCAGAGCATGCCTTGCAGCCCATTTACCTACCGTAAAGAGCAAAAAGACCAAGATAAAAAATTTCACGAAAATCCATACAAATGCCCCCACAACTGTGGGTAGATCAAGTCCAAGAGAGACTGTCGGAAGCAAAAGCAGCGCTAAAACGGTAATTTTATCTTCCAGTATGAGCCATCCCATGCAGAGGTGGCCCTGAGGCGTTTTAAGAAGGTGATTTTCAGTAAGCCCGCGCACTAAGATTACAGTAGATGCCACACCTACACATAACCCGAAGATGATTCCGGACTCTGTACTAAAGCCTGCGAAATGAAAAAGCACTGTCGCAAGTACTGTTGCCGTCAAGGTCTGGAGTATGGCGCCGGGAATCGCTACTTTTTTAACATCAAGAAGGTCCTGCCAGTGAAAGTGCATGCCTACGCTGAACATCATCAAAATAACGCCAATTTCAGCAAGCTGCTCGGCAAGTTTTACGTCTGCAACAAAACCGGGAGAGTATGGCCCTATAAAATAGCCTGCGACAAGGTATCCTAAGATGGGTGAAATTTTTAAGCGATGGGCAATATAGCCAAAGAGGCTGGCAGTTGCAAACCCCACCGTCAAAAGCAAAATGAGCTGTATATTGATATGTTCTTCAGTCATTTCCTCTTGCTACAGCAAGAGGCTACTTATTATCAAGTAATACTTTTGAACCAAAGGTGGCCTTTGAGGCCTCAGCAATTTTTGGCAATATGTGCTCCCTTGCTGCAGCCTGAATATCTAACACACTGGCATTTAGCAGCTTATTTCGGAACGCATCGCGCATTGCGTCCGTTCGCCCCTCACAAAAGTGCTGGTAGGCAACAGATGCCCGGCCTGCAGGATTTATGGGGCGATCGATCTTTTGAAAAATGGCTATTTTTGCCCTTTGGAGCGCCTCAGTTGTAAATCTGCCCTCAGCAACAAAGCTTGCAGAGGCCGCAAACAGTTGAAAGGTTGTCTTTACATTGGGATCTCGATAGCTCCAGAAGCAGAAGTTGCCGGAACTTGGCTGATAGGAGGCCTCTGTGCCGTAGGCGCCATGCTGCTCGCGAATCTGCGGGCATAAAACCTCGCTTGTCATAATTTCTGCCGCAAGAAGCAGGTAGGGGTTGCTTTTATCCGTAGTAAACCCTTGAGCATTAAAGGCAACTGTTGCATCTATTGGATAGCCAAAGCTTTGCGCCTCTGCATAAACCGGCTGAAGCTGGAGCGCTGTTTTTGTTATCATTGGCAAAGCTCGAAGCTTGCCAAGAGATGGCAGCTCTTCTGCTCCAATGACAAGGTGTGCGCGCCTGTAGGGAACCATTTTCTTTTGCAGGCTTTGCAAAGCATCTATTACCCCCTCAACATTTCCCATAGCCTCTTTGATCTTTAAACAGTAATTTAGGCCTTCAAGGTTATTTATGAAGTCATTTTCAGCTGAATGGCAGCTCAAAGCTTTCATACAGGCAAATTCAAGGGCGCTGTTGTTTAGCGCAAAGTCAATTTCTGAGGCATGTTTTGTAAGAAGCTGCTTTATTCGCTCCCTATCAGAAAAATCAGCCGCTGTAAGCATTTCATAAAAGCAGTTTAGGAGAATTTCAGCCTTCTCTGAAAGCGCCTTTCCGGATATTTTAAAGACGGGATATGAACCTTGTGTGCCATAGCGGATGGCAACTTCAGATCCTATGCCTCCGGTATGTTCCTGAATATAGGTAAGTCTGTCGCGATATGAAACATCTGTTATGCCAAGCTGCCCAAGAAGGTAGCTATAAAGGCCCACAAGCCAAATATCTTCGTGGGGTATTTCCGGAAGGGCAAATTCTAAAGATGCGTAGGTAATTTTATTGGTAAAGACTTGGTGGTGATAAACCTCTATATTGTCATATACCGTTTTCGCAAGGGGAATTCTCTTTGCCTCTTTAGAGACGCTGTCCAGGGTGACGGTGGGAAGACGAGCAACTTGTTCATCTGTTGCAGAATTTTGCCATTTGCGAAGGGCTAAAGAGTTTGCAATGATTTTATCTTTATCTAATGACTCTTTAATAGAACTCAGCTTTTGCTTTTCTTGCTCTTGCTCTTCATGCGCCTTTTCTACAGAAGGTGTAAGCGACAGCAATACCCTATGGGGATTATCTACAAAGTATTTTCGAATAAGATGAGAAAAATAGTTTGGATCTTGTTTTACCCTCTTTCGCAACTCGCTAATCTGATCTGAAAAGGTAAGAGATTTTTCGGGTGCTCTTCCATGAAGCGATTCAACCGCTGATGTAAAAAGAAGAGAATAGCCTCTTGGTGATGCACCTAAATTCCGCTCGCGCTCTACAAGCTCGATCTGGGCTAAGGTCCTTTCAAAAAGTGCCTCATCAATCCCAAGATCTGCAAGAGAGGCAAGTGTGGTAAGTACGTGCTCTTCAATTTTTTTGGCATCTTCACCATTGCATCCTTCAAAATAGAGCGTATAAGGAACTTGAGCCTTTGTGGAATCAATAAAAGAATCTATCTCTTTTGAAAAGCCCAGCTGTAACAGCTCGTGCTTTAATGGTGCAGCATCAGATCCCATCATAATATGATCAAGCAGCTGGAGGGCAAGCGACTCTTCTTGGTCACATGTAAGCCAGGCAACGCTTATAAGAGCATCGCTATCAAATGCCGCCGGAAAGCGCATTTCCTTACTTTTTGGAGCTGAAAGCGCAGGCTGTCTTGCTCGAGGTGGAAGAGCCGCTTTTTTTTCGGATACATCCGCAAGAACATGCTCGGCTAAAAAGTCGAGATGGCCCTCTAGGGGCAGATTGCCATAAAAGAAAAAGAGGCAGTTTCCCGGATAGTAATGTTCCTTGTGGAACTGAAGAAGTTCATCGTAGGATAGCTCCTGAATCTCTTCCGGATCCCCTCCTGAAAAAATGCGCCCACCGCTATCTGGAAAGAGCTCTTCGTTGAGTGCACGCAGCATGCGAACATGGGTTGACGCAAGTTTGCCCTTCATCTCATTGTAGACGATCCCCTTATACTGCAAAGGCGTTTGAGGGTCATCATACTCTTCAAATTCAAGGCGTATCCCCTCTTGCAAAAAGCACTCTTTCTTTAGTAGCGGATGAAAAACAACATCAGCATATACAGAGAAGAGGTTATAAAAATCATCTTTTAGCTCAGACGATGCCGGATAGACAGTAAAATCGGGCCCTGTGATGGCATTCATAAATGTTGCAAAGCTGCGGCTTTTCATATGCGTAAAGAGATTTTTCACAGGATATTTTTTAGACCCTTGCGTCACGCTATGCTCTAGCACATGCGCCACGCCATTTGATGTCGCAGGATATGTACGAAAGCAGATAGCAAAAAAGTTCTCCTGATCATCATTTTGAATATGAAGCACCCGTGCACCGGTTGCCATATGAACAAGTGAAACAAGCTTTGACTGAGAATCCGGAAGATCGATCGCCTTCGTATAAACAAACCCACGATACTCTTTAGAGCCCTGCGCCTGAATAAAAAAGAACACCGAGGCTGTAAGCACAACAAAGATACCGAAAATCCGTTTCATAACTGCTCCAAAATGTGTGGTGGTATATTGTATCAAAAAAAGCTAATTTGAAGGGATAAAAAGGACATAAGGGACATAAAGGACCATGGCCAAAATTCTTCTTCAGCCCTCCCCATAGAGGTTGTGAAAAAATGCCACGCCCGTTGGGAGTGGTGGCGATTAGCCCAGGCCGCCGCAGGCGTCCTGGGAATCTAGGCACAATAGAAAGGCACGACCGAAGGGCATACGCATCAGGCTATCAAAAAGAAAATATCGTTTTCAGCCTTTTTCAGCCTGAAGGGCTGGGTTTTAAAAGCCTATGGCATCGCCATAGGTGTATTATGGAGTTGAAAGGGCAGGCTGTAGGCCTGCGTTATAGCAAATTTTAAATATTCAATAGTTTGTTACAAAAATTTACTATAACGCAGGCCTACAGCCTGCAACATCGTGTTTACAGCATACCCAGGGCGATGCCCTGGGCTTTTAAAACCCAGCCCTTCAGGCTGAAAACAGTACTTTTTTTTGATAGCCTGATGCGTATGCGCCCGAAGGGTGTGAAAAAATACGTTTTCTTCGACCGCAGGTCTTTGGAGTGCTGCGATTCTTCGCAGCTTTTACTCCGACCACATGCCTTTACTTCATTATCGCCCAAGCTCACAAAACACCTCTACCGATTCATGTAGATGTGTTTTGTGAACTTGGGTGATAATGAAGTAAAGGTGCGTGGTCGAAAGTGAAAGCGACAAAAAATTGTCGCACTCCAAAGACCTACGGTCGAAGCTGGATTTTTTCACAGCCTCTCGGGCGTGCAATTTTTTCTCTTCGTTGTTCCCAGGACACCTTCGGTGGCCTGGGCTAATCGCCACCACTCCCAACGGGCGTGGCATTTTTTCTCAAGCTCGTAGGAGGACAAAACTTAATCTTGATCTTGATCTTTTTTTCTTTCTTAAATTTTTCAAAGTTGGAGCGAAAAGTGTAAAGAGAAAGAGAAAGAGAAAAAAGATCAAGATCGAGATTAAGAGAGAGATTTGTTGATTCGTATAGGTTTTTTTTGGCTTTTTTTTGGCAAAAAAAAAGGCCACACTTTCCTATTAGGATAGTGTGGCCAAAAAGCTTGGCGGCGACCTACTCTTCCATACTCTTGTGTATAGTACCATCGGCGAGGAGAGGCTTAACTTCTGAGTTCGGGATGGGATCAGGTGTGTCCCTCTCTCTATTACCACCAAGCAAAAATCGCTAGTTATTGACCAAATTATAGGTCCTTCGATTAGAAAGACGCTTGAGATTAGCCTCAGTAAGGCTTTTTTGTATCTCAAGTTATATTTTTTGACTTGTAATTTATGACCTCTTTCCTTGCAAAAAAGAAAGGTCAAGCCAATGGACTGATTAGTATCGGTCAGCTTAATGCATTGCTGCACTTCCACCCCCGACCTATCAACCACGTAGTCTCCATGGTGTCTCATTGGGATATCTTATCTTGAGGGAGGCTTGGCGTTTATATGCTTTCAACGCTTATCCTTTCCGAACGTAGCTACTCGGCGATGCCCTTGGCAGAACAACCGAAACACCATTGGTTCGTCCATTCCGGTCCTCTCGTACTAAGAATAGCTCCTCTCAAATATCCTACGCCCACAACAGATAGGGACCAAACTGTCTCACGACGTTTTGAACCCAACTCGCGTACCGCTTTAATTGGCGAACAGCCAAACCCTTGGGACCTTCTTCAGCCCCAGGATGCGATGAGTCGACATCGAGGTGCCAAACCGCATCGTCGATATGAACTCTTGGATGCGATAAGCCTGTTATCCCCGGAGTACCTTTTATCCGTTAAGCGACGGCGATTCCACTTTCCACCGCCGGATCACTAAACCCGACTTTCGTCCCTGCTCGACTTGTAGGTCTCGCAGTCAACCTGCCTTATACTTTTACGCTCTACTCGTGATTACCAACCACGATGAGGCAAGCTTTGGACTCCTCCGTTACACTTTGGGAGGATACCGCCCCAGTAAAACTGCCCACCTGACACTGTCCAGCCTCTGGTTTCACAGAGCGCTGTTAGATTTCCGAAATTTTAAGGCCAGTATTTCAACGTTGGCTCCAGAATGCCTAACGACACTCTTTCACAGCCTCCTGGCTATCCTACACATAAAACTTCAGAAGCCCATATCAGGATACAGTAAAGGTTCACGGGGTCTTTCCGTCTTGTTGCGGGTAAACAGCATCTTCACTGCTACTACAAGTTCACCGAGTCTCTCGTTGAGACAGTGCCCAGATCGTTAAACCATTCGTGCAGGTCGGAACTTACCCGACAAGGAATTTCGCTACCTTAGGACCGTTAGAGTTACGGCCGCCATTCACCAGGGCTTAAGATCGAAGCTTCGCCTTACGGCTAACCTCTCCCTTTGACCTTTTGGCATTGGGCAGGCATCACACCATATACTGCGCCTTACGCGGCTTTGCATAGTGCTGTGTTTTTGTTAAACAGTCGCCTGGGCCATTTATCTGCGACCTCCATGCGCTTCTAGACGCGAAGTCTATCACGCTCAGAGGCCCCTCTTCTCCCGAAGTTACGAGGGTAATTTGCCTAGTTCCTTAACGAGAGTTATCTCGCGCGCCTGAGAATTTTCATCCTACCCACCTGTGTCGGTTTTGGTACGGTTGCCTTGGGAGACTAGAAAGTATTTCTTGGAAGCTCTTCCCACACCATCGGTTCAGTATTGCTACCTCCCCTTGACCACTACCTAGTTTTATGCTAGCGGATTTGCCTACTAGCCCACCTCATAGTGTCACGGACACATCCAATGGTCCGCGTGTTTCTTTCGCTTCGTCTTTCGTTGTCATTTCTTACGGCAGCACAGGAATATTTAACCTGTTTCCCATCACCTACGCATTTCTGCCTCGGCTTAGGGACCGGCTAACCCAGGGAAGACGAGCTTTACCCTGGAAACCTTAGGTTTTCGGCGAAGAAGATTTTCACTTCTTTTATCGTTTACTCATGCCATGCATCCTCACTAGTATGCGCTCCAGCACTCCTTACGGTATACCTTCGTTGCACATACTACGCTCCCCTACCACGTACTCTTATTCAGAGTACATCCGTGACTTCGGCTCTATGCTTAGCCCCGTATATTTTTGGCGCAAAATTTCTCGATTGGTGAGCTGTTACGCACTCTTTAAATGATGGCTGCCTCTAAGCCAACATCCCAACTGTCTGAGAAACTTCACTTCCTTACTCACTTAGCATAGAATTTAGGGCCTTAGTCGACGATCTGGGCTGTTCCCCTTTTGACTATGAAGCTTATCCCCCACAGTCTATCTCCTGAGCTAGTCCTTGGTATTCGGAGTTTGATTTCCCTCGGTAGGCCGGTAAGCCCCCTTGTGAATTCAGTGCTCTACCCCCAAGAACCATATGCTCAAGGCTAACCCTAAAGTTATTTCGAAGAGAACAAGATATCTCCAAGTTTGATTGGCCTTTCACCCCTATCCACAGCTCATCCAAGACTTTTTCAACAGTCACTAGTTCGGTCCTCCACAGCGTCTTACCGCTGCTTCAACCTGGCCATGGATAGATCACTTGGTTTCGTGTCTAGGACATACGACTTAGCGCCCTATTCAGACTCGCTTTCGCTTCGGTTTCGGAAGTTCGCTCCCTTAACCTTGCCATATACCCTAACTCGCTGGCTCATCATGCAAAAGGCACGCCGTCAGCCATTTCCCTAAAAGGGACATAGGCCTTCGACCGTTTGTAAGCTGTTGGTTTCAGATTCTATTTCACTCCCCTAACAGGGGTTCTTTTCACCTTTCCCTCACGGTACTGGTTCACTATCGGTCACCGACGAGTGTTTAGCCTTAGAGAGTGGTCTCCCTAGATTCAGACCGGGTTTCACGTGTCCGGCCCTACTCAGGTACCAAGCAGATCGTTTTGACATTTCGCGTACGGGGCTATCACCCTGTGTCGCCTCACTTCCCAGAAAGTTCCGCTATGTCGCTACGTACCTATATGCTCGGCCCTACAACCCCAAGGACAAAGTCCTCGGTTTGGGCTCTTCCCACTTCGCTCGCCGCTACTATGGGAATCTCGTTTGATTTCTTTTCCTCCGCCTACTTAGATGTTTCAGTTCAGCGGGTCTTGCTTCCATAACCTATGTATTCAGTTATGGATGATACATTATTACACGTACCAGGTTTCCCCATTCGGACATCTCCGGGTCATTACCCCTACCGGTTCACCGGAGCTTTTCGCAGGTAGCACGTCCTTCTTCGCCTGTCGATGCCAAGGCATCCCCCAACAGCTCTTAATAGCTTGACCAAAAATCGTTTTCAGTCAATAATTAAACTTGAGTTTACAAATAAATTTCGCCTTAACTAATTCTAATTCTCAAGCGTCTTTCTTTTCGAATGACACTTGTTGTATTAACGCATGTTAATACTGTTTTACCATTATAATTTGTTATAATTTGACAATAACTAGACTTTCAAAATTTGACAATGCAAACTGAGTAGTGAACAAGCGATAAGAGCTTGTCTCAACCTGGGTAGAGTGCACGAATGCCTCTACCACTTGTCCGTAAAGGAGGTGATCCAGCCCCACCTTCCGGTAGGGCTACCTTGTTACGACTTAGTCCCAGTCATCAGCCTCACCTTAGGCGCCTCCCTCCTTGCGGTTGGGTGAGCGACTTCGGGTGAAACCAACTCCCATGACTTGACGGGCGGTGTGTACAAGACCCGGGAACGGATTCACGGCGGTGTTGCTGACCCGCCATTACTAGCAATTCCATCTTCATGGAGTCGAGTTGCAGACTCCAATCCGAACTGAGGTCGGCTTTGGGGATTTGCTCCATCTCGCGACTTTGCTTCCTTCTGTACCGACCATTGTAGCACGTGTGTAGCCCTGGACATAAAGGCCATGCGGACTTGACGTCATCCTCACCTTCCTCCTAGTTAACCTAGGCAGTCTCGCTAGAGTGCCCACCATTACGTGATGGCAACTAACGACAAGGGTTACGCTCGTTGCGGGACTTAACCCAACACCTCACGGCACGAGCTGACGACAGCCATGCAGCACCTGTATCTTTTGTCTCTTGCGAGAAAACCATATTTCTACGGCGGTCAAAAGCATGTCAAGTCCAGGTAAGGTTCTTCGCGTTGCATCGAATTAAACCACATGCTCCACTGCTTGTGCGGGTCCCCGTCAATTCTTTTGAGTTTTACCCTTGCGAGCGTACTCCCCAGGCGGTATACTTAACGCGTTCGCTACGGTACTGTCAGGGTTGAGCCCAACAACACCAAGTATACATAGTTTAAGGCAAGGACTACCAGGGTATCTAATCCTGTTTGCTCCCCTTGCTTTCGTGCCTCAGCGTCAGGGGAAAGCTAGAAAACCGCTTTCGCCACAGGTGTTCTTCCACATATCTACGCATTTCACCGCTACACGTGGAATTCCGTTTTCTCCGCTATCCCTCTAGAAATGCAGTTTTAGATGCACGGCCGTTGTTGAGCAACGGTATTTCACATCTAACTTACATCCCCGCCTACGCACCCTTTACGCCCAGTAATTCCGACTAACGCTTGCACCCTCCGTATTACCGCAGCTGCTGGCACGGAGTTAGCCGGTGCTTCCTTTCCTACTACACTCAAATTGCTCTGTTATTCACAAAATAACCTTGTTCGCAGGCGACAGAACTTTACAACCCGAAGGCCTTCATCGTTCACACGGCGTCGCATCGTCAGGCTTTCGCCCATTGCGAATTATTCTCGACTGCTGCCTCCCGTAGGAGTCTGGGCAGTGTCTCAGTCCCAGTGTTGGCGGTCGACCTCTCAATCCGCCTAGCCGTCTTAGCCTTGGTGAGCTTTTACCTCACCAACTAGCTGATAGCATATGGACCTCTCTTTTATCGCAAGGCTCCTTTCAGAGTCCCCCACTTTGGTTAAAAAGCCATGCGGCTTTCCACCTCATATGGTATTAGCGATCGTTTCCAATCGTTATCCCAAAGATAAAAGGCAAGTTATCCATACATTACTAACCCTTTCGCCACTAAGTAAGAATTGCTTCCTACTTCGTTCGACTTGCATGTCTCATCCACGCCGTCAGCGTTCAGTCTGAACCAAGATCAAATTCTCAGTCAAAAAAAACTTTTTGTGCTGACTATCGGCCTCTTAGTATAGCCGATAATTGTCAAGAAATTACTTAAAATATAAAAAACGCAAGAATCAAATTTAAAAAAAATTTTGGTTCCGCGCACAAGCTCTTATTGAGCATCTACATTGCTGTAGATACCAACTTGCTTGTACACTACTCATTTGCACTGTCAAATCAAACATCCGAGCTCTATGGCTTCGGTACCGTTTCGTTTAGCTTCACATTAGCGACACTAAATTGCGTTCGGTAGGGACAAATTTACAGAAGATGCGATTTATTTCCAATACCTTTCTGCATCTTTTTTCACATTTGCCTCCACAATATGTTGTAGAGGCGAAAATTTATGATAGATATACATACGTCGCAATGCCAGCTGCAAAGCCAAGTGCTGCGGGAATTGCCGCTTTTTTTAAATACCAGAAAAAGTCCACCTTTTCTAAGCTCATAAAGGCTACGCCCGCGGTAGATCCTATGATAAGCATACTACCGCCAGTTCCTGCGCAGAATGCTATCAGAAGCCAAAATGGATGGTCTTGGACATAGGTTTGGAGATCATACATGCCCATAGTTGCGGCAACGAGCGGAACGTTATCGACGACCGCTGATGCCATCCCAATAATCGAGGCTATAGCAACTTTTGAGGGCACTTTGGTATCAAGCCATACAGCAAGATGCTCTAATATTCCCGCAGTTTCCAGGGCTCCCACGCTTAACAGGATTCCTAAAAAAAAGAATATGCTAGATAGGTCAAGTTTTGGAAAAACTGAGATCACTCGCAAGTGGTTACTCTCTTCCGTCCTATGCAAAAGGTCGGTTAGAAGCCACATAAAGCTCATAGAAAAGAGTATGCCCATGAATGGAGGCAGCCCCGTAAGCAGCTTAAAGACCGGCACAAAGATTAAAGAAAGAACCCCGCAAACAAGCACAAGCCCTCCTTTATGCTCCAGCGGGACCTTCTCATCATCCTTTGCCTCAATCTTGCCTCGTACAAAAAAGAGAAAAACTGCCAAAGAGACTAAGAAGCTTACAAAGCTTGGTAAAAATAGTTTTTGAATTAGCGGTAGTGGCGATACCTGCCCGCCCAGCCAAAGCATTGTTGTCGTCACATCACCAATCGGCGTCCAAACGCCGCCGGCGTTTGCAGCTATTACAATTAACGAACCAAAAATAAGGCGGTCATTAGTATCAGTGATCATGCGCCTCAGCAGCACCACCATGACAATGGTGGTAGTAAGGTTATCAAGAACTGCCGACAGAAAAAAGGCAAGCAGCCCCACAAGGCAAAGAGAGAGCTTTTTAGATCGCACGTGAATAAAGTCGGCAATAATTCCAAAGCCGCCATGGACATTTATTGTCTCTACAATAGTCACAGCACCCAGTAAAAAGAGGATCACCTGGCTTACGTTTGCCAAATGCTCTGAAAGGTGCTGAGAATTTTCCTTCAGGCTGGAAACATCTGCAAACTGCAGGCTCCAGCAGCCCACAGCCATAAGAAGGGCCGATGTTGCCTTATTTATCCCAATTTGATGCTCAAAGATAATCATCAAATAGCCAACTGTGAACAGGGCTATAATCCAGCCGCTATAGGCGCTTAAAAGTTCCATTACGTTCTCCTAACGTCAACTTTGTACAAAATTGCTCTTATCGAGACCGAGACCGTGACCGAGACCGAGACCGGTTACTTTACCTCCTCAAACGTACGGCAAAACAATCGGTCTCGGTCTCGGTCACGGTCTCGGTCTCGAATATATTATCAAGATAGGCTTAAACACGCCATCCTGATAATATAAACTATAGATGGGCGCCCAATGTGGAGAAAGAGCCTGCCTAAATTGTGCAAGCCAGGGTTTAGGTAATGTAAATAGTAAGGCGGTGATTATGGCTGATTTATACCTTCGCACACATATTCGTGAAGAGCTTCACGTAAAATCTCGCAAAAAGAGCTGGATTGTGGCAATCGCATCCATCCTTCTTATTGCCTTTAGCGAGCTTATCTTGCCGCTGCTTGAACTTGAGACGCTTGGTGTTTGGGCCTGGCTTGCTGCAACGGGAGCTGCAGGACTTGCAGTGCTGCCTCAGCAAAAGTTAAAGCGGCAAGAGATAAAACCCGATGTCATCCACAGCACTGAAGAGAAGCTCTCCTACTTTCAAAACAATAGATGCATATTTACTTTGCCTTGGGCAGTAATTGATTCCTTTCACTACCTTGATGCCGCAAGCCGCTATGGACTAGCTTTTTCGTTAAAAACGCCTGTTGCAGGCCTGAGCGATAGATGCCGAAAAGAGCATGGCGTGGACCTCTTTTTGCCCTACTTTAGCCACAGCTCCTTTTTGCTCTTAGAAAAATGGCGCGATCAGCATGTTCAAGAAACAAAAAACCCCTAAAAGAGCCAACGGGGGGCAGACCAGGCTCCTCTAGGGGAAAATAAATATTATTATTATTATTTATTTTTACGGTGGGACCTATGATGGTGATTGGTATGATGATGGCTGCCTTGAGATTTGCCTGAATGGCTCTTTTCGCTTTTTGCCTGAGGCTTTTCTATGCTCTTTTCTATGCGAGTCTCCTCCTGCAAAATATCCATTAAGACAACGGTGTGAGGCGTAGTAAGGTGCACAGCAAGCTCCTTTTCAGGCGCTATAGGCCTCTCTTCAGCAACTTGTGCTGCAGGAGGTGCAACGACCTCTTCTGAGGTACCCATCGCGCTTTCAACAAAAGCAAGCGCTTTACCTGCATACCAGTCCACAATATCTTGTGGAGTCTTATTCAAGATACCAAGTGCTTTGATCTCAGGAAAAATCTGCATAACTCTCTCTCCTTATTTTTATTATGAAAGATGGGCCCATTACACCCGCTCTTCGTTAAGAGCGTATAAATTTGATATAAATTTTCGAAAAAGGTGAGAACATCACTAATAAAATTTGTCTATGGCGTTATATAATTAAATTTGGTACTATTGTTGAGAAAATCGTATTAAATTTGTTTTATTCTTAAGAGAAAATCTATATGAATGCACTAAATGAAAATTTACAATTTTATGGCTCCTACTTTCACGGAGTACACGACATTATAGGGTTCAAATCGGCCAAACAAGCGGCATTTGGGGCTCTCAAGATCCTCTCGGGGTTTACAGGTATCGTTCCAATCATTTTTGCCGTGGGATATCTCATCGCACAGAATAAGTTAAAAAATCTTGAAAGCCTGTGCGGCAGAGTATCTAAAGCGCTAACATCGGAAGGTAGGGACGAGCAACCTACGCAAAATGAGCTGATAACATTCCTTTCTAAAGTGGTTCTGGACTCAGATAGCGACAATAAAAATTTCGAGGCCGGATTTTCAAGACTCACTTCCAGTTCTCAGAAGAAGCTTTTTGCTTCCATGGCAGATAATCGGCTGCTTGTCGATGCGTTAGCTCGCGTTCCTAAAAATATGAGAGAAATCACCGTAAGTATTGGACGCTCACCGCCCGGAGAGATGATCGATCAAACCATCATACAGCTATGCACATTTAAGCAATTGCATACTGCTACATTTGATTTGAGCCAAACAACACGCTATACAGACGACGTGCGAAAGCTGATCCAAGGCAGCGTCGCAAGGATTGAATTCAGTAAACAGTTCAAAAACGGCGGGTATTCAAGCAGCTCAACTAATGACACACCTGCTTCTCGCATCATCGCTGGGATAATTGACAAACTCATTAAAGAAAGTGCATTAGCACAGATTAATTTCTGCTTCATGCAAGAACCTGGTGCAGCAAGACCGATTTGCCTTGTAAACCCTTCCAAAATAGCAAAAATCCCTGAAGAAGACTCCAAAAAGGCTTTTGAGAGCAATCCCCTCAACCATCTACGCCCATTTCCAAATGCAACCGATACTTGGCTAATAATTACCTAAATAAACTTAAGAAACAGCCGAGCAGGGCTCTGTGGCAAATGGCATAGTGTTGCACACAACTATTTCTTGTCACCCAAGTTCCGAAGGAACGTCTTAATAATAGCCCACGGTGTAGCGCCGGAGGTGCAAACCGTGGGTATTTGATAGAAAATGAAAAGGAGTCGCGTGAGCGACGAATTAAGTCGTCGCATGCGCGACTTGAGGTTTTTTTTCTGTGCCATACCCACGGTTTGCACCTCCGGCGCTACACCGTGGGCTATTATTAAATCGTTCCTTCGGAACTTCCTGGAGGCTCTCAAGAAGTAACATGCCTCATTTTTCACAGGATCTTCGGAACTCGGATGCCAAGAAGTAGTTGCGTGCAACACTATGACGCTTCGCTTCACCCCAGGGTTTTGCGAAAGGCTCTTTAGCTATATCGGCTTCGCAGAGGTTATTGGGATGGGGCCGGTGGCGGCTTCCAGGGCCTCATCTTTTACTTCTTGGTCGACGATTTTTGCAACGCATGAGTCGCTCCAGACGTTGATGGCGGTTTCTATGGCGTCAAGGAGGGCGTAGAAGGGCAAAATTACTCCCATGATGCTTAATGGAACGTCCATGGCAGCTAAAAAGGTGCCGGCCAGGAAAAAGCAGCCCATGGGAACGCTTGCGTTGCCAACTGCAGCAAGGGTTGCCATAAAGATCCAGAGCACGAGCTCAAACCCTGTAAAGGTAAGGCCATGCAGCATCGACACAAAAAGCACCGTAATCAAAATAAAGGCTGCGCAGCCATTCATATTAATGCTAGTGCAGAGCGGAAAGGCAAAGCTCGCTACTTTGCTATCAATGCCGGCTCTCTCTTCAGCAGAACGCACCGCCGATGGCACGGTGGCACTTGATGACTTTGTAAAGAAGGCGACTGTTAGGGCAGGAAACATTGCCTTTGCCAGCTGCACCGGCGATATGCCCTTGGACTTAAGAAGCGCCGGCAGCACTATGAAGCCCTGGATAAGATTTGCAAGCAAGACAGCAAGCAGGTAGAGGCCTATCGATTTAATCTCAAACTTCTCTTCCTGCAGATCGCGCACAAAAAGTGCAATAAAGGCCCACAAGGCTATGGGAATAAGGCTTACGATGAAGGAGGTAATCTTCATAAAGAGGCTATAAAAACTTGAAAAGACCCCATGGAGCACCTGGCGCTGCAGTGGCGCGATGGCAAACATTCCAAGGCTCATCATAAAGGCGATAATGAGAACGCCCATGATGTTGTTTGCAGCAAATGGCTCCACTATATTTGAGGGAACAATATTCAAAAGATGCTTCCAGTAGCCTCCTGCTTCAATAGATAGATCTGCAGATACATCTTTTGCAATAGTTGCCCCCTGAACAGGATCTATTACCAAAAAGACCGCCAAGGCAACAGTTGCCGCAAGCATTGTCGTTATAAGTGTATATTTAATAATTCGCTTGGCCATGTTGGCCATAGCGCTCATATTCTCCATGCCGGAGGCCACGGTGACAATAGACAAAAAGAGAATAGGGACGCTGACAAGCTTTAAGAGGTTCATAAAGAGGTCAGAAACATAGCCGGCGCAGGTAAAAAAGAGAGGCGGCGCATAAAAGCCTGTTAACAGGCCAAGCGATATGCCTATCGTATAAAGAAGTGGTGTAGAAACTTTAGCGCGAATTGGTAAAAACATTATAACCCCGACTGTATAATATCATGAAGCCGTATAAGCCCGACTAACGCTTCGTTATCAACAACAGCAAGCGCAGTAATTGCACCCTTTTGATTAGACTCCATCTCCCTCATTGCATCATAGGCAAGTAGAGTAGGAGAGATAACGCGAGGGGTCCTTGTCATCAGCTCTTCGATGCTATGCTGCAGGGCATCTGCTTTATATTTTTGGAGCGCGCGTCGCAAGTCGCCATCGGTAAAAAGGCCAAGAAGCCTCTTTTGTTCATCTACTATCAAAATGCAGCCGCACTTTTTGTTCGATAGTTCCACAAGCACGTCCACAAGTTTTTCTTTCGGCCCGCATGTCGGAAGGCTTTTTCCGGAAAGCATAAGGTCTGACACTTTCAGGATCAGCCGCTTTCCAATCTTTCCAATCTGCCCTGCGGGGTGATTGAGCACAAAGTTATCGATCGTCACCTCTTTTTGACGCATAAGGGCAATAGCTATAAGATCACCAAATAAAAGCTGAACAGTTGTCGAGGTCGTTGGGGCTAAATCATAGGGGCAGAGCTCTTTTGCAACCGGAAGCACAATCGATAGATCACTTGCTTTTGCAAGGCGCGACTCAGCATCTGACACGACAGCAATAATACTTGCCCCTTTATTGCGAACTGCCGGGCAGAGGTTTAAAAGCTCGTCAGTTTCGCCGCTTTTACTTAAGAGGAGCACAACATCACCTGCAGAAATCATGCCAATATCGCCATGAAGGGCATTTAGAGGCGACAAAAAGCCTGCCTTTATGCCGTAGGAGTTGAGCGTCATGGCTATTTTTTTGGCAATGATGCTGCTCTTCCCCACGCCGCTTAAAAAGAGAGTTCCCTTGCAGCTTAGAAGATGGTCTATAACCATGCGAAGGCTATCGAGATTGAGCTTATCAAAAAAATAGGCAAGATGGCTCTGCATCTCTATAACAAGCTCTTCAACAAAATCTTTACGTTCAGTAAGCAGCGGCTGCATGGACATCCCCATTAAATAACCAACTATTTTGCCTTGCAACGCCATTTTTTACGACTATTTCTTTTTAGATGTAAGGTATTCTTTTAAAACGAGATAGCGCGCAAACTGCACATAATCCCTATAGAGGTTGAGCGCACTCTTAAAATCGCGCCCCTCACCCTTCATGGGCGCATGAGCCAATAAAATTGAACGGATGGCAACGCGCAGGCTTTTCGCTGTGCAAATTCCATATTCATGCGAACATGGCTGAAAATCTTGATGAATAGTTACACAAAAAGAGTCCTGAATCGCCCCAAGAGATTTAGGCAAGGTCTCGAAGAGAAACAGGCTTCTTTCACTCGCTTTTGCATTACGGGGATATGATACGATCCTTTGCACAAGGTTTTTAGTTATATTGCATTTTTTAAACTTGTACACAGTAAGAGCTTGCTTTTGTATCGCTTCGTTCTCTCCTGCATTGCAAATAAACAAAAGATTGTTAATGAATACGACAGTAAGTGCATGCCTTTCCCAGCCCGACTCTAAAATAACAGGCTCTATCCCCTCTCTAATTTTGCGAACATAGGTCGCAATAGAGGGACGTACTAAAACAGCTCCAATGGCCCGATCGATTTGAACAAAAAGAGGGTTAGATTCTGCTCTGGTTTGCCAAAAACTTCGCCATGTCCATAAAAGCGGGACACATATCTCCCTAATCCATAAACCCTTATGCATGTGCGAGGCATCTTCAGCAAATAAAAATGCCCTCTCTTGCAAAAGGTGCATGAGGGTAGTATCCCATTCATTTTGTGATAGATGCAATTGCAAGGAACTGGCGCTTTTGGTTGGATGAAGAATCCACGCAACAGAGGCTGCAGGCCCTTTTTGCGAAAAGTCACATACATAGTCACCATTGCATGCCTGTGAAAAAAAGCGCTTTGCAACAAGCGAAAGTAAATCGGCATCCTTCGTCTCCCAAAGAAATGACAAAAAGAGATACTGCCTCTCTTTTGGAACGATTTCATCTAAAGATTTTACTAGTTTACATAACCTGCGGACATAATCGAGCCTCTTTAGCTTTAACGCAAGTTCTACGGGAGTTTGCTTAGCTTTATTTTCGACAAGAAAGCCAGCCTCGCCTGCTACAAGCACCGAAAAGGCAAAGACGCTATTTACCCGAATTGTAAGGTGAAGGGGCGTCTCTTCATCATTATTTTTACAATATTGAAATCCATGCTGGACAAAGAGCCTGCATAGGCTCTTGTGCCCTTGCAAAACGGCTTCATGCAGAATTGAATTGCCAACATCGTTAGTAAGCTCTTTAAGCTGACGACACGCCTTCTCAAAGAGAGAGCGCGGGTCTTGATCCGTAGGATAGGCCTCTAATCGTTTCTCTAGCTTTGTTATGTGTGAACGAGGAAAAGACTGTTCAAGTAATTGATCGACAAGAGCGCTCTCTTTTTTGGCTCTTGCATAATTTGCACTCATCATAGGAACAAAGAGTATACGCTCATTGTCCTATGATTTCAAGAGACAAGCCACTGACGCCGTAATTTCAAGCGGAATTTGAGTAACTGGATGCGTAAAGGCAAGCGTTTTATGGTGAAGGGCTATTGCGTCATCCTTATAGGGGTGGCAGCTTTTGTACTTTTTGTCGCCAAGGATTGGGTGGCCAATTGCTTGGAACTGGACGCGGATCTGGTGGTAGCGGCCGGTTACCAGCTCTATTTCGACAACAGAATGCTCTTTATAGGCCCCAATGACCTTGTAGTGAAGGATGGCAGGTTTTCCGGCTTTATCTACTGCTGCTTTATGTTCGTCATGGAGCAGCAGGTGCTCTAAAGTGCCCTCTTGGGGCTCTACCCTGCCCTCACAAATCGCTACATAGGTTTTTTTGATTTTATGCTGGCGCATCATCTCCTGCAGGCGGCTTAAGGCTTTTGAGGTTTTGGCAAAGAGCACAACCCCTGAAGTTGGCTTGTCTAGGCGGTGGATGGGGTGTAAAAAGACGCTGCCCGGCTTGCTGGCCTTTTTTTTGATGTAGGCTTTTGCCTCATCTTCTAAGCTGTTTGGGTTGTGATCTGAGCTTTGCGTGGCAAGCCCTGCGGGCTTATTGAGGGCTAAAAGATGATTGTCCTCATAGAGAACTTCAACCACTTCTTTGCCTCACCGCTTCATACAAAATAAGGGTCGTTGCCATGGCAACATTTAAAGAGTCGGCCTTTCCCAGCATGGGGATGCGCACCTGGATATCTGCCTCCTGCTTTAATAGATCGCTCAGACCAAGCTGCTCGGTTCCTAAAGCGATTGCTACCCCCTTTTTCATATCTACGTCGGTATAGAGCTCTTTTGCCTGGGGCATCGCGGCAAGGATTTGAATGGAGTGCTCTTTTAGCCAGCGCACAACCTCTTCAGTTGTAGCTTCAACTACCGGAACTGTAAAGAGCGTGCCGCAGCTTGCGCGCACAACATTAGGGTTAAATATATCTGTGCAGCGGTTTGCAACAATTAAAGCAGTAACCCCCGCAGCATCGCTTGAGCGCAAAATCGTACCTAAGTTGCCCGGCTTTTCTATCGCTTCTGCAACTACTAGAAGAGGCTTTGTGTTTTTTGCGACTATTGCATCAAGATCGGCAAGCCCCTTGCGCTCTTGTTTGGCAACGCCTATAAGACCGTCCGGGCGGTCGCGATAGGACATTTTGTGAAACACCTTGCTTGATGTTTCAATAATGTCGCAGCCAGCACGCTTTGCCCTCTGGATAAGCTCAGGCTCATTTTCACCTAAAAAAAGCTCAGGGCAGATAAAGAGCCGAACAAGCTCCGCCTTGCCTTCAATGGCGCGCAAAAGCTCTCGATAGCCTTCAATTAAAAATAGATTTAGCTTATCGCGGAAATGGCGGTCTCGAAGGTGCACCACCTCTTTTACCTTTTCATTCTCAAGACTTGTAATCATCTGGCCACCCATCTTGCAAAGGCGCCGCTTGGAATGGGCAGGGACTTACTTGACTCTAAAAGCATCTCGCCGGATTCTATGGCACCAGAAAATCTCTGCCCTAGAAGGTTGCTAAGTACCGTGGGAGTAAAGCCGGGAGTATGGCAGGAAAAGAGCACAAAAAGAGGTTTTGGGCTAAGCAGCGCCTCTATTGAGTCTAAGAGCGGATGTATATGCGTTTCTATTTTAAATAGCTCGCCTTGCGATCCGCGGCCAAAAGTTGGAGGGTCTAAAAAGATCGCATCGTAGGTTTTGCCGCGCTTGACTTCTCTTGTAACAAATTTTTGAACATCTTCAACAATCCAGCGAATAGGGGCATTTTCAAGGCCATTTAAGGCTGCATTTTCGCGCGCCCAGGAGACCATGCCCTTGGATGCATCAAGGTGGCACACTTCAGCGCCGGCAAGAGCCGCAGCTAGTGTTACACCCCCGGAATAGGCAAAAAGATTAAGCAACCGAATAGGCCTTTTTGCCTCTTTAATTTTCGTACGAAGCCAGCTCCAGTAGGGGCGCACTTCAGGAAAGATCCCCAAGTGGCCAAAGTCTGTACAGCTCAGCTTAAAGACGATATCTTGCGTGGTTATATTCCAGCTTTCAGGAAGCTCGCCTTTAGAGTGCCAGCGCTTGTCGTCAATGCGAGTAAATGTGGCAGAGGCTTCCTCCCAAACAGTATTAGGAAGGCTTTTTTTCCATACGGCCTGCGAACATGGCCTTGAAAGGATAAAGTCGCCAAAGCGCTCAAGCTTTTTTTGATCGCCTGAGTCGATAAGTTCATAGCCATCAGCTTTTGTCATATGCCGGATCTTTTTGTCGTTGCGATGCACCGATCATATAGCCTGCAGCTGAAAGCATGAGCGGAATAAAGAGCCCAACGGTGCCGTGAGAAAAGAGCTTTTCTTCTACAAAGCCGAAGCAGCCAAAGGCGCATGAAAGCGTTGCAGCAAGCTTTAAACTCTTACAGCGCTCTTTTAAAAAGACGCTTGCCACGAGCGGCACAAAGAGGCAGTCTACAGCAAGCTCATAGCTTGCTATCATCCAGCCAAAGATGTTGGATGAAATGTAGGAGCTGCCAAGCGCCACAAGGCCCGTTACTAATGTGATAGTGCGAGGCTTAGATAGCTTGCCAAAGTCATTGGCAATATTTGAGCTAATAGCAGAAAGAAGCGACGCTGCTGTTGCAACAATAGCCAAAAGCACTGCGCAGGCAGCACATGAGAAGACAACGTTATTTGTAGAAAAGGAGATTGCCTCCATAAACTTGCTAGAGCCGGCTTCTGTCCCTTGCCCCTGGCAAATCATCCCAAAGTAGACCGGAATAATAGCTAAACAAAAGAGCACACAAGAGGCCGCAAGGGCGCCTTTTGTTACAGCTTTTGGGTTTTTGCCTGCAAAGCAGCGCTGGACCATATCCTGCTCGATAAACATAAAGAGAAAAGGCATCACAAGCAGGCTTAAAAGGTGAGGTGAAAATTCACCCGATTGAAAGGCCATGCTAAGGGGCGGCGTATGCGCCTCGCCTAATGCAAATATAAAGGCAGCTACCAGTATGGCCATCATAAGCGTTGCCTGCAAAAGGTCTGTCCAGACAACCGCTAAAAAGCCGCCTTGCGTGGTGTAAAAGATAACAACAAGCCAGGAGAGGATAAAAAGCCAATCGCTACTTACCCCAATTGCTCCCATAAACTTGTGAAGCGCTACTGCCTGAGCAATTAAAATGCCTGTGAGCGCAATAATCGATAAACTTGCTGCAAACTTTTTTAGCCCGGGGCTGCCATAGTAGGTCTCAAAAAGATCTGAGGCTGTATTGAGCTTAAGGCTTTGCAATTTTGCCCCAAAGCCGAGCCCGAGGGCCAAAAAGCCCAGCGCCTGGCCTAGCGAGTAAAAGATGCCATAAAAGCCATGCTCAAAGGCCGCTTCTGCCGTTCCCAATATGAAGCCGCCCCCCACCTGGGTTGCAACAAAGGTCATCATCAGCATAAATGGGCCAAGCGAGCGATCGCCCAAAAAGTAGTTGCTCGCCTTTTTTGCACTTTTTGAAAACAAAAAGCCGACCACAAACGAGATGGCAAGAACAAAAATAAATAAAAGAATACTATAATTCATGCAATTATTTTACAGAATAGGGGGCTTTGATGCAAGCAAAACTAAAGGACTAAAAGGACAAAAGGACATAAGGGACCATGACCACGGTCCTTTTCGTCCTTTATGTCCTTTATGTCCCTTATGTCCTTTTGGTCCTTTTTGCCTGTTGTATCTAATTACTCCTATGAGCTAATCTTAATGCCATGTACCGTAATGAGTTAGAAACCTCACTTGTTGATGCTATAGCTGCTATTTCCCAGCTAAAATCTGAGCGCAATATGCTCTTTATACAGCAGGCGGCCCACCTTTTGGCCGGCTGTTTTAAAAGGGGCAATAAGCTTATTTTGGCAGGAAATGGAGGCAGCCTTTGTGATGCCAGCCACTTTGCTGAGGAGCTTACAGGTGTTTTTCGAAAAAAGCGCAAGGCGCTTCCTGCCATTGTCCTTTCAGAGCCCGGCCATCTTACCTGCACAGGCAATGATTTGGGCTATGACTGGGTCTTTTCTCGAGGTATAGAGGCCTTTGGCAAGCCTGGGGATGTCTTTATTGGCTTAACTACAAGCGGAAAATCTCCAAACATCATCAACGCTTTCCAGCGTGCAAAAGAACTTGACCTGCACACTGTCTCCTTTTTAGGAAAGGGCGGAGGACTCTTAAAGGGCGTAGCAGATCTGGAGCTTATTATCGACGGCTTTACCTATTCAGATCGCATCCAGGAAGCGCATATGACCGCGATCCACATTATCATCGAACTTATGGAGTGTGAACTTTTTGCTACCCAATCTGCCCCTTCACTCTATGAAGGCGCGTCTGTATAACTTTTATTTTGATATCATCTCAAAGCGAAAAAAGGGGCTATTTGCAGCTTTTTTGCGAGCCCTTCTTCTGCTTTTTAGCGGTATCTACTGGCTTGGACTCTTTTTCGCGCGCTTTAAAAAACCCTATCGCCCCAAGGCCTATACGATATCGATCGGCAACATTGTCGCCGGCGGCACGGGAAAGACCCCCTTTACCATCTTCCTTGCCAATCAGCTTGTTCAAAAGCACTCTGTAGCCATCCTCTTACGAGGCTATAAGTCAGCAGTTGAACAGAACAAAAGCCCCTTTGTTTTTCAAAAAGAGGCTCCGGCTCACCTTGTAGGGGATGAAGCGTGCCTTATTGCCAAAAGGGTGCCAAACGCCACTCTTTACTGCTCTAAATATAAGGCAGAAAGTGCAAAACTTGCCACCCAAGAGGTCATAATCATCGACGACGGCTTCCAGCATAATGCTATCGAGCGAGACTTTGACATCGTGATGATCGACAGCATCAATCCCTTCGGCTATAACCACCTTTTGCCGCGCGGCCTTCTTCGCGAGCCAATATCTGCCCTTAAGCGAGCAGACCTCATCGTCATTACCTGCCGCAACGAGGGCGACATAGCCCCAAGTGCCGAAGAGCTTATCCGCAAAAATAGCGCGGCTCCCATCTGCAAGGTTCGCTTTAAAATCCTTGGCCTCTTCGATCTGCAAAACAGGCCCTACACACCACCAAAGGGCACAAAAGTAGCCCTCTTTTCGGCTATTGCAAAGCCGGAGCAGTTTATGCAAACAGCAAAAGAGTACGGCCTTGATATCGTCCTCTCCCACTTTTTGCCCGATCACGCAAGCTTTTCTGATGCACTCCTCACAGAACTTGGCGCAAAAGCCGACATCCTCGTCTGCACCGAAAAAGATGCCGTAAAAATCACTAACGCTACCCTTCCAATCTATTCTCTCAACGTCGATATTGAGATGATCGGGGAAAATAATATTGGTTGCATGATTTTTCCCGCTTAATTATTATTTTTTTGCTGTAACTATGCCACAGCAAAAATAGGGTATTTTATATTTCCAGCAGCAGCATAATTATGAAAAAACAGGTTTTTATAAGGAAAAACAATGACAGTATGTAATGCAGCATTGGCCCTTTCAACATATGTCCAACCAGATGTCTGGGAAATTGTAGAACAGGGAACTAAAAAACACTTGAGCACCCTCAGCCCTGCTGCAGACCATTCCCCTTATGGCATCTTAGAAAAGATCGCTACTTCCGATGAGCAGATAAAAAAACCACGAAAAATTACAGTTATCTCTATAGGGACAGGGTCACCTCGAAATCCTGACAAAACTTCAGCTAGCCTGTCTTGGGGGCCGATCCAAATGCTAAAGGAGAATCTAGATAATGCTTTGACAAATCTACACAATTTGCCAGTTGGTCCTACTACGAGGATGTGAAAAAAAACGTTTTTTTCGACCGCAGGTCTTTGGAGTGCGGCGATTCTTCGCCGCTTTTAATTCTGCACACACCTTAATTTCAAGATCGCTTAAGGCTCATAAAGCACCTCTACCGATTCATGTAGATGTGTTTTGTAAGCTTGGGCGGTAATGAAGTAAAGGTGTGTGGTCGGAGTAAAAGCTGCGAAGAATCGCCGCACTCCAAAGACCTGCGGTCGAAAAAAACGTTTTTTTTCACATCCTCGTAGTAGGAACAACTCGGTAACTAGAATGGAAGATAAGACAAAATTCAAGAATAGATAAAATGGGTCAAGCCCAAGCCATGTTACTACATGGCTTGGGCTTGACATCTGACAGCATGCTGTTAGAAGCGGCCTCGGCCACCACCACCGCCACCACCACCACGACGATCATCGCGACGATCGCCACCGCGTCCACCACCTGCACCGGCGCCACCACGGAAGCCACCGCCAGCAGGACGCTCTTCGCGAGGTCTTGCTTCGTTAACTGTAAGTGGGCGTCCGCCGAAATCTTTGCCGTTTAAAGCAGCGATTGCAGCTTGTGCTTCATCATCTTGGCTCATTTCAACAAAGGCAAAGCCTTTTGAACGGCCAGTATCTCTATCGATAATGATCTGAGCTGATTGAACGGTTCCATGTGCAGCGAACAAATCTGTAAGTTCGCCTTCTGATGTGCTATGTGGTAAGTTACCGACATATATTTTTTTTGCCACGAGAAATCTCCTAATAGGTTGTTTTTTCATTAGGACATACCGGGAACTAAAAAGTACTCTGCAAACCCTAAGAATATAACCATTATCTAGATATTGCGACTTTTTTGCGAGCGAAATCTTTTCTATTCGTTAATATTGCATAATAAGTCTAGGGTTGACGTAGAAAATCCCATGCCCCTTTAGGGCCATTTCAGCGTGCAGCGTTACATGTTCGCAGACAGCGATTGAGTCATCGTCAGCAGATTGCCACTCCATGCAGTTTTTGCGAAAATGGATTTTTTTTGTTTTGCCTACGAGATCTTGATAGAGAACCAGGTGTTCATTATATTCAGGAAGCTCCTGGATGATATTTTTGTAGTACTTTTTCAGCTTTTTTGTGACGGTGCCGGAGTAGGAGCACTCTTTAATCACGTCAGTTTTATAGATGGCAAGGCCGCCGAAGGCAGAATAGACTCTTGGCCAGCTGCCCTCAGACAGGCGAAATGGATTCTTGTCTAGATGGTGCCAGAAGGCATAATCTAACAGTTCTGTCCCAAAGGGAAACTCCTTATTTCGAAAGGCAAAGCGGTCGTAGTATATTCCTGAGGAGGTAATTCCATTGGCTGCAATTGAATCCCACTCAAAGGGCTGCTTGATTGAATCTACAATCTCCTGAATGGGCCATGGGCGTTGAAAGTCAAGGTCGCACATCACAAGGTACTTATACTTTTCATACTTTTTCTTTCTTATCTCTTGCAGCACCATATTACGGGCATTTGCAATGCGCACGCAGCGGGCAAGAGCCAGCTCTTTTGTGCTAAGCGTCTCAGATATAATAAGAACGTGGGAATTTTTTTTGGCCCACGCGGCCAAGCGGCCTGCAGTATCATCTACAGAGTTATTTTCATAGATTACAACAGCATAGTCTTTAAAATGGCTTCCAAGCGCTTCTATATTTGCTATAGTGGTATCTAGAGCTTTAGAGACATTTCTACATACGCCGCAGATCAGGAGGCGATTTTCATCGCTTTCTTGAGCAAAAAGCGTGCTCTGGATAAGAAATAAAAAAAATATTAGCTTTTGCATTTCTTAAGCTCCTCGCGAGCCTTCGTCGCCGCGAGGCGAATCTGAGGGTGTGAGAGCAAGGTATAGATGAGAAGCTCGTAATGCTCTTTTTTTGTAAGCTGTTTCTTCTTCTTAAGGGTATTGTAGGGGCCTTCTATCGCCTTTCGCACAGCTTCTTTATATCTAATTTTATCTGTCTCATTGATCGGAAGATCTGAATCCTGAGGGAAGTTATCCTTACGCGTAAAAGGAGGATGGCACTTAAAATAGGCCCACCACATAGCAACACCCATAGCAAACATGTCTAGTTCGCGCTTATCTTGCTCTGATCCCCTCACCCCGAAAAATTCGGGCGCCGTGCATTCCTTGGTGCCATACAACCCCCTTCTAAAGCGCTCGTCAGTAATCTTTCCCACATGGCCAAAGTCACACCAGCCTGTAGATGTATCAGAGTCAAGGGCATTTGTAACTTTAACGTCGCCATGAAAATAGTCCTCCTTATGCATCTCTTCAAGGCCTTGGAGCAAAATATCTGTTTTTTCCACAAGCTCTTCAAAAGTAAGCGTGAGAGCTACATCATAAAAGCTCTCTCCAAGGGGCTCAAAGAGCTTAACCTTCTCTTTATCATTCTTTTTATATTCGGCCATAAAAAGAATAGTCCACACTCCCGGCTTTCCTTGCAGTGCTTGAGCTATTTTATACTCCCTTCGGGTCGTTTCAACTTCTACCTTTTCACACCTATCTTGGGTTGTAAGCTGCGCAATAATTGTTGTTTTTTGGGGACTATAAAGCAGTGCGCGAGAGACCTTCTTTACCTTTGTCTTGGCAATAAGTCCATCCCGCTTTAGCGAAATTGCAATTTCCCCGGTCTCAGCTCTGCGGTGAAAGGAGCGTGGGATATCTCCTTCCAAGTTCTTCTTGACGTTAAGCTCCTTGGGCATGTTTTTGGTAAAGATCCAAGCAAGCTTTAGGCACTCGTTAGGAAGAAGAGAACTTTTGGCCTGCAGAAGGGTTTTGTAAGAGCGGTCAACGGCTGCATCTTTACAGGTAAATTTAGAGTCGGCAAGCGCAAGGCCTGCAAGCGTCTTTAGATCCAACCTCTCTTGAGGCAGCATTAAATAACGCAATTTTTCTTTTTGCGCATAGTGATAAAAAAAGCGCTCATTAGAAAAGAGCCTTCCAAGCTGCCCTACGCAAAAGAGGCGCGAGAATATGATGATGATGGATGAAAAAAAACGATAGCGCCTTGTAACTTTTGCCTGAAGATGGCTTGATAGCTCAGCTGTAAAGCGCTGCAAGAGCACTATCCTTTCAAAATTTAGACCCTGAATTGCCTTTTCTGCTACTGAAAGCTCTTGAAGGGTCTTATCAAGGCTTGCGTATTTTCCCTCTTTCTTTTTTTTTCGCGTGAAGCCATCGACGGCATAAATGTTTTTATTAAAATCAAAGCATTCAATGCGAGACATTCTTTACTCAACAGTTGTACGGCTAAAACCGGGCTGTCCGTCGTAGGTCATAAGAGCTTCGTGGCCGGTAACTTTTACCTGCATACTCTCAAGCTTTTGAAGCAAGCTAACTACATCCTTTTGCTCTACATTTTTTGCTAAAAAGCGCAGCCGCAAAAGGTCTGTCACAAATGTCTCAGGATGCTTTTTGGGCCAGACTATTGCCCCTCTTGAGGCAATCTCTTCAAGATGAAAGGTCGCTATATCCTTTACCTTTTCAGCAAGCTCGTGGGGGAGCATCTCTGCATCTACAAAAATATCTACCCCTACAAGCTCTTTTTGAGAATGGGATGAAAACTGAGGTGCAACTGAAATTGCTCGGGCACCCTTCTCGTAATGTACCGGCTTTAAAATGGTGGGCTTTTGGCCAAGCCTTTCTATAACACACCTGGCAAACTCTTTTGTTCCCACCTTTTTACGGCTTGTCTCTTCGTTATAGATATCATAGGTGTGCATGCCATCTTCCAGTGTTTTCAGCCAGGCGTTATGTACAAGCTCTGCACATTCGGGCTGGCCAATATGTACAAGCATCATAATAGCCCCTAAAAGAAGACCTGACGGGTTTGCAACATCTTGCCCTGCCCTCCTTGGCGCCGAGCCGTGAATCGCCTCAAACATGGCAAAGCTCTCTCCAATATTGGCAGAACCTGCAAGGCCCACGCTGCCGGCAATTTCAGCTGCAACATCAGAAAGGATATCGCCATAGAGGTTTGGCATGACGATCACATCAAAATTTTCGGGAGAATCGGCCATTTTAGCTGCGCCGATATCGATGATCCAGTGCTCAGGGGTTATTGTGGGATATTCTTTTGCCACCTCTTCAAAAATCTTGTGAAAGAGGCCGTCGGTCATTTTGAGGATGTTATCTTTTGTAAAGCAGGTCACCTTTTTGCGGCCATGACGCACAGCATACTCAAAAGCATAGCGGCAGATCTTTTCAGAGCCTTGGCGCGTTATCATCTTGAGCGCCTGAAAGCTATTTTCTGTTGGGCGATATTCTAGGCCGGTGTAGAGATCCTCCTCATTTTCACGCACGATGACAAGATCCATGCCGGGATGTCTTGTGGCCACACACGGGCTATAGGCAACAGATGGCCGAATGTTGGCAAAAAGGCCAAAGGCCGCTCGTATGGTGACGTTAAGGCTTCTATAGCCCCCGCCCTGAGGCGTTGTAATGGGCGCCTTCAAAAAGACCTTGCATTCACGCAAGATCTCCCAGCTTTTTGGCTCGATTCCTGCCTTATGGCCGCTTAAGTAGACCTTTTGGCCGACCTCCACTTCGTGCAGCTCTATTTGGGCGCCGGCTGCCTTTAAAATAGCAAGCGTTGCCTCCATAATCTCAGGGCCGATACCATCTCCATAGGCTACTGCAATGTCACTTTTGGCCATAGGGACTATCCTGGCTGTAGGTGGATGTGGAATCTTCGGCAGACGCCATAGTTTCGACGTTCTTTGTAACTACCTGCAGCGCCTGAAACTCTGTCAGCACTCGCCTGATTGCTTTAATAACTTCATCGCGATCGGGGAAGCTCGCCATTTCAGGTGAGCCTATAAACTGGCCTATCTCGGCAAAGGGCTGCATCAAAAAGAGCACATTCACATCGCGATTGAGTTTAAAGATCATCTTTACAACATCTTCTAGCGTAGCAAGGGCTGTCATTATAAGGTCTCTAAACGACTCATTGCGCTCTTTGGTATAGGCTAAAAGCATTTTTGCTGTCTCGCTAAGGGTGAGGGCTATGCGTGTAAGAAGATCAGCTTTGCCTTGAGCTTTTGCCTTGTCGGCACATTTTGCTAAAAAGGTAAGGGGAATTGTCGCAACAAGCGCGTTGTGGCGGGCATAAAAGACAGAAAGCTTTCCAAACTCGGCAATAATACTTTCAGCCACCGGCTCGCATCCTTCCTCCAGCGTCATATCAAAAAGCCACTGCAGACGCTCTGAGACAAAGATACAAAATGAATTTACCTTATCTAAAAAGGTAAGAGCTGACCCATTTTTACTTGAAACCTCTCGTACCTGAGACTTTGAAAGCTCTGTCACATAGGTCTCTGTAAGGATTTGTATGGCCCCGAGCGCCTCCCCGGCAAGGCAAACTTGCTGCGATTTTGTCGCTTTTACGGCTGCATCGATAACCACTTCAACAGCCTGAAAAGCTTTTCTTTCATCTTTATTCTGCACTGCCGCTTGAAGATCTTGAGCGAGCCTTTGAACTAAAAAGGGCATAGAGCTGTATTGGAAGGATCTATTGTAATAAAAGCGCAGCAGATCAAACCCTACACCAAAGCCTACAAGCCATAGATAAAAGAGCAACGGCCGCGCCGGCTGGGTAAAATTCAAAAAGAGCGAAAAGAGGGTAAATAAAAAGAGGTAGGAAAGAGACATCTTAAGCTTTATGTCTTTTGCAAAAAGCTCTTCAGAACAGCCCATCACCTTCATTTGGCAGCGCAGCACGCTTTTAGAAAATGAGGCCCTGCCCCAAAATGCTAAAAAGAGAAGAATAAAACTTGCAATGAGTAGAAAGGGAGATGAAAAAGAGGGCACCCAGCCTGCCTGGACCCCATACAGTGCAAATAAAACCGCAAAAAGTACCGAGAGAATAGTGCCGCTCATCGCTTACGCTCCATTTTCCCCGGTTGTAGCCAATCAGGCTATTAATTAAAACAAAAATCTTGAGCACAATCCAAGAGACAAAACCAAGATATACATGATCGCAAGCGGCAGAATAGTCTCAATAGTCTCAACGGTAAGAACGATATAACGATAAAAACAACACTCGCGTTTGGACATTTGAAGGTTCGACGGACACCGTTCTTGTATGCTTAACGTACATATTGGTGATCCATTCGGTCTCGGTCACGGTCTCGGTCTCCAGTGTACGAAGTATGCTTAGTTAAAGGCGAAGCTTCGCCTGCACAACGTCTACAGTCGAGACCGAGACCGTGACCGAGACCGAGACCGAACGGTTTACCTCCAAGATGTTATGCGCAAGCTACAAATGTCCAAACTCGAGTGTCGTTTTTATCGTTATATCGTTCTTACTGTTGGGACTTTATAAGAAGGAAGCAGCTAGCAAGTAGGGACTGCACTGTCCTTTCCAGGATGTGCAGGCGACTGCCATGGAAATGGAAGGTTGTTGAAAAGGCGATGGCGCCATTCAAGGCAATTGATGCACACACAGTTCCTACAGGCTTCGTAGGTGTAGCGCCTGTTGGGCCAAGGATGCCCGATGTGGCAATGCCAATAGATGCCCCAAGCTTTTTTGCGACGTTTTGGGCCATTGCTTGAGTCACCTTCTCGCTTACGGCGCCATGCTGCTCTAAAAGAGCGCTATCGACATCAAGCAGATTTTCTTTTATCTGGTTTGTGTAGGCAACGATACTTCCCACAAAATAGGCTGATGCTCCGGGATTTGTGATGAGGGCGGCGCCTATTGCTCCACCCGTACAGGACTCTGCGGTTGCAATTGTATAATTTTTCTTTAAAAGCTCCTCATGCAGCGCCTCGGCCAGGGTTCCGGAAGCGGATTGATATATATGTTTGCCGTAGGCTTCAATAAAGAGAGCTTCTGCCTCTTCAAGCTCTTGCAGATTTGGGCCTCTCAGCTGTACTGTCACCGTAGCAAAGCTGGGATAGATGCCAAGGCCAAGATGGGGATATCTTTTTTGTAGCGTGCGCAAAATGGGATCAAGCTGCTCTTCAAAAAGGCCCACAAAATGGAGGTTCATTACATGCATGGCAGAGCGCACTTGATAGCGCCTTACAAGTTCCGGCAAAACGTGCCTTTCAACCATTTCCTTCATTTCAGATGGTATGCCCGGCATAGCAATAAGAAGGGCCCCGGGATAGAGGTTTTTATCTTCTAAGATAATGCCTGAGGCAGTTCCTATGCTATTTTGCAAAAAGCATGCTCCCTCAGGCTGCAAAAGCTGATTTTCAACTACAGCATCCGATGTTGCAACCTGGGCAACCCATGCTCGAAGCGCCTCCTGCATAACTAACGGCCTTTTAAAGAGATCTGCCAGCACCTTTCTTGTAAGGTCGTCAACAGTCGGGCCAAGACCGCCCGTCATAATGACAAGCCGCCCCCTCTTCAAGCTTGCTGCAAGCGTTTCAAAAAGCATAGAGGGATTATCGCCCACAACAGTATGCAAGCTTGGCAAAAAGCCCTTTTCTACCAGGCTCTGGGCAATGAAGCTTGCATTAGTATTTGTCCGATAGCCCAAAAGGAGTTCATCGCCTGCGGCTACAATGTCAATTTCCACCTACACACCAATAATGAGTCCGCAAGCCTTTAGGCCTGCGTGATTATTTATCCAAGAAAAGCTCGCTTTGCTAATGCGCATGGGGTCCATCACCTTTTTACCTTCGATCATAAAAGGCGTCGGCTGAGTAGTTTTGCGCACCCAGCTCTTTACATGCGAGAATAGCTCAGCGTTGCAAAAACGGCTAGCATCAAGTGCATCTTCCACAACGCGGGTATTTGGGTACTGAAAAAGCTGCGGGTAGGAAATTCGTATGCCCCAAAAAACGCTCTTTTCGCCAAAGGACATGGAGTAGATCTTCTTTTCCATGGAAGAGTAGCTAAAGCGATGTATCTGCATCTGCAAAAGCGGCTCGTAGGAGATGATGATCTGCCTCTCATTGCCAATATCTACTGCCCGAATCGCATCGAGCGTTTTTGTGCAGACAGCTGTAAAGAAAAAGCGATAGTTTCGATCCTCCGGCAAAAGGCCAGCTTTCAGCTCGTCAAGATAGCGCTGCCAAGCATCTAAAAAGCTCTCTTGGCTCAGTGCATGCTCCCCCGTCTTGCCAACGCCAAGAGTTGAATAGATATAAAAAGGCTCTCCAAAGCTCTGAAAGAGCTGCTCAAGCTCCTCTGTTTCGCACAAAACATCAAAGTGCAGCCACTTTGATGCCATAAAGGTAGGCGCACTCTTTGGCAAAATGGTTTTTAACGACATCAATATCCTGCTGGCTGTGGTTCATTTATGCATAAGATTGTGAAAAGGGCGATTTTTTCCCCATCGTAAAATAGAAAAATCTCGCTGATCGCAGCTTAATATTGTGCCATGTCCAAGATATTCAGCCAAGACAACTAATGACAAGTCAGCAAGGTCAATTTTAAGATCTTCATATTTTTTTGTTAAAAATAACACCCGTGCAACATCGGAATCACCCAACGGATATATTTTAAACAGCCCTTTTTGATGATCTTTTAGCAACCCTTGCACAAAATAAGGAGAAAGCAAATAAAACAGCTCAGTCAGAACCGGCCATGTCGTTATCCAGTCATATGAATGGTACTCATTTGCTAATAGCTTGGCCTTCTGATGAAAGGAATCATTTTTTTGGTTCAAAGCGAGAAAAAAACCAGTGTCAACGATTATGCTATTTTTTTCATCGCATTCCATATTTTGCCGCTACCTTTGCCCGTATTTTCTCACGAAAGCCTACCCTTGCTGTTTTTTTAGAATTATCCGCGCCGACAAATTCAGAGGCACTTAAGATCTGAAGCTTATCTGATTTTTTTTGACTTATATACTCGGCAGCAATTGATAATGCAACTCTTGTAGCATCAGAACGGTCCAAACCAAGAGCCTCTTCCAAAAACCGAAGATGGCTCTCATCTTCTTGATTCATCCGTAAACTTAAATGGCTCATTTAACACCTCTTTGCTTGTAACACACATTGTAACACAGCTTGATTTATGCACAAAGGAGATTTTTTTAGTTATGAGGAGCTTTTTCGCGAGCAGCAGAAAAGAGGATCCAAAAGGAGCCTATAAAGATTGCACTATCTGCGATATTGAAGATGGGGTACTCATAGCCCCAAAAGCGAAACTGGATCATGTCGATCACGTAGCCGTAGTAAAAGAAGTCGATGACGTTTCCTACGGCTCCGCTTATGATAAGGCAGAGGGGAAGATTCCACTCCCTTCGGCGGTTTATCCCTAAAAAGTAGATGATAAGGGCAGCAATTAAAAGCAGGCGGACAACTACAAGAGAGCGAGGAAAGTCGGCTAAAACCCCCCAGGCAGCACCCATATTGATAGCATGGGTGATCTGCATCTGGATGCCATAAAAGTCTGAAAAGACCATGTAGGGCAATATGGAGGGCTGCTGGCCGGCTAAATTGCTGATTAGAACTTTTGTTGCAAAGTCTAAGGCAATAATTGCCAGAAAAAGGAGCAGGTAAAGGCTCCTCACTAGATGAGCCCTCGCTCGAGCTTTTCTTGAGCCTTTACAGTGGTGTTTGCGTACGGCATCGCTTCAAGGCGAGCTTTTGGGATCTCTTCCCCGCTTATATCACAAACGCCATAGGTACCCTCGCCAATCTTCTCAAGGGCACGCTCAATAAGCCTAAGCACCTGAAATTCCTGACTTGTCACTTCAAGGCTTATGCGGCGATCAAAGTCATCAGTACCTTGATCGGCCTGATGCTGGGAATAACCCGTTGCTTCGTCAGGCTTTTTAACTTCAGCAGTGCAGTTGGATAGGGCGTGAGATATCTGATTCCTCAGATCTTCTAGACGCTTTTTATACTTTTGCACTTCAGTTTTAGTAAGAGGCATGGTTCGTTTCTCCTTTACAATCGAGACACGGAACAAAAAATAAGGGCTAAAGCATAACTTACCCTGATCTTATTTTGCTACCGGTCTTTTCTTCAATTTTAAATTAAATATTTTATATCTTCAACACAATTTTTCCTCTCACGTGCCGCTCTTCGAGCCTATCCTGCACAACAGAGGCATCCTTCAGCTGAAATTCAACAATTTCAGGCAGATGCAGCTTTTTATGGTCTAAGAGCTCCCCTATCTCATGCAGCTCATCGCGATTTGGTTGTACAAAAATAAACCCAGCTTCTACACCCGGGGGTGCAAAGCTCGCAATGTCACGTTCGACCACGCTTACGACTCTTCCCCCTTTTTTCACAAGTGAAAAAGCACTTTTTGCAGTTTCACCCCCAACGCAGTCCATCACAACATCTACACCGTGAGCGACTTTTGCAAAAAGCGCCTCCTGGATATCTTCCTCAGTATAGTCAAACACTTTTTGCGCCCCAAGCCCAAGCACGTAGGGGTGATTTTCAGAGCGTGCTGTAGCGTACACGGTGCCCTTGGCCCAGTTGGCCATCTGAACTGCCATGCCGCCAACACCGCCTGACGCACCTAAAATCATCACCGTTTCATGCGCCTTCAGCTTGGCAAAATCAAAGATCGCCTGCCAGGCAGTAAGTGCTGTCAAGGGTATAGCTGCCGCCTCCTTTAAGCTTACTGTCTTTGGCGTATGCACAACAAGATCTTCCGGCACCACAATAAACTGTGCATAGGTTCCATGCTTTATAAGAGGCATCCGAAAATAGCCAAACACCTCATCGCCAACTTTAGCGCGGCGAACCGATTTTCCAACCTTCGTCACAACTCCAGACCCTTCCCAGCCGGGTATGATGGGAAACTCGTAAGGGTATGATTCTTTATAAGCTCCCTGCCTAATCTTATAGTCGACAGGATTTACCCCTGTATAGGCCAAGCGTATCTGAATCTCCCCCTCTTTTGGCTCAGGCTCCGGCATATCTGCCATATGCAAGACTGTCGATGGCCCAAACTCCTCATAAACAATTGCTTTCATGCTAACCATCCTTAAAACAGTAGTTTTTGGCCTTCATGAACAATTTTTACTTTCTGCGCAAGCAAAAAAACAGGATCCGCTACGCTGGGAGGATCGGGCAGGATCAAAAGAGCCTTTTGATCCTGCCCGATCCTGCCAGCGCGAGCGAATCCTGTTTATTATTTTTATTTGTCTTTAGTCCCTGATGCGTATGCCTGACCATCCTGTTTTTCTCTCTGTTTTATCTTGTATGGTCACAAATTAGCAATCAAAGCGCTTGACTGCTAATTTATGGTGTGTAAAATGGATAGCAGACGCATAAACCAAAAAAAAGGAGATCGTTATGGAACAAAGAATGCCTCAAAGATGGGTTTCACCATTTTCTTTGGTGGATGAAATCGAAAACATGAGTTGGCTGCCAAATCCTTCGGGATTGCAGGTTTCAGAAGATGAAGGCCATGTCTTCATTGAAACATCGCTCCCGGGCCTTTCAGAAAATGAAATTGAGATTACCTACGAGAAGGGCAATCTCATGGTGCGCGGCGAGAAAAAAGAGTCGGAAGAAGATAAAAACAAAAAATTTTATCGCCGCTCAAGCCGAAGCTTTATGTACCAAATGGCCGTGCCGGGAAATATTGATGACTCAGTAGAACCTCATGCTGAGTTCAAAAACGGCGTAGCTAAGATCACCTTCCAGAAGAAAAAGAAGGATCAGCCAAAGCGAATTACCTTCCATAAAAAGTAATTTGCCTTAAATTCGGCCCGCAAATACAACTACCACAAAAGGTGATAGTATGAATTTGCGGGCCATTTTCTGTTTTCTCTTCCTGATCTTTTCAGCGTCAACGCTTTTGGCTAAAAAGCACAAAGAAAAGCCGATCTTTTTCTACGTGGTGATCCCCTCCTATAACAACGAAGCCTACTGCATTAGAAACCTCGACTCTATAGTCAACCAAGACTATCCTCATTGGAAGGCAATCTACATAAACGACCTGTCAAGCGATAGAACGGGACACATTGTTGAAGAGTATGTTGCAAGAAAAAAACTGAACCAGAAAATTCAAATTGTACACAACTGGACGCGAAAAGGGATGCTTGCCAACATCTACAACGCCGTACGAAAAGCCAAAAAAAATTGGGTGGTTGTTACTGTAGATGGCGACGACACTTTGCGCGGAAATGATGTCTTCAGCTACCTTGCCAACGTCTACAGAAATCCAAATGTATGGATGACCTACGGCAACTGGGAAAGCGAACCATACGGACGCCTTCGATCCGACAACGAGCAGATCCCAGACCATATCAGAAACAGCAATGCATTCAGACAGTATAAATTTTGCACAACCCAGCTCAGAACATTCTACGCAGGCCTTTTTCACAAAATAAAAAAAAGAGACTTTCAGCATAAAGGCAAGTTTTTTATGGCAGCAGGCGATGTAGCCTTTATGATTCCATTGCTTGAGCTGTCAGCCAGAGGCCATTTTCACTTTATAGAAAAGGTAATCTACAACTACAATCTGCACAACCCCATCAACGACTTCAAAGTTAATGGCGGCCTGCAGGGGTGGTCTGCCGCCCAAGTAGGCAAAAAAAAGCCTTACAAGCCTCTAAAAAAAGCAACATGGAAATAATCGGATGAAATATCCAACAACTGTTATTGTAGGAGCGGGCTTTGGCGGTCTTGAAGCAACATATGGGCTAGATAAAGCAAAACAAGACGTTGTGCTGATCGATAAGCTAAACCACCACCTCTTCCAGCCGCTTCTCTACCAGGTTGCCACCTGTGCGCTATCTCCGGGCGATATTGCAACCCCCGTTCGCGAAATTTTGCGAAAGAGCAAAAACTGCTCATTCATTATGGGCAATGTCTCACAAGTTGATAAGGTTGCACAAGTCATCCAGCTTGAATGCGGCATGTCATTTAACTATGACTTCTTAATTCTTGCTCCAGGCACCCGCCACAGCTACTTTGGCAACGACGACTGGGAAGCTCTTGCCCCAGGCCTTAAAACCATTCAAGATGCAACGCACATTCGAGAAAAAATCCTTATGGCCTTTGAGCAGGCAGAGCGTGCCTCAAATCATGCAGAAGCTTCTAAATTTTTGCGCTTTGCCATTGTTGGAGCCGGGCCTACCGGCGTAGAGCTTGCCGGATCTATCGCTGAAATTGCCTTCACAGATATGAAGAAAAAATTTAGCAAGATCCGCCCCGACCAGGCAAAAATATTCTTAATCGAGGGAGCATCCTGCGTGCTTCCGGGCTTTCCTGACGCACTCTCTACTCGTGCAAAGAGCGATCTTGAAAAGCTTGGCGTTACAGTCCTCTTAAACCAGAAGGTTACGGCCATCACCGAAGAGGGCGTACTCATAAATCATGAACTGCTCGTTGCCCCGACAGTGCTGTGGGCAGCAGGAAATATCGCCTCCCCTCTTTTAAAAACGCTCGACACGCCGCTTGATCGCCAGGGAAGAGCCATTGTAGAGTCCGATATGAGCATACCAGGCTATGACAACATCTTCGTAATCGGAGATGCGGCTAACTTTCCCACAGAAAATGGCACTCCCCTTCCCGGCCTTGCTCCAGTAGCAAAACAGCAGGGACGCTACGTTGCAAAGATCATCCTAAAAGAGATCCCAAAAGCCAATAGGAAACCCTTTAAATACCACGACAGAGGGTCTTTAGCCACTATAGGAAAGGGAAAAGCTGTGGGAATGATGGGCAAAATCAAGCTTATGGGCTTTTTTGCTTGGGCGATCTGGTCGGCGGTGCACATACTCTACCTTATAGACTTTAAGAGCCGCTTTAAAGTATTTTTCCACTGGAGCTATCTCTACATTACGGGAAAGAGGCCCGTGATGCTTATCACGCGTCCCATAGAACATAAAAAGGACGAGATAGAAGATGAACCACTTGCTTAAATTTTTACTTGTTATAATAGCCTGCTCTCAGACACTCTTTGGAGCACTTTTACAGACAGACAGCTTCGACCCCCTTTTCTGGGCAGCCGACAGCTTTACCCCCAATAGCCTCGTCATACTAGATGTAGACCGCGTCCTTATAGAGCCGAAAGATGCCATCATGCGCCTGCCAAACCAGCGGCTTCTATTTGAACTTCGCCACAAGCATGCAAGCCACCTAAGCCCTCTTGAGATGGCAGAAATTACAAGCATTGTTTCTTTGCAAGAGCGCTCAAGTCTAATCGAGGAGCGAGCCGTAGAATTTATCAACCGCCTAAAGGCAAGAAATATCCCTGTGATGGCGCTCACTGCAGTGTCAAGTGTCGGCTTCGGCAAAATCCCCTCAGTTCCCGACTGGCGAATTGCTGAACTTAGCCGCCTTAACATCTCTTTTGAGTCTACCTTCACTCATATTCCGCCTTTTGAGCTTGCAGAAATTACAGGAAGAGGCCCATCGCCCCTCTTTAAGGGCGGCATCCTCTTTTCGGGAGGCTACCCGAAGGGCGATGTGCTGGAAGCATTTTTAGACTCAATAGGCTTTATCCCCGACAAAGTGCTCTTTGCCGATGACCAGCTCTACAACTTAATCTCCGTCCACAACAGTCTCGCTGAAATGGGCGTAGATGAAATCCACGTCTTTCACTACCTGGGCGCAAATCAGATCCCAAATACCATAAACCAGGCTGTTGCAGACCTTCAAATAAAGACCCTCTACAGCCAACAGCTCTGGCTTAGTGACGACCTGGCGATAGAGGCCCTCACTTCAAAAGCTGTAGATAGTTTTAAGCTCTGAAAGAGCGGAATATCATAGCCCTGGTTGAAGCGTCAGCGGAGGCCAGGGAGGCTGTGAAAAAATACGTTTTCTTCGACCGCAGGTCTTTGGAGTGCGGCGATTCTTCGCCGCTTTAGATTTTGCACACACCTTAATCGCAAGATCGCTTAAGGCTTACAAAGCACCTCTACCGATTGATGTAGATGTGTTTTGTAAGCCTTAATCGATAAGGAAGCAAAGGTGCGTGGTCGAAAATGAAAGCGACAAAAAATTGTCGCACTCCAAAGAGCTGCGCTCGAAGCTACATTTTTTCACAGCCTCAGGGAGCTATCAGAATATAACCCCGAGCCCTGTAGAATCCACCCAGGAATTGAATTGTCTTGTTTTTCCAGCGGCAGCTGGAGTACAGCTTTAGCCCCACGTGTAGTGGAAGGCCGGTTAGGCCTGAAATGGAACGTGGGGAACAGTTGAGTGATAAAAATAGAGCGGCGGATGCTGCGAAACTTGCGCGTGTGTTTCGCAGCATCCGCTGCTCCCTGAATGGGGTGTGCACAGGAACCCCGCGTTCCATTACAGGCCTTCCGGCCTTTCATTTCACACGGGGCTAAAGCTGTACTCCAGCTGCCGCTGGAAAAACAAGACAATTTCTGGAAGGAATTTTAGAGGGTGAAGAACCATCCTACCTCAAAGCAGTAAACTCAAATTCTCTTCTTGGGTTTAACTGGTTTACGAGGCGTACAATGCTGCCGGTTGGGCTTGTAGCATGCGCTCTGACGATTGAGTCTTCAATCAATTTTATTGTATCTTTTGCCTCCTCCCACATGCAGAGCGAGACAAATTTGCGGGCTATTTTTTCAAGCTGTTTAGAGTATCTCGTAGTCTCTAAAGGTATCGCATCCCCTCTTTGCTTAAAGAGTTCCAGTCTTTGTTCATCTGCTGATTTATAATCGTGATCAGACTTCGGGCCGTAGTCAAATTTATCAAGTAGCGTAGCGATAGCTTCATCTCTTCCTTCAGCCATTTGTGCTGCATAAAAGAAGGCTCTTAACGGTGCTGTTTCTCCAAATGCTAACAGCTGAAATTTTTGGGTTTTTTCCTGACGCTTTCTTTCTACGTTGTCAGGATTGCAGCCAAGCTCTTTTGCAACAGATTTCACAGACTCTTTTACCGATTCCAATCCCGCCGTTTTTGCATGGCGGTCGATTCTATGCAAGGCGCGCTCTTTTGCTGGAATAAGCTTTATTTCCCTTACCATTTGTAAAGCTGTAGTAAACCTTGCAAGGTCATTTTGTCCTTCAATATGGCCCTTCACAACCTTGCCAATTGTGTTGTCTCGAATCTCCTCATCAGTAATTCTTTTTGCGGCACTTAGTGCTAGATCCGGATGATCTACTGCTAATGCAAATGCTGCTTGTCTTAATGCTGTTGTCATAGTTATCTCCTATTTTACTATTATTTCCGCTAACAATTCATAAAGTTTTGATTTTATTTCTGGGTCTTTTAGGGTGCCATCGCTGTCAAATACGCTCTTGGCACTGCCTATAGAGAGCTCTTTTTCATGCAGCGTGCCGCCTATTGCCTTGATGATCTCGCGAAGGTGCACAAGGCCGCGCTTGCCGCCCCCGCCTCCGGTAGATGTGCTCAGCAGGATAAAGGTTTTGCCTTTATAGGCATCTCTTGATGAGCCGCCATCTTCTTTTCGCGAGGTCCAGTCGATAACATTTTTTAATATAGCCGAAATTGAGTGGTTATACTCAGGCGATGCAATCACAATTACCTGAGAATCAACCATCTGCTGCCTTATGAGCCGCGCATGTTCGGGCATGCCCGATTCCTGCTCCAGATCCCCATCATAAAAGGGAATGGGATATTCTTTTAAGTCGATGATTGTGGGCGTTGCCCCAAGCTCATACGCAATATTTGCCGCCTCTACAATGAGCTTCTTATTATAAGAATCTACCCGAGTACTCCCTGAAAATAGAAGCACATTACTATCAGCAACAAGCAACTTTGCACTAAAAACAAACAAAATAATTAACCACTTATGCATAAACTACCTCATTTAAGCAGCTATTTTACCATGCACTCCCCATTGAACAGAAGAGCAATTATCTCCTTTTGGCTCTTCAAAACCCATAAATTAACTTTTAATTTAATGATTTTTTGGCTACGAAGAGCCTTATGACCAAAAAGAAAAAAGCAACAGCTCTAGAGCAGGCAATTCGGCGCATACATGAGGTGAAGGATGCAGCGCTGGGCCATGAGGCGTGTATTGAAATCGCCGAAGATGTGGCAGCTCTTATTCTTGATGCTGCAAAAAGCGTACAGACTCCCAAAGAAAAAAAGCGTGAAGAGCAGATTGCAAAGCTAATACAAGATCCAAAAAGTAAAACACTTGTATCGCATATTTTAGATAGCTGCTTTAGAACGAGCGACCCCAAGCGCCTTATTGACCAGCTTTCATATCTGCTAAAAGAGTATGGCATCCCCCCATTTTTACCCTTTTGGCAAAAGCTGGGCCTAAAGCTCTTTTGCCGGGTAGGCTGGATGATGCCAAAGCTATCTTGCTACTTCGCTAAAAAAATTGTGCAAAAAGAGGTCGAGGATGTTATCGCCCCAGGTGAAGCGGGACTGCTTGAAAAGCGGCTAAAAAGCATAAAAAAATCGCAGATCCAGATTAACCTAAACCGCCTTGGCGAGGCCATTCTTGGTGAAAATGAGGCCAGAGCGCGCCTTGAGCAAAATATTGAAGACCTAAAGAACCCCCATATAGATGTTATCTCAGTTAAAATATCATCCATTGCAAGCCAGATCAGCCTTGTTGGATATAAAATAAGCTTAAGACGCCTTAAAAAAGCACTCAGGCGCCTCTTTCGACAGGCAGATGCACATAAAAAATTTGTAAATCTCGACATGGAAGAGTATAAGGACCTTCGCCTTACCGTACAGCTCTTTCAGGAAGTGCTCAGCGAGGAGGAATTTGCCGGGCTCTCCTGCGGCATTGCCCTCCAAAGCTATATCCCTGACTCCTACAAAATCTTAGAAGAGCTTACCTCTTGGGCTATTCAGAGGGTAGAATCGGGAGGCGCCCCCATAAAGGTGCGCATTGTAAAGGGTGCAAACCTTGGCATGGAGCGCGTGGAAGCATCTCTTAGAGAGTGGCCCGAAGCTACTTTTCACAAAAAGGCAGATGCAGATGCAAACTTTAAAAAGATGGTGCAGTTTGCCCTAAAAAAAGAGCATGCAAAAGCCGTTCACATAGGCATTGGAAGCCACAACCTCTTTGACATCGCCTATGCGCTGATTCTTGCCTCAAGTCAGGGCATAAACAATTACCTAACAATAGAGATGCTTGCCGGCATGGCGCCCCACATCACGCGCGTGATGCCAAAAATCTGGAAAAAGGTGCTTCTCTACCTTCCATGCGCCAAAAAAGAGGAGTTTCATAACGCCATTGCCTACCTTATGCGCCGCTTAGATGAAAATACAGCTCCCAATAACTTCCTTACCCACCTCTTTTCGCTAGAGGCCTCAAGCCGAGAGTGGCAGGAGCAAAAAGAGCTTTTTAAGGAAGCGTGCCTCAATGTCGACAGCATTAAAAGCGTGCCTCAGCGCACCCAAAATAGAAACGCCCACCAAATACAGCCTACGCCATCCGGCCACTTTAGAAATGAGCCCGACACCGACTTTAGCTTAGCTCAAAACCAGCTCTGGGCAGAAAGCATTGTAAACGAGTGGGAGGTAAACTACCACGAGATAAACCTGGTAGTAGGAGGCCACAACCTTGTCTCATCAGAGCTTGGGCAGGGAATAGACCCCTCAAGACCCACCTGCAAAATCCACACCCACTTCCTCGCGCAAGAGTACCAAATTAACGTAGCCTGCGCCTTTGCAAAAAACCACGCCACCTTGTGGGGCCAAGTCCCCCTAAAGGAGCGGATCGAACTTCTTTTACGAGTGGCAAATAATATACGATCAAACCGCAAAAAGCTGGTCGGCAGCATGATGCAAGAGGTAGCAAAGCCGATTATTGAAGGCGATGCAGAGGTATCTGAAGCTATAGACTTTATAGAGTACTATACAAAAGAGATCGACAATCACCCGCACGCAGAAAATCTCTTTTCGCAAAAAAAGGCGAGCCTCGTTCTTACGCCATGGAATTTTCCCATATCGATCCCCACCTCTGCAATAGTCTCAAACCTTCTTGCAGGAAATAGCGTCATCTTTAAGCCTGCCCCGGAAGCGCTGCTTGTGGGCTGGCTGCTTGCACAAAATTTCTGGCAGGCCGGCATCTCTAAAGAGGTACTGCAGTTTATTGCCTGCAGGGATGAGCCCATAGGGTCAATGCTGGTCTCAGATCCTAGAATTGACCAGGTAATTCTTACAGGATCTACTGCCACCGCCAAAAGCTTTATCCATAGAAGACCCACTATCACCCTCTTTGCTGAAACCGGCGGCAAAAACAGTCTTATAGTCACAAAAGTGTCCGATCGCGACCTTGCAGTAAAAGATGCCATCCAGTCTGCCTTTGGCTATAGCGGCCAAAAGTGCAGCGCGCTCTCCTTACTTATCTTAGAAGAAGAGGTCTACAATAGCGAAAGTTTCAGAGGGCAACTCTACGATGCAGCTTCAAGCCTTGTTTGCAGCTCAAGCTACAACCTGAACTGCCAAGTAAATCCCCTTATTCGCCCTCCCTCTCCTCACCTGCTCAGAGCCCTTCGCACACTAGATCCCGGAGAGAGCTGGCTCTTAGAGCCGCGCCCCGATCCCACCAACACACAGCTCTGGACGCCCGGCATAAAGCTTGGCGTAAAGCCGAGTAGCTTTATGCACCAGACAGAACTTTTTGGCCCTGTCCTTGGCGTGATGTCGGCCAAAAACTTACAAGAAGCCATAGATTTTGCAAATGGCACTCCCTATGGTTTGACTGCGGGCATCCACAGCCTGGATCCTCGCGAACTTGAATATTGGAAAAAGCATATAGTAGCCGGCAACCTCTACATAAACCGCCCCATAACAGGCGCCATCGTCGAGCGCCAGCCCTTTGGCGGAACAAAGGCCTCAAGCTTCGGCCTTGGGATGAAGGTTGGCGGCCCAAACTACCTCTTGCAGCTTGCCAAATGCCAAAACATCCCTGCCTTCGGCCATCACGACCTATCCCCGGATATTATGGATCTAGAAAATGCCCTTATGCAGCTTGTCCGCTCTCAAAAAGAGCAGTCGCACTTTCAAAAAGCGTGCAGCTCATTTACCTTTTGGTGGGATAACTATTTTAGCAGGCCAAGAATGCTGCGCCGCCTTGTAGGCCAAGACAACATCCTAGAATATCGAAACCGCGAGCAGATCTTTTTATTCATCCAAGATGCAGACAGCATCGTCGACATCTTCTTACTATTTGCCGCCTGCCGCATCGCCGGCTGCAAACTCCAGTGCGGCCTAAGCTTTAAAATGATGCGCCGCCTCTTCCGCCAGGGCCCTCTAGAACCACTCTTTACAAAATTCAATTGGCAATTTGGCTCCCAAGAAGATGCCGCCCGCTGGATACAGGCCACCCCCCAAGCTCACGTTCGCACCCTAACTGCCCTCCCCCACGATATTCTGGAAGCCATCACCCCAACTCTTGCCTGCCTCGACACGAGCCTCCCTTGTGCCAACGGCCGCCTGGAACTGATCCACTACCTGCGCGAAGTGGCCATCTCCCACGACTACCACCGCTACGGAAGCAACCTCCAAGCGAAAGGCTAGGCGAAGATTAAGCGCAGAATCGCACATCGTTTCCTAGTGGAACATTTCATTTGCGATAAATTTTGTGAAAGGAATAATTTGTTTATCGACACTTGCAGCTTCTAATGCTTTGAAATACTGTTCTCGATGTTTTACTCGGATAACTGTCCAAGGATATCCTCCCGAAGATGCCAAGGCGTTCATCAAAAAGCGCCCGGTTCGCCCATTTCCATCCATATAGGGATGAATAAAGACAAAAATAAAATGGCCAAGCACAGCACGCACGCCTGCATGACTTTCTTCTTTAATGCATGTAAACAATGCCTCCATAGCATCGAGAAGCGAGTCTTTGGGCAAAGGCACATGTCGTGAATTTCGAATAAACACCTGTCCCTTGCGATACCCGTAAAGCGTATCTTCTGGAATAACACCTGCACGGCTAGAAGGAGAAAATAGTGCCCGATACCATTTGGGAAGTCCCTGCTCAACAAGCATTCCAGGATCTCCTCCATGAAGGATTTCGGTAATGGTCTTTTTTACTTCATGAAAAGCTTCAAAATAGCCTCGGGCAGCAAGAACATCGCGCTCTTTGCTATCCTGTTTATTTGTATCAGGATTCCAGTTTTGTCGTTTTACTCGCTCAATCAAATCCTGATCTACCTTATATCCCTCTATTGAAAGGGAGTTGTAGGCATCTTGGGCATAGATCTCTTCTACAGATTTCAAATATTCTTCGGGATTTTCCGGTAAACGCCCTTGTGGAGGAAAATGGTCAATTACATCTTTGCGGTAGGTTTGCCAGAAAGTAAAAATCCTGGCCATATAGGGTGAGCGCGCTCTGGGTATTCCTAAAGGTGGTTGCTCCTCGGTAAAGGGGTTTTCTGCCTGAACCTTAATGCCGCTTTCTAGCAAATCATTTTCAATTGACGTAGCCATTCCTTCGTCGCCTAGAAAGCGATATGCACCGATAATTCGACCGGCGGGTCGTTTAAAGTTATGTTTTAGAATCACTTGAACAAAATCGTAATGTGAACGTACAGATTTTAAAGCAATTATCGCTTCAGTTGGATTGGTTTTAAAAAAAGTAGGCGTTGCTTTACAAAGAGCAAAGGGCAAAGTCATAACCTGGACACCCCTAATTTTTATTTTCTCATCTGGCATACTATCCGGCGATCCATAGACAAAAACAGAGGTGTCAAAAAGCAATTCTTGAGGCCTTCCTCCGCCTCGCGTTGTAATAGCAAGTACCTGCCTAGGAATCGGAGTAGATCCAACATGAAGCTCAAGAGAATTTTCAGCCGACAAACAGTAGTCTTCCCCGTAGTGATGCTCAAGATAAATTCGAATAAAATCCCAAAAATTGGCATACCACGCTGTTGATTCACCGCCATTCACATCGGGTCTAACAAGCATATACCATCCCTTGATGATTTCCTGAAGCCAGCCCGTCCTAATAAGTAATTCTCGATCTGTACGCTCAATATCTGCAGAGGCAACAATATTGCCACCTTGCTTTTTTGCGACTTCATGCACCCGACTTAGCGTCGCGGCTATTTGTTCTGCTAGTGTCATGCCTCGTACCCATACGTTTACTATACTTTAACGTTATCAATTACTCGACTTTCGTGCAATCAATCACTCGACTTTCGTGTTGTCATTTACAAGACTTTCCTGTTTTCACTCTCTAAGAGAATTTCTGCAAAATGACATTGCAAATGTCAAAATGAGTCTCAAAATGACATTAGCGATGGCAAAATGAGACTTGACAGGCTATTTTGTTATCTCTAAAAAGAAAAATAAGAAGAATTATGTTGCAAAATGACATCGCTAATGTCAAAATGAGTCTCAAAATGACATTAGCGATGGCAAAATGAGGTTACTATGGCTTTTCAACCAGTAGAAAGGATCTTTCAAGAACCAGAATCAAGTTATTTTTTACTTGGTCCAAGGGGTACGGGCAAATCCACGCTTGCAGCATTTCGGCATCCAAATGCTCTGCTTATCGATCTACGTCTTGCAGGAGAAAGGCTTCGCTTTTCCTCAGATCCAGACCTTTTAAAAGCTCTCGTTGAAGCACTTGATGATGGAGCTACGATTATAATAGATGAAATTCAAAAAGTTCCAAGTCTTCTATCTGTAGTACATTTATTAATCGAAAAAAAGAGAAGGTGGAAATTTATTTTGACTGGTTCAAGTGCGCGAAAATTGAGGCGCGATGGAGTAGATTTATTAGGAGGACGTGCCCTGCGAAAAGTAATGCATCCTTTTATGGCTGGAGAAATACCTACTCTCTTCAACCTTGATGATGCATTGTCCTTTGGATTATTGCCTCTTCGATTTTCAGTTGAAAAACCCCTTGAAACTTTGGAAAGCTATATTTCGTTGTACTTGGAAGAAGAAATAAAAATGGAGGGGTTGATAAGAAATATTGAACCCTTTACAAGATTTTTAAGGACTATGAGTTTTTCGCATGGCTCAATTCTGAACGTGTCGAATATCTCAAGAGAATGTCATGTCAAGCGTACGACTGTAGATTCCTGGATCACTATCCTAGAAGATATGCTTATCGCATATCAAATCCATGTCTTTACAAATAGGGCAAAAAGAGAGCTTAGCGTGCATCCGAAATTTTATTTTTTTGATGCAGGCGTATTTCAAGCACTGAGGCCATTTTCCATAAACGACAGCAAGTCTGAAATTGGCGGATCTGCACTGGAAGGACTTGTTGCACAGCATCTTATTGCATGGAAAGATTATACAGCAGAAAAACACACAGTAAACTTTTGGCGAACTCGTTCGGGAGTTGAAGTTGATTTTATTATTTTAGGCCCATTAGGATTTTGGGCAATTGAAGTTAAAAACAATAAAAACATTTCACTTGATGACCTTCAACCTCTTCAGTCATTTATGGAAGATTATCCAGAGGCAAAAGGGATTTTTCTCTATCGAGGCAAGGAACGAATGTACAAAAAAAACATCCTCTGCATGCCAGTCGAGGCCTTTTTGGAATCGCTTACCCCAAATCAAGCCCTCCTGTAGAAAGGTTTATTTATTTATATGATAGGTTTACACAAAAAGAGAGGCAAGAGTGTAATATGGATAGTGACAGCATTTTAAATCCCTTTTCTAATAAATATCATGCCTGTGACGATTTACTCCGGCATGCTGCAGATGAGTTTGGCAAGCATGATGCTGCCACAACGGCTAAAACAGTAGCTGTCACACTAGGAATTTTTACACTTTCGGCATGCGTAGGCGTACTGACATTTGGCGTGGGAGGCGTTGCGCTCTTTCGCACGCTCGTTGGCTGTGTCGCAAAGCCCCTACCTCCTGCAGCTGGTGCAAAAGTAAATAAGGTCGCGAGCAGTATCATTACAGCAACAGAACAAGAACAGTTGAAGGTTGTTTTTAAAAAAACCGAGGGATTCCATCCACATCAAAAAGAAAGGTTAGATAGATTGTTTCAATATCTCACCGACGATACCTTCATCTATCACAAGACCTATTATGATATTGGATTTGAAGATAATTTTGGGGTGCATTGGATAGAACAGAGAAATCCAAAAGATAAAGAGTTTTTAGAAAAAATGCGCCAGAAGTATCCGACAGCAATCCAACAGCTGGAATCTGCAGCCCCTCATGAGGTTATGGAAGAAAGTCGCATTGGGATTGCAGGACAAGACATACGATTAGCCAATAACAATATCTTTAATCTTCTTGTTGTAGCGGAAAAGAAAAAGTCCCCAGAGATTCATAAGCTTCTTAGAGAGGCCATGATCTACTCACTTTTAAGAAATGGCTAATAAAAGCCATTCCTGCTATTATTTTTGGTCGTTTTAAAAGAAGAATCATCTTATGACAACACCGCCGCTTTCTGCCTCGCAACCATCATTACCCGCTGTAGCGCTTTTTCATGCAAGAGATGCGATAGCAAATTTGTTTTTTAGCTTTAGCTCTCTGGAGTGCGGGGCAGCATGCACCGCTCTCAATTTTGGCGTAAACTTTTACCTCTATAGCACCAAAGCAAAAATGAGCTCACTAATCTAGCCTTGAGGTTTTTTATGATAAGATTTCAGTTAAAAATCCAGAGCGGTGCATGACTGCACCGCACTCCAGAGAGCTAAAGCTCAAGGACAAATTTTATATAAAGGATATTCTTTGAAAAAGCGCTTAAATCAACCCACTGACCCAATTTTGACCCGATTTCAATGATTCAAAAAGCGTACAGCTCAGTGAGGTTGATGTTGAAATAGCGGCCTAAGTAGAAATTATCAAGAATTTTGATTTCAGTGCCAGTTCCTGAAATACTCATATTTTTGTCGGTATTTAGTATTGTCCAAGAATTGCTCGTAGGCTCTAAAGTTAGCAGAAAATTATCTGCGATCCATGTGTTTTGGCTTTGCATTCGTCTGAAGTCTTTTGCCTTTAGGATGCTGGGTCTTTCTACAACGACGTTGCATGTTAATACCGGTCCAAATACTACACCCGCAGATGTCATTAATCTGAAATAATCGGTATAAGAACCGGGTGCGTCAGGGACTTTTATGGTTCTTGATATAGTAGCTGTCTTTCCAGCGTCAACATACTTTTGCCATATTGAAGGTGCTGGATCGTTGCCCAAATTATTCGAGGGAAATGGTTTAAATAGTACATTAAACTTCTTTTCGCAGTCGCAATTTCCATGCCAGCACTGCGTACCTGTATTGGTCACTATCCAGTATTTAGATAACACGGCTCCAGGTGTAACGCAAGTTCCTGGGGGAAGTGAGTTATGTCCTACAAACGTAAAATCATAATCAGCGGTAGCTGTTGCTTGCATAACCATTCCTCTGTTCTGTGAAAGTTCAAAGACTTAAAAATTATACCGTCCTCGACAGCTCTTTCAGAACCTCAAGCGAAACGGTTTCAGATAACGTTTTATTCTTAACGCGCTCTTGAAGCCCAGGAATCCAAAGCAGCCTTTGCAAGCTATTACTTCTTTCAGTATTCATGCCATCCTCTAATTTATTATATCGCAGAAGTGTAAGTTACTGATATTTCCTTCGCAACAAGAATTCACTAAACGCTGAGCCCCCCTTTCTTTCTTGGCAAATTGGAAATTTGTCTCCTTGCAGATGCAGTCAACAATAACGACCGCCTCCTTTACGTCATTGCAAAAAACCATTTTTTTTATTATGAACGAAAAAAATGCCGCTTTCAAATTTTATAGCGTAGATAACATAAACAAAGAAAACTTTATGAAAACCCTTTCGGAACAATGAAACAAAAACATTTTTTACTTTTTTTGCATCTAATCCTGCTTTCATCCTGCGCAACCATTTTTAATGGAACGAGACAAAATATTCCCGTAAATACAGACCCGCCAGGAGCCGTTGTCACCGAAGAAGGAAATAGCCAAAGTACGCCAACGACCCTTACCCTCGATAAAGATCGCAAGTATGTGCTTACCATCATAATGGAAGGCTATGAACCACAAACAGTCAAAATCGAACGCGTCGTTAATGGCTGGATGGCACTTGACATTCTGGACCTTGATCCAATTAGCTTAATTGTGGATTCATCAGATGGCGCCGCCTGGACATTAAAGCCCGATCATATCACGGTAACCCTTCGCCCATTAACACTCGGTGAAAAGATTACCGAAATAATCCGGCCGCACTCGAAGACGGTAAAGCAGGAACTCGACGCCCTCAAGCGCCTAAAAGACTCCAATCTTCTCACCGAAAACGAATACAATGTCCTTCGCAACCTCACAATCCACTGCGATCAGTGAATCTCCCGATGCTTACTTCGCAGGGACGACCGGCTGCTTAGCTTTTGATAGCTTTTTTATAAAGGAGCTATCTACTTTAAGGTGGGCCTCGACGATCTCGGCCGGAGTTTGGGCAAGCCACTGAGCCAGAGAAATGTCTGCAAAGCGGGCGCTTTTAAAGATTTCAAGGAAGCGCAAGGTGGTGTCGCCTATATTTTCGATGTAGTGCGCCATGGGAAATGGCACAGAGCCAACGTCGCCTGCCTGAAAATTAAACGTGCGGGCTGTTGCCTCAGATGCAAACACTGTCATGCGCGCCCTGCCTGAAATATAGTACTGCCACTCATCGCCGTTGGTGTGCCAATGCAACTCACGCATGCCGCCCGGTTCAATCTCAACCAGGCCTGCAGCAATTGTTGTAGAGATTGGAAAGTTAGAAGAATCCGTAATGCGCACAGTACCGCTTTTTGTTGTGAGGGGTTTCTGGGCAAGCATGCGGTGAGTAAAGGCGCTGCCTGCCGGCTCTTTGCCGGGGATCTTTGCCGGAAAGATATAGAGCTCTTTTTGGGGAATATGGTTGAATGTACTTTCAGGGACGCCAAAATTTTTAGCGAGCACCTCTTTTGGCGTATGTGCAAGCCAGTCCGTTAGCAAAAATGTTGAGTCTTCAGAAAAGTCTCCATCATCAAAGACAAGTAAAAATTCACATCCGTCATTTTCAAGTCCCTGGATTGCGTGAGGTATACCTGGAGGAAAGTACCAGAGATCACCCTCACCCACATCTCCCTGGAAGGGCTTTCCCTCTTGGTCTATTGCATAAAGGCGAGCCCCACCTTTTAGCATATAGGCCCACTCAGCCTCTCTATGCCAGTGCATCTCTCGCACAGCGCCTGCCTTCAGGCGCATGTTAACGCCTGCAATTTGGGGCGATGAGGGCAGCTCTCGTATGGTAGTCTCGCGTGCCCAGCCGCCCTCTTCGATCCTCATATGGCTGTCAGAAAATGACCAGCGAAGATTTGCTACAATTCCTTTATCTGTGCGCGGCGGACAGATCACATCTTGATTTTCTTTGTCGCGCGCCTGATTTTTTGGTCCAAGGATGTCTGCACCTAGATTGCCAATGATAGGTTCATTATTGGTATACTTCATAAAAATATTCCTCCGAAAACTAAGCTCTACCCAACTTTCAGAAATATGTAAAGTTTTTTGACATAAAAGTGGAGCGTTCGGCAAGGTAAGAAATATATGGAATACAAGCTGCCACAACCAAATCTTATCAAAGGCTCTCTCTACAGCCTTACAGCATTTTTTTTCTTTGCCCTCTCTGGCCTCTTTTTAAAGGGTACCACGCTTTATTGCTCATCGTCCTTTTTCGCAACTTTTATGGTCTATGTAGCAGCAACGCTACTTACTACCCCATATATCGCTATGCAGGGCTTTAGCTATCTTGCAACAAACCATATACGCTATCACTTCTACCGTGCAGGCTTTGGTGTAGTCGCCATGCTGCTGTATGCCTATGCGATGAAATCTATCCACGTTATGAATGCCACGCTGCTGTTTAATACCGCACCGCTTTTCATCCCTGTCTTTGGCATCTTCTTACTTAACGCTTCGGTCTCTTTGCGCAACTGGATCACCATCTTCATAGGATTTGTCGGCATCACACTTGTTATCCATCCTGACGCAAAAACGTTTGCTAACCCCTCAGACGTCATTGGGCTTTTATCCGGCGCATCGCTTGCTGTGGCATTTATCTACATAAAAAAGCTCAATGCAACAGAGCCTCCTTTTAGAATCGTCTACTACTTTTTTCTCTTATCGACGCTGATGATGCTGCCCTTTGCACTATTTTGTCTTCAAAAACCCACCTGGCAGGCAATTTGTTTTGCCCTCTGTTCTGCCATATCACTTATCTTGATGCAGCTTCTTCTTACCATGGCCTATGAGTATGCAAAGCCATCAAAGATTGGGATATTTCAGTATACGACAGTTGTATTTGTTGGCCTTATCGAATGGATGATCTGGGATGTTCGCCCTTCTATGCTGGAGCTTCTAGGCTTTCTTGTGATTGCCTCATGCGGTACTGCCATCATCCGCTCTGCAAAAGAATAACATCAGACAGATCTTATAAAACTGCCGAGTGCGAAAGAGGCAAGGGAGCAGAGCAATGCTTCGCGAAAAGCAACTTCAGGAAGCTCAAGCTTTTCTTCGCGCTTCATGCCTCGAATTGAGTTTGCCTCATTCGCCTCATTTGCCTCATCTTGAGGCGAAACCAAAAGAGCAAATGAGACAAATCTCAACTTGGGTCTTCACCTAAAGCTAGTCCTGATTGATCTGCAGGCCTTGTAAAAAGTGTAAAAAGGGCTTGAAACACACTTATGAACCTCTTTTTTATTAAAAAATAACAGGATCCGCTACGCTGGCAGGATCGGGCAGGAGAAAATAGTGAAAGGGTATTAATTACAGATTAAAATGATAAAAGTGATAAATTAAATGCACTTCTTTATTTTTTTATCGTTCCTATCGCTAATCGTTATCATCGTTTTGTATTTATCCTGCCCGATCCTGGTGATCCTGTTTTGTTGCTAAGATCTTGCCTCTTCTGATTCTTGCCATCCTGCGTATCTTGTGAATTTCCTTAACCGAATGCCATTGCCCTTTCTCTAGGCCTTAAAACATTGCATTGCAAATTCGAAAGTCAAAAAATCCCTTCCTTTAAAATGCATATTTTTTTTACCATTCGTTTTTTTCTAAGGTGGAAAACATGAAATATATTCTGTCACATCTGCTGATGCTTTCATCCTCAGCAATTTTATTTGCAGCGCCAACCCAGGCCGCTAAAAATTACGCTAGAGTGCAAAATCGGGCAAAAGATTCATCCTGCGACACGTCAGATAGTCCCTCACATTATAAATGCCCAATATGTCCAACAGGCCCGCGCGGCCCAAGAGGCCCTAGAGGTCATGAAGGCGACCCGGGCCATAGAGGCCCCACAGGCCCTAAAGGCGTTACAGGCCCTACCGGTCCTCAGGGTGTAACAGGCCCTGAAGGCTCAGCAAGTGCTACCGGCGCGACAGGTCCTGCTGGTGCAACAGGAGCAACGGGCCCTGTCGGTGCAACAGGAGCTACTGGAGCCGCCGGTGACGATGGTGCCACAGGCGCAACTGGTGCTACGGGGGCTACCGGCTTGACAGGTGCTACGGGGGCTACGGGTAACACCGGGACAACTGGTGCTACAGGCGCAATTGGCGCCACGGGAGCAACTGGTGCTACGGGTAACACAGGTGCAACCGGTGCCGGAGCTACCGGCGTGACGGGCGCTACGGGGGCTACGGGTATCACGGGTGCAACAGGTGCTACTGGCGCAATTGGCGCCACGGGAGCTACTGGGGCTACGGGTAACACGGGTGCAACTGGTGCTACCGGGGCTACCGGCGTGACGGGTGCTACGGGAGCTACGGGTAACACGGGTGCAACTGGTGCTACAGGCGCCATTGGCGCCACGGGAGCAACTGGTGCTACAGGTAACACGGGTGCAACTGGTGCAGGAACAAGAAAAGTTATTCCTTTTGCTGCTGGGGCGGGGGCGCCGATGGAGCTATCTTCCTCGGGAACCGGGACAGCCGAGTTTGCTTCTATTATAAGTTTTGGCAGTAACGCAAACGGCTTCACCATTGGAGGTGATGGAACCATCGACATCAGTGGATCTAGCTTTGCATTCTCAATGCCGGGCGATGGTGTCATCACATCGCTAGCAGCCTATTTTAGTACTCATGATGCTCTATCACTTGGAAGCACTACTGTAACAGTACAGGCACAAATATACACCTCTACTACACCGAACGACATATTTAGCCCGATTGCAGCAACACTTGTTGATTTGTCCCCAGCGCTTACAGGTTCAGTACCATCTGGTACAATTTGCAACGCAATAGTTACAGGATTGAGTATACCAGTAACTGCGCAAACACGCGTAATAGCAGCATTTACAATCATTTCTGCCGGTAGCAATCTTGCTCAAACGATAGACGGTTATGCAAGTGCAAGCGTAACTATCGAGTAGTTTTACATCAGAACGAGGGCCGAATGAAAGAATTCGGCCCCTTTCTCTAGGCCTTAAAATGTTGCACATTCGAAAGTCAAAAAATCCCTTCCTTTAAAATGCATATTTTTTTTACCATTCGTTTTTTTCTAAGGTGGAAAACATGAAATATATTCTGTCACATCTGCTGATGCTTTCATCCTCAGCAATTTTATTTGCGGCGCCAATCCAGGCTGACTCTAGAGTGCAAAATCGGGCAAAAGATTCATCCTGCGACACGTCAGATAGTCACTCACATCATAAAAGCCTAATATGTCCAACAGGCCCGCGGGGCCCAAGAGGCCCTAGAGGTCATCAAGGCGACCCGGGCCATAAAGGCCCCACAGGCCCTAAAGGCGTTACAGGCCCTACCGGTCCTCAGGGTGTAACAGGTCCTGAAGGCTCGGCAAGTGTCACCGGCGCGACAGGTCCTGCTGGTGCAACAGGAGCAACGGGCCCCGTCGGTGCAACAGGAGCCACGGGAGCCACCGGTGACGATGGTGCCACAGGTGCAACTGGCGCTACCGGGGCTACTGGCGTGAGAGGTGCTACGGGGGCTACGGGTAATACAGGCGCAACTGGTGCTACAGGCGCAATTGGCGCCACGGGAGCAACTGGGGCTACGGGTATCACAGGTGCAACTGGGGCTACAGGGGCTACCGGCGTAACGGGCGCAACGGGGGCTACGGGTAACACGGGTGCAACTGGTGCTACAGGCGCAATTGGCGCCTCGGGAGCAGCTGGGGCTACGGGTATCACAGGTGCAACTGGGGCTACAGGGGCTACCGGCGTGACGGGCGCTACGGGGGCTACGGGTAACACGGGTGCAACTGGTGCTACAGGCGCAATTGGCGCCACGGGAGCAGCTGGGGCTACGGGTGACACGGGTGCAACTGGTGCAACAGGGGCAGGAACAATTATTCCTTTTGCCACTGGGGATAACTCGAGGAGTCTGTCTTGTACTATGGCTTCCCCGGGAACCGGAGCAGCCAATGATGTTGTTATTATAGGTTTTGGCACGTCCATACAAGGCATCCCCATTGGGGTTGGACCAACCATCGATACCTCTTCCGCTACCGGCAATGGAAATAGCTTTGCATTTTCAATGTCGGGCGATGGTGTCATCACATCGCTTGCAGCCTATTTTAGTACTGATGAGGTTCTATCACTTGTAGGCACTACTGTAACAGTACAGGCACAAATATGGACATCTACTACACCGAACGACATATTTAGCCCGATTGCAGCAACACTTGTTGATTTGTCCCCAGTGCTTACAGGTTCAGTACCATCTGGTACAGTTTGCAACGCAATAGTTACAGGATTGAGTATACCAGTAACTGCGCAAACACGCGTGATAGCAGTATTTTCAATCATTTCTGCCGGTATCAATCCTACTCAAACGATAACCGGTTATGCAAGTGCGGGCTTAAATATCGAGTAGTTTTGCATCAGAACGAGGGCCGAATAAAAGGATTCGGCCCCCTTTCTCTAGGCCTAAAAACGTTGCATATTCGAAAGTCAAAAAATCCCTTCCTTTAAAATGCATATTTTTTTTACCATTCGTTTTTTTCTAAGGTGGAAAACATGAAATATATTCTGTCACATCTGCTGATGCTTTCATCCTCAGCAATTTTATTTGCAGCGCCAATCCAGGCCGCTAAGAATGACGCCAGAGTGCAAAATCGGGCAAAAGCTTCATCCGGCGACACATCAGATAGTCCCTCACATCATAAATGCCAAATATGTCCAACAGGCCAGCGCGGCCCAAGAGGCCCTAGCGGTCATGAAGGCGACCCGGGCCATAAAGGCTCCACAGGCCCTAAAGGCATTACAGGCTCTACCGGTCCTCAGGGTATAACAGGTCCTGAAGGCTCATCAAGTGCTACCGGCGCGACAGGTCCTGCTGGTGCAACAGGAGCGACGGGCCCTGTCGGTGCAACAGGAACCACTGGAGCCGCCGGTGAAGATGGTGCCACAGGTGCAACTGGCGCTACCGGGGCTACCGGCTTGACGGGTGCTACGGGGGCTACGGGTATCACGGGTGCAACTGGTGCTACAGGCGTAATTGGCGCCACGGGAGCAACTGGGGCTACGGGCAACACAGGTGCAACTGGTGCTACCGGGGCTACCGGCGTGACGGGCGCTACAGGGGCTACGGGTATCACGGGTGCAACTGGGGCTACAGGCGCCATTGGCGCCACGGGAGCAACTGGTGCTACGGGTAACGCAGGTCCAACAGGTGCTACCGGGGCTACCGGCGTGACGGGAGCTACGGGGGCTACGGGTAACATGGGTGCAACTGGGGCTACAGGCGCCATTGGCGCCACGGGAGCAACTGGGGCTACGGGTGACACGGGTGCAACTGGTGCAATAGGGGCAGGAACATTTATTCCTTTTGGGGTTGGGATTGATGAAATCCATTTGTTTTCCTCAGGAACCGGGACAGCCAATAAAGTTGCTCTTATAGGTTTTGGCATTTCCGTGGACAGCATCCCCATTGGAGTTGGACCAACCATCGATACCTCTGCCCCTGGCGGCTCTCCCAATAGCTTTGCATTTTCAATGCCGCGCGATGGTGTCATCACATCGCTTGCAGCCTATTTTAGTACTGATTCGGTTCCATCACTTGTAGGCACTACTGTAACAATACAGGCACAAATATGGACATCTACTACACCGAACGACATATTTAGCCCGATTGCAGCAACACTTGTTGATTTGTCCCCAGTGCTTACAGGTTCAAATGTACCATTTGGTACAGTTTGCACCGGAACATTTACAGGATTGAGTATACCAGTAACTGCGCAAACACGCTTAATGCTAGTATTTTCAATCATTTCTGCCGGTAGCAATCCTACTCAAGAGATATCCGGTTTGGCAAGTGCGGGCTTAACTATCGAGTAGTTTTGCATCAGAATGAGGGCCGAATAAAAGGATTCGGCCCCTGTCGGTGCAATAGGAGCCACTGGAGAGTCAGGGGTCAGTCAGGGATCAGACGTGACTTATTGACTTATTACATCGTACATTTTTAAAGTCAGGGCCCCCATTTTATCACAGCCTCCTATAGCGAATATTTCGCGTTTTCCCGATACGTTCGATTTTGTTTTCGACAACGTGCACTTGTAGCCATCGCTGCGCCGTAGCTCGGGATACTGCGTATTTATTCATAACGTCGTGTATGGTGATTTCATCCTGAACATGAAAGAGCGAAAGGATATCTGTCTCTTGCAAGCCGAGAGCGCCTTTCTGGTATGCGTGAGGAAGGATACATTTTACAAAATTCTCCCCTTCGATAATCTGTGGTTTGGGCAGGCCCCAAGCTTCATAGCTTTGAAATATTTGGATAAACCCAGTACCCATCTTTTCAACAAGCCCAGCCTCTCGAAACACCTTGCAAATAGCAGTGTTTCGAAGATAGGTAATTCCCTTTAAAAGCTGATCTGCCTTTATTGGTGGCATAATTTGCCTCATTCGCCTCATTTGCCTCATTTTGGGGCGAAACCAAAAGAGCAAATGAGGCAAATCTCAACTTAGGTCTTCACCTAAAGCTAGTCCAAATATCTATATACATGAATTAAAGAAACTATTATAATTTGGTTTGAAAAGAGGTAGCTGCTAAGAGGTTGCAATGACAGGAATAACTGACGATTTTCTTAGCCCAACGATTGATATGTTTAAAGAAGGCAATATCGAGGGGCTTAATATACGTCTTAAAGATAAAAAGACTCGCGAAGCCTTTATAAAATGGCTTGCCTCCTCCGATTCTTCTACTATCATAGAAGATCCCAGCAGGCACGAGCGATCCTGGCAAGTGCTGGGGGTGTTAGCTTCCCATGCTTCTAAAAAGGAAGACTCTAAGCTTGCCAAGGTAAGCGCGCTCTTTTATAAGGAAATACCGAGCGGCAAACGCCTGGCTCTTGCAGAGAGTGCATTTGCAAAAGGCTTGGCAAGTACTTCGTGGGTTCTGATGAAGAAAACAGATGACCTGGACGCCATCAAGTCTGCAGTTGACAAATGGGAAAAAGACCCATCAGAGCAGAACATTCGATGGCTTGAGCGGTTGGCTCAAGATCCCACTGCACTGCCCCTTTTGAGCAGTCTAGTCAAGTCCTCACCCTCAAAAAAATTACTAGCTGATGCTGAAAAGCTTGGATGTAACACACTTGCCGAAATCGTGCTGGAAGCCAAATTTTGGGAAGATCTAGAAAAAAAAGTTGCCAATATGCCACGAAACAAAGATCAGCACTACCATATAAAAGATCGTTTTGGCGAAATTACCCTGCCCTTATCGCTCCTGCAAAATATAATTTATTTAAGAAAAAAATATTCCGAACGGGGAATTCAGCCTCTGGATCGCTCACATTTTTTCCAAAGCGTTCGCTTCCACTCGGAAAGTGGGGATAAGAAGGATGTACTCCTGCCGATGGCAGAGCTTTGGGGAGCCTCTCACTATTTCAGAAACCTCTATCAGGATGCATTGCAAAAAAAGAGTGCAAAAGGAGAGATCCTCCTTACAGTTCCTTCTAATTCATTTCTTGACATATCGCAGCTTCAAGACCTATTCAATCCAAACATTTCGTTAAAAGGTAGAGATCTTTCTGACCTCCTCAAATTGTGGACGCAGGCGCAATACTTGGATACAAATCCTGAAATTGCCTTTAAAATCGCCCATGCCGTCGCATCAAAAATCTCAGCTCTTCCTCTAACAGAGTTTGAAGATGATAAGATGCTGAAACAACTACGCAACCTGGCAGAGTATGCAGAAAGTATGGAGTTACGAAAAGCGTTTGATACTATCGCTCAAAAATGTTTTGAAAACGCTCAAAACCCCTCATGGCTGGGAAGAGAAAAACAGATAGAGATACTGCAGAAAATTCTTAAACAGCTCCCGCCTGTCACTCTAAAAACCAGCCTAATGCCAAAAGAGATCGCTATTCTCAAGGAAGTAAAGGGAGTGCACACTCTTATTTGTGAGGATGCATATTATGAAAACCTGGAGGAAGATGCAAAAGGGCTGGAAGTATCAAAACTTGTTTTAAATGGTACATGGTACAGAAGAGTGCCTAAGAGAGAAGATTTCCCGAGTATGGGAGAACTTGTGTTACATTTTCATTCATTCGATGAAATGAGCAAGGTGTATCAGTTGATAGCTACCGGAGGAACCTTCACAGCAACTGTCATCTACCCCGATGGGATTAAATATGAGGGTGAGTTTCTTCGCGGCCGCGAGCATGGCAATGGAGAGGTGACTATGCCCGATGGGCGAAAATATGCGGGTACGTTTGATCGTGGCATACAAAACGGCACCGGAACCCTGACTTGGCCTGATGGAAGAAAATATGTAGGTCCGTGGGTTAATGGCGTTATTCACGGCATCGGAGAGCTCACGTGGCCCGATGGGCGAAAATATGTAGGTTCATTTGTCCATGGCCAAAGAAAGGGCATAGGAACACTCACTTGGCCAGAGGGAATAAAATACGAAGGTGAGTTTGATCATGATACCATGAACGGCAAAGGAACGTACACCGGGCCCTTCGGATATAAATATGAGGGTGAGTTCGTTAATGGCTTATATGAAGGCAGAGGAAAGATCAGTTGGCCCACCGGAGAGAAATATGTGGGTCAGTTTAGTCGCGGCCTATATAACGGCATTGGAACGCTCACCTCGCCTAGTGGGCGAAAAGATGTGGGCAACTTCATAAATGGCCAGTTCCAGGGCTAGTCGCTTTTTTTAAGAATGGAAAAACGTGGCAAGGCCCGGGCTCAATGGTGTCAACTTAAGGAAATTTATATTAGTTCTGAAAAGGTTGTGAAATACCATCTCTCCCTTCGAAAGAGAACTCGAGTTTGGACATTTGAAGGTTCGACGGACACCATTCTTGTATGCTTAACGTACATATTGGTGATCCATTCGGTCTCGGTCACGGTCTCGAGTGTTACAAAGTATGCTTAGTTAAAGGCGAAGCTTCGCCTGCACAACGTCTACAGTCGAGACCGAGACCGAGACCGAACGGTTTACCTCCAAGATGTTATGCGCAAGCTACAAATGTCCAAACTCGAGTTCTCTCCCGAAGGGAGAGAAAAAAACAGCGGCTAGAGTTACTATAAATTTCTTTAAGTTGACACCATTGGGCCCGGGCTCTCAACTATCGGAAATATTCGACGTAAAAATAATACGTTGACAAATTTTTTCAAAATGTGCACTTTAAAGTTTAAAGAAAAAAGTGTACATTTGGGGTGCTATGAAAAACTCTCGCTATACTCTGCAAGAGCAGTTCTATGGATCAATTACAGCCGCAGTAGATAAGCAGTGCGAAATGGAGAGGGAAAATTATGTAGAAGGCTTAGAGCCTTTTGAAATCTACCGCAGCAGGCAAGAAATAGAAGCGATGCAGGCAGGATCTGCTGCGCTATTGGCCTGGACGCAAGCATTTCGGGTTATTTTTGCTGAGTTTGAACTTGCAAGCGATAGCGTTGCTACCAACGAACTTATCGCAGGAATTGAGCGCATTAAAAATTTCGATACGTCCGTGGTGCAATCGCAGACATTGGCTGACTGTTGCAAATTCACTCCGGAGTTACTTGAAAAAATACACCAAGTAGGCTGGCGCTCCTATGAACATGGCCATTTTTCAGACGCAGCGAAGGTATTTTCAATCATCAATGTTTTTGATCCTGGTTATTCAGTCAATTGGGCAGCACTTGCTGCTGCACTCATAGCAGAAAATCACTATGCAGAAGCGATAAATGCTTGCACCATTGCAACATCTCTTGATCCACACAATGCAGTCGCCTACCTGTATGCAGCAAGATGCCATAAAGCACTTGGGGAAGGAAATGATGCCCAAAAAGCGCTAAAAAACGCAGCTTCACATGCAGTAGCTAAGTATGCCTATTTACTCGACGTAATACAAACAGAACTAAACAGTTTAGGAGAAAACAGATGATACCTCGAGATCAACCACCACTCCTTGGAGTAAGAGTGCAACAAATCGCATCATCCGAGGCTATGCCTGCGAGTTCTTTAGCTGGTGCTTCGCATAGAAGTCTCTTTGAGGTAGCAAGACTCTCTTGCTGGCAGTCGCTTACTACCCCCACCCTCACAGATTTGGCTTTTGCTGTACCTGTTGTAGCTGCAGGTTTTTTTGGGGGCCCTGTTGTTGCATTAGGTGTTTTAGCAGCTGCACAGAAAGTATATGCAGCAGGAAAAGACACCTATACATCTGTAAATGAAGAGGTTAGCTCAAGAACCTATACGGCCAGAGCAGATCAGCTTTGCGGTAAGGATGGCGGAACTAAAATACGCAATATTGTAAATAAATTTCCTGAAGAAAAGCGCTCAGAGACCGCGGAAAAAATACTCTCTAAGGTAAGCATGATCATTGAAGACCGTCACTTTACGTCCACCGAAGCGCGTATCTTTGCTTCCTCTGTCCTCGATCGTCTACCCAAAGATACGAAACTCAGCACAGTTGATAATAACCTAGACAAGGCACTTCAAGAATCAGAGCGAAATGTATATGCAAAAAAAGTAGCCCTGCTTTGTAATAACGACTTCATAGAGCAAACCTTGCTTAATGCTATTAAGAGCATGCCCTCCAAAGAACAGCCACAAGTTGCCAAATACCTATTCGAAACTGCAACAAACATCAAGCAGAAATATACAAGTCCTGATGCAGAAAAAATTATTTTGTTGCTCATCGGTGCAGTATCAGACGCTTCTTGTTTAAACGATGTTAAAGAAATCGCAAACAAACTGAGTGTCGGAGCGCAGCATGGCCTTGAGACCTTAGCATCAATGAGCCGCGCAATACAAAACATCGACCCACCTAAAAAAGTACAAGCCGCAAAACTGCTGACAGATGCTTTAAATTCTGATTCAGTAAGCATAATGACAATTATGACCGATATGTACAAATTAGGCAAAAAATAACAATGTTCGGCGCCGCTTTACGACTTTCTTCCTCGCACAAATTGGTGTGTGACCTCTGCAATGCGTCGGCCATAGGCTTCGGCTGTTTCTAAATCTCCTTTAGAAGGTGCGTCTGGTGGATTTACTCGAAAACTAGATGCCATTGGTCCCATAAATGATCCTTGACGGTTGAGTGCATCCGGGCCGGGACCCATATTGGAATTATAAGCTTCCGGCTTGTTCTCAGATGGCATCATGCCAAGGCTTACATAGATCATTCCATGCTGCATTGCGTTTATGACCAGCCCCACGAGCGTGTTGAGCTTATCGCCTGAAAAGGAACTTGAATTTGTAAATGCCCCGGCAATTTTGTCTTTCCAGGCAAAGGTGAACCACTTTTTAGATGCAACTTCAATAAATGTTTTCATCCCAGCTGAGATACTGCCCATATAGGTAGGGCAGCCAAAAATAATTGCATCCGCTGCATCAAGTTCGTCAATGCGCGAAGCTGCTTCCTCCGCCGTGTACAGTTCTACCTGCACATCCGAAACTGATTTTACACCCCGCAGCACAGCCTCAGCTTGAAGTTTTGTATGGCCATATGTTGAGTGATAGACGACAGCTACTTTTATCATAATTTCCCCTTTTTCTTACGTTGAGCGTATTCGCAGTGGGAATATATTTCAAGAGCTAGTCGTTAATCATGATCAAGAAGGACAAATAAGCTTTAGCTGCTTTATTTCTTCCCTCTTACCCGCCAAGGTTGCGTGACAACTGGACCTTGCTGAGGTTGTGGTGGTGGTGGCGGTGGCGCCTCACGCAGCGCAATGCCGCGATAGGCAAGTTGGCTTTCAAAGTTGTCGATATTAGCATCAACTGTTCGGCAGCGGTCTAATGCAAGCTGGATTTCTGGTAGGTCTCTATTTTCTGCAAGTAAAGCGTCGAGATAGAGACGGCTTAGATCCTTTTTGCATGTGTCGATTTTCTCTTGTGGCATAGAGCCTTTGGCGACAAGGCCATCTACTTTTGCCATAAGCTTTCCTAAAGCTTCAGTGTAGGTATGATCTCCGATGTTTCCTGCGCCTTTTAGGGCACTATAAATATCTGCGATCTCCTGGGCGCTTTCATTAAATGATGCTATCTGTTGATGCATATAAGCGCGTGTACCTTGTAGTTGAGGAAGGGTCTTTGCTGGGTATTTTTCTGCTAATTGCTGCTTTTCGGGAGTAATCATCATACTTTCTGGTAGCTGTTGGCAGTAGTTTGCCAGGAGGTGACGAAGTCGCTCTACGCCTTCTTTTAGACCTTCAGTGAGGTTTGGCATGCCATGCTGCTTTCGTTTTGCACCATCCATTGGCTGTGTGCCAAAAAAGTTTTGGAGTAACCTTTCGCCATCGTTGGTCGTAAAATCCACTTTGCGTGAGAGATCGATGCCAGGCTGGCGAATCAGCCCCTTTTCGTTCGTAATAAATTTCTTTATGCCCTCTGCGAATTTTGCCTTCGCAGCATCATCTGCTTTTGTTGCCATGGCGGGATCTGGGCCTTTGTGATAGGTCGCGGATATAATATGATAGTGGATGACACCCAGCGCTTGGCAAAGCTTTATGAATTCACTGCCTTTTTGGTTAAGAATCACTTTATCTGTCGCCTCTGAAACGCTAAGCTTCAGAGCCGCAACTTTTTCTTGCATGCTTGCTATTTGACTTTCAAGCGATCGGATGTTTCCGCTCGCTTCAGCGACAGGATTTGTTAGTTCCTCTTTTTGTCTTGCTAGCCCAGAAAGAGTCTCAAGCCGTTTCTGTCGAGCTGGTTCTGCATCGGTGGCGGCCGCGAGTGCTGCTTTTGCTTTGGGTAGTTGTTCTTGTAGCCCTTGGAGCGATTTTTCAGCTGCTTGAAGGTCTTTGGTTAACATATTTTTTTCTGTGTCGACAAGCTCACTCATGGATATTGGCTTGCCATCTCTCATAAATGGCTCGAACATAGATTCTATTGACGCATTTATGAGGTCATCTGCCGCAAATTCATATTGGGGAGCCGAAAAGCCAATAGCAAGGCCCGCCGCTTCAGCTTGTTCTCTTAATTCACGTTGCTGTCTTTCTAGCGAGAGGTTACGTGACATAAGGCCTTTATCGGCATCTTTTGGAAATTTTGCTTCTTCCCGTAGCCGTGCTACTTCTGCTTTGAGACTGTCAATTTCACTTTGTTTGCTTTGGATTGTCTGTTGTAGGCTTTCGAGTCCTTTCAAACGCTCTTCAAACTGTCGAACTATTTCTTTGTCAGCAACAACTGGTTCGTGTTCAGTAATTTCGCTATCGCTTACATCTATAGTGCTGGACGCAGAGGAGCCAGTGTCAGTCCGAGGGGATTCTTGCTGAGAAGTTTTTTTTTGACTTTCCAAATACATATCCCAATCTTCATCAGTGAACAATGTATCGCCCCCAATTCCTGTCGGAAACGATCCTTTATTTTGTATTGAAACTTTTTTTTCACCAAGAATGTCTCTGTCTCGGCTACTTGGTTCTTTTGATGTGCTGGTAAATACATACGTTACGTTGTGGGCGGTGCTGCGTAATAATCCCCAGATGCGACCGATCCAGCTTGCTTTTGTCTCTTGTGGCGGCTGAGCAACAGGCGCCTTACCTGTTACCTCTTCAATATGCTTGGGTTCCATTCCACCGGTTGGTAGCGCCATAGGTCTATCTCCTCTATAAAGGTTCCTTACCTAATTCTGATTATAGTAATATTTTTAATTTAACGCAATCTATCCGGCAACCATTTCATAAGTGTCTTATGTTCAATGTGTTGTGTAATGCAAGCATCGGCTACTTTTATCATATTTTCATTGTTGCATCACTACTGCAAAAGACCTCTCAAGGGATCAAAGTGGGAGGTTTTCGGGTTGTAATAGGTAATTTCACCCTTTTCGATGTTGAAGTGCCAGCCGTGCAGATAGAGCCTTTTTTCGTCGACTGCCTTCTTTATATAAGGATAGCTTAGAAGATGCTCTAGCTGGCAGATGACCGATAGTCGCTCGGCAGATGCGTATAAATCCGGCTTTGCAACATCAGGGCCAAGACTTATGAGCGCCATTTTTTTAGCAACCATTCCCCACTCAAGCCACTTATGCACCATAGGAAGGTCTGTCATGAGTTTATTTTGGTCGTAAAAAAGTGCCTGGATGGCCCCGCAGTGGGAGTGTCCGCAAACGATAACATCCTTCACACCAACCACCTGAACAGCATATTCAATAGATGCTGCGATGCCATCCCATGCAATTTTTGTGTCGTAGGTAGCAACAAAGTTGCCGGCATTTCGCACCACAAAAAAATCACCGGGTTTGGCCGAAGCTATAAATTCAGGAGTGACGCGCGAGTCGCTACAGCTAATAAAGAGCGTTCTTGGAGATTGGCCCTCTTTTACCAAGCGTACATACTCCTCTTCATGCTCTGAAAAAAAGAGATTTTTAAAAGCATCATGGCTTTTGGCATAATCGAGCGAGCGATTAATGATCTCGTCGCCATTTTGCGCTTCATCTGCAAAAAGAGAGAGACTTACAACAGCGAGTAGGCTACAGAAAGACGCAAGCTTCATAAAAAACCCCTTATGTATATTTAACCCGACTCTACATTGAGGGAGATTTTTAGTAAATTAAAAATTAAGAAGTGATTGGCGGTTGCACGTACCGCTCAAACGAAGCGACCTGATCCTCGCTAAATGTAATAACCCAAACCCAATCAAAGATGTTGCTGGGCCAATTAGGCACGTTTTTTACACCAAATGTACGGGCAATCTCTTGCAAATTGTCATGGCTCCAGCAAATAACCACAAGGCCTGAGGTAAAGCGCTTGTCAATGCTCTTAACCATCTTAGTAATTTTCTCACTTGAATAGAAGGTATAGAGAGGAACCTGCCAGTAATTGGCCAGCGGACCTACCGTCTGAACAGGTCTTGTTGAGCTATGATTCTTATTTGACCTTTGGGCATAGATTGCCGCCGGCGTTGCAATTTCAAATGGCCTATTTCCACTTGAAAAATAGGTAACAAGAGCATCTGATCGCTTAAACCCTAGCGGCGACAGCGTATCGCCTATAGACGGCTTTTCGCCATGGCGCAGCAAAATAACCTGCTCAGGCATTGCCACAAGCCCATAAGTCCATACTATCAAAGAAAATAGCGCACAAAAACGTAAGGTACTCATTACCACCACTATTACACAATCGCTATTTTAGGTTGAACGGCTTTCAATAATTGAGTAAATTGATATAGTTTAAAGCAGACCAAAAACGCCTTATTTAAAGCGATAGATTAATGCTTCCTCTTTCACAACCACCTCAGCCGGAACCCCTACCGGATTTTTCTTATCTAACCGAAATCCTTGCTTTAGAGAAAGGAGCCCCTCATCATTGCCAGCTCTGTCTTGTCAAACCGGAGCATATAGAAAGTTTGTCCAGCTGGACTATTATCATGCTCGATATCGACGGAGTGATGCGAAATGATAAAAGCAGAGAAAGGGAGGATTTCGCTTCAGAAAACCTGATGAGGTTGATAACGCGGATTGTGGCAACGGGACGCAAAGTAGGGATCGTCATGTCATCCAGTCATCGTATCGGCAGATCTACCCGCCAGATACGAGAGATAGATTGGGTAAACAAGCCATGGCACCGCTTCCTGATCGGAAGAACCGAAGAAGATAGAAATTGGCACGAAGTGGTATTACGCGGCCAGCAGATCGATAACTGGGCCTTCGAGCACCCCATAGAGCATGTTATTGCGATCGATGACAATGAAATTGGGGGTAGCCAAACCGCTAGTGTGGTATACACGGCTTACGATTCACTTCTAGAAAGAGTATCGGCTGAATGGGCCGAAGAAGTCGCTTTGCCGGCGGCTGGTCTGCTCGCCATCTTAGGAAGAAAACTGCTTGGCCCTCCCGACATAGCATGGCAGCCCACATGGACGCATAAAATCGAGCATCGACTAGAACAGCAAAAAGCCCTCATCCTAAAAAAGAAGAACCTTGTCGACAAATGGTTCAAAAATAAATTATGCAGCCAAGATCCCCGCAATCCTGATGAAGCGCGCGAGCTCGTGCGCCTCGTAAAGGCATGCCCTATCAACGTGATTTCCGAAGAAGTGCGTGACTGTATCGAAGAGGCCTTTAAGCGCAAGTTAGCTGAAGAACCAGCAGACCTTCCCACCTTCAGACCACAGGAAATTACACAAAAAACGTGGCACCCAAATGAGCCGCATGCACGCCGCGCTCTCCTTGAACAGACAAAACAGGCCACTCTTACAGAGGAAGGCTCTCACCTTTTACTGCCCCCTCAGAAGCCAGAATGGATTGTTCCGAAAATTCTAGCGTATCATGATGTTTTTGGCTCTAATATCAAAAAGCTGACCGCCCACACCAGTCATATGAGGTTAGATGCATTGAATAGCTGCCATTGGGAGTTATCTTCACTCCAGCTAATCGGCCAGCAGACAAAACTGGATCTGCACTACTGGTGTGTGGAGGAGCTTATAATTACCGATCCCGGCGACAGTTTGGCAATTGATGTTCCCAGTCATCTGTCCTCTTTAACTCTCAGCGATAAGGGACTTGACTTCCTCGATACACTCCCCAGGCTTCCTGCTTTAACAAAACTGGTAGTTTTAGGGGTAAGTAAAGGAGAAAAAAGTTTGAAGGTAGCCCGAGTCTTGCGTCACTTTCCGCGACTGGCCGAGCTTACAATAAACGCCTGCGAAAGTGAACCGGAACTTTTGCAAGCCCTTGCGCGAATCCGCAACTTGGAGCTGCTCTCTCTTATCAGCCCCTCCCCTCAAGCGCTGCATGCAGCAGTAAATATGATACCCCGTGGAAGTACTCCCCGAGTAGATGTGATTAAAGAAGATCTTTAATAGAGCATAAGCTTTTCGGTCACGCTATGGGTAGCCACACCGTAGGTTTTGGAGTGCGACGATCTTTCGTCGCTTTCACTTAAGACCCAGCACCCTAATAGCCTCACCGCCCAAGCTGCAAATCACCTTTACAACTATTCCTAAAGCCTTGAATGGGAAACTTTAAGGCATAGGATTAAAGCAATTTTAAGCTTGGTCGGTTTTGTTATAAGGGTGCTGGGTCTTAAGTGAAAGCGACGAATGATCGTCGCACTTCTAAGTAACTCAAATTGGTTTCCATGTGCCCTTACAACATGTTGTGAGCAGGTGTGTATATAAATTATTTGGAGCCAGAAAAACAGCGTAGCTAATGGCATCCTATGATTAAAAAAACCGAGTAGAGGAAAAGTGCAGATTTATGAATCACTCTTCTAAACGGGATAGCTAGGCTTCCCAATGGTATTATCGCCAACTTTTCCGACCCAACTCCAAAACAGGTATAAAACACTATTGTGCGGACGGCCAATTTTTTCCACTCTGGAGAAATTATATCAGGGTGAAATATTATTCACCCCAGTTACTTTTCGGTATCAGCGACCTTGTCGCTTGGATACTCCAAAGGCTTCGCCGTTGACCGAAATTTCTCTGAGAACAAGGCCCCATAGGTGAAGGCGGCCCCGATTGGAAGTGGTTATCTTGTTACTTCGTGCGACGTGCAGAGCCGCCGCCGCCACCGCCGTTGGCGTTGTAGAGTTCAGCGCCAAGGTCTTTAAAATAACGGATGAGGCCCTTTTCTGCATCACTGGCTGTTTTGCCGCCAAGCTCTTTTGAAGACATGACCTTTACCTCGATTTGCTCAGGGTTCTCTCTCATATCGGTGTAGAGGCGTCTTTTGCCGCGCGGCTTTTCGGGATGGCGCGCATAGTGGCTATGCTCTCCCAAGCGCCTTTGTACCGCTCGCTCGGTCTCTCCAACATAGCGTGTAACCTCGTCGCCATCGGTGCGCTTGAAGACATAAATATCGCCTTTTGCGCTAGGCGTAAGCTCCACTTTTAAAGTGTCTGGATTAAGCGGGTAGGACTTTTTAGGACTGTTGTAGACAATGTCTACATTTTCAGAGACTGTTTTTTGCTTTGTAGGCCTTTTTGCACCGCCGCCGCCGCCCCTTCTTTTATTAAAAAGCGGGCCCTTTTGCTTGTTGGCTTGGACATAGCGATCTTCTTCTAAGGCGACATCCTCTACGTTTGAAGCGAGAACGCCAAAGAAAATGTCTTTATAGTTTGTTCGAACAGCTTGGGCAACGGCAGACTGGCCAGCCTCTTTGTCTTCATGACGAAAGCTATAGACGTGACCGTTTACTCGGCGTCCAACGTGAGCGGTGCTGCCGATGTAGCTTGTGCCGTCACTTTCTCTCTTAAATTTATAGACAGCATCTTTTGCGCCCTTCGCGCTCGGAGTAAGAGCAACAGAAAGATCGGGACGCAGAGGATAGTATTTTACTGGCGAATCTAAATAACTCATAATAAATACTATACACACATTCTGGATTAATTGCAATGATTAAAAAGGGCCTAAACGGTAAAGTAGATGAGCTTTTTGCAAAAGGCTCATAGGCTAAAAAGGATATTTATGGCAGTTTACCTCTTCCCTGGACAGGGATCTCAAAAAAAAGGGATGGGACAGGAGCTCTTTGATGCCTTTCCCGATCTTACACAAAAAGCAGATGCCATTCTTGGCTACTCTATTAAAGAGCTGTGCCTTAGCGACCCTGCATCTCAGCTTGGCCTTACGCAGTTTACCCAGCCAGCTCTCTTTGTTGTAAACGCCCTCTCCTACCATAAGAAGCTGGAGGAAACTCAGGGCCAAAAGCCCGCCTTTGTAGCAGGCCATAGCATGGGTGAATATTCAGCCCTCTATGCGGCGGGAAGTTTTGACTTTGAAACAGGTCTTCGCCTTGTGCAAAAGCGCGGGGAGCTTATGTCAAAGATCCAGGGTGGGGGCATGGCAGCAATTATTGGTAAGACAAAGGCTGAAGTGGCGGATATCCTCAAAAATAGCGGCCTTGAAACCGTGGATATTGCCAACCTAAACTCCTTTTCCCAGGTGGTTATTTCTGGCCTGAAAGAGGACGTACTTCGTTCAAAAGAGGCATTTGATGCCGGCGGTGCTCGCTTTTTTCCCCTCAATGTAAGCGGCGCCTTCCACTCGCGCTATATGACCCCTGCAAAAGAGGAATTTAGCAAATTTTTAAATGAGTTTAGCCTTAAAGACCCCGCTATCTGCTGCATAGCAAACTTCACCGCAAGGCCTTATAAGGCCGGACAGGTGCAGCACAACCTTGCCGAGCAGCTTAATCACTCTGTCCTCTGGTGCGAATCTATGCAGTACCTTATGGAGCAAGGCGAGGAAGAATTTGTTGAAATAGGCCCGGGAACAGTCCTTGCAGGCATCTTTGCAAAAATTAAAAAAAATCAATAAAGGAGATTTATAATGAAGCTATTTTCAAAACTGGCAGTCCTTTTTATAGCCCTTGCCAGCACATCTTTTGCTGACACCTTAAGCTTCTCAGTCCATCAGAAGGACTATAAGCTTTCCACCGTATTTGAACTGGATGCAGATGGCAAGCCCTACGGCTCTGTTATCAAAAGCTCGCTTCGCTTTTTAAAGCCCCTTCGCGACTCCTATGACGTCTATGACGAAAATGGCACATGGTATGCAACAGGCATCGGCAGAATATTCTGCACAGGCCTTTTTAAACCATGGGGCGCTGAATTTGATGTCTATGATACGAGAGGCAACAGAATCGGCGTAATCGACGGCCAAGTGGTTACAACAGAGTCTGCAAAGTATAGCATCTACAACGCAAATGGCGACCGGGTCGCTATTGCCTACCTAGACCTATCAAATGCAGGCATCGCCATCGTACACCCTGAAAAAACCACAAAAATCTATGCTCGTTTAACAAGAAAGTTTGTGCAAAGCCAGATAGACCACTGGGAAGTAAACATTTACGACACAGAGATAATAGACCCAAGAATCATCAAAGTCTTTAGCGCCTTTGCCGTAGACTACCAAGAATATTTCAAGGCGGATACATAGAAATTAATTGACACATAATGCCTCCTTTGATATAGTAGATGTTTTAATGGAGGCATTATGTCATTTACTTTATGTGCATTGCGAGGCGTTGTAGGCGGTGCTGCCGGAGCAATTACAGGTCATTTAATACGCCGAGCGTTAGAATCCGGCATACCAAATGCTGCCGTCGCAGCAACACCTGCCGTCGTATCAACAGTAGCAAGCTCTGCACTCAGCGCCATGGGAACTACGGCGAAGTGCTTAGTCATCGCAGGCATTGGGTTAGTAGCAGCACGCTTTGCATATCAACAAACAGATATCACCAGAAATTCATCTGACTATCTGGTAGATACACGAGGTTGGGGAATGGAAAGGGTAGATAACCTGCATACCTATGTTCCAGCTCTTATCTTTGGGGCATCGCTCACTCCGCTGGCCTACCACACTATGCGGATATTTATATAACCTTTTTCACTGGATTGGAATACTCTGCTTCCAGTGAAAAATGTTTTTTGGATCATATTTTCGTTTGATTTTGATCAAACGAGGAACGTTGTCGCCGTAGTATCTTTTGAGATAGCTCTTTTTTAAATCGTAGTCGACAATGTTCGCATAGCAGTATTTTGAGACTTCATCGGGAATCCCTTCATAGAAAGCTCTGCTCTGTTCTAGAATTTCTTTGGTGTATTTTTTGTCATCCCAAAAGACGGTTTGCTCCCACCAGCCAAATGCATCTCTAGGATAAAATGCTGTAGGCTCATTAGTAGCCACAGCTCCTCCAAAGGATTCAAAGCTCATAAAAGAAAGATATGGGCGGGGATGTTTACCTACATCGTCAATATAATCAATGATATAGTCCAACGTAGTATCTTTAAGCGGTTTTTTGAGGATGCGCGATTTGACCTTATTATATGGGAGCGATGGCTGTGCAACCCAGTACTCAGAATTTTCAAGATAGCTTCCACTATTCGAAAAAACTTGGGGATTAAGGGACGCAAAAATCGGCTCCCATTCTGTAAATGGCTCTGAGCCTATTTTTTGTCCATAGACGTAAATGGTGATTGGTTCTACGCTACCAAAAGCTACAGTAGGTTCTATTGGATTGTCAATTGCAAGAACCATAGTAATCGAATTTGGAGCCACCTGCATCCAGTCTTGCCAGCGCTTGATGACCTCTCTTGCCAGTTCACGATCCCACGGCCATGCAAGCGATAAAAAAGTGGTAGCAGGAACATAGTGCATTTTCATGGTGTACCCCAACACAATTCCAAAAGAGCCATTGCCGGCTCCTCTAAGCGCCCAAAAAAGGTCGGAATGGTTGTTGGCATCGACTGTGATCAACTGGTTTTTGGCATTTAAAAGCTGAATACTTTGAATCGAATCACAGGTTAGGCCAAACATTCGGTTGAGCTGTCCACTGCCGCCTCCAAGCGCAAGGCCCCCAAGAGCTACTGTTGGACAACCTCCGGTAGGAATCGCATAATCGATTGCACCAAGTGTTGCGATCACATCCTGTAGTCTTGCTCCCGCCCCAATGTAGACCGTACTTGTCTGGGTGTCGGGGATAATTTCATTAAAGCTGGAAAGATCAAAAATGTAGTCCGGAGATAGTGAGCCGGGCTCAAAGCAATGTCCCCCGGATCGAATGGAAAAAGAGAGTTTATGCTTGATAAGCTTTCCTAGCACATATCGGGCTTCTCTAACGTTGGTAGGGCAAAAAATAGCTTCAGGACATACGCTAAAGCGTTTGTTGTAGTTGAATCTTGCGCTATTATAGTCTGAATCACGAGGGTAGATTGCATAGGAAAGGTTCTGTAAACTCTTTTCAACCGCTGCAAGAGGAGTTCCTATTACAAAGGTTAACAGTACTATATGAGATATCCAAAAAAACATGCGCACACTCCCTTGCTTTGCATGCAAACTGTTTATCTCATCTTTCTTTAAAATTCAAGGAAGAGGTTTGCTATTTAGACTTAGCCATTTACGATGAAGACACCTTGCTTTTTTTGCTCGGTTTGGTCCTGGCTTTTGACGAGGTGGCGTCTTATTAACAGGGAGTTCTTTGGGATTTTTTCAAGAAGAGCGCCTGTCAGTGGGTGATTGCCCATGAACATTTGCTTGATCCTCTTAGCTACTGCTAAAAGTTCTTTCCCTCGCTCAGGATTATGTACAACCACCGCCTTAACGCCATCAAGTGAGGCTAGATCGGCTGGGGTAATTGGGGTGAGATCATAATGCTTTCCGGGGCTTCCTTCCATAAACTGTGTGGCATGGACCGTCGCATAATCCATAGCGCCGGGAATCATTTCACGCACTTCTGCGCGAAAGACAACAGATTTGGCAAGCATTTCGCGCTCATCTGTATTGTAAGCGGCTCCCAGATGGCCCTGCCCTGTTAAGAAGACGAAATCCGCTGCCTCTGTAAGGTGGGTTATAGCAAGATTTGCACCTAAAGCGTCTCGGAGTTCCGATGTACGGGAAGCATACTCTACAAACGCTTTTTGATCAGCCTGGCGAATGCCCGGAGAAGATATGGTATAGGTGTGCACTTCACTGTTTGGAACGGGTATGCGATCTTCCTGCACAAGCTGCCTGCAAAGCGTCACCTGGCTGATTGCACCGCCAAGGCTCTGTCCTGTAATGTAAAGGCCATTTTTGCGCTTATGTTCGGGAAGCTCCTTTGCCTCAACAGCGCGCTTATTAAGAGCATTTGACCACTCATTAAGAATATCGGGAATAATATCGTCAGATTTACGTTGGTAGGCAAGGTGGACCTGTCCGGCGAACGTATCTACCTTGCGAAAATTTGTGGCAAAAAAGTCATTATACCTCTTTGCAACTTCCTTACCGTGCGTACCTTCTATAACATAGTAATCGAGGTCGTAAATTAAGCTGTCAATGCCGCTTGTTTCAGCATCTTGGGGAAGCTCTTTCTTGAGCTCTATAAGCTGAGCCTTCAGGTCGCGAGCATCCGTTTCTGTCAATTCATCGCTAGGCGTGCCAACAAGTCTCATATAAAGGCCAAGATAGCCTGAAAACAAGAGGTCCGCATAACCCATCTGTATTCCCAGATCATTCAAGAGCCAGTCATACTCCTTTACGAGGTCGCCGACATTTTTGCTCTTATACTTTCTTGTCTCTTCGCTTTCGATCGCCTTGTTGCTGGCGCGAAAGGCAGTGTAGGCCTCATCAAATTTTCCTTCCTTCAAGAGTCTTTGGCCATCAACCATATGGCCAACCCAGGTTGGAATGGTGTACTCCTTGATAAATGCAGCATCGTAGGGAGCGTTTAAGCGCTGGCCTTGATAGCCCGGAGGATTTAAGGCATTAAGGTCGTTTAAGATCGAGTCCAGGCCATGGAAGGCATACTCGCTACTGGCTGTACTTCTACAGGCAAAGATACCAGGAAGCTTGCTATCGGTACCAAAAGGCTCTATCGTATAGGTAAATACGCCGTAGCCATTACTTACGCAGCGAGTGACAGCAAAGTAGCGCTCTTTTCCATTCTCATCTTTTGGCCCCGGCACTATTGCAGAGAGTCTATAGCCCTCTTCTTTGTTACCTTTTAAGAGATTTGCCTTCACAACTACGTGATCTAGCTTTTCAAGCCAGAGATCCCAGTTATCGGTATTGCGCATTACCTCAAAGACCTGGTTTAACTCCTGCTGGTCAACCCAGAGTTTTTCTTTGCCAAGCTCAGCTGTTGAATAGCCTGAAAGAAGCGGCATGCGAATTTTGCGGCCGGTAAGGGCGCGCTCAGCGGCATCTGGTTCGAGCTTGAAAGGCTCTAAAAGAGTGCGACACTGCTCTTCAGTGCATTCTTTAACCTCTTTTGGAAGCGTGCCAAGTCTAACGCAAAAATCCTGAAGATCCTCTTTCAATGTGTCAATATCACTTTCATCGCTGCTTTCAGCTTCGCTCGAGGAGGCCCTTTTCTGCGGCAAAAAGGATTGAATAAGCCTTAGCGGTATCCCTGAAGCCTTTGAAATGGACTCTGCAGTTGTAGCATTTTTCGACTTTAGCACCTTCTGAAGAGCGGAAAGCTTTGCAAAGAGATCGCGAACATCATCCATATCAACGGCTGACAGGCCAATATTCATTCTATAGACATGCTCGGGGGTAAGGGGCTCATCTTTTGCGATCATATCATCAAAATTTATGCCGTAGGCCTTTTGCACTTCTGCCATTTTTCTTTCGCCAAATTGCTTTAGAAGAAAGTCTTTATACTGCTGCACGGTTGGCCCGTTATTCTTTGTCTTTGTTGTACGTAAGAAGAGATCGTTACCCACAACCTGCAGGCAGGTGTCGCAGTCATTTGGAACAAAGTTATCCTTTGCAGAATAGTTTTCTTCATACCCCTTGTCATAGGCAATAGATGCAAGTTTGGTATAGGGATCATTAAAAGCTAACGCTGAAGCCTCAAGTGAAGCTGAATGGCTTTGGGGCGCAGATTGTAGATGTTTTGGTTTGCCTTGAGCAACAATAGAGAAACGCTGCAACGAAGAGTTCGTTTCGGGATGAAGTAGACGGGTCTTTTCAGAGATCTTCTTCGCAATAAAGCCATGCTCAGATCTTGGTTTAACCTTCCACTTGCGGCCATGATATTCAACTATTTCCCCAGCCTTTATAGGCCTTCGAGTAATTGCTTCAACGAGCTCACGCTCGTTTTCACCATCTTTTCTGGAGACTCCCTCAACCGAAAACTCCATAGCACATTCTAATTCAGAACCAGAAACGCGCCAAATATGATCATTATATCTTGTAATATTCATACTTCGAATTGTAACAAAACTTATACTTTTTTACTAGTAAAATATATTGTTATTTATTTATAACGCACCTGTGCTAAATTCCGAAGAGCTTATGAAAAAAGCCATCTCTCCTTTCGGGAGAGAATCTAACGGAGGTTCGTCCTACGTAGAGGCTGTGAAAAAATACGTTTTCTTCGACCGCAGGTCTTTGGAGTGCTGCGATTGTTCGCAGCTTTAGATTTTGCACACACCTTAATCACAAGATCGCTTAGGCTCACAAAGCACCTCTACAGATTGATGTAGAACTGTTTTGTACGCTTGGGCGGTAAGGAAGTAAAGGTGTGTGGTTGGAGGGAAAGCGTCGAAGAATCGCCGCACTCCAAAGACCTGCGGTCGGAAAAAACGTATTTTTCATAGCCTCTCCTGAACTGAATCTCTCGTACCCGAGACCGAAAAGCTCATTTCCATTATACTGTCTACACTATGAATACACCACTTGCAGAAAAAGTACGACCTAAAAGCTTTGATGAGTATGTTGGCCAGGAGCATATTGTGCATGCCGAGAGCACGCTTCAAAAGCTGATAAAGAGAGGAAGGCCCGTATCTATAATCTTTTGGGGACCGCCCGGCTGCGGCAAGACGACGCTTGCAAAGCTCTATTTAAAGAGTTTTCCTCTGCCGGTAGAGACAATTTGCGCCACTACATCCGCTACAAGCGATTTTAAGCGGATAATTGATGCTGCAGAGCAGGCTCCCCTCTTTTGCAGGCCTATGATGGTGTGGGTGGATGAGGTGCATCGCCTTACGCGCCCGCAGCAGGACCTTCTCTTGCAGAGCCTTGAAAATGGCTCTTTAGTGCTTGTTGCTGCAACGACAGAAAATCCCTCATTTCAGCTAACGCCTGCACTTCTATCGCGCTCTCAGGTGATGATCTTAAAGCCGCTTGGCCAGGAAAACCTAAAAACCCTCCTTACGCGCATAGAAGAAAAGTTTGGCCGCCTTGCTCTGACAGATGAGGCAAGAAACCAGCTTGTCGAATGGGCCCAAGGCGATGCGCGAACGTTTCTGAACTGGATTGAGCAGCTGCAGCGAGAGACGCCGCCTGCCGATCTTACTTGCGAGCAGCTTGCCGACACCCTCCAAAGAAAGCGCATAGCGTGCGATCCGACCGGAGAGGGCAGATACCAGCTAATATCTGCTCTACATAAGGCCGTTAGAGGCTCAGACTGTCAGGCATCACTCTACTGGTTTTCGCGTCAGCTTGTAGCAGGAGAAGACATGCGCTATCTTGCCAGAAGGCTTATACGAATGGCAGCAGAAGATATAGGCCTTGCAGACCCTGATGCCTTAACGGTTGCCCTTAACGGCCTAAAGGCCTATGAAACGCTTGGAAGCCCTGAAGGCGACCTGCACCTTGCCCAAGTTGTCCTCTACCTTGCCCTTGCCCCAAAAAGCAACAGCGCCTACGTAGCTTTTAACGAGGCAAAAAGCCACGCTGAAAGGACCTCGCACCATGCTCCGCCAAGCCATATTATCAATGCCCCCACTTCGTGGATGAAAAAGGTTGGCTTTGGAGAGGGATATCTGTATGATCACGATCAAGCAGATGGTGTATCAGGGCAGAGATACTTTCCGGATAATGTGTCTGATGAGGTCTACTTTACCCCCATCGAGCGAGGCTTTGAGCGCGAACTTGCAAAGCGCCTTGCCTACTATACTAAACTTCGAGCTGCAAAACATGATAAATAAAAAGTCGCTTGAGGCCTGCGCCAAGTCCCGCATCGGCCCCTTCGTAAAGCCGCTTTATGATTCCTACAACTTCTCAAAAATTCCAAACACTGTCATATCCCTACTTACTAACGAAACGATTGCCACACTGCCGGAAGATACCTTTATTCGAGATGACTACGACTTTGTCATCGTGCTGCTTATAGACTCCTTTGGCTGGGACTACTTTGAAAAATTTGCCCCAAAATACCCCTTTCTTCAGCGCTTTATAGATTGTGGCATTGTCTCTAAAATTACCTCGCAGTTTCCCTCAACAACAACAAACCATGTCACCTGCATGCACACAGGCTTAAGCGTTGGCCAGTCAGGAATTTATGAATGGTTTTACTATGAGCCGCTAGTAGATAGCTGCATCTGCCCGCTCCATTTTTCCTACGCCTTAGATAAGCAGTTTAACACCCTTGCAAGAGCAGGCATTCGCCCCAAAGAGCTCTTCCCCTTTCAGACAATATACGAAAAGCTTAAGCAAGAGGGCGTATCCTCCTTTGCCTTTCAGGAAAAGGAGTCGGCAAGGTCGCCCTTTTCAGAAAGTATGTACGCACAAGCTGAAGTGAGCGGCTTTAAAAATTTGCACGAAGGCCTAAGCCAGCTTACGCATAAGCTTAACGGCAGAAAAACTAAATCCTACTATTTCTTCTACATCGGCGACATAGATGCAAAGGGTCATGAATATGGTCCGGATTCTGTTGAAGTGGCAAATGAAATCGACAAGTGCTTTACAAAGCTTGAGGAGTTTTGGCAACAGCTTAATGTAAAAAAAGAGAAGGGCTGTTTAGTTGTTACCGCCGATCACGGCATGGCTGCAGTAGACCCCGAAAAGACCTTTTTTTTAAACCAGCAGCTTCCCCAGCTTGAAAACATGATCCAAAGAAACACCCATAATGCGCTCCTTGTCCCCTGCGGCTCATCGCGCGACATGTTTTTACACCTCAAGGAAGAGTACATAGAAGATGCCTTAAGCTTGCTTACAAGCCATCTTTCAGATATTGCAAAGGTCTATAAAACAGATACACTTATACAAGAGGGCTACTTTGGCCCAGTCGAAGAGCGCTTTATAGATCGCGTAGGAAACCTCGTTATACTCCCCTTAAAGGATAATTCTGTCTGGTGGTACAACCCCGAGCAGAGCGGCAAACCCTACCATGGCCACCACGGCGGACTTAGCCCAATAGAAGTTGAATCTATCTTTCTTTTCACTACATTATGAAAACCTTTCGCCCCCATTTTTCCATAACAGCATCTATGAAAAAGAAGCTTGAGGTTATAGAAAAGCTAAAGAAAAGGGCGAAGAGGCCGCTTAATTTAAAAAAAGTGCAAAAGATTGCCCGTAAAAGGGAGATTGACATCTTCAAGCAGATGGAAGAGATAAGCCCCGATAAACATGAGCTTACAGGCTATCTTGCAGCCTATGACACAGTCATGAATTGTAAAGACATAAATTGCAAAAAAAAGCTAAGTGAAGAGCTGATTAAAAAGCTGCACGCGATGGTGCTATCGCGCTCTAGAAAGTCTTGCTATCGCAAAGGCCAAAATGCAGTCTTTGATGGAGACTTTAAAAACATACTTTATCTTCCGCCAAAAGCCGAAGATCTGCCGCATCTCATGAAAAGCCTTGTTGCCTGGGTCAACAACTCAAAATATAGCCTGCCAATAACCTACGCTATTGCCCACTTTGGCATGAATTCCATCCACCCCTACTACGACGGCAACGGCCGTTCTACCAGGCTTTTAACAAAGTTTCTTCTGCATCAAGCAGAATATGACATCTATGGCCTTGTTATACTTGAAGACTACTACCTAAAGGACATCAACGCCTACTACGATGCCATAAGCCTGCACGATGCAAAGGACTACTACACAGGCCCGGCAAAGCTATCGATCAACTCATGGATTGAGTACTTTTTGGAGGGGATGGTCTATTCGATGAAAAGGGCACTGAAGAATTTACAAAATAATTAAAACACAGAGGCACAGAGAACACAGAGAGGTAAAAAAATAACAAAGATAGGCAGGATTAAACCATAATAAACAATAACACGCCTTTTGTTTATTATTTTTTTATTTCTCTGTGTTCTCTGTGCCTCTGTGTTTTATTTTTTTCCGTGACCGAAAAATTCACTTGAGGTCTCTAGAACTTTGTTTTTGTTAGGATATGTGAAATGACGGAGGGGGTGGGATTCGAACCCACGGTACGCGATTAACGTACACACGCTTTCCAAGCGTGCTCCTTAAGCCACTCGGACACCCCTCCTTAATGAGCCTTTTGCAAAACCCGAGGGCTTGGCAAAAACGCCCTTTTGAGCTATTTTGCCCCCCTGCCCCCGAGCCCTACTCGACTTGAGTATGTGCTCGGGGGCAGGGCTTCGGCCACTTGCGTGGCGGACAAACTAGCTCAAAATCATCGCTTTTTCCAAACCCTCGTGTTTTGCAAAAGGCTCATGGTCGAACGATTCTACAGAATGTCCTAAAAAAATGCCAGTTTGAAATCTATCCTCCACTAAGGTATCATATATTTGATTTTTCAAGGATATTGTAATGTATAGACAGCTTTTTATCTTTTTCTTCTCTCTTTTTCCACTTCTGGGGTATGCAGAAGAGAAGATTGCTTTAGTCAGCATGGCTCCCTATATAGGGATGTGCGACCAGCTGACTGACAAGCAGGTGAGGTGCGAAGTTTTGGTGCCGCCAGGCTTTAGCTCGCACACCTATGAGCCAACACCAAAGCAAATTCTAAAGGCTGGACGAGCATCTATCTGGTTTAGCTTGGGCGAGCTCTTTGAAGCGCGAGTCAGAGCAGCTTTAGAGGCTGAAAATCCAAAGCTTGTGATAGTGGACCTTCGCCAGGGGCTGGACCTTATCACAGCACATGGCCATGAAGACCACTGCCACGGCTGCGGCGCTGCCGACACCCATATATGGATGAGCCCAAAGATGATGATGGTGCAGGTCGAGCTGATGGCAAAAAGCCTTGAAGCACGCTTTCCCGATCTTGCGCCCACCATCCAAAAAAATAGAGGGCCTCTTCTTGCGAAAATTGATGCGCTAGATAAAGAGATCGAGGCTATTTTAAAAAGCCATAAGGGAGAAGTTGTCTATGTTTCTCACCCTGCCTATGGCTACTTCTGCCGCGAGTTTGGCATAGAAGAGCGGTCTATAGAGTTTGAGGGAAAGGACCCCACCCCAAAAAAGCTATTTACCCTTGTAGAGATGGCAAAGAAGGATAAGGTAAGCACTATCTTTATCCAAAAGCAGTACAGCACAAAGGCAGCAGAACTTGTAGCCCATGAGCTCGGTGCAAAGCTTGTGCTGTTAGATCCCTACTCTGAGGACTATTTTGGCAGCATGAAAGAGATAGCTTTGCAATTTGCGGGGGCAAAATAATGGAGGCGATTTCAGTAAAGGGAATATCCTTTGGCTACTCAAAAGACGAGCCTATCTTAAAAAATGTCTCCTTTGACATCGAAGAGGGCGAGTTTGTGGGTCTTATTGGGCCAAATGGCGGCGGCAAAACCACCCTTCTGAAGCTACTGATGGGCTTTATTGAGCCGTGGGAGGGATCTATTTCGCTCTTTTCAAAGCCTGCCACAAGCTACCCTAACGGCATCGGCTATGTTCCGCAGGCACTTCACTATGACCGCAATTTCCCAATATCGGTAATGGATCTTGTGCTTGGCGGGAGGCTTTCACAGCTTAGCTGGACAGGACGCTTTTCAAAGCGCGATAGAGAAATTGCCGCCCATGCGCTAGAAGAGGTAAACCTTACCGACTTTAAGGATAAAAGCTTCGGCACCCTTTCCGGCGGGCAGGCGCAACGGGTGCTAATTGCTCGGGCGCTGGCTACAGAGCCAAAAATTTTGCTTTTAGATGAGCCGCTTGCCGCTGTCGACGTTGTCGCAGAAGCTGACTTTTATGAAATACTTCATAAAATAAAATCTCATCTTACTATCATGATGGTAACGCATGACATACAAGCGATCATCAAGCATGTAAAGCGCGTGCTTTGCGTGCAGGGAAATGTGATAAGCCTCGCTCCCGGCCAGGTGTGCGAACACTTTGCCTTAGGCCTCTACCACTTTCCCCTCATTTTGACCCCTGAACAGCATTTTGCCAAAACAACGTTTTAGTTATGGATTCATTTTTTGAAGCACTCTTCACAAACAACTTGCTGCTCTACGCACTGCTGGCAGGTCTTGTATCCTCAATTGTCGGGGGTATTATTGGCTCATATGTGGTTGTAAAGCGCATTGCTTTTATAAGCGGCAGCATTACCCACTCTGTTCTTGCAGGCATCGGCTTTTTCTTATGGCTTGAGCGCACCAAAAATATCGCTGCGGCATCGCCGCTGCAGGGCGCTCTTTTAGCAGGGGTGATCTCTGCCATCTTAATAGGCTGGATTCACCTTAAGTACCGCCAGAGAGAAGATGCCGTCATCGCTGCCGTCTGGTCTGTCGGCATGGCAATAGGTATTTTGTTTATCTCGCAAACACCGGGCTACAACGTCGAATTAACAAACTTTTTAGTTGGCAACCTCCTCTGGGTATCCCCGCAAGATCTTATCTTTTTAACCATACTTGATGTTGCTGTAATCCTTGCCTGCTACCTCTTGCACCATCGCCTGCTTGCCATCTGCTTTGATGAAGACCAAGCAAGGCTGCAGGGACTTGCTGTAAACCGTCTCTACCTGTTGCTACTTTCTCTCATAGCCATCACCGTAGTGCTTCTGATGCAGGTTGTCGGGATAATCCTTGTAATGACAATGCTTACCCTGCCTGCAACGATCGCCAACATCTACACCAACAACCTTTCAAGAATGATGGGCATCAGCATACTGCTCAGCATGGCCTTCTGCCTTTCAGGCATGTTCATTTCTTTTCATCTCGACTGGCCGGCGGGGGCAACCATCGCCTTAGTGGCGGGTCTTACTTATGCATTAAGCCTTGTGAAAGGGACCAAAGGGACATAAAGGACCTCTTGCATAACTATACCTCCCTGGCGTTGCCCCAATGGTGACAACTTAAGCTCTTTCTTGATCTCGATCTTGATCTTGATCTTGATCTCGATCTCGATCTCGATTTTCAAAGCGAAATAGGTGAAGAGAATGATTAAGATCAAGATCAAGATCGAGATTAAGAGAAGAATGGCTTAAGTTGAGGGAAGTATTGTTATGCAAGGGGTCTAATAAAAAAAGCCCCAAATAAACATTTGGGGCTAGATGCGGAAAGAGAGGGATTTGAACCCTCGGTACCCTTGTAGGGGTACACGTCCTTAGCAGGGACGCGCTTTCGGCCACTCAGCCATCTTTCCACTTGAGCGTACTATACTATATCAACCGCACAAAAGTTACAAACCATTTTCTTTCAAAAAACGACCATAACTGCTAGCCTGACTTAAAAAAACGAGGTATGTATGCAGTATAAACTTCTAGGAAGATCGGGCCTTCGCGTATCGGAGCTCTCGTTAGGCACTATGACCTTTGGCGAAGAGTGGGGCTGGGGCGACAATAAAGAAATTAGCAAAAAAGTATTTGATACATATGCTGAAGCCGGCGGCAACTTCATCGACACGGCCAATACCTATACACAGGGCACTAGCGAAAAGATGGTCGGCGAGTTTATTGCTAAAGAGCGGCAAAGGTTTGTCCTTGCAACAAAGTATGTGCTCTCAACAAACCCCAAAGACCCCAACGCGTCGGGCAGCCACCGCAAAAACCTCGTTCAATCAGTAAACGCAAGCCTAAAAAGGCTCAATACCGATTATATAGACCTGCTCTGGACCCACATGTGGGATGAGCGCACCCCAACAGATGAGCTTATGAGGGCGCTAGATGACCTCGTCCGCCAAGGCAAGGTTCTTTACGTTGGCGCCTCTGACACCCCTGCCTGGGTGGTAGCACAAGGCAACACCATGGCAGACATACGAGGCTGGAGCCCTTTTATCGGCTTGCAGCTAGAATATAGTTTGCTAGAGCGCACGATAGAGCCGGAGTTTTTCCCAATGGCAAACCATCTAGACCTTGCTATTTGCGCCTGGAGCCCGCTTGCCTTTGGCGTCCTTACTGGAAAGTACCTCAACAATGCAAAAGTTGATGCCCGTCTCAACCGTACCGAAGATGTCTGGAAAAAGGTCTACCTGACAGAGCGAAACAACAAAATCACCCAAACAGTGCTGGATATAGCAAAAGAAACCGGCAAAACGCCCGCACAGGTAGCAATCGGCTGGACACGGCAAAAATCGCCCCGCGTCATCCCCATACTTGGCGCCAAAGGTGTTGAGCAGCTAAAAGAAAACCTTGAATCTCTTAGCGTCCGCCTAAGCCCCGAACAGATGCAGCGGCTCGATGCTGTAAGCAGCTTCAGCCCTGCTTTTCCCAACAGTTTCCTTCATAGGGACTACATCCTACCCATCCGCAATGGTGAGCTTCATAACATGATAGAGACAAGATCGTAACATCTCCGGAAGGGTCCGAGAAAACAGTTATTAACTCTCGAGACCGAGACCGTGACCGAGACCGAGACCGTTATTTTTGTCCTACAGGAACGTGGGGCTAAAAATAACGGTCTCGGTCTCGATAAGGGCAAATTTTGTACTTAACAGAAATGCGATGCATTTTGATGTTGAGAAAATTGAGGCCGCCTGAGACACTTAAGGCCTATGAGCGAACATCTACAAAAAGTAAAGATTCCCCCCAATTCCAAAGAGTCAGAAATGATGGTGCTTGGCTGCATGCTGACATCGATCAATAGCTTGAATATTGCAGCTGACGGGCTGGACGAGCAGGACTTTTACTTTACAGAACATAAAAATATTTTTCAGTCTCTCAAGTCGGCCTACAGAAATGATAAGCCGGCAGACGTTCACCTTATTGCTGAAGATCTTAAGCGGCAAAATAAGCTGCAGGCAGTAGGCGGCGTTGCCTATCTTACAACGCTTGCTCAGTATGCCGGCACCTCCGCCTACATCGAAGAGTATGTAGAAATTGTTAAAAACAAGGCGCTTTTAAGACGCATTATCCTTGCCGCTCAAGAGATAGAAAAGCAGGCCCTTGATAGCCCGGAAGATGTTCGAGTCTGCTTAGACGATGCCCAGGCAAGCTTTTTTCAAATCGGCCAGCATGCCAATAATCGCAATGGCATACTTGTAAGCGAGATTTTATCCGGCGCTAAGGCGCAGGCAAACGTCTCGTTCCTAAAAGATCTGGAAGCAAGGCAAGAAAAATACCTTACACGATCAGACGACGACCCAGGCGTAACCGGCATTCCTACGCACTATATCGACCTTGACAAGATGATAAATGGGCTTGGCAACTCCCACCTTCTCATCCTTGCCGCACGCCCTGCCATGGGTAAAACTGCCCTTGCCCTCAACCTCGCAGAACAGGTGTCGTTTAAAAACAATATGCCCGTCGGCATCTTTTCCCTTGAGATGACCGCAGAGCAGCTTGTGCATCGCCTCGTCTGCTCGCAGTCCGAGGTCGAATCTGATAAAATTCGCACAGGCGCCTTAAGCCACGAAGAATTTCACCGCGTAGTAGAAGCTGTAAGCTACATGCAAGATCATGTGATTATTATTGATGACCAGCCCGGCCTTAAAATCACCGACCTTCGCGCCAGAGCTCGCCGCATGAAAGAGAGCTATGACATAAAACTTCTTATAATTGACTACCTTCAGCTTATCTCAGGAAGCTCCACCTCCCGAAATTCCGACAACCGCGTCAATGAAATTTCTGAAATCTCCCGCATGCTGAAAAACTTAGCACGCGAACTTGATATACCTGTTATATGCCTCTCACAGCTTTCCCGTAAGGTTGAAGAGCGCCAAGGCCATAGGCCGCAGATGTCAGACCTTCGCGAATCAGGCTCTATCGAGCAGGATGCTGACATCATCATGCTGCTTCTTCGCCGCGAATATTACGACCCCAACGACAAGCCGGGCCAAGCAGAGCTTATCGTAGCGAAAAACCGCCACGGCGCTGTTGGCAGCGTAAACCTTACCTACCGCAAAGAGATTGGCCAGTTTGCAAACTTCGTTCCAATTTCCTACCATGGCAGCCACTCCCTCGACGAAAATGACGAGGAAGTCTTCCAGCCCTTCTCAGGTAGATAGTGCCTCAAGTGCTTTTTGATAATTTGGCTCTTGGGTAACTTCGTCTACAAGTTCCGTGTAGAGCACATTGTCGTTTTCATCTAAAACAACGACAGCGCGTGCACAAAGGCCCGCTAAAGGACCATCCACAAGCAAAATGCCGTAATCCCTTGCAAAATCTTTAGAGCGCAGCATAGAAAGCGTAAGGATATTATCCAGATGCTCTTGCTGGCACAATCTCTTTTGAGCAAAGGGAAGATCTGCCGACACAAAAAGAATCATAATATTAGGATTTTGCTTTGCCGCGTCGTTAAATTTTTTTGCCGACAAGGCGCAGACGCCCGTGTCAAGACTTGGCACGATAGATAACAGCTTTCGCTTTCCCTTAAAGTCTTTGAGTGAATGGTCGCCTAAATTGCCATCGGTCAAGACAAAATCGGGGGCTTTTGTTTTCACTTTTGGAAGCTCGCCACTGGTGTGGACGGGGCTGCCTTTGAATTTTACGGATGACATAAGATGATCCTTGTAGATAATTGGTTAAGTAAAGTTCGTACCTGCATCCAAAGGACCAAAGGGACATAAGGGACATAAAGGACAAAAACCACCGTCCTTTTGGTCCTTTATGTCCTTTTGGTCCTTTTGGTCCTTTGGATTCTGTAAGCGTACTTATTTTGCAAAATAATCACAAATTGTAAAAATTTGACCTGCTGAAAAAATCGCTTATCGTTAGAATCAGTAGTCTAATAATTTTCTCACTGAGGACAATCATGGAAGTACTACGCGTTACCGGCGGAAAGCCTTTAAAAGGCAGTGTAAGGGCATCTGGAGCAAAAAATGCAATGACGAAGCTGCTTGTGGCTTCTCTTATATCTGACAAGAAATGCACCTTCTACAACGTGCCAAACATAGGTGACGTGGAGATAACACTTGCCATGTGCAAAGAAATCGGCATGGAAGCCAACTGGGACAAGGATGCACGCGTCCTCCAGGTGCAGACAAAGGAACTTAAAACAACATACGTCCCACAGCGCTTCTCAGGGTCAAATCGCATTCCTATTTTGATGATCGGCGCGCTTCTTGCAAGAAGCGATCAGGATATAATAGTGCCCACAGTAGGCGGAGACCGCATTGGCGCTCGCCCCGTAAACTTCCACACAGAAGCGTTGGAAAAGCTTGGCGCACAGATTGAATATCGCCAGATGAAAAAAGAGGGCGCCTACTTTGCCTATGCCCCGCATGGCCTTAAGGGCTCGATTATTACACTTCCCTACCCATCTGTCGGCGCAACAGAAAACACTATTTTGGCAGGCGTAACAGCGCGCGGCACGACGGTTATTAAAAACGCAGCAAATGAACCTGAAGTTGTAGAGCTTATCCTGTTTTTACAAAAGCTTGGCGCCATCATCACACTCGATACCGACCGCACAATACGCATACAGGGCACTCGCCACTTCCACGAAGTAGAGCACCACGTGATGACAGACCGCATCGAGGCAGCATCCTTTGGCATGGCAGCGATTGCCACAAAGGGCAGCGTGCTTGTAGAGGGCGCAGACCATCGCCACATGATCACCTTCCTCAACAAGCTGCGCGAAATCGGCGGAGGCTTTGCTGTAAAGGGCAACGGCATCGAATTTTTCTGGGATAGCTCGCTTCATGGCGGCCTGCACCTTGAAACAGATGTCCATCCAGGCTTTATGACCGACTGGCAGCAGCCCTTTGTAGTGCTTCTTACACAGGCTCAAGGCTCATCCGTTATCCATGAAACAGTCTACGAAAACCGCTTTGGCTACGTCGAGACACTTGTTGAGATGGGTGCAGACATCTCCACCTTCCGCCAGTGCCTTGGAGGCAGGCAGTGCCGCTTTGCCTCGCAAAGCTTCCCCCACTCCATCGTAGTAAAGGGAGCCACGCCACTTTCAGGCCGTACTATCGAAATTCCCGACCTAAGAGCCGGCTTTGCCTACGTTATGGCAGCCCTTTTAGCAAAAGATGTAAGCATTATCACGGGCCTTGCCTACCTTGACCGCGGCTATGAAAACCTCGCTAAAAAACTGGCAGGCATAGGCGCCCAAATAGAGCGCGTCCACGTAGAATCCAAAACCAAAGACGACAACCTAGAGCCGGATCAGATTACGGTGGATACTCCGTACGTTCTAGCTGAGAGATAAAAGACCAAAGGGACCAAAAGGACATAAAGGACAAAAAGGCATCACCACTGAGCCACAGAGCACACAGAGATTAATGAGAACAATGAGAGATTTTTAATTATTTTTCCTTTCTCTCTGGTCTCATTTCCCTCTGTGATCTCAGTGGCTCAGTGGTGATGCCTTTTTGTCCCTTATGTCCTTTTGGTCCTTTAGGTCCTTCCTGTCCTTTTCTGTTATAAACAAAACTTTTTAATAACAAGTTCATTCTCCCCTGGAAAATAATTACTGAATCGCGTACTATATTTGCACATAAGTTAAACATACTGGGAGTCGATACATGTCATCGGTAAAGAAAAAACGACGAGCGAAAATGTCAAAGCACAAGCGTAAAAAGCGCAGCAGAGAGAACCGACACAAGTCGAAATAGGCCGCTTTTTAAATTTTGCCGCCCCAATAGCAATTGAAAGTATATGGTTTGGAAATATCCTAAAGAATATGATGTGATTGTAGTTGGTGGCGGTCATGCCGGCTGCGAAGCAGCTCACGCTGCTGCAAAGCGGGGTGCATCCACCCTGCTTGCCACAATGAACATCACCACAACGGCCCAGATGAGCTGCAACCCCTCTGTGGGAGGCATCGGCAAGGGCCATATGGTGCGTGAAATCGATGCCCTGGGCGGCCTCATGGCAAAAGCCATCGAAGCAACAGGCATACAATTTCGCATGCTCAACACCAAAAAGGGTCCGGCTGTACAGGCGCCTCGCGCCCAGGCAGACAAGGATGCCTATAGGATTGATGTTCGCCAGCGCTTAGAACAGGTACACAATCTTGACATCAAACAGGCAACCTGCGAAGAGATCATCGTAGACAATGGCAAAATTGTCGGCATCATCTCAAAAGAGGGCCTTGCCTACCACGCCAAAACAGTTATTATTACCTCCGGCACCTTTATGCGCGGCCTTATCCACATGGGCGATGTCAACATGTCGGGCGGAAGAGCGGGAGATCCCCCCTCTGTCGGGCTATCTGCAAGCCTGGAGAGCAATGGCATAAAGCTTGGAAGGCTAAAAACAGGCACTCCTGTACGCATCCACAGGCGCTCTATAGACTTTTCCCTTACTGAAGAGCAGCCCGGTGATGCCGGTGTGCGCTTTTCTTTTGACCCCCGAGAGCCCAAAGAGCTTCCCCAAGTAAGCTGCCACATCACCTACACAACGGCCGAAACTAAAGCGATCATCCAAAAAAACCTGCACCGATCCCCCCTTTATTCAGGCAAAATCACAGGCATCGGCCCGCGCTACTGCCCATCTATTGAAGATAAGGTGGTACGATTTAGCGATAAAGAGCGCCACCAGCTATTTTTGGAGCCGGAAGGCCTTACCACCGAAGAGATTTATGTAAATGGCATCTCATCATCGCTTCCCTTCGATGTGCAGTATGACTTTATACGGTCAATTCCATCCCTTCGTAATGCTGAGATTATGCGCCCAGGCTATGCTATCGAGTATGACTATGTCTCCTCTGGCCAGATTCATTTCTCCTTGGAAAGCACGCTTATTGAGGGTCTATTCTTTGCAGGGCAAATCAATGGCACCACAGGCTATGAAGAGGCCGCAGCCCAAGGACTTATGGCAGGCATCAATGCCGTGCAGAGGGTCCGTGCAGAGGATCCTATCGTCCTAAAACGCTCAGAGGCCTATATCGGCGTTATGATTGATGACCTCGTAACAAAGGGCGTAGATGAGCCCTACCGCATGTTTACAAGTAGAGCAGAACATCGCCTCCTCCTTCGCCACGACAACGCCGACCTTCGCCTTCGACGCTTAGGATATTCCTTAGGCATGATTTCTGATGAGCAGCTAGCCCGCCTAAAAGCCAAGGAAGAGGCTATGGAAAAAGAAGAGATTCGCCTCACAAAAATATACAAAGTAATAGATGGCAGAAACTGCTCGCTTGCCCAGCTTCTTGCCCGCCCGGAACTTACCTACGAAGACCTTGTCGAACGCTACCCGCAAGAAGTTACCAACTACGGCGCCGACACAAACCGCCAGATCGAGCTCAAAATTAAGTATGCAGGCTATATCGGCCGCCAAGAGGGCGAAGTTGAAAAGCTTGCCAACACAGAAAATATCCGCGTACCCGATTCCTTTGACTTTACCAAGGTAAATGGCCTCAGAACTGAAGCGCGCCTGCGCCTTTCAAAGGTGCGTCCTAATAACTTAGGGCAGGCATCGCGCGTTCCCGGCATATCGCCGGCAGATATTTCGGTGCTGATGATTGCTCTAGCAAGGGGTCAGGAAGAGCATGATGACTGTTCACTTTGTTGCTCTTAACGAGCTGCCCATCTTCGAACAGCTGCAGCTTGAAGAGGCGCTTTTGCGCACAAGCCAACAAAACTTCTGCCTTATCAATCGAGGATCACCCCCGGCTATTGTCATGGGCATATCCGGCAAGGTTGATGAACTTGTTGACGATAGCCACTATAAACAAAATCCCATCCCCATCATACGCCGCTTTAGCGGCGGCGGCTGTGTCCTGGTTGGCAAAGAGACCCTCTTTATTACCTTTATCTTCAATAAAAGCGATGTAGATATCGGCACCTGCCCCAAAAAGCTGCTTGAATGGACAGAAGAGCTGCTGCAGCCTGCCTTTGGCAACGTGCCCTTCAGGGTGCGCGAAAATGACTACGTGATTGGCGACAAAAAATTTGGCGGAAACGCCCAGTACTTTACAAAAGATCGCCTCCTGCACCACACCTCGCTTCTTTGGAACTTCTGCCCCCACGAGATGAATGTGTTAAAAATGCCCCCAAAGATGCCCGACTATAGAACTTCACGCCCCCATGGCGACTTTTTAACCTCGCTTTCTAGCCACTTTTCTTCAAAAGAGGCCTTTTTAAGCGGCATCACTCGAGCACTAGAAGAGCGCTGGACCCTGATCCCCAAAAGCCACGGCGATCTTGTATGCGCAAAAGAGCTTCCCCATCGCAAAGCGACAGAACTTCTATAATAATTTTCTTTAATTAAATTTATTATTAAGTATAGTGAAGAAAAAGGAGCATGTTTATGCAAGGAATAGGTTCTGATTCTCCGAAATATCCTCAAACCCCTCGCGCTGAGGCAAAAGGTGGCAAGCTATATATTGATAAGAAAGAATATAAAATGCAGCCCAGAGGGAGAACGTCGCTTATCCCTCAAATGGAAGCGATCATCCATACGAGAGCCGCAGCGGAAATTAACAGCCTAACTGGCATATTTAATCCTAAAGAAGGATTAAAATTAGGAAATGTAACCTATGACGTAAATCCTGTTGCATCAGAAACTGAAACACCTGCCAAAGAAGCTACAAAAAGACCACCTGCACCTAAAAAGCAGCCATTGCCGCCAGCTACAAAAGAGACTCCCGATGCAGCCCCTCAAAAAAGCGCTTCAAGAGCGCAAAAAGCAAGGCGCCAAGCAGGAATTTTTGACGCCATTCGTCCTCCGCCGCCTGCTCCTCAGCACTCGGCTAAAAGAGAGCGCCCCGTGTCGCCCGCTGCTGAATCAACTGAAGAAACCTCACCGCCTTTTCCACCTTTACCACGTCCCATACCGCCAAAAAGAAAAACTTAGGAGATGAAAGTTTTAGTCACTGGCGCAACCGGGTTTGTTGGCAAAAGACTTATAGTCTCGCTGTTAGAAGAGGGACATGTTGTGTATGCCCTTTGCCGCATAGAGGGCACGAAGGTTTTTTCTGAAGAAAAGGAGGGGCTTTATCAGATTTTTGGCGACCTACTTGATCCTGAGACGGCAAACAGATTTCCCAAAGAGATAGATGCCGCCTACTACCTTGTCCACTCCATGTCTGAAATTGTAAGCGACCTTGCCAAAATCGAAGTTCAATGTGCAAAAAACTTTGTTGACGGCCTTAAGAAGAGCACTTGCAGGCAGATTATCTACCTTGGCGGCATCATTAACAATGAAGAAAAGCTCTCCCCCCACCTTCGATCGCGCCTTGATGTAGAAAAGGTGCTGCAAGAAAGCGCCATTCCCACCACCATCTTGCGCGCAAGTATTGTTATTGGCGCAGCAAGTGCCTCGTTTGAGATTATTCGCGACCTTACTGAGAAGCTACCCATCATGATTGCACCCAAATGGCTCCTTTCAAAGTGCCAGCCGATCGCCATACAGGATGTTCTCTTCTACCTTACGCATGTGCTGCTCAACAAAGAGTGCTTTAACAAAATTTTTGATATTGGAGGCCCTGAGGTTTTTACCTTCAAGGAGCTGCTTCTTGAATATGCCTCCTTTCGCCATCTAAAGCGCTTTATCATCACGGTACCGGTACTAACGCCGCGGCTCTCTAGCCTATGGCTTGTCTTCATCACTCACGTCCGCTTTTCGATCTGCTTCTATTTAGTAGAAAGCATGAAGCTAAACTCTGTCATAGAGCGAGACGAAATCCAAAAAATTCTCCCCCACAACAACATCTCGTTTAGAAAAGCGCTTGAGCTTGCCTTTCAAAATATTGCTCAAAACGAAGTAGTCTCTACCTGGATGGATTCGTGGGAAGTCAAGGAGTCGCATCCTAGCATCAGCAACTACATTCAGGTGCCTACTGAGGGCTGTTTAAAGGACGTGCAGCGTCAACCGGTGGTAGATTCAAAAGAAAATGTCTTGAAACGCATCTGGAGCATAGGCGGCGATACAGGCTACTACGGCCTTGAATGGGCCTGGGAGCTTCGCGGCTTTATTGACAGAATGATAGGCGGCGTTGGCTTAAACCGCGGCAGGCGCCATCCTACAGAACTTGAAGTTGGCGACTCAGTCGATTTTTGGCGCGTTCTTCGCCAAGATAAAGAAAAAGCCGATCTTATCCTCTATGCCGAAATGAAACTTCCGGGCCAGGCGTGGCTCCAATTTCGCATCGTGCCAACAGAAAACGGTCGCTTAGAGCTTATCCAGACAGCAACCTTTCGCCCTACAGGCCTCCTTGGACGCCTTTATTGGTACATTATGCTCCCCTTCCACTACTTTATCTTTCGCAAGATGGCCAAGAAAATTGCCGGTGCATTATAAATAGACCTCAGTGCTATGATGCCTCAAAAAAAATGGGGGTTTTATGCATTGTATTAGAGCATCTTTTTCGTTTCTTTTGACAGTTGGTCTCATGCTTTCGATTTCTGGATACTGCCAGGATGATGAGACCTTTGATATCCGCATTCCCGTTGTAGATATGCAAGATTTTTACGCACCTCAAAAGAGGGAAGCATTCCTAAACACCCTCTACGATGCGATGTCGCAAGTTGGCTTTTTTGCTGTACGCAATACCGGCGTTGATAAAGAGGCCATCTCAAATGCCTACGAGCAGGCAAAAATATTCTTTAAGAGAGATCTTGAGTATAAGAGACAGTGGATGCATAGCGACCCGCGCGGCTTTGTTCCCAGCGAGATTGCCAAGGGCAACAAGATGAAGGACCATAAAGAGTTCTACCATATCGGACGCTACAACAGCCCCCTTCCAAACGTATGGCCGGACCAAGAGGGCTACCAAGAGACCATGACTCACCTCTTTAACGCACTTGATAGCTATGTGGTGCCGCTAGAAGAGGCAATTATTGCCTCAATTAACCTGCATGCCAATAGCACACTGCCGCTTGATCTTCTCAATAAAGAGACGCACGACGGCTTTTCACTTCTTCGTTCGCTCTACTACCCTGCGATGAGCGCCGATATGCTTGCAAACCTTGACACTCCCCTTCTTTGGGCAGCCCCACACACCGACATCGACCTTTTCACCATACTTCCCTTTGCTACTGAAAAGGGCCTGCAGCTAGAGCTAAACGGCCAGTGGCTGAATGTGGTTGTGCCAAGCGATGCTTTTATAATTAACGTTGGCGACATGCTTGAGAACATGACGAACGGCATCTTTAAAAGCTGCAAACATCGCGTCTTTGCATCAGAGCCAAATAAAGAGCGCTTTTCAATGGTCTTTTTTGTCCACCCACGCGGCGAAACACGCCTCGACCCACTTCCTGAGTGCATTTGCCTAACAGGAGGCGAGCAAAAGTATGCCGATGGAACAAGGCTAGAGTTTCTTTGGGAGCGCCTGCTTGAAGTCGGCACAGCCCCAGACCTTTTAGAGCCCTACTCAAAGACCGGCCACACAGAACGGCAGATGAAGTATGGCCACGAAAGCCCGCAGGTGGTAAAACTGCTCGTAGAACATAACCTGGCAAGTCCAGAGCTACTAGAAATGGTAGCCCAAAAGCCAGATAACTACTACGGCATCACCCGCACAGCCGGCTGCGGGTAATAAAATACAGCAGGCTCGCAGGCAGCTGTATCTTTAAAAGCAGATAGCTCTTTTGGTTGAAGAGCTATCTGCATTTTGCCTTCGTTGATATCCATAGTGAAAAGCCATCTTAACAGCCCTGAACAAGGGTACCCCCACTTCGGGGATGTGAAAAAATGCGTTTTTTTCGACCGCAGGTCTTTGGAGTGCTGCGATTATTCGCAGCTTTTAATTCTGCACACACTTTAATCTCAAGATCGCTTAAGGCTCACAAAGCACCTCTACCGATTCATGTAGATCTGTTTTGTAAGCTTGGGCGGTAAGGAAGTAAAGGTGCGTGGTCGGAGTAAAAGCTGCGAAGAATCGCAGCACTCCAAAGACCTGCGGTCGAAAAAAACGCATTTTTTCACAAACTTCATAGACACCCTTTCAGGGGTGTCTATGGCTCGGGCTAAATTTTCACCCACTTGCGAAAACGTGCAAAATAGCCACCCTCTGATACTGCTTCGTTGATGGGCTGGGCAATATCTTGAGGAGCTGCAGGCTCAGCGCCTAACTCGCAGATGCTTCCTGTATCCCGTGGAAGAGCTGCAAGAGTGCTATCATCGAGGGGCTTCTCAGTGATAGTACACATCGGAGACGCAGTGCTAGGACTTGCAGGCAAAAGATCACTATTTTGTAAAGTCTCAGAAGCCGCGGTCATCTGATTTAGCGGCACGGCTGCTGTTGATGTATTTGTAAGCTCCGCTGGAGCAAATTCTAACATACAGCTACTTCCTGTATCCAGATGAGGGGGAAGCACTATTGTGCTATTATCGAATAGGTGCTTGTCAGCGAAACTACAGATAGGAAAAGCCGTAGGCACAGTACTAGGAGGATTTAGTGGTACGGCTGTTGTCGGCACCCCTGTACCTCCCGCTGTAGCATTATTGGTAAAATTTGAAATAGGATTTTGTTGAGTACCCGCTACCGGCCATGAATAGTAGGCCGAAGCGCCTAACACAACAGCACCCACGCCCGCCAAGGCAACTTGTTTCATTAAATCAGTTCTACTATACTGATCATCTGGCTGCTTCCATTCTTTAATGGCTCTTTCTACACCAATCAAGACGCAAAAAGCACCAGTGACCGCCATGGGCATTGGTATATATTTTACCAGTTCTTGAAGGGCAGTTGAAGATGCGACAGTCTTAATGATGCGACCGCTGGCAACTGTGGCATTGCTCAAACCTTCAGAAAAACGCAACGTCCAAGCTATTGAGGACGTACCAGATATTACTTTATCTACTTCTACCATATAAATACCTCATATTAAAACATACAGTACCGTGTATCTTCTTATTTGGAAATAAGATCAATACTTATTTGTGCCGGCAGGCTCTTTGCCGTTATAGCCTACAGCTTTGAGGATGATGGCGACCTTTTGGTCTTTATAGATGGCAGCAAATGGCAGTATCTCAATCGATGAAAAGAATGGAGCAAGCTTTTGCTTAAAACGCTCGGCAGAGGCTTCGGCATCATGCGGGCTGGAAAATTCTACGAAGTAGCCTGTTTTATCAAGAGAGTCATCGCGCATGGTAGGCCAATAATCAAACTGATTATGGCGTAAGGCGTGAATATTAAAAAAATAGGCTCGCCTCTTTTCGGGCCCATAAAATGATAGTAAACTTGTAAGCTGGTAGCGGTCTGAAAAGAGAAAATCACTTGCCGGCCTATATCCTGTGGCAAGCAAAAGGTCTGACAGCTTTTCTACCCCAAGGCTTTGCTTAAAGGGATTGGCTTGGTAAGGTATGGGCAAAAGGAAAATCGCTGCAACTAAAGCAGCGGACACAAGCACCCCCGCCTCAAGCCAGCGCTTATTTGCATAGAGGACCATGATAACAAAGGCGGTGGGATAGCAAGCAACGGCCCAGTTGCCCTGCACCTTTTCAAAACAGGAGGCCGCGAAGATAGTAGCAAAAAATAAAAGAGCCGTAATCCAGCAAAACTGAAGAGATGCTCTTCCTTTTCTATACTTTATCATTCCAAATACAACTAACCCAAATAGGACCGGCGACACTAAGAGTGCCTGAGCTCCTAAAAACTCTAATGGGTTGGATCTTGTTGTGTGGCTGTCGATACTTGCCTTTACATGCCAGAAGGTGGCAAAGCCATGCTGCATGTTCCATATAAGGCTTGGCACAAGTCCCAGAAGGGATATTGCCATCCCGCCTATAACGCGCGCAAGATCTCTATAAAAAAATAGCAGCACAGGAATCCATAGAGAGTAGATAGGCCACTTCCACAATGCTCCCAGCCCAATAAAAGCGCCAAGCAAAACATACGATAGAGGCTGCCCTTTTTCAAGGTCGCGAATAGCAATTGCCGCACCTATAGCCCAAAAGAGCACGTAGGCGCAGTCTGTTGTTGCAAAAAAGCCTGAAAAGATCCCCAAAGGGCAAAATGAAAAGGTAAGCGCTGCCCAAAAGCTCTTGTTCTGATTAACCCCGGCGCCGAGTGCCAGCCAGTATATGGCAAATGAAAGAACAGTCGATAAAATAAAGCTTCCAAAGCGCACGCCAAGCTCGCTATCGCCAAAAAGTGCGCAGCCGGCAGCTATCTGCCAGGCAATAGCCGGAGGCTTGCTGTAGTAGCCATAGGAGAGCTCTTTACTCCATGTCCAGTACTGTGCCTCGTCCGGCATAAGCGGCACGCCCGAAAAAAGAATTATAGCCAGCAAAGCAAGCTTTGAAAGAAAAATCCAAAAAACAAGCTTTTTCATGACTCCTCAGGCAGGCTAAAAAGCTCTTTTATAGCTTGAATGGTGGTGCCTCGCCCAATTGCGGCAATAGCATCTGTAAGGGGAATTTTTTTGGGGCAGACACGCACGCAGTTTTGTGCGTTGCCGCAGCCTGAAACCCCTCCGGTTCCCATCATCACCTCAAGGCGCTTTGCCTGTTGCATTGCAGCAACGGGATGGAGGTTAAAGAGGCGCACCTGGCCAATCACCTGCGGCCCCATAAAATCGGAGTGGCTATTTACCGAGGGGCAGCCCTCCAGACAGCAGCCGCAGGTCATACATCGAGACAACTGATACATTACCTCCTGCTTTTCCGGGCTGATCTTCGGGCCAAAGCCTGCATCACGGGAACTATCGGCATCTACCCAGGCAAAGACCTTCTTTAGCCCCTCAAACATCGATGTTCTATCCACAACAAGGTCGCGAACAAGCGGGAACTTGGTAAAGGGAGCCACTGTGATGACATCATCATCTGCGCCTTCCAAAATATCATCTATGAGGGCTGTACAGGCCTGTCTTGGCTTGCCGTTGATAAGCATGGAACAGGAGCCGCACACCTCCTCTAAACAGCCCGACTCATAGACTATGGGAGCAACTTGCTCCCCTTTTCGATTTACGGGATTGCGCTGAATATCCATAAGCGAAGAGATCACATTTGCATGGGGCTTTCGTTCAAGTTCAAACTCTTCCCAGTACTGATTGCCTGGCTGGCCGCGGAAAATGCGCAAAATAAAAGTTTTCTTCATACAGGAAGCGGGATCTCTTTTGGAAGGTTTTCAAAATGGGGAATAGTTTTTTCATGTTTTGAATAGTCTCTTAACACCGGAGAGACATAGCGCGTGTCTACTGCCCTATAGGTAATATCAGGCTCTTTTGTGATTGGGTTATATGTTGCAATAGAGCTCTTGAGCCATTCGGCATCATTTCGCGTGCCATACTCATCTTTTGCATGAGATCCGCGGCTTTCGTTGCGAAAAAGCGCACACTTTGTGATCACTAAAGCAATCTCTACCATAGGCTCAAACTGGCTTGCAAAAATAAAGCTTTGATTTAAAAAGCGGCTATCATCTCCTACGCTGCACTGATGCTGCCGCTCGCGAATTTCTTTTATTTTTTCGTATGTTCGTGCAAGGTCTTGGTTATTTCGTTTTACCGTAACATACTTTACAAGCCACTCAGAAAGCTCATCGTAGAGTTTAAAGATATTTTCAGGGCCGCGCCTTGCGAGTATGCGCTCTTTTTTGAGCTCCTCAGTCTGTTTTGCCTCCTCATATACCTTGGGATCAACATCCAGATGTGAGCTGTAGCGCTCCACTTCAAGTGCCGTAACAAGCCCGCCAAAGATGCAAGAAAGTAACGAGTTTGCCCCGAGGCGATTTGCGCCGTGGTACAGGTAGTCGGACTCTCCGCAGTTAAAGCAGCCGGCAAGGTTTGTCATCTGCCGATAGCGCAAAAGCCTATCGGGAGCATCAGCTGCCGGCCAGTCTACCCAGGCACCACCCATAGTATAGTGCACGGCAGGAAAGATTTTCATAGGCAGTTTTGCAGGGTCATCGCCCGTAAACTTCTGGTAAATATCTAAAATCGCTTCAAGCTTTTTAAGGCGCTCAGGAGAGAGGTGCGAGACGTCCAAGTAGACCTGCATCTCACCATTTACGCCAAGCCCCTGCTCGCATATACGCAAAATCTCGCGCGATGCGATATCTCGCGGCACTAAGTTGCCGTAGGCGGGATAGAGCTCTTCAAGAAAATACCATGGCCGTCCGGTGACACCTGCCTTTACCTTTCTTCCATCTTGTGCGATATACTCCTTTTCAGAGTGCCCTTGGACCCAAAGCCTGCCTCCCTCGCCGCGGCTAGACTCAGACATAAGGCGCATCTTATCTTCGCCCACAATAGCTGTAGGATGGATCTGGATAAACTCGCCGTTGGCATACTGCATGCCCTGCATGTAGAGCCTGCCATTTGCAGCTCCCGTACAAAAGACCGAGTTTGTAGACTTTTTAAAGAGCACGCCAAGCCCGCCTGTTGCTATGACGACAGCATCGCCCCTTAACACCTCAAGCTTCATGTTAAAGTGATCCATCATCACAATACCGCATGCCCTGCCGGCACCATCTTGCACAAGCCGCATAAACTCGTGATTTTCATATTTTTCTACAAGGCCCGTCACTTCATGCCGCCTTACCTGCTCGTCAAGGGTATAAAGAAGCTGCTGGCCGGTAGAGGCGCCGCAAAAGACTGTCCGATGAAAGAGCGAGCCGCCAAAGCGGCGAACGTCGATATTTCCTTCCGGCGTGCGGTTAAATGGACAGCCTAGCCTATCCATCATCCGTATGATCCCGGGCGCAGCAAGGCACATCTCAACAACGGGCGGCTGGTCTGCTAAAAAGTCGCCCCCCTTTATCGTCTCGTAGGCATGAATAAGGGGAGAATCGCCCTCATTTTTTATGTTAAGGGCGGCGTTGATGCCCCCTTGCGCACATACTGAATGGGACCGCTTTACGCGGGTAATGCTCACAAGCTTTACATGCACACCAAGCTCTGCCAGCCGCATAGCACAAGAGAGCCCTGCAAGCCCTCCGCCAACAACAATTACTTCCTTTTTCCGGGCCATCTAGATTACCTTTCTTGGATTACACTTCTTGGATTACATTTTTTGTAAATCCCCAAAATAGCTTATCTTGCTGAAAGATACAAGACTCTGTTATTTGCCAGGCTTTAGTAAGTGGGGAGCCAGATCACCGACCAGAGGGAGGTGTTCTGGGAAAATAATATAATAAAACAATGCATCCCCGAAGCGGCATAGTGTTGCACACAACTATTTATTGTCACCCGAGTTCCGAAGGAACGACTTAATAATAGCCCACGGTGTAGCACCGGAGGTGCAAACCGTGGGTATGGCACAGAAAAAAGCATCAAGTCGTGCATGCGACGATTTAATTCGTCGCTCGCGCGACTCCTGGTTATTTTCTACCAAATACCCACGACTTGCACCTTCGGTGCTACATCATGGGCTATTATTAAGTCGTTCCTTCGGAACTCGGGTGACAATAAATAGTTGTGTGCAACACTATGCCGCTTCTTTAATTAGTTGTAGAGTTGTTGCAGAGGGGTTGTTTTGGCCTTTTTTGGCGCTGGGCGCTTTTTTGGTTGAAAGGTTTTAAAGGTGTGCCAGAAGCGTGTGCCGTCCCAGCTGGTTTTATGGCCATATAGCGTTTGGTAGAGGTCGTCAATGGCTGCTTGCATGGCTTCAGGGAGCTCTTTTTTGAGTTGAATAAGGCTGCGAGGCTCCTGTTCGGGATAAGAGAGCGCGGCCCATGTCAAGAGGTGCGTCTGGACCTGTTTTGCGTCGTTTGCAAGGCATGCTTTTTTTATTTTGTTCCTTATATTGCCTTTGGAATTGGGTCTTGAGGGTATTTTTTTATAAAGGGACATTCCCAGAAGGACAATCCAGATGCTATTTAGGCCAATTAGCGCCCAGGCCCAAAGAGGCAGCGGCTGGGAAGATTGCTGAGCCGCAACAAATGCATCATCTTGAGGAGTTGTATCCATAGCAAGTACTCCTGCATCTACCTGAAGGGTAGTTCCCTTCAGCGTGGCTGCCTGTTCTTTATCATCCTTTAGGTTCCACCACTTGACTTTGATTTCGGGCAAAGAAACAGTGCCCGCTTTTGTCGGGATCAGGGCCGCTTTTATTTTTTTTATGCCGGTAAACCCTTGGGGATTTATGATATTTTCAACCTGCGGTTTTTCCTGATAGTACTTGCACTCGCCTGGAGTAGTAAGAGCAACATCAGGAATATGGCTTGCCAAACAGCCTTGAGCTGTAATGGTTAGGGTCCAGGTAATCGGCTCTCCTAAGGCTGCTTTCGTTGGATCTTGCGACCACTCCTCTTGCAGCGTAACGTCATTGGCAGGAAGCCAATTATGGGTCTGAAAGGAGGCAGGCAGCGGCTTTATAACTATATTCTTTCCCTCAGAGGCCACAGTTCTTGTTTGGGTTTGTCTAAGGAAAGAGGTACGCTCTCCGATAAGCACCCTTCCTTCAAACACAATCGGTGAAAAAAGAAGCTCCCCAATACGTTGGGCAGTGACAACATACCTTCGTTCAAGCACAGCATAACGGCGTCCAGCCTCATCGTAGTGCTCATACTCGCGATCTTCCCCTAATCGCTCTACCATCGCATCGGGATCGTTCACTGTAACTTCCGTAAGTGTTCCTTGCACTACCTGAACAGACCGGTAGAGGCGGATTGAACAGGTAATCGGCGTTTGGGCATAAACACTTTCTTGCGGTGAAAGCTCCAGCTCCAAAAAGAGCGTGTCATCAGCCGCCAAACAGAGCGGCGATAGAAGTAAAAATAAAGTAAAAAACACCCTTGTCATTGCCTTTGCCCTGTTCGTTGCGTGTTCTGTTTTTGTTGGTACTGATACATAAATTTACGCCGCAGTAATCCCCCCGGATCATCTTTCACCTTTTGAAGCCATTTCTCATCACCTTGCTGTTGCGCGTCATTTTCAGGAGGGTCCGCTTCAGCCTCTTCTTCTTTATGCTCATCCTGTGAAGGCTTATCACTACCCTCTGCATCCTGCTTATCCCGATCTTTGTCTTGATCTTGATCTTTGTCTTGTTCCTGCTTGTCCTGTTCCTGCTTATTTTGATCCTGCTTATCTTGTTCTTGCTGATTTTTTTGCATCTGCTCTTCAATCAGCTTCTTGTTATACAAAGCATCTTCATGATCAGGATCAATTTCTAAAGCCTTATTATACGCCCCCAAACTTGCCTCAAAATCCCCCTTTTTTGCCTGAGCGTTCCCAAGATTATAATAGCCGTCAGCAGATTGATTCTGCCCAAAGAACTCTACTGCTGCATTGTAGTCGCCTAATTTATAACTTGCCGCGCCCAGCCAGTCAGGATTTTCAAACAGCTCTTGCGCCTCCTTATACTGCTGCTCATAAAATCGCTCTTCTGCCTGCTGATCTCTACTTTTCCAAAGATCGTTCCAAGAAAATGCCTGCAGGCTGCAGGGCATAAAAAAAAGAAGTAAAAAAAGCATTCCTCTTTGAAAAAAGAGGGATATCAAGGGTAAAGCGGCAAGCACCAAGAGATAGCCCCCGTCATTCCACTTCTCATGATTTTGATCGCTATCATTTCGCTCATCAGTTGCTGTAAACCCCTTAGCTAGCAGCTGAAGGTCGCTATCATCAAATGAAAGCGTTGCATACGAGCCGCCGGTTGCAGCGCTAAGTTGCTGCAGCTGATCCTTTGCAAGCTTTGCAATCACTGGCTCTCCATTCTTATCTTTTACAAATCCGCCCTTGGCATTTGGAATTGGGGCACCATCTTCTGTTCCCACGCCAAGTATCGACACCGCAACCGCCTTTTCCTTTGCTATCTGAATGCTCTTTTCTAGTTCCTGAGGCGACATTTGGGATGTAATAAGCAAAATTGAGCCATGCGAGACACCCGACCGATTTAGCAGCTCACACGCCTGCACAATGGCCTTTGCCGGCTTTTGGCCTGGGGCCGGCATAAGGTTTGTTTGCAGCACCGGAAGCATCGTCTTAATGGTCTCTACATCATCTGTCAATGGGGTGACGATATAGGGATCTTCGGAAAAAACAACTAAAGCCGTCTGCCCCTCTTTACGCGACAGCAATAGATCATCTATTTTGTAAATGGCTCTTTGCAAGCGTGAAGGTTTACTATCTGTGCTGTCCATAGAAGCAGATAGATCAAGTGCAATCACAAGAGCCGATTGAGACTTTGTGAGCGGCAGCATCGTCTTTTGCCATGAGGGCCCTGCAAGGGCAGAAATCAGCAAGATGCCAATGGTAATGAGCAGCGTGTAGGGAAGCCAGTTTCTTTTTGCATCCGCTGCAACAACGTAAGGGAGCAGATCTGTAGAGCAGACCTTTTGCCAGATGGTTGCACGGCGATTTTTGAACATGTGCAAGAGAACAAGCACGATAAAAGGAACCATCCAAAGCAGCATGAGCGGACGTAAAAAATGAAAATCAGTCATATGATTCTACTCCCCACTGCTATGCAGATACCTATCAAGGCAACAACTAGAGGCCAAAAATAGATCTCTTCGATTGGACGCCAATAGCTATTTGACCGGTCGATCTTTTCCAGTTGGTCAATTTGCTCATAAATTTGAGACAGCTCCTGCATGTTGTAGGCTCTGAAATAGCTTCCATTTGTCTTCTCAGCCACCATTTTTAAGGTCTCTTCATCCAGTTCACTCGAAGGATTTACAAGATGAGAACCAAAAATTGTTTGAACGAGCATCTCTTTAGATCCAATTGCCACGGTGTAAATTTTTAAATTTTCGCGTGCTGCAATTTCAGCCGCCTTTTCGGGCTTTAATTCGCCGGCATTACTATTTCCATCTGTCAGTAAAATGAGGACGCGGCTTGCAGCCGGGCTATTGCGTAGCTGCTTTACAGACAGGCCAATTGCATCTCCTATTGCCGTTTCATTTCCTGCAAGGCCGATAGCCGATTCCATCAACAGCTGCTTGACAGTTGCCAGATCAAACGTCAACGGCGTTTGGATATAGGCCTGCGATCCAAAAAGAACAAGGCCTATTCGATCCCCCTTACGCCGCTCTATAAAGTCACTCATAATCATTTTGAGGGCTGTTAAGCGGTCAACCATCTTTCCATTACTTTCAAAGTCTTGCGTCTGCATGCTGCCCGATAAATCAACTGCCAAAAGCAGATCCCGCCCGGCTTGAGGCAGCGCTACCATCTCTCCTACCCATTGGGGACGAGCAGCCGCAGTAACTAAAGAGAGCCAAATCAAAGAGGCCAAAACAAGATTTTTTTTGGGGATAGAAAAAACGCCTGCCTGCTGAAAGCCTGTAAAATCATCTAAATCGGGAACCTTTAACGGGGCACTTTCATAAAAGGTTCTCCCCTTGAAAAATCTATACACAATATAGGGCAACGGAAGGAGAAAAAAGAGATAGGGCCACGCAAAAGTAATCATAGACTATTCACCCACCTTTTACAAAGCTCAACAAGCTCTAGGACTGCCTCATAATCTGCCTCTGCTTGATATGGTCCGGCAAGTAGAATACGCCCTGCCCCTTGGCTAAATTCAGCTGTTCCTAGCGGCTTATCTAATAGCCTGAGGTAGGCATCTCCCGTCAAGGAAGCTCTGCGAGGCGTGTCACTTTTTTGGCTCAAAATCACCCTTCGTAAAAAAACAGAAAGTTCTGCCAAACAGCAGGCAGGATCTTCTTTCATATGCAAAAGGCACTCGATACGCTCAAGCTCCTTTATGGCTTCCTTTTTTAAGGTGGGAGTTTTGCGCTTCTTGATGTACCAGCAGGCAAAAAGAGTAAAGCCTACTAATGCTGCAAGTATAAGCCACCAGCCCAGCGCAAGAGGCCACCATGAAATAGGCTCAGGAAGATGGATGTCTCTTAAAGGCAGTTCATTCATAGGCGAAGATTTTCCCGCAAAATTTCAAAACAGTTATCGCTTGTTTTACACGTCATAAATCTGATGTGAGGCTGCGCCCCTAGAGAGACAAGTTTTTCGGTTCGTTCCAAAAACTTTTTCCGATAGTTCTCAACGCCTTCTCGGTTGCTTGTATTAAGATCGAGCCTCAGGGCGCCATCAGTTACCGGATACTCCCCATTTTTTGGCAATTCTGCTTCAAGCGGGTCATAAATAGAGCATAACCGAATATCGGCATGCCGAGACATCTGCATGAGCATATCGCACGACTCTGCCGAGAGCTGTCTAAAATCACTGAGCACAAAAAGCAAACTGCCGGGACTAATATGGCGCATCATAGCGTATAGGGCCGCGTCCATTGCATTATTGGAAAGTGATTTTGTCCCTCTTGCACTGTTATAGGCCCCACTTTTTGCAAGCTGCTCTAAGACAGGCAAAAGAGCTTTTTTTCCAAGGGCCGGCCTATATTCAAAATGGGATAGATCATCAAAAATCATCCCGCCAAGCCTGTTTCCCGTCTGGATGCTGCTCCAGCCGATAAGGCCTGCCATTAGGGCCGCCTGAACCGATTTAAAAACCCCGAGCGTGGCAAAAAACATCGAAGAGCGCATGTCAACCAACAGAAGCACCTGCCGCTCCTTTTCAGCTGCAAATAGCTTTGTATGCGGCTTTCCGGAACGTGCTGTCACCTTCCAGTCGATGTTGCGCACATCATCGCCCATATGATAGCGTCTGCTTTCTGCAAACTCCATCCCTCTTTCTAAAAGACGTGAGCTATACAGCCCTGTGTGCGAGCTTTTTATGCGAGACAGTGACAATAAATTTTTTGCCACTTGAGAAAGCTGCAGCAATTCCGAAAGCGAGACCTCTACACACCGGATCCCTGTTCGTCGCATTTCAAGGTCGATCACGGCACAGGCACTCTTGCGATAAGTTCATCGATGCATATATCGGAAGTGATTCCTTGCGCTTCTGCTTTATAGGAAGGGATAATGCGATGGCGCAGAACATCGTGTGCAAGGGCTTGGACATCATCCGGCCCGACAAAATCGATCCCACGCAAGAAAGCATACGCCTTTGCGCTGCGCACTAAGCTAATGGCAGCTCGCGGGCTTGCCCCATACTGAATCCAGTCGGCAATATCTTTGCCATATTTTCCGGGATTGCGGGTTGCCAAAATAAGCTCCACAACATACTGCTGCACGTTTTTTGCCATATAGACATCAAGCACCTCAAGGCGTGCTTCAAAGACATCCTCTTGAGTGAGCTTTCGGGCAATACATTGCGGCGTCATGTCGACTTGGCGCGCCTCTTTGAGGGCCAAATCAAGTATTTCCATCTCTTTTTGAGCATTTGGATAGCCGACATTCACTTTGAGAAGAAAGCGGTCTAGCTGAGCTTCCGGCAAGGGATAGGTTCCCTCTTGTTCGAGCGGATTTTGCGTTGCCATAACTAAGAATAATTTCGGCAGCTGATAGGTTTTTTTACCCACAGTAATCTGCCTTTCTGCCATTGCCTCTAAAAGTGCCGACTGCACCTTTGCAGGAGCGCGGTTGATCTCATCTGCTAAAATGAGGTTGTGAAATAGCGGACCGGTTTGAAATTCAAAGCACCCTGTTTCCATTCTATAAATTTCGGTCCCTGTCAAATCTGCAGGAAGCAGGTCAGGAGTAAACTGTACGCGATGAAAATTGCTTTCAAGAGCAGAACTGAGCATTTTGATGGAACGGGTTTTGGCAAGTCCCGGAGCCCCTTCCACAAGCAAATGGCCATCTGCCAAAAGCGCAATAAGTAACCTGGTAACGAGCTCTTCTTGCCCAAGTACCATTTGGTTCAAAAAGGCCATAAGAGCATGAAACCTATTCAAAAGAGAATTGGTTACCTTCTTTTGATCAATATATTCACAGCTTGTCATTGTATTTGCCTCTCAAAGGTATAAGTAAACGTCAACAGGTCAACGTTTTACCATACCTGAGTTTTTTCCCTCTAGCTAATTCTGCAAGCCCTTTTTCGAAGCGTCTATACTCTTTGCAATTCTGGATAGTTCAACATCAACTTATTGTAGTAGGGGTTGGAGCCTATTTTTACTTTAATTTTGGGAAATTCAAATTTTTTGCCTTCAAACAGAACCCACGCATTTTTAACACGCACTGTGGTGTCGCGGATTTTGTGATCACTTGACTTTTCCATATAATTCGTGTAATATGGTGTCAACGCACTTTCGATAGAATTCACAAGAAGATTTACAGCCGCTTCCACCTCAGGCGACGCTGCCTGCGGACCAAGTCCATGAGACGTGTGAAGTGTAGCATATATATGGCTCTTAAGTTTTTGGCTTATCTCTTCTTTGCTTACTCCCGGAGCATTAGATGAAAAAACAGTCTTAATAGCAAAGAGTGCGGCAGCTGCTGCACAAACGGCAGTTACCGTCGGCAACCCAAGCACAGCTGTTCCGGTGCAGACGACAAAAGTTGCAAGACCCAATCCAACAAGGACTGCAGTTTTGGTCGCTGGCATGCTAATCCTCGATGGATTAAATTGTGGAGCGGGAACGCCCTTAATGTAAAGGCCTTCTGGTCCGCAACCTGTCTGGATACTGTAAGCACTCATGATAATCACCTCATGTAAAATATTTTTAACGCTATCTAAGAGATGATGCTAACAAAACAACGGCTTTATTGACAATGCAGGAAGAAAAACACGATTATTATTTAAAACAGGCTAAATATGCTACTATATAGTAAAATTATACATATATTTATATACAAATAACTAAATTTGTGGCACACTCGAAAATTAATATAAAATAAACAAAAAGAATTATCATATGAATTCAATTTCCGGCCATAATAATCCCCCAGCCGCCGCCTCCGCTGTTGCTACTCTCCCACGACGAACTAGATCTCCAAATATTCCTATTCCGCAATCACCGGCTACCGAATCGCGCGGACCCTTAAGTCCAAAGTCTTCTAATTCATTGTCGCCAACTGAAAGACAAATTGATAAAATGTTTAATAGCCTTAAAATTGGCGATTTTGCGAAAGCTGAATCTGCACTTAAGGAGTCCATGTTACCTTTCGTGAACCTCCAAAAAGTGTCTCCTACAGATTTAAATCGACTTGTGAGTAACATTCTACGCAATCTTTCTGATCCTGATAAAACCGGCATACATAGAAAAAGAAAAACTGAAGGCAATCAACTTCTATACGACATTGTTTATGACTATTCCAACCACTCTGCATATATTGCTGGAGTTGCAAATCAGCCCCACCCAGATATACGTGTTACTTGGAATCCAGCCTTAAAAAAACCTCCATCTGTCGCGCTATCAAATAAACCAGTTATTTGCAATATCGGGAAGACCGTTTTTAAAGGCATTGAAAGTTTAGGTCACCAATTTCATGGGCTTACTAAAGACGAAATTCGAGAAATCGCAGAAGCTGTTGACTTTACTTTGGAAGATACAGACCGACAGGGGATTGTACGCCATACAAAAGATGGGGCATTACCCCGAACTATCCGATATGATCACGATAAAAACGAAGCGTTTATCTATCTTAAACGCAAAGGCCCTCTTCCAGTAATAGGCAATGACGAGAGAAAAAGTACACATGCTATACGAGTTACATGGACTACAAATGAAGATAGAAAAGTAACTTCCCTACACGTTAGACCTGCTCTGCAATGGGTTACACTCGATACAGTGAAGGTCTTGAAACCTGCCTCTGTAGATCCTTTAGAGACTAGAGTTAGGAAGTGCTTTAAAAATGCGGATCCTTCTCCTATTATAGATCAGCTTGTACTCACCTATGACCGCTTTAGCTATGATAAAATAAAAAAGACAACAGGTGACAAGATCCCTAAAACATGCACATTTTTGCCCTACTTTAGCAGTTCATTACAGAATGTCCTTCGCACTGAAAAATTCACTAGCCTGCAAATAACTACCCTTGCCTTAAAGCTTTTATCACAGCTAAACGTCCTTCATGATGCCGGGATCATCCATGGGAATGTTCATGCTGCCAACGTGCTTTTAGGCGACTGCGGGGATAAACTTGCAAATTACGATCACGCAATAGTTTATGCAGAACAAAAACCAGCCTCCTGGAAACCAGGCACGTATGGCACCCTCACCCACACAGCTCCTGAGCTTGTCAATAAAGTGCCTCTGGAAACCCTCGATTTGAATAAAACAGATATCTATGCTTTGGGAGTTACGTTATATGAGATGGCTTTTGGCCTCTTACCAAACGGTGCGCCGCTTGAGATGCAGCGCGAAATGGTTGCAAGAATTAATGCCGAGATGGAACAGATGCACGCCCAGGAGGACCTCACTGACGACCAACTAGATAGACAGTTTCTTTTAAATCTCATTAGATACGCCTTGTATGCAGACCCTAATAAAAGACTATGCACTCAAGCGGCCATTTTGCTGATTAACCGTGAGTACCCGGACCCGGACACGCAGTAGAACCTTTTCTACCTTCTCAAACGGCCTCCCTTTGGGTTGGACGCAATAGATAGCCCTGTGATAGAGTAAAAAGATGGCATCGAATTCATTCGGCAACATCTTTAAAATTACCACATTTGGCGAATCCCACGGAAAAGCCATTGGCGTAGTTATTGATGGCTGTCCTAGCGGCCTTGAAATTTCAGATGACGAAATTAATGGTGAACTTGCCCTGCGTGCTCCCGGAAAAACAGACTTTACCTCCCCTCGAAAGGAGCCGGATCGGGGCGAAATACTCTCTGGGGTGTTTGAAGGTAAAACTACCGGCGCGCCTCTATGCTTTCTCATCTCGAATAGGGATCAAGATTCAACTAAGTATGAGCCGATCAAAGACCTTTTGCGGCCCGGCCATGCCAACTACACCTACATCCAAAAGTATGGTCTTTTTGACTATCGAGGCGGAGGAAGAGCATCAGCAAGAGAAACTGCTTGCAGAGTAGCTGCAGGGGCAGTGGCAAAAAAAATCTTAACCCACTACAACATAGCCGTTGCCGCCTACATCAAACAGATAGGCTCCATAGAGGCAGAGATTGCCTTCAAAACCATTTCAGAGCTTCATAGTGCGACCTACAGCGATCCCATCTACTGCCCTGACACTAAAGCATCAGAAGCAATGCGTGCAGTTCTCGATCAATCAAAGGCAGAAGGCGATTCCCTTGGCGGCCTGATAGAATTTATAGCAGAGGGAGTGCCTGTTGGGCTTGGCGATCCTATGTATGAAAAGCTTGAAGCAAACCTTGCTGCTGCTATGATGTCGCTTCCTGCCGTAAAAGGCTTTGAGATAGGATCCGGCTTTCGTGCCATATCCATGAAGGGATCTGAGCATAACGATCTTTTTACAAAAACTGCCGGGCGCATTGAAACCAAGACAAATCACGCAGGCGGCACCTTGGGAGGCATTGCAACCGGCATGCCCCTTGTTGCAAGAGTTGCCTTCAAACCTACTTCCAGCATAAAAAAACCAGAAGAGACTGTAGACCTTCACGGTGAAAAGAAAACCTTTTTGCTGCCTGAAGGATCAAGGCACGACCCATGCGTTGCCATACGGGCAGTTCCTATTGTTGAGGCCATGGCAGCGCTTGTTTTAGTAGATGCATTGCTTATGAATAGGTGTGTGCGGCTGTGAAGATGACAATCCGTTTTGTTGAAAGGGCTATTGCATTAGAGACCTTCATCGGAGAGGAGCTGCTGGCGAGCCCTCTTTTTTACAGCCTGCTTCCACCGACATCTGCCATTATCACCGATACCACATGCGAAGCACTCTATGGCAAAAAACTGCTAGAAAATCTTAAAAGCCATGGGCTCACTGCCAGCCTATACGCTATTGCCCCGGGAGAGCATTCCAAAACCCGCGAGACCAAAGCATCCATCGAAGATTGGCTGCTTGCAAATAAGTATGGACGCGATCTTTGCATTTTAGCGCTAGGCGGCGGCGTCGTGTGCGACCTTGCAGGCTATGTTGCCTCTACATATCATCGAGGAGTGCCTTTTGTGATGCTGCCGACAACCTTGCTTGCGATGTGCGATGCAAGCGTGGGAGGTAAAACGGGCGTGAACGTTCCATCTGGCAAAAACATGATTGGAACGATATATCAGCCCCAAGCCATATTTATGGACATCTCTACGCTCAAATCCTTGCCGATAGATGAGTATAAAAATGGGCTTGTAGAGTGCATCAAGCATGGTATTATTTTAGATGAAGAGTACTTTGCCTATTTCGAACAGCATGTCGAAAAAATAATGGCACAAGATCCCTCCACCTTGTCCCACGTGATAGCCAAAAGCGTTCGCATTAAAAAAGAGATCGTTCAAGATGATGAGCATGAAGTAGGCAAAAGGCGTCTGCTCAATTTTGGCCATACGATTGGCCACGCTATAGAAGTGCTGACGAGCAACGCCATCCCTCATGGGCGCGCTGTGGCTATTGGAATAGTTGCAGAAAGCTACATCTCTATGCAGCTCAAAATCCTACCCGAGCACTCTTTTGAACGGATTATAAACATATTTAAAGCCTACGGAATCGACACCACAATAGCCATGCGCATACACCCCGGCGATTTCATAGAAGCGATGAAAATCGACAAAAAAGCCCTCTGCAATACCCCACGCTTTGTTCTCGTACAGGGCATTGGAAGCTGCATGGATTGCAATCTGCAGTACTGCCAAACAGTCCCCGCAGACATCCTCGAAAAAACCCTCAACTGGTTGATTAATAATGAATAATGAACTCAAACCCCTAATGCCCACAAAGCTTTTCTTGAAGCGGCTGCTAAAAAGCCTCTTGATAGGCCTTTTTATTACTCTTGCTGCACTTGCCGCTGGTATGGCAGGGTATTGTTATTTTGAAGGGATGTCCTGGGTGGATGCCTTTGTCAACGCAGCCATGATACTTTCTGGAATGGGGCCAGTCTCTGAGCTCAAGACAGATGCAGGTAAGCTCTTTGCCGGATGCTATGCTTTATTTAGCGGGATTTTATTTCTTGTTGTCATTGCCATTGTGTTTGCCCCTGTAGTGCGACGCTTTTTGCATAAATTTCACCTTGATGAAACCCAGAAATAGTATATGTTTCACCACCTCTCTTAAACATGCTCCCGCCATTTAAGAATGCGTGCAGCATCTGTTTTGACTGTAGCAGGTGTATTGGGGCTCGTTGCAAGCTCGGCTATTGCATCCCAAAGCTTTTCTGCAAATCCGGCATATTTGTTGTGCACCCATTTCCAGTCATAGGTTGTAGAGAAAAGGTACTTTACGCTGTATCGCAGCGCAAGCAGACGAATTGTTTCTACCGAATCAGAAGATTGAATTATCGTCAGAACCATGTCTGCTTCTCGCTTTACCCACGCATCGTATTCTTTTTCTCTGACTGGCGATCCAAGAAAGGCTGAGCCGGGCTTTTCTTTTTCTTCTCTCACCTGAGCTGGGATCAATTTTGCGATCTCTGGAGGAAGGCTGAAAGAGGCGTTAGCTCTCAGTTGTGCAAGAACATCAGGTAGCGATTGCAAAAGACCTAAATCTTTGCCCTCCGCAACTTTTACTAAAGTCTCTACTACTTGATTAAAAACATCTTCATTCTTTGTATAAAGAGCCATAAACTTAAGTATAGAGTAGTAAGGAGCGGTGGGAGATGATGTAGCCGACGCACCACCAAGAGGGGTGTAACCATGAAAAGCTTGATATGAGCCAACCTGAGGCTGCTCTTTGCAAATTTTAGCACAGAAACAGTTGGCAATTGGAGCTTCACCTAGTTCCTCAAGTGCCCGAGCAGAATAGGGAAACTTTGACCAAAGAAAGTCTTCCAGGGTTCTTAGATCAGGAAAGCTGAGGTTTTCAAGATCAAAACTCTCTATAACTTTTTTTGCCATCAGAACCTGCAGTTCATCTATACTAGACTCAATTCCATCCAAAATTGAGAGCACCTTTGCCCTCAAGGGCACTCTGTGATCTGCTGTTGCAATGCGCGTTAACGTAGCATCTACTGCCGGATCCTTTAAAACTGGTTTCAGAGCCCTGCATGCATTGTAGCGTACTTTATCACCGCCAGAATGTGTTATGTCATCAGCTGTCGCTGTAAATAGAAGAAGCTCTTTTGCTCGATTTGCAAACGCTGGAATCTCTCGTAGCATAGCTCCAAGCGCATCAATCATATCTAATCGAGTCATGGAATCGACACCGGATGTCGCCCGAACCAAGGATTCAAGAAGGTTCATAACCTCCTCTTTTTCTCTATGCTCTGGCCTTACGAGAAAGGCTATCACATCTCTTTGCCTAAAGCTCCAGTACACACGATGATCAAGAAGAAACTTTACTGGATCTCTATGCTGCTCAGCCAGTTAAAGAAGGTTGCCATAGAAATAGTTACTGCTATCGGCAGATACCTCTACCCGTATCGTTTTATCAGAGTCTTGCCTTCGCTCTAAAACGAGATGACCTACATTATAGTTGCCAAGCTTCATCAATAAAGGAAACATGCTCTTTTCATTTGCAATGGTTACTAAAAAGACATTTTCAACCCTTGAAACGCTGCAATGCACGTCATATTGCCTGCAAACTTCTTCTATCTTTCTCTGGGCACACTCCAGGTAAAACGCTTCGTATGGCTTTGTGAATCCTAAGGCAACATGGGCAGTGATTCTCTCTTCAGCGGTTATCTCTTTGCCCGGCGCATCATTTTTTCGCATTTTTCTTATAAGAGCATCGTGCGCTGCAAAAGGATTATCCGATACAAAACCATTTGATACTAAACCAGCTGCCATATTTATTCCTTTATAAATTTCCCTAATAGCATAAGCAATTATGGCAATTATAACAACATTAGATCCCGTTTAGGGCGACTGACTTCGCGTGCGACTGTTACAGTCGCCCTAAAGGGCTCCATAAAATATTTTCTTGTTACCCACAGCTCTTTATCAGTCGCTATGGGCTAAAGGCAGTCGCCCTCAAACAGGCTCCAAAACACACTTCACCAAAGGACAAATCTTGCAGAAAAGAAAAAGAGCTTAAATCGACCTCCTACCCCAGGCCTGGGGTGAAACGAATGGGGTTAAAATCGCATCCTTTCGCTCTCTAAAATCCCCTCCAAAATTGTCCTGTTTTTCCAGCGGCAGCTGGAGGACTGCTTTAGCCCCGTGTGTAGCGTAAAAGCCGGTAGGCTTGGAGCGAAACGCGGGGTTTTGATGAGCCCAACAGAGGGAGCTGCGGTAGCAGCGAAACTCGCGCGTTTCGCTGCTACCGAGCTTAGGAAAAAAACAGGAAAAAGTCCAGATAATGGTTGTGTTGTAAGCGCACGCTAACATAAAAATATGATCGCTTACATTTTTTGCTTTTCCAGAAGCGTTATTTCATAGTTTTATACCTTTACGCTGGGATATTAGCCATCTAAACCAGCATGCGAGTCATAAAAACATACCCACAATTTGCCTAAACTAGCCCATAAGCTATAGTGCGAATCATATTATGAGCCGCTGCCATTAATTTTGTGTATGCATTGACCTTGTTGATACCACGAACTACAAATTGATAAAAGCCCTTATGCCGCACCTGAGCGTTAACACATTCTACCGTAGAAGCTCTTCGCTTATATATGGTTTTTCCTTCCTCGGTTTCCATTCTTGCTTGCCAATCTACTATACATTCTTGTTTTTTTGATCGCGATACACGAGCCTTTGTAGCTGTTTCTGAGCTTCTTGAAGGCATATAAACCATACACCCCGCTTCATAGAGAGTTTTTATGGCCGACTCGTTCTTAAAACCACCATCGGCCAAATAACGTGAAGGAACAGCTCCATATGTTTTGCAGATATGATGAAACATGGGCAACATTTCTTCCCCATCGTTTCCACCTTTCGACACATCAACTCCTACAATAACTTGTGATGCTGTATCAACTGCAAATTGTACGTTGTAAGCGGTTCTAAATCCTCCATCTGCCATCTTCATCTTTCGCGCATCGGGGTCGGTAGAAGACACTCGAAGCTCTGCCTTTTCATCTTCAGAGAGAGCTTTTTTTCTATGTTTTTTACGGTTATTGTCCTTTGCTTCGCAATAGTCTTTATATTCGTCTAGCGCCTTTTCTAATTGTTTTACACGATCTTGTGCTCGTGCCATTTGCGTTCTTTTAACACGATCACGACAAGCTGCTGGATCCTTTTCTATTTCTTGCTTAAGGAATTTTACCCGTTCTTTGGCTTCTTCAAAGTGCGTTTTAAGAGTTTTTTCCCTATGGAAAGAATGTTTGCTAGCAGAGGCTCTTACCTTTAGCCCATCCTGGGCTATCTCTTCCAAGGTTACTATTTTTGCATGACTTAGTATAGCAACACCATTAATCAATAGCTCATCGAATGCCTCTCCATTATCAGATCTAAAATTTGATAATGTTTTCCTATCTACTGTCACTCCACCACAAAGCCATTTAAAACCATTATGATCCTTGCAGTATTCACTCAGAATCCAGGCACTTCCAACACCTAAAATTGTTGCATATAACCAGACAGAAATTAAAATTTTGGGATCAATTGCAGGTCTTCCTCGTCCACCTTCAATTGACCTAATCTTGTTCAAAGATACAGTAAGGTTGGCTTTTTCTACATAAGCCCAAATGTGCCTTGCTATATGGTCATCGTCGATCAGCTCATCAAGACAGGCACATTTCATTTCAATTTGATTGCGACAGACTGTAACAAGACGTCGCTTAAGGTGTGCTGGCGTTCCCGATATGTCGAGTGTTTCGTCGAAAAGTGGTGGATTCGCGTCTTTCATTACAATATGCCCTCACAGTAGCTTGTGAACACGATTTTTATGGCATAATTATAAATGATCAGGCCGATTTAAGCAACTTGTATTCAATCACTTATTTTTTTCCTAAGCTCTACCGCAGCTCCGAGTCGGGTGGGATCTATCCGAACCCTGCGTTCCATTACAGGCCTAACCGGCCTTCCATTTCACCCGGGCCTGAGTTTACAAGTTATGAAACGGTGCTTGAGACAATCTTTTGATCCATAATGGCTTAAAGATGGGGCAGTTTACCGGGGTAGGTAATACGGCCCCATCTTTAAGTCATTCTGAATCAAAATCTTGCATCAATCACCATTCCCTAACTTGTAAACTCAGGCGGGGCTAAAGCAGTCCTCCAGCTGCCGCTGGAAAAACAGGACGCTATTTTGCGGGAAAAATTCACTAAGTATTAATTCGAAAACTACCGATTCGTTTCACTCCACCCCAGGCCTAACCCTTTGTTAACCCATTTTTTCTAATCATGCCTATGAATTCGTACAAAAGTGACATCTTGGCGGTTGCAATCGTCAGTAAACAAGGGAAATGAGTCACAAGGAAACTCTGCTATAGACGCAGTATTGCAATTTCCGTTTGTGACGATAAACGAGGCAATAAAGTCGTTTCCGGCGGCCTTAAGGCCTACGTGAGCGGATAAATAGTAGTCAAAGAGGCAATTTACTGGGTCTACCCCGTTGTAGCCTCTAATGCTCAGTCTGGCATCAAAGGATTCAGGTGTGAGTCGAACTTCTCCATAGTGGTGCTGGAGATCTTCATCGAAGAGGCTAAGCCATACGTCGGTGCTCAGTTTTGGATTGCCGGGGACAAACTCACGAAAATCATAAAAGAGCACGCCCACAACGCCATCTTTTGCCACCGCAACAGTTGGTAAAAAGGTTTGCACACCTACTGTTTTTGGGTTGACTGGACGCGGATTGGACCAAGTTTTTCCTCCATCTTTAGAACGTCTAATCACGCAGCCTGCTTGACCTGTGGGGTTAAATAGCGGATCGGAGTAAACAATATAGACATTGCCGTTACAGTGGCTTACCGTCATATCTTTTGTAACGAAGTCAGTAACGGGAAGTATGGGGGTGTCAGGATCCACAACAATCACATGGGGAATGTTGTCAGCTACTGTGTAGCTTGTCCAGGTATTGCCGCAATCTTTTGACCTGAATGCCAGAATGCGATCGGGAGGCGGCAGATCAACAACATCTGATACACTTTCTTGGATGCAAGAGGTGACAAGAAGTGTGTGATCATGATCCGGCAGCACTTCAAGCTGATTAAATGCAGGAATGGGGGTGCATGTATTTATGTTGTCGGCGGGTATTGAGGCGATGAGTGATACTTGTGACCATGTGGTACCTGCATCGCTCGATTTTTGAAACGTAATATTTTGATTTCCGTTATAGCTTGGGTCGGTGCAGCTATCTGCAACGCCACAGGTTTCATCTGCTGCAACGATGTAGAGCGTATGTTTTCTGTAGGGATCGCCTTTAATCTGGGAAAAGTCAAGAAAATGGCATGAGCCGTCATCACGAAATGCTGCCTGGGCGCGAGTCCAGCTTTTGCCGCCATCGACAGATTTTACAACGATGTTGCCTTCATCCAAATTTATTTGGGGTTTATGATCCGCGGCAAAAAGGCTATATGATGTTGACATGACATAGCAATTTCCATCTGAATCAAAGGTTACAGAGGGGAAATAGGCTGCAAGAAAATTATTGTTTGCTTTGTAATTTGTTGCTCCTTGAGCGCGGCTTAAAACAAGATTTGACTGGTTCCAGGTTTCCCCTCCATCAAAGGTATATAAAACGATAACGGAAAGGGGCACTGCAGCGTTGTAGCGGGCATTTGAAAGAAGGTCTTGTTGGGCTACAATGACTATGTTGTGACAATTTTTTGGATTTACAGCAATTTGGGGATCAAATGCCACATTTTGGTAGAAGGCATACCCCGTAAGATCTCCAACAGGGTTGTTTAGCCTTAAACAGGCAAGATCAGGAGGAAGCCTGGAGATGTTTGTGACATGCTGCAGCTTCGAGACCCTGGGCTTATGCTTGTACACATGGGACGTACAAGAATGTTCTGAAGCATAGAGATACATGCAAGCTGCAGATAAATAGAGACCAAAAATGGTAAAACAGGTACGAGCTTTCATCTTTTTCCTACTTTGTTTACGGCGTATACTCAAATTCAATACTCACAACAATAATTGGGTAGGGACTTGAGGATGTACCATAGGTATCACCCGACCCAAAACGGGAAAATGCAAGAACACAAAGGTCTTCAGGATTAATAGTAGTACTAAGTGTATAAGAAATATCATAATGATTATACTCTGTACTTGACATTGTGCTGCTTACAAAAACGGGAGCGGCAGTGAGAGTGGTGGCAGTTGAAAAATTTACGGTGCTACCGACGTCAGTAAAAAGAAACTCTAATTGTCCGACAATATCCCCGGTTTGTGTGGAACTTCCCTGCTTCTGAGTTACGAAATGCACCACAACCGTTGGGGGGGTGGCATTGCTGAAGTTTTGTGGAACAGTAAAGGCAATCGTAGCATTTGCGCTGTTGCCGTTAGTTGGGGGCGATGAAATCGAGTACCCAGTTATGGTAACGTCAGTGCTGCCAATTGAACCTATGGTGAAGGACGTCGGATCATTCTCGGGTCCTTGAGTCATTTGTTGAGCATTAAATATAAGCGAAGTAAGTCCTGAGCCTCCTGTTGGGCCTGTCGCCCCCGTAACTCCTATTCCTGTCGCACCTGTTGCACCAGTGGCTCCTGTTCTCCCTGTGGGACCTGTAGGACCGGTAGCCCCTGTGCCGGCTGGCCCTGTCACTCCAGTGGGGCCTGTTGCACCAGTAGCGCCCGTAGCACCGGTTGCACCAGTATTGCCTGTTGCGCCGATGGCTCCCGTGGCTCCGGTAGAACCTGTTGCTCCTGTTGCCCCAGTATGACCCGTAGCTCCAGTTGCCCCAGTGTTACCTGTTGCGCCGGTAGCACCGATGGCTCCAGTAGAGCCTGTTGGTCCTATATTACCAGTTGCACCTATTGCACCAGTAGAACCCGTAGCACCAGTTGCACCAGTGTTGCCTGTTGCTCCGGTAGCTCCAGTGGCTCCTGTTGAACCTGTTGCTCCTGTATTACCTGTTGCGCCTGTAGCACCAGTCGAGCCCGTAGCTCCAGTTGCGCCAGTGTTGCCTGTTGCTCCGGTAGCACCAGTGGCTCCGGTTGGACCTGTTGCACCTGTAGTACCAGTTGCGCCTGTAGCACCAGTGAGCCCGTAGCTCCAGTTGCACCAGTGTTACCTGTTGCACCGGTAGCGCCGTAGCTCCAGTAGAGCCTGTTGCACCAACATTGCCAGTTGCACCGGTTGCACCAGTAGAACCTGTAGCTCCAGTTGCACCAGTGTTGCCTGTTGCGCCGGTTGCGCCAGTGGCTCCGGTAGATCCTGTTGCACCTGTATTACCAGTTGCGCCCGTTGCACCAGTAGCGCCTGTAGCTCCAGTTGCGCCAGTATTACCTGTTGCACCAGTTGCGCCAGTAGCTCCTGTTGCACCAGTGTTACCTGTTGCGCCGGTAGCTCCAGTAGCTCCAGTAGAACCTGTTGCACCAGTAGTGCCAGTTGCACCGTAGAACCTGTAGCTCCAGTTGACCCAGTGTTGCCTGTTGCGCCGGTTGCTCCAGTGGCTCCGGTAGAACCTGTTGCACCTGTATTACCAGTTGCTCCGTTGCACCAGTAGCGCCTGTAGCTCCAGTTGCGCCAGTATTACCTGTTGCGCCAGTAGCTCCTGTGGCCCCAGTAAAGCCTGTTGGTCCTGTATTACCAGTTGCACCGGTTGCGCCAGTAGCGCCCGTAGCTCCAGTTGCACCAGTGTTACCTGTTGCACCAGTAGCTCCCGTAGCTCCAGTAGAACCTGTTGCACCAGTATTGCCAGTTGCACCTGTTGCACCAGTAGAACCTGTAGATCCAGTTGCGCCAGTGTTGCCTGTTGCGCCAGTGCTCCCGTGGCCCCAGTAGAGCCTGTTGGTCCTGTAGTACCAGTTGCACCGGTTGCGCCAGTAGCTCCAGTAGCGCCCGTAGCTCCAGTTGCACCAGTGTTACCTGTTGCACCAGTAGCTCCCGTAGCTCCAGTAGAACCTGTTGCACCAGTATTGCCAGTTGCACCTGTTGCACCAGTAGAACCTGTAGATCCAGTTGCACCAGTGTTGCCTGTTGCGCCAGTGGCTCCAGTGGCCCCAGTAGAGCCTGTTGGTCCTGTATTACCAGTTGCACCTGTTGCGCCAGTGCGCCTGTAGCTCCAGTTGCACCAGTGTTACCTGTTGCACCGGTAGCTCCTGTAGCTCCAGTAGAACCTGTTGCACCAGTATTGCCAGTTGCACCTGTTGCACCAGTAGAACCTGTAGATCCAGTTGCACCAGTGTTGCCTGTTGCGCCAGTGGCTCCTGTGGCTCCAGTAAAGCCTGTTGGTCCTATATTACCAGTTGCACCGGTTGCGCCAGTAGCTCCTGTTGCTCCAGTGTTACCTGTTGCACCGGTAGCTCCTGTAGCTCCAGTAGAACCTGTTGCACCAGTATTGCCAGTTGCACCTGTTGCACCAGTAGCACCTGTAGATCCAGTTGCGCCAGTGTTGCCTGTTGCGCCGGTAGCTCCTGTGGCTCCGGTAGAACCTGTTGCTCCTGTATTACCAGTTGCACCTGTTGCACCTGTTGAGCCTGTAGCTCCTGTTGCACCAGGTTGCCCGTTGCGCCGGTGGCTCCGTGGCTCCGGTAGAACCTGTTGCTCCTATATTACCAGTTGCACCTGTTGCACCAGTAGAACCCGTAGCTCCAGTTGCGCCAGTGTTGCCTGTTGCGCCTGTAGCTCCGGTGGCTCCGGTAGAACCTGTTGCTCCTGTATTACCAGTTGCACCTGTTGCACCAGTTGAACCCGTAGCCCCGGTTGCACCTGTGTTACCTGTTGCGCCTGTAGCCCCGGTGGCTCCTGTAGAACCTGTTGCTCCTGTATTACCTGTTGCACCAGTTGCACCAGTAGATCCTGTAGCTCCAGTTGCGCCAGTGTTACCTGTTGCTCCGGTAGCGCCTGTGGCTCCGGTAGAACCTGTTGCTCCTGTATTACCCGTTGCACCTGTTGCACCAGTAGATCCTGTAGCTCCAGTTGCACCAGTGTTACCTGTTGCGCCAGTGGCTCCTGTGGCTCCGGTAGCACCTGTTGCACCTGTAGCTCCAGTTGCGCCAGTATTACCTGTTGCGCCGGTGGCTCCTGTAGCCCCAGTAAAGCCTGTTGGTCCTATATTACCAGTTGCACCGGTTGGACCCGTAGCGCCCGTAGCTCCCGTTGCGCCTGTTGCGCCTGTATCACCTGTATCGCCGGTTGCCCCTGTGGCTCCCGTAGCACCAGTTGCCCCAGTATTACCTGTTGTGCCGGTGGCTCCCGTGGCTCCAGTCGAGCCTGTTGTACCTATATTACCAGTTGCGCCGGTTGCACCTGTAGCGCCTGTAGCTCCAGTTGCGCCAGTATTACCTGTTGCGCCGGTGGCTCCTGTAGCCCCAGTAAAGCCTGTTGGTCCTATATTACCAGTTGCACCGGTTGGACCAGTAGCGCCCGTAGCTCCCGTTGCACCTGTGTCACCTGTATCGCCGGTTGCCCCTGTGGCTCCCGTAGCACCAGTTGTCCCAGTATTACCTGTCGCGCCGGTGGCTCCCGTGGCCCCAGTAAAACCTGTTGGGCCTATATTACCAGTTGCACCAGTAGATCCCGTAGCTCCAGTTGCTCCTGTGGCACCCGTTGCGCCCGTATCACCTGTATCGCCGGCTGCCCCTGTGGCTCCCGTAGCACCAGTTGTCCCAGTATTACCTGTTGCGCCGGTAGCTCCCGTAGCCCCGGTAAAGCCTGTTGGTCCTATATTACCAGTTGCACCGGTTGCGCCAGTAGCGCCCGTAACCCCAGTTGCCCCTGTGGCACCCGTTGCACCTGTATCACCTGTATCGCCGGTTGCCCCTGTGGCTCCTGTAGCACCAGACGCTCCAGTGTTACCTGTTGCGCCGGTGGCTCCAGTTGCTCCTGTAGCCCCTGTATCACCGGTCGCGCCCGTAGAACCGGTTGCGCCTGTATCACCGGTAGCGCCTGTAGGGCCTGTTGCACCAGTCGCGCTTGCGGAGCCAGCAGGACCTGTTGAGCCGGTCGCTCCCGTAGCCCCGGCAGGGCCTGTATTACCTGTAGCACCTGTAAGACCTGTTGCACCGGTCGCGCCAGTGCCTGCAGGGCCTATTGGTCCGGTGGCTCCCTGAGGGCCTGTGGGGCCTGTTGCACCGGTTGCGCTTGCAGTACCGGCAGGACCTGTTGAACCCTTAGGACCGGTAGGCCCTGCAGCACCTTTTGGGCCTTTAACACCCGGGTCGCCTTCGTGGCCTCTAGGGCCTCTTGGACCGCGCGGACCTGTTGGGCCTCTTGGGCATTCATGATGTGAGTGTTTGCGAGTATCACTAGAGGATGTGTCGCAGGATGAATCTTTTTTTTGGTATTGGACTGTAGCATTGTTATCTGCCTTTTGGGCAGGAGCGGCCAATAAAATTCCGGAGGATGAGAGTAGCAGAAATTGTGATAAGATATATTTCATATTTGTACCCAAAAGTTCAAAAATGTGGATAGTAAAAAAAATCTGCATTTAACGAAAGCAAATTTTTCATTACTAGGTGCAGGAAAGAGTTGACCCATTTCTAAAAATAGAGAATGATACAAATCAACCTGTTTAGGAGATCGAGATGAAGTTTCGTAAAAAGCTGCCAATCGCTATTTGCAAGGGTGTTTTATACTATTTATTTATATCTTCGGCATGTTATGGAGCATCTTCAGATTCGAAGAGCACCTCGCATGTCTATAAGGATAAACCAAAAGTTGATGCTCCTATATATGTTGCCGGGATATCGCGTCTTGCACCTGATCTGGCCTGTTTAAAGCTCAATAACCAGGTTTCAAATCTTACCGCATATGGCTATTATCAGAATGTCGCCTTTGATCCACAAATAACAATAAACCCTAAAAATCCAAAAAACATGCTTGTGGTGGTGCAGCAGGATGCGCTTGCCAATGGCAACTACTACACCTCTTTTCCGCTTGCTTCAACCGTATTGTATACCTTGGATGGTGGAAAAACTTGGAATGAATCCGTTCTTGCACTGAGTCGTTGCCAGGAAGCTGGCGATTACAGAGCAAACGATGATTTTATGTCGTCCTACCTTCCCGCTGTATCTTTTGATAAAGAAGGAAATGGGTATGTGCTCTCTTCTTCATACAATCTTTTGCCGGCAAACAGAATGCCGACAATAAGTTATGAAGAGGCAAATGTCATTGCAAAAACAGTAGATGGGGGCATTAGCTGGATTCGAGAGACGGCAACAACCCGCGATGATGGCTTGTGCCATTACTTAGACTTTCCACACATGAAGGCAGATCCATATAGAAAAAATACAGTATATGTCGCTACATCCGATAACACCTGTTTTGTGTCTGATACCTGTACAGATCCCAATTATACGGGAAATCAATACATCCTCTTTCAAAAATCAACTGATGGCGGCACAAGCTGGTCTCCTTCTACAACAGTAGCCTCATTTGTACCTAACGATCCGGTTGCATGTACGCCTATACCAATGTGGCATCAGCTTGAGGTGCTCCCTGATAGTACAAAAACAGTTATTCTTTCTTCTTTGATTCAGCAAACCCCTCCTGATTCACTCGATGCAACTGCATATGATCAAATATATCTATGGAGGTCAAAGGATGAAGGCGCAACGTGGGAGAGGCATACTGTAGACAATAGTATTCCAAATGTTCTTGTTATAGATCCGGATAGCGTAGATCCCCTGCTGCCTGTTACCGATTTTACCACAAAGGATATGGCGGTCAATCATTATAATGGCTATGTCTATATAGTCTATTCTGATTCGCGATTCAACCCTACAGGACAAGCGGGCGCTGTGATAAGAATGTCTAAAGATGGAGGAAAAAACTGGTCAAAGCCGCGTCCTATTAATCCCAAAACCTTAAATGAGCAAACCTTCTTACCCACTGTTGCCGTGGCAAAAGATGGCACTGTAGGTGTGCTTTTTTACGATTTTCGAAACCACACCCCTGACAGTGCTGAGCTGAGTACTGACGTCTGGATGAGTCTCTTTGATAAAGAGCTCAAGCATTACTACGGCGAGGTGCGTCTTACCGAGCAGTCGTTTGATACGCGCAAAAGCATTAGAGGCTATAATGGTGTCGATTTTGAAAATTGTTCATTTGACTACTACCTCTCTAACCATGTGGGGCTGCAAGCGCGCGAAAACGATTTTTTAGCGGTTTTTACAGTAACAAGCAATGCTTGCGAGATAGGAGGCGTAGGAGCGTTTCCTTGCGATTCATTCCCCTTCACTACTGATAGCTGCAACCGACAAAATGTGATCTTTGTGCATATACATCGCCATTAGCCTGACTTTACAAGTCAGGCGCTCGAGTTTGGACATTTGCACGTGCGTTATTCAGTCGCCCTGGCGGGCTCCATTTATTCCTCGTGCATACCCACAGCTCCCTTCGGTCGCTATGGGCTATAGGCAGTCGCCCTTAGGGGCTCTTGCCTAATGCAGCCTCAGAATAGCCCGTAGGGCGTTTGCCTATAGCCCATAGCGACCAACGGGAGCTATGGGTATGAGCGAAAACCAGCCAGAGCCCGCCAGGGCGACTGAATATAGAGAGGGGCAAATGTCCAAACTCGAGAGCCTGACTTTACAAGTCAGGCGGGTCCCGATCGAAATTTTCTTGTTACTAAAAAAATTGCATGCTAGAGTCCCCATAACCAAACCTCTTATTTAAGGAGACAAGTTATGCGTAAACTATTTAGCGACGCGGCAAGGATGAGCATTTTACTCGCCTCGCTTGCTTTTTCTCTTACTTCCCAAGCCGATGCCCGCACTACATCAAGTTGTTCAAGATCCTCCGAAAAGCGCTCTTTTAAAGGAAAACCAGAGGTAGGCCCCCTTACAGAGGTGACATTTACTTCACAACTTCCTCCCAATCTTGTATGCCTAAACCTCAACAATCCTGACTTAGACCTCACGGGCTATACCTGGTACTCAAATGTCTTTTTTGACAGCAAAATTGCAGTAAACCCAACAAACCCCGACAACATGATCATCGCCTGCCAAGAAAATGTTATTACTAATGGTAACACCGGCGACGAAGACCTTCCGATCGCCATAGTAGTCTGGTATACGGTTGATGGCGGAGAACATTGGAACGAGTCTGACCTTGTCTTAAGCCGCTGTGTGCAAAGTACGCTCTACCAAGGAAACGACAACTTTTTATCGGCATACTTTCCCTTTGTCACCTTCGACTCAGCCGGAAATGGCTATGTCATTTCATCCTCATACAATCTCTTTGCTGCAGATCAGCAACCGACTGTAAACTTTGATGAAGGCAACATCATCGCCAAGACAACGGATGGCGGAGCAAGCTGGAACAGGGCGACAAGTGCCTATCGCGACGATGGAAGTTGCCACTTCTTAGACTTCCCGAGCATTTCAGGCGATCCCTATCGAGAAGAAACCGTCTATATAGTTTCTGCCGATACAACGTGTTACGTAAGTGACACCTGCACAGACCCAAATTACAATGGAAACAACAATATTATTTTCCAAAAAACAACAGATGGCGGCGCTTTCTGGACCAGCCCATCAATCATTGCCTCTTTTCCATCAGATCCATCCACATGTACCCCAACGCCCTTTAAGAACAAGCTAGTCGTGCTGCCGGATGAGGATCACACGCTCTTTGTTACCTCCTATATCCAAGAAAATACAACCGACATAGTATTTGGAACAAATCCGGATAGCATTGTAGCATATACCTCACAAGATCAAGGAGACACTTGGACTAGTTCTACTGTAGTAAATAACATCAGCCATATTCTTCCCTTTGATCCTGCGACATCAAGCCCCTACTTGCCCCTCACACAATTTGCAGGCAAAAGTATGGATGTAGACCCATCCAGTGGATACATCTATATCGCCTACCAAGATCCTCAATTTAACTTAAGCAGAGGCCCTGGAGTTGCTATTATTGTCTCCAAGGACAAGGGTAAAACTTGGTCAGCTCCCCAACCTGTCAACCCAATGTCGCTTTCTAGTCAAGCCTTCTTACCGGCAGTTGCTGTTGCAGAGGATGGCACAGTTGGGGTTCTCTTCTACGATTTGCGCAACTATCAACCAGGAGACCCGAGCCTAAATACAGACGTATGGGTAAGCTTTTTTAGCAAAGGGCTAAAACAGTATAAGGGCGAAGTGCGCCTTACACCAGAGTCTTTTGATAGCCGCCTTACAATTCGCGGCTATAATGGCATTGACCCCGCAAACTGCATATTTGACTACTATATCTCTAATACCGTAGGACTTAGCGCTGCTAAAAATGACTTTGTTGCTTCATTTACAGCAACCAATAACTCATGTCCACCAGTGCTTTCGGCGCCAAACTTCTGTGATAGCTTTCCTCTGGCGATTGATGATTGCGACCGCCAGAATATTTTCTTTACTCGAATCAAGCGGCATTAAACGCAAAAATAGCAGTTGGAGAGGCTCTATCAGTACAAGATTGACCGTGGAGCCTCTGCCTTTTTAAAAATACTATTGATGACAAATATGACGATGACGACGAAAGAAAAAATAATCAAATCAGAAAATTTTGCCAAAAAAACCGTAGAAAACCAGGCTTTTCACTCTTGCACATTCATAAGCTGTGACTTTACTGAATCTATTCTTCGCAATGCTGACTTTTCTGCTTGTACTTTTAAGAATTGCAATCTAAGCCTTCCTAAATTAGATGGTTGCCGCTTCCACGATGTGCAATTTGTTGATTGCAAGATCACCGGAGCCGAATTTTATAAATGTCAAAAAGCTTTTTTCTCTCCATCGTTTACGCAATGTTTACTGCAGTTTTGCAATTTTTCTGAAATGAACATGAAAAATGTTTCTTTTAAGCAGTGTAAGATTCAGGAATCTTACTTTACTAGCACAGTATTAAAGGGCGCAAACTTCGCAGATACAGACTTGTCAGGCACAGTTTTTCACAACTGCGATTTATCCAAAGCAGACTTTTCCACTGCAACCCGATACAACATCGCACCCCAAACAAATAAAATTAAGAAAGCTAAGTTCTCTATGCCAGAAGCCATCGGATTATTGCATGGTTTTGATATCGTGCTTGTGTAGGTTTAATATCGCAGATTTATCCAGTAGACGCCCCAGATGGCTGCCAGGCCAAAGAAGAGCAGCAGTACCATGAGGAGGTTGGATAGGAGGCGCATGAGCTTCCTTGAGCGCTCGGAAAGGGAGATGCCCCAGGTGATGGCAAATGTCCAGAGACCGTTTGCTGCGTGAAAGCATGCAATGATGACAAAAAGCGAATAGAGGATGCAGAACCATACAGACTTGAAGGTATCTCGCACCATCATCAGGCTGGCAGTGCCAAAGTTGTTACACATGGCAACTACTTCATTTGATGCGGGCTGCAGATCCTGCATGGCGGCGACAAAGCGCTTTTCAAGGTCATATCGTTCATCAAGCTTTATCTCATCTGCTATGCCTTTATTATAAAAGGGGGGAATTTCTGCATGGGGCGGATGTTCTTTTGAAAGTGCCTTTTGGGCCTTCTCTATCATATCTTGATCATAAAGCGTAAGGTTTAGACGAGGGGCAAGCGTATAGAGGCCATGGTCGACAGAAATCTTCACAAAATGTTCGCTAAAGACGCCGTAGGAGACGCTTTTTGGCTCTTGTAAAAAGCGCATGTAGTAGACGTGCAGTCCTATCGCTACAATAAGCAGAATTGACGTTATCCTCTGCCAGGTGTAGGCGATGTTGCGGCTGTAGGCAAGGGCAGGTTTTGTTCCGTCGCTTGGTATTGAATTAATTTTTGATTGATAGATTCGGTCGATACCCCACCAGATATGAACCGCAAGCGGCAGGCCAATGAAAGTAAGCTCAATTACCTGAAGGTATGGAAGGGAGTGAATCCAGTTTACAGAGTCGATAAAGCCCTTGCCATCATCTCCTAAAAAGAGCGTAGCTTGAGAGTTTGTAAAAAGGTGCTCGCACAAAAAGAGTAAAAAGAAAAAGCCTGCAAGCGAGTGAAGGCGGCGTGCTATAAACTCTCTTCCAATCCTCGCTCGAGTGGGGTTTAGGTCATACTTCTCGTTCACACACGAGCTCCCACTTCAAAGAAGGCTAAATAGCCCGGAATGTAAATAAAGGGATGCTCTTTTTTGGGGTTTTTGGAGATCTCTTCAATCTCCCTAAGATGAGCTTCTAGCTCCTTTTGAAAAGCTTCAAGGTGAAACTGCGCATACTCGGGAAGTTCGTTGATCTGGCCAAAAACCTTCTTTACAAGCGGCTCAAGACTTGATGCTGCCTCCTCTTCCGGCTCAAAAGTTTCAATTTCAGCACGCATATGGCGACATTCCGGAATCCAGGAGATGCCAAGCTCCTTGAGATATTTCGTCCGCTTTTGCAATAAACTCTCTTCCACATAGCGCTCAAGGGATCTTACTTCATTGATAAATTCAAGGCACTTGGGAAGAAGCATGTTAGCGTGCGCTGCAATAATCACCTTGGCATCAAAGAGGTTGTGGCAGTAGCTTCTCAGATGTTCAAGAAGTTCATCTATACTTTTTGTCTCATCTACAGCAACAGCTGTCCACTCTTCAAGTCGTTTTCGAATTGCATCGAGGGTCTTTTTGCATAGTGGGCTTGTCTCGGCAAACTGCAGGTTTGCAAGCAGGCCAAAGCGCGGCTCATAGGTGTGCATTTTGGCGCGCTCTATAGCAAGAAGGAGCGTCTTTTTAAGCGCTTTTTGGTCTACATCCATAAGGGCGCGCCTATCGAGCAGCCCGACATCCAAAAAGATCTCATCTTCAACAAGGCGTGCGGCTATCTGCATGCGCTCTACATAGCCATCCCAGGCATCTTTTAGGTCAAGCGGCATTTTAGAGAGCTCCTCTACAACATGCTGCCTTTCAAACGCCTCTAAAATACTATCTACGCGCTCTTCTTCAAATGTCTTTACATACTGCATTGCCTTGGCAAAGTCTATCATGCCCTGGATATGGCTATCTAAACTTATGGCATCTTCAAGCATAGAAAGACGCAGCTCGTGCGTTGGCACCAGCATAAAAAAAGAAAAGGGCTGGCTGATGCTGTAGGATCTTTCAGTCACATGTAAGAGGCTAATTACAGTTCTATAGAGCAGATTAGGCACGGCTTGTGCACACTCGCGCTCGGCTCTCAAAACAAGCTGGGGACGCGTACCCTCTTTTTTTGAGAGGGCCTCTTCTAAGGTATCTAATGCCCTTAAAAGCGCCGCTTTCAGAGACTCGGCAGATTTTTCAAGCAGAAGGACTGTCTCATTAACTGCCGCTTCTAATGCAGGCTGCACCTCTTCAACGCGTATCCAGAAGGCTCTAAAGACGTAGTTTATATCATCCTTTGTTTCAGCCTTCAGAAATGCCTTGAAGGGGTTCTCAACATCTGAAAGAATATTTTTTACCGTTGCCTGACATTCGACTATGTCCTGATAGACCTTTTGATGCTCTAGGGAGGCAATCTCTAAAAATCGCCTCTTTTCACTCACCTCTCTATAGAGGCGTAAAAGCTCATCACGAAGGTCCTTTAGCCTTGCTGAGCGATGAGAGATTTCATTTCTTAGCTTTACGACGTCATGTTCATAGGGCATCTCTTGACAGATCTCTAACAGCTCGCTAGACGTAATTTTGCCGGTATAAAAATTGTGCATGGCCTCTCTGAGCTCATCTGTCAAAAGCTTCTTCATGTCGTGAAAGCTTTCAGATAGGTCTTGATAGGGAGAGATATTCCAAAAAATCTCAAAAAGGCGCCTCTTTACTGCTGCCTTATTGTCAATGGTTCGCACCTCAGAAATAGCTGCCTCCCGAATCAGCTGATTGAGGGCATTTGGCATCTTTTTTTTAAGCTCGAGGTACTTTTCGTAGGAGGACTTAACAAGGGCTTCATTTTCTTCAAAGCTGCCCTTCTGCAGCTGTTTAGGAGAGACCTGAAAAGAGCGGACATCCTCTTCAAGGTGATGATAGTCGGCTACAAGATCTTTAAACTCTTTGGCAGGTGCAGTAAATAAAAAAAAGAGCTTTGCATACTGCGCCATCTCGCCGAGCCTTTCTATGCGCAATTTTGCCGCTTCCACAAGCTGAGCAAGCTCTACAAGCTGGCCGTCACAAAAGGTAAGAGCCTCCTCCTTTATTCTGGAAAACTCCTCGTCAGAAAACTCGCCAATAACCTGAGGAGGACTAAACTCCTTTGCAACAATCTTATTTGCTTTTTGAGTAAAGTCCGGATAGGCAAGGTACTCAGGTCGAAATAGCGCTTCTAAAAGACGTATCGACTCGCGCTTCAACCGGTCGCTCTGCTGCTTTAAAAAGAGCTGTAGATTTTCCCTATTTTCATTTTTGGGGACATATTGCGGCTCAGCAACTTGCTCGCGAACTTGCAGGGTCTCAACTTTAGCCTCTACAGGGGCGCGCTCGGCAACTTCTACCCCCGGCACTAAAAATTTCTTAGCATGTTCCGGGATAAAGAGCAGGCCCACCATCTTATTATAATTTTCTATAGCTTTGGGCGGCGCTGTTTTAAAAAGGTCTGGATGATCTTGGAGTATTTGGCGAAGAAGCTTTGTGTAGATCGCCTCCTTTGCCCAGCTAAAGCGAGACAGGCCGAGCTGCATCAGCGTGCGATCCCTTGGGCTTAGGTGATTGAGAATTGTGACATCAAGAAAGACAAGGCAGCGCTTAACGGCCTGATCCGAATAGCCCTTCAAAAGCTTATCTGACTCTTGCAAAAACCCATTCCAATCAGCCATTAGTTCCCTCTACCTACTACACAATTTCCTCCTTGTACAAAAGATGGTAGTTACTAGCAATACTCTTCTGTAGAATAAGTTGTTTGCAAAAATTATCCACCTCTAAGAAAATTCCCGAATTCTTCAAATTCATCCACCAGCCCCGCGGCAATAGCATCTTGCCTAGCACCTCCCGATTTCGAATAGGTTGCAGCGGATTGAAGAGGGGTCACAGTATCCTTCACACGATCGCTTTCTTCTCGATCGTTGATTGCTGCTCTCGCTTTATTGATCACAGGAGTTATAAGACGCAAAAATGTGATGTTTACAAGCTGTTTTTCAGCCTCTTCAGAGGGGTTATACTTTGCATATCTTGGTACCCCGGATTCTTTCGCCTCTTTGAACATATATTCAAAGGTCTCATAAAGTGTCTTATTAAGTTCTCGAAGCTGCGGCGACATTTTTTCCCGAAACGCCGTATTTACCTTGTTAAAAACTGCCCTACTTCTTGTTTTAACATCATTTCTACTTTTGGCAATCTCTATACACTCTTGCATCAATCTACTATTTGGTTGAAGCTCAGTCAGTTCTGCTCGTACAAATCCACGATATAAAGTACCAGCAATGGTATCTTCCCGAAATCGACTATCAATATTCATTCCTTTTCCTGGTTGCACTAACTTATCAACATCGTTTTTGAATTCAAATGCGATATATTTGCCTGCAATCTCTGATCCTAGCGCGCGCGAAAGCAGCAAAACGTATGCATCTCGTAAATCTTGCACTTCAGGTGTAGCAGCTCCTAATAGCGCACCTTCTATGCGCTCGCGAAGCTTTTTGAAATTCGCCTCATCTGATTTATTAGTAATCTCTGCTAAGAGTGCTGCAAGCCCTGCAGCTTTAGGACCTAGAGCCTTTTCTAGTGTAGCTGAAGGATTACCTTCTGAAGTAAGAAGTTGTTTTGTTTTTTCAATCAGCTGCTCTTTTGTAAGCGCCTTGTCAGGGTTTGGCATGCTTCTTGCAAGGTTTCGTATTTCCTGGTTCATAAGCTCTACAATTGCTGACTTATCCTTCGGCAGTCCGACAGGACGTCCTAAAATTTCATTAAGAAGATTTTCGGCAGCGCTTGTTGGTTTCGACTCTTCTTGGCCCAGCTCGAGCGTTTCTGCATTGTCCAGCTCTACAATATTAGCGTTTTGTAGAATAGAAGGATTATCTCTGAGGAAAGATAAAATTTTTACCCTATCTTCGCCTGTTAGATTTTCAGACTTAAAAATTTCACAAAGCATCCTCATCTCTTCAGGAAGCGCTTTTTCGTCAACAGCCCGCAATCGCTCCACTACACGCAGGCCAGCATTGGCTTCCGGCTCAGACTCGGCTCGTTCAAGATCAATTTTCTCTTTGACCTCGTCTGTTTTAGCGGGCGTCTCACGCTTGATCGCAGCAACAACCCGAGCAAAAACCAGTTTTATAGCTACACCTACACCAGCCAGCTTTGTGAATGTAGAGCCTGTTGCACTAACTAGCTTTGTGAATATATGCTTTGCAGTGATAGATTCTTTTGGAGTAAATGAAGTTTCTTTAAGAGCCGTGTTAGCAGAAGCTATTGTTGTCGCCTCCTTAGGCGTCACGGTATGATTTTCTGCAATACCACCCATCGGTAATTTTGTATAGGTTATTAATGGTTCATAACGCTGCCCATCACCGACAGATCCACGATCACCTGGTACTTGTACCATAAACACCCCCATATTAAACTTTTCTTTATTATATCAGAAAAGCTTTTTTTGATGCTTTGATGTTTTATGTAACTGAATATGAGGATGTTACGAATGATCGTTTTCGTAGTAGGGCTCGATATGGACGGTAACGTCCTGCACCTGGGGCCATTCATACTGAATGCTGCGGCGAACATGCTGGCTGATGGTATGGGCAACTTCGACTGTAAGGTCTGGCTCAACTTCTACATCTATATCGACATGGGCATCAGGGCCGTAGTGCTGGATGCGTATTTTTTCTGTGCCTTTTACGCCGGCAACGCGAAGGGCCGCGCGGCGCACCTTGTCAAAAAGCTCGCCTTCCGGGATGTGGTCAAGCAGCTGGTTAAGATTTTTCTTGGCAGCAAAAAGGCCCATTGCGCACATGCAGGAGGCAATAAGTATTGCGCCAACTCTATCCAGGAGGCCCGACACTTCGGGAAAGAGGGCAGCCGCTCCAAGAGCGACGAGGGCGAGCAGGCTGTTGATGCTATCGGTTCTAAAGTGCAGCGCTTCAGCAAGAAGGGCGGGGCTTTTTTGCTCTTTAGCAACACGCTTCATCTTTTGGTAGGAAAATTCTAAGAGCAAAACGGAGATAAGCGCAAAAATCCATACATAGCCGCTTATGGGACTTACGCTATAGCCCTTCCAAATAGATGCAATCTGCTGCCAAAACAGCCCCATACCCGCAATTGTCAAAAAGAGTCCAAGCTGCAGGCCGGCAATTGGCTCATAGCGGCCGTGGCCGAAGGGATGCTCTTCATCCGGGGGTCGTTCTGCAAGCTTTATCGAAGAGACTAAAACGAGGCTTGAAATCACATCAGCAAGGGTTGCAAGGCTATCTAACAATAGCGTTTTACTATCAAAGAGCAAAAAGCCCATAAATTCTAAAAGGACAATAAAAAGCCTTATGGCAATACCTACAACGGCTACGCGAATGATGGCCCTATTTCGCTCTTTGCGTGCTTTATAGATAGCATCACTCAGCGGCAGTTCCTTAGGAAACCCCATGAAAAAGTCTCCTTACATTATCACTTGAGCTCTTTGCAAGCAGATCAATCGACACGCCGCGAAGCTCTGCTACAAACTTTGCCGTGACAGGAAGAAAACTTGGCTCATTTACCTTGCCTCTATGGCCGGTGGGTGCCAGATAGGGGCTGTCAGTTTCAAGAAGCAGGCGATCCTCGGGCAAATATTTTGCCACTTCCTGAAGCTCAAGGCTCTTATTAAAGGTCACAATGCCGCTTAGGGATATATACCAGCCGTGATCTAATGCTCTTTTTGCCTCCAGCTTTGAGCCGGTAAAGCAGTGAAGCATCACCTTTATGTCAGATGATGCCTGTATGATCATCGCTTCAAGATCATCAAATGCTTCCCGGCAGTGTATAACTACGGGAAGTTTAACCTTTACGGCAAGCTCCAGGTAGCGGCTAAAAAGAGCCGCTTGGCCGGCGCGAGGAGCATGGTTGTAGTAATAATCCAGCCCAATTTCACCAATTGCAACTAAAGAAGAAATATTTTTTTCAATCTCCAAAAAGAAGGGCTCATCAAAGGTTGCGGCATCATGCGGCGTTTGGGAAGCGACAGTATATACCCTTGGGGATGTTGCAGAGGCTGAAAGTTTAAGCCCCCTTTGAAGATCGGCAAGCGACGTACAGACATTAATAATACCTTCCACCCCAGCATCTTTTGCACGCTCAAGCAGAGGCCCTATCTCTTTACCCTCATCAGATGTAAGGTGCGCATGCGCGTCAATAAAACCCATCATTTCCTCATATATGCACAACGTGAACAAAGAATTGGCTCTCGTGCCCGTGCCCGATTAACTGAAATAAATCGGGTACGGGCACGCACACGGGCACGACCATAAACCCCGCTGAAGCCACAAGTTTACTTGTGTAAACTTGCTTCAAGTATACAACATCGTTTTTTTAGAGCCTACTGCCTTTTGCAAAAGGACTCTATAGTTTATATGTCCGAAATCCTACAAAAAATGAGTGCATAGGCTCAAAATCACCCCTGAAGAGAGTGTGAAAAATACGTTTTTTTTCGACCGCAGGTCTTTGGAGTGCGGCGATTCTTCGCCGCTTTTAATTTTGCACATACCTTAGCCGCTAAATCGCTTAAGGCTCACAAAGTGCCTCTACCGATTCATGTAGAGCTGATTTGTAAGCTTGGGCGGTAATGAAGTAAAGGTGTGTGGTCGGAGTAAAAGCTGCGAAGGATCGCAGCACTCCAAAGACCTGCGGTCGAAAAAACCGGGTATTTTTCACAGCCTCTTCAGGAGTGAATTATGGTATGCCTTCGCTACATAAAACGCCGTCAGCCTACTGCGATTTTTCTTCATGGATTTTTTTTAGGGCGTCCACGACGAGGTCTGGGGTTAATACCTCGGGCAGCACTTCGGGTTTTGCGTTTGCTTTGCCGCTGTAGAGCACGTAGACGGGAACGCCGTTACGTCCAAGGCTGCGGATGTAGCGGGTGATGTTTTCGTCGTTTTGGGTCCAGTCGGCCTTCATCTTGACAACGCCATACTTTACAAAGGCATCTTGCACCTTGTCAGAATCTAAGACAAGGTGGTTTGTCTGGCAGGTAAGGCACCACTTAGCTGTTACATCGACAAAAACAGGAATGCCCTGCTGACGCAGGCGCTCAATGCGAGGAAGCGAGAATTTCTCCCACTCCTTGCCAACTGCCTGAGAGTACTCTTTTTCGGGCGTTGCAGCCGGCTGAAGGGTGGCCGCTTTTGCCTTCTGGACGTCAGCAATAAAGTACCATGCTCCTGCAACTATGATGATGAAGGCTGCAATCTTGCCAAAGAGCCTCGTTCTTTTTGTTCGGTCAAAACCGCACCAGTTGCCATAAACCCATACCCCAAAGCCTATGATAAACAGGCTTAAGAGAAGCGACCAGCTGGATAGTCCTGTCGTTTCAGCTTCAAGCACCCAAACAAGCCAGAGCACAGTAGCAAGCATAAAAAAGCCCATAAGCTGCTTAAAGGTTACCATCCAGCGGCCGGGCTTCGGCAAAAACTTAGTAAGCCCCGGGAACAGTGATAAAAACAAAAACGGAAAGGCCATTCCAAGGCCAAGAGCTGAAAATATTGCAAACGAATAGGTAGGCTGCAACGTTGCCGCAAAACCTATTGCAGAGCCTAAAAGCGGCCCGGTGCATGGCGCCGCAACAAAGGTCGCAAGAATACCGCTTGCAAATGATGAGAGGTATGACGGCTCATCAGAGCTAGCAGGAGAGCGCTTTACAAACGACTGCTCCCATGCGCCGGTTGTTGAGGCAAGCGACATGCCAAACTCAAATAAACCAAAAAGGCTTAATGATAAAATAAAGAGCACGATAATCATAAGCGCAACGAAGATTGGCTCCTGCAGCTGAAAGCCCCAGCCAATCACATGGCCAAAAGATTGAAGGACATAAATTGTGCCGGAAAGCAGCCAAAAAGAAATTAACACCCCAAAAGAGTACATAAGCCCATGTTTGGCAACTTGCATGCGGCTATAGCCTTGAAGCTGCACAAAGTGCATCAGCTTAATGCTGATGACAGGAAGCACGCAAGGCATAATATTTAGTAAGATACCTCCTAGAAATGCCCAGAGAAGTATTTTTGCAAAGTCAGACTTGATAAATTGTGAAAATTCCACCAAGAGCGAGCGATACCACACCTTGTTTTCAAGGTCTTCTAAATAGGCATCGACGTTCTTTATCTTTTCTTTAGGAGCTGCACTGCTGCCGGCCTGGCTCTTTGCCACGCGTACATCCCATGCTGCATGAAGGGCGCCAAGCGGGCTCTCCTCTTCTACTACCAAAACGCCTTTTAATGGATATTTAACGGTTGGATCGTGCAGTTTATCGCCTGCAACATGCACGACGAGGCTTTTTTTATCACTAGATAGCTTCCACGATGGCAAGCGGTGAGTATCTAACACATCAGGCTGCTCAGGAAAAAAATAGGCGCTCTTTATAGTCCCAAAGGGCATATCTTGATGAACATCTATTTCAATGCCATTTTCTAAAAGAGTAGATTTTGTATCTTGCACATCAAGCGGAAGGCTTTTTTTTGCCCGTTTAATAAGGAAAAGCTGCTCTTTTGAAGCAGGCTCAGACTCAGCTGCAACCTCTAAGGGCAGCCTAAAGTATGCAACGCCCGGAACGCACACAGTCGAGCAGCCATACCAATCAATAACTGCCTTAAGATCTACTTTTGAACCTATTTTCAGGTTGTTTGGCGGCGTAATCTGGCAAAGCAGCGTAACCTTATTTGAGTAGCCGAAAACCACTGCCTGATCAACCACTATCCGCTCAGGAGTGGGCCAGATAAGATCTGATGCATGAAAGCCTTCAGGAAGCGTCCAGTCCACTTTTGGCCCCTGCCCGGCATCGCCCGGATTTATCCAGTAAAGGTGCCACTCTTTTCCCATCTGAAACTGAAATGCGACCCAAAATGGCTTTGAAGGGGCAATTTTTGTGCTGCCTGCCGCCATCGTAACAGAAACGATATCTTGATTTGTCGAACTATAGGGCTGAATGAGGCCATCAGTTGCTGCCGTTTGATCAATAGCCAGAGGCTCTTGCGTCATCTGCTGTTCAGTTCCCTGCAGCGGCAGAAAAAATAGTGCTAGGGCAAAAATTAGCTGTTTCATCATCCTTAAATCCTTCAAATTGACAAATCCGTCGATTTTAGATACCTTTACGTACGATTAAATTAGGTGTTCCTATGATGTCCTACTTTCTATGCGAAAGCAATGCTTTTTTAGATGCTTATACTGAATCCGACCTTCTGGGGAAAGTGATTTTTGTGATGCTCGTTGCTCTGTCGGTGGTTACCTGGAGCGTTCTTATCCACAAGCTCTGGATTACAAAGCAGGTAAAGCAAAACTCGCTGCAGTTTCGCAAAACTTTTTTTGAATCAAAAAATGACCCGCTGAGTGTGCAGCAAATCCCGGCCAAAAATTCAGAATACCCAAATGCTTTTGCCATCATCTATGATGTGCTAAAAAATAAAACGTTAGAGATTTTAGATAAAAATCGAAAACCGGATCGAGAAAGCAAGAAAAAAGAGCCTCAAATCCTCCTCTCATCTGCCGATATCGGCCTGCTTGAAACACACGCTTCATCAACAATTGGCGCTCTTACAAAGTTTTTAGAAAAAAACCTATACATTCTTTCGACCATTGTAACGCTTGCACCCTTTTTAGGCCTGCTTGGTACAGTCTACGGCATCTTAACCACCTTTACTGAGCTAAAAGCCACAAGCGGCGGCGGCTCAAACCAGGTAATTTTGGGAGGCCTGTCCCTTGCTCTTTCCACGACGGTATTAGGGCTTATCGATGCCATCCCCGCGCTCATTGGCTATAACTACCTCAAAAACCTTGTACATGAATTTGATGCTGAAATGGGCCGCTTTGCAACAGATGTGCTTTCATCGCTTGAAATCAACTATCGAAAACCTGGCGAATAGAGGCAATTATGGCAAGAAGGCAACCCTTTCAAAGAGCTTTAGAGCTTCCTCAAGAGCCTGCAATTAACATCACTCCCCTTGTTGACGTGGTCTTTGTGATTTTGATTGCATTTATCGTTATCGCCCCGCTTCTTGAGATGGATCGCATAGAGCTTGCCTCAGGCGAACATGCCCCCTCGCATATACCTGTGCGCTTTGAAGATGCAAGCCAGGTCCAAATACATGTGCAAAAAGATAACAGCATCCTCATAAACCACCAAATGGTATCGCTGCAAGAACTGGCCTTTGCCTTAAGAAAAGCAAAAGCGATCTATCCGGAAGCAAGAGCGCAGCTGTTTCATGATAAAGAGGCCTTCTTTGGCACCTACCAAGCTGTAAAAAATGCCCTAGAGGCCGCAGATTTTAAAGAAGTAGACATCGTACTAACTCCCTCGTAGGATGACAATGCAAGCGCAAGCTCTTATGCCTTACCACCCGCCGCTCGACTGGCAAGAGTTGCATCTTAAAAAGAACTGGACGATATCCTTTCTCGTTATCGTTTTGCATGTTGCGGCCGTTACTTTGCTTACCTTTTCACCCTCGCATATACGCGCAAAGCCGCCTGTAAAAAAGCTCCTGGTCCGCACAATCTCGCTTCAGCCCAAATCTGCTCCAAAGGCTATTGTAAAGCCAATAAATCCTCAAAAACCGGTTAAGGCGCCTCCGGCACCGCCTGAGGAAGCTGTCGCTCCAACTCCTAAAGTTGAAGAGCCGCCCAAAATTGAGGCTGCAAAAGAAGAAGCGGCTCCCCCTGCCCCTCCAAAGGAGGTCCCGCAACCTGTTGCCAAGACTGTTACCAAGCCTATTGCCCCGACTCCTAAAGCTGCTTCCAAACCCGTTGCCAAACCCACTCCAAAACCTCAAAAAGAAGCAGCAAAGCCAAAACCCGCTCCAAAACCGATTGAAAAACCCAAACCGCAAAAAAGCCCGCCCAAAAAAGCTGAAAATACAAAACCGACACAATCAACAAAACCAGAAATAGCAAAACAAGAGGCGGCCAAACAAGAGGCCGCCAAAAAAGAAGCGGCAAAGAAAGAAGCCGCCCGCCAAGCTGACATCAAGCGTCAAAAAGCAAAAGAGCAGGCCGAAAGGCAAAATAGCCTCCTAAATAAAGCGCTTCTCTCGCTTGATTCATCCGGCCAAATTGAAGGAAAAAAGTCAACGCTTGCTAAAGCGAGCTCAAAAGCCATAACATCCAGCCCCTCTTCCATATCAAGCCTTGCTGCAGAATCTCTTGTGGCAATTGATGCCGAAGATACAGCCAGCTGCACGCCCGGCGAAAGAAGCTACTATGACGAACTTGTGCGCCGCCTCAAGCTTTCGTTAAAGCTGCCTGAGTATGGCGAAGTGAAGCTAAAGCTCCTAATAAGCCGCCAAGGCGCTGTTGTGTCGCTGCAAAACGTTAAAAGCAAAAGCAAAAAGAACGCAGACTACATCGAAAAGGCAGTCCCCAAGCTCCACCTGCCCCCTTTCGGTCAAAACTTCCCCGGCGAAAAGGAGCACACCTTCCGCCTCACCTTAAGCAATGAGCTTAATTATTAACCGATTTAGCAAATAAGCCAGGAGAGACTTTCACAAGTACCTGATAATCAGCAATGTACACATATCCTCTTCATAAATAAAATATTTGACAATCAAAGTAGTTAAAAATATAATTAGGAAAGAAGCTATAGAGGAGATACAATCATGTCTAGCTCATCATCAGTACCGCCACCATCTGACCTCACGCCTCAACCCGGGGCCGATAAGTCTAGTGAACTTAAAGCCGGACAGAGCTTTGGACATGACTTTAGTACTGATACGAGAGGTACTGACGCATCGACGTTTACAAAAAGCCATGATGCAGCAGAAACTCGCGGAGCTGATCTTAGCAGTAAAGAAATTGTCGCGTTGAAGGCTGAAAATGAGAAATTGAGAGGGGCGGTCACGGAGCTGACAAAACGGATAAATCCTGCTCTTGACCGTGAAAAGACAGCGAGTGCAGATGCAGCGAAAAAGGAACAAATAATTGCGGGTCTTCAAGCAAAAATTCTGGAATTGCAAACAGTTGAAGACGAAAATTATGACCTAAAAGATGAAAATATAGCACTTAAACAGGAGCTGGAGCAGCTTAAAAACCAGCTGCAAATGAGCATAGTCTCAACGGGATATAGTAGTGATACGCAATCTACTGCATCTGGCCCAGAAGCCTCAAGATCTCCTTCTCCTAGTCCGGCAGAAGCTGAAACTACGCCCCCAACAGCTCCTCCACCCCCTCCACCACCACCGCCTCCTTTTAGCGGACCTCCAGCACCACCTCCTCCTTCAATTGGCGGCCCTCCAGGAGCGCCAGCTCCAGAAATCGCTGTACCGGCCAAAGCAGCACCAAAACTTCCGGAAATTAAAAGTCTGCTTGTTGATATTTTAGGAGGGAAAGCCACAAATTTTAAGGATAGCGTCAGTCTGGATGAGAGAAAACGTGCAGCTGAAAAACTCATCAGGGGGGCCTTAGAGAACAAACCTGAGGGAATGTCTAGCCGAGACCTTGATAAGGTCTTTGCATCTAAAGAAGAATCCCTTACCCCGATCCTTAAAAACTTCCGCGCTGCAATAGCTTCCTTAGTAGAGCCCACCGCAGCTTTATTGACAGAAATAGACAAGATGAAAGCAGAGGAAGCGAAATTTAAGACTATCATCGTTGATATTTTACAAGGTCAAGCCGAAGCATTTATGCAAAGCAAGAACCCAGAAGAGAGAAAGCTTATAGCTCAACCACTCATTGAAAGTGCCTTAGGGGTCAAATCTAAGGTTATATCTAAAGCAGACCTTGAGAAGGTCTTTACATCTAAAGATCTGTTCCTTACTCCGAACATTAAAAACTTCCGTGCTGCAATAGAGTCCTTAGTGGCGACCAACTCGGCTTTATCGAAAGAAGTAGAAAAAAAGAAGAAAAAAGAAGAAGCAGTAAAGGCAGGACAAGCTGCAGAAAAAGAAGCAACGAAAATGGCCGACCAAATGTTGGGAGCTCCTGCTGTTACACAAAAAGCCGCTCCAAAAAAACCCGCTAGTCAAATACCAAAAGTCCATCCGGATTTGATGAAAGCAATTCTTAGGGAGATTTTTATGCAGCAGGGCTACAAAGAAGAGCTCATCGCTAAAAAACTTAGTCAAGTCAACCAAGTTGAAATAGATTTTAAAAAAATAGCAAGTGAGAGTATTTTGCCATACTGCCAAGAAGCTGGCGAACCTTTCCCTACCGAACTACTAAAATTTATTGAAATGTACCCGAAGATACAGAAAAAAGAATGCGAAAATACAGTTATTGCAATGCTTGATCCTCACCCTGAAAAACTGGACGCTACTCAAAAAAAATCAGTTTATGAGAATGCGCTAATTGAAGTAGGTAAATACCTGGATGTCATTCAAGATAAAGAAAAAGTAAGTATTTTGGAAGACCCTGTCAAAGTGTTGGCAAAGTATCAAGAGTTAGCTCTTTTAAAACTTAAATTATATGACATGGGCATACCAATTGAAAAACTTTTTTCTGGCAACGGAGAAGAAACTCTCAAAATGATCAATGAGAGAAAGAAAGAAGACAAAGCTGAATGCAAGGATATGGGACAATTTGTAGCAGCCATGAAAAAAGAAATTATCCCTAACGATCAGGCAAGAGCTGAAGTCAAAAATATGGGAGAATTTAGATTAAAATATCAGGAAAAACGCCGTGATACTTCTGCTCTTCGATCAGCATCTATCCGAGCAAATGAAACAAAAACAGCTGAGATCGACCCAATGAGCGACAAGGAATTTCTCACCGCCTTTAACGAGCTTAAAGAAGGTAAACTTCCAGAAGTATTTAAGTACCATTTTAGTAGCGACATAACACCAAGGCGAGCACTTTTACTACAAATCCTTGAGGCCATCGAAGATGTCGGAAATGAAACCCAGCAGGAGGAAATACTCCATGTACTGTCACCCTTCCAACAGCTTTGTCTACTTGAAGCTTGTTCAGCCAACAACAAGCTGCGTGAAATTATTGCCAACTATATGGCCTATCAAATGGTCAAGACTCTTGATCCCGATCAAAAGATTGCCGATACTACAAGGAGAGAAGAGTACATAAAACTTTTTGCCTACTTAAATATCAGCAACATTCAAGAGGTAGGCCAGGATTGGAAAAAAGGGTATAAGTTATTATTAGAGGCTCTTCCTCAAGAAGAAAATTATTCTAAAGTTGAGGCTTTTTTATAATTAACTTCAGAAGTGTTCACTTCTGAGGGCTTTATGTAAATATGGTAGCCGAAATCCCGGTGGCCATTTTTCTATATTTTCAGCTTTTCCATAAAATTCAGGAATATAAGTAGCTCATTACAAACAATTTAAAAAACAAATTATTCTTTTCCAAAATTATTAAATATTGTACTATAATATGGTTGTGGCAACTTTTAAAGAGAGAAAGCCTATTTATGGGTAGTTTAATACATTCACGTCCAGATTCATTAAGTAATCTATTATCTATAGCAGCGCGGGTAAATGAACAGGCTAAGGGTAAAGAGGTAAAACAAGTTCTTATAAGATCTTTTTCTGAATCTGAATGTCTTGTTGATAAACAAAAAAGCAATATAGTAGTGCGGTTTTTTGATGCTTTATTTTCCTTGATAAAACGAAAAAAAATAATCCCCTATGATTTAAAACAAAATCTTATTTTTTTAAATCAAATACTGCAAAATTGCGATCTTGAAACAGTAGCTCCCGATGAAAATCGTCATACCATTGCAACTCTTATTACTACTGTGCATACGATTGTAGATGCTCACTTAGCCCACCTATCTCAAGATGTAAAGAGCATATTGCAGTCGATTGATTCTCAAAAGAACCGTTTAGAAAAACGAGAAAGAGTAATACGCCCCTTGCAACTCCTTGAAAAGCCAGTTGAGGCCAAAGATACCAGCAAAGATTTCCAACAACCCTGTACATATGCAGAAAGTGGATTTGCAGTAACCGGAAAGGAGTTAGACAAGCACACCATCAGTGACTTGCCACTCGTTGAAAAGCCAGTCGAGATCAAAGATAATAACAAAGATTTTATAAAGCTCTGTAAATATGCAGAACGTGGATTTTCAGTAACCGGAAAAGAGTTAGACGAGCGCATTATCGAAGTAGGACAATTTCAAAACAGCGATCTAGATTCCGACATGAAAAAAGTTATAGGTCTTTTTGCGATTGCTTTACAGCTTTATCGCAAAATAGAGCGGACAAAAGCTCAGGCCGACTATGGAAGCTATGAGGCAATCCAAGGCTTGCAAAAAAAATATGCAAGCCTTCTGGCATCAATAGAAAGGCAGCAAATATCTGTTGCAGCTCTTTACGAAAAAAATCCTGACCAGGCAGATGCACTTTTTAGAGCCTATAATACCCTCGTAAACAGCATCGGATATGAACTGGAAAGTTGCGAACAACACGAAAGGCCATTACGAATTGCCGCTTACTTAAACAATAACTTTACTCACTTTGATACAATTACCAATAATATCAATAAGGCAACAAGCTTTGTTCAGCTGAATCTTCTTTTGCATCTACTTCGTCAAGAAGATGCGCTTATACGCCAATCTCTTCCTGAAAAATCCCTAAAAGAGATCCAACCCAAAATTGAACAGGCAGTGATCCAGCTTATTGAAAGAACGATTGCTCTCTCTAAATCGACACGGGAAAAGATGTTAGAGAGCGCAAAATTTGCATCTTCAAACTGGGAGGTTATCAAAGGAGAAGCTCTAGTACAGGGCTATGAAGAAACTCTTCTATCACTAAAAGAATGGCCCCCAAAGGTAAGAGAGACGCAAAGAAAAGCGCTAGAAGCTGAGCTAAGACAAGGAGATCTTGCAATTAGCCAGGCAAGGACTATTCTTCGTCCAAAAATGCAGCATACCGTTGATAAAGTAGAAAAAGATATTACTACACAAATAGACAAAGGTACCACCATCCAGCATACAGGACCAGTAAATGCGCAATCGGGCACCGTTGCTGCAGGAGTACTCGTTGCTCGTGATATCACCATCAATAATTGCACCGATACACAGAAAAAGTTTTTACAACAGATGACAGATCAGGTGCGAGCCGCAAAGAGTGCCGGGCTAATACAGTTTAACGATATTTTAGAACTTGCGCAAGTTTCAGTGCCTCAACAGGCTGAAAGTATGTTTAAAGTTGTGGATCTTATAGGCCTTGCCTACTTTGTGCCTACAGTGGTTCAAATGCTATATTCCGGCAGTTCGCTGCCAAGTGCTCTTGCCTTTGCAGGCCTTGGTGCAAGCATACCATTTTTAGTGCGTAAATTTGCCCCAAAAGATTTGCAGCAGCCGCTTACCGGAGCGCTTTTAGTAAATTATTACAGCTTAGGCCCGGCTGCATGGCGTATAGGTGAAAGACACATTATCAATCTTACACAATCACTATCATCTGCACCAGCAGCTGAAAATGCGGCTGTAGCCGCTAATAAACCAGCTACCCCTGCAAATGTTTCACATCCCGAGCCAGTGGCGAAATCCTTGGCTTTTCGTGATAAAGAAGAGTCTGCAGCAACTACAAATACGACAGTAGCTCCTGCAAACTTTTCACATCCCGAGCCAGCGGCTAAATCCTTGGCTTTTCATGATGATTTAGGAATTACAAAGATAAAAGAAAAACAGACAGTGGGTCTTTCGGTTATTTCACCGCCAGATAATAAAGAGTTCCTGCCACTTGTACAAGAGCCTCCTGTAGCAAAAGCGGCCTTTAAACCGCAGCCAACAACTCCAGCAAATGCAACTCTTACGCAAGAACAGGGCTTTACCTATGCAACGTTTAATCCTCAAAATGTAGATCCAACAGTAGTTCCGAGTAAACCAGCTCTTCCCAAAAAACCTGCAATTGCCCCTCTTCCAAAGCAAGAACTGGGCTTTACCAATGCAACGTTTAATCCTCAAAATGTAGAGCCAACAGTTGTTCCAATCAGCTCCACCACACCCATTCCAGAAGAATCTGGAAGTAGTGGGTTAAAAAATCTTGCTCAGGGGGTTTATGATCTCGGGAAGAGAGGAACTCAGTCAATAGCTCAGCGGGTTTATGATTTGTGGAAGAGAGAGCCTAAACCTTTACAAGGAAATTGGCCTGAAGAAGAAGATTTAGTGCGTGCACAACTAAAAGAATATGATGAAGAGCCTACACTTTCGATAATATTTGACGGTGTTGCAGATACCATGGGTTTTGTTGCGGACAAAGTGGGCATTGCTGCAAGCAAAGTAAATGAATTAATTCAGACCTCTTCTCAGATAGAGCCACAAGCTCAGGAAGTCGCGCACTCTGGCGCACCAGTTACTCAATCAGCACTATTTAGAAGCCCCTCGCCTACTCCAAAGCAAGAACAAGGCTTTTCTAACGCAACGTTTAAGCCTCAAAATGTAGAGCCAATATCAATTCTAAGTAAACCAACCCTTCCTGGAGAATCTGTACTTGCCCCTCCTCCAAAGCAAGAACTGGGCTTTTCTAATGCAACGTTTAAGCCTCAAGATATAGAGCCAACAGTAATTCCAAGTACACCAACCCTTCCAAAAAAATCTATACTTGCCCCTCCTCCAAAACAGGAACTGGGCTTTACTAATGCAACGTTTAAGCCTCAAGATATAGAGCCAATAGTAGTTCCAAGTAAACCAGCTCTTCCAGAAAAACCTGTAATTGCCCCTCCTCCAAAACAAGAACTAGGCTTTACTAATGCAACGTTTAAGCCTCAAGATGTAGAATTTTCCAGACCAGTTTCAGAACCCGCACCTCTGCCAACGGCACAGGTTGAAGAAGCAACTACTTATAAGCGCTTTTTTTCATGGTTATCGGGTAATAAAGCGGCAACAAAACAAGAAGCTGCCTCGCAAAAAACAAATTCTTTCTGGGCAGATTTTACTAAAGGGTTCATGGCTGCTGCAAAAGCTGATCAAGAGGTTACATCCGAATTTTCGAAAGGTTGGGACGCTGCTAAAAAATTGGATCCATCCGGATTGAAAGCTCCACAAGTTTTAGAGACTTTTCTACAATCAAATGAACAGCCTAAAACTGTTTCAAACCCTCAAGACGTAACTATTCAAAATCCTCCACAAAGGAGTGCGTAGTTTATGGAACCAGCAAAATATAATCTTAATATAAATATCCAGATTCCACAAGATGCCAGTCCTGAAGAAATAAAAAAAATTAAATGTCTTACGAAATTACAAGAGATATTATCCGGAATTGAAAAATCTGGCAAATTCAATGCTGCAACAAAAGGACGTTTTACAAGAATTGCTAATGAATTGCGGAAATCTGGATTTGGAGACCTTGCAAGGCAAATCGATGAGTTAAAAAATAAAATAACCAGTGTTGTTCCTGAAGCAATAAAAAAAGCCGCAGCATCCGCTCGAAGAAGGCCGCGAGAAGATGAGGATATCAACGAGGGTGAAAATCCAGCAGAGCCGGAAATTGGACAGCCGATGGATGTAGAGCAAGATGAAGAAGCCGTAGCATCTGCTCTAAAAAAGCACCGACGAGATGAGATAGACGAGGGTAATGCTCCTGGAGAACAGGGAATTGATGTTCAGCCAATGGATGTAGCACATAATGAAGAAGCCGTGCCTATCCACGATGCAGCCGAGCAATTAAAGCAGCGGGTAAGAAACTTACAAGCACAGTTTTATGCCCCTGCAGCAAGATTAGAGAGAGCGATGGATCAAGCGCAAGAGGCTGTTGTTGCACCTGCCAAAAAAGCCAAGACCGCAATAACTCACATTGGACCAAGGGGTGTAATTGCAGTTGGATCTGCGATTCATTCGATTTGGTCATTAGCCCCAGTAATGCTCAATGCAGAAAATGCGGCCCAAATCTTTGGTGCCGCAGCATATATTGCTATAAAGACTGCAGTAGTCGCAACAGGGATCCTCGTCACAGTTGCCGCAGCTAAAAATGCCTGGGAAAGATTGGGGCCAAATCAAGCACCACCACCGCCACAACCCCCGCAAGGAGATCAAGATCCTAAAGAGCCCCCTATTAAAAAGGGGAAATTCGGCTAAATATCCTGCCCGTCAATGAAAAGCCCTTTGTCTACCTTAAAGAAAAAGTCCTGGTAGAACTGCTCGTCAGCGATTTGCTGGACGCGGAGCACTGCTTCGTGGTTGTCAAAGACTTTGCTTTGAAAGCTTGCTCGTACTCGCGAGGCCTGCCCAAATTGACTAACGTTTATGGTAGCTTCGATACTTTCGTGAGTTGGGTAGGTAGGATTTGGCCGCCGATTGGCCGGAAAGCGATTGCGAAGCCCAGTGCCGCGACCAATAGAAAAGCCAAAGCTCATATCGCTTGCAAGAGCAAATGCTGGCGCTTGATCCCTTGCTGCCAAGCGAGCAGAATGTATACCCACCTCTTTTGTTGCTGAAACAAAGCCGAGCTCGCTATTGGCATTTTTTACCATATAGCCATCATCTTGCAGCACAAGAAGAATGCTCTTCATAACAAGAAGCTGGTCGCTCACGTCAAAAGTTTTTGTCTGGTACTCGCGAATTTCAAGCTGAGTTTTTACAGGCTCTTCATGCTGCATAGGAACGCAAGAAACAACAAAAAACAAACTAAATAGACATGGTATAAAGCGCATCATAATTATATCCCTCATTAAGAACAGATGATTATATCATAAAAGGGAAATATGGTGATAAGGACATAAAGGACATAAGGGACATAAAGGACAGTGGCAATCGTCCTTTTCGTCCTTTATGTCCTTTTGGTCCTTTATGTCCTTTTGGTCGTTTTGCTCCTTTAGCCCAGAAACCAGACTATTATCTTTGCCAAATTTTAGCGCTTCAGGCTATGATCCTCCTTCTTCAAAATTAGGTTTTTTATGCGCTTTTTACTGTTGTTTATGATTATGTTTGGCTCAAGCCAACTTCTGGCAGAAGAGGAGATCTATGTCCAGCTTTCGTCTGAAGTGGAGCTTCTGCCCATATTTGTAAGCTCGGTAGAGCTCGAGGGGTCAAATCTCCCCCAAGGGTTTTCTGAGGAGCTTCGGCAGGTGCTTTTGTTTGATGTAAACCATAATGGAAGCACGCGTTCTTTAGAGCCGAAAGAAGTGGCAAAACTCCCCTCCCTTGCCAATCAGAACCAGTTTCAGCATGAGCTTGACTTTTCCAAGCTAAAGTCTGACGGCGTGCTCTACCTTGTAAAGCTCAAACTAAAGGGCAATGAGCTTATTGCCAAGGTAATATCGGTAAACGGACAGACATCAAATACGATAGATCATATCTTCTTATCCGGAGACCTTCCAAAAGATCGAAAAAAGATACACCAGCTCTCAGACTCTATCCACAGCCTGCTTTTTAAAAAGCCCGGCATAGCCTCAAGCCGCATTCTCTACACAGTGAAAAAGAAGATAGAGCGGCCAAATCAGGAGCTAAAATGGGTCTCAGAGGTGTTTATGAGCGACTATGACGGCAATAATAGCCGCCAGCTTACTTTCGACCACTCACTTACCGCAAATCCCCTCTTTTTACCTGCTATAAATGGACAGCCTGCGCGCTTTCTTTACGTCTCCTACAAAATTGGCCAGCCAAAGATCTACATAGGATCGCTTTCAGAAAATAAGGTGCACCGCGCAAGCCCCCTTCGCGCAAACCAGGTAACGCCTGCCATCAACGCAAGCGGTTCATATATTGCCTTTTCATCAGACGTTACAGGCCGCGCCGATATCTTCCTGCAGCCGCTTGTACATACTGAAGGAAAAGAGCCAAAGCCCGTCCAGATCTTTACCGGCAAGGACACTGCCAACGCCTCCCCAACCTTCTCTCCCGACGGCAAAAAAATAGCCTTTGTATCAAATAAAGATGGCTCCCCAAAAATTTATATTATGAAAATCCCGGGACCAGGAACCAAGCTAAAGGATATAAAGCTAGAGCTGATCACAAAGCGCTGCCGCGAAAATAGCGCACCCTCATGGTCTCCCGATGGCAAAAAAATTGCCTACTGCGCAAGAAATGCAAACCCCGAACGGCAGATATGGGTCTATGACTTTGAAACCAAAACAGAAAGACAGCTTACCCAAGGCAAGGCCGATAAAGAAAATCCATCCTGGGCATCAAACAGCCTTCACCTGCTTTTCAATGCCAAAGACTCACACGGCACCGACATCTTCTTAATCAACTTGAATCAGCCGGAAGCTGTAAAAATTACTCAAGGGACGGGTGCTAAGTACTTCCCATCGTGGGAGATGTTTTGATCATTTTTATACTCGAATAATTTGGATATATGATAGACTCACCCGCGATATCAACAAGTGCAACCATTCTGAGGAAACCATGAGAAGGGCAAATATGAGAACATTTTTTCTGCTTTTAACGGCTTTAACCTTTACTGCAAGCTGCCAACGCTCCAGCGATGATGTCTGGAACGACACGCAATCTGCCGGACGCCATGTGGCGCGCGGCGTAAAGACGGCATTTGGCTATCACGGCGAATCGCGTCAGGTAAACTCGCCAGATGATTTTGACTCGGCTACAGGTCAAAACATGAACCCATCAGAATTCATCGGCTTTGAAGAAGAAAACATGCGTATTGGCGGTGCAGATGCTATCCAGCAGGCACATGAAACGCCCGGCGAATCAGGTTCTTCAATTCCCGGCATCGAAGCCTTTAAAGATCCAAGCTTAGATCCTGAGCTTGCTGAAATTTTCAAGCATATCCACTTTGACTATAACTCAAGCCTTGTTAAGGGCGATGAGAACATGGCAATTGTCCTCCAGATGTCAGATTGGCTAAGAAACCATCCAAACGTCTACGTCTTTGTAGAAGGCCACTGCGATAGCCGCGGTCCGGCAGCCTACAACTTTGCCCTTGGTGCAAACCGTTCAAACGCTGTTCGCAACATGCTTATTAAGGAAGGCGTTGTCTACGATCGCATCTTCACAGTTTCCTACGGCAAAGAGCGTCCCATTGTGGAAGGTGATGGCGAAGATATTTGGCAAGTAAACCGTCGCGCTCAATTTAAAGTATACGAGAAAAACTAAGCCATGCGTTCGGCCTTATCGCTATCTATTGCACTTTTAGTCAGGCACCCTCTCTGCAGAGGTGCCGCAGCATCTTTATACGAGCTGCAGCGCTCAGTGCAAAACATGAGCTACAGCATAAGCAACCAAGATGCTGAACTTGCCCACCTAAAGCAGAAAATTGTGAATCAAGAGTCAACTCTTGACTCCATGCATGCAGAGGTTTCTGCCCTCATAAAGGCGGCAAAAGAGTCGCAAAAGTCTACCGGTGCGCAAGTAGATACTAAGCTTAAGAGCATGGAAAAAAATATAGATAAGCTTGTTTCCGACCTAAAGCAGTTTAAAAAGCATGCCAATGAATCAGCTGACAGCTTCGCTGAAATTCAGAAAAAGCTTGCCCACCAGCAAGAGATTAGTTCCCTGCAAGCCCAGCAGATAAAAGAGCTCGAATCGGCCCTCAGAAATATTGCAAGCGCCCTTCAGACCAAAACCGGCGTCGAAAAATCTGCTTCCGGAGAATATCGCGTCAAAGCTGGAGACTCTCTTGAAAAGATCGCAAAAGAACATGGCACGACGATTGAAGCAATAAGACGCGAAAACAGCCTCACAAAAGATACCATCTATCCGGGGCAAAAGCTCCATATACCATGACAAAAATAGGCTTATTTGATTCAGGAGTCGGCGGCCTCACAGTCTTAAAAGAGCTGATGCAAACGCACCCTAAAGCCTCCTACGTCTACTTTGCCGACACGGCGCGCTACCCTTATGGCGGAAAAAGCCAAGATACCATCATCCGCTACTCTAAAGAAATCAGCCACTTTTTGCTAGAACAGGGCGTAGACCTTATTGCAATAGCCTGCCATACGGCAACATCTAATGCCCTCCACGCCCTCCAAAACAGCTTTGGCGTGCCTGTTATTGGCGTGATAGAGCCGGCTGTAGAAAAGATGGTAGAAACCACAAAAAACAGGCGCCTAGGCGTCATTGGCACAAAGGCCACTATCGCATCGGGTATGTACCAAAAGGCACTAGCAAAGCTCGTTCCTGATGCCGAGATAACAGCCTGCGCCTGCCCGCTCTTTGTACCGCTCATCGAAGAGCAGATAACAAATGGCGACATCTTGCGCCTTGCCGTAAAAGATGCTCTTCATCCCTTAAAAGATAGGGATATAGACACCCTTCTTCTTGGCTGCACCCACTATCCGCTTTTAATGGAGTTGATTCAAGAGGAGATGGGCCCCGATGTTGTCCTTGTAAACCCTGCCAAAACCTTTGCTGAAAAGCTCTATTTGCAAAGAAAGCTGGCAAATAGCCCAAGCCCCGACATGCGCTTTTTTGTATCTGACGATCCCGACCGCTTTAAAGCAATAGGCGAAGCCTTTTTAGGCATCTCCTTGGGCTCAGTTGAGAGGATATCGCACTCATGAGCGCCCACGAAGCCTGCGCAATCGGCCATCCGGACAAAGTTGCAGACCAGATCTCAGATGCAATCTTGGATGCCTATTTAACTGTCGATCCCACTGCTAGAGTCGATATCAACTCTATTGTTAGCCACGACAAGCTCTTTCTTTGCGGCGAGATTACAAGTACAAAAACTGTAGATATCAAAGATGTTGCACGTGGTGTATTAGAAGATGTCGGCTACAAAAGAGACTGTAGTATTGATACAGCTATAAGCCTCCAGTCGCAAGACATTGCTGAGGCTGTTAAGGCTGGAGCCGGCGATCAAGGCATCATGGTAGGCTATGCTACTGACGAAACACGAGAATATATGCCCATGGCCTCTGTTATCGCCCAAAAGCTTATGGATGGCTTAAAAGATATGCGCCCCTCTGATGGGAAAACGCTTGTAGGCATGTGCTACAAGGACCTTGCACCTGACTTTATCCCCTTCATCATCCTCTCCTATCAGCATAAAGAAGAAATCAGTTTAGATGCACATAGAGCCCATCTTCTTGCCTACATCAAAAAAACGGTCCCCGAAGAGCTCCTCACCCAAGATACAGAAATCCTGATAAACCCCGGTGGAAGGTTTGTTGTGGGCGGCTGTATTGCCGACACAGGCCTTACCGGCCGCAAGCTGATGGCAGATACCTATGGAACCGCTAGCCCCCATGGCGGAGGCGCCTTTTCCGGCAAAGACCCCACCAAACCCGATCGCTCTGCCGCATATGCTGCACGCTACATCGCCAAAAATATCGTCGCCGCAAAGCTTGCCGAGCGTTGCCAAGTAACACTCTACTATGCTATAGGCAGCCCCCTTCCAATAAACATCTCCATAAACACATATGGAACAGCAAAAGTCTCTGATGCAGAACTAGAAAAAGCCGTAAGCAAGCTCTTTGACCTATCCATCACCGGCATCATCTCCCAGCTCAAGCTCCAAAGGCCCATCTACCGCAAAACAGCCTGGGGCGGCCACTTCGGCAGATCCGACCCCGACTTCCTCTGGGAATCGTGCGACAAAGCAGCAGCTCTGCAAAACTACTTTGCCTAACAACCCCTAACGCCCAATTATCGAGACCGAGACCGTGACCGAGACCGAGACCGGGTGTTTGGCCTAAACCATAGGGTGGCAAAAAATAACGGTCTCGGTCTCGGTCTCGATAGATGCATATGACTACATATCCAATTATTTTTTCTTATCCTGGCTATCATGTTATTTTTTCTTTTACACTTTGAATCTTGTTTTTTTCTTGTGTTTTACGCATAAACCTGTACTATTCCAACTATTTACGAATAAAAACCGATGAGCCCTGATAGAGAAAAAAAAGGCATGATAGCGTCCGGAGAGGTTCCAAATGTTCTTGTGGATGATGATAAGACACAAGAGGGGCTAAACCTTATCCAAGATGCGCTTACAGAGGAAAAAGGCGACTCTTCCCTCTTGCGCTTTCGCCTCCCCCTGGTAGAATGGAAAACCTTTTTTATTATCTTCGGGGTTTCTTTAGGGCTTCTTTTACACTGGTTTACCACCTCAGAGCTCTTTAGCGTACCGCAAGATGTGTTAACATCGCGTAATAGTTTTTTTAAGGCAAAAGAGAGCTACTTCCAAAATAGCACCTACTGGGATGCAAAGCAGCGCTACTTTACAGAAAAGCTATCTCAAGAGCTCACAAATGGCAATCCAATTGAAGTTCTTCGCCAGCTTGAGGAGATCCCGGGCGAGATTTTTATCTCTTTTATGCTGAAAAAACTGCACCTTGGCCTCGACAGGCTTGAAAAGACGGCGGTTTTTGCACGCCAAGATAGCCAAAGCTGCTCTCTCATTATCTCAAAGCCTGAAAACAGCATCTGGCCCTTAAACATAATGCTTGCCCTTGAAGTAGAAGTGAAGGTGCATGCCGACCGCTTCTCTTTAGCGGTTACCAGGCTTCGCCGCGGCACGCAAGATATTGCCCTTAGCCTTGCCTGGACCTACTTTGGTCCCGAGCTAGAGAGCATCAGGCAGTTTGAAGCCACTTCTAAACAGTCCTTTATCCTTCTTTCAACAAGTGAAGACCTCCAATGACACAAGAAATCAGTCTCGAAACAGAAAAAGCCAAGACCATAAAAGCGATCGAAAAGAAGCTTCTAAAGATCGCAAAAGCGATAAAAAACGCACAAGACCAGTACCAGGCAAGTAAAAACTTCGAAGAGGTACAGCACCTTGCAGAGCTTGTTAAAGGCCACTTTCACCGCATAAAGCGCGGCATGACCGAGGTCAATGTCTCTGACTGGAAAAAAGATAATGAAGAAGTAAAAATTGCATTAGATCCCACTCTTTCGCCTCAAGAGATGCTTGAAGAGATGTTTACAAAAAGCCAAAAGCTAAAAAAAGCGCTTACGCCGCTTCAAGAGCTTTTGAAGAAATTTGACCAAGAAGTAAATCGCTGGCAAAAGGCGCTAGAGACAGCAAAAAATGCTGAAGATGGCCAAATCTTGAAATCACTTCAAACATCGCTCAACCTCTTTCCGGAAAAGAGCATAAAGGCAGCGCCAAAAAAAGCGCTCCCCTATCACCTCTTTCACTCCTCTTCCGGCCTTGAAATATTAGTCGGAAAGAGCGCAAGCTCAAACGACATAGTCACCTTCCAGCTCGCTCACGGGCAAGACACATGGCTTCACGCCCATGCTATGAGCGGCTCGCACGTTATCATACGCAAGAAAAAAGGGGTCGCTGTCGACCCTGAGGCGCTGCAAGATGCCCTGCAGCTAGCGCTTTACTTTAGCAAAGCGCGCATAGGCCAGGGACTATTTGAAGTGCTTGTCTCGGAAAGAAAGTACGTATCACGCCTTCCCCGCATGCCAAAAGGTAAAGTCGTAGTGTCTAAACACAAAACTATGAGCGTAGAGCTCGACAAGCCTCGAATCGAGGCTATCAAAGCACGAAAGCGTTAAGATAGAGATTTTTCACGATGTTTTCTGAGTAGATGTGAGCAACCTGTTTCATAAAGCGCAGGCAGTCGACATCGGCGTTTTGTACAGCAAGATCTGAAATAATGCGGATGACTGCGCAAGGGATGCCATATTCGTAGCAAACTTGGGCAACAGCGGCACCTTCCATTTCAACACAGATCGTTTCGGGCAGTTTTTGCTTTAGGCGAGATAGCTCAAGCTTATCTGCAAAGAACTTATCGCCGCTTGCAATGCAGCCGCGGACCACTTTTGGATTCACTACCTTTAAGTCGGCTAAAGTATCGGCATCGACAACGGTTTTAAGCTGCTCTTGAAGAAACTTTGTAGCGGCAAGAGAGGCCCTTTCTTGTAAAAATTGATCGGGACAGAAGGTTTTTATGCGCAAAAATGGAATGTGATACTGCGGGATAATGGGGCTTGAATCCATATCGTGCTGGATAAGGCCAGATGCTATTACGCAGTCGCCCATAGAAAGAGACTCGTCGGCCGCTCCTGCAACACCTGTCAAGATGATCATATCGACATTATATTGAGTAATAAGATGTGCCGCAGTGCTGCTCGCAGCCACTTTGCCCACGCGCGACACTACGACAACGCTGTCAATGCCGTAGAGCCTTCCTTGAATGAACTTGCGCATGCCCTGTTCATGGATATGAGGCGCTTCCATCTTATCGACAAATGCCCCAAGTTCATTGGGGTGTGCGCACATAATGCCAATTTTTAACGATTTACCTTTTTCTTGTATGCATGTACGGGCATCTTTTGTCCAAAAGCCATCGGTCGCACCTAGGCTTACATAAAGAAACAGTACAACAAGAAGCGAATATAATTTCATATATCATCCTTAAAGCGATAGCCTACGCCGCGCACGGTTTCTATGTGGTCAAAGCGGGGACCCAGTTTTTTTCTAAGCGCTGCAACATGAACGTCGATATTGCGATCTACAACAAAGGCATCATCATTTGAGAGGTCATCCAGCAGCTGGTTTCTGGTAAGTACTTTGCCCGGATTTTTTACCAGGCGGCGCAGTATGCCAAACTCTGACAGGGTGAGCGCCACAGGGCGGCCCCTTTTTTTTACGATGTAGCGGTCAAACTCGACCTGAAAGTCGCCGAAGGAGGCGTTATCCGGCATTGACTCTTCTTCACTGTTGCGGCGCATCACGGCCTTTATGCGAGAAAAGAGCACGCGCGGAGAAAAGGGCTTTGTCACATAGTCGTCAGCGCCAAGCTCCAGCCCTAAAACGACATCTGTCTCCTCGCTTTTAGCAGAGATCATGATGATGGGAATATGCTTTAAATCGCCGTGGTTTTTCATCCTGCGGCAGACGTCGAGCCCATTTTGCCCCGGCAGCATAATGTCAAGGATAACAAGATCGGGTTTTTCGCGAAGTACTGTCTCAAAACCATTCAGCCCATCGGTAGCACACGAGACCTTATACCCTGAAATATCAGCCTGCAGCTTAATCAAAGCCGCAATATCTTCTTCATCTTCAATCAGCATCAGTTTTGGCTTTTGCATACAACACCTTATCTATGAGCCAAAAGAGTAGCTGAAATGCGGATTATTTCAGTAGAGCCTTTTGCAAATGCGCTGGCTTCGACTTTGCAATTTTTGTCCGAGAAAACCACTTATTAATTCTCGAGACCGAGACCGAGACCGTGACGGAGACCGTTATCTTTAGCCTACACGAACAGGAGGAAGAAAATAACGGTCTCGGTCTCGGTCACGGTCTCGGTCTCGATGAGGGCAATTTTTGTACAAAGTCGAGCTGGCAAGAAATAGGCAAAACAGGTAAAATATGCCCTATGTTTTACGTAGTTTTGCTATACGCCCTATTTGCCAGCGTCTTTACCGCCTCTAAGCAGGCGCTTGAGTATGCTCCACCCTTCTTTTTGGTGGGCGCTCGCATGCTTTTTGCAGCGATCTGTATGCTTGGCTTTACCGCCTTTATTCAAAGAAAGTCTATATCAATTAAGCCGGGCAGCCTAAAGAAGCTCCTTGGCCTTGCTATATTTAATATCTATTTAACAAATGTCTTTGAATTTTGGGGCCTTCAGTACCTTACCTCGTTTAAAACCTGTTTTATCTATAGCCTATCGCCTTTTCTTTCGGCGCTGCTTTCCTACTTTATCTTCTCTGAGGTGATGACCAAGAAGAAGTGGACGGGCTTAATCGTCGGCTTTTTAGGCTTTATACCAATCCTTTTAAGCAAAACCTCGCAAGAAGAGCTGGCAGGCGATCTCTGGATCTTTTCATGGGCTGAACTTGCTGTGATAGGAGCTGCAGTTTGCTCCGTGTATGGCTGGATTCTTCTGAAACAGCTTATCAACGAAGATGGCTACTCCCCAGTCGGCGCAAATGGCCTTTCTATGGGACTTGGCGGCAGCATAGCGCTTATTCACTCCTTCTTGACCGAAAGCTGGAATCCTACGCCAATTCATGGGCCGCTACTGCCCTTCTTAGAGTGCACTATCTTTTTGATCATCGTCTCAAACTGCATAGCATATAACCTCTATGGCTACTTATTAAAGCGGTTTTCTGCAACATTTATGTCCTTTGCAGGGCTTACAACGCCCCTCTTTTCGGCTCTTTTTGGCTGGTTTTTCCACTCAGAAGTGCCCACTCTAAGCTTTTATATCTCCTTCTTGATCGTCTTTTTTGGCCTCTACCTCTTCTATCAAGAGGAACTTTCAAAAGAACTCTCTAAACAACCTTCTACCGCATGACAGCTAGCAATGCCCGCGCCAAGAGTATAAAAAAACCAAAAGCGCAAGAGTCTCAAGTTCCCAACCAAAGGCTATCCTTTAAAGCACTTACCTGCTTTCAGCATATTGTAAAGCGCGAACTTTTTTTCCACAGCCTCTTCGTTGGCCTCGGAGCGATCTCTCTCATTTCGTTTCTCTTTTTCTTTTCGTTTTTGTCCGATTCCTTCCTTATGGGGATCTTCATCGCCTGCTTTTTCTTTGCCTTTGTTCTTTACTTTGTTTTAAAGCTCTACTTTCAAGAGCAAAAGCCAATAGAGCTTGTGCAGCTTCGCGATGATTTTTTGCGCCACTACCACAATGATCCCCAAGCAAAGCAAGAGGCAATAGGTGCCTTCATCAAGCTGCTGGATGAAAGTAAGATCGATTATCTTGCCCTGCCATCGTTTCTAGACTTTGTACGGCCATCGCTTGAAAATTTCCTAAGCAAATACCACTGGAAAGATGTCCACCTATTTAAAGAGCTTTTTTTGCGCGCACAGCTTGACCAGAAGATCAAAGATGTAATCACCGCCCCCACCGACAAAAAATCTCATAGCAATCTCGCTTCAAGCTATATGGCGCTAGCAGAACACTTTCACCTGCCGCTTGAAAGCTTAAACAGCACGTCAAACACTGCCAAAACCTTTTGGGAGAACTTTCAGACCTTTTCCAGGCTTGCTATTGAAGAGTTATTAATCGTTAAGGAATATGCGCCCGATGATCTATGGACCTGTACCAAGCTTGCTGAATGCTACCTATGGCTTGGCATGCTCGATCAAGCAATCGTCGAATATGAAACCATGCTGGAAGAAAAAGGCGACGATCAAGAGGCCCTTTTGAGCCTTGGCACCCTCTACTTTAAGCAAGGGCTGCATGGCAAAGGCCTTAAAATTTACGAAGAGCTCCAAAAATATGCTCCAACAAAGGCCGAAGAGCTCATAAGCCTTTACGGAACCCATGACGCAAGCGCAAACTTCACCTAGCATATATATCTTATCGGGAGCTTTTGCAAAAAAGCGTCTTGCTACCCCAAAAGGATCTCTCACTCGCCCCACAACAACTCAGATGAGGCAGGCTGTTTTTAACATCGCCCAGCATGAAGTTGACGGCGCCCGCTTTTTAGATATTGCAGCAGGAAGCGGCAGCATGGGCCTTGAGGCGTTAAGCCGCGGAGCCGATTCTTGCACCTTCATAGAACATGACAAAAATGCCGTTTTAGCAATCTACAAAAATATAGAAACCTGCGCCGTACAGGCCCAAAGCTCAGTTCTTTGCAGCGACGCCCTCTTAGCGCTAAAAAGGCTTGAAAAAGAGCAAAAGAGCTTTACTGTTGCCTATTTTGACCCTCCCTACAGCCTAAAAGGAGTCAACTCCCCCTTTACTGAAGAGGTGCTTACCTTTTTAGATGCAAGCAGCATCTTAGCCCCTAACGGCTGCCTTTTCCTAGAAGAGAGCGCCTACTTCGACCTTTCAAAATGTAAACTAGAAAGGCTTCAGCTGCAAAACAAGCGTCGCTTCGGCTCCTCTTACCTCTACTACTTCATGCACACCTAGCCTGACTTGTAAAGTCAGGCTCTCGAGTTTGGACATTGCACGCGCTTTTATTCAGTCGCCCTAAAGGGCTCCATTTATTCCTCGTGGATACCCACAGCTCCCTTCGGTCGCTGTGGGCTATAGGCAGTCGCCCTTACGGGCTCTTGCCCAATGCAGCCTCAGATTAGCCCGTAGGGCGTTTGCCTATAGCCCATAGCGACCAACGGGAGCTATGGGTATGAGCGAAAACCAGCCAGAGCCCGCCAGGGCGACTGAATATAGAGAGGGGCAAATGTCCAAACTCGAAAGCCTGACTTGTAAAGTCAGGCTAGAATTCACTTGATTTTGAAAGCGATCCTAAGTATAAGCCTTGCCCCTAAAATAAAAAGGGAGATTTATTATGACACCAGTACTTTCTCGAGGACTTAAACTTATGGCAACTGTGGAACTGCATAACCTCCACCCTAATCTACCACCTGCCGAGGCAGCTCGCATTGCCTATAATAGTTTTCCTAATTTTGCTGAATATGTTATGCCTGTTGATCCTCAAGACCCGGAGCGGTCTATTTTAATTGCGAGCAACTTCCAAAAGATAAGCGGTAATTGTTGCAGGCTTCGCATTACGTCCAATCTTCTGGAATGGCATACTGTAATAAGGATACAACAGGCAAGTGAGCGTGCCGAGATATCAAGATTTATATTTACACCAACAGATCCTCAAGGCGGCTTTTCAATCTTTCAGTGCCTTGCCCTTTTTAAGGCTCAGATGCCGCAAGGCGACTTTATTGCCCCGCTACCGTTGCCTTGTGCACATTTTTCACAAGAACACGCTATAGTTGCATATAACCGCCTGGTACGCTCCGGCTGTACTGGCGTTATAGCAGCACCTGAATATGCTCCAAAATATTGGGCCGCTTTTGTAAAAATCGCCTCTCATGAAACAGGCGTGGTACTTCCTGTGATTCAAGCTGTCAGGCCAGTGCCAATAGAGCAAGTTGCAGATATGCTCTCCTCCGATATGCACATCTCTCAATCTATTAGAACAGCGTTTGCCCAGGTAATGACCAGCGGCGCTCGATCGACAGAAGCTGTAGCTAGAAACACGCTGATGATGGCGAAACTCGAAACATCTGCTAGGTCTATTCCCTTTTTAGGAGCCTATCTAGATGTCTCGCAACTTCCGGGAAAAGATGCTGAAGGCGCCGCGACTCACATAGTCGGCCGTCATCAATAATCTACTGCCTCGCAGGAAGCCCGCTCTGTTCGTAGCTCTTTTTAGAGACTAGGACATCGTGGTCAAACTGCTGAATAAGCTTGGGCTTGCCGTCATCGAAGTACTTGTTGAACTTACCGTGGCGCAGGCCCTGCTGGTAGTCTGCTTCAAAGATCACCGTTCCTTTAATGTTCCACTGCAGGCAGCTGCCGTGGAGCTTGTCATTATGGTAAGGGTTTACGCCCGATTTTAGGCCATTTTCAAAGTAGGTGGTTTCGTTGCCCTCTTTCTGGTCGTCAACATAGATAGATTCTTTAAATACAGCTCCATTTGGGAAGTACTGGATCATCTTGCCATTTTGTTTGCCGCCGGAAAACTCCATGGTCATCATGGTGGTGCCATCTCGCCCGTAGGCTGTTGTAAAGCCCTCTTTTTTACCGTCTTTAAAGAAAACGCTTAATACTTTCGTGCCTGCTTCGTTATATTCGCACACTTCGCCTTCGAGCTTGCCGTTAACGTAGTTTGCCTCTTTGGCCTTCACCTTGCCAAAAACCTGCTGCGGGGGATAGAAGAGCTGATAGAGGCCATGGGGATGGTTGTCCTTAAAGTACTGCTTTATCTCAGAGCCATCGGGAAACTGCTGGTACAAAAAGCCATCTAAATTGCCATTTTTGAAGGCCGCTTCGTATATAAGCTGGCCCTCTTCAGACCAGAGCGACTTTTTGCCGTGAAGCAGGCCATCTTTATAGACAAAAAGCGCCTTCATAGTGCCATTTGGATAGTAGCTTACCTGCTGGCCATCCATCAGGCCATCTTTATAGCGCACATGAAGAGCAATTTGGGCTTTTGAGCCATTTGCAGGATGGTACTCCTTGGCCTCCCCTACAGGCTTGCCTTTACTGTAGGCATATTCCTTATGAGGTTTTCCGTCGTCATACCAGGAGAGGTACTCACCATCCACAATACCCTGAATATAGCGAGCGCGCTGCTTTGGCTTACTGTTTTCAAGATACTCTTCCTCAAGCCCCTCTTTTTCGCCATTTATGTAATGCACTTTATACTTTAAATTACCCTTGCTATACCACTCCTGGTGGTAGCCGCAGATTACGCCATCGACATAATCCTGCTCCAGGATGCAGGTGCCATTTTCATGCCATTCCATAAGCTTTCCATGAGGCTTGCCCTCTTTATAGCTTTGCGTTGATGCCGGCTTGCCATTTTCAAACCAGCTCGATTCAGTGCCATCAACTAGTCCCTTCTTAAAGGTAGCCTCGTAGGCCTTTTTGCCGTTCTCATACCAGCGGGTGCATAGGCCATCTTTTACACCATCATCATATGTAAAGAGCAGCCACTTTTTACCATCTTCATACCACTCCTCTTGCGGGCCTTGTCTCTTGCCCAGGTTATAGTTAACCTGAACCGCAAGCGCGCCGTCCGGATAGTAGCTTTTTTGCTCGCCATCGAACTGGCCGTTAGTAAAGTGAAAGTGGTTTTTGATCTGGCCATTTGGATACCACTCAAGATAGGCGCCATTAAGCTCATTTTGCTCTACTGAGTACTGACGCTGCTTTTGGCCTGTCTCATCGCACTCTACAACAGGCGTGATAAGTTTTCCTTGAGAGTCAAATTCTGCGCTGTAGATAGTGTATTTGCCATCTTTACTCTTCATAAAGTGCTTGCCGCAAGGCGAGCCCTTAGAAAACTCCTTTTGTCCCACAAGAGCGCCGTTTTCATCCCAGTAGCACTCCAGGCCATCTTTTTTGCCATCTACATAAAGCACCTTTTGGCTCTCCTTGCCATTAGGGTGATAGTGCACCTGATAGCCTGAGGGCACGCCAAAATAAAATTCCTGCGTCATCTCTAGGCTTTGGTTGGGGTGGTAGCAAGTGATGGCGCTTTTTCCCTGTCTGTTGTGGAGCATGCCCTGAAAATAGAGCTTTACTCGGACAACAGCGCCCGACTCATCCCAGCTTGTCGCTCTGCCATTTAAGAGGCCGTTTGCATAGGATAGCGCCTCCATTTTTTGGCCGGAAGGGTAATAGATGATTCTATCGGCATTGAGCTTGCCGTTTTTATAACAGCCCTCTTCCTCAAGGCGGCCCTCGCCGTCAAAATAGGCATAGGGACCATCGAGAAGGTCATTTTTATAGGTCTCTTTTCGAAAAAGCTTTTCATCATCATAAAACCACTGAAAGAGGCCATCTCTTTTCCCGTTGATGTAGTTCGCACGGCTTTGTATGGAGCCATTGGGGTGGTAGCTTATGCTTGGACCATGTATAACATCTTCGCCCTCCAGGTCAACTTCAGCCAAAAGCATGCCCTCGGGATAGTAGTAAACAGACTTTTGGGCAATTTCCTTGTTGTCGACTACGTCATAAAGGAGAATCTCCTTTACACGGCCATTTGAATAGGTATCGATAACTTTTGACATCCATTGAGGCTCAATTGCCTTCGAAGAGGCAAAAAGAGGCATAATGGCAACTATATAAAGAGAGATAAAAGAGACGATGCGCATGTCGTAAGACCTTTCATGTTAAAACTATTTCACGGGCAACTTTAGGAAGCTTTGCATTTGCAAAACAGGATACAAACTGAATCGACCCCATTAACGCGAGGGCAGATGTTGCAGGATTTGTTTCAAAAAGCGTAGCAACAAAACCGCTGAGGCCAAGGCCTACACTTTCAGAAAAAATCCAGACAAAGCCCATCAAAAAGGCAGATATTGCTCCTGTATGCGTCGGCACCATCTTTCCCCCTAACGCCCAGACAATTGGCGGTACACTTCCTAACGTGCTCCCCAAGAAAAATAGCAGGGGAAAAAGAGACCCTTCAGAAAGTGTAATGGGCAAAAGCAAAAAATAAAAGCAAAGAAGTGTAGAAAGAGAACATATGATAATCATCCGAGATGGACTTGTTTTATCTGCCAGCAAGCCAAAAATCGGAGGGCCGACAGTTGCACCCAGCATTAAAAAGAGGTGACCCCCTCCAAAAACGATCCAAGAGGCATATCCATTCTCAAGAAGGTACTCGGGCAGCAAAAACACAAGCGACCAGAGCACTACTTGGTTGCCCAGCATGCTAAGATAGAGTGCTCGAAGCTCTTTTACCTTCAAAAACTGAAGGTAAAGGCTAAAGTTTCCTCGCCTCTTGCTTGGAGTGTCGTTCTTAATTTTTCCTCGTAAAAATGAAAAGGCAAAGAGCGCAAGAGCAAGCGATGGAACTGCCAAGATAGCAGTAGAGCCTTCAAAGGTTTGGTGCGTCCAGGAAAAGGTCAGCTGGCTTATACCTAATCCTATCATGCCCGATGCAGTAAAAAAACCCATTATAGCGCTTGGATTTTTGCTATGAAGGTTCGATAATATGCTTGCTGCAGTGGGGTGGAAGGCAGCCGATCCTATACAGGTGCACATAAAGAGCATAAAAAAGCCCACAAAGCTAGCAGTATAGCTTAAAAAGACAACGCATGTTGCAAGGCCTATTCCAATAAGCAGCAAAAGCCGCTTATAACCCTTATCACAAAGTGCCCCAAAATAGCCTTGAAGGCCCTCGCCAAGCACAGAGCAGCTTCCCGCTACAAGCCCTGCCATTGCAAGGTCAAGCCCTTTCATTGTCTTAAAAACCGGCCAAATGCCCAGCATAAAATCGACAAGAAAGTGGCCAAGGCAAAGTATCAATAGTATCGACAATGTATACTGTATGGGTTTACTTTCGCTCATTTTTACACTCAAATAACTACGAATTATAGCATAAAAATGAATTCCCGTCCCGTGAGAAATCAAGAAATTTCATTTTTAAAATTGACAAAAAGAGTGTTGATCCTCAATAGAGAGGCTAATAAGGAGATACTAATATGTCCATCGTTGTTGACTCACTGCAAAAAACAACTACTGAAAAGAGCCAAAAAAACAGGCGCGTCGATATGTCGCGAGTTTCCTGCATTATTTTAGGCGGCGGCCAGGGAACGCGGCTGTATCCCCTAACAAAGCGAAGCTGCAAGCCGGCAATACTCTTTGGCGGACGATTTCGCCTTGTTGATGTCCCCCTCTCTAATGCCCTGAACTCACATATTAATAAAAATTATATTGTTACTCAGTTTCTTTCGGCATCGCTTCACCAGCATATCTTCCATTCCTACCAAAATTCGGGCTTTTCAAGGGGTTTTATCGAAATTTTAAGCTCCGAGCAGAAGCCGGAAAAGACCGTATGGTTCAAGGGAACCGCTGACGCTATACGCCAAAACCTGGAATACCTTGTTGAAACCCCTGCCGATTACTTCCTTATCCTCTCAGGCGACCAGCTCTATCACATGGACTTTCAGAAAATGGTAGCCCAAGCGCAAGAAAAAGATATAGATGTGCTTGTTGCTACACTGCCTGTGAATAAAAAAGATGCCCGCCGCATGGGCATTATGAAGGTAAATGAAGATCACTCTATTGTCGACTTTTATGAAAAGCCGCAGGATGAGGCAACACTTGATCGCTTTATAACACCAAAAGTAGCTCTCGAAAAGATGGGGCTTTGCGGAGATGATGACAGAAACTTGCTTGGATCAATGGGTATATACCTCTTCAAGCGCTCCTGTCTTATAAAGTTATTACTTGAAGATATGAGGGACGACTTTGGCAAGCACCTCATCCCAACAAAGGTCCAGCAAGGAAGCATCGGGGCCTACATCCACGACGGCTACTGGGAAGATATAGGCACGATAGAGTCCTTCTACGAAGCAAATATTGCCCTTACGCGAACAAACCCGCCCTTTAACCTCTACGATGAAGCCTACCCCATCGCCACAAGCCACTCTCACCTTCCCGGCACTAAAATATACAATACCACCACCTCAGACTCTATCATCTGCGAAGGCTCCTACATAGAAGCTGACATTGTAAAAAACAGCATTATTGGCCAAAGAAGCGTCATCAAAAAGGGAACTGTTATTGAAGACTCCTACATTATGGGCAACGACTTTTACCGCCTCCCCAACAGAGACTCTCACGGCCTGCCCGATAGCCTCGTCATCGAAGAGGGCTGCACCATCCGCCGCGCCATCCTCGACAAAAACGTCTTTATCGGCAAAGGCGCCAAGCTCATCAACAAAAATAACCTGCAGGAATATGACGGTCAAGGCATCTATATCCGCGACGGCATCATCGTGGTGCAGCGCGGGGCTACTATTCCTCCTGGTTTTGTGCTTTAACTCGACTTTGCATATTTTGCCTCTATCGAGACCGAGACCGTGACCGAGACCGTCATTTTTTGCCTCCTGTTCGTGTAGGCCAAAAATGACGGTCTCGGTCACGGTCTCGGTCTCGGTCTCGATAGGGCAATTACAAAGTCGAGTTTACAATAAAGCCCTTTTTCGCTACCTTGGTGCACCTATGGCTATTTGGGCAATTGCAGATTTACACCTATCGTTTGGCGTTGCGGGCAAAGAAATGCATGTCTTTGGGCCGGAATGGAAAGATCACCACAAAAAAATAGAAGCTGATTGGGATGCGCGCGTAGCAGCTGACGACTTAGTCTTAATCCCCGGCGACATCTCGTGGGCGATGCGCCTTGATGAGGCCAAGCCAGATCTTGACTGGATAGACAAACGTCCCGGAACGAAGCTTATCATCCGCGGCAATCACGACTACTGGTGCCAAGCGCCAACCAAAGTTCGCACCGCTCTTCCCTCCTCCATTCACCTCATCTGGTCTGATGCCTATCTCTGGAAGGATGTTGCAGTATGCGGAACAAGGCTCTGGGATAGCCCGGAATATGACTTTGGCGCCTATATCGACATGAAAGAGCCCATAAAAGAGGGCGGCAAAGAAAAGCCGCAAGAAGATGCTGACGTCGTCTTTCGGCGCGAATGCATGCGCTTAGAGCGCGCCTTAGAGGCCCTAGATAAAAATGCAAAGCTAAAAATTGCAATGGTGCACTATCCACCAATTAGCGCCGACCTAAAGCCATCTATTGTATCTCATATGCTAGAAAAAGCAGGCGTACAGCACTGCGTCTTTGGCCACCTCCATAGCGTGCGCCCCAATCAAAGCCTCTTTGGCACAAAAAACGGCGTTGCCTACCACTTTGTCGCCTGCGACTGGCTCGGCTTCAAGCTTCAGCAAATAGCTTAGGGCAGCGACCTTATCATTACCCATTTTTTTCAAAATTTAGCTTTTCTACTTTTTTCCAGCGGTAGCTGGAGGACAGCTTTTAGCCCCGTGTGAAGCACAAAGCCGGTAGGCTTGAAGTGGAACACGGGGGGTAGGGTGCAACGTCCATATAGAGCAGTGGTAACTGCGAAACATGCCAGTATCGCAGTTACCACTGCTCTCTGCAAAGTGCACCCAAACCCCATGTTCCATTACAGGCCTTCCGGCCTTCCATTACACATGGGGCTAAAAGCTGTCCTCCAGCTACCGCTGGAAAAAACAGAAAAACTAAATTTTTAATGAGTAGTGATAAGGGCAACGTCCTAGGTAATGTGAAAAAACGAGTGGAGGGCTGAAAAACTGCAATTTTTACTTGGTTCCAAAGCTGCAGCAAATAGCCTAGCGAAACATCTCGGCCAGAGCAACAAGGTCCGGATCGTCTTTAGAGACAGGTTGTGGGCTTTGCGGGGTTGACCTTCGCTTTTCTACAAGGGCATTGAGCAGATCGCCCTCTTCATGGCGGTCTAGGCTATGGAAGATGTCGCTTGAGATGTGCAAAAGCTCTAACAGCTCCTCCTCTTCGCTTATCAAGGGGATGGTGCGGACAGCAACATGGCCAAAAAGTTCATAGTCAGGCAGGCTGACGAGGTATGAGAGCACATCGAGGTTAAACTGCACGTCGGGATCTTGCGATTCGTGGCGGAAGATCTTTGCCAAGAGCTCATGGCCCTTTCGGATGTCTCTGCCGCCAATGATACGGGCATGTAAAAGATCAAACCACTTCTTATCGGGCATAAAAGGATAGAACTCCTCAAGGAGCTCTTCAGCATACGCATACTCTTGATGATCGATAAGATCGCTTAAGTAATCTATCATAAATGTTTGAACATCGTTTGCCAGATACTCTGCAACCGCGTCATAGACATCTTCTCGCGACATGCCCTGGTCAACATTTTCTTCAAGTGCAGAGTGAAAACTTGCTATGGCATCTTCTAGCGCCTCTGTGCTGCTGATCTGCCCTTGATCGTAAAGAAATATTTGATGGTCAAGTTCGTCGCAAATGATAGAAATACTCTGTTTTTCGGCCGCAAGCCTTCTCCAGAGCTCAAATATAATGAGATAGAGCGGGTCTACATCACCTTGCAGGTCATCTCTATCTTCGATAAGGTGCTCGAAGAGCTCTTCGGGGCTGTCATATACATCAGCAAAGGCTAAAAAGCTGTGTCTATCCAAAAATAATTCATATGCCTGAAGACGAGAAAAAAGCTCTTCAAGGGGAATTTGGCGATAATCCTCTACTTTCCAGCGTTCTACAGAAAGGGAAGGATTTTGCAAAAAACTCATCCGCAGCGAGTTATAAAGGGCTTTTGGCGATATATCCATCATATGCTACATAAATCTTTTCCGTCCATTATCTCGACTTTTGAACTTTTTTTCGAGTACTTTCTCGCGCGCCGCACTCTGGCAAGCTTCGTTGCATAATTCATCACCACTCTAGCCACTGAGATCACAGAGAGAAATTGAAACCAGCGAGAAAGGAAAAATAATTAAAAATTTCTCACTGTTCTCATTGATCTCTGTGTGCTCAGTGGTTAAGATATTAAGCGTTAGACGGACGCATCCTTTAATTTATTTTTTGTTTATATACACCTTAAATAGGTATGGCGATGCAGCAGAATCTGAATTGGTATTGGTATTTGGCAGAGTACTTTGAATGCCGCCGACAATATAGCCAATATGGGTTTTGCCTTTCTTAAGCTTGTCAAATTTTACCACGTAGTTGTGGTAGGACTCTATATCTTTTTTTGGAAACAGTGTGGCTCCTGCGCCAAAAAGGAGAGGATTGCCGGGGTTTGAGCCAGTGGAAAGAATCGTAGGATAGCTGGCATCCATCAGATACTGCGTTTGGACTTTGTCTTTATCGCGCTTTATGGTGGTGATCTGATTAATAAAGGGAACTTCAGGATCAGTTTCAAAAACCCCATTGTCAAAATAACCATAGCTTATGCCGCCAAAAAAGAGGGTGTACATATCTTCACATTTTTTTGAGTAGAGGCCAAGCGTCGGGCAGAAATAATTATTCATGCCCTGCTTTAAGGTAATTGGATTTGCAGGATCGTCCATATAGGATGAGCCGTCAGGCAAAATAGTAACAGGCACCGTCCAGATACCAACTGTGGGTGTAAATACCCCGGAATAGGCAACAAGCGCCGGTCTCTCTTCGCCATCTCTTTTTTCGATAATGGGCACAACATTCAGATCGCGCCGTCTGTAGTTTGGATTGGGGATGATAGGATCGGGCTCTTCAATTGTGACCCGAAGGTCTTTTTTGCCATTATGAATGTGAAAACGGCGAACCTGCTGTGTGTAGTCGCCATTTGAGTCAGTCTGATAAGAGCCTGCAAAATTTTGGCCAAAGACAAGCAGCGTGGGCGCATCTTTGTTAAGCTGTGTCATCTCGCCGCCGGTTACCTGAAAGGTGCTGTCAAATGCTTGACGGATAAAGTGCGATGCGGGCTCATTTGTTTTATGCATCACCCACTTTATAAGCCCCTTTATATCGATAGCTGTAAGCACATTTTTGGTAGAAAAGGTGCCTGTTGCACTATCTACCCCATATCCTCCGCTTATGTAAAGGGTGCCCTCCCACTGATAAAACTGCGGGCTTGTAACAGAAAGTGAATCTATAACCGCTTGAGATAAGCCGGAAGATGGATCGGCAAGATCGCGCCTGGAGGTGCACTCTTTGTGATAGTCTACAACGTACACAGCGGTATTTTGCAGGTTGGGAGGAAAGTTATTGCCATCTTCATCAAAGCCATGCAAGCCATTGACTCTACCGGCAAGGATAAGCCACCTGTTGCCATCTATTGCCGAGGCATATGACTGAAGTCCCGCCGGCAGCATAAATTCTGCACGCTCAACCTCTACCGTAAATGGCAGCGTGTCTTGAGAAAATATTGGGCTAAGGCCCACTGTTTGATTGTCAGCCGCAAGTGATGCAACTGAAAGGGTCAATAATAGAGATAATCTTGTGAACATATCTACATCCTGTTAAATAATTCTTGCATAATCTTTAGAAACATAGCCCTCTTCTCCCGACGGAGTGCGCACTTTAAGCCAGTTGCCATCATCCTGAACCGAAAGCACTACCACCTTTGTGCCGGCAAGAGCCGGCGTCCCAACAACCGGGGCGTACTGATCCCCCGCATCGCGGCGCAGAGCAACAGGCCGCACGACAATGGCCTCCGGATGGGAAAAGTAGTCACCCCACACGATGCTTAACAGTAAAACTGCACTCGCTCCAAGCGCAATGTATGCTGCCTTTTTTAAAAGAGGCTGCATAGTCCAAATATAGACTGAAAGCAGCCCAAAGACCAAAAAGAACAAATAGAGCACGGCTTGAGCTTTTTCGTTATGCGAGAGTTTGTAGTGCCAAAAAAAGAGGTACACCGTCCACGTACTTGGCTCCTGGGAAGGAATGTTTACTTTTGCTAATGCAATGTGCAAATTTGTGTAGGCCTTCGAAAAGCGAGGATCAAGTTTTAGCGCTTTGTTATAATACAAGATTGCAAGGCCATACTCATGCAGCTGGTAATAGGTATTTGCAATATCAAAGCACAAAGATGGCGATGGTGTGTCGCTTTCCATCTGTAAATAGAGCGTAAGCGCTTGGTTAAAGGCCTCCTTCCTTGCCTCCGGAGTAGTCGCCAGCTCGCCTGCTTTGTATTTTTGGAAAGCTGTATCTTCTGAAAAGGCAAAAACAGGCAAGAGTAGTATACATAATAAAAAGCGTCTCATTTTCGCATCCTATAGTATAGCTGCGAAGCCTCGTTAATAATTTCTCTTATTTCAAGCTGCGTCTCAAGCCCCATAAAGCGCTTTTGTTCAATAGAAAGTAGCAATTTTTTTATTTCACCCTCTAACCCTTCGCCTCCTAGCTCTTCAGGCTCGCTTGCAAGCTCTTTTGTGATGCCCGCTTCATAAAGCCCAAGTAAAAGTGCTTTTCGAAGCAGCCTACAGCAGGCATCTGGATTATTTTTTTGCTTAATTGCCTCTAAAATAATGTCTCGGCTCTGCTCCCCTTTTGCCTGACTTGCAAGCCAGAATCTCTTAAACATAGCTTGAGCGGCCAAGGCTGCCGCCAAGAGGATAGCAGTATAGACAAGCAAAATATCCTGCAGGCTCTTTGTGCGAATATCATTTACGGTAAGAGGGATATTTCCCTCTATTTCTATCGGCCACACAGGCGGGGGCATGCCTTGCAAATTGGGCTGAGAGACATTCCCGCTTTTTCCCGGCCGCACCGTAATAGCAATAGGATCGCTTCTTTTGACTATATAGGTCTTTGAAAGAGGATCAAACGACGAAAACTCTATAGAGGGAATCATCTTTACATCGCTCACAATAGGCCTGAGATTTACTGTAAAGCGCTTTTGACCATCTTTCATCTCGCCAACAGGGCTCAAGTCGCTTAAGCGAAAGACATCCTTAAAACCATTTTGGAGGCTTAAATCCGGAAAGCTCAGTGTGTCATAATCGCCGCTTCCGGAAACTGTCACTTGAACAGTTATTTTTTCCCCCACACCCACATTTGTCGATCCAACAGCCTTCACATTCCAGTAAAAGTCGCCTATCGCTCCGTTAAACGATACGGGCATGCCAACCTTCGGAAAAGGCTCCACTGTCACCTCTACAGAAGGGGCAGAGGCCTGAAGAAGGGTCTGGGATACTACTTTATTACCGGAGGAATCAACCCCATAGATATAGCCTTCAATCGCCGATACACCCGAGTTAAAGACGCCCGGCTCCAGCGCTACACCCTTTTGAGAGATCACCTGAACAGTGCTTGAATCTTGCGCCATATCTTCAATTTTTGGCGCTCCCACAGTCCTAAAGCCGGGAAATTCAAGTAAGGGAAGCGTCTCCTTTGTCAGCTGAATGGGATTACGAAAGGAGATAAGGTACTGAAATGTGACCTTCTGGCCAGGATAAAAGGGCCCTTTTTCTACCACGCGAGCTCTCAGCTGCAGCTCATCGGAACTCATTCCCCCCTGCACTTCAAAAGAGACGGGAGATGAGCTTATAAAAGCCTCCCCCACTTTGACGCGCACTGCAGGAAAGAGATAGAGGCCTCGAGCCTTGCCCGGCAGGCTAAAATTATAGGTAGAAACAACAAGCGCACCTTTATCAGTAGGACTGTCGCCAACCTTCTTTACCCCAAACAGCTGTCCCTCGATTGCAAAGCTCGCCTCATCCACCGCTTGAGACGGCGCGTGCGTGACTGAAACCTGCGCCTGAATAGGCTGATTTTCTGACCCGGTCGGTATCTCGACTACAATCTTAGGACTTGCAACCTGAGCTACAAGTACAAACAGCAGCAAAAAGAGACCACATATTCTGCCAATTAACATCTTCCAAACCTAGCTACATGTCTCATGTGTAGCGTGTGAAAGATTTAATGTCCAGCCTGACGCACAAACACAACTTTCGAGACCGAGACCGCGTGCGAGACCGAGACCGTTATTTTTTGCCAACCAATGGTTTAGGCCAAACACCCGGTCTCGGTCTCGATAATTACATTTAGGTGTCAACCGGATAGGTATGGAAAAAACCAGTTTTGCAAGAGGCTCGTTAGCAGTTTTTAGATTTAATCTCGTAGATGCATTTTGCAATAGTGTCCAGCATTACGGAAACAAGTCTATTGGCATAAGGTTTACGAAAATCTTCTGTGGCAGCATCTGAACATGTTTCAAGAGTAAAGCCATCAGGCAGAACATTTTCGCCTGCCAGCTGCTGAAAGCTCCAGTAGAGCGGATGGCTTGCTGCAAGGATTGTTCCGGGCTTAGGGTTTGATTTTAGCCACTCTTCAAAGCAGTCCCTTCTTGATGGTCGAATAAAGCCCGTAGGGGCCCTTGCATTTATGAAGCTGACCTGCACCCTCATATCTTCAGGAAGGTCGGCATCCCGCCAAAGAAGCTTGCACATATCATGCTCTGTCTCATAGGGCATATTTTCAGGAAAACTCTTGAGCTTTGCTGGGTCGTCTTCTTGGCCGGGCCCTTTTCGAAGGGGGCGCTCTCCGGTAAGAAAAACGATAGCGTCAAAGCGCGTTCCCCTTTTCCATGTATTGATAATAAAGGTAAGGCTTGCCCCGGCAGATTCTAAAAAGGCCCCGGAGACAACGGCATAGTCGTAGCGCTCTTTTGAGGGCATTTGCGCTTGAAAAAGGCCAAGTGCTTCAATTGCGGCTATAATTTGCTCTCGCTTTGCAAGCTGCTGCTGGCTGTCTTGTAAATCTGTTCGCTCTTTATTACCGATTCCATGATTGACCTGAATCCACGCCTTTTGGGTTTTATCAGCGATCTCTACAAGCGTGTCAGCTGGATCATAAAGACCATCAAGCTCTAAAAGCGCAACTAAGCCTTTTGTGGGCCTCCCATCATCAGTAAAAAAAAGAGTTGAGCAAGAGCCTGCAAAGAGATTGGCAGAAACCATGAGGCAAATAAAAATAAATTTCATGCCTTAGAGTATATTCTACCAAGGCCTTTTTACGCCCGTTGCTTGAGGAACGTTTTGGGTTTCAAGGCTTCTATCTTCTCGCTCCATCTCCTGCAGAAGACGGATGGAAAGCTCCGGAGTAAGTGAAATATTTGCTTTTTGCATCTCTTGCGACATCTGGCTTTTTTGAGAGGATTGAGACTCCGATTCTGACTGCATGCTATGCAAAATTTTGCTTGCCTCTTCAAGATCGCTTTGCACTTTCTGCATGCTTTTAAGCGAGCTTGTCTGGCGGCCAAGCTCCTTTTTGGCATCCTCTAGAAGCTGAATCACCTTTTGGATTTTGGAACCTTTGGTAGGAAGAGCTGCCAATCCATCACCCACACTTTCTACAAGCTTTTGCTGCATGGTGGTGATAAGCGCAAGATCATCTGTAAACCCCGGCTCCTCAGACAGCCGCACGAGCCCTATCGTCTTCGTTTGAAAATCTACGCCAAAGTCAACTGCCTCCGTAATGCCTTTTAAGGTTTTAACCTCCCCAGTAAGCATAGTTTTCAGCCAGCCGATCTCGAGCGAGATGGTAAAAAAGTCCAAATCCCTTCTTTGCTTTTGCGTAAACCAGCTCTCTTTTCGTAAAAGGTCTTCATAGACAGCCTTTTCGACTTTGCACATACTGAGCAGGTGACAAAGCAGCTGATAGTCTGCATAAGCAATAGAGGCGTCAAAAAGCGGATCTTGCTGCATAGATGTTATTTCATCATCGACAAGAGCAAGCAGGTAGGATAGCGCCCTCTTTTGATCGTCATAAAACCAGCTTTCGATGCTATCTTGAAAGAGAACAGTGGTAGAATTTTGCCCCTTCATACGCTCTAATGGCTCTATAGCCTTATCTTTATTGAAAACATGAAGCCTGTCGATAAGAGCATCGACGGTGGCATTAAATACTGCTGTATCTACACGGTCTGCCCCGTGCAGAGCCGCAGCCAGGGCCTCATAGGTTTGCTCTTCCGGCTGGGAAAGGACATTCCAGTAGCTGATATCATCCTGAATATGGTCAAATGCACTATTTTGAATCCTCTTTTGTAAAAGAAGGAGAAGCTTTTTTGTTGTGGGATCTGAAAAGCTCGCTTTTTTGGCGATATAATCGACAGTAAACTGCAGGCTATTTTGCCACACTCCCTGCCAAAAAGAGGCAAGCTTTGGACTTGCCCGGCTAGAAAGCGCCTCAAATCGCGCCGCTTGCAGGCTAACAAGGGCGCTTTTAACATCTTTTGAGTACACTTCATCTTCTATAAGAAGCACGATGTTTGACAGCGTATTGAGCGTATAGAGAGCTTGAAGCGCCTCTCCATGCAAAAAAGCATCCAGATACTGCTTACGTTCTGTTTGTAAGAGCTCTAGCAAATAGCCATGAAGCTCCTTCACTTCCTTTTTTACCGGAGCCTGCATAAAGGTTTCAAGCCGCTCAATGCAGTAGGTGATGCGCGCATCGACAATTGCCTTCATATAGAGCCCAAGGCTATCTTCATCTGCCCCATTGGCTTCATAGGCATCTAAGAGCGTTTGAAACTCCTGCTGCAAAAGGCCTCCAAGCTGACCTAGGAGGGCATTTTTATCAAGCGTACTATACAAAAGAAGCTCTTCATAGCGCCCTAAAGCGTAGCGCATATTTTTTATGTTTTCCTGAAAGTCTGCTGCAAGGGTTTTTTCCTCAGAAAACATAGCGCTATACTTTTGCAGCAAAGCGAGCGCAATGCTGATATGATCAACCTCATCCTGGGTCAAATTTTGGCGTAAAGCTGCAAGTGCATGTTCTGCAAACCCTTGAGAACATATCGCACCATTATAGGCAATTTGAACCGCGAGCGTTGGACTCTCCTTGGTAACGGCCTCAAACATCGCATCGTCAATCTGGCTTAGGGTAACAACGCTTTGCCAAAATTTTGCTTCTTGAGCATAGAGCGTACTCATGTTGTAAAGCACTGTAGCCTTTTCTACAGGATTTAGCTTTGTCTCTAAAAGCCCTTTAAATAGCTCTAAAGAGAGGTCCGCTCTTCCTGCCGCAGCAAATTCCAATGCCTGGTCGATCTTCTGGTCTACGTCGGCGTATGCTGATCCGATAAAAAGAAAAAACGCAAAAAAAAGCTTTATTTTCATGCCCGAACCTTCCTCTCCTGCTGCGGAAGAGCTATTCCTGCAAAGATAAAAAGTGCTGCCAAGATAATAAAGACAAGAGGCTCGCCTGTTACCCTTGGCGCAAGGCTGCTTGTAGCTTGCTCTTTGTCTTGAACAGCAGTCCCCGCAACATCGGCAATAATATTGTCGGCAATTTCTGTTATAGGATGGTCAAGTTCTGCATAAAAATGGCCCTTTCCGACCCGTGCCATGCCCTCAAGAAGCGAGCGCTGCATCTTTGACACAACCTTGGCCCCCTCATAGGTGATACCGGGAACTTCAGCTCCATTCGTTGAGCCAAGACCCACTACCTCCCACTGCAGGCTTTCTGAGACTGTAGAGGCCAGATCCTCTAAAAGCGCCGATTCTGCTTTAGCCTTTGCGGCATCATCCATATCTAAAAATCCGGTATCCTCACCATCTGTGAGCAAAATCACCCGAACCGACTTATGAAAAGGTCCCCCAACATACCTTGCCTTTATAGCATCGCACATTGCTAAAAGGTTTGTGCCTGCCACTTGAACGTCATTTACCCCTTCAGAGTTAAGGAGGATGCGAAAGTAGAGGTAGTCCAGGGTATCAGGCACTATCGTCTGGCAGTCTCCTGCAAAGCAAAGAAGCGAGCAGTTGATCCCCCCTAAATTTTCCACAATGGCTTTGATGACATCTTTTGCTTTTTGCAGGCGGCTTGCCCCATCAGAGGTATCTTGGGCCCCCATAGAGGCTGAAACATCAAGCACAAATACAACACTATCTACCTTGGGATATTGCGATGCAGCTTCAGCCCCTAAAGCAACTTCAACATTTGGCCGAGCCTTATCGATAAGCTTTGTGTAGGCAACTGAAAGGAGCAGCCAAGCCGCAACAAAAAGCGTAGCCCGTACAAAAAAGGCAAGGTAGCTTCGCCTTGGAACCCACTTTGGAATAAAATCTTGCAAAACATACTTTGCACTCCTCTCTCTCTTATATGCTGCCAGCCGAAAATAGAAAAATAGCATCAGGCCGCCAAAAAAGAGAAGATAGCCGTGAGATACATTCATGAAATCGCCCTTGTCTCGACTTTGTACAAAATTTGCTCTCATCGAGACCGAGACCGTGACCGAGACCGTCATTTTTTGCCTCCTGTTCGTATAGGCCAAAAAAACGGTCTCGGTCTCGGTCACGGTCTCGGTCTCGAGAGTTAATAAGTGTTTTCTCGCACACGCTAGTCGCTATGCGACTTTTTCGTTAACTTTTCCACAAGCCTCAAGCAACAACTCTTTTGAGTCTACAGCGAAACAAGTGCTGAAGGCTGCTTGATTCAAGCCGCCAAAAGTTGCAAAATCGCCCTTGTAACTGCCTTTTCATCTACAGCTTTTTTGCAATTTTAGCAATGTATAAATAACGAAAAGGAGTATGCTTGTAGTACCTAGAGGAGTAAATATGAAAATACTATTTATTTTATCGATAATGATTTACTCTGCGGTAATTAGTGCAGATGAAACAACATTTTGTTCATTTAATGAAATAAAGCGTGAAATTGATAAACTCCCCTATCTCAACCAGCCGCTCATTGCAAAAGATATTGAAACCTACTTGAATGAGCCTGCAAAGATATTTGGTATTGTGCCGGAGGCTGTTCTTCCAAATCTCGATTTTTTTCCCCTACTTGCACAATTTTTTCAAACGGTTGCTAAAAGCCCAATCGTTGATGGCGCCTCTTGGCTCGATGGAGAGCCCCCTCAAGCGGGCTTTTTTGATGCAGCATGTTCGATGGCACGCAAAGCATATGTGCAAAAGCTTGTGGTTCCTGTAGGAACAAAAGTGCTTGTGCATGGCGATTTGCATGGCGATGTACATTCGCTGGCAAATAGCCTTGCGCCCTATATGATGGGCGATCAGGGGTTTAAGCTAAAAGAAAATCTATACCTTGTTTTTTTGGGCGACTATGTCGACCGCGGCCTCTATGGCCTTGAATGTATCTATATCCTGATGCGATTGAAAATCGATAACCCCGATAGGGTCTTTCTCGTTCGCGGCAATCACGAAGATGCCGACATTTGCAGCTGGTATGGTTTCGGCAGGGAACTTGCTTTAAAGGGCTATAGCGATGAAGAGATCCTGTCAATTTACAGGCTATACGACATACTGCCCGTAGCGCTCTTTTTAGGATCAAACAAAAACTTTATGCAGATGTGCCATGGAGGTCTTGAGCCGGGCTATCTTCCCACCAAGCTGTTGAATGAACCTTGCACAATTCAATATGAATGGATTCATGAACTTAACCGATTAGCTCTTTTTTTAGAACTTGATAGCAACCTGCAGAAAGATCTTGAGCCTATTGTAAAAGAGTCCCCTCTCTTTTTTCGCGACAAGATCATCCCCGTACCAAATTCCACCTGCGACCTTATTATAGATGATGTAAAGGTCCCCCTTTCTCTCGGCTTTATGTGGAATGACTTTGCCGTGCAGCCCGACGCAAAACCCGAACTTCACTACAACATGAGGTTTGTGCTCAATAAAGCACTTACTGAACAGCAACTGCTGCTTACCAACAGGGGCGAAAATAAACTGTGCGGGATATGCCGCGCCCACCAGCACGAACCTACAGCCAATGAAATGATGACCCTCATACTCGACCTTAACAATAAAGATCCGGAAAATAGAGGAGTCGCAAAGCTCTGGTCAAGCGATGAAAAAAAAGGCTCGCGCCTTTGGCAAAATATTGTCATCACGCTCAATTTATGCCCGGACACGCTCTACGGCATCTCCTCCCAAACCGGCCCTGGCCCATTCTGGCCGGGCTTTGACTTTGACACAACAGGCGAAATTACTACAGGCGAAAATTTTTGCGACTGGACGCTTATAGTATCACGGATAGGCTCTGCCAAATGATTTATGTCCCCCTTCAATGGCGTCAACTTAAACTCTTTTTCTTATCTTGATCTTGATCTTGGTCTTGGTCTTGATCTTGATCTTGGTCTTTGGTCTCGATCTTGGTCGTAATCTCGATTTCAGACCGAAATGTATGAAAAGAAAAAGAAAAAGAAAAAGAAAGATCAAGACCAAGATCAAGATCGAGATTAAGATCGAAAAAAGGACTTAAGTTGACACCATTGGGGATTTGGGGAATTGGGGGGGGCAAACCCGGCTCTTTTTTCTATACCTTGAAATAAAAAAATAATTTATAATAATAGATAGGGGGGGGTAGTAGCTCAGAAGGGCTCTAAATTAACGAGAGAGGGAGATAAAAAGATGGGATTGTCTAGCTCAGGCGACCGCGAGGGTGACCTGGCGCAAAAGCAAGAGGATATAGACGTCAATACCTTAGTCGATTATTTGACGGACGAGGAAGTCAGTGGCTTTACTCCTACGCCACTTGAGAGCCTGGAGCTGCACCGGGCACGTCGACATGCCGCGATCAAGCCAGGGCTGGAAAGGATCCTAAAGGCAATTCGTATGGGCAGAGAACGTCTGCTGCAGCACATTGCCGAAACGTGGACCGGACAAGAAAATCCGCCCAGGCCTACTATCGACGACTTTAAATCGGGTCTACCGGATTCAGAATCGGGTAATTTGAAGGGTTACTTAGGAATATCGGACCAGCAGCTGATTCACCTATATGAGGCTGCCTGCGAGATGTATGCGGCCGGCCAGATCGAAGATTCGATATTGGCCTTCCAGTACCTCACAGCTCTGGACACCACTATTCCGGAACTATGGTCGGCCCAAGCTGCGGCCTACGAGAGTGCCGGCAAAATCGACGAGGCTCTTGATTGCCACAACAAAGCCGTCGGCGCGGATCTAGACAAAATCGAAAGCTATAGGGCCATGGTCGACTGCTGCCTACGTCACAAGCGAGGAGAGTTTGCGCGTAGCTGCATCGAGCTGGCCGAGAGCCGCTCATCGCGCACACAGGAGCTGAATGAGTTAAAGGCTCGTCTAGAGGTCCAAGGAGGTTAAGATATGGGAATACAAGACAATGTGAGGGAACAAGTAAGCAGGGGTGTATTTTTACCGACAGAGCCGCTATCAAAACCAGTAGCGGGTGAAGAAGAAAAGCCCGTGATGCCCCCCCAAAAGTTGGCCACTCTGAAGCCGCCCCCCGAAACCAAAAAGGCCGATCTAGGCCCCCCCCAGACCGAATCGGTGCATGCCTTCGGGAAAACTACGGAGGCGATGAAAACGATGTTCAAAGAAAGGCAATTGCGCCAGGAAGTGGACGAGTTTATTCCGAAATTTCTTGAGAAATTTCTTGAGAATAAGGATAAGAGTGCCCCTGAGGCAGAAGTCAAGCTCGTTCTGCAAGCCCTGGACGAGTTACCACCCAATATTAGCCGAACGAATCTGATAAAGATGATGAAGCCTTTTCCCACAATTTACGCCAAGTTGGAAAAGCTCGAACGTGAACATGAAAAAACGATGCAGGGGGTTGTGAGACAGCTCGTCGAGGGGCCGCCGGCGGCTACGCCAGTGTCCAGTAAAGCGGCAAAAGCAACCCTTTCCCTAGAGGAAGACGCGCAACAACTAAAAACTGAAGAGAAGCAAACGCCGCCGCCGGCGGCTACACCGGTGTCCAAGAAAGCGGCAAAACCAACCCTTTCCCCAGAGAAACGCGAGCAACAACTAAAAAGCGTGGGCGGTTCTAGTAAAAATAACGTCACCCAGATCCAGCAAGAAAAAGACCGTCAGAACGAGGTGCACCAGAATCAGCGCGAGGTGCTCCAGCAAATGGAGGATGAAAGGGCACTCCTCAGGTTGGCGGCTCCACTTACAGAGACGCCGAAACCAATGAGCAAGATAGCTGTGTGGCTGGCGGAGAGGAAACTCGCTAACTTACTGAATGAGTGCGATCATTTCGTTAATAAAGAACTCGGGGTCGAGCGGGGAAATAGCTCGCCAGAGGCTTTTTCCCGTAAGGCGAGAGGTCCTCTCGAAAAGGAATTTGACAGACTAAACCCTGGTTTCATAAAGAAAGCCAAAGAATTAAACGAAATACTTCGTCAAGACGAAACTGCCCGTGGCATATTCCCTCTTCGACCATCACTTAATTTAGGGACCGAGTAAGTAGACCGCATTGCTGCGGCCTACTCCTCTAAAAACCACGAAATTGTGAAATTGGGGCCTTTTCATTTCTTTTTGCCTGGATTTAAAGGGTTCGATACTGCTCGCGTAAATCTACACAAATCTAGAAAAATCTACACATTTTGTGTAGATTTTGTCTCATTAGGTTTTACTTTAATAAAAAAAGGTTTCAGAAAAAGCACCAAGAAAATATGCTCAATATCTGTCCTAAACTAGAATGTATTGGAAGCTGCAAAAAATGCCGAAACCCACATCTGAAAGCCAAATATTCACCTACCAGACACGTCTTGTATTAGACGAGAATCTCTCGCACATCCTCTCTAGCTTCGCAGCAACCATGGGCAAAATCGAAAGAACACTCTTTGCCGATTTGCAGCGGAGCAAAGATGTTTCCCAGCTAAAGTCTGATTACATCAAACGCTTTGAAATCACTGCACGCCAGTTTAACTCAGTGAGAGTGCAGGTAGAAGGAAAAATCGATTCGGTCAAAGAACTCCATAAGAACCACATGGCAGAATTAAGTCAACGTATTGACTCTCTCGAAAAAAAGATTCCAACCATTAAAAATGAGCAAACCCGACATCAAAAAAACCGCCGTCTTTCACAATTAAAGAAAAAGCTGTCTGATCTTAAAGAGGATGAAGCATCTGGTAAAGTGCGCATCTGTTTTGGCTCTCGCAAACTATTTCGGGCTCAATTTAATCTACAAGAAAATGGCTATAATTCGCGTGAAGAATGGAAAGACGAATGGCACGAGTCGCGCAAGAATCATATATTTCTCTTGGGGTCGAAAGATGAAACGAGCGGCAACCAATCGTGCACTGCCCGTATTCAAAAAGATGAAAGCTTAACACTCAAGCTTCGTTTACCGAATTGTATGGTTCCGCAGTTCGGCAAATACGTCGAAATCCACAATGTCAGATTTAAATATGGCCATGACGTCATCCTAGCAAGTCTTCACAGCTGTTTGGATAGAAAAAATGGAGACAAAGAATCAGGTGTTGCCATAAGTTATCGCTTTTTACACAGTGAAAAGGGCTGGCAGCTTTTTGTAAGCACTGCTTTACAAGCGCCTAAAAAAACTACTTGCGCAGATCTTGGAACTATTGGTGTCGATATCAACATCGATCATCTCGCCATTGCAGAGCTTGATAGATATGGCAACTGTGTCGGGCATAAAAAAATATCCATAAATCTGCACGGAAAAAACAGCTGCCAAATAAAAGCCCTGATTGGAGATGCAGCAAAAGAAGTTATTGACTTATGTATCGAAACAAAAAAGCCACTTGTTCTTGAAAAGCTTTGCTTTCAAGATAAGAAGGCTACTCTTCGTGAAGAGACGTCTGCTAATCGGGCAAGAGTTCTTTCTTCTTTTGCCTACAATGCGACTATTCAGGCGATGAAGTCCCGAGGTTTTCGGTTTGGAGTAGAGGTCAATCAAGTAAATCCAGCCTTTACATCGGTCATAGGCCGATGTAAATTTGCTAAAAAATATGGTTTATCAATTCATGAATCGGCAGCGATGACAATTGCTCGTCGGTTTCAAGGAGTATCTGAAAGCTTGCCGCGCAATCTGGACAACATCCCAGATGGCAAAGGTGGCCACGTCACTTTATCTCTACCTGTAAGGAATCGAGATGAACATGTGTGGACATTGTGGCGGAAAGTCAAAAGAAAACTTCAAGTGGCCCTCGCAGGGCATTTTCGGGCGACAAAACGTCGATCCTCAAGCCCACAGGCCTGTTGTGATAGTGAGATCTCGGATTTTGCAGGTGAAACTCCTGCACACGAATCGTCAGCAGCACTGTTCGGCTGACGTTATACTCTCACATTATGCCCTGAGGGCATAATGTGTAGATTTGTGTATATTTTTAGGAACGGTCTCTTAAATAGACTAGAACCTCGTCTACTTTTTGAAAACCAAGGCTGTAGTAAAGCTTTTCTGCAACACTGGAGCTATTCAGAACGAGCTTTTTTAGCCCTCTATCAACAGCTTTGTTCATAATGTAGTGCATCATGGCGCGTCCTACTCCTCTTCTTTGGTACTCAGGAAGCGTCGCAACATGAAATACCATGCCAACTTCTCCGTGGACAAAGAGTGTTCCTGTGCCTACGGGTTTTCCTTCCAAATAAGCAAGAAAGAGTTCTCCACTTCTGTCTTGTAGCAGGTTTATGGTTGCTTGCCTAAGCTCTTCAGTGTAGTGTGAACAAACTGCGTATACCTCATGAAATTCTTCGATATTCACAGATCGGATTTCAAGTTGAGGAGCATCTGTTGGTTTGACATCCCAGCTCATTGCAGGATAACATGCTCCCAAAACAAAGTTTCGACTTTTCAATGCTTCGATTAACGCTGGGTTGCTCTCTTTCGGATCCAGCCAAAATGATATAGGCATATTGGGCAGGGCTTTATCGAGCAAAGAATCAAGGTGCTCTTCTAGTTTATCTTCATATGAAAAACGTAGAATACAGTTAAATCGCCAATGTGGAACTGTGCTGAACCATGCGAAAGCCTCACTACTCTGTTCTAGAGGCTCTGCAATAGCAGAAAGCCAATTCTCTCTCATTTTAAGAACTTCTCGATTTCCTTGAAGCTCTTCGCAAAGAAGAGTCCCTGCAAAAAGCAAGAATACACCTAAAATGAATTGGGAAATATGTGTCATAACTATACCTCGCTGGCTTAGAATTTGTGAATTTATACCTAATAAGATTTTTCCTTCTATAGTATCACGGATATGAACGTCCAATAGTAGTTTCAAGGAGAGTGCCGGCAGCTAGACTTACTAAAGCAAGCAGAACAAAAAAGGTAACCAGCGGTTCCTCCTTCACAGGCCGTTTTGAAAGGACAACCTCCGGGGGCAGCTCGCTTTTTTCCATGGTGTCAATTTGAGCAAGTATATCCTCTATCGGAAGCGATCCTGTCACAATAAATAGCTCTCCTCCTGATGCCTGCATGGCTTTTTTCATTCTTGTTATATCGTCGGCATATTCGCTTTTTGCTAAAATCGGATCAATTCCCACGTAAAAGACGCGCACGCCGTTGTCTGAGGCATAGCGAATAGCCTCATCAGGCGGCATAAAGCGGAAGGGGTTATCCTTGTCATCAGGATGGGGGCTTTGAAGCCCGTCTGTAACTATAATAATAGCCTGGTTTTGGATGGTGTAGACGCTTTTATGCTCATCACTTTGCCTTTCAGCAAAGTGCTTTGTAGCTACGATGATGTTTACAGCCTTAAAGATTGCATAGCCTATAGCTGTGCCGTTTCTATTATCTTCCTGAATGGGTGTAATGCCATTTAACTTGTCAGCAATTTCAGAGCGGTTTAAGGTAAGCGGGCATAGCACCTCAGGAATACGCGCAAAGGCCATTAGGCCTACAAGATCATCCCTTCTTCCCGGCAGGTTCAGCCCCTTTTGCCCATCAATAAAGCTCAGTATTGCCTGCTTAGCAAGAGCAATTTTTTGCACTTCGATAGGCATGCCGCGCGCGTTAATGGTATTGATCTTTTCGACCATAGAGCCCGACTCATCAAGCAAAAAGTAGATCGCTATACCACTTCTTGGAAGCTCGCTTTTAACTAACGACTCCCCCCCTCCAACCTCCCGGACCATTCTTGGATGGGACAGCGCCACCAGCAAAAAGAAAATCGCCGCCAAAAAAAACCAGCCGGAGGCGCGGCTGAAAATCACGCGAAACCCACCCTTTTTCAGAAATGGCGCTAAGGTGGTTACAGGAAGCGCAGGAGGCTTTTTCTGCCATCTCTTTTTACAGTACAGGGCAAGGGCAAACAGCGCTAAACTAAGCAAAAATGTACCTACATCGACGCGCATCAAAGCTCCACATATTTCTTAATGACAATATATGCAAGCTCGCCTTGTATTGATGCAAGCCCAATCTTAGCATACAAAATGGCGATATAGTGAAAACGCACTCCATCGATTATGGCTCATCTGTAGTTCAGGATTATTACCTTCAAGCGTTCAAAAACGTCTGAATATCACAAAAATTCGATTATTCAGACAAAAAAATAGCTTGCAAAAAACGTCTGAATAATGCGAAAATAAGATTATTCAGACGAAAAATGGGAGGATTGCATGTTTTTTGGGCGAGAACAAGAGCTTGAACAGTTAGAGGGATTTTTAAAAAAACCGATTGCTAGCCTTGCTGTCTGCAGTGGCCGCAGAAGAATTGGGAAAAGCACCCTCATAGAATATGCTGCAAAGGGATATCCCTTTTATGAGTTTTATGGCCTATCCCCGCGCGAAGGCATTACAAATCAAGACCAGCTCGATCATTTCTCGCGCCTGCTTACAAAGCACTTTTCGATGCCGCTTATACAATTTACTGACTGGCATGAAGCGTTGGATATGCTGGCAACCCTTACTCAAAAAGGCCATTATGTACTTTTTCTCGATGAAATTTCCTGGATGGGTGGAAAAGATAAGGACTTTCCTGGAAAACTAAAAGGCATATGGGATACAAAACTCAAGAAAAACCCTGAATTAAAACTGATACTGTGCGGATCTGTTTCCTCATGGATTCACGAAAATATTTTAGAAAGCAAAGGATTTGTTGGAAGAGTTTCTTTAACGATCGATCTGGAAGAACTCCCCCTTTTTCAGGCCAATCGCTTTTGGTCTAAGGCGCCCTATATTTCTGCATATGAAAAATGCAAAATTCTCTCTGTCACAGGAGGAATCCCCCGGTACTTAGAGGAGATTAACCCATCACTCGATGCGGAAAAAAATATTAAACAGCTTGCCTTCACCGCCGGGGGCTTATTAGTAGATGAGTTTGACAAAATTTTTTCAGACCTTTTTGGAAAGATGGCCGCTGAGTATCAGTCCATCGTGCGTACATTGATTCATCAACCGCATAGTGCTGACGAAATTGCTCAATTGCTCAATATTGAACTTTCAGGACATCTTAGCCGCAAACTTGCAGTATTAAAAGAATGTGGATTTTTGGTTCGCGACTATGTCTGGAAGGAAAAAAAGCGCATTGATAAGTTAAGCAAATATCGCTTAAGAGATAATTACCTACGTTTTTACCTCAAATATATTGAACCTAAAAAAGAGTTGATCGAAAAAAAGTTGTACACCGATCTGGATTTAGAGAATCTACCCGACTGGGCAAGTATTATGGGCCTGCAGTTTGAAAACCTGGTTTTGAACAACCTTCGCCAAATAGTAAAGATGCTCGAAATTTCCCCTGAATCACTGCAGAGCGCCTCTCCCTACTTTCAAAATGCAACAAAAACCAACCCAGGCTGCCAAATCGATTTACTGCTACAGACAAAGTATACCACCTATCTTTGTGAAATAAAGTCATCCAAAACAATCGGTACCGAGGTGATTACTGAAGTCCTTGAGAAAATTAACCGGTTAAAGATTCCAAAAACAGTCTCCTTGAGACCCGTCCTCATTTACCAAGGTGAACTATCAAAGCAAGTTATAAAAGAAAACTTCTTCAGCAAACTCATCGCTTTTGACGATTTTCTAGAACTATGAAAGAGAGAGCGTCCCATCCGCTTGCAAAGGCCAGTGCGGATTCCAGGCCACTTCCCATAGGTGGCCATTTGGGTCGGCAAAGTAGCCGCTATGGCCGCCCCAGAAGACATCTTGCGCCTCTTTAACAATTTTGGCGCCGGCTCGTTTTGCCTCTAAAAGAACCGTTGCAACTTCATCTTTACTGGCAACATTATAGGCAAATGTTACGCCGCGAAAGCCCTCTCGAGCTTTTGAGTCAACCGTTGCATCTTCAGCCAAAAGCTTTTCAGGAAAAAGGCATAGCACAATGCCATGAAGCTGAAAGACACATATCGCATCGCTACTTGCGGCGGCCCTCTTCCATCCCAAAGCCTCGTAAAACTTTTGGGATGCGGCAAGGTCTTGCACGCCTAGTGTAATAATATTTATTCTTGGTTGCATAACGTTTTGTCCTTAAAGATTCTAAAATTCTAGGATAACATAAGCCAAAATCCCATTTTACCGCTCGAAAAATAAACCAACACAGCGGCCTTAAGCTTTGGGATCATCTGAACTTTGCAATAAGAAGTTCGGCTTTCTTCACCTTTTCCCAGAGAAATTTCGGTCAAACGGCGAAGCCTTTGGAGTGCAACGATCTTTCGTCGCTTTCACTAAGACTAGAGCACCCTTACAACAAAACCGCTCGGGGCTTAAAATTGCTTTAACCCTATGCCTTAAAGTTTGCCATTTAAGGGCTTTAGGAATAGTTGTAAAGGTGATTTGCAGCTTGGGCGGTGAGGCTATTAGGGTGCTCTAGTCTTAGTGAAAGCGACGAATGATCGTCGCACTCCAGAACCTACGGTGAGGCTACCCATAAACTGACCGAAAGGTGAACAAAGCCAGAAGCTCGTTAACTTAGCGCAGGTTTGTGAAGCTTTAAAACGAAGGAAGTGACGCGCAAGGCAAGGGCGTCCATAGCTTTTATGACACGGGCGTAGAACATGCGTTTTTCGGTGGGCAGGATGTCGCCTTTTGGAATGCATTTGGCGTAGATAAAGTTTGCAAGGCCGATAGCGCCAATGCCAAGGCCTGCAAAGGCGATCGGAATGATAGCAGGCGGACAGGCAATGCCAATTATTGCACAGGCAACGCCTGCAATGGAGGTGGAGGTGTGTATAGCTTGAATTGACACCTCTTCTCGAATTCTATCTTTTAGGCGCTTTTTAATATGAATAAGTTCATCTTTTGTAGACTGGAGTATGCGTATTTCTAAGAGGCTGTTGTCAGCGATCACGGATAGCTGCTTTAACTTGGGCATCTCTTCAAAAAGACATTTTCTTAAAAGCTCGGGGTCCCTTACATGCTTTACCTTTGCTGAAAAATGCTTCAGGTAGTTTGCCTTATTGATAAGCATGTATGTAGAGATACTTGTAAAAATAGAGCTTATTGGCAACAGCACATAGCCCACGACTGTCGTCGATGCAAGGGCTGCGATGTCAATTACCCTAAGCTGTTTTGAGAGCAAATCATAGCTGCTTTGGGCCAATTTTGCCGCATTTTGCAAAAGCAAGGGAGCCTTGCCGACGAATTTTACCCCTCTCTGGACCAATTCTTTGGCCTTAGTGACAACCGAATAAGCTGTGATGCTGGCTATTTTCATAAAATCAAGTATACCAGATCACGCCATATAAGTAAATATATTTTTAATAACTAACTCTTCAGTATCTTTTGCATAAATTTTTTGAAGGTGAAGCGGTCGATCATTGCCTCCACGATCTCGGACTGGAGCTTAAGAAACTGGGGGTTTTGGGGCTCGCTTGCCAGGGCATGGGCAATGAATATGCTTGCCTGCTGTACGTTTTTAGGCACGCCTTCTGCGCCATCTTTTAACAGCGTGGCCAGGTAGTAGTAGACTTGGGGGTGGTTGGGGTTGAGGGCAAGCGATCGATGCAGCAGATCGTACGCTTTTTGGGGATCTTTTGGGAAAGTTTCGGAGCCGAAGGCGTATAAATAGCCTAGCTCAAGCAGGGAAAAATAGTGCTTTGGATCTACTTCCAGCACTTTTGTGAAGAGCTCGCACGCTCTTTTATGATCGCGCGAAGCGTCGGGAATGTATTTATAGATAAAGGCCTGAATTGCCATGGCAAATGGCTGGTTAGGATCGAGCGATAACGAATGCTCTACAAGCTCTTTTGCTTTAGTAAGAAGAGCCAAATCCCCCTTGGACTGGACGCGAAGCACCTCTGCAAAGCAGTTTAGGGCAAAGGTACTGTTTGGCATGAGCGCACAGGCCTTTTCTAGATGTCTGTGGGCCTCTTCAAGATTTTGTGCAACGCCCGGGGCACCTGTGCAGAGTATCTCTCCAAGGCTTGCAAGCGCATAACCGAAATTGGGAGCTATGCTCACCGCTTGCGATAAAAGATCAAAAGCTCTCTTTTTATCGGCAGCAACACCTTCTCCGCCAATTCTTAAAAGGTCTCCATACGCTGCAAGAGCAAAGGGATTGCCGGGTGAAATTGATAAAGCACTTTCAAGATATTCTTGGGCACGCTTTCTATTAAGAGCAATGCCGTCTGTGCCTGCAATCAACAGCCTTCCAAGCAAAACCATAGCATAGACATTCATCGAATCAAGCTCTACAGCTCGCTCTAAAAGAGAAAATGCTCTCACAGAATCTCTTGGACAGGCATCAGGATGGTGAAGCAGCATGTCGGCAAGAGCAGTCATCGGAAAAGGATTATCTTGACTTAGCCGATTTGCCTCTTCTAATAGCTCATAGGCGCGCTTTTTGTCGCGAGGAACACCTTCTCCTCCAAGTGCATACACCTCTGCAAGCGAGCATAAAATAAACGGACTGCGCGGCTCAAGCTCATGGGCCTTTGAAAGAAACTTGTAGGCACGTTTCATATCGCGTCCGCCCGTTTTCAACAATGCTCCAAGCGATCCGAGCGCAAAGGCGTTATTAGGATCTGCGTCGACAGCGCGCTGTAAAAAGTGATAGGCAAGCTGCTCGTCTGCCCTTACATCGTCTTGTCCTTGCCTCAGCAGCTCACCTAAGCGCGCAAGGGCAAAGGAGTAGTCGGGACTTTCGCGCACAGCCTCTAAAAGGAGGCTATAGGCTCTTTTTGGATCCGGCACAAGCGACGGGCCCCCTTCTAAAAAGAGCGATGCAAGGCTCGCGAGGGCAAAAGGATAGTTTGGAAGAAGCGTTAACGCATGCTGCAGAAGCTCAAAAGCACGAAGTTCATTTTGAACAATAGCTCGCCCGGGTTTTGCAAAGAGATTTGCAAAGGCAACGTAAGGGTGTAGATTTGACGACACCGGCTCTCGGACCGGATTTTTACAAATGCACTCTTGCTGAACCATTCTCAGAAGGTCGTGCAGGCTTGAAAGAATGCCTGGCTCCTCAAGAGCTTGATTATTCTCACTTTGATTTTTCTCAATAGCTAAAAGAAACTGGGAAACGTCGGATTCTAAATCTTCAGAATGTTTTAGCTCTTCGGTAATCGTTGCAAAGGTAATTTTTCCCTCTATGAGGGCTTCAATCTCTTGAGAATATATTTCGTCATTCATACAAACACTATATCACAACTCCAATTTTATCGAGGATAGTATCTAACTCATCCAAATTTAAAAAGCGAAGTGAGATCTGGCCGCGGTTTTTAGAGCCGTCCACCTCAACTTTCAGGCCAAAATGCCTTTGCAGCTTATCTTGAAGGTCTTTATAGTAGACGTAGTCAGGGCTTTGGTTTTTGACAATTTTCGCGCTGCAATCTACCGTTAACTCCTCCTTTAGCATCTTCTGAAAGAGCTTTTTTTGCATCTCCTTAGAACATGAAAGCAGCACTTTGGCATGCGCCAGCGTTATTTTTTGAGCACTTATTGCCTCCTGCATAGCACTAGGAAGCTGCAGTATGCGGAGGTAGTTTGCAACTGTCGACCTTTTTTTGCCGATTTTACCAGCAACCTCTTCCTGGCTGAGGCCAAACTCTTCAATAAGGGTCTTTATCGACTTTGCTATCTCCACAGGGTTTAAATCTACTCGCTGCACATTTTCGATAAGAGCAAGCTTTGCAATATCCTCTAGTGTCGGTCTTTCCATCACAATAACCTGAATGCGCTCAAGGCCCAAATACCTGCAGGCCATGATTCGCCGCTCCCCTGCTATGATTTCATACTGCGAAGTTCCCAACATTTTTGTTACAACAGGAAGGTGCAAAAGCCCCATCTCCTGAATCGATGCAGCAAGCTCGCGAATATCTTCGTCCACAAATGTTAGACGAGGCTGATAGCGATTCGAAACAACTTCTTTTAAATTAACTTCTTGTATCTGCTGCATTGTTTTTCCACTTTTTGCAATTTAGAGTTTGCATATTCTGCCTTTTGTAGTAAACTGCACGCTGCTACTTTTTGAGGAATAGACATGAATGACAAACCAAACTACTGGGCCGACTGGGTGATGATGAATAAAAGGCTAGTCGCCATTCTTTGCGCTTGTGCTTTCTTGGCACTCGTTGGAGGCATTTGGCTTTTGCAGTCTCAAAATACTACCCGCTTAAAAGACTTTGAAACGGCCGATAGTATAGCCGATGAGCTATCTAAAAGCCCAAAACTATTTGAGCAGCAAGATGACGGCTCCATGCTTGCCACACTAAAGTCACTTGATGACAAGCACTCGATACTGCAGCCGCGCTTTGACAGCCTGATTGCAGAAGAGATGCTTCTTCGCAATAAGCCAAAAGAGCTCGATCCATACGCCAAGCGCACAATTGAACGACAGCGCGCTCTTGGCCTTGCAGATTTTGCCGACTTTTCTGAGGTTTCACGCCTTTCGGGTCTTCATAGCTACAAAGAGGCCCTCCATAAGGCTCATGAGCTTAAAACACGACTGGGGGCAAATAAAGCAAAAGAGGCCACCTCGAATCGCTACCTGCTTGAGGCCTTTTTGCTGCTGCATATAGCAACGCTAAATCAAAAGCTATCGAACCATGAAGGAATGGTTCAGGCAATTGTAGAATTAAAGGAATTTTTAGGACTAACAAAGAGAAAGACTCCTCTACTTCCTCACGAAAGGGCGCTTGCACAAGAGATGCTCGCTCACTTGCAGGACAGGGAGAGTTCTCTTCTTGATTTTATGGAAGAGGTGCCAAAGCAGACCGGTTCATAAATTCTTTTTGCAATTTTTTAGGAAACCGTGATATGCAAGGATAGGACCCTTTGCAAAACTCGGACCCTTGGAAAAACCATAAATTTGAACCAAGCGTCCGAATTTTGCAAAAGGCTCATAAAGGGAGCGCGATTTAATAAACCGCGCTTCCGTTAAGTAGTTTCGCTGGCTCTACAGGAGGTGAACAAGAGAGGCAAGAGGTCAAAAGCAATTACTTAAAAACACATTTATAAAGTAGAAAATCAGACACCGAAAATAGGTGTAAGTATGATTGCAACATTAGCAACGCATTCGACGACATTCGCGAGCAAGGCGATGCCCTTCTTACTAGAAAGGACAAAGTCTCTTCCTCGAAATGTCTCTGGCAATTCCAAAAAGCGCGATGACTCAAAAAAGATCGTCCCTCTTGAGGAGATTGTCTACATAGAAGGAACTATTTCAGTTGCCTTCTAGCACAAATACTCTGTGGGACAGTATTGACTGTCCCACTTTTTCCCACCTAGACCTTCAAACAGTACTTGCCTTAAGCTTGCTGCCTGCCTCCTTAAGAAAGAAACTCCCTACTCCCTGCGCCGTGAAAAACCATGCAGTGTTCAAACAGGCAGAAATAGAACTTAAAAATGCTGAAGCTGCAAAAATAGAAATTATTCCCATCAGCTCTTCGCGTTATCCGGCCTCCTTCAGACAGCTTACGTGTGCGCCGCTTGTGCTCTATGTAAAAGGGACGCTTCCTCCGGAAGATGCAAAAAAAATCGGCATCGTAGGCACACGATGCGCCACCATGTGGGGCATCGAATGCACAAAAGCGTTTGCAAAAGAGCTTTCCTCCTATGGTGCATACACTATTAGCGGCCTTGCCCGCGGAATAGATACCGCCGCGCACGAAATGAGCATAGACAGAACGTGCGCCATTATTGGATCTGGCCTTCTTCATATATATCCGCGAGAAAATGTAGAGTTGGCTGAAAAAATTAGCTGCGTGCTCAGCGAGCTTCCCCTTCACACCGCGCCAACTCGCTTTAGCTTTCCAAGACGAAACCGCCTTATCGCAGCGCTCTCTGATGCTCTGCTTTTAACTGAGGCGCCCATAAAGAGCGGCGCCATGATCACCATGGACATTGGATTTAAACAGAAAAAGCCCCTTTTTACCGTTCCCGGACGAGCCATGAATAGCAACTATGGCGGCAACCACCAGCTCCTTAAACTGGGGCAGGCACGCCTTGTTGAGAGTCCGGAAGAGTTGGCACACATTCTAAAAATTTCTATTGCAAAACCTCTTGAAAATAATGTAAAAAATCATTTAATTTCTGGTCAAGAGCAGAAAATCCTTGATATTTTGTGCCAAGAAGAGGTATCCATAGATATGCTTTCAGTAAAAACCTGCCTTCCAATCGCAACTCTTCAAGTATTACTTATGAAGCTGGTACTCAGAAAATTGGCAGTTGAACTGCCCGGAAAGCACTATAGAGGAATATAGCATGTCAAAGTCGCTTATTATTGTTGAGTCGCCCGCAAAAATTAAAACGCTGAAGAAGCTTCTTGGACCCACATATGTTTTTGAATCTTCATATGGCCACGTACGCGATCTGCCCGAAAAGGAATTTGGCATCGATATTGAAGATAAATTCAAGCCAAAGTATGTGCTCCTTCCCAAAAAGGAAGACGTTGTAAAACGCCTTAAAGAGGCAGCAAAAGAGTGCGACACCATCTACCTTGCGCCCGACCCGGATAGAGAGGGAGAAGCTATTGCCTGGCACATTAGCGAGATCTTGCCAAAAGGGGCAAATATAAAGCGTATCTCCTTTCAGTCAATCACGCAGGCGGCTGTCCAAGAAGCGATAAAAAACCCAACAGAGCTTAATATCGCCCTCGTTGACGCCCAGCAGGCAAGGCGCCTTTTAGATAGGCTTGTCGGCTACACCATCTCCCCGCTGTTAAATAAGCGCCTTCGTCGCGGAAGGGGCAAAGGCGTCTCTGCAGGCCGCGTCCAATCTGTAGCTCTAAAGCTTGTCGTCGACCGCGAAAAAGAGATCGAAGCCTTTATCCCGCAAGAGTACTGGACAATTCAAGCAAAAGTGCAGCCGGATGATGACAAACCCTTTATTGCCACCCTTTCTGCCATAAATGGCGTGCGTATCGAAAAAGAAAAGGTGGAAACCAAGGTTGAAAACGAAGACTATGTCCTTGTAAATAACGAAGATCGAGCAAAGGCCATCAAAGCTGATCTTGAAAAGGCCAGCTACGAAGTCACAAGAGTTGATCGCAAAGAAAAGAAGCGCAACCCCGAAGCGCCCTTTATCACATCCACTATGCAGCAAGAAGCTAGCCGACACTACCGCTTTTCCCCTTCCCGCACCATGCAAATCGCCCAAGAGCTGTATGAGGGTGTAGACCTTGGAACGGAAGGCGCAGAAGGCCTTATCACCTACATGAGAACTGACTCTGTCCGCATAGCGCCGGAGGCACTATCTGAAGCTCGCGACTACATCTTAAAAGAGTATGGAAATGACTTACTTCCCGATAGCCCGCGCCTCTACCAGGTGAAAAAAAGTGCGCAAGATGCCCACGAAGCGATCCGCCCGGCAAGCATTATGCGCCATCCCGACCATATAAAAAAATACCTTACTAAAGAGCAGTACATGCTCTATTCCCTTATCTGGAAGCGCTTTTTGGCATCGCAGATGGTCCCTGCCATCTATGACACTGTGTCGGTAGACATCCAGGCCGATATCTACACCCTTCGCGCAACAGGCTCGCAAATTAAGTTCCGCGGCTTTATGACGCTTTATGAAGAAAAGAGCGACGAAGAGGCCGAGAGCGATGAAGATAAGCTCCTTCCAAACTTAAGCGAAGCGATGAAGCTCTTGCTTATAGAGCTAACAGGCGATCAGTCCTTTACCCGCCCTCCTCCTCGCTTTAGTGAAGCTACCCTTATCAAAGAGCTTGAAAAATCAGGAATTGGCCGTCCATCCACCTATGCGACGATCATGAAAAAGATCGAAAGCCGCGACTACACCACAAAAGAGCAGGGAAGGCTAAAGCCTACTGAACTTGGCCGAGTGATCTGCGAGATTTTGGAGATAAACTTTAAAATCATCATGGAAATTGCCTTTACAGCCACGATGGAAGATGAGCTAGAACAGGTAGCAGAAGACCAAAAGGACTGGCGCGTCCTGCTCGATGAGTTTTGGCAGGTCTTCTCCCCAACCCTTCAGGCTGCCGAAGAGAATGCCGTCGTCCCCAAAATCCCCACCAACATCCCCTGTCCAAAGTGTGGGGGCATGCTGCAGAAGGTCTGGTCAAAAGATAAGTACTTCCTAGGCTGCGAACATTATCCGGAGTGCGACTATACCATCTCTGTTGAAGAGTCAACCTTCGACAAAAACGACTATAAAGATGGCTTTGACTACGAACAGCCCTGCCCTAAATGCGCATCCCCCATGAAGCTGCGCTTTGGCCGCTTTGGCCCCTTCCTTGGCTGCACCACCTTCCCCGACATGTCGAGGGGTAGTCCGCATCCCCAAAAAGGGCGAGCCTGAAGAAGAGGAGCTCCCTGCAACCCCCTGCCCCGCCGATGGCTGCACAGGCCAGCTGGTGCGCCGCCGCTCGCGCTTTGGCAAGTTCTTTATCTCCTGCTCCGAGTTTCCCGATTGCGACGTGATCGGCAACGAGCTTGAAGCTGTTCTTGAAAAGTACGCCGGCCGCCCCAAGACCGCCTACGTAGCAAAACCAAAGGGCCGAGGAAGACGCGGCTCCAAAAAAGAGAAGGCCGAACCCGAAGAAAAAGAAAAAAAGGCCCCAGCCAAAAAGCCAAAAGCAAAAAAAGCGACTGCTAAAAAGAAAACCACCAAAAAGAAAAAGGCTAGCACGCCAGATTCTTAGAAAGTGGGTGAATTAGGAAAGTACCGTAACTCTTAGTATTTTCCTAATTAACTTCTTCTGTTATTCTTTACCGGAAAAAAAAAGAGAAAAAATGACCTCATCACTTCGTGGACTTGGAATTATCTGCCGCAAATTGTCTTATCAAGTCACACCTTGCGACTTGGCAGCAAGAGATGCTTTGACATCGAAATTAGTAACAGATGCGCTCTCACTTTCTGACTCAGACATACCTGTTATCGAGAAACGCAGGCTGTATCAGTATTACAATGCACTCTATTCACGTTTACTTGAGGCACAGGGAGATCTTGAGAAAATAGAAAGAGACGCCCCTCAAATGGTCGATCAGCATGCCAGGCTCACTGCCCAGTTTACGAGGAGGCATGAACAGCAAAAAAAAATTGTCCCTCACATAGATCCCGATTATCTATTTATGATTCAGTTTCGGCACACATAAAATCGGTTTAGCACGCTCCTTTCACTTTTTTATTCAATTATATTTTTTATTATGTATAATGCGGATAAAGAAACAAAATAGAGGAGAAGCTTTATGTCACAAGTTACACCAACAGGGGCCGCTGGACAGCAGCAGCCATACCGTGCAGAAGTCAACGAGAAAGGGAAATTATTCATTAATGGGACGGAGCATCTAGTCCATAATAATGAGGGCAAACTTGTTCCACAGCTGCATAAACTAATTGCTAGTGAAATCAATAATCCAAATAGCTCTTATAAACCAGGGCAAGGGTTGAAATTTGGCGAACACGGCGAATATGAATTGACAATCACACCCATTGCTGCTCGCCCTGAAAAAGCCAAAGAGAATAAATCGCCCTCTTTTCCGCCTTTACCGCCTTTAGCAGGGAAAGAAGAATATTCAACCTCCCCAAGGACGAGCTCCTGAGCCCCCAAAGAAACAAAACGTTCAGAACAAACCTAAACAGTAGTCGATAGAGCCTTTCAAATAAGGCCAGAAGTAGCTATTATAGCCATTTTCAGTTCCTTCGATGCTGTGAAAAATGCCACGCCCGAAGGGTGTGGTGGCGATTAGCTCGAGGCCTCACGAAGGTGTCCTGGGAATCTAGGAATAATAAAAATGCACGCCCGAAGGGTGTGCTGGAATCGATTGCTTCTCCAGCACACCCTTCGGGCGCATACGCATCAGGCTATCAAAAAAAAAGTACCGTTTTCAGCCTTTTTCAGCCTGAAGGGCTGGGTTTTAAAAGCCTATGGCATCGCCATAGGTGTATTATGGAGTTGAAAGGGCAGGCTGTAGGCCTGCGTTATAGCAAATTTTTAATATTCAATAGTTTGTTACAAAAATTTACTATAACGCAGGCCTACAGCCTGCAACATCGTGTTTACAGCATACCCAGGGCGATGCCCTGGGCTTTTAAAACCCAGCCCTTCAGGCTGAAAACGGTACTTTTTTTTGATAGCCTGATGCGTATACCCTTCGGGCGTGGCATTTTTCACAGCATCGAAGGAACTTAGGTCATGGTTACGATGTCAAGCAGTGGCTCACCACCCCCCCATTCCACCTTGTAATGCATCTATTTTAACAAAAACAGTTGCAAGTTGCAATCAAATGCGCTATACTTATGGCGTAACGCTAGGATTTTTATGAAAATTGATAGAATAAATGCCCTGCGCCATGCCTCACGAAAGCTTGTTCGCGAGCTTGGCCTTTTGCAGCTTGATAAAAGCCTCGGAAAGCTGCTTCCGCAGCACTGCCACGCTCTGGTGGAAATAGGGCATGATCACGGAATTTCGGTATCTAAGCTCTCGGAGCTCCTGGTTTTATCGGTCTCGGCAACAAGCAGGCTCGTCCAGGCACTTATCGCGCGCAATTTAGTTGCAGCCCAAGAGTCGCAAGACAGGCGCGAAAAGTCCCTTTTTCTTACCGAAAACGGAAAAGCCGAGCTAAAAAAGATCGACGTCTACTCGAATGAAAAAGTAGAGGGCGCTTTTAGCTTCCTAAGCCTTGAGGAGCAGGAGGCCATTATCCAGGCAATTGGATGCTATAGCGAGGCGCTGGAAAAGAGCCGAAATGCTGCAAGGAGCATAAAAATTCACACCCTCTCAACCTCCAGGCCTTTACGACGGCAAATTATTGCTATGGTAGAAGAGATCCAAAAAGTGGAGTTTGAGATACCGGTTACAGATGAAGTTAACGCAAGCGTCCTTCGCGCAGAAGAGGCCTACTACTACAATAACTCCTATAACTTCTGGTATGCAACCAATGAACAAGGAACCATTATCGGCTGCATCGGCCTTCAGAAGATCGATGCAACAAATGGGCAGCTCGTTAAGCTCTTTGTCGACAAGCGCTATAGGGGAAAAGGGGTCGCCCAAAAGCTGATTGACACCCTCATAAAAGCTGCTAAAAAACACGGACTTACAACTATTTGGCTTGGCACGGTAGAAAAGCTCCATGGAGCACAAAAATTCTATACAAAGTGCGGCTTTACAAAGGTTACGGAATCTATGCTGCCAAAAGGATTTAATAGCTGCCATCTTGATTCGATCTTTTACTCAAGGCCTGTATGATAGAGCTCTTTTCACTTGCAATGGTATCCCTTCTTGCAGCAATAAGCCCGGGACCTGACTTTTTTATTGTGCTAAGAAATAGCCTTGTCTACTCAAGAAAGCACGGCATCTTTACATCGCTTGGCGTTGCGGTGGCACTCTTTGCACACTTAAGCTATAGCGTCGTTGGAATAGGCGTACTTCTTGCTGAAAGTCCCTTTATCTACAGCCTTATCAAATATATAGGTGCTGCTTACCTCCTCTACATAGGAGGTAAAGGCATCATTGCATCTTTTAAAACAGATGCATCCGCTGCCTCCTACACAAAATCTACAATCCTCCCCTCGTTAAAAACAAGCTTCCTGCAGGGCTTTTTTACAAACCTTCTCAACCCCAAGTGCGCCCTCTTCTTTATAAGCCTCTTTTCGCAGTTTATCACTCCCGACACAACGCTCTCTCAAAAAATAGCCTTTGGGGCTATCAACTGGTCCATAACTCTTGCCTGGTTTGTAACCCTTTCCTATCTTCTCACCACAAGCTCTCTCTTTGCCATCCTGACCAGATTTCGTTCCACGGTGGATAGAGTTATGGGCTCTGCTCTCCTCTTACTAGGTGCAAGGCTATTATTTGTGTAAAATTTCTTTTTGTTCCAGAAAATCTAGCCATTTGGTAATACAAAGAAAACGATCAAAAAGAGCCTATGCACCGCATGAGAAAACTCCTATTAGCTTTAATAGCAATCGCGCTTGCCCTAACAGGATGTGAGTCCAAGAGCACTATTGTTCATGGATTAGATGAACAGGATGCAAATGAGATTATGGTCCTTTTAGCAAAAGACCATATCCCCGCATATAAGCTTGCTCAAGCAGCAGGGGGCCCTGGCGGCGGGCAAAAAGCTCTTCTTTGGGATATTGCAGTTACAAGTCAAGACAGGCTGCAAGCAATGGCAGTTTTATCTGCAAACGGCCTTCCCAGAAAGCAAAGTCAAAATCTTCTTGAGCTCTTTTCAGCAAGCGGACTTGTGCCATCGGACACATCACAGCAGATTCGCTATGAAGCAGGTCTTGCAACATCCTTAGCTAATACTATCCGCAAAATCGATGGGGTCCTTGATGTTGACGTAATCATCTCTTTTCCCGAGGAAAATCCCTTAAGTGTTTCTGAAAAGACTTCCCCCGTTACAGCTACAGTCTTTGTAAAACACAATGGCATCTTAGACGATCCAAATAGCCAGCTTATCTCCCAGATAAAACAGCTCGTTTCAAGTTCTGTCCCAAAGCTTTCCTACAACAACGTTACTGTAATTGGGGATCGAGCCAGGTTTTCGCTTCCCTCTACTTCTTTTGCACCGTCAACTCCTAAGGAGTATTACAGGGTGTGGGATTTTGTTCTTGCACAATCCTCGCTGCGAAAATTTCAGGTAGTGCTCTTTTTGCTTTGCCTCTTAATCTTCATTCTTTTTCTAGGTATTTTGTGGCTTGCCTGGAAGATGTACCCACTAGCAAAAAAAGCCGGAGGAATAGGCTCCCTTTTTACGTTCAAACCACTGCCGGACAAAGAAGAAAGTGAAGAAGTAAAGTCCGCTGAGGAAGCAAAGCCCGAAGAAGAAAAGCCGCTAGAAGAGAGCAAGAAGCCCCCAGTTCAAGAAAATGTAGAGGAATAGGATGCTGCTGATACGATTGTTAGTCCTTTTGCTGCTGTTTACCATAACCGCATGCCAATCTTCTAAAACTATTGTTAATGGTGTTGATGAACGCGATGCAAACGAGATAGTCGTTCTTTTAGCCCAAGATGATATAACAGCCTTTAAGATCGAAGAAAAAGCATCAGGTCCCGGCGGCGGTGCAGCAAAAGAGGTTCTCTGGGATATTGCCGTAAGCCCGGACGAGGCAGAACGAGCGATGGCTACCTTAGCCCAAAATGGGCTGCCGCGTGTCAGAAGCCCAAGCCTTCTCGATCTATTTTCATCATCGGGATTAGTACCTAGTGATGTCGCAGAAAAAATCCGCTATAGACAAGGTCTTGCAGATGAAATAGCTAATATGATTCGTAAGATGGACGGCGTTGTTGATGCCGAGGTACAGCTCTCTTTTCCCCAAGAAGATGTATTAAATCCAAACGCCAAGATGCCTCCAATCACAGCTTCGGTTTTTGTAAAACATACAGGCATTCTCAACGATCCCAACGCCCATCTTATCTCTAAGATAAAACAGCTCGTTTCAGGGGCTATCTCAGGCTTATCATACGATAATGTAACTGTTATACCTGTACTTGCAAAATTCGCCATCCCTACATCAACAATTATTCAAATAAGTCAAAAAGAATATACGACGGCATTCGGCTTTGTCGTAGCAAAAACTTCGGCCACCAAGTTTTATGTTTTCCTTCTTTCAATCTTCGCCCTTACCGCTATTCTTATCCTCACTCTTATCTTGTTCTTCTGGAAATGCTATCCTATTCTGAAGCGGCGAGGAGGTATAAAAATGCTCTTTCATATAACTCCATTGCCTCGGCCTCTAGCCACGGACCATGCCATAAAAGCCGACCAAAAACAAGAGCCTACCAAGCCATCATGAACATAAAGAAAAGGACCTTCTTAAAAAGCTATTTTAGCTTTTTTGGGGGATCTTGATTTAAATTCGCAGCAAATTAACAGTTAAAACTACAAACCAAACAAAGGATTTGATATGAACAAAGCCGTATCAGCACTCGCCCTTGCTCTTGCGCAAGCTGTATGCCTCCTTGGTGGGGAAATTATTGTGACAACCGGGCCAGAGCTTACAAGTGCAATTAATGACGCTGCAGTCGCCTATGATCCCACTACAATTATCGTTGTAGGAACTTTAGAGGGTCCTTTTACTGTTCCTGAGACAAAGCAGCCTATCATCATCATCGGTCAAGCAGAAACGAGCCCCACGCTTGACGGCCAGCAGCTGGGAACAACCCTCACAGTAGAATTGGGAGCAACTGTTGCCCTTAAAAATCTGACGATTACGAATGGCAAAAATGAGTCGGTACAAAATGGCGGGGGCATTTCAAACTTTGGCAGCATGTATATCACGCGCTGCAAGATTACTTATAACACAAGCTCAAGCAGCGGTATTTTTGCAACACTGTACGGAGGCGCAATATACAACAACAACGAGATGACAATCAAAGATTCTTGTATCACAAATAACACGGCAGACCGAGGCGGCGGCATATACAACCGCAATGTGATGACCATTATAGGCTCAAAGATCAATAATAATACCCAATCTCCAGCACTAGAAAATTGCTACGGGGGAGGAGTATACAACAATGGCTACCTGAAGGTCTTTTCCTCCACGATAAGCAGCAATACAGCCCCAAATGGCTATGCTGCCGGCGTATATACTGAAGGAAAAATGTATATTAAAGATTCTACAATAAGCAACAACGTGGCTGCCTTTAATACAGGAGGCATAGAAAATGACATCTCCCTAACTATCGACCATTGTAAAATCTATGGCAATGTGGCTCAAAATGGCATAGGCGGGGGTGTGTATAACGACTATGGCACTATGACTATTAAACACTCCTCAATACATAACAATATGGTTCACCAGGGCGATGGCGCCGGTATTTTTAACGCCTGGGATCTTCTGGTCATACATTCTTCAATTGCCGATAATCAAGCCACAAATGGCGATGGCGGCGGCATTTATAACAATTGGGTGATGGAGGTTATAAATTCCCATATACATGACAATAACGCTCCTGTAGGTTCTGGAGGGGGGATTTTTAATGGACCCGATGGCAACATCCAGAATCCACTCGCGACCATCAAATGTACAGACATTAAAAACAACACTGCATCATTTGGAGGAGGCATCGCAAATGAAGGAGGATCACTTTTAGAGCTCTTTAATACCCAGGTCACCAAAAATATCGCAACCGCAGGCCCTGGCGGCGGCGGCGGAATCTTCAACCCCTCGCCAAGCGAGCTTGTTATTAAAAAATCCAAGGTCTCTAAAAACATTTGGGAGAATATTTTCCCACCTTTGTAAAAGAAGGGCGATACTACTGTGGGGCGGTCTGCCCCACAATCTCTTAATCTTGATCTTAATCTTAATCTTGATCTCTTACTTTTGGCCTTGTGCGCCTTTTCGGTCATGCTCAAAGCTAACCTCGACTTATTTATAAAAATTTGAAACACAGAGACACAGAGGCCACAGAGCGCTTCGCGTAGCCTGTCTCACCATTATAGGTCATTTTTCAAGGAAAAATGCCCAACAGGGCATGCCGCTGGCGCGGCAACACTTCGCCCTGAAACAAGTCATGGCAGCTATTGCGATTGCAGACTGAACTAGAAGCGGGGCGAAGCGTTGCCGCGCTAGCGGCAGATGCCCTCTGGGCATTTTTCCCTTGAAAAATGACCTAGACGGTACCAAGAAGTCATTACATGTGTTCGCGGAGCGTCTCTGTGGTCTCTGTGTCTCTGTGTTTCAAATTATATTAGTTACCAAAAATTTCCTGTGACAAGATGAACAAGGCCATTTTTCCGATGGCTCTAGTTTTGCAAAAGGCTCTCAAGATTAAGATCAAGATCAAGATTAAGAGAAAAATGACATCATTGGGCCAGGACTGGGCTGTCAAAAATTTTAAAATTTTAAAGTATAAATAAATTTAAGAATGGGTCCATAAATCTTCCACTCCAGCCAGAGCGAAGTTTCTTTGCGTCTTTGTGTCTTTGTGTTAAAAAAAATCACACACGTCTTCGAGAATATGCTGTAAGCATCATTTTGTAAATGTGTGCGATCTATTATTAACTCAAAGTCACAAAGACGCAAAGAAACTTCGCCTCACTAACGGAAGGCTTGTAGTCACATATTTCAAATTGTATTTGTATTGTATTTTTAAAATTTTTGACAGCCCAGGCCAGGACCCTGTCCTCGAAAACGTAAATATTTGTTAAAAAAATATATAAAATATGTTATAATGTAGACGCGGGGTGAGGGGGAGATTGTTCCTAAAAGGAGGCAATTATGGTCAGTAAATACCTCATTTGTCTTGGCATTTTGATAAGCTCGCTAATTGGGCCAATGTATTCGGCAGAAGTCTATATTCAGGATAGTCCACCAAACCAGGAAGGTCCCGTTCAGGGCACTCCACCAAATCAGGAGGATAACGTTCAGGGTCCGGGAGATGTTGTTGAATCGCCTATTCCTTATGAACCTTATGGATCTTATGGCGATGATATTTTTTACTGGATAGCCCCTGGTCTTCCTTATTACTATTATTATGGCAATCCTTACTATTCAAATGGTGGGCATCATCATGGATACCATGAGGAACATGGCCAAGGCTCTAGCCACGGTTTTCACGGTCATGGCTCTCCTGGTCATGGCTCTCCTAGTCATGGTTCTCCCGGACATGGCTTCCATGGCGGTCATGGGTTCCACAGCGGTCATGGCTTTGGCGGGTTCCACGGCGGCCACGGCTTTGGCGGGTTCCACGGCTTTGGACACGGCGGCTTTCATAGATAATCAACTTGCCTAAAGGGGAGGAAAGCTACCTCCCCTCTTGCGTAAGGCAAGCTTCCTGGGGCGCTTTTTACTGGAAAAGAGGCCTAAATCTTCTTTGAGAGCTGTTTGAAATAGTACTTTCAATAGCAAATCCTACTGTGCCAAAAGAAAGCATATTTGCAATGCTATACATCAAGCTCATAATACCGTGGCCGGCATGGGAAAAACCTGTTAAGGAAGCTCTAGCACAAGTTCCATTTTGATAGGCAACGCAAGCAGAACCAAATAGTATACCAATTGCAAGGCCAGTTATAAGCTGGCCGGTACTTACAACAGCCTTTACAGGCGATACAAAAATGGGCCCTACGATCGGTGTAGCCTGTGCGCTACTTAACGAACGCTGCAAAGAATACATAGTATGTAAACCTTCTAACATAGACATCTCCATTTAAAATAAAAATTATACCATACCCTTTGGTAAAAAGCAACTTTTTTCTTTACTTTCCGCCGCCTTGCAGTTTTTAGCACTAATTCCACGCTTATAATTTCGCCCATGCTGCCGCCTCCTTTCCTTTTATTTTTTTGACGAATAGGTGATAGAAGCTGAGGGCAATCAAAAGAGGATAGCTTACATGCAGGATAGGCTTTAAGAAGGCTACTATGCCTGTAAAACTCATTGTCGCCATGAAGTAGGTGATGCCAAGAGTGAGGCCAAGGCATACCGGATAGCTGATTTGCTCGAAAAACAGCTCTTTTTGCAAAAAGGCGGCAAAAGAGACGCCAAGCGCAATGGCCGTTGTAAGGCATGCTAATATGGCAAGCGAGGCTGTGATGTAGGCGCCTATCGGACCAAGAATGGCATCTGCAAGATGTACCAGCAAAAGTTCAGGAGGCGTGCTCGATAGCAGCGCCTGATGGCTTGCCGCAAGCAGGCCAAACCCAATATAGCTTATGGCAAGTAAAGAGCCTGCAACAGATGCTACGCCTAATGCGAGAGAAAAAGGAGTCTCTTTGTTCTTTTTAGCAAAGGCTTCTATGGGAGAATAGAGCAGTGCTGAAAAAAAGAGTGCAGCCAAGAGGTCCATCATCTGATAGCCAACAAAAAGGCCCTTGATGAAGGAGCCGCTCACCTCATTCATTCCGTAAGGGATTGTGGGGCCCTGCAGATAGCCGCTTCCTAGTACTACAGCAAGCGTGGCCAAAAGAAAGGGAGTCAGGATAGCGCCTAAAAGAGGCACAAGCCTCTGCTTCTTTATGGTGCAGCAAAAGATAAGCAGGCAAGAGGCAAAAGAAAAGAGCCAAAGCTCAGGCGTAATCCAAGAAAAATGCTCCTGCATAATGGTGTGCGTAAGTGCGATGCAGCGAGGCATCGCCCCCAATGGACACAAAATGGCTATGATAGCCAGTTGTAAAAAGAGACCCAGGCGCTGGCCAAATGCGCTAAAAAAGGCGCGCGTGCTGCCGTTTAACTTGATAATGGCTAGAAAACCAGCCATAGGCAGTCCGACAGCCGTAAGCAGCAATCCCAGGATTGCACTCAAGGCATCTTCTCCAAAAGCTGTTCCCATCTCCAAGGGGAAAACTAAATTACCTGCCCCAAAGTGCATAGCAAAGAGGGCAAATCCGGTCGTTAAAATAAATAAAAATTTTTTCATGATAAACCTATCGTTCGTAATTAATTTTTAAAAAGACAAAAAAATGTGCAGAAAAAAATTAGATGGCGCCGAAGCGCACGACACGAACGACCACGCTCACGACCAGGCCATGGCGCGTTTGGAAAGAAAATGGAGTAGATAAAGCTGCCATATTCATAACAGCAACTATACAAGATTAGTCAATAGAAGTCTATTCAAAATCTTCAGTGCTTCGAATGAATATCTAAACCTCGTTTTCTATTTCATTTACAAGGGGGGGGTATACATGCCCTTGTAAACCCTCTGTATCTTCTTTACCAGTAAATAGCCACTGATGCCTGACACAACTAAACCGTCAGCTTCTCGTCTGTTTCCTGATACTTATCTTCTTGTGAAATGTCGGCAATGTACTCTCGTACGATCTTCCTGATTGCATCATGGGTAGCATAACAACGAATGTGATTGGGAATTTTCCATTCCTTTGTCCATAATGTCTTGTTTTCTAAAATGAGCAAACTTATCTTTTGCAAGGGATAGTAGATGAGTGTGCTGCAGTATCCTGGAACGTATCCATTATGACTTATTTCAAGGATACCATTATTGTTTGCAACCTGAACGCCATATCCGTAGCCAATTTTTCCCCATCGATGGATTCTCTGCACAGAAGGTGAAATGAACGTATTATAGCTATCTGGCAAAAGAATATGTCCATTATGAAGGCATTCATTCCATCGCAGCATGTCATGAGCAGTAGAAATAATACCGCCTGAGGAATTGTGCTGCTCTTGGCTGAGTAAGATAACGCCGTTAAATTTATCATGATTATTTTCAACAAAATGTTGAATAGTGGCATTTACTCCAGCAGCATGCGTAAGATTGATAAACGAAGCTGAGACTATGAATAGATAGAATATAATGCTCATTAGTGAACTTCCAGAAGTTAATAGGTAAAATTTTTTGTTTTATAGTGTACTGCTTTTCCCATTGACTTGCGGCGCACATCTGCCCATCTTGTACAATCACTTTCGCCTCAAAGCGCTTTGTGTGCCTCAAATTATAATACAGACAATGTTTATCGCCATAGAGATCTTTTGCTAAAGCGGCGCCCAGACACGGTTCGGCCATGCAGATCGCAGGCTTAGTAGTGCAAGGGGTCAGGTCTGTTAAGAGGAAGCGCGCAATCAAGTGATTGGACTAACCTGGAAGGGGAAAGGGGTGCTTTGCTTTTTGCATAGAATGCTGAAATTGTCTTTTCAGCATGAAACGTTTGTTCCACAGAATAATGTACCAGAGGCTGCTTGCTCGTTACGGCATCTTCGAATGCTTGTAGCACATTTCTTATGCCCTTTGCAATTTCCGGGCCGATAGTATCTCGGGTATAGGGGACAGTTTGGGATACCTTTTCATCAGGATTGGGATGGAATTGGACTGCATTCCAGGCTTGCACGTGTAACATACCGCGATCGGTGTGAATCTCCATAGATTCCTTCACAGCCTCATCGGCTTTTTTTGCCATAGGCCAATTTACAAATACGGAGACCGGGATTCTTTGCTGATCTTCAAGAACCAGATGGAGCCTCATGTGGGCTTGGCTATCATCAATATCGCCTAACTGGTTAAGGTTGCTGCAAATCCCACCCACCACTTCAAAACGCGGCTTATACTGAGAAAAGATATAGAGAATTCTAGCCAATAGGTGGCAGCCATTGGTCAGCAGTACACCATGACCCACCGTTTCTTTTTTAAATAGCCACCAGTCGCGCTCTTCTTCTTTGATTGGGAAAACAACAGTATCTCGAATTTCAGTTATGCTTTTAATATCAAGTTCGCTTACCTTTTGTTTTGCTAGCTGTATTTTATTATAAAAACAGTGAGTAATATTAACGACAACTACAGATGTGTCCTTATATTTTTGAATCTTGCGGTAGATTTTTTCAGTTTCAGCTTCTGAGCTGCCCATCGGTTTTTCCAGGATGACATGCTTTTTCTTTTTTAGGCATTCTGTAACCACGGATAGATGTTGATTATGGGGAGTGCAGATGATGACCGCTTCGACGTCTAGATGTGCAATAAGATCGCTGCGGTTGGGAAAGAATTTATCAGATTGAAACTTTGTATTGTCAATATCATGCACGCCAACCAATTCCCAATCTCGTGCCTGCACTAAATCAGCATACATTTGACCCATATACCCAAAACCGACAATAGCAACGCGCATTAGTTTACCTCACCTCAGAAATCGTAAAACCTTGCAAAATTTGACGCAACAACTAAATCACATCTTCTATCTAATGGTAGCGCTTTCGCTGCAAACCAAGAAGTTTGACCTGCTTTTCGAAAAATATTTATTGCGCAAATGTTACAGCCTAAGCCACTTAATGCTAACAATTGCCAAAGACTTGCGATTAATAAAGTGATTTTGGCCATATTTATGGCTATAATTACCCCTATATTTTAGCCATTGGAGTGTACATAATGCGGCGCTCTATAGAGAAAGAGCTTAAGAAATGCAAGGGGCCGTGTCCTGCGATTTGTGCGATTCGGATGTCCAAATCGCACGAATCGCAGGATCCGGCCCCTTGCACACTCACGCCCCGCTTATTAAGCAATTACGAGCGGCGCTGTTCCCTCAGATCCTTTGTCGATATTAGATGCATAACAATATTTTACAGTAGCAGGCCTGACAAAGCTCTTAAATACCCTGCTACCATTTGAAAGAATATATATATTTGCTTTAATGTAATTAAAAATTTTTGAGAAATGCCTTATAACAAACTTTTTACTTGAAGGAGGCTTACTCATGAATTTCACATGTAATGAATTTTCATTGTCAATTCTTATAAATCTAGCAGTCGTTGCTTTCGCAGTAGCAAATACTGTTCGTCCAAGAGCCATGAGGGCAATTTTTCGTGCAACACAGATCGAGACCTTCTTTTCAGAAGCCGTACCGCAAGAATCTAAAATGATGGTGGCCTCCAGATCAATCAGTGAGAAAATCCGTTGTAAAAAATGAACGTTGTCTAAGGTGAGCGATTGTGTTTCACTTAACTGCACACTCGTAGAACATCCGTGGCCTCGGATCCAAACTGATTTAATAATGTTGCCGAGCTCTCTTGCTCTCACTATATGTTCAGCAATATCAACAATTGAAGACACCTTTTCAAAGGCGATTGGATAATGTGCTTTAATAGATTTAAACAAGTTCCTTTGATCGACTTGATAACACTGATTGTAATCATGGGTAGCTTCTAAAATAAGGACAATGTCTTTATTTGAAAGCTTCTCGAGGGTGTGCTGTTGTCTAAACCGCTCAAAAAGGGTATATTTAATGTCCGAATACAGTTCAATTACTGGAAAAGTTGCTAGCAGTGGAGGCATAAACACTATAATAACCGGAAGAGTGTGTGTTACAATTGCCAACATCAAAACAGTCTCTGCTATCATCACAACAGCGCCCGCCAAAAGAAAAATCGATTTTGCAGGTTTTGCTTTGAATGTTTCAAAAGTGGCGAGGCCAAATTCTTTGACACTTTCTACTTTAGGTGTAATATTTTTCATTATAACCTCAAATCATCCTCTTTGTGTATTGCTTTCTTCTTTCATCCTTGAGGCAGATCGCCGCAAGTACTTTGAGCCCGTTAATAGCTTTTGCTGCTCTGAGGGCGCGGAAAATTCGCCCTTAAACGTGACGTAAGTGTAGTTTGGGGGGAAGTTATTTACTGCTCCACACTCGGGAGCAAGGGAGTCTGCGCAGAAATGGGGTCAGGCTGGGCATTTGAATGCCCAAATGCCCAGCCTGACACCATTTTTGACCCCCTTTTTTTCTGAGCCACACCTTCGTCGGCTAAGATTATAGCCTACTTAAACGAAGTCGTCACCTACAAAATCCGATGCGATGGTCGACCCCATTCCTGTGACCCCATTCCTGATCTTAATCTTTCTTTTTTCGGTATTTTCTGAGAGGAATAGGAAAAGAAGCGCTTTTTTGAGAATACCCCTCAGTAAGGGTGTATATCCTTGTCAAAACGGAAAACGGGGTCAGGCCTGGGCTGTCAAAAATTTTAAAAATACAATACAAATACAATTTGAAATATGTGACTACAAGCCTTCCGTTAGTGAGGCGAAGTTTCTTTGCGTCTTTGTGTCTTTGTGTTAATAATAGATCGCACACCTTTACAAAATGATGCTTACAGCATATTCTCGAAGACGTGTGTGATTTTTTTTAACACAAAGACACAAAGACGCAAAGAAACTTCGCCCTGGCTGGAGTGGAAGATTTATGGACCCGTTCTTAAATTTATTTATACTTTAAAATTTTAAAATTTTTGACAGCCCAGGCCTGACCCCCCGTTTCCGATCATAAGCAACTGTATATTAAATACTTGTGTTGTATCAATTGAGTCGCTTTATTAAAATATATATTTACATATTATTGGCTAATGATATAATTAAAATATAGGTAAGAGGAGGTGGATTATGTCAATTCAAGAATCACATGATTTGTATCGTAATGCGCATGAATTTTTTTCTAAACTCACTCTGATGGATGAAAATAAACAGCCTGTAGGGAAATTGTACTTCAAAGATGCTTTGGGTAAGGAAGCCAAAGTGCAAATCGACATTAAAGCTCTAGACCAAAATGAAAGAGCTTTATTGCATTTTAGTATAACACGTGAATTGCCTAAAGATTTTAGCCTCATTAAACTTAAGAAAGCATTAGATGGATTAGAAAAAAAGACATTTAAATCTGAAAACATCTTCTATGAACAGACCAGGCTCTCATCAATATCAAAAAAAATAAAACATAGCTTTGAGAAGAACGTTATTGGAGCAGATGACCTATCTACTATTATTCAAAAAAAGGATGAGGAAGTGAAACAGCTATGGGCTCGAGTAAAAGAAGTCATTGAGCCTCTAGTTGAAGAAGATTTTTTAAAGTTATTAGAGACTCGCTTTCCACATTTTCTCAGTAGATTAAATGCAACGGATTATAAAGCTTTGATCTCTGTTAATCTAAAAGAGACATACAATCAAATATACAATCAAGCAGTTGATGCATTTCGAACAGATAAGGGTGAATATGAAATAAGAGGTCAGTTAAACGATTCCCTTAAAACATTTGACTTTATTCCAGGGAGTTTCAATGACGAGATCAGAGATGCAATTAAAAAATCTGCTTTTAAAGAAGCCTATGCAATGGATCGCTCTCAAGCAATGCAGAGGTTTAATGAAACAAAAACGCCTCTGTTTCGCTACGATAAAGCAGATAATAAATTTTACTTATGTTTCAAAAATGAATTTGGTGCAGCATCAGAGTGGCCGCTAGCCTCCGATTATGATCAGAAGGAGCTTTATCAATATGGATCGAAGCGAATAATAGACAAGCTAAAAGAAACGATAAAGGACGGCCCATTCGGCGGTCATAAGTTCGGTCTCTATAGCTCCTTTTCATTATCTACAAAAACTCTCAAGGATCGCTTACAATTTGTGTCGGACTGGATTGCAACAAAGGACAATTTGAACAGAGTCCCTCCAGAAAATTTGGGTACTCTTTACGATTTTATTAGTAGAGGAGAAGACGCATTTGGCACATATAATACGCAAACAATTAGAGGGATGAAAAACGAAGTTATTAAAATAGACGATGAAAAATCTCGTGATCTTCTTAACGAACTTGTGAATCGCATCAGTCAACGTGCCGAATATTGGCAATCTAAAGAAAATGAATATGCAGACAGATCAAGTGCTGCTGAGACTAATGTAGTGGAAGTGCTTAGGCAACTTACACCTGCTGCAACACCAGTTGAAAGGCTAAAGCAGGTATTTGAATTACCCGGACAAAAAATAGAGACTGTTCAAGGATATAATCAGAATGAAGCAAAAGCTATTGTAAAGTTTATATGCGGAACTGAACATCGAGATGAAATTATTAAACAAAGAAAGGCTATAATTCTACAGCTTCATACAGATAAAACCGAAGGGAAAGCATCTGACTTACTCACCGCGTGGAATGCTCTTTGGCAAAATGCCGATATGACTAAGCGCCCTTGAGGCTGCCCTCTGCTTACAAGCATGGAGGCAGCTCCCCTGCAAATTAAATAAAGTATTTGCATCAGGGGCTCTTGGGTGTATAATTAAGGAAAGAGAGGAAGAGGAATATGGTACGTGACATAGGGCCTAACTCTCTGTACGGATCGGCCAATTTAGATGCTCGTGCGAAGCCTACAAAGGTGCCCCCAAGGAGTTTTGAGAGAAAAGTAGCGATGCTTGCCAAAGTATTTGGGGTGCAGCCCACAGATATTGTGTATGTAACTCAGGGCAAGGACAAAATACTTTTCCGAGTGGAAGTTGATACGTATAGAGATAACATATATGTATTGCCAGTCCAGAGTTTTTTAGGCATGCGCCGAAAAAACAGTGAAAATGAAGCAAAATTTGCACAAACAATTTCCAGCAATCTTAAACTTTCCGAAAGCGAAGAGTCGCATCTAGTTTTTCTTTCAAAAGACAAGGAGCATTTTTCGATGCCTGATGCAAAGGTAAAAAATGCAAGTCTTGAAGAGCAGATACCAGAGATAGTAAAGAATGAGAAAAATCCCTTCCCAAAACTCAAATCTTTTTGTCTTGATTTTGTCAAAGGGATGAAACAGCTTCATGATGCCGGCGGCCTGCATGGTGATATAAAATTGGATAATCTGCTGCATTTTTCTACCGGGAAAGTAAAAGTCTCAGACTTTGGAAAAGGCGCTCTTGTTAAAGGTGATGAGCCAAAAGGACTCTACTCAGGCAACACGCGGTCGGCTCCCCCCGAAGGTAAAAGGAGTAAGCCAGGTGATGTCTACTCAACTGGTATCAACCTTATCAAAATGCTTGAAGCGCCATTTTTAAGCGAAACCACAAAATCGCTAGTAACGGCTCCCAAAATCACTATGCCCGAGAAGGTGCCCAGAGCGCATAAAAGCAGATGGGGAATTGAAGCATATATTTTAAACAATCCAGCTTTTACCCGTTCATATGAAGACAAGGGAAGTTATAAAGGTAAGTTATTAAATTTTTCCGCCAGAGTACGCAACTGTGCTGGACTTGTAACAGAAAAGGAGCTGACAGACGAACAAACCGCTCTCAATGGATATATTAAAGCACTTTGCGACACCCTCGAAAAGTCAAAAAATCTTACTCCAGATAAGGCAACAGCCTTAGACAAATTGCTACGATCTATGACCCAGATTAATCCAAATATACGGCCAAATATGATGGACGTAGAGAAGGCTCTCTCACGTATTTTAACCTAGCCATTTTGACTTAATATATTAATAATCAATGTTCTACTTGTGTTTTTATTGATAAATCAAGTAAAATGATTTTTAATTTATTAAGGGGTCATTTATGTTTGGAGCTTTAGGTTCATCAGCTTATGAAGAAATGGACGTATTGTCTACACAAATTGCTACATTAACGGTAACAGAATCAACAACAGCATCACCTCCCGACATACTAAGATACGCAATCGATACACTTATACTACCTTTCATGCGATTAGAAGATGTATGCGCATATGGCCAAGCAGATCATAGAGGTGCCAAGAGGGCCTTGATTGAAGTTCAAAAGCGCGGCTACTCATGGCTTCCCGAGGGAGACACTCAAACAGCTCAGGCAATAAGAGTTCATTTACGCAATGTCAGGGAAGCTGTTATGTGCGGGAAAAGATGTATCTTTAACTGCCTAACTTCTAAAATGGAACAGAGTGATCAGAATGAGTATCCAGAAGAATTTGAATTGCGAACAGCTCTACGATCATGCAAAACATTTGAAGAGGCGCTGTTAAATAAAGATATTATTTCCAAAATCACTAGATTAGGACTTTTGGGCAACCCCTATAATCCTATATTACTTCCACCAGAGTTAGGGCAGTTTACAGGTCTTACACACCTACGGTGCGCCGGCTTTAGACTAAAAATGATTTCCCCGGTAGTTCTAAAGTGTAAGGAGCTTGTTAGTCTCGATCTCTCCTTCACTACTCTCACAATATTGCCACCTTATATCGGAAAATGCGAAAAGCTTCAGTTTCTCTGGCTTATTAATAATAGATTAGTCACACTTCCTTCTGAGCTAAACGAGTGTAAAGCCCTCCGGAAAATTGAAGTACAGGCAAATCCATTAGATAAAGAATTTAGGGAGCGTATCCACACCATCTTTCCAAAAATCTCGGTGGTAACAGAAATGATACTTGCGTGAGGCTGAAAGCCTCTCTTGAATGCAAGGTCTGTTAATCAGTCAATCTTAGAGCTTCGCATACATCCATCACTTAACAAATTTATAAAGCATTGACTGACTCAAAGAACCCTTGGCTCTTACTAAGGCTTTTAGCTATACTATCGGCCTTTTATTTGAGGATATCTATGGAGCCACTTCAAAGCCAGATGGGCGATCTCACACTTACATTAGGGCTCCCGAGCAAAATTTTAACAGAACTTGAACATGCCGCCACACTTTATGCCTTGCGCCAAGAAGGTGTCACCGAGTCTACAAAGGAAACGTTAGCTTCAAGCCTTCTGACACTACTCACAAAGCTTGTGGCTTTAGAAAAATACTCAAGCGAGGAGTGGGACGGTTTTTTGCAGTTAATAATGACAATGCCTAACGTATCTCAAGTGAGTAATTACGTATCTAATAAGCCACAATCTCGCCTTCAAGAGGCTGACGGCGATTTTTTGTATTCAGTATGTAAGCGGCTAAAAAGTGCCTTGGCACTTTCTGAGATAGGACTTCTTCCCTATATTACAGCATGTGCAAAAGAGATGCTGCTCGAAAATACCGCACTTGACGCTGAAAACACTATGGCAATAACGCTCCTTGCACTCTATATATGCTCAAGCGTTGAAGGTGAAAGGTGCGATACAGAAGCCCTTACCCTTGAGCCACATTTTCAAGGACAAGCATTTGAGCTGCTTGCTACTACAAATACTACCCCAGATCGTCTTACAGAGTTATTTAGCGCCTTTCATGATCTTTCTGATGCCAAGTGGCATACGGTTACAACACTCAAAGAGCTTGAGATGCTGTTTTCTTTTTTAAAACGTCTTACAAGTTGTCGATTAGGATGTGTGCAAAGCATTGTTGCAAGACTTACTGAACTTGATCCTGCTACAAACGAACTTGTTCAACAAACTTTTTTTACCCTAATAAGCAAAGAATGGGTTTTTGAGTCCCTGTCAATGCATACGGATATTACAGCCTATCTTCACAACCTCCAACAGTTTATTTTTGTCAATTTTATGAAGCTCATCTCCGCTATTTATCGGAATCAAGAAAAGATCGACAAATTCGATGACTCGCTAAAAAAGTGCATGACATCACTAAGTAATATTTTATATATTTTTGCAGATAATAACCTGGCAAGGATTAAAGAAGCTAAGGTAGATTTTTATGCACCTCGCGCCAAACAGATTAAACGATCTATTATTGAATTTCTCCATAATTGCTACCTCCATGTGATAGGTAAAGAATGTAAACAGAAAATCTTTACCCATATTAAGGACACCCTCTTGCTCCAACGAATCATACCTGACGATAACGAGCTCTTAAAGCTCATTGATGGCGACCTAAGGTTTCCTCTTAAAGCTGGCAAAAGCATTATCTTCAAATGTCCTTGAAAACCATTTATTGCACAAGTATAATGAAAGGGGCCATATGAAAGGGCCGTGTCCTGCGATTCGTGCGATTCGGATGTGCAAATCGCACGAATCGCAGGATCCGGCCCCTTGCACTAAAAAGAAGAGGTATTTATGAATCCAGCAATTGCATGCACTTCGGGAACTGCACAAGCATACAACATCCCCCTGAATTTCAAAGAGCTTGGGGCACTTTAGGGGTTGCCGTTATTCAGAACGTATTAGAGTCTATTAATCCTGGTGCTACTATACACTTTGTGGATCGTCAGCGCCAGGTGCGACTTTGCTACCCTACAGAGGAAGAAAGAGATCGCTGCGTGCATAGAATTTCTCAGATGGCATCTAAACTGCATGTTTACTGGTCGCCTATCGCAAAAAGAGATGGTGATACTACAGTTGTTGTTACCTTAACATGCATACCTAATCCGGTATTAGTAGCTACGGGTTGGCGGATAGAGTGAGCGGGAAAAGAAAAACATCCCTACTCAGAATCATACCCACTAATGAAGAGAGCCGTGCCCAATGGCGTCAACTAGTGGCTTGTTTTCCTATGCTTCAACAAAGCCGTTTTTATCTGTTTAATATATATTTTGCTAGGGGATCGATTGCTCGATACCCATCTTTTACCAATTCAACATGATCTGTTTTTTCTAATGCGTTAATTGCAAGTGTTACGCTGCGGGCTGAGAGGCCAACTTGGTTGAGAAATACATCTGAATTAGGTTCTCGTAGAACTGAAAGTTTGCAAATTGCTTGTAAAACAATACGTTGATTTTTTGTGAGGCTAGATAGGTCGTTTGCTATAGCGCCAAATTCTTCTTCGACAAGCTGTTCCCACATTGTACGAATGTCGACAAAGGTAGGTAGGTGACCTTGCGACCAGAGTTTAAAACATAGTCGATTTACGTAGTATGCATGGCATTCGGTTACTTGCAAAATTTCACGTAAAACCTCCGCTTTTAATCGTTCACCGTTCCTGAAAATATACACAAATCTACACATTATGCCCTGAGGGCACAATGTGAGAGTATAACGTCAGCCGAACAGTGCTGCTGACGATTCGTGTGCAGGAGTTTCACCTGCAAAATCCGAGAGCTCACTATCACAACAGGCACTTTGGCCTGAGGATCGACGTTTTGTCGCCCGAAATTGCCCTGCGAGGGCCACTCGAAGTTTTCTGTTAACTTTCCGCCACGATGTCCACACATGTTCATCTCGATTCCTTACAGGTAGAGATAAAGTGACATGGCCACCTTTGCCATCTGGAATGTTGTCCAGATGGCGCGGTAAGCTTTCAGATACTCCTTGGAAACGGCGAGCAATTGTCATTGCTGCCGATTCATGAATTGATAATCCATACTTTTTAGCAAACTTACATCGGCCAATTACCGATGTATAGGCTGGATTTACTTGATTAACTTCTACACCAAATCGAAAGCCTCGAGACTTCAGCGCCTGGATAATGGCATTGTAGGCAAAAGAGGAAAGAACTCTTGACTGTTTAGAAGAAGTCTCTTCACGAAGAGTTGCTTTCTTATCTTGAAAGCAAAGCTTTTCAAGAACAAGTGGCTTTTTTGTCTGGATACACCAGTCAATGACTTCTTTTGCCGCATCTCCGATCTGGGCTTTTATTTGGTGGGAGTTTTTGCCATGTAATATAATGGGTATTTTTTTATGCTTGACGCAGTTGCCGTATCTATCGAGCTCTGCGACAGCAAGATGATCAACATTGATATCGACACCAATTGCTCCGAAATCTGCACGAGTAATTTTCTGAGGTGCTTGTAGGGCAGTGCTTACAAAAAGCTGCCAGCCCTTTTCACCATGCAAAAAGCGATAGGTAATGGCAACGCCTGCTTCTTTGTCTCCATTTTTTCGGTCCAGGCAACTATGAAGACTTGCTAGGATGACGTCATGGCCATATTTAAACCTAACATTGTGGGTTTCGACATACTTGCCGAACTGTGGAACCATGCTATTGGGCAAGCGAAGTCTAAGCGTTAAGCTTTCATCTTCTTGAATACGAGCACTGCAGGATTGGTTGCCGCCGGTTTCATCTTTTGAGCCCAAGAGAAATAGTTGATTACTCCGAGAATCTTGCCAATCATCTACCCAATCTTCATGTAAGCTGTACCCATTTTCTTTTAGATTAAATTGAGCTCTAAATAGCTTGCGAGAGCCAAAACAGATGCGTACTTTCCCGGATGCTTCGTCCTCCTTCAGGCTGAATAGGGTTTCCTTTAGTTGTGAAAGACGGCGGTTTTTTTGATGGCGAGTATGATCACTTTTAATCTTTGGAATCTTTTTTTCGAGAGAGTCGATACGTTGACTTAATTCAGTTATATGGGACTTGCGGAGCTCTTTGATTGAGGCAATTTTTCCTTCTAACTGTACACGCAGTGAATTAAATTGACGTGCTGTGATATCAAATCGTTTAATATACTCAGACTTAAGATGAGTTGCTTCTTTTCCACGCTGCAGATCGGCAAAGAGCGTTCTTTCAATTTTTCCCATGATAGATGCATAAGTGGAAAGGACATGAGAGAGACTGTCGTCTAAGGCAAGACGTGTCTGATAAGTGAATATTTGGCTTTCAGATGTGTTTTGCAGCATCTTTCAGAGCTTCCAATACTTTCTGGTTTTTACGGCTGCGAGAACCATACAGTCTAGCAGAAAAAACTGTGATAATCTCCAAAATATCTTGGACAAGATCATCTTCAAAGTTAGCCTCACCTGAGGCATTTATTATCACCACTTCGGTACTAAACTGCTCACATAAGGAAAATATCAGCTCTGCACCAAACCTAAGCAACCGATCTTTGTGCGTGATGACCAACCGATTAACGGATCCTGAGCATATTTCTTTGATAAGTTTCCGTAAACCTTTTTTGCTATAATTAAGGCCAGAACCAAGATCTTGGAACACTTCAAAACACCACCCGTGTTGAGCACAGAATGATTCAAGTACAGCTACTTGGCGTTTGAGATCGGGCGTTTGATCGTGGCTTGAGACTCTAGCATAGGCAATCGTTCGTTTAGATTCGATCTTTTTGGAAGGCAGAATACCACGCAGTTTTGCAAGATCATAACGACGATGGCCCTTTAGAGTCCGTTCAGATACAATTTTTCCTGAACGCTCCCATCTTCGAAGAGTCTCTTTTGTGCACCCAAGTTCTTCGGCTGCTTTTCCAATGCTAATTTTCATGCCCAAAAATCTACACAAAATGTGTAGACTTGTCAAGAATTATCCAGATTTTTGTGAGCAGTATCTAACCCCTAAATATTGTGAGCCATGGAGTGAATTTTGTATATTGCCAAAAGGCACCGTATCAGAGAAACTGACCATTATTTTATCCAATTAATTTCTATAGGGGATTATACATTAAATCATCATTTAAGTCAGGCGTCAAGAATAGCCTCCCTTTCGATGATCATATGCCATGCTGCAATTTTACAGATAGGGCAACAGTACCCGGTGGGTTTTGGTACCAGCCTGGGTCGACATGGCTTGTGATGTTGCCTCCACCTTTAGCACGGTGAACATGCCGCCCATGCCTATGGGGCCAAACTGCCCTGGCGAGGCGAAGTGTAAAGGGCCGTGCCCTGCGATGTGCGATTCGCAAAAATCGCACATCGCAGGGGCCGGCACCTTTCAAAAAAACCCATCCCAAGCCAGCCGAATGATATTGTTTTAAAATAAAGTGTTTGGTATGTAAAGGCCAATGAGGGAATACCTATGACTACCGTTGGACCGGAAGACTTTGTTCGAGGCGCGCCGCAGGATGAATCTCTTTGGCATGTTAAAGAGGGCAAGCTTGTCTGGAAAGATAAAGACACGCAAGAGGTGCATGAATACACGATCAAGATGCAAGAAGGCGGAGTGCTTTCTGAAGAGCACGTAAGCCAGCTTGCAACTCGCCTTAATGAAACAAAAGGCCTTCCTACACACGAGCTCATGGTTGGGGGGCATAAGGTGCAGCTTGAGCGCGTGCCCTCTAGTGCAAAAGTAGCCAAGGCCGCACATGCCATCATCCCGCAATCTCCACACGAAATCGATACCTATTGTGAAAAATTTATAGCAGACGCGAAAGCGCACAATCAGTGGGTGCATCCTGATATTACGCCTGAAGAGATAGAGGAACGCTATGAAGCTCATCCTCACATACCATATCTCGTGACACAAAAACCAGATGGGACGTATATCCTTGGCGCTAAAGTCCCATCGGGAAAATTTCTATGTCACGAATTTAACAAAAAATTGTTAGCTGAAACCCTTCCATCCCTTTCACCACATGAAATTGGCGATTTTGTGCTTGAAGAAATCGCTGTCGCGACCTGGAAAAACATACCTGATGTATTTCATGAAAACTTCGAAGAATTGGCCGCCAGCTTTAAAGATCTTGAAGTTGGTTTTTTTATTAGCCCATCACCGCAACATCCCCATAATTGTGTTCTGGCATGGGAAGAGAGAGGCAGGTTATCGCATGCAGAGATGCCAAAAATCAAATTACTTGATTTGCAAGCAGAATGCGGTGACTCTATAATTTCACACGTAGTAAAAGGGCTAAAATTCGAATTAGCATGCCAAAAGAAAGGCATACTTTGTGAAGAAAACGCCGATCTTGAAAAAATTTTAAAAGAAAAACCAGAAGAATTTAAAAGAGATTTTGGATTTGTTCTACGCAGGGTACCTAGTGAGGAGCCTGAAGTCCTTTATGAAGTACTTGCCATGGTGGATAGTGACAGTTTTGTTCGAGAAACTTTCTCGCCACTTGGTCTGACGCATAATCTCGGGCTTGCGATTGAACCCGAAAATTCTAGAAAGATTTTACTAAATCTACTTCTTGATAGACAATTACAAAGAGAAGATCGAGTGTATGATTCTTTTCAAGGAGAACCCAAACTAGAAGAAAGGCCGGATGAATATATCGTGGATGATAAATACTGGCATGCAGATACTTTCGATATTTATGCGCTGGATGACGATAAAAAGAAAGTTATTAAATCCCCGATTTCAAAAAATAACCTTCTCGAGCTCCTTATGGGCAAAAACAAAATGAGCCCACAGGAAATACGCAACCTCCTGGTTACTGCAAACAACTTCCTGCGAAATGAGCAGAAGACCTCACGACGCGTTCCATGGGGGATGGATGATGACGAAACAAAGAGCCATTTTGAAAAACATTCAGAAATTGAATACGTTATCGTGGCACATTCCATAGCATATGTGAAAGATGATGAAGGCTTGATTCATAAGGTAAATTTTAATTTATTAAAATTAATGCCAAAGCTTAGCACATCATCACACGCAGAAATTCGCGCCTTATTTCTTGCCAATATCGAACAGCAAGCTGAAGAAAACTGGAAGTCAAAAAAACTTTGGTGCGAAGACGTCAAGAGCATGGAAAAGGCATTAGAAGGCAATGAATATGTAGTAGCGGGATCAAGTGAAAATCCACACGACTGTATAATTGCAGTTAAATTAGCGGATGGCTCGCTCTTTCAAAAAATAATGCCTAAAATCTCACTACTAAATATCGAGCGCTCGTTTACTTCAATTAAAAATGGAATATTATTGGATCACTATGAATCAGTTTTAGGAAAAAAAGGGGTACTGATTGCGGATGATCCCCAATTGTTTTCGGCTGATATTGGATTTGCTGTAGTCGATTTAGGTACTGATGGGTATAAAATCTTCACTATACATGACTCAAATTGGTACTCTCGTGTTATCTTGAAAGCTGATCTTTTGAAAATATTTCCTAGGCCTGACATGTCAATCGTTGAGATGCAGGAAGCTGTCCTTAGGGAAGTAGTTCTGAGACAGGTGCTAGAGAGCCTCCCCAATTTTGACGAAAACTACCTCTCAGCACATCCCGGTGAATGGTCTGTGCGTCCAGGCACTTTAGGGGGTCCATTATCCGTTTGGGTTGCAACTGATGATGGAACTGTTATTACCTGCGAGGCGCCTCTTGCAGAACTTTGTCATCCAATTCTGGATAAACCCCAAAAAAGCCCTCAGGAAATTGCTCATATTATCCGAGAGCATATATTTAACCAATGTGTTAATGCAAGCAAGCAGCCTGACAGCAAGTTCCGCATGGTATCACAAGATAATAACCTTTACGAAATAATCTACGACATCGATGACAAAACGTATAAAGAGACATTATCAAAGCAAGATATTTTAAAGCTCTATGGACGAGACATAGTTCGCTCCGATTTAGAAAAAGCGATTAGAGCACGATGTTTTGTGAAGCAGGCACTTAGTGTGCAAGACATGCCCTTTGGAGTATCTCTTCAAAGTGATCATGCCGAATTTACTGTACGCCTGCCAAATGGCAACACGATATCCCAGAAAATCTACAATCAATCTCTGATGGAGCAGCTTATAGGATCTAAGAATATGCTTGAAGATATTCTCGATATGGTGCTGCTTACATACTATTTTTCATTATTAGACAATACTAGTCCAAACCCCAACACAAACTGGGATATACAATCATCAGGAAACAATGAGCATGAGCTGATACTGACTCGCTCTGACGGCGCAAATTACTCAAAAAAATACACCACCAAGGAAATGCTCGCACTATTTTCTGAAATCGATCTAACGCATAAAGATGTAACCTATATGCTGTTTATGGATATGTATAAGAGTCGATTGAAATCGGAAGGACATCTGGCAGCAACTCCGCAAGAAGCAGACGCTCTTTTGGAAATGCATCCTGAAAAGCAATTTGTGATCGCCCCCATAAGCCATCAAGAGTACTACGTGGCAGTGCGTTACGATGATGGAAAAATAGAACACGCCCATTTTTCACCGAAAGATATATTTCTAGAGAACGCTTTTAGAAGTGAAGATCCTGCTGAGCTTCGAAAAGCCGTTAGCATAAAACACTTTGAAGAGAAGTGTGCACGGGAGGGAAGGCTTTATGATAAAGGGCAAACACCTCGAGTTATTGATCAGTTTGCTCTTGTCAAAACAGTCCGCGGGTATAAAATTTTAGTTGAAAGTCATAATGGAAAAAGATACGAGGATGAGGTGGATCAACGTTATCTTCTCAGTGCAGGTATTGTAAGCATGGCCCCGGAAGAAATTCGTTTTGCAACTCTTGAGCTGATCTATCTGACCGAAGGTGTGAACATCCAGAAGCATGATACAGATCACTATGAAATTGCTGGGCATATTTTAAAAATAGATGATTTTTTTAAGGTGTACTATTCACCAAATATGAGCGAAGAGGAACTTCAAGCATCATTAGAAAAAAGACTCGATATAGAAAAACGGGTGATCTGCTGCAACAAGCAAGAAGATCTTCAAACTGCTTTTGACAAGCATCCCGATCAAAAATTTGCTCTTTTTGAACCCTCCTTTAAAGAGTACATCATTGCCCTTAAGATGCCTGACGCCGCTGTGAAGCAGTACCCAATATTACAAGATGTGTGCGTGCAGCTCTTTCATACCCAAACTCCCGAGAAAGTCTATACCGAACTTGTCGATAAAATTGCCAAAAGAGAAGCGCAAAAAGCCGTGGTTGTTGCCGCGATGAATAAGGTAAAAGCATATATTGGCGAGGAAGGAAAAGAGCCTGATGCTCTCATGCTGAAAGGTACTGATATCGGAATGATACCCAGTAAAGATTATAGCCACGTTGTCCTGTTTAGCAAAGATGACACTGAATTTAGCGGGGTTCATTCGGTAAGGGCCGATGTGGGGGAGCTCTTGGAAGATGAATTTGCAAGGCTTTTACAGTTAAAAGTTTCGGACTTAGGACTGCGGCAAAGCTTAGCCCAAAAATCAAGTTTCACACAGAAAGCAAACACCTATATGCCGCCGCCACCCGTGCTTACGCAGGAAGAAACGGAGGCACTTCTTCAGATCAAGCTAAGCGAGCTTGAAGTCCTCTTTGATGCCATTAACTTTACCGATCCTGCAAAACCAGGATATCATGATCCAAAGACCCTTATGGACGATGTAACACCTATCACAGTTGACAGTGCAAAAGATGGCATTAGGAATTTTATACAGCGGGTCCAAGCCCACGATCCAACTTACTATGGAACCCCGACAAATGCGGACAAAAGCACTACATACTACTCATTACTTGAACAAATGACAAAGACGATTATCCTCAAATTAAAAGACATGCAAAAAACGGACCCCGACACCTTTACAAGATGTCTTTTAGATCTTGCAGTTGCAGGAAAACACTGCGGGGGTCACTTTGGGAATGCGACAGACTATACTTACAGACTTGTCACGGGACAGCTTTCAAAAGACCCCTCTAGCAACATTGAAGAGGATGTTTTGCGCCTGATGAACGATCTAAAACTCGGAGTCGTAGACGCCTTTATCGCAAACGTGGCTCAGAGACTTGGAAGCCAAATCGACCCCACCCATATGCGAAACTTCGTATTTAAAGTGATGAATGAAGCTGGCGTTAACCTGCCAGGCCAGGAGCTTTTATCGCTAGATGATGAGTATGAATCAATCGCAACAAACGCAATTGATCACGCATACGAGTATACAGAAGACCCTGCAATCCCTGTACAGCTTTTTTACCGTGAGCAATTTTCCCCTCAGGTGCTTGCCGATCGCGTTCAGGACATGTGCTTAGAGCACCTTACAAATGATCGTAAGTTCGCATCTTCCCTTACTGCCTACTTTATCAATATGATACAAAGTGGGCTTGATAAACCAAAAGAACTCGCTGAGCTTTTGGCAACTTCAGAAGAAGATGTCATGCGCCTTGCAACCAAGCTGAAAGAAGAAGATGCCAAAACCAAAAAGAGCCTGCTTGCCTGCTGGAAACAAAGAGAAACGGCCCCACCACAAGAAGAGCTTGCCAAAATCTCCAGTGAAGAAGTCCGGATTTCCAAACAGCATCTAGCAGATCAAGCCAAGATCGTGGAAGAATATTTAGATGGCCGCAATTGGCTCTACTTCGACACCGACGAAATGCTGACCAAGCAATGGTACCGCATCAGCTACGAAGCCTGCAACTGTATCCTCAAACACATGGGTTTGATTGCACTATAACTAAATAATACTCTCGGTTATAGTTTTTAGGTTTATTGGAAAAGCCTATGAATATAACTGAGACTAAAGTTACTGCTGCTATCGATACTGCTAATGCCCTTTGCTGTCATAAAATGGACAAGCAGCAAGTGAAAGATGCTATTGGCCATGGTATTCAGCTGTTGGAGCAAGATAAAAGAGGTTGTGAATATATTTCTCGCAAAAAAGGATAGGAATTCCAATGGGGTCTCATGGCCTTTCTCCTAGGAGAAAAGCCATGAGACCCCATTGGAATTCCTCCGCGCGAAAAAATATCCTGCAGTAATTCACACTAATTTTGTCTAATTTGATTAATTAATCATGATTATTTCTTGAAAACTTCCTGCTTTTGACAATATGAGAACGCTGCCTCATGCTCTTCTAAGTGGCCTAAGTAGTTTTTTAAATCTGTTACTCTTCCCAATGTGGAGGAGCTGAGATATCATCCCAATGAGGCGGGTCAACGTCTGCTATAAAAGGAGGATCAGGCCGGCCCCTTTTACTTTTGCTTTTAGGTATAGGAATTTCAAACCGGTCCAACACGCACATAGATTACACTTTGAACCAACCAGCCAACCTACCCCCCGGGAGAAAATAGGTTGGGTGGCTTGAAATTCCTGGCAACAGGAAAAAAGCTCCATAATCGGTATTAAAAAACTGGCAAAGGACCGTGACCTAAGGTTTAGCGATGCACGGCAGAGACCTTGGCATGACGTTGTAATTTTCGGCAATTTTAGCGATATTTACTTGTAATTTTCGGCATTTTAGACGATTTTTGCTTGCAATTATCGGCACTTTTGCTTTAGAATCAGGGTTATGAAGAGAGAACTATATAAAAAATTACTTGCATGGGCAGCGAGTCCTCAAAGAAAGCCATTGATGCTTCGAGGGGTTCGACAATGCGGAAAGACATACCTTTTACGGCTGTTTGGAACGAATGAATTTCCCCAATTTCACCTTTTCAATTTTGAAAAGGAGCCGGAATTGGCCAAAATGTTTGAATCAAGCTTAGATCCGCAGCATATTATTAATCAGCTAAGTTTCTATCGGAATAGGGCTATTAATATAAAAGAAGATCTAGTTATCTTTGATGAGATTCAAGAAGTTCCTCGGGCGCTTACTAGCTTGAAGTATTTTCAAGAAGACATGCCTGAGCTTGCGATTTGCTGTGCCGGATCTCTACTCGGTGTCAGGCTTAATCCTGGGTCATATCCCGTTGGAAAAATTCAGACCGAATATTTATACCCGCTCTCATTTCTCGAATTTTTGAGAGCAATCGGTGAAGATTTATCTGCCGATTTGATTGAAAATTGCACAGCCGACACTGCGATACCAACCCTTGCGCATGATCGTATCTGGGAACGCTTGAAATGGTACTTTGTGACTGGAGGTCTTCCGGAAGCTGTCCAAGTTTTTATGCATCATCAAGACAATTTATTCCTTGCATTTGAAAAAGTCCGTGAAAAGCAAATGCAATTATTATCCGATTATTATGCTGATATTGCCAAACATTCTGGTAAGGTAAATGCTATGCATATTGATCGTGTTTGGCGCTCAGTCCCCAATCAACTGGCAAGCTCTGTTGATGGTTCTGCAACCAGATTTCAATTTCAAACCATCATACAAGGCATAGACCGCTATAGCAGACTTGTCAATGTTTTTGACTGGCTCAAAAATGCAGGACTTATACTAAAAGTGTCAATCATTGAACAGGTACAGCAGCCCCTTTCTTCTTTAGTTTCAGAAAGCCGTTTTAAGCTGTTTGTGTTCGATGTGGGCATTCTAGGTGCTTTAAGCGGCCTTGCCCCCCGAACAATTTTAGAATACGATTATGGCACCTATAAAGGGTACTTTGCCGAAAACTTTATTGCTCAAGAGTTTGTATCTGGAAATCATAGGGATTTATATTCTTGGCAAGATGGCCGTTCAGAAGTTGAATTCTTGCGCGATGTAGACGGGGATATTTTGCCGATAGAAGTGAAATCGGGCCATGTGACCCATGCAAAAAGTCTGCAAAAATTTGTCGAAAAATACCATCCCAAGTACCGCACCATCATGAGCGGCCGTCCCTTTAAAATCGATCAGCGAAATGATGTCCATTGCTATCCCCTTTATCTTGCAAGCCGGTTCCCGATTTTGACTTGCTAGCTCCACGAATTCGAGCCTGTCAACTCACTCGAGGGCAAGCTTTAGCCGCTTTTGATTATATTCTCAATTGCATGTTGTATAAAGATGCATAGATGCCATTCAATGCGATCAGCTCTTCATGCGTTCCCTGTTCTTCGATCCCGTTATCGGTCAACACAAGAATTCTTTGGGCATTTCTGACTGTTGACAGTCTATGGGCGATTACAAGAGTTGTGCGGTTAACTGTTAGCTTCTCCAATGAGGCTTGCACGGCCCTTTCACTTTCGTTGTCCAGGGCGCTCGTCGCTTCATCAAAAATAATAATAGGCGGATCTTTCAAAAATACTCTTGCTATGCTTAAACGCTGCTTTTGCCCGCCGGATAATTTTACGCCTCGCTGCCCAATATCGGTAGCATATCCATCAGGCAGTGCCATAATAAAATCATGGGCATGTGCCTTTTTAGCAGCCTCAATGATTTCCTCTTTGCTTGCATCAGGTTTACCGTAGCGGATATTGTCCAAAACTGATGCGCCAAATAGATATACATCTTGCTGGACGATGCCAATATTTTTTCTCAATGAGCGCATGCTAACGTTGCTAATATTTTTACCATCAACAAATATTTCTCCCTCGGTTACTTCATAGAATCGAGGAATTAAAGAGCATAGTGTTGTTTTGCCGACTCCGGAAGGCCCGACCAAGGCAACATATTCTCCAACTTTTATATCCAGCGATATATTTTTTAGCACATGGTCGTAGTCTTCTTTATATTTAAAACTTACATTTTTAAATTCTATATTTCCCTGCACCTGCGTAAGTTCAATTGCATTTGGCTTGTCTTGTATATCGGGCTCTACCTCCAAAACTTCCATAAACCGATCAAAACCGGCAATCCCTTCCTGATATAGCCTGGCAAAATTACCCAACCTCTGTATGGGTTCAATGAGAATGCCAATATAAAGTAAAAATGTTAGCAAATCGGCCAAATCTATCGATCCCCTTAACAATACCGGCTCCGCCAAAGATGACAACGGCAACAGTCATGAGCTGCGTGAGCGTAATCAACCCTTCATAAAAGTATGCCTCACTTTTATACCCATCTTTTCTGCTATCGATAAAGCGGCTGTTTTCGTAGGCAAACTTCTTTTTTTCAATTTCTTCATTCGTAAATGACTTTACAACTCTGATGCCTGCAAGCGTATCTTCAACTTGTGCATTAATATCGCCGATTCGGTCATTGCTTTTTCTAAGGGCAAGCCTCATTTTCCTGCTAAAATAAAACCCGTGAAACGCCATGATCGGCAAAAAGAGAAGGACGATCATGGTAAGCTGCACATTGATGTAGAGTAAGATGACGCACGCACCAAGAAAATTCAGTGATGCAATAACGATATCTTCAGGACCATGGTGATACAATTCGGCAAGATCAAATGTATCGTTTGAGATGCGAGTCATGAGCTGACCTGTTCTGTGCTCATCATAAAAATTAAACGAGAGTTTTTGGTAATGGTCAAATAGTTCATTGCGCATGTCGCCTTCCATCAGCGCTCCCATCACATGCCCCTGGTAGTCAATAAACGTATGGCACGCAGCATAAACGGCAACCAACGCAAGCATGATGGCACCCATCATGTAGATTTGGCTAAGCGCATCGGGCGCATTGTCTTCGAGTAAATTTTTTGTGATGTATCTTATACAAAATGGAATCGCAAGTGTACTTGCCGATACAATACATGCGCATGCCATGTCTGCACAAAACAGTCCCAAATAGGGCTTATAATACGACAAAAATTTTTTAGTTCGCGAGTTCACAGAATGCATCCTGATATAGCATCAAAGACTTTATGCGCCTTCACGTTTTTAGGCAAGTAAGATGGCGTGTACGCAACTTCTCAAAAAATCATGGCAAAACTTGCTTGAGTGAACCAATAATTTATCCTTTTTCTTGACCGGAGTGTATAATCATGCTAGTTTACTTGTCATGAACAGACAATCAATCAACCTCTCGCTTTAGGTAAACATGGTTAAAGTTATACTCATCCACGGCAATGGCGGTGGAACTGCTTCGGACATTTGGTTGCCTTATGTGAAAGAACAGCTAGAACAATTTGGCGTAACGGTCATAGCTCAAACCTTCCCGGACAATGATTTAGCAAGAAGTTCCTATTGGATTCCATTTCTCAAAAACGATTTAAAAGCTGACTCGGAGACAATTGTTGTCGGACACTCTTCGGGGGCTCTATGTGCAATGCGTTTTGCAGAAAAATATCCTCTTTTAGGTTCTGTATTGGTAGGTGCCTATTATACGGACCTCGGAATTGCAAAAGAACAACTAAGTGGATATTTTAACGCTCCTTGGCAGTGGCAGTCAATCCAAAATAATCAAAAGTGGATAGTACAATTTGCCTCAACCGATGATCCTTGGATTCCTATCGACGAAGCGCGCCACGTTCATGATCAGCTCAACAGCGAGTACTATGAATTTACAGATAGAGGGCATTTTGGTGGCGATCGTGATGTAAAAGAATTTAAGGAGTGTGTCGCTATTCTCAAAAAGAAGTTGTCGAGATAACAGTTAGGGACCAGCCTCAATGGCAAATTAAGCTCTTTCTTGATCTTGATCTTAATCTCGATTTCAAACCGAAATGTATGAAAAGAAAAAAAGATCAAGATCAAGATCGAGATTAAGAGAAAAACTTTGCATAGTCCTCCTTGAGGCTGAGACACTGACCATCAGGTGCCTACCTTATTACATCCAGGTTGGTTTTTCGGCTTTGATTTTGCGATGGGTTGGGAGGGATCGGGGGCCAAATATTTAAACAAACGCCCGCCGATGTGGTTATGAGGCCAGCTTCAGGGTTATAGACTGCGTCAAGCACACGCTTGAGTGATGAAGTAGCAACCTCTTTAAGAAGTGTGATGTTACTATCTGCTAAGACAAAATGGCCAATACAATTTCCGTAGGTGGCTACAAACTGTCGATCTCCGGTAAAAACGATATTCGTAATTGCAAAAGGCAATGCATGACTTGCAACAGCTTCAGCATACCCAGTATCAAACACGCGCAAGACTGAGTCCATCCTCCCGCCGCCGCATATAAACCGCCGTTGATTTCCTGGAAACCAGGCAAGAGCGCGCTTTGCTGCAAAAATATTGCTACTATAAGAACGTACAAACGCAAACGTCTTTTGGGCAGTACGCTCATATACCTTTACAGATCCATTATCATAGCCAACAGCAATGAAGCCTGCATCTTTTGATGGTGCAATAGAACAGACAGCCTCTGAGCTATGTCTCATCTCTAAAAGGGAGCTCGACTGCCCTGTTTTAGCATCGTTATATACAACTTCGCCATTTTTATGGCCTGTTAAAAAAACGTTATTTGACAGGCGAGTGATTCGTGTTGGTTGCCCCAAAGCCATGCGCATAAGAGCTACTTGGCACTTAGGCGATTGGACAAGAGCTGTATCAACAATATATAATTCCGACGATCGCTGATAGCCAACAGCTAAAGTGGTTGGATTTAACCACTCTACACAGGCAAGCCCAAATAGAGCATCATTTCGAGCATACACCTGTTTAATGACTCTTGCGGCTAAGCCTACATCTGAAATTAAATAACAGCTATTACCTAAAATAACAGCCGCATTACTTCGCCAAAGCGCAACAGAATGCGTGTAGAAATCATCGACACCACCTGACATGTCTAGGGTGGCAATTGGGGCATCCGGTATCTTTTGCTGGAGCGCGCGCAAAGTTCGTGACGGGTTAGATGCTGCTGTCTGGAATGCGTTTTCTTCTGCAACAGGCAAAAGACAAGATAACATATTTGCGTGCGGCGGCAATACTCCATTAAAAAGAGATCCAAAAAGTGCCGCCTCATAGCTGCCTTCTTCTATTTTTTTGCGCTGATCTGTCGTGAGTGACAAAAGAAGTTGCGGGTTAAATCCTTCCGCTCGGCTTACTACACAGCGATCGCTACAGTTCATCAAATACTCTCCTTAGTACCGCTTTACGGCTCTTATTATGCAGCAGGCTGGCATACATTTCAATTTGAAAATAACTTACCAGCCATGCTGGGAATAGGATACCCCCTGCATAACCCGTTCAATTGCCTGCCGATGCGCAGGTATCATCTCTGCCGGAAGCTGATTAATCGAGAACCATCTCATATCATCACATTTGTCAGGCTCACCGTTATTAGGTATACCTTGCCATGTATCAGCTCTAAACACAAACACATAAAATTCCGTTTCGGGCCCCTGTCGATCAACGACATGGACCAGTTGCGGTTTGACCAGCGCAACCCCAACTTCCTCTTGCGTCTCACGGTAAGCTGCCTCAGCTGCTGTTTCACCCGATTCTATCTTACCTCCCGGCAAACAATACTGCCCATCGCCAAAGGTTGCCGCTTTTCTACGCAATAGCAAAACTTCCGATTTCTCATTAACCAACAATACGGTTGCAAATGAAACCGTCCCCTTGGGCTTTTTATTCCGAATAATTTCAGCACCAGCTGCTCCGTAATAAAAACTAACAGCCATCAATAATAATGTGAACTTTCTCACAATTCTCACCTCAATCTATAATCCAGAAAGGGTACAATTGTGTCATGAAATTAGACAAACGGTTTTTTTCGACCGCAGGTCTTTGGAGTGCTGCGATTCTTCGCCGCTTTTAATTCTGCACACACCTTAATCGCAAGATCGCTTAAGGCTTATAAAGCGCCTCTACCGGTTCATGTAGATGTGTTTTGTAAGCTTGGGCGGTAAGAAGTAAAGGTGTGTGGTCGGAGTTAAAGCGGCGAAGAATCGCGCGCACTCCAAAGACCTGCGGTCGAAGAAAACGTATTTTTTCACAGCCTCGAAGGAACGATTTTAACCCCTTTCATTGACCTATATTCTTACTGCACGCTAGAATCGCGCATGTATCCATGGAGGTAATTATGCAACCGCTGGTTCGAGGAGCTGCGCTCAGAGAAGAGGGTTTTTGTCCTGACGCTGTAGCCGGCAGCTCGATTGCTGCCCTATCAGGTGTTACACTAGGGATTATGCTTGGAGCAATAGATAGCGGGGCCGACATTTATCATGCCCCAGCATTGGGGGCGGTAATAGGAGGAGTTGGCGGCGTTGCTGGAACTCTTACAGGAAGAGTATTTGAGAAAGTTTTTATTAACAGAAATAATAATTATTTTAACGTGATAGCTGGAACTATTGGCGGCGCCGCGTTTTTTTCAAGCCTATGCAATCTTACCCTAGTTGAATTTAGAGATGAGCTTACCTCTCCTGTTATAAAGGCTATCCTACAGGCTTTGTTTGCTGTGGGCGGAGCATGTATTGGAGGAGGACTCCCTCTGCTTTCTAAGGATCCCCATGTGCGTGCAAGGATAGCTGCAGGAACAGTTAGTCTTGGGATAGGAACCTCTACAAGCATTGGCCTTGGGGCCCTCGCTACCGCAAAATTATACCCCGAAATTGGCATTTCGCATGGCATGGAGTGGGGTTTAGCTGGCATATCTGGCTTGGTAGGATACCTGTTGCCTTCTCGGCCAACTCCTGATACTTCTAGCTCAACTCAAAGTAGCGGCGCACAAGAGGGCATTCAATCACGAGACTGACCTAAAAATTGCTTTCATTTTTCTTGAGAGCTCTTGGCTGGAGCCCCGCTTGTCGGGGTTTGTGTGAAGCATGCGTAAAATTAACAGCTCGAAGCGCTCTTTCGCTGTTTTCCTTGAGCCTTTGCCCAGCAGGGCACGGCGACGCTCTTTAGTAGCATGCCCCACCCGCCATCTCAGTTTATGCGAGCGATGACTTGTTGATCCTGATACATCTTTTATATAGGATCTATCGAGCCAGGAGGGCATTTTGTTGTGGTAGAGCCAGTAAAGGACGCATCCTACTGCAAAGATGTCGCTTTTGTAGTAGTCCTTTCCCTTCATTCTTTTTCTATATATCGCCTCCGGAGAGGTGTACTTGGTATTGCCCTGCACTTTTGTTCCTGCAGCATCTTTTGCATACGTTGCTCGGCCAAGGTCGGATATTGCGGCTCTGACATTGCGCTTGCCTGGCTTTCCCTTAGGTATTTCAATGAGGTAGTTTCTTGCGCCAAGATCTCTATGGACGATGCCCTTTGCATGCATGGCAGCAAGCCCTTCAAGGATTTCAGAGGCAGCTTTCATCTTTTCATACATGCTAAATTTCTTCTTCCTTTCCAACGTGTCGTGAAGCGAGCCTGGGCGATACAATTTTGAGTAAATCGTATGGTACTGCTTGTTATGGCGCTTATGCTTTCCAAATCCAACGGTTTTGTAGATACCTGGAGAGTCATGCAGCTTTTTTGTAAGAATGTGCTCTTTTGGGCTTTTTGTCTTTTCTTCAGCACGCGCAACGATCTTTGGAGACTTAGGGTCATAGCAAATAGCCTTATAAACCTTCTTGAAGGCCCCTTCGCCTATAAATGCCTTTTTGTCTTTTACGACAATGAAGCTGGCCTTTGTTTGCGGATCATGCTCAAGCGTATAGGGAAGATGGGTCCTTGCTTTTGAGAGATAGTAGCGATGCTGTTTGGCATGCTTTTTGAGCGCTGTTTCGATATAAAGCGATGTCTGTAAAATTTTTGCCCGCTTGACGGGAAGGCTTTTGTAGCGTGCGATCTTTTCTGTCGCAAGTATGGCGTTTACAAGCGGCTTTGATTTCTGTTTTTTAGCAATTAATTTTAGCTCGTGCAGAGTAATCCTTTTTCCAAGCTGCTGTTTGATTCTCTTTCCCAGCCGATCGTAGCGCTTTTTTTTGACATCATGAGATGCCTGCTTTTTGACAGATTCTTTGGCCAAAAGCTGCCCGCAAGCCAGCGCAAGGCAGATAAAAATGTAGCGATGCATAGGGTCTCCTTCTCGATATTCACTCAATAAAATATTTACTTACGAAAAGTCAAGAAAAATTTTCCGCCGCTGGTGCCATCTAACGTCATGCGTTAATTTTTATATCGCCGCTCACAAGATTATGATTGACAAAATTCAAAGAATAGGCCTAAAAGGATAGGAGTTAGTCGTGCGCATCTTCAAAAAGTCTGAAGAGGCATCGTCTAACCGGTAAAAACGCCGCCATTTGGAGGTTCTGATATCTAGCGTGACATAACCTTGAGATGGCAGTATATGTGCAGATGGCAGTGAGGCATGGGAAACATTTAAATGCTCGGTGTCATTACACATTGAACGGTGGTAATCGGCCATTGAATTTCGAATTTTATAACACAAGGAAATTAAGATGAATAGCTTAAGAAACACATTCGTAAATTTTGCGAAAAAGTCATTGGGAGTTACCTGCTTAGGACTTTTATTGACAACTGCTTCAAATCTTGAAGCTCGCCGTCATAACAGCAGCAGCTGTTCTCAGCCAAAAAAGCCTATCAAAAACAAATGCGCGCAAAAATGTGCTTGCAATGTTTTGTATCTTATTAACACAGATCCTACATATATGACCCTGTATCAAACTCTGAATCCTCAAGTACCGGAGTTGACAACACTTCTACAAAATCTTCTTGATGTTTCCGGCACTCCTCAAGATTTTGAAAATGCATATGATCTATTGTATGCTGCATGTGAAGCCCTTGCTTCAACATTGCCTACCGGCCGTGTTGTTGTTACCGACTCTGATGGATTAGTTGTTGTGGATACAGGCAAACCCAACGGAACGGGTTGCAATGGCACTTTTACTGGTGTTAATGCTTGCCTTCCAAACGAAAACAACTATCCTTCTTATAATGCTGGTGGCGCGCCTGCTACGTTCTATGAGACAATCAACGTTAACCACAATAGCCGTGTAGCGATTCTTGACGCTCAACAATATGTATGCGGAATCGGCGCCGAAACGAAATACAGCAACTCAGTTCACGCTGAACAGAACTATGTTGCAATTCGTTTAGGACCATATTTGAACTCAACCGGAACTGCAAGAATTTCAGTTAATGCAGGCTCAATCTAATATAACTAGACAGTAGATCTGCCAGGCAGATCTATTGCGGTTTTTTCATACAGGGCTTACGTTATCCTTAACAGGATTTCGTAAGCCCTGTTTAGTTTAAACCTAAAAACGGCAGTTTGAGGTACTGAAGCAATGCAAGATTTTGAATCAAAGTCACTTCCATTGGGAGCCAAACATTCCCAATAGGGGGAAGCAGAGCCGCATATTTAGGTTGAGCTTTTTCACTCCTGAAGAGAGTGTGAAAAATAACCAATAGGCCTGCAAGGCCGAAATATCACAGCCCAGGTCGAAGCGCGGGGCGTAGGCCTGGGTATGAGAATTATAATACAACCAGAGCCCTGTAAGGACGGCTTTATCATCACAAGGATTGTAAAATGCCGTCCTTACAGGACTCTGGATGGTATTTATACTGATTCCCAGGTCTTGCGACCTGGGCTATGGGATGGCGGCCTTACAGGCCTTTTGGTTATTTTTCACACTCTCGAAGGAGTGACAGATGCTATGATTTTACCACGATAATACCGATGGTAGCCTTCATACCGGGTTGGTTGCCTTCACTGTCGATCCACTGCTTTAATGGATCGGCTTTAGATTCTGCGTCGATAGGCCTGAAACGCACCTGATAGATGCCCGACTCTTTTGGAGCTTTGAGTGTAAACTTCTCTTTATACGCCATCTCTTTGGACATGTTCATCTTAACAACTGCTTGAGGGGCTTCATCTTTAAAGCCAAAAATAAGGCCTTGGTATTTCACATCTTTGGCTCTATCGGGATTAACATTGACGCTAATTTCACACTGAATCTCCTCGCCCGGCTTTACAACCGTTGCCCGCTGGTTGCCGTTAAAGGTTGCGCCTGTCACAAAAGCAGGGCCTACATAGTAGGTATCTTGGAGGGTACCCTTCCAGTCATAATCTCGAAGTGATTTTGCAATCTCCTCTACCTTATCACCAGCTTGCTGAAGGGCGGTCTGAAGTTTATCCATGGTGCTCTTATCTTCATCTGCATATGCAGGCATAGATGACGCCAAAAGGCCAACCATAACCACGATTAAATATTTCACTGCTTTCATGCTATCCTCCTTCGCTGCTTTGTATTCATAGTAAAACTCACCATAAAGAATCCGTAAGAATATCTTCAACCATTTTTTTACAGAGCTAAGAAAAGCAAAACGACATGAGCAGGGTAATCTGACGCTCTGACACACCCTTGCCACGCAATTGGTCCCTAATTTGTTCATCGGTAAGAACCCCTCGGTTGGCCTTGACAAACTCACCCAACTCGATCAGTCCGCCGGGTGCGCCCCAAATATCTTTCATTTGATAGACAGGCCCTGCGACTAGCCATGCCCTCTCAAAATGATCGCGCCTTTCCTCAACATAGTCCGAATCCTTCGGTGTGCTATTTGGATGGATAATGAGCGAGCCTGCATGCCCGCCAAGCTCGTATTGCATCTTCAACCAATCGACAAGATCGTGAAGAGCTGCATGAAATTCTGCTTTATTTCCTACCAGGACAAGGTCCAATCCAAAAGAGGGTGTCGTCCATGGACCAGCAGGTTTCGTATTAAAATATGTGACATCTATTTTAAAGTCTGTTTCCCCTTTTTCCTCTAACCATGCGACCAACTTCATTTGCAAAGCTGCTGCGCTGCCAGCCTCTTCTAGGCTGAAGGCATAATGGATGTCAAAACTTGTCGTCGGGAATCTATCACCCAAGAATGAATACTCGCTCCCAATGAAAGCTTGTCGCTTTGTATGATCATCAAACCGTTCCGAATGAGTGAATTTTTGATCATTCACCTTGCCATGCAACTGAACCTCCGCTGTCAGTAGCTGAAAACCTGTTGCTAGAGAAAGACCTACCGTTCTACTAAACACAATAAACTCATTTTTAATTAACAAAAGGCATTTTATGATGCCAAAAAATTTATCGTCAACAAATTTATTATTGTTGGCCACGCTATGCCTCTTGAACTTGTTTGAGTAAAATCAAGTCATGTGAGTATGATGTGGCAAAAAGGATGATTTATGTATAAGATTTTACTTTTGCTGCTCGTGGCTCACATTGCTCTTGAAAGCTCAGAAAAATATCCTGCCGACATCAGCTACTTGATTGCTGATCTTAAATATAGTGAGGAGCATGGCGTGAAAATCTGCGAAGTGCAGCAGGGCATACTTTCTTGCTTTTATGGCGATGTCTATATGCGGGGCGGCGAGGGAAAATTCTCTCCTGGAGTCGCTGCAGTGTTTTCTTCATTTCCTGTGCCAAAATGGGGTGTGGGGTTGACGAAGCACTTTCCCCCGCTTCGCACCTCGCTCTTACAATCGGGCGGCTGGCAAGAAGCTGTAACTTTTGAAGAGCTCGTTGAAAATAGAGAATTTTTAGAGGCTGCGCGTACAGCTCCAGATGATCCTACAGACATTAGCTCCTACAAAGCCATTGTCTATTCTTCTGCCCCTGATACCCTAGATGTTGAGGCGTTTTGTGCGAAATTTCCGGGAGTTCTTTTTGCCGATAGGCCCACCTATGCATACTGGAAGGATAAGTATTTGATGACGCTTCTTTTTACGCACCGCCCAGAGCTTAGCCGTATAAAGCCTGAGTGGGGGCTTTACCCAAAAAAGTACACACCCGATCTTGTAGCCCAAATTGTACAAGATATACCCGCAGATACCTACGTAATAAAACCACGCAGCGCCTTTTTAGGGGCAGGTGTCATCATCGTATCAAAAGAGGATCTTGATAGCACCCTCAAGTACATTTTTACTGACAAATCCGGACTCATAAAAAATAGAGACCATTCCTATAGCTACTGGTTAATAGAATCAAATGATTCGTTTTTAATTGAAAAGTACTATCCTTCAGATACCCTCATGCACGAAGGAAAATTGTATGAGCCCACAATGCGCGTGGCATTTGTCCTGGTGCGTAACAACAATAAAACAGACTTTCACTTTCTGGGAGGCAACTGGATACTCACGCAGAAACCGCTTGACCAAGAGGGCTCTTTAAATGAACGTAAAAAGGCCTACGCAAAGGTCCCCAATTTTAGGCAAGTTCCACCAGATGTGCTAGAGAAGGTGCAAAAACAGCTTGAGGTTACACTACCGCTTCTCTATGAAGAAATGCTTTAACTTGACTTTTCTTGTAACGTAATGTCTACTTTTCTTCTTCTCTTGGGCTGGGCGTATTCTGAAGAATATTCCAGCATCTTGCTGTGAAGTAAGGGGAGTGCAATGCGCAGTTCATCCTGAACGGCTTGCTTAGTTTTTTGATCTACTCGAAAGTAATAGGGCGGCTCGCAAACATCTTTATTTTTGAGCATAAAATCGCCCTCTTCTTCAAGGGAACAAAGAGGTGTTTTCCAGTACGCACCAAGAAAGTGCACATCATGTTGGTGGTTATTGTAGACGAGTAGAAATGCTATGCGCATCGTTGGCTGATACGTTTTATTATCTAAATGGGGAATTGTAATGGGATCTGATGCAACAAATTCTTCCACAATAAAGCTGTCAAAAGGGTCACGTTTCCAGCTCCTATAGGCCGCATCTTTACTTTCTGCAAATTTGCCTTTTTTGGTGATGATGTACAATAAAACGTCGTCCAAATCCTCTTTTGGGGTAATAATAACACCATTTCCCATGCATTCACCTCGAGGCTTTATGACAAATATATCGCACTCAAGATCATCTGCAATTTGTGCGGCAAGCTCTTTTGTGTACTTCTTTTTATAATTACCCCATTTTGGCTTATACCGGGCAAGCAGCGGATCCTCAGAAAAGAGTTTTGTCATCAAGTACTTATCAACCCAGAAAGGAAAACTTGATTTATCAAGCACGATCATTCCAGGAAATCGTGTATCAAAATCGTAAATTGCTCTAAGCTGGAACCAGTCAATATATAAAAACCCCTGGTATGAAGCCATGTCATACATGTCAGCTGCTGGCAGCTTTGCTTCATACATAAAGTTTGGGTTAGAAACCAATTCCATAATGTCTTTTGGGCTGTGCCAAAGAGATGCCAAAGAAGAAACAAGATTTTTATCTGCTATGTTGCCTGCTACTATCCAGCCATTTTTATTGTATAGAGAGAGGGCGCGAAGAAGTTCTTTATGAATTGACTCCTCTTCCTCACCTCTAAACGTATCCCCATTAAATACAGAAAGAGATGCATGCTGCACCTCACAAATTTTGACGCCTTGTCTTGCGTTATACTTTAAATCGGCAACCATATAACAGACGTCGACAGGGTACTTTGCTTGTCCATGAAGAGAACAAAAATACAATAGCCCCAGAATAACTCTGAGGCTAAGGTGTATACCATTAATCAAGCTGCACTATATTTATTGTGGGATTGATTAGAAACACACTGGCGCCTTCCGCGGTGTTATTAAATACTACATTAAAAATCAGAGGTACTGTATTTACTCTAACCATTTGCACAGCATTAAAGGTTGATGAAAGAGGAGGAAAAATTTCCTGTTGCTCTGCTGTCTGGTATTTGGAGAGTGGAAAAGGCTGAACGTCAGTACGTTCTGCTTCTCCCACCTCTTCTTCCAATCCAACGTTAAAAGAAAGCATATAATTACCAAATTCAGATGGTGGCGCAAACATTACTATTCCAGAAGTACTGAATAAGTAAGTTCCAGTTGCATAAACCGTTATGGTAGAACCCGCGACCGTAATATTGGGACCATGGATCGTATTTTGTGTATCAAAGCTTATGGCCATTTGACTCAACGCATCTACGGTGACGTCAGTAGTAGTATAGTAAGAAGCAAAATCATTCGTTATGGATCCTGTTGGCCCAGTTGCTCCAGTGTCACCTGTAGCACCCGTGGCTCCAGTCGCACCCGTTGCTCCAGTTGCTCCTGTTGCACCCGTTGCTCCTGTTGCACCTGTTGGACCTGTTGGACCTGTGGCTCCTGTCGCACCCGTTGCTCCCGTAGCGCCTGTTGCTCCAGTGGCCCCAGTTGGACCTGTTGCCCCTGTTGGGCCTGTGGCACCAGTAACACCTGTTGAACCTGTTGCTCCTGTTGCACCAGTGGCTCCTGTCGCGCCTGTGGCACCAGTAGCTCCAGTTGCACCAGCGTTACCTGTTGCGCCGGTGGCTCCCATGGCCCCAGTAGAACCTGTTGCACCAATGTTACCGGTTGCACCTGTTGCACCAGTAGCGCCTGTTGCTCCTGTGGCACCAGTAGCTCCGGGGTCACCTGTCGCGCCGGTGGCTCCTGTAGCCCCAGTTGCTCCGGTGTCGCCAGTAGCACCCGTAGCTCCTGTTGGGCCTGTGGCGCCGGTATCACCTGTCGCTCCGGTGCCTCCCGAGGCACCTGTTGCACCTGCAGAACCAGTAACACCTGTGGCTCCGGCGGGTCCTGTAGCGCCTGTTGGACCGGCAGCACCTGTGGCTCCGGTTGCGCTGGCAGAGCCCGCAGGGCCTGTTGAACCTTTGGGGCCTGTCGGGCCTGTAGGGCCCAAGTCTCCTTTGCGGCCTTTGTGGCCCGGGTCGCCTTCGTGTCCTCTAGGACCTCTTGGTCCACGGGGGCCTTGAGGACCTTGGGGGCCCCTTTCGCGTGAGTGGCTACTAGTTGTGGAGCTGTCAGAGGATGAGTTTTCACGCCTGTTTTGGATAAGATCTTTGTTGTTTGCCTGTTGAGGAAACGCAGCAAATACTGTTCCTGAAATGGAGAGCAGTAGCAATTGCGACAAAATGTATTTCATAGTTTTTATCCCTAAGGTTAAGAATCATTTCACTACACCATAGACTAAAAAATTTTGCAAGTGGTTTATCGCATGGCTCTCGAAAAAAAGGCGCTTGACATTTTTCGCTATTTGGATGAGATTGTGTATTGTTATGAAACTACTTACTTGTCTGTTTTTAAGCTTTTACTGGACGGTCGTTCATGCGGAACCGAAGTATCCCGCTGACATTTCCTATATGGTATGTGACTTTAAATATAGTCAAGAAGATGGAGTGAAGATCTGCGAAGTGCAGCATGGGACAGTTTCGGCTCTAGGCGGCGACCTTTATATTTCGGGAGGAGTTGGAAGCATTTCACCGATGATTGCCAACTTTTTTGATCGCTTCCCTATGAAAAAATGGGTGTCGGGGAGGTTCTATGCTCCCTTAAGGAAATCTTTAGCGGCTAAAGGCTGGCAGATCGAGCAGTCCATCACTACGCTTTCTAAAAATCCCGAATTTCTGGAGTGTGCAGCGCTGCCTCCTGCCGATCCTTCCTCTATTGCCTCATACGCAGGCATTGTCTATGCTAGTCGCGAAGCGGCCAACGATTTTGACTTCTATCGCAAAGCCTATCCCGGTATTCTTTTTGTTGACGCAGCCGCTCTCCCCTATTGGATTGATAAATACAAGATGAACCTGCTCTTCAATAACAACGCTGAATTAAAAGAGTATAAAGCTGATTGGGAACCCTATCCTAAAAAATACGACCCTCTGTTGGCAGAAAGGATACAAGAAACAATGCCTTCAGAGCTCTATGTGATCAAACCAAGAAAGCAATTTTTGGGAACTGGCGTGATCGTCGTCGAAAATAAAGACCTTGACGGCGTCCTTCAGATGATTTTAGAGCCCCAGGCTAGTTTAAAGAGCCATCCTGACAAAAGCTATTCTTATTGGCTGAGAAACAAGGATGACTCTTTCCTCATAGAAAAGTACTATAAGTCCGATTATTTGCATTTTTCTCATAAGTTAAGCGAGAAAGGTGATGCATTAGCTTCTGACAGTGAAGAAGCTTATAGCTACGATGCTACCATGCGCATCGCATTTATCTTAGAGTATAACGAGGGAAAAATGAGTTGTCATTGTTTAGGAGGATTCTGGAAACTCCCCTGCAAAGCTTTAGAAGAAGAGGGCACCCTTAAAGAACAGACAATCTCTGTGTGCGCTCCTCCTTTTTATAGAGCTGTCGATCCGGAATTATTAAAGGAAATTAATCCAAAAATAGAAAGAGCGATGCTTCTTCTCTACGAAGTCATGTTGCAATAATAACCTTAGAGTTTTTTGTTTATAGATAAAAAGGGAAGGCAACCAGGTAGCTTCTAGAAAAGGTCCCTTTTACACTATTTTTTCTGAAGCTCTGCTTTTTGCTTTTCAAGCTCGGCGATCTTGGCATCAAGGAGCTTTACCTGCTCTTGGTACATCTGTTGCTGTCTAATAGCCTCTTTATAATCTACCCAGTTTTGACCAAGATATTGGCTGGCATGGCCTCCTGCCTGATAGGCCTTCATAGAAGCCGCTTGCCGTGCGTCTTTAAATTCTTTAATTAGCTTATCAAGTGCCGCAAGTTGCTCCTGTTCTGTCTGAGGCGCTGCTGTATCGGCAAATCCAAAAGCTGGCATAAAAGCCATCGTGCAAGCCACTAAAAATCCAAATAGTGTATATTTCATAGGAGACTCCCTTTTTAACCCATCTCTACAATATAAAGTATTTTTTGTAAAGATGAGGTTAATGACCTAGAATTAGTATAGAGAGAGCTAAAACTTCGAGGACAAGGAAATGGTTGATTCACGGGTTGTAAACCAGATGATAGCGCGTATCGCTGAATTTTTTTGTTTTATGTCGGATACTAAAGAGCGGCGTCTTTATTATCAGCTTCCGCTTGTTCGAAGTGCGCCCTATGCCTACCAGCATAGCTCCATACGGGATGTAGCTACTGTTTGCGATATTCTTGATCTTGTGCAGCTTTTTCAAACAAAAGGCTTGCTGTTTCCTGCCGGGGCCAATGCTCTTTTTGAAGAAGTAACAAAAAATACACTTTTAGCCTATAGCAAATTATATCGACAAAAGGAGCTCCCCGATCTGCCAGAAGGCAATATCGGAGATATTGGTTTTTATTTGCTGGCCTTAGAAAAAAGCTCGAGGGTATACCCTCGAGCACTTCCAGAACATTGGCAAGAGATAAAATCTCAACTTATTTGCTCCTTACAAGCCTTCCAGCACACTGATGGTTCTATGCGCATATTTTTCGATCCTTCTCTTAAATCCTATGAAAAAAATGTTGAGGCCTTTTATCTGCCAGAAGCGTTAATTGGCCTTATGGCTGTTGTAGAAAATAGCGAGCCGCTCCAAAAAACAATTTCCTATTCTTGCCAAGAACAAAATCGCAAGAGGCACCTTGCAGAAGATACAGCAACCTTTTACGCAAACTGGCAGTTCCAGCTGCTGTACCACTGGTTTCAGAAAAAACAAAAAGCGTCCGTCCTGGAACTTGATCACCTTGACCAGCTGATTTCTGCTCTAAAAGGTTCGAGCATAGCGAATGAGCCCTTCGAAAACAGCGTTGCTACAGTTGAAGTCGCCTGTTACATGGAGGGGCTTGTGCATGTCAAACGGGCTTTAGCAATAGTAAACAATTCTGCAGGTATTCATGAGACTTGGTTTAACCAAGAGATCGATCGCTCACTACTTTTTCTCAAAGAGATACAGGCAAAAAACCTCAATACCATCCATGGTGGCTTTGTCCATTCCCTATTTAGCCACGAAGCGCGCATAGACGTTGCAGGCCATGTCTTTGGTGGGCTGCAGCTGCTCTAATAATCCTAAAAATGGCAGTTGGAAACGCATCAGCGGCACAATCTTTTAATAAGGGGTTGTTAGGGAATAACTTTTACAGTTATAGAGAATAAAAAAAAGGTAAAAAGTATTTTATTTCAGTGCATTTTAAGCAGTAAATATGTATACTTTCAGTACTATGTCTATAAATATATCAGGCTCACGCTATATAACCCCAACTAACCATGATGCAGTTTACCCTAAAACTAAACAAGCAGACAGCAAACATCCGGCTCCAATCGATTTTGATGTTGAAATACCAGTTTCGTATCTAAACGATTTGATTGTTGAAATACCAGCTTCAGATTCAAACGATATTGTTGTTGAAGTGCCAGCTTCGGATTCAAATGAAACATACGATGTTGTTGTCGAAGTACCAGCTTCGGATTCAAGCGATATTGTTGTTGAAGTACCTGCTTCGGATTCAGGCCAAGCAATCGATTTTGTTATTGAAATACCAGTTTATCGTCACACTAACCCATCAGGCAGCAAACATCAGGATTCATCAAAAATACCTGTACTCGATAATAACTCACTTCTCAACTTGTTTGAGCGGGTAGATGTTCTTTCAGACACTAATAATCCCGAGTGCCTAGTCCTGAAAGTGAATATACGCGACTGTGATACATCACCTGAAAGGGCGCTTAAGATTAATTTCTCTGAGCCCCCATCTGCCGTTATAACAAAGCTAAACCAGCTTAACCATAGGCATCTGCTGAGCGTAAAAGTACTTGGAAAAATTAATGTAAATAAAAAATTTATCCCACAGGACAGTACCAATTTTGTACTGCCTCTTAAAACGGGAAGGGCGGCCAAAGCTACATACCAGGTTTATGTGACAGTGATGGAGCTGATGGAGGGCAATTTAAAAAAACTTAAAAAATCCCCCCACGAAGAAGCGGCGTATGAGATCCAGCGAATGGCAATTGAGTATTTTTTGTATGAGAATGGAATTGTTATGGGCGACATTAAAGAGACGAATGTCGTTTGGCACACTCTCCCTGAGAATGACCCTATGCTTAAGCATACCCATTTGAAATATAAAATAGGCACCGATGACTATTACATACCCACCCCATATATAAAAAAACGCTTGATCAAACCTAGCGATATCGATGAGTGGGAATATCGTCCAAATCTTCCACAGGTTAATTATGCCGAGGTATTTGCAAGTCGACTAAAAAAAGCGCCCAAATCACATCGTGATCAAATAGCTGCCCTTAGAGAGAGACCTCCAAAAGGTTCCAGGATCCTCGACGATTTTAGATTTAGCAAAACCTTATCCCAAGATTAATCGTAAAGCACTGTTTTTACTTTCCTTTTTTAAAAAAAACGTCCACCATGTAATAGTGGTCCAGTACAGTATAAACGTGCTCATCCAATGGCTTTTCAGAGAAGGTCTTCACCTGCACTTTTGAATTAATGCCTAGTGTCTTTGGGGTTGTTATTTGATAGTCTGCTCTCCACCGTTCTGCAATTCTGTGTCCTGGCGTTTCCTTACCTAAACTTAGTAACGTCTCCTTGCTTAGAGCTTTCAGCTGCGTTTGCGCAAAGGTCAATTGAGCTACTTCATGTGATAGTCGAGCTTGTTCATCATCCAAAGGCTTTCTAACTGCAGCAAGCCGTTTCACCTCTATTGTAAGGCCATTCGCAGCCATAAAGTCATCCATTTTTTGCCCAATCAGTCCGCGTTTTGGCGCCTTATACTCTGTTTGCACCTCACCTTCACAAGCCTCTAAAAAATCTCCAGCCACGGTTTGGCAAATGCTGTCAATTTCTTTCAATTGTTCTTCTAACTGCGGGAGATCCCCCACCTCTTCTTCTACTTCAGCTTTAGTGTCTTTATATTTCTGATTTAATTCTTTAATCCTTCCTTGTAACGATTTCATCTTCGTATCTATTTCGAATAGCTTTTGCCTTACCGTTTCCGTATTCTCATCTGGCAATCTGGATTTATCTTTTCTTAAACTTTCCTCCTCGGCGATTAGGCTACGTTTCTCTTTTTCATCCATCGCCGTCCGTGCTTCTAATCGTTTTGCCCTCTCGTTTTCAACGGGAGCGTTTTGCTCAATAAGCGCCTTTTTCATTGTTACCAAAGCTTCCAGATTTGTTACTTTGCCGTTACTTGCTTTTGAAATAGATGCATTAATTAACGCATTTATTTCATCAGTATTAAAAAACTTTATAGTGTTTCCACTGTCTAATACTTTAAGGCTTGACTGCTTTATTGGTGCTCTTATAACTCCTCTGATTTGCTCAACTTCCGCTCTCAGGAGTGCGATCTGTTTGTCTATCCTTCCAGCAAGTACACGTTGCTCCACTCCTATTGGATCTATTTCCCTTTTTAGTTTCTCGAGCTGTGAACTCGACTGCTCTATTGTGAGTTTTAGATCACTCTTCTCACCGGCTGTAGATTCAAAGCTTTGCACTCGCGTCTCAAACCAATGATCAGCTAATTTCAGCAGCACATTCGCAAGTGCCTCATCATCGAGACCACCCTCGATAATTTCGTTATGCCCAGTAACTTGAATATATTTACAAAGAATGTCAACAGCTGACTTTTTGTCAATTTTCGCTGTAAGTTCGGTGCTATGTAACACCCCAATTTCTTCAAGCCCCCCTCTGATAGCATCGCAAGTTCCCGGCCGTAAAAACTTTCTCATTATAGATTGCATCTCTTCAAACATCTGTGGACGCATCTGAAATGCTTTTTCTACTCCCTTGCGAGCGATGCGCTCGTCATAACCCTGAAAAGCCTTTTGTGCTTCTTGGAGTGGCTTTAGAGCTGAATCATCTTTCATAGATGATTTTTCAAGTATAGCAATGCATTTAGCGAGTTTCTGTTCTGGATTCTTGATTTTGCCCGATCCTTCTTCCATACATGAAACGCAGACTGCAGCAAGCTCTGACAGGTCTTTGAGAAGGGACACTACTTTTCGGCGTTGATCTAGAACCGAATCATCTTTCGGTAATTTTTCAAGTACAGCAATGCATTTAGCAAGTTTTTGTTCTGGATTCTTGATGCTGTCCGATCCTTCTTTCATACATGAAACGCAGACTGCAGCAAACTCTGACAGCTCTTTGAAAAGGGACACTACTGCCCCGCGATCTGCGATGCCCCTTTTTTCAAATTTCACAAAGAGGTCAGTAAGTGTTTTTTCGGGGTTTTCGAGTTTTTTTGGGTTTCCCATTCCCTTCATACACTGAATGCAGGCTTTTGCAGTATCTACGAGCGCCTGGTCTATCTCACCTAGCTCTAAACTCATCCCTGCCTCTAAAAGGGCGCGATCTTTTGCCGTCAGCTCGGGTGCATGATAGATATCGCTGCCTACTACCACCCCTAGGGATGGGGCTTCTATGGGCGGGCTTTTAGCTGCTACTGTGGGTTGAAGGATTGGCTTAGTTCCAGGCGGCACCGTTGTGGATTTAGGCGGAGCCGTTGGAGACGGTGTGGGCGGAGCCCTTGTGGTCGGCAGCCTGAATACAACCCTTTCTGTACCTGTATCCCCATCCCCTGTTCTAGCAAAGGCCACTGTTGGCACTGACACGTACTTGCTCGCTCCAACTGTGGCTCCTGCTTGGGAAGCAGCAAACGGACCTGTCTGAGGAGATGGCACACTAGGCTTACTTTTTAAACTTTCCGGCATCCCTCTACCACCCCTCATCCCATCTAGCTTTGACTCATTTCCTTGAGGGACTAGTGGAACGGAGACTTGTCCATCACGAACTGAAAAACCTGATGATGGATCCATAACCTTCTCCTTTAGGTTTAATGATGCTGTATTTGCGTAAGGCGCATCTTTTCTTGTTTTACCACATCAATCCAATCGCTATATTCTTCTTTTCCTTCGATCGCGAGGAGAGTGAAATCCAAAGCTTCTAGTGCCTTATATAGCAATCCAAGCTCTACGTAGCAACTGCTGAGAGTAAGAGGCAGGGACGGATCTTCCGGGGTTGCATCCTTGATGACTAAAAAGGCATTCACTGCTTCTTGGTAGTGCTTGCAGTGGAATTCTGAAAAGCCAAGTCCTAGCCAAAATACATACTTTTTGGGGTTAAGGCCGCATAAAAAGGCAAAAGCATCGGCTGCATCATTAAAAAGGCTTTTTTCATAAAGGAGCTTAGCAGCCAGATAGAGTGTGTCCATTGTTGCGTCATCAACTCCTGCGAACTCCTGGAGGCTTCCTCCCGTTGAGAGATGCGAAGCAAACTTCTCCCTATTTTCAGCAATGAGTTCAGAGAGCCCTGAAATGAGGGTAATGCCTGCAACGACCGTGTCAGAAAATAAATCCGGGGCCGTCTTTGCAAGCTCTTCTAGGGACTGGTTAAGCACTAAGGCCCCATGTTCTTGCCGCTTTCGGTAGGTTGCAAATTCCTGCTCAAGCTCTTTTTGGTAGCGCTGAAGAAGCGCATTTTTTGGAAGCAGGGTGTTGCCGCTTTTCAGTAAATCTTCCTCAGCCCTACTACTGGCAACCTCTGCCGCAGCTTTCTGAAACTCTAGGTCTATAGTATCGGGTTGAGGTTTAGGCTGTTCTTTTGGTACCATTGGCTCTTGCATAGCTTCTCCCTTTCCCCTTGTATTAATACTAGCAAATAAACATTTATTAGTAAATAATGATATTTTTACTTTTTAGTGGACTTTTAAGGCTAAATACTGGATAATTAGTGTATAACGTAGAGGTTTTATCGATGAGCATAGGGCCTATAGAGCAGCAAGAAAGGGAAATTTCTGAGAAAGTTTATCGCAAAAAGCAAGAGGTTTTTGGCGATAAAGAGGTGCAGGTACCAAAAGGCCATCCTCACTATAAACTTATTAAAGAATTCATTAAAGAAGCAGCCAAAGACTTTCCTATGGTCCCTAAAATAGGAAGTAGATTTGTTAATTGTTACTGTACAGTCCGCCCGCAGCTTATTTTCACTATATCGAGCCTAAAGTCTATTCTTACAGAGGACCCCCTGCTCCCAAGCGAGACTGGGGAAAAAATTTGTTTTGGACCGCTTAAGCATTTCGCTTGTGGCAGCATTACCACTGAAGATACTACTCTGGAGATAAGAAACGTACGAAAATTAGATAATACCCCTTTAAAGCGAAATGTATTCACAGAGGAAGAGCGCCGTCAAATGCATAGGCCAACCGACAGAGTGGTACTAGATAATGAAGAAATCATCCGTGCAGGTGAAATTGACGATAATCCTGAATTATTAAGAGACAAAAGAATTGCCCATGTTACCTTTGGCAACTTGCTAAAGGACCAAGAGATGGTGATTGATGTAGAAACAACCGGAGACTATACATCCACAAAATATATAATCTCCCTGCCCGCATATAAGGGAAAGATCCGCTTTGACGGCTCAATTACCCTAAAGAACGGCACCACATTCAAAATACACGAAGCGATAGGCACGAAAGCCGTTACATGGGTCAACTTTCCCTGCACCATCGAAGTGCCGTTCGAGCCCTAAACATTCGGTTTAGTCGTTTGTTTGATCTCTTCTGAAAACGTGGAAGAGAAGAAGAATGAACATCGCCCCAATTACAGACATGATAAAACCCGCAGGCTCTTCAGGTTTGTAAAAACCCAAGGCTTGTCCAGCATATTGCCCAATAACCGCTCCAGCAATACCTACAAGAGATGTGAGAATAAACCCAGCAACATTTTTTCCGGGTATTAATGCTCTTGCGATAAGCCCAACAATAAATCCAATGAGTATCACACCTATAATATGCACATGTCCTCCTCATATTTTCTTTTTTGCTCACTAAACCATTTTCTAAAAAAACAGTACAGCAAAAAAGTTAATACAGGCCATGAATAAGCGCGAAGTTTGAATTCGCTATCCTTTTTTACTCTTCTTTAGTACTGTTCAAAAAAACTAAGCATCCAAAAATTAAGCCTACGTAATGTACAACTTAAACTTTTCGCATAAACTCCCACTCTCTCTTGAAGCTAGCTGGGATTTTTTTTCTTCGCCGGCGAACCTCTCAACCCTTACTCCAGAACATCTTGATTTTACAATCACAAACAGCTTTGACAAAAAAATGTACCCTGGACAAATAATCAGCTACACCATCCGACCTGTTTTACGTATTCCAATTCAATGGGTTACAGAAATTACGCACGTTGAAGACTTAAAGTATTTCATAGACGAACAGCGGTTTGGACCCTATAAATTTTGGCACCATGAACATCGCTTTAACAAAATTGCAAATGGTGTTGAAATGACCGACACTATCTACTATAAACTGCCCTTTGGAATAGTTGGCAACCTTCTTAACGCAATAAAAATAGGTCCAGACATACAAGCAATTTTTGCCTACAGAAAAGCCAAAATGGAAAAACTATTTGGCCTTTATTCAGAAGATCAGACCTGATTCAAACGGCCCCCTTCGTTGGTAATATGACGAAAAAGGTTGGCAGTTGGTAGCTACTAGCCTATTTTACGCAGCATTGCTAGTCGGATGATAAGCACTCAAAAGTACTCTAAAATGGAGTCTTTTTTTATCGTTCCTATCGTTTAATCGTTATTACCGTTTTGTATTTATCCTGCCGATCCTGGTGATCCCATACGCATCAGGAGGACATTAATAACAAATCAAAATGATGATAACGATAAAACGATAAGAACGATAAATTAGAATGGTTTCTTTTATTTTTTATCGTTCTTATCGTTTAATCATTATTATCGTTTTTGTATGTATCCTGCCAGATCCTGGTGATCCTGTTTATTTTAACTTATTAACAAACAACAACTTAATATCATTGTTTCGCTTTTAGCCTGACGCGTATGCCTGTCTATCCTGTTATTTTTAAATCATTGATAACCTGGAATATAAGACCATTTCTTCTTTCTTAGCCTGATGCGTATGCCTGGTGATCCTGCTTCTTGCGAATCTTGACACAAACCCAGAGATGTAATATTATAAATTTAAATATAAAGAAGAGGGTTAAGCCATGGCAATAAGGCCTACCGATGTGCAAAATTTTTTAAATACCCACCCAGTAGCCAGCCAGGCAAAATGTTCTTTTGGCGAAGGGTTTTTTAGCGCGCTTGTAATCAAGTTTTCTACTTGGATTTCCCGCAAGGGTTCTGAAGGCGTTGTCGATGCGCTGTTTCAGAAACTACAGAACAATGAACTCGATGCAGCAACTCTTCGTTGGTTCTCTCAGGAGCAGGTTACTAAGTTATGTGACAGAGTTTCGACACAGAGTACTAGTCAAACAGCTAGTGTTTTGACTGTATTTGAAAGGACTATAGGCCTGACAAAGGGTGATACACAAAGTGAACTCGTGTCGAGGTACAATAAGCTCTCAGGCGCGGGGTCACGACTTGAAAGCCCTGAGGGTAAAGCCTCTGTAGAGCCCCCAGCGATGTTAATTCAAAGTCTTATTAGAGAGGGAAAAATCCCTAATAACAAGGCGTATACTGATCAAGCTGTAGTAGACGCCCTAACAGCTACACCTCCTCATCAGCGAGAAGAGATTTTATTGCTTGCAAATGAGTTTAATAAGTCATTTAAAACGGACAGTGCATTCATGATCTCAGATACAATATATGCGATGCATACAATAGGCATGAAAGATGCTGAACAAGCTGAGGGTGCAAAGTTTAGAGAACCAAAAGTTAAGTCGCTAGACATGGAAAGGATCAAATTTGCCGTGTCTCATGCAAAAAGCCTGGTAAAAGACATAGGTAACGGACCTTTCAGAGATTTAGTTCTTCAAGAAATTAGTAAAACACCCAAAAATGAAGTAAACGAAGTGGAGAAATGTACAAGACTGCTATGTGACAAGTTTAACGATGCAGATGTTTGGCTTTATAGGGCAAAAATTATTGAAGTTGTTTCTCAGATAAAAAAAGGAGGAAGAGAGCAAGTCATAACGGATCTATTAGAAAAAGTAAAAGGGAACAATTTCGAGAGCCTAAAAGAGTTTTTTACGCTACTACATAAGAAAAAGCACGTAGCTGATGATCCTAATATATTAAAAGTAAAAATTTATCTGTAACACCTATTTTACGCAGCATTGCCAGTTGGATGATAAGCACTCAAAAGCACTCTAATATGATTAATCATGCCAGGTTGTTTTAACCAGTTTGCAATATCTTCCGGAAGGCGAATTTGTTTAGTTGGAGTGCCTTTAGCACCTTTTGGCCTACCAGATCCCGGCCTGAGTCCCCCTCTTCCCTTTGTTGCTTTTTCAATTATCGGATCAAGGTTATTTTTAAGCCGTTCTTTAATAAATTCCTTAAGATGAAGAGGATAGTTTTTGATTACCTCTTCGATAGAGTCACCACTATAGCCAACAGGATAAGCTTGATGTTCAAAAATCCACGCATTCATTTTCTTATCAAACCAAGGTTTGATTTCCCCAATTTCACTTAGTGCAATTTTTAACTCTTTATTTATTTCTTTTTTGGTGGCCATGACAATCCCTTTAATTTGATCCCATAATTTAAATATATCAAATCTGGTGCAAAAAATCAACATCATATGAGCTTAAATGATTTTAGTCACCTTTTTTTCTAACAAAATTCTCTTTTTTAGGTCCAAGATCTTTACTATATACATGGGCATAAAATCACTCCTCTGCTATCGTTTTTTTCCAGAAGTCATAACCACTTCCTCGTGGTCTGATTTCTAAAAGTAGTCAATTTGAGTACTATTGTCAATGAAAAAAATATGCAGTTGCGTGAATTTTTAGACCAAGAACGGATCACTTACCGTGAATTTGCAGAAAAGCTGGGCATTCATATCCAGTCGGCAAAAAACATTGCCTATGGAATGCGCAAGCCTGGGTTAGGACTTGCTTTGCAAATTGAAGAGTTTACCGGAGGAAAAGTGACGCCTAGAGAACTCATGGAAAACTTCGATCAACCACAAAAATCAAAACCAAAACGCAAGTATGTGAGTAAACACATTCCTTCCAAAAAAGGCTCATAACAGTGTAAGAATGCAGGAACAGATACTCGACCTAACAAAGCCTTTGAACAATTCTTTGGAAACCTACACCGAGGGGGCTACCGAGACCCCGAGTTTTCATGCATTGAATGGTGTACGGTTGAGCAGCAGGGCTATCGCGTCTCAGCGCTCAGGCTCGGGACACAGACAGGCACCCACATTGATGCGCCGGCTCACTTTGACTCCTCCGGGAAATGCCTAGAGGCTCTTCCATTAGAGAAACTAATCGGCTCCTACTTTCTCCTTGATTTACCGAAGGCTGCGAACGAAAGTCAGATCAATGCTCTTTGTGCTTCGTACAGCCAAGAAGCGATATTGTTCATACGCTCCTCCGATCAATTGGGGGTTTCGCGCATCACACGTCAGGCGTTGCATATTCTTCTCGAATTACCGCCGATAGTGTGGGTTCTAGATGGTGATGTAGAGGTGGAGAATGGATCGCCTCTGGAGTTCCACCGGCTCGTTGCTGTTCGAGGAAAATATCTTGTCGAGAATCTAAACAGGGAAATGGCTCTCAGGGTTAAGCCTGGCGGTGAACTCATTGCTCTGCCCCTTGCGTTGGTAGGGACAAGTGGCGCTCCTGCCCGAGTACTGGTTAGGTATTTCAATGACAGGAAATGACGATCCTATTGTCTACAAAGGCATGACCGCACCGCAACTGGCTGATGCCTATAACGTCTTTTTAACAGTCCCAGACCCATTCGGTTGGCTGCAGTCGTGCCCGGCAAAAGTTCAGTTATGCCAGCGTGGCCACACTCACTATGATATTACACTTGGCAATAGTGTCAAAACTTCAATTAGATAATTTCGCCTTTGGTCTCGAAGATGTCGTATTTCATCGGCTTTTGAAAAGTCATCTATATCATCACCCGACGTGGCTGCGATGATGTATTGTCGATTTAGGTTTGTAAGGGTTGTCAGAGTTTGTAATGCTGCGACAAGTTGTTTTGAAATCTCCGGATTCGAGAATTTTTCTTTTGCGTAGTCGTGCGCTCGTAACAGTTTCTTGTGAATTTGATAAAATCCTTTTGCATTGTATCCGCTTTTTTCCCATTTTTTGAAAGATTCAAGAAATGAATCTATTTGGTCAATTAATGTATTTCTTGAGGAGCTTGACATAAAGTCATCCTTGGGTTTGTGTGTTTAAAGTCGGCATTAGGCTTTCATGTCTTAAATTCTGCCGTTTGGTCAGTAATAGTGACTCTCAGTACGTTTTGTGAGCGCTTTAAAAAGGGTGCTACGGTTGTCGTAGATAAACTTGTATAGTTCTCTCACTCGTGACGAGGCCAGAAGCTCAGTAGGAATGTATCCTTCTTTTCGCCAATATCTGAAGTCGCTAGTATCCCAGTAGAAATAAAAAATATAAGGAACATCGTAGTTTATTGTTGTCTCGTTGGTCTTCATCTTGTATGTTCGTCCAGTGAAGCGTTCTTGATATAAGTTTCCCAAGCGATCAAGTCGATGAGGTATCTTTTGCCAATCTTTTTGATGCAGCTGCGTGCAACTTCGTTGCGGCTGTAGATCCAGTGGTGCCACTGTGGTAGTCGTGGCCATTTGTTTAGTTTGCAATATTCCCTGAGTGGGATGAGATGATGGCAGTGTTTCATACGCTCGCTTTTTCCTCCTGGTGAATGAAGTGAAAGCTAACGTAGCAAACTTGTGGATTTTTGTCAATAATTCCGCAATTTTTGTGACAAAATGCAGAAATATACGCAACACTACATGTCGGTCACTAATTTTTTAGGACCAAATGAGTCACCTAAACCAACTTTTTGAGCAGCTTCATTAAAGTGTCTGAAAATTGTTGCATCACTTAATGGACCATCTTGACGGCCCAGGAATACTAATCCTTTTTTATGAATGTCTGTGAGGGCTTTTATATCGTGAAAAACATGTTCAGGATATGACGTGAGTTCTGAATTTGCTGTTAGTGGTTCCCACAATATTGTGTGAGCATCAAAATCTATATTGGATATGTCGAGTTTTAAGACTTGTTCTAGAGTTCGATTTCCACCAAAATAGAGTAATTTTGCAACAAGTTGTGATTTTGTATTGGAAAGAGCATCTAAAAAATCAATGAAGCGAGGAAAAGCGAGGTTTCGTTTTAGCGATCTTGCCCAGTCGGGATCTTCACAGCGGTGTATGTGCCCCCTAGTTTCTATGTGGAGCCAGTACATAAATGCTACGTAAACTCGAACCAATTCTTCTCTTCGTTTGATTGACCATGAGCTCTTGCAGCGTATTGCATTCAGTGTTTTATGATGGTCAAATGCATTTGCTTTTTCTACGGTCCAAATAGCGCCGTTATTGTCGTAGATCATTATGAGGTTGTGTTCTAGAAGTGTTTTCGCCGCATCAAGCATGCCCGGATACAAATAACCACATTTCTTAATCCATACACCAAAAATCGCAATAAAAGGCTCTTTTAGAAGAGTGTCGATGAATTTTCTGACGGCAGCATCTACTTGAGAGAGTTCTTTTTCAATGGTTCTACAATGGTCTATGAGATTGATGTTAGGTAGTTGTTGCTGCGTTGCTTTGAGGAAATGATCGAAGATTTCCTGTTCATACGGGTTAGCCACGGGCTATATCTCCTAAGAGTTCATAATTTACGTGATCCATGGCCCATTTTTCTTCCCATCCTCTAAATATCGTATTAGCATAGTAATAGGGGCTTTGTCTTTTTTTGCATACTACAAGAAGAAAAATTCGAGCTCATGATGGAGTATAGCTGTCGAAGGATTTTACAGTATATGGCTTGTTATCAGAAAATAGGGGAAATTATGTGTGTGCACAAAAATGAAAGGATCGGAGAACAAGAGGTCCTTAAGTAAAAAATAGATAGATTTTCTCCCTAATATGTTCTATTATTAGACTGCTACAAATAAAGCTTAATAATGGACAAGAAAATTTTTATTATTGCAGGGCCTAATGGGGCCGGCAAAACCACTACTGCACTCGCTTTACAGCCTGATCTGTTAAGCATTTATGAACTCATAAATGCTGATGAGATAGCTCGGGGTCTTGCGCCAATGCATCCTGAAAGCGTGTCTCTTGCTGCAAGTAAATTAATGGTTCACAGATTAAGAGAGCTTCTTGCCGCCAAAAAGAATATCGCCTTTGAGACCACAGCTGCGGGCATAAATTATGTTAAACACCTCGAAAAGGCTCGGTCAATGGGTTACGAAATTAATCTAATGTATCTTTGGCTAAGCAGTCCAGGTTTAGCAGTAAAACGCGTTGAGCACAGGGTTGCAGAAGGCGGACATCACGTCCCTCGGGAAACGATCGAGAGAAGGTATATAGCAGGGATAAAACATGTGATAACTCACTACCTTCCACTTGCGGATACAGCTCTCATACTAGACAATTCAAACGATCAGCAAAAAATAATCGCTAGAAAAAGTATTCCTAATACTTTAAAGATCGAAGACAAGAAAACATGGGAAGAAATATTGAGGTTAGCTCATGCCTAAAGCAAAATCACCAGATACTATTGAATTATTACTACAAGCCCATAAACGAGGTATTGAATTTGCCAAAGATAGATCAATTCGCACTGGCATTCCACTTGTAATCGAAAAAAATGGGAAAATTATGGAACTTAAACCAAAGTACAAGTACATAAAGGTACCAATAAGAGATCCCAGAAAGGCTAACACTAAAGCAAAATTAAAGGCTAAAGAATAAAGCTCGCAAGGTGAGTTGGGATTAAGCCGTAAAGAACTTGTGGAAAAAGGATGTATCATTCGTAGTGGGCAAATTAAAGCTCTTCGCTATCGAAAACCTTCAATTTAAAAGCAATGAGGTCAGACGCGGGAATGGAGTCGCATATGCCCCCGTTTCATTTTTGCATTTCCCTGATTTTTTGCATTTCCCGTATTTGAAGTATGAAGAGTACTCACTAAAAGAGACCTGTCCATTAGGACTCCGTATCTAAGGCTTTTACAACCTTTTTAGGAATTGCAGTCCAGTAAGCAGGCATTTTTGCTGCTAGCTCTGGGTTCAACATGTAGATGAGGCAAAAATTAACCTCCCAAACTGAAGGGGCCATCGACATCCCCGTGAAGGCACTATGTGAACGATCTAGATAAACAACTAGCTCCGCATCGGTTCCTTCATGCTGTGCGGCAATTGCATATGGAAGCTGTAAGGGATAAGCCGATCTGTAAAGCATGTTTAGTGATTCTTCCGCACCATTTGCCATGCACCAGGTTGACATATAACCACCCGGTTGGATGACAGCATTTACTTGTCTTGTGGGTGCGTCAGGATTGGCGGGACTTTCCAGCATTCCCGCTTCATTGACGATAAGTCCATAGCTACCTAAGATAATTTGTGTCACCTCTCCGTCTATGATTCTAATGAGAGGATTGCCACACGTATTAGTGAGCAGTTTAACAGATTCATCAACCAGTTTAGCATCTTCAGGATTGCCGCTTCCATCCACCCCTTGGCCTGTGATAAAAGCCAAATACTGCTCTTCTGTAAAACACAAATTTTTATCGAGCCCTAATGATATGGCGATTTCGTCAGCTTTTGTTTGTCCTAAAGGTTGGTTAAGTCGATGATGTGAGGAAGTTCGAGTAGGCGCATATTTCTCTAAACCCTTCACTCCGGCAGCGCCTCCAATAAAACCGCGCGGTCCATGTGAGTGGCTATAGGCCGGAAGATCTTTGTGTTTTTTAGGAGGATGTGCACTCAACTCGTTAAATGAAACGAATAAAAAAAACACTATCAAGGTATGTTGTAATTTTTTGATCATTGGTAATCCTCGGGCAATGTAGGCAGAGGCTCCGGTTTGGGCATCATATCGGCCCAAATGGCTTCAAGATTGGCTCTTGCCTCTTCGAGGGTGTAGTGGCCGATCATTGTTTTGCCATCGCGGTAGGAGATGTCGATTGCGAGAGTGTCTTTATCGTGCGTTGTCGACAGGTCTTCAAGGTAGGCGATAAGCTTTGCATTTGCGCCTTCAGGAAGTGGTTTTAGATGCTTTACAGGGTCTAGTTCAAGGGCGTTGAAGATCGACTCTGCCTTATTGTAAAAGCCTACAGCTTCATTGACAATGGCATCGACATGGTTTAATACAAGATGGGCATCTGCCTGGGTGCTGTTCCTTCGATCTTGTGCAGTTAGCGACAAGAGACAGCCAAATTTGTCGCAGGTGACGCCAAAGTTATCAAGTGAAAGGTGCCAGTCAAAGGTTTGCTTGTTAACTACGGCAAGGAGCTTTCCTGTTGTTACAAGCTTGCCCAAGGTTTCAAGGTGGGGAACAAGCTCTTTTATCCGCTCTTTTTGGCTTATGAGCACATTTTTAAGCGGCACATACTCATCTTGAGCTTGCCAGTTTTGGGCAACGCCGGCCGCGCTGTCAATTGCCTTTAAAACTGCCTCGCGATAGGCAGGCAGGTAATGGAAGGTGCCGTTTGTGACAACATCTAAAACGATATTTTTATTTTCGCCTTCGCTTATATGGACTGCTGCCTGAACTTCGTCTTGCTCAAAGGCATTTACCGTCGCAAGCTTTTTAAGCTCTACAGATATGGGTGGAAAGGCTTCTGTAAGCAGCAAGAGGGGCGACTCTTGATACTTTTGCAAAACTTTCTGGCTTGGCAGATCGCACGCTAGTACAAACGAAGCATTGGTTTTACCGCTTTGCTCGGCCAGTGAGTCTGCAAAGGCAGCATAGAGCTCTTGCGACTTTTCAGCTTTAATTTTGCCGCCCACAAGCTCCACATCGAGGTTTAGGATGGCTCTATCAGGATTTGGACTTTTTGTATCATAGACTATTGTTACAAGATCTGATGACCACTCAAAGGCCCCATGGATATTTGTTTCAGGGCCATTTGTTTTGGCATTGGTGATCCTTACAACCCCCTTATCGCCAAAGTCATGTAAAGAGTCAAACTCAGCTTGCGTGTCGCCTTCAAACGAATATTTAGCAAGCGCTCCCTCTTCGCCTATAGGCAGCTCTACATGGCTTTTTCCCTGCATCAGCACCTGCTTTAATGTGCCAAATAGCGACCAGTCCGCTGCAAGGCTTCCCTGCATATCAAGCTTTATGGCATCATTTTCCATGTGAAGTTTTGGGTTTACTAAAACAAGCTGGATCGACAAGGGATAGCCCTTTTTTTCGATAGCGTCGTAGGTGATGATGGCATTAGGAGCTGCCTTTGCAAGCTCCTCTTTAAGCCTTTTTTCAAATATAGTTGCCTCTACATACCAGTAAGCGGTATAGGCAGCGATAAGGATAATTACGATAGCGAGTAGTTTTTTCATAGTTTCTTTACCAGTTCTTCCAGTTCAGTTTTTGATAGATCTTTATAGTTTGCCCTTTCACAAAGCTCTTTAAAGGGACATCTTGAGCATTTTTGCCGCTCTTCAGTGTAGCTGCATGCTGTTACATCCTGGCTGTCGTGCAGCACCTTCAGCTTATCACAGCTTGCTTCTATATCTTTTTCAATCCTTTCAAGTTTTTGCGGATCGAGCGACTGAATTTTGCTATAGCTATTTTTAGCTAGATAAAACGGAGTTAGGATTATCTTGTCAAATGGAATCGCCCAAATTTTATTGGCAAAGAGCGCATAAAGGTAGAGCTGCTCTTCTGTTTTTTCACTTTCATCGCCTGTCTTCCAGTCAAAAAGCACCGCCTTATCGCGCCACATCACGGCAAAGTCTATTACCACAATGATTTTGTACTTATCTACAAGCTGGAAGAAGGCAAGCTCTTCAATGCTCAGCCAGCGCGAATCCTGGTGGAAGGCAAGCTGCTGGACGATGGGAGATGTAAACCAATTTTCCAAGCAGCGCGCTACCTTGCTTTCAGCCTCTAAAATTGTATCGGGAGAGAGCCCCGCGCCGTAGTAGATTTCAAAAAGATTTTTATGTTTTTTGGGCGCCTCTTTCCACTTGCCGCTTTTTGCCTCCTCAAGGCCGCGATAAAAGGCCTCTTTGGCATGGCCTAAAAGCGCCTCTTGAGTGAACGGCTTTTTTGTTTTTAAAAAATGCTCTATAGTTTCATGCACGGTAGAGCCTATAAAAGTGGGCATGCTCTGCATCTGCTTTAAGGCATAAAGATATGAAGCTAAAGGGCTGATTTCCTTGCGTTTATCCCAAGGAGTTTTAGGCCATCCCTCCCATGAGCCATAGTAGGTATACCAATACCTCTTTTGGCAGTCGGTATAGAGGTTTGCCCTTGAAAAGGACCAGCTGAATTCGTTGAGTAGGACCATATGTTGCATCTATTTGTTAAATTAAGGTATTATAGATACCTAAAGTGAGATAAGGATGGTACATGTTTTCATTTCTTAAAAGTATTTTCGGCACCTCTCAGCAAAGAACGATTGCTCGTTATGACAAAATTGTCGCTCAGATCAATGCCTACGAGCAAAAATTGCAATCTTTAACCGACGACGAAGTTCGCGCAAAAACTGTGGAATTTAAAGAGCGTATTCAAAAAGGCGAAACGCTTGACGCACTACTTCCTGAATGCTTTGCCGTTGTAAAAAACGCCTGCCGGCGCCTTATTGGCACCGACGTACACGTTTCAGGCTATGACCAGAAGTGGGATATGATCCCCTACGACGTGCAGCTAAAGGGTGCGATAGCGTTGCACCAAGGCTATATTGCCGAAATGCAGACGGGCGAGGGAAAGACCCTTACTGCCTCCATGCCTCTCTATCTTAATGCCCTTACAGGAAAGCCTGTACATATCGTCACCGTGAACGACTACCTTGCCTATCGCGACTGCGAGTGGGTGGGATCGATCTTCCGCTGGCTTGGGCTTACAACAGGTGTTATTACCCAAGAGCTTGACTTCGAAGATCGCGCCGGTATTTATAAATGCGACATCGTCTATGGAACGGCATCTGAATTTGGCTTTGACTACCTTCGCGACAACTCCATCTCGATGCGAAAAGAGGAACTTGTGCAGCGCGGCCACTACTTTGCCCTTATCGACGAAGTGGACTCAATCTTAATCGACGAAGCAAGAACGCCCCTTATCATCTCAGGCCCATCTCAGGGCAGCCGTCAGCTCTATGACATCTTAAAAGACTCTGTTGCCCAGCTTGTAGAAAAGCAGCGCTTTCTCTGCTCAAGGCTTGCAACAGATGCAAAAAAGAGAGTGGAAAAGCACCTTGGGGATGAATCCGGAGCTGAAAAAACGCTTACAGAAGATGAGCAAAATGCCCTCAAAATGATGTGGCTTGTAAGTAAAGGTATGCCCCGACATAAGATCTTAAAGCGCCTAAAAGAAGATCCTGAGATGCGCCACGCTATCGACAAGTGGGACCTATACTTCTATAACGACCAAAATAAAGAAGAGCGCGCCAAGTTCTTAGCAGACCTCTTCATCACTGTCGATGAAAAGGGCAACGAATATGAACTTACTGACAAGGGCATTACCGCCTGGGTAGAGTGCGGCGGCAAAGAAGATGACTTTGTGATGCTCGACTTAGGACATGAATTTTTATTAGTCGATCAAAACCCAGAGCTCTCTCCAGAGGATAAGCTCAAGAAAAAAGCTTGAGCTTCAAGAAGAAGATGCCCTGCGAAAAGAGCGCTCACATAACCTCCGCCAGCTTCTTCGAGCCCACCTGCTCATGGAAAATGATGTAGACTACATCGTGCAGGATGATAAGATCATCATCATCGACGAAAACACAGGCCGCCCGCAGCCGGGCCGGCGCTTTTCAGATGGCCTGCACCAGGCTATCGAAGCAAAAGAGGGCGTCTCCATTCAAAAAGAGACCCAAACCTTTGCTACGATCACCCTGCAAAACTACTTCCGCATGTACAAAAAGCTTGCAGGCATGACAGGTACTGCCATCACAGAGGCGCATGAATTAAAAGAGATCTATAAAATCGACGTTTTACAGATCCCCACCTACAAGTCCTGCATCCGCGACGATGCAAACGATGAGATGTACATGACAGAGCGCGAAAAGTATAACGCGATCCTAAAAGAGGTAAAAGAAATGCACGGCAAGGGCCGTCCAATACTTTTGGGAACAGAGTCTGTAGAGGTCTCTGAAAAGCTTTCTCGCATCTTAAAGCTAAACCACCTGGAACATACCGTTCTTAACGCAAAGAACCACGCAAAAGAAGCTGAAATCATCTCCCTTGCCGGCCAAAAGAGTGCTATCACCATCGCCACCAACATGGCAGGCCGCGGAACAGATATTAAGCTTGGCGAGGGCATTGCAGTAACAGGCGGCCTTCATGTTATAGGCTCAACACGCCACCAGTCGCGCCGAATCGACCGCCAGCTTCGCGGTCGAAGTGCTCGTCAGGGCGATCCAGGCTCATCTAAGTTCTTTATCTCACTTGAAGATCCGCTGATGCGCCTTTTTGCATCTCCATCGCTTACAGCCCTTCTTACCAAGTTTCGCCCGCCGGAAGGCGAGCCGATCTCTGCGCCAATCCTCAACCGCTCTATTGAAACCGCCCAAAAGCGCATAGAAGGCCGAAACTACACCATACGCAAGCATACGCTTGAATATGACGATGTGATGAACAAGCAGCGCCAGGAGATCTACTCCTTTAGAAGCGACATTCTCCACACCGAAAATAGCTTCGAGCTAGCCCGCGAGATGCTTTCTACCATGCTCCATATGGGTGCAGGCTTCTACTTCCAAAACCGCTCAAAAGATGGCGGCTGGAACCCCGAAGGCTATAGAAACTGGCTCTCAGAGCACACTCCCGTGTCGTTTGAACCCGGCTTTTTCGATGACGACCGCTCAGATATCGATGAGCTTGTTGCAAAAGCAGAAGCCAAGGTGCTTGAAGCCTTTACCTTAAAAATCCAGATGGAAAAGGAAAAGGGCCAAAAGCTTGTCCAGCATCCAGACTTTAACGTAGACAAGATGCTAAATGACTCGATCCGTAACATCATGGTGCGAACGATCGACAACCTATGGCAAGATCACCTTCTTGCTATGGACCACCTTCGCTCAGATGTATCTCTTCGCGCGGTTGGCCAAAAAGATCCGCTCATGGAGTTTAAACACGAAGCCTTTAGCCTGTTTGAGAAGTTTACCCTCCAGCTTAAAGAGAACATGTCACACGCCCTCTTTAAATTTGAGCTCTTCCCAAGCCACATATTCCAGCAAAGGCAATTTCCGCCTACACTGCAGCTTGAAACCGACCGTTCGTTCGTATCCGACATCGAAGATGAGGATGAGATGGAAGAGCAGGACCAGGCAAATAACGAAGTTGCACTGCCCGTTCAGCCTATCATCGTAGGCCCGAAAGTTGGCCGCAATGACGTTTGTCCCTGCGGCAGCGGTAAAAAGTTTAAAAAGTGCTGCGGTGCTACAAAAGATGAACTTGCGGTAACATCATAGATATGGCATTTGCAAGTTCTGAATATAAATATGGCTTCGTATCAGATGTGGAGATGGAAACATTTCCAAAAGGCATCTCTGAAGAGGTCATCTATGCAATATCGGCCAAGAAAAATGAACCCGATTGGCTCCTGGAATTTCGCCTCAAGGCATTTCGCAAGTGGCAGGAGATGAAGGAGCCAAACTGGGCAAACGTTACCCACCCGGCGATAGACTATCAAAATATTTGCTACTTTTCACAGCCCAAAAATCTGCCAAAAGTTAATAACTTAAGCGAAGTAGACCCCGAAATTTTAAAAACTTTTGAAAGGCTCGGCATACCGCTTGAAGAGCAGATGCGCCTTACAAATGTTGCTGTGGACCTTGTTTTTGACTCTGTAAGCATCGGCACCACCTTCCAAGAAGAAGCTGCAAGATGCCGGCGTTGTCCTCTGCTCTATTACAGAAGCCGTTCACAAATACCCCGATCTTGTAAAAAAATATCTAGGCTCTGTTGTGCCAATCCACGACAACTTTTATGCCGCCTAAACTCTGCGGTCTTTTCAGATGGCTCTTTTGTCTATATCCCCAAGGGCGTTAAATGCCCTATGGAGCTTTCTACCTACTTTAGAATTAACGACCGCAATTCCGGCCAGTTTGAGCGCACCCTTATTATTGCCGAAGAGAGATCCCAAGTAAGCTACCTTGAAGGCTGCACAGCCCCTGCCTTTGACACAAACCAGCTCCATGCAGCGGTTGTTGAACTTATTGCCATGGACGATGCCGAGATCAAGTATTCCACCATCCAAAACTGGTATGCAGGCGATCCAAAGACAGGCGTCGGCGGCATCTACAACTTTGTCACAAAGCGCGGCCTCTGCCTTGGCAGAAACTCTAAAATCTCCTGGACGCAGGTTGAAGCGGGCGCTGCCATCACCTGGAAGTACCCAAGCTGCATCTTGCGAGGCGATAACTCTGTCGGCGAATTTTATTCTGTAGCCCTTACAAATGGCTACATGCAGGCAGACACCGGCACCAAGATGATCCACATCGGCAAAAACACAAGCTCCACCATAGTCTCTAAGGGCATATCTGCCGAACATTCCCACAACACCTACCGCGGCCTTGTAAAGATCTTTCCAAAAGCTGACGGCGCCCGCAACTACACCCAGTGCGACTCCATGCTTGTTGGCGACCAATGCTCTGCCAACACCTTCCCCTACGTCGAGGTTGGCAACGCCACAAGCTCGCTAGAACATGAAGCCTCCACCTCCAAAATCAACGAAGAGCAGCTCTTCTACTTCCGCTCCCGCGGCATCTCCTTCGAAGACGCCGTCAACATGATAGTCAACGGCTTCTGCAAAAAAGTCCTAGACGAACTCCCCTTCGAGTTCGCCCAAGAAGCCAAAAACCTCCTCTCCATGAAGCTAGAACACTCGGTAGGCTAATACGTAGAGGCTATGAAAAAATACGTTTTCTTCGACCGCAGGTCTTTGGAGTGCTGCGATTTTTCGCAGCTTTAGATTTTGCACACACCTTAATCACAAGATCGCTTAAGGCTCACAAAGCACCTCTACAGATTGATGTAGATCTGTTTTGTAAGCTTGGGCGGTAAGGAAGTAAAGGTATGTGGTCGGAGTAAAAGCTGCGAAGAATCACAGCACTCCAAAGACCTGCGGTCGAAAAAAACGTATTTTTTCACATCCTCTACGTAAGGCCTATCACTAATATAATGTCCTTTAAGGGCAAGGAGAAGCTTTCTTGTTATCGGTTGGAATTATTCTGCTGGAATCGCTATAACAAAGAGCTTGTAGACGAGGCTGTAGAACAAAAGATTAAGTCGAGACAGGCTCAGAATTAACCGCTAAAAGGAGAATTTTATGAATGCAGTAACAGATTATCCAGACACACCTGCTGAGTTTGTGCATATGGAAGGAGATTGGAGCTATAGAGATAATGGAACCCCTTTATGTAAATTGATAAAGTTTCGAAGCAAGTCACAATCCACAATCCAAACCTTTTCGTTATGTGGATATAAGGATGGAACTATCGCTATTGGAATAAAGGTTGCTCCGTATGAAAAGAGGGATCAAAGTGCAAGTGAACTATTTTGTAAATTTTTAGCAGCAAATCAAGTTCCAGTAAGTAACGATGTAGACTGGCATGGTTGTATAAATACTGTACTTCCCGAGGCCATCAAGATTGTATTTAGAATTCTCGCTGACAACAATCAGATTCCTGATTCACATCGAGATCAACTTGAAAGGATTGTCGCTGAAGGACGTTGCGAACCGTGGTAGAGTATAGGAAATTTAAGCCGAGCCGTTAGATTCACCAGAAATTGCTCGGGAGGCGCTTACACCCAAAGTGATGCTGGCTCAAGAGATTGCGTCGATTTAGCATCTTCAACTGCCGAATCTAGAATTTTATACCACGGATTATCATGTCAATATAGCGCAAGGCACTGTCTCTTAATGCAGGGTCTTGTATTTCATGTGCGAACAGAGTGGCCTTATCAAAATCAGCCCTGTCCGCTCCAGGAAGTTTGTTGCTAAAATGAAACCTTGCATTTTCAAGATACAGAGAAAGAAGCATTCCATACTTGCTATCGCTGTCCGGAATAGCTTTGACCGCTTTGACCATGGATTCAAAAATATTCCTGTCGAATGATCGTTCAAAAGGCTCAAATATGGTTTTACTAAATTCTTGATACACCTCTGTTTTTTGTTCTGGATTGTCAATTTGAGAGCATGTTTTAATAAAACGTTCAATATACGGCGGGAGTAGATCTGCATGACCACCATAATTTAATGAATCAATAAAAATTACTTCTGCTCTAGCACGAGTGTAAGGATCCGTTACTGTATTGAGTACTTGCGCTAAATTATTAATAAGTTGTTTACTAAATTGGCGCGGAATACGTCTTAAGATTTCTAGCAGTTTTATTCCCTTTTGGTCGTCTTGCGGTAGCATTTCAGGCACTAGTAATGGAATAACGTTGCAGAATAGCATAATCCTTTGCGACTCATCTGGGACCATTTCTAGGCACTTTATCACAGAAGTCAGAGCGTAACCACACTGTTCAAAGTTAGTTTTTGATGCATAAAACAGCGCTTCATGCATATACAAATTAATAAGCAAAGAAGCCTTGTGATCTAAGTCGGCTATTGTAGAAATGGATTGTTCCATGCTATTAAAAAACCGCTGAAACAGATCCCCCGGAAGGGGGATCTGTAACTCTAAACAGCCTAAGATCTGGTTTTCAAGAATCCCTAAAAATATGTGTTCTCGTGCAGGTAGCTCGTTTATGTTTTCAGCATGCTTTATTGATTGAGTAATAAAGGCTAGAGCTTGCTTCATCTGGCCTCTTGATAGATATGACAGACCCATACAAGAACACAATCTGGCAAACATAGCATTCTTCCAATCAGGATTACCTACTGTTTTACAGGATGCCTCAAGACTTGCATACACCCGTTCATCAATGATCTTGTGGGATAAACTTATCACTACATTGCCAACGAGTCGCTCTTTTTGCACCGGGTCGGACACCATGTGGACAAGCTGCGCGGCCAATAAAAACTCTTTTTGTTCTACTAAATTGTTAAGAAAATCGTCTTCAGGTATTTTAGTGCCTTCCTTAACAGCAATACATGTTCCTGCTGTTTCTAAAACATCTTTTAATATCACATTTGGGTATAAGGCTTTAAGTTCTTCTAGCTCGGCACTAGAGAGATGGGCAGCAAGAATCCTCACTAATGGATATTTTAATTGTGTAGAATAAATTTGTTTAAGATCTGAAAGTTTTGAGGAGGCCATTTGCTGTCTGATGTTATGAGGCAGAGAGAGAAATTCTTCTTGTTCACGAGATAATTTGCCCCTTAATCGTGTCACAAGCCAACCTGTAAACTTGACTAATAACTCAAAATCTTCCTTCTTTACTTGTGCTACTGTTAGTTTATTCGCCAGTCTATCTACCTGTCGAAGGATTTTCTGATGTTTGAATTGTAATTTACCAATAATTTGTTTCGAGATACCGGGTCCAAGGAAAGGAAATGGGGGTATCCCTTCAGGAGTTTCGCTATCCTTTTGTTCAGGAGTTTCGCTAACTTTTCGTTTTTTTTCTGCTGCGCCTTGAATACCTTCTTCTGGTTCGCTAGGTAAATTTTGCTGAACAACCCCAGCGATCTTAGCTTCTTCTTGCTCGTCGGCCGTTCTCTCGCGAGATCGCTTCCCCTTTTCATCCTCAGGTTTGGGTGTGACATCGGAAGGTTCGGGAGATTCAAATTTATCCGGTATCATAAAAATTACCTTATATTAAAGATTTTCTTATATAATGCCATCGAGTTCTACCTCCGATGCAACTTTTGGGGCTAAAAACCTTGTTATATATCTATATATATTTTTTTGTATATTATTTGCACATGCTTTTTTCTGAGTCGAGAGAATCCAGGCCCGGGCTCAATGGTGTCAACTTAAGGAAATTTGTATTAGCCCTGAAAGGGCGAAATCTCATAGCCCAGGTCGTAATGCGAGCGTTAGCGAGACATGGAGGCCTGGGTGTAAGACAAATAAACTATCGAGCCCTGTAAGGGCGACATCTGAGCATCAAGCGGAAACATTTCGCTTCATTGGCGAAGACAATACTCCTTATACTAAGGATGGAAGGACGGAGAATCCAAGATCGAAGCGCTAAAAGACTGGAAAGCCGAGCCGTTAGATTCACCAGAAAATGCTCGGGAGGCGCTTACACCCAAAGTGATTCTGGCTCAAGAGATTGCGTCGATTTAGCGTCTTCAACTGCCGAATCTAGAATTTTATACCACGTCTTATCATGTCAATATAGTGCAGGGTTCCGTCTCTTGATGCCGGGTCTTGTATTTCTTGTGCGAACCGAGTGGCCTTATCAAAATCAGCCCTGTCCGCTTCAGGAAGTTTGTTGCTAAAATGAAATACTGCGTTTTGAAGATACAGACCAACAAGCATTCCATACTTGCTATCGCTGTCCGGTATAGCTTTGACTGCTTTGACCATGGATTCAAAAATATTCCTGTCGAATGATCGTCCAGGAGTCTCAAATATGGTATTAACAAATGCTCTCTGTACCTCTGCTCGTCGTTCTGGATTGTCGATTTGAGAGCATGTTTGAATAAATCTTTCAATATACGGCGGGAGCAGATCTGCATGACCACCATAATTTAATGAATTAATAAAAACTACTTCTGCTTTAGCACGTATGTAAGGATTCGTTACTGTATTGAGTACTTGCGCCAAATCATTAATAAATTGTTTATAAAATTGGCGTGGAATACGCCTTAAGATTTCTAGTTCTATTCCCTGCGGGCCGATTTGGGCGCCATGCGGTCGCACTTCAGGCACTAATAATGAAATATCTCTGCTGAATCGTTGAAACCTTTGCAACTCATCTGGGATCATTTCTAGACACTTTATCACAGAAGTCAGAGCGTAACCACACAGTTCAAAGTTTGTTTTTGACGCATAAAACAGTGCTTCATGCCTATACAAATTAATAAGCATAGAAACCTTGCGATCTAAGTCAGCTATTGTAGAAATGGATTGTTCCATGCTATTAAAAACCCGCTGAAACAGATCCCCAGGAAGGGGGATCTGTAACTCTAAACAGCCGAAGATCTGGTTTTGAAGAATTTCGAAAAATATCGCTTCTCGAAATTGTAGACTATTTACGTTTTCAGCATACTTTACTGATTGAGTAATAAAGGCTAGAGCTTGCTTCTTCTTACCTCTTGATAGATATGACAGACCCATACAAGAACACAATCTGGCAAACACATGAGGGCCACTTACTGTTTTACAAGATGCCTCAAGACTTGTAAACACCCGTTCATCAATGATCTTGCCGGATAAACTGCTCACTACATTGCCAACAAGTCGCACTTTTTGCACCGGGTCAGACACCATATGGACAAGCTGCGCAGCCAATAAAAATTCATTTTGTTCTACTAAATTGTTAAGAAAATCGTCTTCAGGTATTTTAGTGCCTTCCTTAACAGCAATACATGTTCCTGCTGTTTCTAAAACATCTTTTAATATCACATTTGGGTATAAGGCTTTAAGTTCTTCTAGCTCGGCACTAGAGAGATGGGCAGCAAGAATCCTCACTAATGGATATTTTAATTGTGTAGAATAAATTTGTTTAAGATCTGAAAGTTTTGAGGAGGCCATTTGCTGTCTGATGTTATGAGGCAGAGAGAGAAATTCTTCTTCTTCACGAGATAATTTGCCCCTTAATCGCGTCGCAAGCCAACCTGTAAATTTGGCTAATAACTCAAAGTCTTCCTTTTTTACTTGTGCTACTGTTAGTGCATCCGACAGTTTATTTACCTGTCGAAAGGTTTGCTGCTCTTTGAATGGTAATTTACCAATAATTTTTTGTGAGATACCACGTTCAAGGAAAGGAAATGGAGGTATACCTTCAGGAGTTTCGCTAACTTTTCGTTTTTTTTCTGCTGCGCCTTGAATACCTTCTTCTGGTTCGCTAGGTAAGTTTTGCTGAACAACCCCAGCGATCTTAGCTTCTTCTTGCTCGTCGGCCGTTCTCTCGCGAGATCGCTTCCCCTCACCCTCAGGTTTGGGTGTGACATCGGGAGGTTCGGGAGATTCAAATTTATCCGGTATCATAAAAATTACCTTGTATTAAAGGTTTTCTTATACCTAAATAATATCACCGAGTTCTATTTACCTCCGATGCAACCTTTGGGGCCAAAAACCTTGTTATATTTCCCTATATATTTTTTTGTATATTATTAGCACATACTTTTTTCTGAGTCGACAGCTAGACCGTAAAACAGAGGTTTTTCAGCGCATTACAGGCACTAAAAAAACTATATTCATCACAATGATAACGCCCTACGGTGTGATAAAGAATGAACACTATATTGGTCTTATCTCGACTTTGCAACTTTCGGCGGCTTGAATCAGGCTGCCTTCAGCACTCGTTTCACTGTAGAGGCAGCGAGTGGTTTATTTCCTGGGATTTATTTTCTCCGGAAGGGCTATTTTTTGCCTTCCGTGAAATTAAATTAATAGCAGAGAGCTGTTGCTTGAGGCTTGTGGCGAAGTGAACGAAAAAGTCTCTGAAGCGACTAGCGTGTCCGAGAAAACTCTTATTAACGCTCGAGACTCAAGACCGTGACCGAGACCGTGACCGTCAATTTTTGCCGCCTATTCGTGTAGGCCAAAAATAACGGTCTCGGTCTCGGTCACGGTCTCGGTCTCGATAAGGGCAATTTTGTACAAAGTCGAGCTTATTGATCATCAGCTAACCATGGATGATTTGTCTTAAGACCTTAAGGAAAACCCTGGAGGAAATTGGGGAATCGTGTTAAAATAGCTCGTATAAATTCAGGGTATGCATGTTAGAAATTAAAGAACTTTTTGCATCGGTTGATGGCAAGGAAATATTGAAGGGAATATCCCTTAAGATTGAGAAGGGCAAGGTGCATGCTATTATGGGGCCCAATGGCTCGGGCAAGTCTACCCTAGCGAAGGTATTAGCCGGCCATCCGGCCTATGAGGTGACGGGCGGCTCTATCACCTTTAAAGGTAAGGATATTTTAGAACTTGATCCTGAAGAGCGGGCTCACCTGGGCATTTTTATGAGCTTTCAGTATCCTGTCGAGATACCGGGCGTGTCAAATAAGCAGTTTTTGCGCATGGCGCACAATGCCAACCAGAAAGCTAACGGCAAAAAGGAGCTGACCGAAGAGGAATTTACCCACTACTACGAAGAGAAGTGCAATGAGTGCGAGGTAAAAAAAGAGCTAAAAGAGCGCGCCGTGAACGAAGGCTTTTCAGGCGGCGAAAAGAAGCGCAACGAAATTTTACAGATGGCTATCTTGCAGCCGGACCTTGCAATTCTTGATGAAACTGACTCAGGACTTGATATTGACGCCATGAAGATTGTAGCGCGCGGCGTAAACCGCAATATGGGCCCTGAAAAAGCTCTTTTGATGATTACCCACTACCAGCGGCTTTTAGACTATATCAAGCCCGACTATGTGCATGTCTGCATAGATGGCAAAATCGTTCTCTCCGGCGGTCCAGAGCTTGCCCATGAGCTTGAAAACAAGGGCTATGACTGGCTTATAAAGTCCCCAGAGGATGAAAACTGTCATGTCTAATGTCGATTTTTTAACCTCGTTTGATGCGGAAAAGGCCACCAACAAAAAGTGCTGGCAGCGCTTTGTAGAGAAAGGATTGCCCTCAAAAGATGACGAAGACTTTCAATACCTATCGCTTGGAGATCTTGGCCGCTATGAGAAGGCACGAGACTGAGAGTTTACTAAAGTAAAAGGGCCATCCATTGTCTTTGTAAATGGCTACTTTAGAGCAGACCTTTCAGAGTGCCCTTTCGGCTGCCAGCTTCTCCCCTTAAGCCAAGCCTTTAAAAGCTATTCAGTCCTCTTAAATAACCGCTACAATAAGCTTGTTCTTGAAGATAAAAACCCTTTTGCGCTTTTAAATGCCTCTCAGCATCAAGAGGGAGCCTTTTTTTACATTCCGCCAAAGTGCATGGTAAAAGAGCCTATCAAAATTATCACAGTCTGCTCCCAAAATAGCGCCTGGGTTATGCCGCGCCTTCATCTCTTTATGGGAAAATTGAGCGAAGCATCGCTTGTCATCACCTCCGACGGGCCAGAAGGCAAAAGAGACTTTTTATAACGCCGTCTATGACTTTGAGCTTGAAGATGAGGCAAAACTTCGCTGCCTAGAGGTAGATTTTGGCGCTACGGGCTATCGCTTTGATGCCTTCAGAGCTACGCTTAAAAAGCATAGCTGCTTTAAGGCCGTAACCCTTACCGATGCTGCAAAAAGTAGAAAAGACTATCTTGTAAAGCTTTCAGGAGAGGGAGCAGAAGCTGACCTTTCAGGCATCTGGTTTTTAGATAGCAACAAGCAGGCCCACACCAACATTGTGATAGAGCATATTGAGCCCCATACAAGGTCGCTGCAGCTGTTTAAGGGCGTTCTCTACGACCAGGCGCTTTCAAGCTTTCAGGGCAAAATTCGCGTCGAGCAAAAGGCGCAAAAGACAGAGGCCTACCAGCTAAATAACAACCTCATTTTAAGCAGCCAGGCATCTGCCAACTCAAAGCCCAACCTCGAAATCTTTGCTGACGATGTAAAAGCCTCCCACGGGGCAACGGTCGGCCAGCTTAATGCCGACGAGCTCTTCTATCTAAAGACGCGCGGACTTGACGACGCCGTAGCCAAAAAGCTTCTTATCCGCGGCTTTCTTGAAGATGTGCTCGCCAAAATCGAGCAGCCCGACATTCGAAAAGAAGCAGAAAAAGAGTTTTTTAGATGAAGATGGACCAGATTCGCAAAGAGTTTCCGATGCTTCAAAAGAGGGTGCACGAGCATCCCCTTATCTACTTAGATACCGCAGCCACAAGCCAAAAGCCGCTTGCTGTTATCGACAAGATGGCAGATTTTTATAAAAACCACTACGGAACCGTCCATAGAGCCATTTATACAACAGCTATAGAGGCATCAGATGCCTACCAAGAAAGCCGCAGAACGTGCGCGAGATTCCTCAACGCAAAATCTGAAGATGAAATTATATTTACGCGCGGCTCGACAGAGAGCATAAACCTTATTGCCACATCCTTTGGCAACGCCTTTATCCACGAAGGCGATGAGATCATCATCACCGAGATGGAGCACCACTCAAACATCGTGCCGTGGCAGATGTGTGCCGAGAAGCATAAGGCCATTCTTAAGGTTGTCCCCTTCTTCGATAATGGCGAGCTTGACTTTGACACTTTTTTAAGCCTGCTGACAGAGCGCACCAAAATTGTGGCCCTCACCCACATCTCCAACGTTCTTGGCCTTATAAACCCCATCGAAAAGTATATTAAGGCTGCCCACGTAGCCGGCGCAAAGGTGCTTATTGACGGCTGCCAAAGCGCACCGCACATGCCTATAGACGTTCAGGAGCTAGACGCTGACTTTTTTGTCTTTTCCGGCCATAAGACCTTCGGCCCCACAGGCATCGGAGTGCTCTGGGGCAAGTATGAGCTGTTAAACCAGATGCCCCCCTACCAAGGCGGCGGCGACATGATCGAAACCGTCACCTTCGAAAAGACCACCTACAACGTGCTGCCGCTCAAGTTTGAAGCAGGAACGCCCATGATCGCTGAGGTAATTGGCCTCGGCGAGGCGCTAAAATTCCTGATGTTGCAGGACCCGGCAGCAATACACACCTACGAAAAGGAGCTTATCTCCTATCTGTTTGAACAGCTGAATGAAATTCCTCTCCTTCATATCCTGGGCCACGAAAAAAACCGCTCTTCGCTTATCACCTTTACAGTAGAAAACTGCCACCCCCTCGACATCGCCACCCTGCTTGACCTTTCAGGCATTGCGATACGCTCAGGCCACCTCTGCGCCCAGCCTGTAATGCGCCACTTCAGCCACAATGCAGCCTTGAGGGCAAGCATTAGCTTCTACAACACCAAAGAGGAGCTTACCCATTTTGTCCAAAGCCTTAAAAAAGTGATCTCGCAACTACTATGACATCCGCCTCTCAGGGTGTCATATACGTTCCCGCTAGATAAAGAGGATAACGAAAAACGCCAGATTTTTCATTCACCTGCATGTTATTACCACTAAAAATGACTCGGTAAGGAGAATGATATTTTTCTGCAAATATATGCAGGCTTTTTGCATGTGTTACGCCTCCCGATTTTACCTCTATTGGAATTGCTTTTGAGTCCTGCTGGCGCAAAAATTCCACTTCTGCTGTATTTTCTTGCCAGCTATAGAGGTTTTTTTGACCGTGACAGAGAAATTCTTGCGCCACGAAATTTTCAGCAAAATAGCCTTTATATGATCCATAGTCTTGCTGAAGAATATCTCTTGGCTCAAGATTGCTCAATGCACCCAAAATCCCTATGTCAAAAAGAAAGAGTTTGAATGTATTTTCCTTCGAGTAGGCAGAAAATGGCAAGTTGCCAGAGTTGACTATAAGCACTTTGATGATAAGCCCAGCCTTTTCTAGCCAATCAATAGCCCCCGCTAATCGATCATACCGATTTAACCCTGCTACAGCGTCTTTAAAGGTAAATTTTTTTGCCGATCCATCTTGTGATTTACCCAGCTGTTCGGGAATCGAATGCCAAAGACGATCAAGGTGCATAGCATTTACTTTTCCGGAATGCTTTGCCATATCAGCCATATACATTAAAATAATTTCATTCTGCAAAGTGCGCACGCTCTTACATGCCTCATACAAATTGTCTTTTGCTTGACTAAAGGTAGCTACAGCTTCCGGCAGCCCGCCTGTAATAAAATACCATTTAAGCCGCTCCCACAAATGCGCATGAATAAATTCAGAAATTTTCTTGGTAGATATCGCCTCATCTAGATAGGGAAGAGACCTCTCTTCACCTATTGCCTCTAAAAACTCTCTAAATGAGAGAGGATACATAGAAAGTATGTTTACCTTGCCAACAGGAAAAGAAACCGGCCCTAAATGAACACCTAAAAGAGATCCTGCGCTGCATATGGCCATCTCAGGCATCTCTTCTTCAAAGTACTTTAAACTTGTAAGAGCTCGTGGACATTCCTGAATTTCATCAAAGATCAACAGATCTGTCTTTGGATTAATTGGAACATCTACAAGGAATGAAAGCTTTTGAATAACTGTTTTGGGGTCAATGTCTGCTTCAAAAGCGGTAAAGAGCTTCTTGCTTTTTTCGAAATTGAAGTAGTGGCTCTTGGGAAAAAATGTACGTCCAAATTCCTCAAGAATATAGGTTTTCCCGACCTGTCTTGCCCCGCGCAAGATAAGAGGTTTTCGTTTTTCGGCATCTTTCCATGCCTTAAGTCTGTCAAAGATCGCTCGCTTCATATCCTCATTTTTGCATAAAATGACATTTTTTGGTACCAGATTTTGCCAAAAATGGCATTTTTACTGAGCAAATGGGCGCAAAACCCTCTTGACTTGATCTTGAAATTTTACTACACTTGCCCACGTAAATTTCAATTTTTTAATGATCTCACAACTCAGCGGTGAATAATGATTGTCACACTCTTTATGCCAAATGAACAGGTACTATTTGAGAAAACAGAGGAGATTTCTCCTAACGAATTTTCTACAGTACAAGACATTGAAAAAGAGCTCTATAACGCCCTTTCCCCCTACTTTCCGGCTGCAGGCCTTGCCGCCCCGCAAATTGGCATCTCTAAGTCGGTCTTCATCTTTAGCTACGACCGCGATCCTAAACATCTAGAAGCTGTCGTAAACCCAATCTTTGAACCCGTTGGCGAAGAGAAAACCGCCGGATGGGAAGCGTGCCTTTCTGTCATCAACGCATGCCATAAGATCGCAAAAGTGCCCCGCTATAACAAAATCAAGGCCATCTACTATAACGCCCAAGGAAAGCTTGTTGAAAAGCTCTTAGAAGACTTTGCCGCAAGAGTCTTTCAACATGAATATGACCATCTCCAGGGCATGCTCAACATACACCGCCCCGATTCAGAAGTAAAAGAATTCGACACAAAAGAGGCGATGCAAGCCTTCCTGGCTGAGGTCAAAAAAGAGGACGCCTCGCGCTATAAAAATCCTAATAAAGAGTAATTTTTACTATGGCAATTGATAAAACAAAATCCCCTTCCCCCAGCGAACTGTAATCACTTAACGTTTGCAATATAAAAAGGGCCGGGGCATGCGATTCGCTCGATGAGGGTGGCATCATGGGGGGAAAAACCAGAACCAGTACTCATGACGAGGGTAATGGTGTATAGTAATAAGAGTTTCCTCTATATTCTGGAGCATCTCTTCTCTTTCGTCGGGAGGAAGCGATTGGGCCATAGCGCGCGCATCCTTAACCTCACCGAACGCTGTCAGGGCCTCTATCCAATGCCGATAAAAAACCTGATCTGTTGTAAAGTCAGCTCCTATAGTTTCTTCATGCTGACGAAGCAGCTCGTGGGCGCGAAGATAGGCATCTTCAGACATTTCCTTTAGCCCTCCACGGTGATAGATCAGCGCTTGGAAGCCTGTCATTTCATAAAGACAATGGAGTCTATCGGCGGGGGCAGAAATTTTTTCTATCGTGTTTATTAGATGTTCAAACTTGGCTGTGATCAGTTCTAGTTTAGCAGATATTCTTTTATAAGAGACCTCTGGGAGCCACATGTTTATCCCTGGATGCACGATTGAGGCTGTGAGCTCTTTATTGAGAAAAGCCTCAAGGTCCCAGCGCGTGATGGAATAAAGCGCACGATTTCGATCATCCGGATTTTCTATGTCGTCTACATGCTGATAAGCCACCTCAACTCCTCGTTGGAGTTCCCCAGCAACTCCTCGCTGGAGTTCCGCAAATCCTCCAAACTCTTGTAAAGTGAGGAAACAGTCCTCCAAATCGATCCGATGGGAGCGCCCCAAAAGCACAAGGTATGAGCGTAACAGGTCGAACATTCCGTCAAACTCACTAGGCATTGGGCCTTCATGTCCTGCAGCCAAAGCCTCGAAGCTCTCTTCATCCATAGTCGCCATTGCGGTGATCATCGCAGGGATAAATACGGTATCTCGATAGGTAATAAACTCCTGGTTTAGTGTGGCAAGGGATCCGGAAAGCTGAGGGCGTGGCACAACAATGTTGGTTCTTTGTTTTATAAGATTCAAAAGCTGATTGAGCGGCTCTAGCTCTTCGTGAAAAATCTGCGCAGCGGTTGATCCTTGTAGTTGCTCGCTTGTATTGAGTAGCTTGTGCTGAACGGGGCGGTGCAGTTTGCCTGCAATACGTTGTAGTACCTCCGGGGGCATATCCTCTATGCCTAGGACTTTGGCGGATCTCTCGCCAATATCCGTTGGAGCAGCCTCAGGCTCCTCCTCCCTTCCGCGCTTATTTCGCATCACGCCCTCAGTCTTTTCCTGCTGCGGCGTCAGCTGCTCATCTTCGGGCTCCAGGGGGTTTTCGTCTCCACCCCTAAACGGTTTTTTTCCTAGTGGTTCTGGTCCCATATCGGCTACTCCTTTGCTTATTTTAGGCATAACATATATTTTATTTCTTGTCAATTGCGGAGCTTCAGTTCTGGAGTTTCAGTCAGCGGTTCGCATTGGAGAGCTGACTAATTTTTCTTTAGTCTGTGAACGAGTCGAATAAAAACCTAGGACGTAAGGGTATCTTAAGAACCAGCCTCCCTTTCATAAAAGCATCTGAGTGAAAGGGGCCGGCTGATGTGCGATTCTACGAGAATCGCACATCGCAGCCCCCGCCTTTTACTATCCTTTAACACCAAATGAATTCAAGAAATTCCCAAGTATATCGAGTGTCGCTTCTACAGCCTCTAAGACCATTTCTTCTTCTCTTGGTTGCACTATATCCAGCAGCATTTTCTTTTCTGCCTGAGAGTGTTCGACATCAGCAGTATCATGAACTGAAAAGTATCGGTAATTTTCAGGATCTTTCACTCCATACCACTTCTTCAACCCATTAATCTTTGTTTGACAAATTGCAGGAATTTGACTTTCATAGCTGTATAGAGTCGCTAATCCCACAGCTAATGGTTGAGAACGACAGTTGTTACGAAAATGATTTACTAGCTCTTCAGTCGCAGCTTGAGGCTTATGAATGTCTAATTCATTATGATCAACACCAATAGCTAACGCGAATGATTTCCAAAGATCAGGGTGGTTAGGGTATCCGGATTCTTCATCAATCAAGTTTGTCAATAGACATCTTCTTATCTCGGGATCATCGCACCGACTATGTAGAGCAGAGATGTAAGTGGGAAAAGCTTTAACATGCTGATAATATTCTTTCGCGTATGCTTGCAACGTAGCTTTTGTTAATGTGCCGCTGCTCCAGGCTTGATAAAATGGATGAGAAAGCATATGTTTTTGTTGAATTAATTTCTCTAATTTCTCAATCCATAAAATATTTTGACTGTTCATGTATTTCCTTTTTAGTTTAAAAATTTTTCTTGTTGATTTTTGAATATCCAGCGCGCATTTTTCAATAGAGGTGCGTATAGATCTTCATCCATAGGAATAGACAGCCCTTGAACTTCTGCATATGCTGGAGGTTCGAGTTGGAATTCAATTTTAGGAGCATTTGTCACCACGGCAAAAGGGGTTTGTTCATTTCCCTCCCCCATGCAAAAAACCGCTGCTGCCGCTAGTCCATCTAGATTGTTTCTCATGGTGACACGCAAGGGGACACCAAAACAGTCGGGCTTTCCTATGTAATTGTAGAGGGGTTTGAAACCACACCATCCCAGGCCAATCCCGATGACGCCACGACGCATTGGAGTCGTATGACTATCTGTAATCAAAATACCCAATTTTCGGAGCTTGTCTCGATTACGAACATACTCCCAGATGGAGGTTGCAGATTGTTGAATATTTTTCGGATATAGAATATACACTCCATCTCCGTTTGATTCGTCAATGCCTGCGGATGGAATCAAAATATTATTTTTGACTGTCAATTGAATAGAATAAGGATTCATTACTTCATCCTTATAATCTAAATAAGCGTCTGCTGATTTTTGGATCAGGGCCTCCTTCGACTCTACTTCTTCTTTTTTAACTATGTTTCCCTCACAAAGACTAATGATCTTCGAAGTAATAACAAAAACTGACTGCTCTTCTAGTCTCGGCACGTAAGCATCAATTATCTGAAACAAAGAATCTTTTGTTGTAATCTGGTGGGTTCTATAAGTTTTTATGTGCATAAGTACTCCCCGAAGGATTGAAATATCGATGAATAGTGAAAATATCAGTTTCTTGAATCTTAAAATCAGGCCATCCATTTAGCAGAGGAAGAGGGAAAAACGTATCCCCTTCATAGTATTTTTTAAGTCTTGTTAAAATGAACTCCGCAATGAGACCTTCTTTCAAAAACAAACTGTAAATTTGAGCTCCTCCAACGACATAGAGATCTCGAAACACACATTCAAGCGCTAAAAATTCGAGTAAGGAAGAAACAAAAATTAGATTTGGATTTTTATCCGGAGGCAATTTTCCATCAAAGAAAATAATAGTCATTCTGCTGTCAAAATATCGAGCTGGAAGCGAAAGAAATGTGCGATATCCCATGACCATAGGGCAGGCAAAAGTTGTGTCTGAAAAATGCTTTAAATCTTCCGGACAATGCCAGGGTAACTTTCCATTTTTACCTATTACTCCTCTAGGGTCGCAAGCTGCAATTCCAAGGATTTTTTCAAAGATCATGCAATCCCCCCAATAAAGCGGAGGCCGTAAGAGATCGCTGGTGAGCTTCAATATTATGTACTCTTAAATAGTCCACCCCTTTCCCAAGTAAAAAATGAGAGATTCCGACTGTTTCCAAATCACGATCTTGAGCATCTGTTACTATTTTCAAAAACGACTTTCTAGAATGCCCCACGAGAATTTCACATCCTGTTTTTTTCAAAACATCGATTTGACGCAATAGAGACAACGACTGAAAAGATGACTTGCCAAATCCTATGCCGGGGTCAAGAATGACCCTTTCTTTAGGAATGCCAAATTTGTCGAGCTGTTTAATTTTCTCTTCCGCCCAGCACTTAAGATATGAGATAGAGCTCTTGTCGAAGGGTAAGACAAATTTCCCCGATGCCGGAATTGTTAGAGAATGATTTACGACTATTTTGCAGCTTGTTTTAGCAACAATTTTGAAAAGTCCTTCATCCTTCCCCCCACTTACATCATTGATCCAATCAATCGGGTAGCATTCAAGAGATCTCCTAATGACCTCCAGATTGTAACTATCCAGGCTGATTTGAGGTTTTGCTGGACGCTCTGATAAGTTTTGCGCTACAAGTTCTAAAACAGGCTCTAAACGTTCCCATTCTTCTTTAGTTGAGATAGAGGTTGCTCCTGGGCGAGTTGACTGGGCTCCTATGTCAATGATCGAAGCACCCTGAGCCTCCAGTTCTTGCATTCTTTGCATGGCGTTTTCTGCATGCAGATATTTCCCGCCATCTGAAAATGAATCCGGGGTGATATTTACAATTCCAACCAGTTGAGGAAACGGCAAAAAACATTTGCTCGCTTCCGGATTGAATTTGATGTGACTATGTAAAATTTCAGCAAGAGTTGAATGACTGTAAGGAAAACCAGAAACTGGATAACGCCAATCAACCTGCAACGAGGCCATCAAGTTGACCAGAAAAGGACGGTTCATGAGTTCTGGATGGGGCAATTTTAACCCATCCTCAGAAACAACCCGATCAGCCCATGCCAAAATATCAAGATCAATGATCCGTGGCGCCCATCGAGGAGCATTGAGATCTCTTCCTAATTCTTTTTCAAAGCTTTTTAAGGTTTTGAGCAAAGAGCGAGGCGATAGAGAGGTTGTGCCTGCTATAACAAGATTTAGATAAGGTAAATTCCACGAACTGGGTGCTCCTGGAGGCAAAACAGCTTTTGTTTCAAAAACTACCGATACACGCATTCCTTTGATTGCATTTTTTGCAATAAGGCGAAGAGCCTTTCGGATGTTATCAAAACGATGTCCTAAATTAGATCCTATTCCTATAAAGATTTCTGCGGCAACCTCCTGCAGTATTTGAATACGATTCCTTTCTGAACGAAAGGCACTGGATGATTAGGCTTTGTAACTACAATTTCAACTATAGAACCATCTAAGCTAAGCTGCTTTGTAACGGCTTCAAAAATATGTGCAGCCAAAAATTCAATCAAATCGAAAGATTTATTCTTTACAGATTCAATAACCAATTCAGTGAGCGATTTATAACAAATGACATCACTCAACTGATCTGAATGACAGCCTATTGGTTTTTGTGGAAAGTTTATTCTGATATCAATGTCGACGGGCTGCGGGTTCGTTTTTTCTTCAACACCGCATCCTAAAGAGACCCAGAGACGTAATCCCGGGATTAAAAGTTCATAAAAATCTACGAATTGCGACTCCTATTAGTGAATGATCAGGATCATATCGATCAGGCGAAATATGATCAAGAGAAATATCAGCAATTAAAGAATGTTCGGAAAGACGCTCTTTAAATCACAAACATCATAGGTAGGCTCGGGCTCAGCATATGGATCAAACTCTGGTGCCACTGTGGGCCAGCCTATACTGCTTAGGATGCGTCTTATTTGAGCAATATGTGTAACAAAGGCAATGTTTGATTTTTTTCCCTTTTAAAATTAAAAAGAAGAGCCCCGACGAGGGACGTCAGAAGCAAAAACTCCTTAGGAATAGGAATTTCAAGCTATGCTGCTGCTTTTCCCCGGGGAAAAACAGCAGCATAGCTTGAAATTCCTGGGCCCGAGCGCAGTAATTTGGATCTGAAAAGAGCCAAATTTATGATTTTTGCTAAAGCTTAATGGAGATATTTTTAAAATAAGTCGCTTTTGAAATGCCAAGAACGTCTCCACATATATGGTTAAGCGGTTTTTTGAGTATTTTTTACTCTTCTCAATGTGGGGGATCAGAATCGTCGTCCCAGTGGGGAGAGTCTATATCTGCTACAGCAGGTGGATCCGGTCCCGTATCATAATGTTCGGGTTCTGGAAAGCCATCTGATGTATTTGGATTCAACTGACAGATGTCGTCGCAGTGCTCCTCGGGTGGTGGGTCAAATTCTGGGATTGTTATGGGCCATCCTATGCCTCTCAAGATACGTCTTATATGCTCAGGATGTGTTACAAAGGTGATGATCTTTATCTTCTTACCGCAATTTGCACATATTAATGGATCTACCTCGTAAATGCGCGCTATAAGTTGGGCCCATCCCTTAGAGGCCGTCCTATTACTGCAGTAGCTTCCCGCCTAGCTGAAAGCTCGTGTTTTTATGTTACAGTTGAACTTGGCTTTCGCGGTCTTGAATATCTCATACAGCGTCACATTCCAAAACCAACCTCAACCTTACCCCAGTATATATATAAGTTCGTACGCCCCTTTGGCAGTTTTGATCGCACCGTGAACGACTACAAAAGTCCTACATCACTGATAGCTGTGTCAGCCATAGGCCTCGGGGTTTTAGTTCTTGTTAGCAAAGGTGTATCATGATAGAAGTCACTGGACATGAATGTAGCATTGCTACGGAAATGAATGCTACTACAGAGGTAGCGTATTCTAATCAGTTGTTCGACTGGCTCTTTGCAAGCATTCCTGGCTGAAGTCAAAAAAAAGGAAGCCTCGCACTATAAAAATCCTAATAAAGAGTAATTTTTAATATGACAATTGATAGAACAAAATCCTCTCCCCCAGAAAATTGGACCAAAGCATGTGTAAAAGACAGAGAAAAAGAGCCTTCCAACCATCCTGGCAACATACAAAATAAGATGCTGAGAATAGCCATTTGCCTTCTCTTTCCATCTGGCAAGCCGGCTAAATTCCCCTGCAAACTGTAATCACTTAGCGTCGGATTGAGTGTGAAATCAAAACGGCTTTGAAGGCCATGGAAATCCAATGGGCAGTGCGGCCGATTGATCTATCTTTTCCTTAAGATTATGATGGAGCCTAGTAGCTTCAGCCGCAGATTTCAGGGGATACGTCCTTATATAAAAGGTTATGAAGCTGGCCTGGATCATCCTTTAAATTGTACATTTCGTATTCAAAATTGCTGCCATTTTCAGAATAATAGATCGCATATACCCAATCCCCTTGCCGAATTGCACGAATATGCCCACCAGGAACATCTTCAGGCAAAAAGAAGTTGTCATCATATGTAAAAAGAATGGAATCTTGAACAGAGTCCACGCTATTTTTTAGAATAGGAACTATACTTACCCTTTACCATATTGAGCAAACTCCGGAACGCCCGCAAGCTCTGCAATTGTAGGCAGCAAGTCTAAATGACAATAAAAAGCATCGGTTATACGGGGATTGGGAAATAATTTTGGATTTGAAATGATTAAAGGAATATGGATCATTTCTTCGTATACAGTGTATGCTTTTTCTCTCATTCCATGTGATAAGCCAAGCTCCCCATGATCTGCCGTTCTGATGATAATTGTATCTTCTGTCAAACCGGCTGCATCAAGGGTATCTAAAATTTTGACAATGTGTTCGTCAGCTTTTTTATTTAAATAAGCGTAAAAATTTACATATTCTTTTTCAGCTTGGGAATCTTTTAACGGTGATTGTTTATTATAAGCTTGTCGCGCCTTAAGTTGAACGGAGGGTTTCGTGCTAAGATCGTCATGCGTAGTTATCGGGAAGGTCTATGCCCATGTTGGCAAAATCTTCTTTTTTATAACCCGCTTTTTCCCAAAGCTGTAGGATAAACCCAAACATCATGAGGATTTACAAGCGAAATAAAAAGACAGAACGGTTTACGATCCTTAACATCTGTAGCGCTTACCTTTTTCAAATAGTCTAATACCCCATCACCCCAGCCGGGAGTTTCTTTAGGCGTAGTTTTAGAGGATCCATATAAATAACGAAGATCATTATTCGCATACCCTCCTCCTAATGTAGAAAGACCATCAAAGATTGTTCCACCGGTATTCTTTTCAAACTCTAAAATAGCATTGCCTGCATCCGGTGGGGTCCATCCATAAAGATCGTATTTTTCTTGCATGTTGGCGATATCTTTTTCTGTCCAATTATATCCCCCATCTAGAGGAGGACTAAGATGCCATTTACCCTTCCAGACAACGTCATAATCTGTGTGCCTTTTGAGTAAGGCTCCAATATCCATGAGTTCATCCGCAGATGGCAATCCTGTTTTAGAGGGCGTACTTGGAACTTTATTAATTGGATAATGCTCACTGGTAGCTAAAACAGCTCTACTTGGAGTGCATTCAGAAGCTGCGGTGTAAGCCTTTTGAAAAAAAATGCCATTCTTTCTCAGACGGCCATTAGAAACTAGATTCTTCTCTGCCCAACCCTCAGGCCAGTGTGTGGGATAACGCTCCTGATCAGTCAGGATCACAATAATATTAGGCTTCCTTTCTCTTTTAGGAGATGTTTTCGAATCATCATTTTTCTCATCTTGATTTGAACAGCCAGCAAGTATAAATAAAAAATTAAGGAGTAAAAATGAATTTTTTAAATATATGGTTCATAGACTGATTGGATCCTTTTTAATCTTTTAATTTTAAAATACTTTGAGCGTTTTTGTAACAAATTTTCTCCAGTACTTTTTTGCTAATAGGTGCCTGTTCGATAAATTGTGCAGCAATTTCTGATGATTCATAAGGATAATCAACAGAAAACATCACTCGTTCTTCACCCAGTTCCTGGATTGCACAAGTAAGAGGACCGTTTGAGCACATTCCTGAGGTGGTAACATAAAAATTTTCTCTTATGTATTGAGAAGGAGATTTTTTCAGGTTTTTTGGATGCTTTATTATATTCCACCGACTATCTAAACGCCATAAAAGATAGGGAATTGTTTCTCCCATATGACCGAGAATTATTTTTATCCCAGGAAAGCGATCAAATAAACCGGAGAATACCATACGAAGCGCATGGGTACCTGTTTCCACTGTCCAGCCCCAAAGAGGCCCAGCAAGCTCATGCTGATCTTTATAGCTAGCAGGCATATGTTGAGGACTTCCGGGATGCAAATAAATAGGCACATTCAGTTCTTCCACTTTTTTCCAAAAAGGATGAAATTTCTCCTCGTCTAAGTAAGAACCCTTGAGTTTGTCCATTGATCAATCCCCCTACAAATCCATATTGACGCACGCAACGTTCTAGTTCTTTGGCAGCGCTGGCAGGGTCTTGTAGAGGAAGGCAAGCAAAACCACGAAAGCGTTTAGGTTTTTTAGATATTTTTTCAGCAAGAAACTCATTAGTTTTGTATGCCAACTCAATAGCAGTATTTGCATCTGCTATACCTTGAATTCCTGGATCGGTTAATGAAAGCACGGAAATTTCTATGCCCGCTTCATCCATAGCTTTGATACGCAGATCATCAAAATCAAATAAACGGGTTTGGAAATCAGCTGCATTTTCCTGATTCATGGCAGCAAAATCGACCTTTTGGGTATTTTGCAGGAAATCGGATGTGATAAAATGTTCCTCGAGTGCGATTTTTTGCATAGGGTTCCTTAAGTATCAATAAATCAGATGTAATAAAAATCACTTTTTAAGGCAATAGCTGTTTTCTTAGCCTGTAAGGGCACAAAAGGTCTAATTTGACATTAAGATTAAGTTGCAAAGGTTATAGGATTTGATAGTTACACTAACTGAATGCTATTAGGTAAAAGAGGCCGGGATATTCCATTCGCTCGATTCAGAACTTTAGATCAACGCAAATCGAGCAAATCGCATATCGCCGCGCCCCTTTTACTTGCCTAATAAAGTCACTCTCTTTACGATAGTGATGATTATTATTAAGGGGGTTTTATATGGGTCCTATTACTGCAGTAGCTTCCCGCCTAGCTGAAAGCTCTTGTTTTTATGTTACAGTTGAACTTAACTTTCGCGGTCTTGAGTATCTCATACAGCGTAACATTCCCAAACCAACCTCACCCTTACCCAAGTATATATATAAATTCGTACGCCCCTTTGGCAGTATTGATCGCAACACGAACGACTACAAAAGTCCTACACCAATGATAGCTGTGTCAGCCCTAGCCCTCGGGGTTTTAATTTTTGTTAGCAAAGGTGTATCATGATAGAAGTAACTCGACATGAATGTGGCATTGCTACGGAAATGAAGACTACTGCAGAGGTAATATATTCTAATCAGTGCTTCGACTGGCTCTTTGCAAACCTTGCGGCTCACGATATATTTGGGCCTGTAACTTTCCAGCAGTGCCTTCTTCGAAACGGCCATACCGAAGAGTGCGTAAAGGACTGGACATCTTCTGGATGGAAGGATGCCTATGTGCGCAAGGTCCAAATTGCATTTTTGCGCACACATTTTGCAAAAAATTGGGCAAAGCCCCACGTGACGCGGCTGTTAGAGGGGCTATCTAAAAACGTCGAAGAAGTGTGCCAATTTCTTTTTGACATACAGGAAAAAAGGCGAAAAGGCCACTACGAAAACGATGAAACATTCTTTTTAGTCTGCAGACGATCGGCAAATAAAAAGTTTTATAGAGAAATTATTGATAAGACCTTTCAGTTAAAAGATGCAACGCTCATCATTTCAGCTTTTAAAAACCTCTTTATGACGATGCCCGCTCCCTTTATTGAAAAGATAAAGAGCGCGATCATCACCCCTGACAATAAAGAAATATTTGAAAAACTTTGTAGCTATCTTGGTAAGTTTGCACCTGATGAAGCTGACTGGGCCCTCTTTCAAACTATTTTAGAAGAAAACTATCGCGTTTCTAATTCCTTAAAATCTGGAATACTATTCGTAAGTCACTCAACCTCTCAAAAAAAGGTTATAGATGTCGATGAGAAGTTTTATTGGCAGCTTAAGGAGCTTTCATTGTCAAATAACCCAAATAAAGAGTGGGGAGAAATTTCCCAAAACCACCCAGAGCTAAAAAAAGAACATGCCTATGCCTGTGCATGCGTCTTAACTCAGGCACGCTTTACGAGAAAAGATAAAAAGAAGCTCTTTGATGAGGTTTTAAAAGATTTTCTGGATAATACGGTAGCATCACTTGCGCCGGACCAACAAAAAGCCATCAAACTTATGTTAGATGCGAAGAGCTATCTCGATACCCTATTTAAATCAATTAAAAGTAGCAAACAAGTATAAAACCGACAAATGTCCCCGCATCAACCTCCTCCGTAGAGAAAGCTAAATTTTGAAAATAATGGGTAATGATAAGCGCAACGCCACCCCAGCCCCTTTTACTTTTAACCTCTACAAAGACTGAATGAGGTTCTCAATCTGGTCCCCACGGAAGAGATCGTGTGGGTCATGTTCTGAGTCGTAGACGGTGGTATCTTGCAGCTGCTTGAGGATAGTAATGGCCTCTTCGCGCGTGATCACTTCGGATTTGATGCGATCTTCTAAAAACGTCTTCAGAAAGAGCATGCTCTCGTCACTTATGGGCTCGAGCGACTCGAGGTTAAAGGCAAGGGGAAGCGAAATTTCCTTAATTCTTAGCTCGAGAATGCCGATGTCGCCCTGGTAAAACAGCCTCCAGGGACGCTCTGCAAGCTGCGCGCTAATAGTAGTGCCTACCGGGAGGGGCGCTAGGGCCTGCTCAGCGATGATTTCAGAACCCTTTGGTTGAAGCTCCGGAGCGATGCATATAAGCCCCCTGCGCGTCATCAGGCCGCGAATTGGCGCTGCCTCTTGTCGCTCAATCTTCATGGTGAGCAGCTGCTGGATAAACTGCTGGCCTTGTTCATGGGTGATGTAGCCCTTTTCTAGGGCGCGTACAAGTGCGCGTGAGAGGCGATCCAAATCTTGCGCAGCAAGCGGGCTGCGGTTAAGGAGGTTGCACTGGAAAAAGCAGCGCTCCGGTCCGAGGCTTACGCAAAGAACGCCTGAACTTCGGGAAGAGCGGCCTCTAAACGGGCCAAAAACACCTCCAGATGGGTCTAGCAAGAAAACTGAAGCGGGAGGATGAGGGTGCTGGCTGCGATGTTCGGCAAGTTTGTTTGCTTCTGCTGCAACATCTTCGAGCTTGCGACCATGCTGTGAGAGAACTTCGGCAAAGAAGGGGCTTGTTGCACTGCAAAGCCCAGAAATTGGCTCGTGGCGGCTGCCACGGTCAATATGAACGAGTGACAGCTCTGCCAATACATGAATGACATGGTCGATTTCTGCAGCCCCCAGTGCCTGCATGAGGCGAGTAAGCTCAGTCATGTCAAGGGGCCTGTCGTGTTTGTGTAGATCAAAACGTAGCGTTATCCATTGCTCTTTACCGATGCGTATTTCCACTGTTCCCACAGTTCTGGAGGGACGGCGCACAAGGACTCCCCACAAGCCCGATGAGGTGGAATCAAAGCGTACTTTTACGTTATTTGTCTCATACGCCACAACTTCTGCATCTTCAACTGTACGCCTCCTGATGCCTGTAAGAAGGGCTATACCGCTTTGGACAATGTCTTGGCGCCGCATTGCGGCCATTGTGGCAGCCCCCACAGCAAGCCCCGGAAGGATTCCTGGCGTGAGAGAGGCAGCGGCAAGGCCTGCTGCCACCTGTGTGTAGGTGAAACCCTGCCCTTCCCGAGCAAGCTCACCTATTACCTGCTGCATGTCGCGAGAAATCTGTTGCAGTGCTGAAAGCCTTTCGCGCTCAGTGCCAAGCCCACGAGCGGCCTCGTTGAGCTTTTCCCGAAGAGCGCCAATCTCTTGAGTGCGCTTTTCATCTTTTATTTCGTCTAGAGTGCGTTGGGCAGTTTCGGCAAGCTGAAGCCATGCCTGATTGGCCTCGTCCTGCAGTTGAATGCCCTCTGATAGAGCTGTAAGCCCTTCGGCGCGCAGCCAGTCGGCATGGGCCATTTCGGCAGAAATTTCATTGAACAGGGATAGAAACCTCTCTGTACGATTATAGATCTCTCCAAGCTGTCCCTTAAGCATTTCTTGGCTTGTTTCTTTGCGTTCAAGGTTATGATAAAATTCTTGAAATTCGTTAAGAACTTTAGCAAGTCTTTCGGTATTGCGAACATTAAGCTCCTGAGCCTGGGTCATCAGATCCCGTGCATTGGCAAAGGCAGCTCTTGAATCTGTGACAAGACGCTGGGCCGACTCGCGAGCCTCGCTAACCTCTACTCTGGCACTCTCTACAACCTGCCCAATGCGCTCAGATAGCTGTTCAAGGCGCTCCAGCTGCGTGCTTACCTCGACAATACGCCCGATGCCACGCTCTAACCCTTCACTTGCAGAAGCCGCCAGAAGCTGGATCTGCTTGCATCCTGAGTCAAGCTCGCTTAATAGATTCTGAAACACTCCCTGGCGTTGCTGGAAAACCTCGCGATAGACGCGAACGGTGGTTGCAGCTCCTGCTGTGGCTTGAATGGCCGCCCCATACCACTCTCCCTTAAAAATTTTATCAACAGCTTCGAGCAGAGTTGTGCCCGCACATACCAGCATGTCACCTCGCTTGCCAAACTCTAGCGCCCCTCGTGCAGTTCTCACAAGCCACAGAATGTTTTCCGCGGTGTCTACCAAGCCGCTAAGCGGGCCCGCAATTTCATCGGAGGAACTAGACTCATCTGAATCTCCGGCCTCCTCTATCTGCTCGGCCTGTGGAAACAGCACCGCCCGCACTCCCTTGGGAAGGGTATCAAGGCGTTCAGCTGGAAGCTGGTGCATAATCCGTTCGAGCATTGGCCGTCCGAGCACAACAAAATGGTTAGCCGGCACAGCATGCATATCGGCAAGTAAATCACGAATCGCCGCATCAACACCCTGTCCATGCACATTATTGCGGTTGTTCATCAGGTAATTCCAGGCCGTCCATCCCTGGCCAGGTGTTACCTGTGCATCTATTGGCTCCATAAAGCTCCCTTTTTATTAAGTGCCTAGCCAACTATAGTATAAATAATTAAAATTATAATTACAAGATAGTTTTGTCAGGGCGCGCGCGGCACAGGAAGAACAAGCCCCCAACCTGTTTTCCCCAGGTTGGGGGCTTGTTCTTCCTATACCTACATTCACATTCAAGTAAGGGCCCAAAATTGTAACTTACTTTTAACAATTCAGCGCAAGTGCGAAATCTTGGTACAGCCTTAAACCTTTGGAATCAGATCCCTTATGAGGCTTGCGCTACAAATATCATCATTTCTTCTTTGTTTTGCGTATGGGGCTGATAGTGAATAGTATTGAACCCACACTTTTCTAAAATCAATTCCATTTCATAACGATAGAACCAAGCAACCCTAAGTGTTTCTTTTTCAGTATTGGTAATTTTACCATTTTTTATCTCGGTGTATGTACCATCCCCTGTATAATACTGTTCATACTTATTAACCTTTGTGTGGAATTCACATCTAATAATAGTGTGTTCATCTATAACAACATCATTTCTTGAAAATTCTTCCTCTGCATTGGCATATAATGCTTCCCAAGGAACAAATAAATCTAAAAATAACTTACCTTGGGGCCGTAAATGCTTTTTAAAGATCTGCAATGCAGAAAAGGCCTGCGTTCGAGGATAAAAGAGCTGCAAGGAACCAAACGGGATGATAATCGCATCATATTGAGTCCGCAGCTGCATATTTTCGACTGCCATTTCAAATAAAGTGGGTTCAGGCAAACCTAGACTAGAAATTCTTTTTCGGCAATTCGCTAACATGTCAGGGGAATTATCCAAACCATGCACAGTATACCCTTCCTGAAGCAATGGTATTAATAGGCGTCCAGTACCGCACATAGGCTCTAAAATCAAATCGGATTTTTGCAAATGTTGCTTATAAAAATCTAATTCGAAACCTGAAGCTAGCGGTTTGGTTATATCATACACTTTAGTACATAAACTACCATAGGCTGTCATTTTTTTTCCTCATATAACGCTGCAGGATTAGCTTAGTCATGAATGTTATCAAAAATCATGGTTTTTTAAGGAGCTTAAGTTGCCGCTATTGACCCCGGCCCCTTTTAATTTTCAGCGCACAATGTCGAGGGCCGTGCCCGTATCATAATATAAAGCCGCTCAATTTCCTAAAATTCAAGCTAACATTCGATTCTTCTTTTGGAGATCGGTGGACTGCGATATACAGGTTAAATTGAAATTTATCATCTGCATTAATACAAATACCTTTGATACGAATCGTTATATATACTTTTTTAGTTGGAGTTTTTTTATCGACAATAAACTCCGCTTCTACGTCAATGATTTTTCCATGGATAGTTGTTTTCTTGCTTGAAATTTCGGACTCTAAATAAGAAATATCATAGAATCCTTCGTGCTCAACACAAGGAGCGCAAACTAATGCCTTTGCTACAGCGCTATCTAAACGATGTATTGAGGCTGTATACTTCCAGGATTCTACCACATGTTGTAAATGATCATTTGGAGGTTTATTTGGATTTGTTTCTGGATAATCTACAATAATATATCGAGAATCACCATATTTTACGCCTTGTGGCCAATATTCTGTAAGAGATACCATCAAATAATCTCATATATTTATAGTGTATTTAGTAAAAGATAATTATTCCAAGGAGTGAGAAACATGTCAATGAAAAAAAAGAATACACCTCATGGGTGAATTGTGTTTTGGATTTCGAAAAAAAGTTTTAAGTCAGAAAATGATAGCTAAAATTATTTTCACTGATTATAGGATATATTAAAGCATACATCATCTGAAGGAGGCTCGATGAAAGCTCTTATATATAAGGGACCTGGCAGCAAAACCGTAGAAGAGCGCCCTATGCCAAAAGTGATAGATCCGACCGATGCGATTATCAAGATTGTCAAAACGACCATTTGCGGAACTGACCTTCACATACTGAAAGGGGATGTGCCCAGCTGCCTGCCCGGAAGAATTATTGGCCATGAAGGAATTGGGATAGTCGAAGAGATAGGGCCAGCAGTGACAGCCTTTAAAAAAGGTGATCGCGTCCTGATCTCTTGCATCTCTTCTTGCAGCAAATGTGAGTATTGTAAAAGAGGGATGTATTCCCACTGCATACACGGGGGATGGATTTTAGGGCATATCATCGATGGAACACAGGCTGAGTATGTGAGGATCCCTCATGCAGATACAAGCTTATATAAAATTCCCGAGGGGGCAGACGAAGAAGCGCTTGTGATGCTAAGCGATATCCTTCCAACCGGTTTTGAATGCGGGGTATTAAATGGAAAAATAGAGCCAGGTTGTTCAGTTGCCATTATTGGTGCAGGCCCCATTGGCTTAGCAACGCTGCTCACGGCTCAATTTTACTCTCCGGCGATTATTATCATGGTCGACATCGATGATCACCGCCTTGAGGCGGCAAAGCGCCTTGGCGCAACGCACACTGTAAATAGCCGCGATGGAAAAGCTGCCGAGGCTGTAATGAAGCTCACGGGAGGCCGCGGAGTTGATACTGCCATAGAAGCAGTAGGCATCCCTGCAACATTTATCATCTGTGAAGATATTGTGGCTCCAGGGGGCACCATTGCAAATATTGGCGTTCATGGCATCAAGGCTGATTTACATCTTGAGCGCCTCTGGTCTCAAAACATATCTATAACAACGCGCTTAGTGGATACTGTGTCAACTCCCATGCTGCTCAAAACCATCCAGTCGCACAAAATCAACCCAGCACAGCTCATCAGCCACCACTTTGCATTTACGGATATTCTTGAAGCGTATAACACCTTCGGACGTGCGGCAGACACTCATGCCCTTAAAGTAATTATTGAAATGTAATCAAGGTTAAAATGGCAAAATTAAAAATTGGAGTTATGGGGTCTGCGAGCGGCAGAATGCTTGCGCAAGACAAACAGATTGCGTATGACCTTGGCAAAGCGATTGCAGAACATGACTGTATTACCATTACAGGGGCTTGTCCCGGATTGCCGCTTGAATCGGCAAAAGGCGCACATGCTGCCGGCGGGGAAGTGATAGGGATATCGCCTGCTTTAAGTGAAGAGGAGCATATTGTAAAATACAAAGCTCCCATTGAGGCGCATGATGTAATAATCTATACCGGTAGCGGCCTCATGGGACGAGAGGTAGTAAACATACGCAGTTCTGATATAGTAATTATAATTGGGGGCCACTCCGGCACGCTTGGCGAATTTGCCATTGCCTATGATGAGGGAAAGCTCATTGGCACTCTTGAAAGCACGGGAGGCGTAGCTTCAGAAGTACGCAACATCATCAAAATTGTTAACAAAAAAACAGGCGCCAAAGTTATCTACGATGATGACCCCTATAAACTGGTGCAGCGCCTTATAGACTATTACCGAAAAGAGCACTATAAAATCCCAGATATCCATTCGCGCTATAGCTCGATAGGAGAGGATGGTGAACGTGGACAAGCCTAAAATTATGGTGCTGGGAGCTACCGGCCAGGTGGGTGGGCTCATTTGCGAGCATCTCAAAAATAACGATGCAATTTCACTCACAGTAACTAGTAGAAAACGCGAGCAGCTTGCCTCTCTTAGCCAGACATATGGCAAAGCTGTATATCTGGATCTTGACGACCCAAGAACCTTCACAGATGCTATGCAGGGCATAGATCGCCTATTTCTTGTTACAGGATATACTGTAGACATGCTCGTGCAAAGTAAAGCGATTGTTGATGCGGCAAAAAAGGCAGGAGTCCGCCATATCGTGCATTTAGGGGTTTTTTCTCCGGAGTTTGACTGCTACGATGCCCATTTTGCCTGGCATCAGCTTGTGGAAGCCTACATAAAGATAAGCGGCATTCCCTATACTTTTTTGCACCCAAACTGCTTTATGCAGAACTTTACGGGAATGTATTCAATGGCCAAAAATGGCCAGGTTACATTCTATGCCGCGGACAAAAAAGTCGGCTGGATTGCGTTAGAAGATGTTGCTGAAGCTGCAGCAAAAATCCTAGTCGAAGGCCCCATACAGCATGCTGCAAAGGACTACTGGTTCTCAACTGACTTACTAAACATACACGAAGTAGCAAACATATTTAGCCAGGTTACACAAAAGCCCTTTGTCGCTAACGCTTTGGCTCCAGAAGAGTTCTCAAAAACCTATAAAAGCTCTGATGGCTTTCTCGACCCCTATTTTCGCGGCGTAGAAGATTGCTGCACGCAGATAGTAGATGGCCGAATGGCCTACATAGGCAGCGTAAAAGACGACCTGCCGACACTCATAGGCCGTAAAGGCCTTACCTTAAAACAGTGGGCAGAGCTTCACAAAAAAGAGCTAGAGGCATTGGCGTAGCCTCTCGTTTTCATGAAGATTTCACCTCATCCCACACTTTATTGTAGCTTGCAGCAGCGGATCCCACATCGTGGATAATTTCAATCTTTTAGAATGACAAAAAAGTCGATAGAAGTTGTTGCACAAGGGGCCGGGCTTTGGCAAGAATTTTGTAAAGCTAGGAAAGATCCTTTCCTTTTGTTAAATTTGGAAATCTTGTAAAGTACGAGAGCAAAAAAAGAAGGTATTCAAATGCAACCAAATGTCACTACCACCGCAAGCAGGAACGGTAACCATATTTTATATGGATCTTCGAACGGTTTTTTACGGAGCGATAGAGGATTACATAAAGTTTTTAATGCTGAGAGTTCTTTATTAAATGATCTAATAGCTGGGAAAAGAGTGCAGGTGTGTTGCAACGACTCCAAATTTAGCATACAATTTACTGAAGGTTTTCGGCAAAAAATGGTTGAAGTGGCAAAACAGATTGATGCAAAGATTGCCGAAAATATTCCGATCATCTGTGAAATAGCGCAGCCCTCTGGGTGGCGAGATATGAAAGATCATTTTGTATTAACATTTTTTGCTGATCCTTCCCTTCCATCATCACTAAATCCCAATGAGCTTCAGAATACAAGCGATGTGTTAGATAGCACGCTCCCAGTATTTAAACAAACGTCAGTTTTGGGATTTGTCCATTTAACATACAAAGATGAATGAGCTACCTATTTGGATCGCATCCGGTTAAAACAGTGGGCTGAGCTTCACAAAAAAGAGCTAGAGGCTTTAGCGTAGCCTCTCATTTTCATGAAGATTTCACCTCATCCCACACTTTATTGTAGCTTGCAGCACTTGCTCCCACGTCGTGGATAATTTCAATCTTTTTGAGCGCCTCTTCGGCTAAAAATTCATGGAATATCTCCTTTAAACGTGCGTCAACAAGCTCTAAGGCCTCGCTATTTGGAGAGAGGTAGCAGGTAAAGTTCATGTTGCTTGCGGCATTTTGTCGGCTCAAAGAGAAAGTTTATAAACTCATGCGCGAGGGCCACTTTTTGGGCATCTTTTGGGATGACAAAGAAGTCGATAGAAGTTGTTGTACCCTCTTTTGGCAGGCCAAAGGAGACCTTATTATTTTCCTGCATCACCTGCAAAATATCGCCGCTATAGCCCTGTACAACGATATACTCTCCGCTTGCGATGCCGTTTTTGTACTGCTCGCTTTCAAACTTGGCAAGGTTTTGCTTCCATAGTATAAGCTGCTGCTTGGCCTTTTCAAGCTCATCCAGGCTTGTAGTATTGGCACTATAGCCCAAAAACTTTAGGGCCGCTCCTATTGCCTCGCGAGGGTCGTTAAGCATGGTCATACGGTGCTTTAACTTGTCGTCGGAAAAGATATTCCAGCTCGGCTCAAAACTTGCCAGGCGATCGTTCCTCCAGGAAAGGCCGGTCGGCGTCATCATGTAGGGCACGCCCACACGCAGCGATTCTTTATCGACAAGCGACTCAATAGCGGGGCTGAGATACTTTAGATTTGGCAAAGCCTCTTTATTAATGGGCTGGAGCATATCCTCTTTTTGCATGATCTCTAAAAAGTAGTTGCTTGGCACAATGATGTCATAGCCTGCTGCGCCAAGGCGTATTTTAGCAAACATCGACTCATTAGAGTCAAAGGTATCAAGAACTACCCTGCAGCCATACTGTTTTTCAAACCGGTCAACAATTTCAGGGTTTATGTAGTCGGCCCAGGTATAGACGTGAAGCTCGGGCTGTTTTGAGCCGCAAGAAGCTAGTAATAGGCATAACAATAAAAGGTATCTCATTTTTTCTCACTTAAATGATGGCTTAGCCATACTATAAAAAAAGTTACGACAATCAGCACCGTCGACAAGGCGTTGATAAGCGGCGGCGAGCCAAACTTAATCATGCCATAGACGTATATCGGCAAGGTAGTTACCCCGGGCCCTACCACAAAAAAGGTAATAACAAAATCGTCAATAGACAGGGTAAAGGCTAAAAGCGCTCCGGCAGATATTGCGGGGGCAAGGTAGGGTATCAGCACGCGGTAGAAAACATCCCAGGAGTTTGCCCCAAGGTCATAGGCTGCTTCTATGAGCGCCCTATCGAAGTTTTCAAGGCGCGCCTTTACAAGCATTGTCACATAGCTTATACAAAAGGTTGTATGGGCAATAAAGACGGTAAACAGGCCAAGCGACCAGTGCAATGAGACAAAAAAGAGCAAGAGGCTTACTCCCATCAAAATGTCGGGGATGATAAGGGGCGTGTAGATAAGCGCATAGTGGCTTTTTTGCAAAAACGACCTGTACTTATAGAGCGCTAAAGCTGCTACTGTGCCTAGCACCGTAGCAACCAAGGTAGAGACTGTAGCGATGATGAGCGAGTTGGTAAGCGCAGACCAGATAGCCCTTTCATTCCAAAGCTTTTCATACCATTTAAGCGAAAAGCCCGTCCATACGCCGCCAAAGCGCGATTCATTAAAGGAATTTGCTATTAAAACGATGATTGGAAGGTAGAGAAAAAAGAGCACAAAGCCCGCAAGAGTAAGCGAAAGGCGTCCTGACTTCATCGTGCAGGCCTCCTTTCGCCTCTGGTATGTAAATAGGCAGATAGCGCTATTGGAACAAGCACTACAAGTGCAAGCACACTTGACAAGGCACTTGCCTGAGGCAAGTTGCGGTCTATAAAGATGCGCTGGGCAATTTTATTGCCTATCATCTCACTAGAGGTTCCTCCAACAACATCGGGTATCACATAGGCGCCAATTGCAGGGATAAAGACGAGCACCGCTGCAGTCAAAATGGCGCGACGCACGCCCGGAATAAATATCTTAAAAAATGCGCGCGACTCCGATGCGCCTAAATCGCGAGCTGCTTCAATAAGGTGATAGTTAAATTTAACAGACTGGGCATAGATCGGCAAAATGGCAAATGGAAGGTAGGAGTAGATCATTACCACAAGCACGGTTCCAAGGTTATAGAGCAAAAAGGTATCATCGCCAATGATGTGAAGAAAGGTTAAGGTCTTTCTCAGCATGCCGTCGGGATGAAGAAGGGTTTTCCAGGCAAAAATTCGCACCAAAAAGCTGCTCCAGAAGGGCATGATAACCAAAAGTAAAAATACTTTTTGAATCCGAGGCGTTGCCCTTGCAAGAAAGTATCCCAGCGGAAGCGCAAGCGACAGGCAGACCAGCGTAGTTACGGCGCTAAGCCATATCGTCCGCCAAAAAATGATAAGGTAGTCTGTCCCAAAAACCGATGCAAAGGTAGATGTGGTCCATCCTTGGACACTATTGGACTGAAAGGCATAGGCAAAAACTAAAATGGTTGGGATAAGAAAGAAGATGACAAGCCATCCATAGGAGGGCATAGTCAGAGCTATTTCTTCTTTATCGAATTTCTTCATTCTTTTGAGCCCTCAATAACCTCAACAGGCTCTATTGCCTCTTCAACGCTTATCTCTTGCACAGAATCAACTTTTGAGTACTTTTCAAGCATAAAGCCGTCGTCCGCATGCCAGGAAATGTAGACATGATCATTCCAAGTAAGGGGCTTTTCATCTAGCAAAAAGCGGCTGTGCAGCTGCACAACGCCGATCGCTTGAGACTCGCATCGCACCCAAAGTTTCGTATGATCGCCCTTATAGACCACATCTTCAATAACCCCTGAAAAGAGGTTGTGATTGGGCTTTTGTTCGGGCTTTTCTCTAGAAATTCGTATCTTTTCGGGGCGAACGCTCAGGTGCACAAGCTCGCCGCTTGAGATATGCTTATCGTTAAAGCAGAGGATATTAGGGAAATTTTCAACTTCGAGCAGGCTGTAGTCTTTATCGATCTTACTTACAACTCGGCCATCAAAGAAGTTTGTGTCGCCAATAAAGGCAGCTACAAAGCTGCTTTTTGGCGCCTCATAGAGCTGCATAGGCGTACCAATCTGCTCGACGTTGCCGTGGTGCAGCACTGCTATGCGATCTGATACTGCCATAGCCTCTGTCTGGTCGTGGGTGATGAAGATAAATGTGATGCCCACTTCGTCGTGGATAAGGTCTAAATCTAAAAGCATTTTTTGACGAAGCTTGAGGTCGAGCGCTGCAAGCGGCTCATCAAGCAGCAGCACACGCGGCTTATTAATAAGGGCTCTTGCTATTGCCACGCGCTGCTTTTGGCCGCCGCTAATCTCATCAGGCTTTTTGTGGCCTAAATGCTCAAGCTGGATGAGCTTTAGCATCTTGCCTACTTCTTCCTCGATTTCCGGCTCTTGTCTTTTTGCAACGCGCAAGCCAAAGGCAATATTTTCCCAGACGCTGAGGTGCGGAAAGAGGGCATATTGCTGAAACACGGTGTTTACAGGCCGCTGGTTGGGCGGCAGGCCCGTAATATCTTGCCCATCAATTAAAATTCTTCCTTGGTCTGGCTTTTCAAAACCTGCTACAAGGCGTAAAAGTGTTGTCTTTCCACAGCCGCTAGGCCCCAAAATAGAAAAAAATTGTCCGCTTTCAATTTCAAATGATACGTTATTCAACGCTAGTACATCGCCGTACGATTTTGAAACGCCATCGAACACAACAGACCCTGATACTAACCTTGCCATCTCTTCTCACCAAAAAAACAAGTATGATTTCAAATGTGGGGGTATTTTACAACTAAAATAACCCTATCCCCCCCACATTCCCGCGCCCGTGTCTTTCTTGATCTTGGTCTTGATCTTGGTCTTGATCTTGGTCTTGGTCTTGGTCTTGGTCTCGATTTCAAAGCGAAATGTATGAAGAAAAAAAGAAAAAGAAAAGAAAAAAAAGATCAAGATCAAGATCAAGATCGAGATCAAGACAAAAAAAAGAGCTTAAGTTGACACCATTAGGAAAAAAAAAGACAGGCAACTATTACGTTGCCTGTCCTTTGTTGCTAAAAACTACGGCGCAGGGCACGCCATCATAGCAGCAGCAGTAACTCCTACATCCGGACATGCCGCGCCACCAGACACAGCAGATGGGGTACAGGTTGTCACTGTTGGCGGGCATGTCGTCACATTAGAACAGTACGACACAAGAGGGCAGGCCATTACGCCGCCAACCAAGACACCGCTATTGTTCACAAACGAGCAGCCAGTTACAGGATCGTAACTAAAGCAGGCATCGGCCTGGCCTGTAAAGTTGCCGCAGAAGAAGCAGTTAAAAAATCCTGTTAGAAACAGGCTGTTACATGCTGCGCCAAAGTCCTTGGTGCAGTTTTCGAGGGCAAGGTAATCCCAGAGGTTAATATCTGTTACCGTGATGCCATTCAAGATTTCGCATCCTGCAATATAGCCGTAGTAGTGAATAGTTACGGTATTGTCAAAACGCGTTCTTTCTGCAACGACAATGTCAGCATTTGGTGCGGCAACATAGCCGTGGATGCGTGACTTGTAGAGGTAGAGCATAGCTATACCTGACACGTTCAGATCACCAAACACCTCGCCATTCAAGTGAAGCTCTGCCGGCAGGCAGCTTTGCACTTGCGAGCCGCAGCAAAGATCGCACTGATTTGCAAGGCATGGTCCTGGAGACTCGCCGGGGTCGTTTTGCTCTTCGAAGATCACTTCAGACACCTCTGGAGCGGTCCCTTTTTTGAAGAGATCAAAGATGCCCTTTTTGACCCTCTTTTTGCCCTTTACCTTCTTATGATGAGCCCTTTTGCTTTTTGCTTTCTTATGGTGGTCCTTTTTTGTGCCCTTCCCATATACAATAACCGGAGTTGAACCATGAGGCTCTACCCCTGATGGCCTTGAACTGACAGTGTAGCTTGTCGAGGTCGAACTATGTGATGAGGACGTGCTTCCATGGCGCGTTCTATGCCAGCTTGCTGATGAGCGGCTGAGATGACCTGAATCCGCACTCTCACTGACGCTTACGTTGCTCTTGCTTGCATAGATACTTCCGGAATCTGTAAAGAGCACGCGCTTGCCTTTATGGCGGCGAGATATAGACTTGCCTCCATAGCTCGTGTTATCTTTTGACTTCTGACGCGCTGAAAACTTGCTGTTAGAAGCTTTACGTGTCGAAGAGTGCTTCCTCGACATACTTCCTCGGCTTGAAATGCTTACCCTGTCGCTCACGTGATGGCGATAGTGTACGCCATTTGTAGTTGTTGAGGATGAGTAAGAAGTGTGCGTCGATGTAGAACATGAGTCGTTACCACAAGCTGATGCTACAACGTTGATACTTCCGCCAATTCTAAACTTATTAGAGTAGCTTTGATAGGGAGTAATAGAATCTGCAATAGTATTCATCGTTGTGATGGTAAGCGTTGGACGAACACCCGATTCTATATTGCAGACGCTTGGCGCCCAGTTAATACTTACCGGTGCATCATCGCCTTCTGGTTGACATGCGCAGCCAGTAAAGCCGCCAAGAGTTACGGGGCCAAGGCCTATCAAGTTTATTTTTGTAGGTCCTACGATGCTAATTACAGCATCATTTTCGCTATCGCCAAGGTTATAGCAGCCGGCAGTGATAAGAATGTTGATAGTACGGCAGTTTTTGCAGCTTGCACAGAAAACAAATCTCGCCTTATCAACCGCCTTTTGAATCGATGAAAATGGTGCGGCAATAGACCCTGTTTGCTGATGATCTGGGAGCGGTGTAGAACCATCTACAAAGATATCACAGCAAAGCGGGTTGATGTCTGTTGCATCTTTTCCATTTTTTCCATTGCGCCCATCTCTTCCATCTTTGCCATCATGTCCATGACGGCCAGTTTTTCCACGTTCACCCCTACAGCCTTTTTTGCCTTCATGACCGCGTTCGCCATCTTTCCCATGATGGCCTTGGGGCCCTTGGGGACCTTGCGGACCCATTGGACCTATTGGACCCATAGCACCCGCGTCTCCCTTTGGCCCTTGAGGACCTTGCGGGCCTTGCGGGCCATTATTCCCTACACACCCTTTAGGGCCGGAGCTACCTTCTGGACCGGTTGATCCGCGCTTGCCTCTTTTGCCGCGCTTGCCCCGTGGGCCTCGGCTACATGAGCTTGAGCTTGAGCTTTTGCGATCTTTTTCCACAATGTCTGCTCTATCAAGAGTCAGATCAAGTACCTTTGTAGTCTTCGCCTCTACCGCACTTGTGCTTAACTGCATGCATACTGCAGCAATAATTGTAGCACATAACTTTTTAAACATAGTTCTCTCCATCTTCAGCCCCATAGCGGGATAAAATAATATAAAGTGATAGCAAATCCTCAAATTACGAGGAGAGATAAATTGTGTCAATGAAAACTTTTTCTGGATCGGAAAGACATTCGGCACAATTCACCACTCTAGGCACTGAGCACACAGAGCTAATTTGAGAAAATTGAGAAAAAATAATCTATTTTTCTCCCCATCTCACACTCTCTCACTGCTCTCAGTGACTAGAGTGGTGAGTATTTCTACAAAAGCGGCCGAGAAGTGAAAATTTCTTCCCACGCTTCAAGATCTGAAAGCGGAGGAAGATTGTTCATGTCAACAACTATGGGTTTTCTCTCTGTCTTTTTGACATCAGGAGTAGACTGAAGCTGTTGACGCAGGGGCTGTTTGTGGCTTTTGGCAATCTTATTTCGACATTTTTTGCGAAGATGCAGGATGAAAGTATGGACATTTTCAACAAAAGCTTGAGCTGCCTTCGCCTTATAAGCTAGCCCCTTATCATTTGTAACGATACAGGCCCTCTTGCCTTTGTGGATGGCGACAAGCTCGAGATATTCATCGGCAGTTTGGCCCTTCGCAGTAAAGATAATCTCAAGGGAGTTGTAATGGCCGCGCTTTAGATCATCACTTTGAAAGGGAGCGTCAAAGACTACTGTGAGGCTTATCTTGCCAATATCAGCTAGCTTATCAAGCTCCTCGATAAGCTTCTTTCTTGACTCTTCAAGCGTTCCTGCAGAATAGACTCTTGCTTCCTTAAAAAGAAGGTTATAGCCATCAACATAATATTCCATCTACCTTAGGCTCTCTAGGAAACCTATGAGCTTTTCTAAGGCCTTTCTACGGGAGGAAATACGCGAACGGACAGAGGGAGATAGCTCTGCAAGCGTCTTCATATAGTCATGCTTTACGAAGATTGAATCATAATCTAAACTGCCTTTTCCACGTTCAGAATCTGCTATAAACCCCTCTGTGCGTCCAACAGCAAGGCGCTCCTTGCCTTCAGAAGTGGCAATAGCAACACAAGATTCTATACAGGCAGATCGCTCGTGATCTGGCCTTCCAATAAGTGCATTTAAAATCTCTTTTATCTGTATAGCGGTTGTAGAGCCTCGAAAAGGCTGATCATCTGGGCCAAGAGAGGGCAAAACAAGCTCCCACTGCTCAGCGAGGCAGTTTTTATTAAGAGAAGCTGCAGCATCTTTGGCTTTTATTAAAGCATTTTCTTGAAGGGTCTTAGATGGCTCGTGGGCAGGCGCGGAATATGCCGGAAAGTCAAATAGCGACATAAGAGTACACTTTGGCAGCAGCTCCTTAAACATCTGGCGAAACTGCAGCACCTTTTGGGTGTTGGCTGAGGCTATGACAAGTTCCATCTATCGATCCTATTCAAGATAGCTTTTTATAGAAACGACTGTAAATTGCTCATTTTTAAATTCAAAGATCTCTCCCTTCTTCTTGCCAAGCATAGCTTGAGCAAGCTTTGACTGAAACGACAGCACATTGTCATCGGGATTTGCATCCCATGGACCAAGTATTGTATAGGAGAGGGCATTGCCCTTTGGTCCTTTAAGGTCAACTTTTGCACCAACGCTTACAATATCGGTGATGATGTCATCTTTTGTGATGATGCGCGCGTGGCGAAACTGATCGGAGAGACTTTTTAGTTCTGACTGAAGACGCGATCTTCTTTCACAGGCAGCCTTATATTCTGCATTTTCTCTTAAGTCCCCATGTCCTCTTGCGGTTTCAATTTCTCTTGCATTTGCCACCATCTCCACAGTGCCGATCTGTTTGATGCGCTCGTGAACCTTACCGTAGCCCTCTTGTGTTGTCCAGAGCACGCCGTTATCGTGAGGATGGGTCTCCTCTTTTGCCTTGGCAAGTTCCGGATGCGCCACTGCTGCGAGCGAATGAAAAATCTTCTTTTCATGATCTGAGAAAACCTGGCATTTTGTTGCCAAAAGTAAAAACTCCTTCACAAAAAGAACGGGCGCCTCTTTTAAAAACTCGCGAACCACTTCAAAGCGATCTTGGGTAAGGATTGTGTACATTTTTTTGGCAAGATCGCGAAACTCCGTCTTTTGATCAAGACTATGCAAGAGTATGAGATACCCTTCAAAAGCCAATGCCTTATCTTCAGTTTTCTGGAAGTACTTTTCACTCCCCTCTATAATCTTCTGGAAATACCACGCAAGCGCTTCAGGATGCTTTTTAGGATGTTCAAAAAGTTCTCTTAGCTGCTTTTTAAGGGCATCGCGCGTAGCATCAACATCTAGTTCCTTCAAAATATAGTCTCGAAGGGTATTTTGATCGATCGTAAATAGGAGCGCTTTGAAGATATCTTGCCAATCGCTTCTGAGAGACTGAACGAGTGTTAAAAGCCGCTTTTTTAATGCGATTACTTCAATGCTTTTTAGGCAGCTATTTACATCTTTTAAACCGACGATTTTTGCCTTTAGGGCATCTTGGTGAGTCGTAACGCCTAATGTATGTTCTAAAAAGAGAAGCGCCTGCAAAAGCTCATCTTCTGAAATCTTTGGAGCTTCAAGAAGTCCTTTTACTTTTGAGATAACCACCTCTTTGGATTCGGCATCTCGCAAAGTCTCGGGAAAGTCGCGCGTTAAGTTGTGAGCGGCAGTCAGTATGTCCTGGAACGTCTTTTTGCCGCTAAAAGCCTTCTGGATGCGATCGTTAACAGATGCCAGGCCGCGGCGCAAAGTATAGGCCATTTTTGGGTTGTCAGGGCTTTCGATAAGATCATCTTTTTTAAGCTTCACACGCGTCTGCTGCCACCATTTGGAGTAATCTTCCTCCGGTATAACAGCATCTAGGAATAGCTCTTTGATTTCAGAGGCGCTCTTTGGCCCTAAATCTTTTAAGAGGCCGTGCATTATCTGAACAGGGTTTTCGCGCGATTCTTTTTCAAGCAGGTCGGGTTCTGCAAAGCGGCGAGCTAAAAAGTGGGTTTTTCGCACAGGTATTAAGGTCTTGAAGGCATTTTTGAATGAGATATCTTTGCGCAAACCGTTTAGATTTTCAAACTCAATTGAGATCTGTTCGCGAAGAAAGGAAAAGTCCATAATTTCCCCCACTCCCCAGCCGGCAGTATGGAGGACAAAATTCCCCTTTTGGATGTGGTTCAGGAGTAAATAATTGGATAGAGCACCCTGAAAATTGTCGCGAGATCGCATGCCAATCAATCGGATCTTATCGTTAAAGGCTGGATCTTGAGAAAAGCGGCTTAATAGTTCTTGAGCAATAGAAAAAAGAGTTTCACTATTGGTTGTCTCAAGGTCGAAGATAAGCTTTAAAGCATCGAGCTTTATTTCATCCTCACTTACCTGCAGCACAAGCGGCAAAATAGCCTCTACATACTGCCCAAATGGCTTTGCAAAGTCAGACTGCTTTACAAGCTGCAAAATGTCGATGATCTCCTGCCCGTCAGGAATGTCGCCCTGGCAGTACTCATGCCAAAGTTGCATGATTTTTTGAAAATCTCGTGCCTGAAGCTGATTGCGGAACTCTTCAACATAAGCCATAACGTATAAAACCCCCATACCTATCGGGAGATAGTATATGAAGTTAGGCTATAAAGTGCAACTGAATGAGATATAAAAGTTTATTTTTTAATTATTTTATTGATAAAATAAAAATAGGAGGGGTGTTATATAGCAGTTTATGGCGGACGAAAAAAGAGAAAAATATTCCAGCATCTTTGATGCTGTCTCAAAAATGGAGCGCAAAAAGGCTTTGAAAAAAGTGCTTAGGGAAGAGCCTGCTCGCACTGAGAAAGAAAAACTTCCTCTCTTAACCGACGAACAGATTGCCCATAAGCTAGAAGAGTATCAAAAGCTGCACAACCTGCTTGCCGACTCTCTTGAGCAGGTTTACGTCAAAAACAACCTCTCCCCCAGGCAGCTTCGCGACTATTTTAACACCCCGCAAAACTTCACAGGCGACCAATGGTCACTCATCCAAAAAGAAAAGGAAAAAATTGAGCAGATGCTTGCGCGCCTCATGCCCTTCAGCCGCAGCAAAGTAGAAGAAACAGAAAAAGGCAACCAAAAGCGACCTCAAAAGATGCAGGTGAAAAGCCGCTGGATGCCAATGCATTAATTTGGTATATACGGCTCGAATGAAGAAATGGGCTGCTAGCCTCCCTTTTTCTTGATCTTGATCTTGGTCTCAATTTCAGAGCGAAATGTATGAAGAAAAAAAGAAAGATTAAGATCAAGATCAAGATCGAGATTAAGATTAAAAAAAGGGCTTAAGTTGACGCCATGGGGGCACGGATAGTGGTAGGGGAACGAATATTTTGGAGAGAAGAGTGTGGAAAAAGAAAATATAGACCAAGAGATCCAGAAGGCAACGATCCTTATAGAACGCCTTCAAAAAGAGATCGCAAAAGCAATTGTTGGTCAAAAGGAGCTAATCGATAGGCTTATTATGGCAATAGTCTGCAGCGGCCACCTGCTTTTAGAGGGCGTTCCGGGCATTGCTAAAACCTTGGCAGTAAATACTCTTGCCAAAGCGCTTTCGCTTGACTTTAAGCGCATACAGTTTACGCCTGACCTTCTTCCCTCTGACCTTATTGGAACATCGGTTTTTCACCCCAAAGAGGGAACCTTTTCTGTCGAAAAGGGCCCCGTTTTCACCAATATTGTGCTTGCTGACGAAATAAACCGCGCACCCCCCAAAGTACAGTCTGCCTTGTTGGAAGTTATGCAGGAAAAGCAGGTGACGATAGGCGGCGAAACGTTTAAAACGCTAACTCCCTATTTTGTCCTTGGCACGCAAAACCCGATAGAACAGGAGGGCACCTACCCGTTGCCTGAAGCTGAAACCGACCGCTTTATGATGAAAATTCTCATAAGCTACCCAAGCCATGAGGACGAAAAGGAAATCGTACTGCGCTATGGGGCACAAGCTCCGGTCCAAATCACTCCCCAGATGGGCCCTCAAGAGATTGCCATGCTCCAAAACCTTGTAAGAAAGATCTATCTAGATGACAAGATATTAAACTACATCATAACCATAGTAGGCGCAACACGCGCGCCAAAAGAGGCGGGCGTTGACATTGCGGGTCTGCTTGAATATGGAGCATCGCCAAGAGCAAGCCTTTGGCTGGCTAGCTGTTCTCGAGCCCATGCGCTCCTTAACGGAAGATCCTACGTTACGCCATTTGATGTAAAAGCCGTTGGCGCCGATATCTTGCGCCATCGTCTGGTGCTCTCCTATGAAGCACAAGCACAAGAGCTTACTCCGGACAACATCATAGAGAAAATCTTTAACACAATACCGGTACCGTGAAATCTGAAATAGAGCTTCTTGCAAGTAAAGTGCGAAAGATCGAGCTTACAGCTAAGCGTCAGGTGCTGGATGTCTTCTCAGGCATGTATGCCTCTGCCTTTAAAGGCAGGGGCATTGAAATGGAAGATATACGCGAATTTCAAAATGGCGATGACGTCCGCTCCATAAACTGGAAAAAGACGGCTCAGACAGGACGCCCCTTTGTAAAGGAGTTTCGAGAGGAGAGGGACCTCACAGTTATGCTTATTGTTGACGTTTCAGGCTCTTTAGCTTTTGGAAGCCAGTTTGAAACAAAACATACTCGCCTTGCCGAAGTTGGCGCCCTTATTGCCTTTTCAGCTATATATAACCACGACCGGGTAGGCCTTATTCTCTTCTCGGAAGGAATCCAAAAGGAGATAACGCCCCGAAGAGGCCTTCGCCACGGCGCGCGCCTTGTACGCGAGCTTATTGGCTTTCATCCAAAAAATAATAAAACCTCACTTTCACAAACCCTGGATGCCTTTAATATGGCCTCAAAAAAGCGCTGCATCTGCTTTTTGCTGTCCGATTTTTTAGACGAGGGCTATGAAAAGCAGTTTAGCTACACCGCTAAAAGGGATGACCTTGTGGCAATACGCCTTTTTGACCCCTTTGAATGCAATATTCCCGAGCTTAACCTCTGCCGCGTTCAAGATATCGAATCAGGAGTAAGCTTTCTTGTCGATGTAACGGGCCATACAGTACAGGAGGTTGCCGCAAACGCGAAATCGCGCCATGCCGCGTTTGAAACTCTTGCCACAAAGACAAAAGCCGGCGCTATCTCCATAGATACTAAAGGCTCCTTTGTAGAGCGCCTTGCTGCCTACTTTAAACTACGCAAAAAAAAGAGGCGCTAATGCGAATCTTGGCGCTGTTACTAACACTTATAACAACCTCTCTGTACGCCGATATTTCCATCAGTACAAAGGCCGATAAAAGCTCTCTTGCTCTAGATAGTACGCTCGATGTAGTTATTAGCCTCTCCTATCCGCAAGAAGCAGCTCCTGACACATCTACCTTTCTCTCCAACGTCTCTGCAGCCTCTAACCATTCGTTCCAAATAGTTTCTTCCAGCGTCACTGCAAATGCCATTCATTTTACATTAGCTCCCAAACATACGGGAACGCTCATCTTTGCCCCGGGAATTATCTCGTTTGCCAGTAGCGACTATCTTGTACCGCCGGTTGCGGTCGTTTGTGAAAAAATTGCCCCTTTACATCTTCCCTTGGCACACCTTTTGCCCCTTTATCCGGAAAAAAGAATAGATCTTAGCCCGCAAAATCGCCTTGCCCTCATTTCAAAGCAGCTTCAAGAGCTGCTTAAAAAACAAAACGAGTCAAGCTACAACCGCTTCAGCATTGCCTGGAATAGCCTTGCCTACCTTGCCGCTATCATCGCCGTAAGCTGCCTCTGCATTTGGGCAATCATCTACTACGAAGTGTTAGAGATGGCAAAACGGCCCAAACCAGCTAAAGAGTCGCCCCTTCAAAAAACCATAAAGAGCCTCCAAAACCCCTCTTTATCACAATCCGATCGCTGGAAAGCCCTTATAGAACTGGTTCGCGTTGCCCTAGAAACCAAAGAAAATCGCCCCTTCCACCAAACGGGCCTCTATGAACTTGCAGACTATGTTGCAGCAAGCCCTACCCTCTCTGAGTCGGACAAAAAGCTGCTCATCCCATCCATCCAAACCCTAGCCCCAATCAGTTACGCCGGCAAAACCGCCCCGGAAACCACTTACCAAGAGCTTCTTACCCCCCTCCTTACCTGGGCAAAAGGGGTTTAGCTGCGAGGGATATTCATAAAAAAGCCCTTCTTTTTTCTATACCTTTTTAAGCTTTTGCGGCTATTCTCTTAAGCACCTAGACTCAGGCCCTAAAATGATCATGGTGTCAAATAAACAAGCCGTAGGCTTGCTTTTTTTCTGCTCAAGCGCAAAAAGCAGGAAATCCTAGTTATGCATGCTCTATCGGTCCAAAAGTTAAAAAAAGTATATGAAACATCAAGGCCATTTGTCGCGGTGGATGATATTTCATTTCATCTGGACGAAGGGGAAATTTTAGGCCTATTAGGTCCAAATGGATCCGGTAAAACTACCACTATCCAGATGCTGCTAGGCACTCTTACAAGCACAAGCGGCTCCATCTGCTATTTTGGCAAAAATTTCGCTCTATTTCATGACGAAATCTTACAGCAAGTATCGTTTGCCAGCACCTATACAAGCATGCCATGGCTACTTACAGTAAAAGAAAATCTTGACATTTGCGGCTACCTATATGGATTAGATCCTAAAGAAAGCAAAAAGCGCTTTGACCCGCTTTTAGAGCGTTTTGGCATTTTAGATAAAAAAAAGGAGAAGGTATCAGCTCTTTCTGCAGGACAGGTCACAAGACTTATGCTTGTAAAGGCTTTTTTTATAAAGCCAAAAATTGTTCTCTTAGATGAGCCGACAGCCTCTTTGGATCCGGATATAGCCCAAGATATCTGCACTTTTTTGCTCGAGGAGAGGCAAAAGAGCGGGGTCTCGATCTTATTCACATCTCACAAGATGGACGAGGTGATGCAGATTTGCGATAGAGCCATCTTTTTACAACGCGGGAAGCTCATCGCAGATGATCGGCCCAAAAGGCTTGCAGAGAGGATATCCAGATCTCTTCTACGGTTAGAAATTGTAGATGGCCTCAATCATGCCCTTCAACTAGCAAAGGCCAGTAATTATAACTATACTCAAAAGCACACGACGGTGGAGCTTATGATGGATGAAGAACAAATTCCTCAGTTTTTGCAAGCTATAACTTCAAGGGGGGTCTCTTATAGCTCTATAAAAATTGAGGAGCCCTCACTGGATGATTTCTTTGTATATGTTGCAAAAGGTGCCCGATGAGCTGGAAGCGGATTAAAGCTGTATTTTTTCGATACTACTATTCGATGATGAAAGGACCAAACCAACTTTCGGATCTTTTTTATTCCCCTTTAGTAGATATATTGCTCTGGGGTCTTGCCTCGCTTTGGATCGAAAAGCAAAACGAGACGGCTGATCTTTCCCTCATACTTATGACAGGACTTATTTTTTGGCAGGTGAGCTGGCGCGGCTCCATTGACATCTCCTTTAGTCTTCTACAGGAGTTTTGGCACCGAAATCTTGTAAACTTTTTTTCCACTTCTTTGAAATTGAGAGAATGGGTTGCTGGTGTGCTTCTGCTCTCATTTGCAAAGCTGATCATCACCATCCTCTTTGGCTCAAGCCTTGTGTTTTTGCTCTATTCTGTGAATGTCTTTTCGATAGGGTGGGTATTTATACCATACGCCTTTATGCTGCTACTTTTTGGCTGGTCACTTGGTTTTTTTACAGCCGGACTTATCATGAGCTGGGGGCATCAGGTTGAGATTTTTGTTTGGATGATAGCACCTCTCTTTGCTCCCTTTAGCTGTGTCTTTTATCCTCTTTCTACTTTGCCGGACTGGGCGCAGTATGTAGCCTTGTGTCTGCCTAGCTCATATATATTTGAGGGTATGCGAACAAGTTTTTATGGCCAAGGGTTCGCACTTGCCCCTTTTCTTGCGAGCTTAGGATTGAACCTGTTCTTTCTTGTATCATCGGTGAGCTTTTTGAAATATTGCTTTGAAAAAAGCCGCTCTAAGGGTCTTGCCCGTCTCGAATAAGTGCTAGTTTAGGTGCATGATCATGCAGCTTAAGTCTGCGCCTGATTTCCAGTACTCTGTAAGATCGAAATACACAGGCTCAAAGTTGTGATCTAAGCACATTTTTGTGAAAAATTCGCGCACCTGTCCTGTCGCATCTGAGAGCAGCTTATTGCCGATCCTCTTTGAGTTTGTAAGATAGTCATACTTGAACTGTTCTGGAATTGCGACAATTTCTGCCACCTGCTCTAAGGCAGCAAGGCCCTCTTTTGTGAGCGAGGTAGTGTTAACAAGAATTTTTGATTCAGAAAGAGCGAAAATAGAGCAGTCAAGGTGATAGAGCCTTCCGTCGTGCATCTCAACTGAAATCGCCTTCATGTCGAAATTCTCTTCCATCCATCGATGCGCCTCCAGGTCGGTACGAATACCATATCCTGCGATATATATGTTATCGCGCAAGAATTTGAGATCGGCCTCCCCTTCCCAGTAAAAGGGAGACTGGTACACTTCGTATCCCATACTCTCAAAAAATTTACACCCTACTATGTCTTCACCAATCCGAGGAGGAGATCTATATTTTGAAAGCAGAATCACGCTGCGATCTTTTATGTGCGGAAGGAACGCACCCAGATTTGCCACATAGACCTGATCCTGAAAGTCACCTTCACTTGGCAATAGATATACGAGAGATGCGCCCGCTAAATAGTGATAGAGTGTCAAAAATTGCCTAAATGCCTTTTCGTAATCAATCTGTCTATTAGGATTTCGTTCCATGTCGGGATTATTTGCATACGCAGTATCGAGCGTAAATGGAAAATTCATCAAAATAGTGGGATAGGCGAGTTCTGCAGGCGTACGTGCATGTGTTGCGCTTCCAAGACATTGGATCATAAAAATCTCACTTATGGAATATTTATTATTACAAATTTCATAATAGACATTGTCATTTAACCGCACCTACTTTTCGCACGAACGTATTAAGTAACTTTTTAGAAAATTCAAAGGTCTTGCCATTGCTATCGAGAACATCACCTTTTAAAAATGCGCGAGTTGTACTATACGTACCGTAGTTTTTAGGTTCAAGCATTTCCATCTTGCCCAATAGCGGATTTTGCAAAGGCGATTTGAGACGAATCGCACACCAGTCCGGCACTTTTTATTTTGGTTATATAATAAGGCATAACAAGCTAGGTGCAAGGACGTCGGTCAATCCTTGTCATACTCGTCATGACGGCGCCACCAATAGCCTGTTTCGTTTCGCCCTTTTGGGGCACGATCGAGCCACTGGTAGGCCCCCCAAAGGGCGTCAAGGCCTCGGGCGTAGGTAGAATAGGTGTGATAGACAACGCCATCTTCAAGTATAAAGGCGCTCATGCCAGGTCGTTCACGTATGTATGTAGCGACATCAGTTCCTGCCATGGCTGCAATCTTCTGCATAAAAGCATCGCTTTCTTGCGACTGCTTGCTATCAAAATTTTGGGTTTCTTTCTGGTAGTTGTATTCGACATTTCCTTTAGCCTGAGCCTCTTCGGTAATCGAAACGGTAAAGTCGTAATTAAAGTCACTTCCGTGAGATGATGCCCAGGGAAAGGTCCACCCCATGCGCTTTTTATAGTCTTGGAGTTTATTAAGTTCTCCTCGAGAGACTGCCCATAGCATCACGTCATGGCTTGCAAGATGCTTCCAGATGCCATTAAAGCCATCTGCAATAGATGAACAAGATGGGCAACCAGCTGTATAATCGGGCCCAAACATAAAATGGTAAATAAGAAGCTGAGAGCGGCCCCTAAATAGGTCCGCAAGCATGACACTACCTTCATCGGTATCAAATCGATACTGCTTCTCCACTCGCACCCAAGGTAGCTCCTGGCGCTTTTTGGCAAGCTCGTCACTTTTTTGGGTAAGCTCTTTTTCTAGCTCAAGAAGCTTACGCCTTTCCGCCAGCCACTCTTCGCGTGTCGCCCTCTTATGACCTGTCATCACCTTCTCCTTTTTATAGTATAACCAACCAACTATTCCCGCTGCAGCCGCACTAGCAATGCATATAGGACATGCCATATATTTCCTCTTCGAGAGTTACAACATGTTTTATCGGAAAAGTTTTTTTCACGGAAGGGCTACTTGTTGCCTTCCTGAGAAACTTACAAGAGACTCAAGAGAGCGACAAGAGAAGGCTGGAACAAGCATGTAATAAGTAGAGGAGGAGGCTAACCTAGGAAATTCTATGAACTAGTCAGTAAAAAGGGCGGCGTCTCGAGATTCGTGCGATTTGAGCAACGTAATTTATCCGAATCGCCCAATCGCCGGACACTGCTCCCTGTGAAAAAATACGGTTTTTTCGACCGTAGGTCTTTGGAGTGCTGCGATTTTTCTCGAGCTTTTAATTTAGCACACACCTTAATCGCGAGATCGCTTAAGGCTCACAAAGTATCTCCAAGAGCGTGAACAATGTTCACGCTCTCTTAGTCGGTGGAGTCCGGTTGATCCGGCGAGCCTTGATCCGGGATAAGGAAGAATGGGTTGGAGAGTGGAATCTCATTTACCAACCGGTCTAAGTCGCATGCCTTTACCATGGCGCCATAGTACTGGATGTTTTGGAGATCCTCTTTGTCCTTTCTTCCGTCGTACCAGCCTACAAATAAATTGCCCGATTTAGGATCTACTGCCATGGCACTAAAGCCGCGGTTGGCAAAATTGGAGGTGGCGATGTCAAACGGGCGCGACCATGTAAGACCGTTATTTCGCGAGATCATGAGGTAGAGCCTCATATTCTGAGAAAAGTCCGGTGAGTTTGCCGCATAGAGGGCGTAAAGCGCCGCTCGCTTTTCATCATAGATAAGGCCATCTACACTTGGGAAGTAGCCATAGAAAGGCACTGAATCATCTTGAAACACTGTGCTTCCTAAAAGCTGTTCTTGGTTGACAAAGCCATTGGTAAAGAGCCCTGCGTAGTTTTCGCCTAGATCCCCCGGTGATTTATAGAGGATTCCTAGAGGAGGAATAAAGGTCGTCGTAAAGTTAGGATGTCCAAAAGCCCAAAACCGTCCGTCCATGGAGGCCGCAATAGAGGGCACGGCAATAACATTTGGCAAGGCATTCAGGAAGCTGGTTATTCCTGCCCCAAAGTTTGCCAGACCATTAATTGGCACAAAGCTTACCGCCGGGAAGAGATCGCCGGATGTAATTTCATCTACAATATAGTCGCTATATATATAAATGCCATACTGGCTGCCACTTGTACCAAAGACGATGTGAGGATAGTCATACAGATCCCCAGTGGTTCCTCCATCTGGTGTAGGTGGTTGTGGATTGATAACCGGAGGTAAACTATAGGCAAGATTCCATGTTATACCCATATCAGCGCTATTTAAAAGATAGGGCACATTTACAAGATTTCCTGAACCATCAGAAAAATTGGTAGTACAAATCCAGAAGTTGCCATACTTATCGGCTTTGATGCCCGGATAGTCGCCCGATCCCTGGCCGCCCGGAGGCTGATAGTTTAAAGGGCCATTGTACGTAAGCACATTTGAGCCATTGTAAACACCTCCAAAGGACTTGCCTCCATCAAAAGAGACGGCGCGGCAGTTTCTGACCTCTGTTCCTACGATGTTGCCGTCGAAATAGGTCTGACTAAAGTCATAAGGAATCATTTCATAGGAAACAACGATATTGCTTGTATCATTTCTGTTGATAGCAACAGAGGTATCCCAAGCGATGGTGTTAGTCGGAAAATCGGTAATTTGAATAGGGTCTGACACCTTTAGCTTACCCTTCTTATCTACTTTTCCTACCGCAACAAAGACGTTGAGGATATTTGCGTTTTTATCCACGTTGTGATTGTCGCACCAGGCCCAAACTACAGTATCTTTATAGGCATCAACGAGATGCGAGTCGCGGATGTTATCGCCGGCAGGCGTTCCGTGAGGAGTTGGCCCTGTAAAATCGACAACGTTTGTAAAGCCGTCACTTATCTTAAAATTGCTGCAGATTTGCTCTCTCTTCTCTGCAAGGTAGGTAATCGCACAGGGCATGACTGTTTGAGGACCTTCAGAGAGAAGGTTTCCAAAAGTGCCCGTTCCCTGAATCTGGAGCGCGCCTGCATTTGTCACCTGCACAATATAGCCTGTGGGCGCCACCAGATCCGGAGGAAGATAAATCTCTTCAAAATAGAAGGGGTCTGTGAGCCCATTATTTGATGTAGCATTTACTGAAACAGGCACTAAGCCGGAAGGTCTGCAGTCCTCCGGTAAAAAGCCGCCGGCAGTGTAGATATAGCCAAAAGGAGGAAGATCCGGACAATAAGGGTTGCTAAAAGAGCACTGCCCCACCTGAAAGTTAATTGTGGGAAGATGCAAGGTCACCTGGCTGCCAACCTTTACCACGTCCACCGTCACCCAAAACTCAGTATTTTCAACAGGAACGCCATAAAAATCCGACAGCTGCAACAGAATGTTATGCTTAAATTTATGAATTTTCTGTTCCGAAGAAGCCGAATTATGCCTCTTATCCTTTGCAGCAACAGCAGGCAACTGAAAGCCAAAGACAATCCCCAGACATACTGTCAGGGCAAACAAACCACGCTTTATAGCCATAAAAACACTCCGTTACATGTTATTTTTGACCTTACAACAATTATTATTTTTTTGAAAAGAGAAAAAAATGCTATATTGATTTCCGGAGCGGCTATGAAAAATGCACACGCCCGAAGGGTGTGCTGGCGATTAGCCCAGATCACCGACCGAAGAGAGGTGCTCTGGGGCCCTAATGTTTGTAATAAATGCACGCCCGAAGGGTGTGCTGGCGATTAGCGCAGATCACCGACCGAAGGGAGGTGCTCTGGGGCCCTAATGTTTGAAGAAAAATGCACGCCCGAAGGGTGTGCTGGAATCGATTGCTTCTCCAGCACACCCTTCGGAGGCTGTGAAAAAATACGTTTTCTTCGACCGCAGGTCTTTGGAGTGCTGCGATTCTTCGCAGCTTTTACTCCGACCACATGCCTTTACTTCATTATCGCCCAAGCTCACAAAACACCTCTACCGATTCATGTAGATGTGTTTTGTGAACTTGGGTGATAATGAAGTAAAGGTGCGTGGTCGAAAGTGAAAGCGACAAAAAATTGTCGCACTCCAAAGACCTACGGTCGAAGCTGGATTTTTTCACAGCCTCTCGGGCGTGCATTTTTCTCTGCGTTGTTCCCAGGACGCCTGCGGCGGCCTGGGCTAATCGCCACCACTCCCTTCGGGAGTGGCATTTTTTCAGTTCCGAACCAGGCACATAGATTACACTTTGAACCAACCACATAGATTACCCATTGTGTCAAAATTGTTTCTCATTAATTATCAGATATTTAAAAAATGGGCCTGGCATTCGGGCTGTTGAGAATCAAAACAAAAATATAACTGTCTAAATATCAGAAACTGTCCGAATACCAGGCCGCGTTTCAGGGAGGGAGAAGACCCAAAAAAAACTATCCGTAAATTACAATTTGGGTCTTTTCCCTACCGTTTTTGTTTCTGAGCTTTCGGCATGTCAGGCGGTTTCGAGGTGGTGACCTTGAAGTCTATGTATTTGATTAAATCATCATCGATTTCTAGGGCGTAGCGCAGGCGAAGATCAGTCTCTTTTGCACTTGCGAGGCTTGAATTTTTTTTGACCTCTCTATACATTTCTTTACGTAGAGCAAGCAGCTCATCTACTGTTACAGGATTTTGAAATAGGGCCATCAGGAGTGGTTTTGGCGCGAGCCAGAGGCTCATAATTGTGTCACCCTTAGACATGGAAATAAACTCATCGAGAGAATAGTAGCCTGCTAGTTCTGTACTATCTTCGTCATATTTAGATTTAGTACCATTAAAGATATCGCATCTAAAATCAACTAAGTATTTGTCTTCTAGCTCGAGCTTGGCGAGATGTTTTGGTTTTTTCATCCACTGATTCTCTTGTTGGGCAAGCTTTGCTGCTTCAAAAAGCGCCATCACAAACTGCTCTTCAAGCTCCGGCAGCTCTTCTTTTGCCTCATTAAAAAAATCCTGACCCTCTCCAAGAGCAGATATTAAATTTTTGAGCAAAATAAATGCTGCCTTTCCTTTCCCGTCGACTAAATTTGGGCTTTCACCTGTGAAAAGGTCTCCGATGCGAAGATAGCTTGTCAATTTTTGCACCCGTTGCTTTTTAGGCGTCTCTTCCTGAAACTCCTCCTGTTCTTCTATCGGAGCATCTTCTTCATCGTCATTTTCCTCATCAATAAGCGCAGTTGTTGGAGCGGGTTCTTCTGAATTAACCTTAGAAGATACGGCCTTTGAGCTTTTTTGTTGCTGTGGGTTTATGTTTTTATGTTTTTCATACAACTTGAATGATTGATTATCTATGAAGCGTAGGATCTTATTGCGCGCATTTGAAAACGACTCTGTAGCTGCTTTGTCTAGGAAGACCATATCTGTTGCCGATCTCCATTGCGCAGCAGCAATTAGAACAAAGATAAGCAGCAATCCATATGTCGTTAGGAGAATATGCATGGTCTAACTCTTATCATACAAAATTGTTTTTACATTGCGAGGAACAAAAAACCATAGGTCATAGGTATTACCTTTTCCTCGCTCTATTTCAAGCTTTACAAGAGTAGGCTGACGATCATACTCTATAGGCCATACATCTATCCAGCTAGCCTCAGGCGGTTTTTTTGCAGTCTCTTCCTCGCTTTTTGCCGGTTCTTCCTGGCTTTCAGGAGCTAAAAAACAGAAGATGCGAAAATCTGTAACATTTGAAAGCAGCGCTTCCTTCTGCATCATATTGGGAATCCCTTTTTCTTGTTCAAAATAGGGAAATGTCGCAACCACAAGTTGATTGTCTTCCACATAAAGCTTCACAAGACCATCTACAGAAAAGGCACAATCAGTTTCTACCGGCAGTTCTATTGTAAAAACAAGGCGTAGACCAGAATTTTTATCCCGCTCAGTGAAAAAATAAGGCTTGGGAGTTTTCATAAATGACAGCTTTGAAAAAAGTGTCTGTAGCCTTGCCTGAGCCACTAGCACCTGCTCATTTGCAATACGAAGCCTATTGAGGGCAGCACTCGTCTTCGAAGTCCTCCAAAATATGCCAAAAATAGCCGCAAGCAGCATCACAAAAAGCGACGTTGAAATCAGCACTTCGATGAGGATGAAGGATTTTTTTCTACGTGGGTGTTTCGACAAGTTTTGACCCTTCTTTTTTAAGACATAGCCTGATTTCTGGCTGTTCAGATTCTTCCTTACCCATATAGCGCACGACAAGGTTTACCTTTATATCCATCAGGCTTGAGCTGATCTGTTCAGACTCATCTTTGTGCACTACACGGTTAAATTGCGCCTCAACTTCCCAGTCAGCATCACTCAATGGATAGGTGTATGATTTTTTATCTTCTATAAGCTTCCAGGGGATTTGGTTTGTGTAGAGCTGCTCTAAGAGTACAACATAGGCCTCTTGGATAAGGCGCTCTTTTTGTACTTTTTTTAAGCTTTCTCGCGTGTTTTTTATGTAGCTTTCTTCAAAATCTAAAAGAAAAAAGCAGGCCCCGGTGGCAAGGAAGATGGCAATCATCACTTCGATAAGGGTAAAACTATGTTTCTTCTTTTTCATCTTCTGCTACTTCTTGAGGATATAGGGCATCTATCTCCCCTTGGTCCTCTATCACAACATTGGGCATATACTTCCCGGGCAAGAGCGTAGCTTTTTTCCCTGAGTGAAAGAACACCTCTACCTTACTATCAGGGTCATACAATCCCCAAGGATAAAAAATTACGGAAAGTCCTTTACCACTACCCGGGTGAATCTCCACATCACGAACATTGTGAAGAGGAACTGTGCTACTAAAATTCGCTTTCATCCTCTCTGATACTTTAATGTCCGATGCTATAAAGGCGTTTTTTACGCCTTTTTCTTCACCAAAGACAACCCGTACCTTACGTCCTGATATCTTAGCAAGCTGCGCCGCCAGGCGAAACTTGCTTTCGATAATGTCGGTCGCATCCTTTTCTTGGCGCTCTTGGTGGGCGCCGTGGAAGTTCATGGCAAGTGCTACCCCTAGCGTGGCGACGATGCTGATGGCAATCATCACCTCGATAATGGTAAAGGGACGGCGTCTCATTTTCCGCGCTTTTGCCTTTCGAAGGCTTCCAGATTTTGTGAGCGGACGGTTATTGACTGTTCGCCGCCATCATCTACGCAGTGCACTTCGTAGGGCTTTCCCCAGCCGTCATTAATGAGGTCGTTAGCCTTGCCGGAAAGAGGGGATTGCTGCACGAGGCGTTGCCATTGGCTGTCGATCTCAGAGGGGTTGAGGTTAGTATCTTCTGCCAAAGCAAGCGCCAAAATAGTCTTTATGCGCGAGATGCCTTCGCGGGTTTTAAAGGCTTTACCTTCGGCAAGGCTTGCGTTGTAGTTGTAAGCAAGAGCCCCTGCGATGGTAGCGATAAGGAGCATCACCACGATCATTTCGATCAGGGTTACGGCTCGCTTTTTTCTTTTTTGATTTTTATTTTCCATAATATCTCCTTTAAAGTTGCATAGAAGAGCCAAAACTTGATAGCGGCATGAGGATAGAAAGCAGTACGCCCCCTATCAAACAGCCCATCAACAGCAGCATTACCGGCTGGGCAAGCGCCACCACGCGGGTAAGCGTGCGTTCTGTCTCTTCTTCGTAAAGTGTAGCAAGCTGGTGCAGCATGCTAGAAAGTTTTCCCGACTCCTCTCCAATCAGCACCATGCGGGAAAAGAGCGGGGGCACCTCCTTGTAGCGGCTAAGTTCGCTGCTAAAGGGGATGCCTTCAATAATTCTCTGTTCTACGCGCTGTATGATCTCATGAAGGCGCGCATTTCCCATAGCTTCTTTAGCATAGGCAAGGCTGATGGTAAGCGGCAAGCCCCCTTCAAGAAGCGTGCCTAAAGTCCTTGCAAAGCGCGATAGCGATGAGAGGATCACGTAGCGGTTTATGAGCGGCACATGCAAAATACTTCGCTGAATTGAGGCCTTCGTTTTGGGCGTACGTATACGATAGAAGGCCCAGACGCTAAAGCCTGCTAAAAAGCCCACAATCAAAATGCCCCACTGCCGCAAAAATGCCGCGGTGCGAAAGACAATCTTTGTAAACTGGGGTAAATTTCTCTCTTCAAAAAGCTGCTCAAGTGATGGAATGACAAAACCCACAAGCACCGTTATTGCCACAACAAGCAGGCCGCCGAGTAGGGCAGGATAGATAAGTGCAGAAACAAGCTGCTTTCGAATTTTATTGTCGTTTACCAAAAAGTTATTTAATCGGTTTAAGGCAAGCTCAAGGTTTCCTACCGCCTCACCTGCCGAAATAAGGGCTCGATAGAGCGGCGAAAAGCTCTCAGGAAAGTCCTGCATAGCCTGCGAGAGGCTGGATCCTCGCTTAATGCGCTCAGTAAGGCCCAAAATGATGGGGTGGTATGACTCTTCTCGCGCCTGCTCTTCAAGGGCAAGAAGGCTTTCATAAAGGGGAATTTGGGCAGCAAGCAGTTGGGCAAGCTGCGAAGTAAAAATAAGAAGATGGTCTTTTTGCAGCTTATGTTTTTTTCCGCCCCTTTTTTCAGGTTCTATAGACGAAATGATAAGCTGCATGTCGCGAAGCTTGGCTTTTGCCTCTTTGACATTTATGGCTTCAATGGTGCCTTTAGCAGGCTTTCCTTGGCGACTAAACGCCTTATACTGGTACAGCATAGCTTAATGCACTTCTTCTTCAGCACGGGTTACGCGCCACACCTCTTCTGTCGTCGTAAGACCTTTGACGGCTAAAGCGCGGCCACACTCTCGAAGAGTCATCATCCCCTCCTCAATAGCTGTAGCTTGAATTTGAGTAGCTTCAGGGCTTCTTAACACCTGCTTTCTTACCTGCTGGGTCATCGACATAAGCTCGTAAATGCCGTGGCGGCCCTGAAAGCCTGATCCAACACAGTTTGCACAGCCTTTTCCTCGATAGAGTTTGCCATCCGGCAGCATCTCGTGGGTGATTTTGAGGTTGGCAAGCTCGCTTGCAGTTGGCGTGTAGGCTGTCTTGCAGGCAGAACATATCGTCCTCACAAGGCGCTGGGCCATAATACCAATACAGCAAGAAGAAATTAAATAGGACTCAATGCCCATATCCACAAGGCGGACAATGGCAGAAGGCGCGTCGTTTGTGTGCAATGTACTAAGCACTAAGTGACCTGTAAGGGCTGCCTGGATGGCAATTTCAGCGGTCTCTTTATCGCGAATTTCACCCACCATGATAATATCCGGGTCTTGACGCAGGATATGGCGAAGGCCTGCTGCAAACGAAAGGCCTATCTTTGGATGCACACCCATCTGAGCTACGCCCTTTAAGCGATATTCTACAGGATCCTCAATCGTCATGATGTTGGTGTTGTCGTTTTGCAGCTCTGAAAGGGCGCTATAGAGCGTTGTCGTTTTACCGCTGCCTGTCGGGCCGGTAACTAATATGATGCCCTCAGTAAAGGTAATTTCACGTCGAAACTCATCAAGCATACTGCCCGGCATGCCAAGCTTATCAAGGCCCAAAACTATGTTGCCCTTATCCAAAATACGCAGCACTATCCTTTCGCCCGTAACTACCGGCAGAGTACTTACGCGAAAGTCTACCTCTTTTCCCCCCATACGCATCTTTATACGGCCATCTTGGGGCAGGCGCTTTTCGGCGATGTCAAGCTTTGCCATCACTTTTAGGCGGGTAAGAAGCTGCTGGGTAAGCTCTTGAGAGGGCGAAAGGCGCGTCTGGAGCACGCCGTCAATACGATAGCGTATGCAAAGGCCTGTCTCTTTTGGCTCAAAGTGAATATCTGATGCGCCCTGCTGAATGGCCTCTGATATAACAAAGTTTAAAAGACGAACAACGCCCGGAAGCTGCTGCGAATCATCAAGCAGGTCATACACCTGGAGCTCGCCAAGCATCTCCTCATCTTCATTTGTGCCCTGCATATTGTCTAAAAAGACAGCGCTAGAGTCGTCGCTATGGTAGTATTCGTGAATGGCAGCAAGTATTGCCTGCTTTGGCACAAAGGCTGTTTCGATGCTTTGATTAAGCAGGTGGCGAAGCTCTTCTAAAGCATCAAGGTTTAATGGATCGCAGGTAGCAACAGTGACCGTGCCATTATTTTCTGCAACAGCCAGCACAAAATGCTTTTTTACAAAGCTGTAGGGCACGCGGCGCGTAAGCGCGCGATCTATCTGAAACGTAGAAAGGTCGTCAAAGACTTTAAGGCCGAGCTTTTGTGCCGTAGCTTTTGCATGCTCTTCATCGTTAAAAAGGGGCTTTTGCGCGGCAGGAGGCTCTCTTGATGCCGCTTCCACTTTTGCCTTTTTTGAAGGAAAAACAGCGCCTACAGCATCTGAAAACGACTTTGCAGATAAAAGCTCTTTAAAAGATGCCATCACTTCCCTGCCTCTAAAAAGCTGTTGTCAGGTCTTCCAAGAAGAAGTTTGATGCTGCCTTCAAAAAGGCGGCGCTTCTCCTTTTCTCGAGCCTGAATAAGTTCTTGTAGAAACTCCGGAACATCGCCAGGACGCTTTAAAATAGTCTCTTGGCGCATTTTCAAAAAGTCATCATGCTTGTCAGGTACGATTCTCGGTGTGATGAAGATAAACATCTCTGTGCTTGTATCATCCATTCGAGTGATGCTAAAGAGCTTGCCAACGCCCGGAAGCTCGCCCAAAAATGGCACCATCTCCGCATCGTCAAGCTGCGTTTTGCGGCGAAGGCCGCCTAGTATTACTGTCTCACCGTCAGCTACGCGCACTTCGTTTTTAATGTTACGGCGCGTTACATCGGGCCGGTCGTGGTCGTTTGGCTTTGTAGTGTCAAACACCAGATCTGTTGCAAGGTGGATGAAGGTGGGACCCTCGCCCTCTTCAGACTCGTCGTTCATCTTCGCATGGATGGTTGGCGTGATAGAAATGGTTATACCATACTCTTCGCGGCTGTAGGAGTCTTTAAGGCGCGTTGCCTTGGTGGTATCGATCTCCACAACGCCTGTATTGATAGAAATCTGTTCGACAATCGCAATTTTAGCAGGCACCTGGTTGACAGTTGTCACCGTTGGGTTTGCGTTTATCTGGATATCTTCTTGTGCAAGTAAAAAGTTATAAGCCAGGTCAAAGGCAGGCACGATGCCATGCTGGCCTTTGGAGATAATAAACTGCAGCACGCCTCGCTGTCCATGCGACTCTTCATGATCATCATCGTCATGGTGGTGCTTGCGTTTTCTCTTTTTGTGATGTTCGCCCTGGTTCCAGAGGGTAGTGCGGCGATGCTTATGTGAAGCTGCTGTTCCCATCTTTAAGAGGTTTAAGCCAAAAGTGTTGTTGTCAGAGACGCGCTTTTCAAAAAGAAGAACGTCGATCTGCACCATCTTCTTCGGCACATCGAGCTTTTTCAAAAGCTCGCGAAGCTTCGGCAAGATGTGCGACTCAACAACCATAACGATGGAGTTTGTCTTGGCATCAACGATGAAGTTTTCATGCTTTTCGTATGTCTTTTTCCTTTGAGCATCCTCTTTAATCTTTGGAGGTGAAACGATAAGGCGGTCGTTGTCGGTTCTGTTGACAATAGTTTCCTTAACGTCATTGCTCTTTTGAGGACGGTCCCGTCTTCTAGAATTTTTTGTTCCTTCATTATTGAACGCCTCAGGGCTTTCTACCATTTTGGTATAGACCTGGCTTAAGACGTCGGCAAGCTCTTCAGCTTCAGAATGCCTACAGGCATACCAATGAACAGTCTTATCCTGCACTTCGCTTACGCGCTCTTCGATATCTTTGATGATCTGGCACGCCTTTTCTATCTGCTCAGGCTTGCCAAGCAAAAAGAGCGACTGACTTGGGGTCTGCATCGTCAGCACCTTAAAGCCTGCGTCGCCATCTGCACTCATAAAGGGCGGAAGCTGGCTCTCCTTTCCCGATCTCTGATTGCCTCCTTGCGCATCGCCAAAGAAGCGAAAGCCATCGCCCTCAAAGATTGCCTGGAGGATCTTTGCTATCTCTTCGCTTTGTGCCTTTTGCAGGGCAACAAGCTTATACTCATGGCTATGCTTTGGAAGGGAGATAAAGTCATAAATTTTCATAAGCTCAGTGACCTCGCGGGCATAGCCCACCATCACTATGCTGTTGCCAATTACCTGTATGCTCATCTGCTCTTGCGGCGCGAACTTTTCAAGGAATTGGAAGATGCGCTTAAGCTCTGTAACAGGCGGCTGAAGGACGTAGCAGATGCGCGCATCAGGAGAAGTAAGTTTTAGCTCGTCGGGACTATCGATAATCGCAACAAGGTCGGCCTGGTTTAAGCGAAGGAAAAAGAGCTGGCGAAGGAATGGATTTAGCTGCTTTATGCCTATGCCGTAGTTTGCCAATATGAGCTCTAGTATTTCGCTCCACATAGCGCGGGGCACTGATAGCTGTGAGCTTACATGCGCTTTTAAGGTCGCAATCTCAGGCGGCATTAAATAGATATAGTCGCTAGAGCCATAGTCGATAACAAGCTGGCCTATAGTAGTATCAGGCTGGTGCCAGAGGCCCTCTTGATCGCCCTCCTGGCCGCCGGATGCAAGCATTTTCCAGTCATCTTCCAGGCCCTTAATTTCTTGTCGAACTTCAGAAATCTGGCTTTGGTAGCCCTTAAATAGAGCCTCGACAAGCTCCGGGCTTTTATTTTCGCTTACCGCTTTAACATAAGATTGCTGAGCATCGCTGTAGAGGGCATTTAGCTCTTTATGCTTTTCTTGCAGGGAGTGGTTGAGTTCAGCAAGACCTTGGCTATCTGCCCCTTTTGCAGCGGCCGGTCCAGACACAAGGCTTTGGCGCTTTTCAGCGATATTTAAGCTGTTAATGCTCTCCTGAGGAAAAGAAAGCGCAAAAAGTACTATTGAACTTAAAAGAATGTGTGTCTGCTTCATAGCGCTCCATTATTTATACTAAATCGTCGTCGTCATCTTCATCATCGTCAGAGTCATCATCGTCTGGATCTTCGTCCTCATCATCATCTTCATCATCATCGTCGTCATCTTCATCGTCCTCATCACCCTCCTCTTCAACAGGTACTGCCTGTTCCCACGACTTAAAGAGAGAGATTTTTAACGGTACGCACTGCGTGCGGGTGGTGTCGTAGACCCTTCCGACAAGATACATTTCGTTTCCTGCCTTTTCAGAGCCTTCAAGCACAAGTAATGGCCCGCGGAGATTGCCCATGATGTAGTCGTCAAGATCTTCAGGGGTGCTGATTTTACTCCACACTCCATCGCGGAAGATAAACCAGTCATCAGAGCGGACAAGCATTCTCACGCCGCCAAGCTCTGCAATCCAGTCCCGTTTAGAACGTGCCCCAACAAGTTTTAAGTCAAATTTTTCGGCGAAGTTGCCCTGCATGATCGCACGTCTTAGCTCTATTGGAATTCTTACCTTGCCGGAGGGGTCCCACAGGTCAAAGGAGATGGCCTTATCGTCGATCTTTTTAGCGATAAGAAGCGGCAAGCCGCGAGAATCGGGCCCAGGAGTCACCTCATGCCAAAAGCCATCTACATAGACAAGGCTGTCGCCCACGCCCACATAACAGCAGTAGCTATTTTCAGGGTCTAAAAAGTCGATTCTTTCCTTGTCAAAGGCAAAGCGGGTCGAGTCATCTCCAAGCTGCTGCAGAAATAGGTCCTGGCCAAACCAGGTACACTTTTGGCGTATAAGTAGAGAACCATCGGCACGCACGCCGCCTACGTCAAAGGCATTTGCGCCCTGTGGAGCATAGGGGAGGTTGACTTGTGCCACATTAAAAGTGGCAAATTCAGCCGGATCTTTAACTCTGTTTCCATCGCTGTCATTCATGTTGAGGGAAACTTCCGCACCATTTTCTCGAGGGGTAACAACAATCCAAATAGGAGTGGGCCTGTTGTCAGCATTAAACGACCACTTGCCGGTATTGCCTTTGCATTCATACTTAAGATATACAGGCTCTCCTACAGTAACAGGTGTGGGGATGGTGCTGCCGCGAATGCCGAGCTGCACAATTTTTGCCGATTCGGAAACATCAGGCCGTACAGTAGATCCAAAGTAGATAAGAACATTGCGAAGGTCAGGAAGCGTCACCTTAATGTCATTTTTAGCAAGGGTCAGGAAGGGGGGGCCAACTGTCTGCACTACTTCAGGCTCCTGCTGAAAGCTTAAGGGCAGAGTAAATTTTTTCATAGGCAGAGGCTCTGGGATTGCTGCAGGCGGCATAGAAATCCAAGACACCGCTGTAAAGAAGCCCAATACGAGCAGTATGCAGATAAGAAACAGGTTTACAAGTCGTAAAAACGTAGGTTGAACTTTCATGCGTACACTATCCGAAAAATAGATATAGTGTACCAGATAGCGAGGAATTAGGCAATACAGGAAAATTTTGTCTCCTGAGGCTAAAAAAAGGACCAAAGGGACATAAAGGACATAAGGGACCAAAAGGACGGTAGTAATTGTCCCTTATATTTTCTTGCTAAAATTTATCCTTACCAGATATAGGGGAGATAAAAGAAGGAGTATTACTACATGGGAACCCCAGAACAAAAAGAACCAACTGAAAAGCATAGCCTTATGACCTTTGTAAAGGAAAATGTAGGTGATACAATCGCCTATGTGCTGCTTTTCGCTGGCATTATCCTCGCAATTTTTGAACCATTCTTTGGCGGCGTATTAGTTGGCCTTATCTTGGGCATCTATTTTTCCGAGGAACTCTTTACAAGAGCCGAGGAATTCAAAGAATTAATTGCTAAAGAAGGGATCTTTCGCGGCTTTATCGTAGTGGCCGCCGTACTTGCCCTCTTAATTCTAGCTTTCGGCCTTGTTTTAGGAACAGTTATCGGTGCATGGGTACGCCCCTTCCTCGGCAATGCCATCAATTCGCCATTTGACAAGCCAAAAACCTAATACTCTTGCTATAGTAGGACGCCATGTCCTACTTAGCAGATTTACGGAACTGGTTTTTACAAAATCGAAGGGATTTTCCCTGGCGGCAAAATCCCTCTGCCTACGAGGTGTGGATCTCTGAGGTGATGCTGCAGCAGACACAAGCTGCCCGCGTTGTCGACTACTATAAGCGCTGGATGAAGCGCTTTCCCTCAATAGAAGTTCTATCTCACGCCTCCATTGATGAAGTGCTAAAACTGTGGGAAGGGCTTGGCTACTACTCGCGCGCTCGGTCAATACTCGAAGCAGCACGCGATATCCGCACACGCTTTAACGGCAAGATCCCAAACGATGCGGCATCACTTAGCAGCATAAAGGGCCTTGGGCCCTATACGGTCGGCGCCATACTTGCCTTTGGCTTTCATCAAAAGATGGCAGCAGTGGATGCAAACGTTGTCCGCGTCCTCACGCGTTTCTTTGAAATCAAAGAGGATATTTCAAAGGCAAAAACAGTTGAACATCTGCGAGCCGTCGCTCTCTCCATTTTGCCCGATAAAGAGCCCCACATTATTACTGAAGCGCTTATTGAACTTGGCGCTTCGATTTGCAAAAAAAAGCCCGAATGCGCCCTCTGCCCCATAAAAAAGGCATGCATGGGCTTCCAAAATGGCCGACAAGAAGAATATCCCGTAAAATCCCAAAAAATACAGTATGAAGCGCTCCACCGCGATGTTGCAGTAATCATCTGTGAAGAGCACTGCCTTGTAAGAAAGGGTAAAGAGGGAATTGCCTGTACAGGCCTCTATGAATTTCCCTACTTCGATACAAAAGCTGAGGGCAATAGCTCTGAATGGCTCCAAAGCCAGATTTTACAAGAATTTGGCCTTAAAACCACCTTTCAACAGCATTTAGACGAAGAAAAGCACTCCTTCACCCGCTTCAGAGTCACCCTCTACCCAAAGCTCCTTACTGCAAACGAAAAACGGACAATCCCGGGCCACGAATGGCACCATCAAGAGTCGTTAGAAAATCTTACCTTCAGCTCCGGCCACAGGCGCCTATTGCTGTCGCTAGCCTAGAGCTTGTCGTCAGCGTGTTTGCCACGTAGTAGCCCTGCCTTTTCCGGTTGTTGTTAGACGGCCTTTTTTCTTTAGTTCGGCAAGGTTATATCGCAGCATCCGTTCAGAAATTGGCGGTGATAAACGGTCAAAAATGTCACGAAAATGCATGTTTTTAGTCTGCTTAAAGAGGTGCAAGATGGCTTTTTCTCGCTCATCAAGTTCGACATGTAGTTTTTCAGGTTTCCTGCGAGTAATGAGTGCTGTTTTTTGACTAGGGTAGAAGGTGACTCGCATCATAGTTCCGAGCTCTTCCCATTTCGGTTCAGGATACCCCCCTGCATGGCAAGATTCCATGATCCTTTTGTAACCGCTTCCCCACTCTTCCATCAATTCGAGTTTGTGAAAGACTCTTACGATTACGCGATTTCGTATGCGGCTTACACCGCCTTTTAAGTCATCAAGGGTAAATCCAAACGGAAGCATCCCAGGATTGAGAATTTCAAGCCTATCATCAAAGATCGCTATTTGAATGCGAGACCCTGTCATTGAATAATCAGTATGTGCAAGAGCATTTATCAAAGCTTCTCTTACCGCTTCTGGAGAATATTCTGGAATATCTTTTCGCCGCATTGTTTTAATTTCTGCTGAGAGACGGGTATTGCGCCTGATAAATTTTGTTACCTCATCTACAGCATCGATAATTGTGCCTTCTACATCATGTCTGTCTAAAATGGTGGCCTTATCATTGCCGAGAAAGCGTGCACAACTTACTCTTGCATCAGGAACAAACTGGTGGCGAACATTTTCTTTTCCAAAGAGGATTACGCCTCCGATTGATGGCGATACTTTTGCTCCACATTTGATAAGAATGCCAAGGGAAATAAGCTTTTCTTCGGATACACGCTTATCAACTGCACGTAACGTATCAAGAGCTTTGTCGATAAGTAGATCTTTCTTAGATAATTCCAGTATCGGCTGTTGATCGTAATAAACGTTTAAAACAGATCGCTGTAGCTCGGCCAAAAGTTCAGGGCTTGCTGGCCTGCTCGTGGAGCCTAATCGGATATAGACGCCTCTTGGTGACCCTTCTTTTTTTAGATAAAAGGGCCCTTTCCAATGCGATACTTGAACAACGAGAAGGTCTTTTTTCTCTATAGTTATTATTTCTATCTCTGGGAGAATTGCAGGTTTAATGGTATCGGCAATTGCATTTGCTAGCTGCTCTTCTGCTTTTAATACATTATCTACGCCAGATAGCATACCGTCAGAGGCTCGGCCTATGATAAGGATGCCCCCAGCCGTATTGGCAAAAGCCACGATGGTCTTTAGAATAGGCTCAAGCGAGGAGAGGTCTTTCTTGAACTCCAATGTTTTTGATTCTGGCAAACTGAGCAACCGTTCTATATCCATAATAACCCTCTAGTGAAATCCTGCAATATCCTGCAATATCCTGCAATATCCTGCAATGGTTTTCCCGGAAAGCGGGTCGTTTTTGGGATTCTCATGCCCCCTTTCACAGGCGCCTTTTATTGTCGCTGCAAGTGGAGTTTTAGGTTAATCGCCGCCTTCCTCGTCGCCATAAGGAGGTGGTGAAGTAGGCTTTGGAGTTCTATTTCTTAAATGCATGTCTTTTAAAGATTTAGGCGAAGATAGCCGTGCAGGTTCCCCTCTACTTTTTTTCAGCGTACTGACGATTTTTGTTTGACAACTCTCTTCTGTAAATTCTGATGCAAGTCCGCACTTTGCTATAGTTTTCATAAGGGATTGAACAAGCTTTACAGCTTCTAAATCATGAGCGGATTTAATGGGATATCGTTTGTCACATTTCCACGTTATTCTGAAAAGAGTTCTAAGAGATGTGCGGTGTACCTCTTCTGCTTCAGAACCATCGGGCAAAAGTGTATCCAAAGCAGCTTGTACCTGAGACACCTCCGCAATCGATAAATTGTTTCTCATTTGCAACGCGAGTAGAAGATCCTTCGAATTAGGTTTCCGGACATAGGTTTTAAAAAGTTTTTCCCTTGTTTCGTCAGACGTCATTGGTAACTTGAGATATTTCATAAATTCACCAAAAAGATCGGCATAATCTGCACGTACACGTTCAAGCAGCTCAATCAAGTTCTCCTCGCTAAGGGAGGGTATAAGCCTTATAGCAAAAGCGATGAACTCTCTTGGAGCATCAGAGCGCGTATAATGTAAACACACCTTCTCTCTTCGCTCATCAGGAAAGTCTAGGTGATTTACGATCTGAACAAATAGATCCCGCTCATCTCCCCGCAGCTTCTCTGTCCACTCAAGTGCTTCAGGATTGACAGACTCCAGTTGCGGAGATGGATCCAGGTAGAAGAGGACTGTCATCTCAAAATAAGGGGTCATAGATATATCTAGTAAAAGTCCTAAAAGCTCATAGCGCTTTTTTTGAAGATAGACGACTTCATCATCTTTTGACAATCTCTTTCCACGATACCATGCAAGAGAACAATCGGCAAAATAGGTGATGCAGCCTGCAACTCGAGAGGCTCTTTCTGACTCAGTTCCCGGCGCTTTACTTACCTTCCAGAAATAGAGTGCCTCGGCAAAAGAGGGCATAGGAGCTTGCAGGGATAACTTTTGGATGGGTAAAAGCTCCTCCATCACCTTTTGCCAATTATCGCGTGTAGCAAGGTATGGAACCATAAAAATAGCTGCACTGCTTGCACCTTGCACACCTGAATTTAGTGCTTTGATAACTGAGGCATAGATCTCTCTCTGTTTTTCAGAAGGAAGTTGATGAAATTTTTCCGATTTTTTGCCTTGAAGCACCGCTAAGAGATGGGGCATATAGGCTGCAAGATCCTGATCTTCAGAAAAGCCCCTTAAAGTCATCTCCGAAAGCTCAACCTTTGCCATTTTATCTTCAAGATCGCCCATGGATGGAGTAAGTGAATTTTCCGCATAGCTGTAGAGTACATCGACAGCTTCTTTCACCCAGCAGGACTTTTCAAGCTCTTTTTTTAAAGAAACTAAAAACTCTCTGCTACTTCTTTGCTGGCACACCTTTTGGCAAAGCATAACCAACATGACCCATTCTTCCTCGCGGCTCTGATTTGGAAGGCCTTTCCCTTCAAGATAGCAGTTTATCTGCCCTTCAAGAGCTTCAACTACGTTGTCTGCCTCCAGAAGATCGTTGCTTACAATGCCTTCATGCGATCCTATCTGCAGCTCTGAAAGTGCAATTCCATACCGTCCGACTACTTGCATAAGCAGATCAAAGTACTCCGCATCACCGTTACAGCTGATCCGAAAGAATAGTAAAAGGAGACTCGCTTGCATATTGGACAGCGTAAATTGTGAAAAGTGGCTTCCATCCTGTAAAAAATCCCTAAGATTATCTATATGATCATCGCAATCATCGCTCACAAGCGCTTGTCTGAAAGGATCCGCTCCAGAATCAGGGGGCGGTGGTGCAATGTATGGTGTAAAATAGGGAACTCTCCCAATAGCAAACATATTTTCCTCAAAAGAATAGTAAAAATCGGAAAAGCATAGTCAACTATGGACTTTATTTGAAGTAATTATTCAACTCGTCAAGCTTGAGGTATTTGTAATAGGCGGTATGGCCGTTGTAGGCGGAGATGATAAAGCCCTCCTTGCCCAAAAGACAGCCCCGCTTAATAAAGTAGCTTTTAAAAAAGGCAAAAAGACCATGAAGGATCGCTTTGGAAAGCGATGACTTTCTTTTGCCCTTATACTGCTGGGCAAAGAGAGTAGAGTAGCTTTGCATTTTTGCCAAAAAATCTGAAATAGTGCTGTAGGGGTAGTGATAGAGGGGATTTTTAAGCGCTTCTATTTTCATGCCGGCTGTTTGCACAGACTCGTGTACCATTGCATTGTTAAAGGTTGTTCTTGTGCGGTTATAGAGGCGAATCGGGCAGTCAGGATACCAGCCGCAGCCCTTTATGAACTTGCCGCGAAAGAAGTTATGCCGCGATAGGGTGTAGGCCGTGCTCTCATCAAGAGAGAGCGACAAAATCTCCTCCACAAGCTCATCTGATGCAATTTCATCGGCATCTATCGACAAAATCCAGTCATGCTTGGCGAGGCTTGTAGCATAGTTATGCTGCGGCCCAAAGCCCATAAATGCCATTTCTTTCACAACAACATTGGCAAAGCGGCGGGCAATTTCAATCGTGGCATCTTTAGAACCGGAATCAAGCAAAATAATTTCATCAAACCGCGCAAGAGCTGTAAGCACCTTTTCAAGATACCGCTGGGCATCTTTTGCCAAAATAGTAACGCTAATCACTTTGTTTCACCCCGGATTAAAACAACTTATTGTAGCAGAAAAGCACAATCTATACACTATGTTGGTTTATGCAATGGCCGCACGCAATGATGTCAACTTAAGCTTTTTTATGTCACTACTTGATCATACTCTTACCCTCATTGATCGCAAGCTTGAAGAGCTAAATCCGCAAGAGCAAATGGATATCCATTACCTTTTGGCAAAAAAGCTGCCGAGCGGTCATCCCAGGAAGAGGGACTCTACCGACAAGGTCGCAGCATATGTGACAGAGCATTTCCAAGAGGATTACGACCCTTGCGTGTTTATTAAAGATTTTTCTATTGACTTTGAAACTGCTCGAAGTTGGTGTGGAAGGATATCTGATCTTCAACAAAAAATTAGCGGCTTTTGGGAGCTGGCACAAAAACAGCCCTCAAGGCGCGATGAGTGCCGACAAGAGGTTCGCAGTGCGTTGATGCAGTATGTAAAAAAGTTTCTTGATGCATCGGACGAACCAGCAGAGCGGATATATTTCAGTTATGACGTACGTAAAAATGTTGCCTGTGAATTTAGTGGGGGGTTTTTTGTAGATACGCTTTCAAATGTCGACTTGATTGAAGTAGAGCTTACGCAGGCACATCAGAAAATTGAATCAGACCCGGAAGAGGCTTTTCTTCTCTTCAAGCAAGCGTTGAGGAGGTTCAAGCAAAAGATAACTGTAAAAGAGATCACCGCATTAGAATGGGCCTACAACTCTTATCGAAGCACACGCGATGTAGAACAGTTGCACTCAGACATGCACAGGCTGCGCGAAATCGAGGATACTACAAACAAGCTAAGTCTTGCTACAAAGGTAGTGCAAGCTGCGATTCTTACAGGCGGCTCTTTCTGGGAAAAATTCCTTCATACCTATCTTGACCTCTTAGACATCCAACATTTTGCGCTGCACAGAAAGCATACAAAGGAACTCATCCGGCAAGTAAAGGCTATAGATCCTCTAAAAGCTATTGCAATTGTAGAAAGCCGAAAAAGGGTTACCACCGTTACAGCCCAAATGGCTCTTGAGTTAGGAGATGTGGAGCCAAGGCTTTTAGCCCTGGCCGCCTCTTGCTTTTCAATACACGCGAACTCGTTATTACAAGCAAAAACCCTTCTTTTAGTTGCCCAATGCTCACATCGCCACGGCATGGAAATGGAGCTAGATAGACTCGATCACCTCACATCAGGGCTAATAAAGGAAGACAGGGCTCTTTATCAAGCATACTACGCAAGAATGCTCATGCAGCAAGGATACAAACAAAAAGCTGAAAGGGCTCTTCAAGAAATGGAACAGGCCCTAAGTGGGTGCGAGCGTGATTGTGAGGCAATAGAGGACAAGTTCGAAAAAAAGGTTGAAAAGTTAGCACTGCTCGAAATAATATTCAAGATCGTCTCTATTCTTGAGCCCCATTTTCCTGAAAAAGCCTTGGAGCGGCTGACTACAACCCTCCCAAAAACCGAAGATGCTTCAGAAATTACTCGAATTTCCTTTTTAAATGGCCTTCGCAAAGTCGGTCCATTAAAAGATGCTCTTTCTGAAAAAATGGCAAGAATCTACCAGCCACATATGGAAAGCGAACCCGGCTACGTCCTTTCCCATCTTGCAAGTGAGCTTCGAAGCCATTTCCCACAGCTTGCAAAAAAGCTATATGAAGCCGCAGATGCCAAAAGCAACGATGATTTAGAATCATCTATTGCCATCATTCAGCTCAGCGGCGAAAATGTAGACGAAAGGCTGAAAAGTCTTTTCGAAAAAGTTCTCACAAAGGAAAAAGATCCATCCGAATATACCCTCTCGCTAATCCTAGAAGCTTGTTTGGCCCATTGCTGAGTGAACTGGTTGGCTAAAACTGGACAGAAAATGTAGTGAAATGCTGTTATGATTTTACCTTCATCTAACACGAATCGCAGTATCCGGCCCCTTTCACTGCGGTTGTTTCTGTTGGTATACTATTGCAACGTCAGCAAAATCTTTATTCACCAGGCTTGAACTGGAGGTAGCGGCTCTGCTGTCCAGTTTTGTAGTTCTTTAATCTGCCCTTCATTACCATGCATAGCGTTATTTCTTCCGAATCTTGTATAGGGAACGTTGTCATCGCCTATAAAACGAAATGTTTCTTCTTGGTGATCGCTTTTGGTAAAACTGTGTGCGAAGAATTGACTTCTTGGGCATTGTACTATTTTTCTAGGAGCCATGACTCTTTTTCCGCCCCAGCCTTCTTCTCCCATTTCTTCCCTAAAAGGGGTATATAGATTAAAAACCGATTGAGACGCTAAGATATATTCTGATCGAAAGCCCTTATTTATTGGGTATTCACGCAGTTTCGCGATCCTGGACTCTATTTTTCGAATGATTGTTTGTTGCTGGGCTTTCTGAATATGGTCATTTTCTTTATTGAAAATAAAAAAGCTGTTTTCAAAATTATTAAAACCTACTCGATTAAAAACATAGCCATTCTTAGAAAGATAATCCACCGTGCGCTGATCAAACATATACTGAGGAGTCATTGGCTCAACGTCGATATCTGTAACAACGCAGTATTTAGCTGTATCTACAGATGGGCGGCAAAGCATCTGATCGGCAATAAGTACTTTCAATAGATCAACTCTTAAATAGACAGGCGTTCCAGGATGGAAAATGTTTTCAATTTCTCCAGTACATTGAGGCAGACGGCGGAGGTCTCGTAACCGCAGATTGACACCCCGCGATTGTGAAATGCCTTTCAGCATCTCAGTAGTTTTTGCGCGAGCTTTTTCTGTGACAAGTGCGCTATCATACCATAAATTGATTTGAGCTCCCGGATGCGCTTCTGCCCATTTGGCAAGGCGGTATGCGTAACTTGTCTTTATTTTCATCCAGCTTTCTAGTTCATCATCGGGGAGAGTTTGTTCTTTTTCTTCAAGAACCTGCAGCTGTTTTGTATCGTTGATCGTGTCAGCATTTTCTGATGGATCCAATCCATCTTTGAAGATATGCTCTGCGCTATCTTTGATGCGATCTTGAGGGTTAAGGTTGATCCAAAGAAAATTTATGGTATATTCATTTGGAAGAGGCGTTTTGCCGGCAACCGGATAGATATTGGGATGATTCAATCTATAGGCTAAGTCATAACAACTTGCCATCTCTTCGTTATTGCCAGTTATGTTGTGCTCTTTAAACATATTATTAATATGTTCGTTTGTAAGAGTGCGCTTTTCATCTTCCACAATAGCTCGCCGTATTGTATCACAGCCTGACAATCTGTATGATGGAAATTCGTTTAAAAAACTATGTAAAAGCGGTATAATGGCGCTATCAAAACATTCTGTAAAAATATACTCCACAGCTTCGTTTAACGCAAAACTTTTTGGAAGTTGTTTAAATAAAGTAGAAGGATCATCTCTATAGCCTGAAAAGCAGTTCATTTTTTTCTTAAACTGCTTTACTAAAATGGGCTCTGCTTCATCGCATAGCGTTGGATCTATCGCCAGGATTGCTTGGGTAATGGCTTCTTTTGAAGAATAACGGGTAAGAAGTGTTTCGTTACTATCTGGATTTTGCTGACGTAAATTTACAGTAAATTTATTCTCTTGTACAAGTTTTAAAATTATTTCTAATGCATGTGGGTCTACATGGAAAATAATGTTCTCGTGAAACAAATATTGTATGAACTGTTCACAATCAATTGGTCCCGATAGAACTTCTCGAAGAAATTCTTCAGGGCAATACTCTTTTTTCAGCATAGCAGCAAACGTCGGAATAGGGTCATCTTTTATTTGAACATAATTTCCTGTGTTTAACCATTTTTGCAAAAACATAATTTGCTTTACACCATCGATCTCAGTGCGTACTGCATAACGATTTAGGCAATTCGACCCCATGCCGACATTTGGCCTACGGTATAGCGTTCTTTCCTGTTCAACGCGCGTTCCACTATACCAGATAAAATCATCAAATCTACCCGATTCTATGACCCCATTGGGATATATTCTTTTGCCATACCACAAACTCGAAGTAGGACTTAGCCTCGAAGAATCAACTTCCTCAACTATTCCATTAGTATAGGTACGAACAAGAAGGCCATCTTTTGAGCTTTCTGATTTTTTGGGTGTAATGCTTAGTAGGTCACACCAGCTCCATGAAACAACATCCGCGTAATTTTTTAATTCTTCTATGAAAGATTGCGCCTGTTTTCGTCCATCATAATCACCTCTAATAGCAAGCTGAAGCTTGCAGTGTTCAGAAAGAACCTGCTTGCCAAGCTCTTGCGCTTTTAAGAGCATCTCATTTTTAGCATCGAATCGAGTAAGCGATTCGCCAGAAATAGTAATAGCGAACGGATGAAAAATTTCTTCTTGTTTTGGTACGCTAGGAGGGGCAATAAGAGTTGCGGGCTGCAGTACTTTAATAGCTTGTGCGGTTTCAGCCATAGGAGCGGCTGGAGCGGGGGGTTTTGGCTCTTTTTTCGCTATCACCGGAGTCTGCACAGGCTGAGGAAGACTTAGTACAGTAAAATTGTGCCCAGATCTAAGGCCACGGCTTACTGCAACAAGAGTGAGTGTTAAAGGAAAAAAAAGAATATATGAGACAACTTTTACAGCAGCTTCATACCATGCAACCTGGCCCGCCTCAACCTGAACTTCATCACCTTTGATTACGGTGACCTTTGTTCCACCCAGGTAAAAATAATTACTTATAGTTGAAAGAGTTTTTTCAGATAACGACGCGTGTCGTGCATAATTTATAGCTGTATGCATTGTAATATCTTTCAAATTGCAACCTTATTTTTAATAAATGATTATTATATATACTGGAGTGCTTTTTGTCAATTAATTTGCAAAAGGGGCCGGGGTCAATGGTGTCAACTTAAAGAATTTATAGCAACTCTGGCCGCTGTTTTTTCTCTCCCGAAGGGAGAGAGCTCGAGTTTGGACATTTGTAGCTTGCGCATAACATCTTGGAGTGAGCTGGCTGGCTAAAACTGGACAGAAAATGTAGTGAAATGCTGTTATGATTTTACCTTTATCTAAGATGAATGATATGAAGGACTAATTATGCCTAGAAAAAAACTGTACCAAAGCTTAACGTAGTATTTATTAAAAAGGAGAATAGAAATGAGCATTGGTAGTGATTATAAATATGTTCCTAATGCTCCGCAGAGTGACCTACTGGATATCAACGAGTCACGCCCAAGCAGAGGAAGAAAATGCAGCTGCACAAAAGTGTGCATAGGTAAAGCTATTTCAAAAACTGCTGTAATTGTAACTGCGGCTATTTGTTTAGGCGGAGAGCTTGCTGTGGCCTTGAGTGGTGTTGTCCCTAAGCATTTGCAGAGACAGGTAGTTTTTTACGGTCTTGGAGCCGCTTTCGGGGGAGGTTTTGCCACTTGTGTGGCGTTGGTCGTCCATGAGCACTTCTTAGGGCTCGAGCTCGACAAGGGAGAGAGGGACAATAGTCGCCAGTTGCCCTAGCCTGAGTTTACAAGCTAGGGAAGGTTATTATTGCAAGATTTTGATTACCGAACGACAGGCACTATGCATTCCGGCGTGTCGTTCTTCCACGAACTGACCATTGGAGAAACTTCGTACAGAGCCATTTCTTTTGCTGGATAGGGTTCTAAAAGTATAGTAGGGTCTTTATAGGCGGGATCAAGCCAGCACCCTTCATGATCTTTAGCTAGAATGGCAGGCATTCTGTCGTGAAGGGAAGAAAGGAGCGGATTTGCAGGCACTGTAATGATGGTAAAAGAGGTAAGAGATTGGCCCTCGGGGCTCTGCCAGCTGTCGTATAGGCCGGCAAAGCTAAAGAGCTTTTGATCTTTTAAGGTAATTCTATAGGGAATCTTGGCTTTCCACTCATAAAAGCCATCTGCCACAACAAGGCAGCGCTGCCTTTTAAGCAGGTTTTTAAATGAAGGTTTGGCAGCAAGGGTCTCGGCCCTGGCGTTTATCATCTGATAGGCTGATTCTTTATCTTTACTCCAGTGGGGAACTAGCCCCCAGCTCATCAGGTGAATCTGATGGGCCCCTTCACCATTTGTTATTGTAAGCGCATTTTGGGTTGGGGCAAGGTTATAGCGCGGCTTCCAGATAAGAGTGTCAACTGATACGCGAAATCGCGAAAAGATGGCCTCCACACTCGCTGTAAGAGAAAATCGCCCGCACATTACTTCACCTCTAATGTATCTTTACAAAAGCATACCGGCACTATTTATGCAACCGGGCTTGTAGCTTGATGCTGAATAAGCTTATTTTTTACAGAAGGGATAAGGTAGTAGTTCCAGAATAGAAACTTCATAAAGAGGCGATCTTCCTGTTTATTTTTTGCAAAAAGTGCTGTTTTGAACAGGGCCGAAACCTGATCTCTACGAAATCGTATCATCCGGTTTAATGCGCTCTCTTTTTCTTTTGCCCAGGCTTGCTCTACACGCAACATCTTTAGCTTCTTTTCAAGCTTCTCTATATTTTCGATAGCAGAAGCTTTTGCTTCGCCCTCCGGCATAGAGTAAAGAAGGGAACTTAGATTTGAGAGCTCCTGCTGCAGCTTTTGGATAGCCTCTGCAAGAGTGCTCATTTGCCGGCTCGAATCCATTACCTTGGCAAGAAGCTGTATTGAGCTTGCGGGCTGGTTGAGCTTTGGATAGGTTTTAGAGGAGCTTTCATATATTGACTCCAGTTTCTTTTCATCTATGTCAAGTTCAGGCGCTTCGCGATTTAGTATCTCGCGCAGGATCATCATCGTCTGCTCTTTTGTCGTTGGATGTATATCCACTATCTCAAAACGACGGCAAAAGGCAATGTCTGTTGCAATATATTTTTCATATTCATCTTTTGTAGTAGCCCCTATACAGAGATGAAACCCTTCAGGGTTTGTGTCCAGAACCGTTTTTAACTTCTCGCCAACCTCAAGTTTGTTGTGCATGGCGGTGTGGATCTCATCTAAAAAGACTATGTAGTGGTCTTTTTTCTTACCCATCCTGTTGAGAATGCGCTGGAGGGGATCTTCTCCTCCAGAGCGAGGGCCGCCGCCTCCCCTATCAAAGAGATTGGCGGTGTTGAGGGCTAAAAGCTTTTTGCCTTTAAGCTTATCCGGCACCCTTCCAAGGGCAATTCTTTGGGCGATTCCCCTTACAATTTCTGTTTTTCCGACGCCTGATGGCCCCACAAGGAGGGGATGGGTCCTATGGCCGCTTGTCGACGATGCAAGGCATTGGAGCACCCTGTCTATTTCTGCTTCACGCGCAAGGACAGGGGAGAGCTCTCCCTGCCTTGCCTGCTCTACCAAGTTGTGGCACCGTTCGATAGTATCAGGCGAGTCCTGCAGCCATTTTACATAGACCATAATGCCAAGAGCCAGCGCCGCAAGTATTGAAGCTGTCACAACAAATGCTGTAAAGGCAGAAGTGATAGCCGCAAGGGCAGAAAATATCACGAGTGGGAAGCCTATAAGCTTTACGTAGGCGTTCAGCTTTTCTGTCGCCTCGTAAGATGTTGCACTGTCGCGGCTTGCATCGGTGATATGAAAGGTAGTTAGTATGGAATCAATAACATTTCTTACAGTCTTTATGAAGCTATTACCATGCTGCTTAAGGAGCGTATCTTCTGAGCTTGTCATCAGCTTCTGATACTCCTTTCCTGCGATGGCAAGAGCGTCAAGCGTCGCCTGAGGTGATGTCTTACTTGCTGAAATTTCCTTGTGAAGTATGCATTCCAGCTCTCGCAGCGAAACAAGAGAGAGGCAGCGCTCAAGCGCTTGGGTGGAATTTGTTTGTAGGGATCTGTTTACAAGCTCATCAAACAGGACTGCTGCCTGCTCTGGACTTGCCTTTTTTAAATGCATTCTTAGCGAGGAGCGCAGTCCATGGAACTCAATAGACGACAGCCCATCCACAATCAATGAAAGGGGCCATCCTTGGCCGCCTACCGTTGCATCAAGAGCCTTTTGGAGCTGCGGCTTTGCCGTTAAACCAGCTTTTACCTTCTGCCAGGTAAGCTTTTCGTTTGCGATTTGAGATAAGATTGGGTCGCTTGCTATAACCCTTTTTCTTTCACGAATATTTGTAATAAAAGACGGTTCTAAAAAATGAAATGATGTATTAATTCTCATAATTGAACATTATACAATGTTTTATTGCTTTAATTCAATTAATGAATGCGCAAACGTTAAAGTAAAGGTTGAACCAACGCCCACTGTTGACTCCACAGAGATGCTCCCGGAATGCTTTTCAACAATAGTTTCGACAATTGATAGGCCAAGGCCTGAGCCGCCAACTTTCTTCGTATGCATCTTATTTACCCTATAAAAGCGCTCGAACACTCGCTCCAGATCGCTTTCCGGTATGCCGATGCCGTTATCTTTTATAGATATTTTTATAGATCCATCGCGCCGTTCGAGCTGCACAATGATTTTCGGCTCATCTCGTCCATATTTGGCAGCATTGTCCAAAAGGTTCATCAAGGCAACTTCTAACAGCGCTTCATCGCCTTCGATGGTATAGTCCTCCTCTTCGCTATAGTAGATGACCATTTCAGCCTTTGTATAGACAGCCATTAGAGTCATCTGGCACTGGCGTATAAGCTCTACAAGGTCGATTGGGATAATGCGTGACAGGGGCAGATTTTCAATATCGGCAAGAGTTAAGAGGTTGCGTATGGTTTTTGTCATGCGCTCGCAGCTTGAGACAATCCTTTGCGTGATTTCTACGGTCGTTTCAGTGGGAAGAGCAGGATTATCCTGCAGCGTCTCTGCAAAGCCGCGAATAACGGTTATAGGGGTCTTCAGCTCGTGCGAGGCGTTTGCAATAAACTCCTTTCTCATTTCAATTATTTTATAATGCATTGAAAGCTGGCTGCGGATCTGATCCGAAAGCGAGTTAAGGGTTGCAGCAAGCCTTCCAAAATCATCATGAGGGTTTGAAGAGAGCTCGATCTTTGGCAGCCCCTCGCCTACCCCCTCCTTATAAGGCTTTATAGCCTCTATGATCTTGCGAATGGGCTTAGTAAAGCGGTGCAGCAAGATAGCTGCCATCAAGCCAAATAAAATCAGGACAACAGACGAAACAAATATAAATCCAATTTCAAAATTGCGGCGCAGCTCCTCAATGTAGGTATAGGGAAAGGCAAGTCGCAAAATATAGGTTTTTCCATGAAAATCAAAACTTTTTGCAACGTAAATAAGTTTTTGTTTTAAAATTTCAGAATATTCTTCCGCATACCCCTGCCCACTCTTCAGCGCCTCCTCAACCTCCGGTTGCGGCGTAAACTGAAACGGGAAAAACAGCGGCCGCATAAGCCGTTTTGTATGCGAGTCATAAAGCGTCCTGCCTTGACTATCTAATATCGCTACACGAAAGAATATGTAGTGCCTTTCGTCCTTGATAATATCCACAAGCTCATCATCATCTTGGGCCGTAGCAAGGCGCGATGCAAGCTCATTCTGCCGGCTTATCATCGAATTATAGACAATTTTTTGCACGGAAATGGATACAAAGGGAAAGAGAAGCGCCAAAAACCCCAAAAGCAGCGCCAGATAACTAACAAAGAATTTTTTGCTAAAACTGCGAAACAGCATTGTGCGCATGAGGTCCCTATGACAAAAAACAAGATACCCAGGATAGCACGGCCAAACAAAAAATAACAGAATAAGCAGTGATACGCATCAGGGGCTAAAGACAAATAAAAATAATAAACAGGATCCGCTACGCTGGCAGGATCGGGCAGGATCAAAGAGAAGAAGACAATTTGGAAAAATTTGCTGTAAGAAAAGGGTTTCGTACTCTCTTATATTCCAGGTCTTTTTGTCCAAAATTCACGAGTAACTAATTTAACCAGTTTTTTGATCCTGCCCGATCCTGCCTATCCTGTTTTTTTTAATTTGCAGGTAGTTTGCCCTGATGCGATTGTATCTATCTTGATTATCTTGTGGAAGGAAAATTGAGTCTTGATGGATTTGAACCATCGACCCCCTCATTAAAAGTGAGGTGCTCTAACCGCTGAGCTAAAGACTCTAAATGTTGCCCACACATCGCTGGTGGGCTATGACCCCAAGGGGATTCGAACCCCTGTTATCGGAATGAAAATCCGGTGTCCTAGACCAGGCTAGACGATGGGGCCAAACAAAGTGCACCAATTCTAGTCGGAATAGCGGATTTTCTGCAAGAGCCTTTTAACGCGACTTTACAAAAGACTCTAGATCGTCGAAATTTCCTTTTCTTTAGTGGCCGTCATGTCGTCAGCATCTTTACAAGATTTGTCGGTAAGCTCCTGCACTTGCTTTTCAAGACGCTTCACATCGTCTTCAGTAATGGTGCCGGCGGCTTTTTCCTTTTTAATAAGCTCGTTAGCGTCCCTTCGCAAGTTGCGAATAGTGATTTTGCACTCTTCGCGCTTTTTGTGCGCCTGCCCTATAATGTCTTTGCGGCGGTCCGCAGTAAGCTCTGGGAACATTACACGCACAGTTTTGCCTTCTACAACAGCGCGTACGCCCAAGTTTGCCTTGTCAATAGCGCGAGCGATATGCTGCACATTTTGCACATCGAATGGGTTTACAACGAGCTGACGAGCTTCAGGCGAGGTAATGGTTGCAACCTCTTTGAGCTTCATCTCAGAGCCATATACCTCTATCACAACAGGCTCTAAGAGGCTAGGGTTTGCCCTTCCGGCTCTTAAACCCTTCAGCTCTTCCTTAAAGTGGTCTAAGGCCTGCTGCATGCGCTTTTTTGTATCTTGATGAATATCCATAGTTATAGTACCAACGTTCCTAGATTAGGATTTATTAAAACTTCAGAATATCTGGGAGTTGCCCACATATTGCATACGAGTATCGGAATCTGATTTGACATGCAAAGCGCGACAGCTGTTGCATCCATCACATTAAGCTTTTGGGAAAGCACTTCAGCATAGGGTAGCTTTTCATAGCGCACAGCATCGGGAAAAAGAAGCGGATCTTTTGAGTATACGCCATTTACCTTCGTAGCCTTTAAAAGCAGCTGAGCCTGTATTTCAGAGGCTCTTAGTGCCGCAGCGGTATCGGTTGTAAAGTAGGGGCTGCCGGTGCCGCCGGCAAAGATCACCACGCGGTTTTTTTCTAGATGGTGAATTGCCAGCTTGTAGTTATACGAGTCGCAAATGGGCTGGCAGTTTATGGCGCTCATCACCACCGACTCTACTCCCAGCTTTTCCAGGGCCTGCTGTAGGGCTATGGCGTTGATAATAGTTGCAAGCATGCCCATATGATCTGCAGGGGTTCTTGCAATGCCGAGCTTATTTCCTTCGATGCCGCGAAAGATATTGCCCCCTCCAACGACAACACCCACTTGGATATGGTTGTCGACAAGGTCTTTAATGCCAAAGGCAATGGTGTTGCAGGCGTCAGCTCGTATGCCGTAGGGCCCTGAGCCCATCAGTGCTTCGCCTGACAGCTTAAGTAAGATTCTGTGGTAATTGCTTGTCATACTATGACACTAATGAAAAGCTGCATTTTCTTTAAGAAGAAAATGCAGCAGGAGGTTAAATTGCCTGTCCAACAGTCCAGCGCAAAAAGCGTACGACGGCCATATTTTTGCCGGCGGCTTTTGCTCTGTTTTGAACATGCTGATCGACGCTGATAGATGAGTCTTTGACAAACTTTTGGCGTGTCAGGCAGACTTGATCATAATAGGCGTTGATCTTGCCATCTACGATCTTATCGACGATCTGAGCGGGCTTGCCTTGGACTTGGCCCTTGGCAATTTCGCGCTCTCTTTCGATAATATCTTGTGGTACATCCTGAGGATTTAAATACTCAGGAGCTGCCGCTGCTGCGTGCATTGCCACTTCGCGAGCAAGCTCTACTTCAAGCGGTGCAGAAACATCTACAACCGTCAAGATTTTGCCGCCCATGTGCGAATAGATGCCAATGGAGTGATCTGGCGCCTTTTGCCATACGGCAAGGCGTGAAATCTGGATATTTTCTCCAATGGTCTGGATGATCAAGCTGCGCAGCTGTTCGATCGTAATGGATGGATCTTTTGAGTATTTTTGTGCCAAAAATGCCTCAAGAGACGCAGGACTTGTAGCAGCAATTTCGTCGGCGATGTTTTTGCAAAATTCCTGAAAACGTTCGTTTTTCACGACGAAGTCAGTTTCTGCATTAATCTCGCAAAAAGCTACAACTTTATCAGTTTCTTTTGCAAAGACTGCGCCTTCGTTAGTCTCACGGCCCTGTTTTTTCACAGCCGATGCCATGCCGGCTTTGCGCAAAATGGCAATAGCTTCGTCCATGTTGCCTTTGGCTTCTTCCAGCGCTTCTTTGCACTTTGCCATGCCAACGCCGGTGCGATCGCGAAGTTCTTTTACCTGTGAAGCTGTAATAACTTGAGTCATTCTTATTCCTTTTGCTGAGCCCTTTCAGAGACGGTTTCATCCATTTCATCGCGAGCGTTATCTTCTTCACTCTCTTCGTCTTTGTTGGTAAACAAGTGCTGCTCGTTTTTCACTTCAACGACTACATCTGTGAGAGCTTCAAGGATAAGCTTTACACTTCTTTGAGCATCATCATTACATGGAATGATGTAATCAATAGGATCTGGGTCGCAGTTTGTATCGACAAGCGCCATGATAGGAATGCCAAGTTTTTTCGCTTCAAGTACCGCGATGCTCTCTTTGCTTGGGTCTACGATGATAAGAAGGCCGGGAAGCTTTCTCATGCCGCGGATACCTGAAAGGTTCTTTTCAAGCTTAAGCTGCTCTTTTGTAAGAAGAGAAAATTCCTTCTTCGTAAGGCCCTCTTGGCCTAGAGCAATGCGCTTTTCGATGCGGTCTAGCTTTTTGATAGACTGTCGAAGCGTGGTAAGGTTAGTAAGCATACCGCCGAGCCAGCGTTCGCATATGTAGTATTCGCCGCAGCGCTCTGCTTGCTCGCGCACAATAGCTTTTGCAGCCTTTTTTGTGCCTACAAAGAGAATTGGGCGATGTTCTTTTGCAACGCTACGTACAACTTCTTTTGAAAGATTAAGTTCATGAAGTGTCTTTGCAAGGTCAATAATATAGATGCCATTGCGCTCGCCGAAGATAAAACGCTTCATCTTTGGGTTCCAGCGCGATGTTTGGTGGCCAAAATGGGCACCAGCTTCTAAAAGTTCCTTGATAGTGGTTTGGTCTTTAGTCAGATCTGCCAAGCCTTGTCCCTTTATGTTGACGACGGCATCTTCCTCACGGAAGATTTCGGTCTTGGATTAAAAATACTCTCGAATTCACACTGAACGCGAGAGGTAGAAGATAGTATCTTAATGGAGAAAAAAAGTATATGAAAAAAGAAAAAGGGACATAAGGGACCAAAAGGACATAAGGGACTCATGCTTAACCATACGTTACCAGAAGTCCTTTAGGTCCTTTTGGTCCCTTATGTCCTTTGTCCCTTTAATTAGCGCCTGATCAGAATCGAACTGACACTCGTAGCTTGGAAGGCTACTGTTCTACCATTGAACTACAGGCGCAAAAAATCATGTAAATAGGTTATCGTAAGGCAACATTTTTGACAATTTGCTTTTGGTTTATGTTTAATAATTCGCGACGCGACGAACCAACATCCCTTCAGAACATACCTGTAAAGGCCAATAAGGTGCTGCATGTCATATTTTGCATACTCTTTATAATTGGACTTAGGGTGTGGCATTTGTCGGTAATTCAGCACGAAAAAAAGACAGAAGAGGCCTTTTTAGCGCGAAAACGCACTATTTTAGAGCCCGCCGCGAGGGGCACCATCCGCGATCGCTACAATATTTTGCTAGCTGCCAATAAAATCGAATATCGCCTTTCTATTGTCTACTCGCAATTTCGCGAAATACCCTCTGTAGTAGTTGGAAAAGACAAAAAACGGCGCTATCTTAGAAAAGAGTATATCCACAAGCTATCCGATAAGGTAGCAGCTATTTTAGGGGTAGATAAAGAGCGCCTGGAAGATGTTATCCACTCGCACGCCTCGCTTAACAACAATATTCCCCTCGTCATAAAAAATGGGCTCTCGGAACAAGAATATTACCGTCTCAAGCTGCTGGAGAAAGACTGGCAAGGCATCTTAGTGCAGTCAGTTCCGCGCCGTTACTACCCAAGGGGAAGGGCGCTATGCGATGTGATAGGCTACCTTGGACCAATTTCAAGAGAAAAATATAATAATATCATCTCTCAAATTCGCACACTGTCAGAATATGTAAAAAGAAAAGAGCTCGGTGAAGATGTCGAACCGCCTGTTGGCATCTTAAACTTCAGCGATGCCAAGGTGCGCCTTGCAAAGCTGAACGAAAAGGCCTACACGATTAACGACAACGTAGGGCTTTTAGGGATCGAGGCAAGCTTTGAACAGGAGCTTCGCGGCTTTGCCGGAAGGCACTCCTACTTTGGCGATGCCAAAGGCAACAGCATTCGCTCGCTTCCGGGTTCGATGGCGCAAACGGCCGGCAAACGGGTGCTTTTATCCATATCGGCAGAGCTTCAGGAACATGCTGAGAAACTGCTTGCTCAAGCAGAAAGTGACAGGGAGATAGCCTATCAGCATGACCACAAGGCAAAAGAGCCGCTTATTCGAGGCGGTGCAATCGTTGCACTTGACCCCAAAAGCGGCCAGGTGCTTGCCCTTGCAAGCTTTCCTCGCTATGATCCCAACGACTTTATACGCTCTAAAAGCAGCTTTTTTTCAGAAGATGGCCAGATAGAGGTGCTACGCTGGCTGGAAAATGAAAGCTATATCGGCAAGGTGTGGGACAATTTCGCGCCTTTTGTAATCCAGCGCTATTCTGATAAAGAGAAAGAATTTGTCGATATTGAAGAGTATTTGACCTGGGATCGTTATTTAGAACTTATCCTGCCGCGAGATTCTGAAATTTTTGACAAGCTCCACTCGAGCGCACCTATAAAAAAGGTGATCCAGATGCAGCAGTCAGGCGATGAAAAGGAGCTGCTTGCGCTTGATTTAAGCCGCCTCATACTATCGCACGAAGACTTTACAGGAGATCTTATTGCAAAGGTGGGCGACCTTTCAATAGATGAATTTCGCGCGCTATCTTGCAGCCACGCAAAGCTCTGGAGCGAAATTCGAAAAAGCGTAAAGCCGCGATGGCAAAAAAGTTTTTTTGCGCCGTGGCGAAAAGAAAACGAAAAGACCTTTTTAAAGCAAAAGCGGCTTGAAGAAAAGCAGGCAAAACTCTATCCAAAACCCTATCTCGACTATTTAGACCAGGAAGAGGCGCGCCAATTTGATGCATTTTGGGATAATTTCGGATATGAACTTATCATCACCTACCTTGAAGCTGAAAATCTGCAAGATCACTATAAACCCCTAAGAGATCAGCTCCAAGAGCTTACCCCTGAAGATCAGGCGGCCTTTTTAGGCGCCCTTAAGAGCTTTAAAGACCTAAAAGATGCGCTCCTCGGAAACTACCCAAGGATGCCTGCAGGAACACTTCAAGACCTTGTAATCAGCATGCGCCGAGGCCTTGGAGAAGGATCTCTTCGCTCCTACGCCTATCGCCACGCAGCAATTCAAGGTTCGCTCTTTAAACTGGTTACTGCCTACTCAGGATTAAAGCAGCGATATGAAGAGCTGAAGGGCCATGTCACAAGCCGCGACTTTTCGCTATTTGAGCTTACGGACTCTACTTTTAAACAAAATGGCAAAAATTACGTAGGACTCTTTTCCTCCGGCCAGCCTATCCCGCAGATATATAAAGGAGGAAGAATCCCCAAAAGCCTCCATCCTGACCTTGGAAAATTAGATCTTAATCGCGCAATAGAGATGTCAAGCAATCCCTACTTTTCAATCCTGGCCGGCGACTACCTGAAAGACCCCATGCAGCTTTATGATGCAGCAGAAACCTTTGGCTTTGGTAAAAAAACAGAAATTACCATTCCCGGCGAGGTTTCAGGCCAGATCCCAAATGATATTGCAACCAATAGAACCGGCCTCTATTCAATGGCTATCGGCCAGCACACCCTACTTACAACGCCCCTTCAAAGCGCCTGCATGCTTGCAGCTATAGCCAACGGCGGCCGCATACCCCCGCCACGTATTGTAGACCTTATCATAGGAAAAGGCCATCTAAGCGAACAGACAGCGCTGCCCCAAACAAAAGACTTTCCCTATAAAGAGCCTCTATCGCTTGTTGGAATAACCTTCCCGCTCTTTATGAAGCCGGACTCAAAGCTTTTAAAAAATGAAGTCACTGTTCCGATCCTTCCCGAGCCAAAAGAAATTTTCATGCCAAAAGAGATCCAAAAAACCCTCCTAAAAGGGCTAAAAAAGGTCATCGCACACATCCACGAGGACCGTACGGGCGCCTTAAGACGCTTAAGTCAATCCCGCCCCGAACAGTACCGCGCCTTTATTGAGCTCAAAGACTCGCTCATCGGCAAAACCAGCACCGCAGAATCGCAAGAAAAGATCGGCATCGACATCGGCCAGCCCTCCATCATCTACAACCATACCTGGTTTGGAGGAATTTCTTATGAAAACAACGAACCCGACCTTGTCGTCATCGTCTACCAGCGCTACGGCGGCTACGGCCGCGAAGTTGCTCCCATCGCCGCCCAAGTGATCAAAAAATGGCGTGAAATCAAAGCTAAGAATTAAGAGGCTTTAGACTTCGTGCAGCCACATTGACAAATAAAAATCTTTTGCCTATGTTGCATAGTACATCAAAAATTTAAGGAGAACCCATGAATAGCTTGAAAAGTTACGTTGCATGTTTCAGCTGGTTTGTAGCCTTAGCGCTTTCTTTTACCGCAAACCTTGCAGCAGAATCCCATAAAAGCCACCGCAGATGCTCTATAGAGTGTAGCGAATGCTCATCGCATCCTTGTAAAAAGGTGTGCAATGCAAACGCCTACGTACAAGAGGGCTGTGTTTTTGTTCCTGATAGAGTAGAAACAGTTACTGATCCAACTTCATGCCTGCCTGTGCAGGTAACAGTGCCGGGAGCAAACCTCTACTACCGTCAGCAAGGCGAGGGAAGCAGAAACAGCCCCACAATCGTCTTTATTCCACCACTTCTTGGAACATCCGATGCCTGGCGCTGCCAGCAAGCTGAATTTTCAAAATGCTTCCGCACCATAGCTGTAGACCTTAGAGGAACAGGAAGATCTGAAGTAACCGATCCGGAAAGTATCCAATACACCCACCAGCTCTTTGCAAATGATATCTATGCAATGCTGCAAGATCCTTCCATAAACGTTACCGGAAGGGTCATTCTGGTTGGCAATGCCCTCGGGGGTTCAATTGGCCTTGTTTATGCAACAAGCTATCCATCGCAAGTTGCAAAGCTTGTTATGGTAAATAGCGGCCCGGGCCTTTATGTTGTAAACGACTGTGCTGTAGATCCTTCCTGCAATCCTACAATTCCATGCACAACAGGAGGCTCCTGCTGCGATTTGAACAACTGCCAAAGCACCTGCTGGCCCTATCCATCCTTTACTAATAGCCAGCTCGAAGACAATTTCGGCATAATCGAATGCAGTTTTGAGTACTGCTTCTCTCAGTGCGAAGGATGTCCTAATTGCGAAATTCAGCCCCTTATTAACTACTTTAGCTGGTTAATACCTCTTACAGTCTTCAACGAACCTTGCCAGCCAGCTTTAGCAAATGTTCAAGCTCAGGCAGTGCAGGCAGCAGTTCAAGTTGCTTCAAATGACGTCTATGCAAATATACTTTATAACGCCATGTCACAAGACCTGCGCCCATACCTTTCAAGCGTTCGCGCGCCGACGCTTATCTGCATTGGCACTATCGATCAGCTTGTTCCAAATGGAGCCGGGCTCTACCTCAACAAGCACATTAAACATTCAAGGCTGGTCCAATTTCAAGGCAAAGGAAATGAACCACAAGTTACTGCCTACAAGCAGTTTAACAAAGTATTAGATAGGTTCATTCAATCAAAGGACTTCCCATGCTTTACAAACATTCCTGATAAGGGATGCTGCATATGTCCCCTCATTGTGCCGGAGCCATTTATACCATGTTCTGTACCTTAAAAAATATACACGGAAGGTAAAACCAAATGAAAAGAATAAAACAATCACTTGCCCTGCTTACACTTTTAAGTATGGCATCGTATGTCCAGGCAGATTGCAACTGGCGATCGCTTAATCATGACCATCGCAACACACGCTCAAACCCGTGTGAAAAGATCCTAAGTTCTGATAATGTTATCAACTTGCAGGAGCTTTGGTCTATAAGTGGAGCTTCAGTAGAATCTGCGCCAATTTATGAAAATGGCATAGTCTACTATACCGACATCGCAGGAAATCTTTTCTCGCGCGATGCAACGACGGGCACCCTTTTACAACAGGTAAATCTTGGAAGCCCCATTGTAGGAAGCCCGCTTGTTACGGGAACTACAGTCTACGTAGCAACAACCGGCTTGATACTCTATGCAATCGATAAGACCAATTTTGCTACAACAGTATGGAGCTCAGTTATTGACCCTGCAGCTCTAGCCACAGGCCAAGCTACCGTCGAAGCATCTCCCGTCATCATCGATGATATAGTGATCATCGGTGTTACACCGGGGGAAATAACAGAAAACGGTAACCCAAATCCTGTTGTTCGCGGAAGCCTCAACGCCTTCAATGCAGCTACAGGCAGCCTGATATGGCAGTTTGTGCCAAGCCAATCTTTTGAAGGCTACGGCGTGGGCTTTTGGTCGACACCTGCCTTTGATGCCAAGCGCAAGCTTCTCTTTATCGGCACATCAAACACCCTTACCTTTCCGGCTGCAAAGCTTAGCGACTCGCTCATTGCAATTAACTATAAAACCGGAACTGTGAAGTGGGTCCAGCAGATCACAAAAAATGATGTGTATGGCTATAACAATCCAACAGGACCGGATAGAGATGTGGGAGCAAGCCCAAATCTATTTACCGCCGACCCTTCAGGCAGCAGCAGTGGCAGCCATGGCAAAAAAGACCTCGTGGGCGTATGCAGCAAAGATGGCGTCTACAGAACCTTTGATAGAAGCAGCGGCAAGCATGCTTGGAAAACAGTGATTTCTCGCTCAGGCTCTCGCGTGGGCGACCCAAGCGCCGCTGTTAGGGGATGCCGCACCATCTACGCACTTAGCAACGAAGATCTCACCTATACAATTAACGGTCCAACAGTTGTAGAGGCTTATACTGATGATTGTAATCCTGAGGCATATCAAACCTATCAAAACGGCCTTGCTTTTTCTACGAACACTGTGATCAAAGCCCTTGATGCAGCAACAGGAGAGGTAATATGGGAAGATGTGTCGCAAGGGGCAACCTTTGCTTCAATTACCGAGGCAAATGGCATTCTCTACCACACAAATTTTGTAGGAGACATTCGCATGCTGGATGCAGAAAGCGGCACAGTGCTTAACGTCATCCCGGGAGAGGCATTTGAAACTGCAAATGCAGCGCCAATAACAGTTACTGACGGCCTAGTCTTTGTAGGCCTAGGAATTGAAGATACCTACCCTGTAAACGGCATTGCCGTTTTCAGCGTTCCCTAAACCTTTCTCTTGGGCCGACATCTCGTCGGCCCTTCTACTTTATATACACAACGTGAATAAAGAATTGGGCCTTGTTCACCTTGTCTCAGGAAATTATCGGCCACGAAAAAAAATTAAACACAAAGACACAAAGCCACAAAGCGCTTCGCGAAGTTTGCAATGATGTGTAGGTCACGTTTCTTTGCCATTTTTCACATAAAAAATGGCCAAAAGTGCATGCCGCAGGCGGCAACGCTTCGCCCTGAAACAAGACGTTGGCTGAAAAAGTATATGGTGCATGATTATATCCTTATAGTCTCAACCTAACAGCAGGGCGAAGCGTTGCCGCCCCGCGGCATGCCCTGTGGGCATTATTTTCGCAAATAATGCCATTAGCTGTGCCGGACAAGTGTTATAAGCAACGCACAGCGCTTTGTGGCTTCGTGTCTTTGTGTTTCAATTATTTTTTGTAAATATACTGAGGATGCAAACTATTTTATTTAGCGAACTCTTCAATTTAATTGTAAGGAGGTTAGCTATCGTCTAAATTTGACAAGGCGTAGAGGCCAAGCATCAGCAAAACAAGCGATGAGCCCACAAAATAGGGCCAGGCGCTTGCGCTCCATTCGAGAACAAAGATCCCGTTTGTGGAGAAAAGCTTTATAATAACGCCGAAGAAAAAGAAAAATGAGCCTGCTAGCAGCGCTGAAAGCGATATTAAAATGGTAAAGCCATCCGGAAGGCGACTTGGAGCCTCTTCAACCATCTCCTGCTCTGAAGGCATGGGAACTATAGGTGAGCTTGCGGAAATAGCAGCCACAGCAGGGCTGTGAATCTGGGCAATTTTATCCGTAGATTTATGCTCGAGATCCTTGTTGCAGTAGGGGCAGCGTACCGCATAGGCGTGGACGACCTCTTCACAATGACTACAAAAAATTTGACTTGTATTTAGATTCGCTTTCATACAATACCATTCTATGTCTTCTTCTCTGTTTTCATGCAAGTGCAAAATTGCTATACTAGCAGAAAAAAAATAAGGAAAGAGCCATGGAGGAAAAAAAATTTGACGTCGCAATTATCGGAAGTGGCCCTGGAGGCTATCCGGCAGCAATTAAACTTGCTCAGGCCGGAAAAATGGTGGCCCTCATCGAAAAAGATGAAATTGGCGGCACTTGCCTAAATCGCGGCTGCATTCCGACAAAAGCGCTTATTGCAAACGCAGAAGTGCTCTCTCACATTCGAAAAGCAAAAGATTTTGGCATCCAAGTAGATGGTGTAAAAATTAATTTTCCCTCCATGCAAAAAACAAAGGATGAGACGGTAAACGGTCTTAAAAAGAGCCTTGAGGGGCTTATCCTTGCCAATAACATCCAAATCATCCGTGGAGAGGCTACTTTTATTGCCCCCCATAAACTTGAAGTAAAGGGTAAAGATACCCTTACGATTACAGCCGCTGATATCATTATCGCCTCAGGATCTGAGCCAAGAGAAATTCCAGCCTTTGCCTTTGATAATAGCCTTATCCACTCTTCAACCTCCATTTTAGCCCTTGAAAAGCTGCCTGAGAAGCTGGCCATCGTCGGCGGCGGCGTGATAGGATGCGAGTTTGCATCGCTTTATGCTGAGCTTGGAGTAAAAGTAATCGTTATCGAAATGCTGGATAGAATTATTCCTCTTGAAGATCCCGCCTTATCGGCAGCCCTTACAAAATCCTTTACAGCTCGCGGAATTGAACTGCAGACAGGCGTTGCAGTAAGCTCCATTAAAAAGGGTCCAAAAGGTGTCATTATAACGCTTGCCAGCAACAAAGAGATCACCGCCTCATCTGCACTTATTGCCATCGGCAGAAGCTTAAATAGCGACAAATTGGGCCTCGACAAGGCAGGCGTCAAGGTAGAAAAGGGCGCCATTGCAGTAGATGAGAAGATGCAAACCAATGTAAAGGGCATCTGGGCAATAGGCGACGTCACAGGAAAGTCGCTCTATGCACACGTTGCAACGCACCAGGGTATAGTTGCAGCAGAAAACATCTTAGGCCATAAATCTGCCATGAACTACGATGCAGTTCCCGGCGTTATCTTTACCATCCCGGAGATTGGAAGCTGCGGCATGACGCTGGAACAGGCCAAAAAACGCGGCTTTAAGGCAAAAGCTGCAAGTTATCCCTTCCAAGCACTTGGAAAGGCGCAAGCTGCCCACCAAACAGAGGGTTTTGCACAGGTAATTATTGATGAAAAGACAGGCCAGGTACTTGGCGGCCAGGTAATAGGCCATGAAGCCGGACTTTTACTTTCAAGCATTTGCTATGCAATTGCAAATGAGCTTACTATTGAGTGCATTACCGAAACCATCCACGCCCACCCAACCCTCACAGAAGCATGGATGGAAGCGGCCTTTTTAGTGCAGGATAAACCCTTACACTATCCCCCTATAAGGAAAAAGTAATGCCAAATATTTTGCCTGAAAACCCCGAAAAAAGCTCTGCAGATGCTGTAGTTGGTATTGGGCGCTTCCCAAGCTGGCTTCATCGCAAGCTGCCCAAGGGAGATTCACTCTTTGTAACAAACGGCATCATCCGAAAAAAAAGCCTCCACACAGTTTGTGAGGAGGCAAAGTGCCCAAATCTGCTCGAGTGCTACTCAAAAAAAACTGCCACATTTTTAATTTTAGGCAAGAGCTGCACAAGAGCTTGCGGCTTTTGTGAAATAGACTTTAGCAAAACCCCAAACGCGCCAGATCCCCACGAGCCGGAGCGCGTGGCAGAATCGGTACTTGAGCTTGGCTTAAAGCATGTCGTCATCACCATGGTAGCACGCGACGACCTTCCGGATGGGGGTGCAGAGCATCTTGTAAAAGTGATGCAGGCAATACAAAGAAGCTCGCCTGAATCTACCTTAGAAACCCTGACATCAGATTTTGAGGGCAACACGGCATCTTTTGACAAAGTGCTTAAAGCCCGACCTGAAATTTTTAATCACAACATCGAAACTGTTCGCCGCCTCAGCCCGCAAGTGCGCCACAAGGCAACTTTTGACCGCTCCCTATCTATCTTATCCTATGTGAAAAGAACGACAAAAACCGCACTTGTAAAGTCAGGCATTATGGTAGGCCTTGGCGAAACAAAGAGCGAAGTTTTTGATACGCTGAAAGAGCTGAGGGATGCCGGCTGCGACATAGTGACAATAGGCCAATACCTTCAGGCAAGCAGCCGAAAACTCACTGTGAAGGAATTTATTCACCCGGATCTCTTTAACGAATATGCTGAAGAGGGAAAGCGCCTTGGCATTACTCACATGTATACAGGCCCTTTTGTTCGCTCAAGCTATAATGCAAAGCTGTTTGTAAAGCGTGATGGGGCACTTTATGAGGTTAATTCAGAATGAACGAAGATTTTGAACTTACAGCAAGATCCCTTTTTGATTCACTGCTTTCAAAGTCCTTTGAAAAGAGTGCGGAAATTGAGGAAAATCCACAAGCCTATTATGAGCCGCCTCTAGGAGGCTTTCACCCGTCGGAACTTCCTCTTTTTGAAGAAGAGGATCGCGACATTTTGATGCACCGCGATGCTCACTTTGGCAGAAATTTTACAATCATGCTCGAGCACTATATAGACGAGGGTATTGGGGCAATACTTGATGTTTCTCCTTCTCGCATAGAAGCGCTTATGGAGCTTGAGGAAAAGCTTGGCCACAACCTTGCTCCCTACCTGTTGCAAGGCCCGGATGCCGAAAAAGTGGGGCAGTCTGTACGGCTTTATAAAGCTCTTCAAGAACAGCTTCAAAACCGCAAAAAAGCCCCCCATGTTGCAGCAATAAGTGAGCTCATACTGAGCGAAGAGGAGCCCCAAGCCGCGAGCAACAGGGCAGCGCTCGCAGGACCTTCGTTAATTCCATACCTCATACAGCTTCTTCAAACCTCTGTTCTGTACGATCCGCTCTTTCCTGGGTATGGCCAAGCGCCCAGCCGCGCCTGTCTAACTCTTGGAAAGCTGCATGCGACGAGTGCAATTAAACTTCTTTTCGGCCTTATTGGAACGGAAGATTTTGATACAGAAAGCGCAAGTCTTCAGGCACTTAAGGAGATTGGGGAACCGGCTCTTCAGTTCTGCCTCGCGCAACTTGCCTCTCGTCCTATTACCAAAAATAATGAGAGAGCTGCTATTCTCTCGGCAATGTTTGAATCAACCGAGCTGGCCGAAGCCATACTTACCCAGCTTGAAGATCCGGAGATACGAAGAGTAGAATCACTGGCCACCTATTTGGCATTGAGTCTATCAAAAGTTCCCGAAGCTTTAAAAGAGCGGTATAAAAGGCTGATTGCTCTTATGCCGGCATCCGTACAAGAAGACATGAAAAAAAGTTTGTAGAAAAAAAATTCGTTTCCATTTATCACGAGTATAAAACGACAATGGGGTAGCTATGCAAGAAACAGATGAAAAGCCTAATGGGATTAAAGAGCTCCTTTCTCCGAAGAGCTTCTTCAGAGAAAAATCGTTAATCGTTCTTTTTCTCCTTGCAATCTTAAGCTTTGCAATGACCGGTTGCGAATCCAAAAAAACCATCGTCAACGGCCTGGATGAAAGAGAAGCCAACGAAATATTGGTGCTTCTTGCCCGCGAAAATGTCCCGTCCTATAAGATACGGGAAAAAGAGGCTGGTGCCGGCGGCGGCTCTAAAGTAGTTTTGTGGGATATTGCCGTCGATTCACAAGATGCTACCCGCGCTATGGCGATTCTCTCTGCAAATGGCCTTCCAAGACGGCGGGGACAGAACTTAATTGAGCTCTTTTCGTCCGGCGGCCTGGTCCCCTCAGACATGCAGGAAAAGATACGCTACCAGGCAGGCCTTGCCGATAGTATAGCAAATACAATTCGTAAAATTGATGGTATTGTGGACGCTGATGTTCAGCTCTCGTTTCCTGAAGAAGACCCTCTTAATCCCAATGCACCAAAAGGGCAAATTACAGCATCTGTCTACGTAAAGCATACAGGAGTACTTGACGACCCAAATAGCCACCTTATTACAAAAATCAAGCGCCTTGTAGCAAGCTCCGTGGCGGGTTTATCGTTTGATAACGTCACCGTGATTCCTGACCGAGCCCGCTTTTCTGAGCTGAGCGCCTCTCGCGAGGGTGCCTCTCAACAAGACCTTGTTCGTGTATGGACGCTTGTTGTTGCAAGAGACTCTCTTGTTCGCTTTCAGGTTATCTTCTTTACGCTTTGCCTTATCGTCCTTATCCTTGCCTTTAATACCTTTTGGCTTGGCTGGAAAATATTTCCTATTCTCAAAAAGAGAGGAGGTATAAAGTCGCTGTTTCATATGGCACCGTTGCCTGACACATTTGAGACAGAAGCTCAGAAGGCGGCTAGTGAAGAAAAGCCAAAAGAAGAACCGAAGCCCCCTGAAGACCCCAAGGGCCCTAAAGTACAAGAAAACGTAGAAACGCCGTAGTCTAAATTATGCAAAGCGAAGTGCCTAATGGCAACATCTTCTTGCGCCTGCTCTTAAATAAGTTCTACTCGGGCAAGCCCGATAGCTTATTAAAGATTATGCCCCCAGAAGACGCTGAAAAGCTTAGTCACATAGAGCTTTTGCACAAAGAGCCAAACCTTTTGCTTTTTGTACCAAAAGAGTGGCTTGGCTCTATGGATGGATCTTGGCTTATGCCGACTATTGAAAAGCTCTCGAAACCGCTCCAAGAGGTGTATAAGAGAGCATTTCCTGCCGTTTTTGACAAAAAAGCACAAAATGGAGCCGGCATCTATAACGCCACTATTCAGGACTTTCTTATTTCTTACCTCCACTCCGTCTATACTGAAAAGGCCCCGCCTCCAAAAAACTTGCTTCCGGAGTGGGAGCTTACCCCGCTTCTTGCATTTTCAAGGCAGGAGCTATTGGACCTTGTAGACCTGATAGCCATACATGACCTTGTCGAAGAGATGCGCCATATCGTCGATAAAAAACTTCTTCAATCGGTTCTACAGTACTTGACAGTTGAGCAGCAGCACTACTTGCGAGTGCTTTTACGCCAAAAGTCTCGCGGGCAATCAACCCAGCTTTCAGTTCGCGAACTGCTAAAAGAGGGCAAAAAGTTTCCGCAACTTCTTCATAGGTTTGGGCTGATACGTCTTGCGACCGCTTGTAGCGGGGCATCTCAAGATTTTTTGTGGCATATCTTGCATACTTTTGATTTATCCCGTGCAAAATTTCTGCAAAATCATATAAAAAAAGAGGAAGTACCTAATCAAACGCAAACGGCGCGTTTGCAGGTACAACATATTTTACAATTTCTTAAAACAGAAACGACAACGTGACGAGCAACAAAAAGTACTTTAGCCTGATCTATGGCGACACCGTAAGACAGGCATCAGAGTCAAAAATCATTCCTCAGGAAGACTTCTCTAAGCTCCTTGCTGCTGAAGAGGTACTCCAAGCTGTGCTTAAAGACGCAGAAAAGTATCGAAAAGAGGTTGCAGCAGAGTGCGAAGCCTTAAAAGATCAGGCGATCAAAGATGGCTTTGCCCAGGGCTATCAAGAGTGGACTGGCCAGCTTGCTTCTATGGAACAGGAAATTGGCAAGGTCCAGCAAGAGATGCAAAAACTTCTTATGCCAGTTGCCCTAAAAGCTGCCAAGAAGATCGTATCAGCAGAGCTTACCCTGCAGCCTGCTGCTATCGTCGAAATCGTTACAACTGCGCTAAAATCCGTCTCGCAGCATAAACGCATCGTCATTTACGTAAATAAAAATGACTTAAGCGTTCTTGAGCATAGCAAAAACAAACTAAAAGATATGTTTGAAAGCCTAGAGTCTCTCTCTATTCGCGATCGCGACGACGTAGAGCAAGGCGGCTGCATAATTGAAACGGAAGGCGGCATCATTAACGCCCGCCTGAAAGATCGATGGAAAAATCTCGAGGCAGCCTTTGAAGCGCTTGCCGACACCCTAAGGAAACCAAGTTAATGAAACCCAAGAGCCTTATTCTATCCCTTGCCCTCTTAGCTTGCTTTTTATTTGCAGTGTCAACACTAACCGCTGCGGCTACACCTGTTTCAACACAGTCTAATCCAGCATTAGGAAACCAGCTTACGCCACTTCCAAGCCAAATTTCAAACTTCTCAACTCTTTCTCGACCATCCCTCATCACGCAGACAGTAGCTCTTGCCTTTATGTCGCTCATGCCATTTATCGTGATGATTCTTACCTCGTTTGTAAAAATTGTCGTGGTGCTGTCGCTACTCAGAAACGCCCTTGGCGTGCAGCAGGCCCCGCCAAACCAGGTTATAAACGGTGTTGCCTTCCTGCTGAGCATCTATGTGATGTATCCAACAGGCGTTAAAATGTATGATGCAGCGCAGTCAACGCTTACAAAAACCAATGTTCCGGAGTCCTTTTTTTCTACCGATAGCGCCCAGTATGTGCTTGAGGTAGCGGCAGCTGCTCGAGAACCTATGCGCGATTTTTTACGAACAAACTCGCTTGTAAAGCACCAGCGCATATTTTTTAGAACTGTCTACCGCCTCCTTCCTGATGACTACAAGCAGGACCTAAAGCCTGACGATTTTATGATTCTAGTACCCTCGTTTATCACGACCCAGCTTAAATCTGCTTTTGAAATTGGGGTTCTTATCTACATTCCATTCTTTGTAATTGACCTTGTTGTATCAAACATTTTGCTTGCCATGGGCATGATGATGCTTTCGCCAGTGACGATATCGATGCCGCTAAAGCTCTTTTTGCTTGTTATGCTAGATGGCTGGACGCTCCTTATTGAGGGGCTCGTCTCAACTTTCCGCTAGCGTAAAATAATGGAGTTTGATATTAAAAGAATTATAATGGTGTATTTATGTTTACAAGCCAAATCGTATCTTTAGCCTATCAAGGCCTCTTGTTAATTCTGATCCTCTCTGCCCCTCCCGTCTTGATTAGCATGTTTTTAGGCACCATAGTGGCGATATTTCAGGCTGCAACACAAATCCAAGAGCAGACCCTTCCTTTCGTTGTTAAGCTTGTTGCCGTAACCCTGACGCTAATCTTTATGGGCTCGTGGCTTGGCTCTCAAATCATGTCGTTTTCAACAAACATCTTTGTGAATTTCCCTGTCTGGAGCCTCGGCGGCACGTAAAGCTGACGTTGTTGCATAATTCACCACTGAGCCATTTGAGACCTTTGAGAAAAAATTAAAAATTGCTCCATATCTCATATTTTCTCAGTGATCTCAGTGGCTCAGTGGTGAAGCATTATAAAATGCTTGCCACCCAATTACTTTTTCAGTATCCTATTTCGCGAAATCAAATCATTGAGTGGTATATGTTTAAGAAACTTTTCTCTATTCGCGGCATTTTTGCTACGGTTTCATTTTTGCTGCTTCTCTTTTTAGTAGTACGAGTTGAACGCCTTGGCGAAAAAATGAATCAGCTTACAAAACCTGCTCGAATCTTTTCACTTGCACAGATTATCAACGAATACCCCTTCAATCCGGAATGGGAGGTAAAAACACCTCCAGAGACTATTCAGTTTGTGAATATGGTTACCCAACAGCCCTTCTATTGGCTTGGCAAGGGCTTTCAAGCTACAGCCTTTGTAAGCGATGATGGAGAGTATGTGCTGAAGTTCGCCCATCAAGGAAGGCTTCGCGAAGTACCCTTTAAGCATAACCCCATCCAGTTTCTCTTTAACAAAGAGTTTCGCGATCAGATGGAGGAGCGCCAATCGCACCGAGAGGAGATCTTTACAAGCTCCAAGATGGCCTATGAAGAGTTCCCTGAAGAATCCGGCATACTGTACGTACACATCAACCGCACAGAAAACCTCATTAAGGGAATCAAGCTCACAGACTCTGTCGGCCAATCCTACCGCATTCGCGGAGATGAGACAAGCTTTGTATTGCAAAAGAAGGCCGACCACGTCCTGCCAACCATCAAAAAGCTGATGGCCGAAGGCAAAGTTGAAGAGGCAAAAGAGAGAATCAACCAGATTTTCGAACTCTTGCTCTCCATGGCCCAAAAGGGCTTTTTAGATGGCGATCATGCCCTCATGCGCAACAACAACATAGGCTTTACTCCAGAGCGCGCTATCTACATAGACTCCGGCCACGTCACGCGTCGTCAAAATGTCAACGTACGCGAAAGAATGGTCTATGAGTTTGATGTTCGCGTAGCACCTTTCCACGACTGGCTCAAGGTACGCTACCCTGAACTTGCCGAACACTACAACATGCTTCAAGCTAAAACCTTGGCAAGCCTGGATATTCCACAAGATACTCAATAAGACTATCTGTGGTTTTATTTTCCCCAATTGGGTATAAGAAGGCAAAACCAGTGTAAGGAGCCGAGTAGCATACGTGGATTATGTCGACCTGTTTATGCAGAGCGAAATTGCAAAAAAAGGCTCAATGCTGTCTATAATGGCACTTATTGTGCTAACTGCCTGTCGCATAATGCCCATAATTGGCCTTGCACCCTTTTTTGGAGCGCGCATACTGCCGCACCCTACAAAAGTAGTATTCTCTTTAATCCTTGTCATTGCGGTAATGCCCAAAATTTTAATGACTGCAACTGTTCCGTTGAGCTTTGATGCAAACCTCATCTTGCTGGGCATGAAGGAGCTATTTATAGGGCTTGTGATGGGCTTTTTCTTGGGCCTTCCCTTCCTAATCGTTACAAGTGCCGGTGTCTTTATCGACCACCAGCGCGGAGCTGCCAGCCTTATGGTGAACGACCCCACCATCCAAAACCAGTCATCGCCTATCGGTACCGTCTATAACATGGTTCTTATCGTCATCTTTTATTCAATTGACGGCCCCTTTTTCGTATTAGATTCCATCCTCGACTCTTTTCAGATCGTGCCGCCGGACCAGTACCTGAACCCGCAGTTTTTTGCGCCTCACAGCTATTTAAAAGATAAACTTGTAAAATGCCTTCAGGTCTTTGCAGTGCTTGCCCTGCAGCTTGCAGCACCCTCCCTTATCGCCATGCTGATGACCGATACCTTCTTAGGTGTTATTAACCGCCTGGCGCCCCAGGTGCAGATCTACTTTTTAGGCATAGGCCTAAAGTCATGGCTTGCCTGCTTAATGGTCTGCATTGGCTGGTTCTACTTCTGTGATCTGCTTAAAAAAGAGAGCGTTAGCTGGCTGAAGGACTTTATGGAAATGGTCCCCGCATTTAACGCCGGCAATCCGCCCGTTATCCCGGCGCCCATCCCGCCCTTACCCAACTTCCCCTGACAACGTTTATCACAAGATATACAGAATGATAGAACAAATAACGGATAACCAGGATCATAAAGATATTTCATGCCTATCCGGTTGACGCCAAAATGCAATTATCGAGACCGAGACCGTGACCGAGACCGTTATTTTTTGCCTCCCAATGGGTTAGGCCAAACGCCCGGTCTCGGTCTCGGTCACGGTCTCGGTCTCGATAGCAGTGTTTGGGTACAAACCGGATAGGCATGAGATATTTATCTTATATTTTTTATCCTGGACATCCTGTTTATCCTGTTAGTTGCTAGCTATTGCGCCGCAATAGCCTGCTGCTGCTTTTGGGTGGTTTCGATCTGACGCAGGCGCGACTGCATGCGGAAGGTTTCCTTACGCAGGAGGTCGAGCTGGTGCTGGAGGTCCTTTAGCTGCTCTTGTTGCGATGGAAGCCAGGAATTGCCCCAGTAGTGTACTGCGATTGTTTCCGGCGCAATGCGCGAGAAAGGACGCGGTTTTTTGAGGTGTAGATCTATCAATAGGTCATAAAACATTTCGCGGAAGGCGCGAACAGTTGCTCGCCTTTTTGCCGCATTGTCTGCAGCTAAGGGATAAAAGTACGTTGTTGGCAGGGCCATGTTAGTGCAGTTTCCTACATCATAGGCATCAAAAAAGGCCATGGTAAAAGGAAAGTAGGTGTGGTTTATAACGCGCTCGATGGCGGAATTATAATTTTTATTTACCTCTTCCCAGCGAGAACGTATCAGCTCTTTCCAGCGTTTGATAATTGGGTGATTTGGAGCTGAGGCCATAATAGAAATACCAAGCCAGAGGCGATTGTTCGTTGTGGCGATCTTATGGGGATATTCTATACCGCAGTAAAAGTCATACTTTTTATGCAGCTCGTCAAGGCTATGGAAGGGATCCATGTCAACGTCCAGGTAGACGCCGCCAAAGCGGTCCAACAGCTCTGAGCGAATAATATCTGATTTTTCAGCATAGTTTGGAGAGGCATCAATAAGGTCTTTAAGCTCAAGGTTTAGATCTTCAAGCTCGCTATCGGTCCAAAGATGGTATTCCCAGTCAGGATGGAGGCTCTTCCACTTTTCTTGGAAAGTAACAAAGTAAGAAGGTGGTGTTTTGGGGCCAACCCAGATTTGGTGAAGAATTTTTGGAATTTTCGGAGTGGACGCTTCAGGCACCGTGTTGAGGCTATTTTTTTCATAAAGAGCCTTTAATATGTCATATCTCTTTACATCATCAGGATTTGTGAAGATATAGGAATACTCGCTGCAGCCTTTGCCTAAAGATTCATCAAAGTCAACAACAGTAATAGGTAAATTAGCGCTGTTTTTTTCTTTCTTCTTACTGGAGCATGATATAACAAAACTAAGTCCAACAATAAGAAGCATCAAAAGGGATGCCTTAAAAAACCGTCTCATAACTCTCCTAACTCTCATTATTCCAAAAAATGTACCACACCTGCACAAAAGTCTCAAGCTTCTATTTACTTGCTAATGTTTTCAATGTGTCGATCTCTGTCTGCATAACATCAATTTCATTTTTGAAATCTCGCTGCATTTCAACTATTTGTTTATGCATATCGCGAAAGCGCTCTTCGTAGGTTTTTACCCAGCTATGTCCCCAGTAGTGAATCGCCATCGTCTCAGGCTGAATTTCGGCAAAAGGTGTTGGCTTTCGAATTCCGCAATAGGCAAGAATTTCACGTGTTTTACGCTTCATATAGCTCATCTTTTTCATCCTTCCCTTTGATAGCTCTGAAAAGGTAAGCGGGAAAAAATAGGTGGCCGGAAATACGATATTGTTTCGCTCCCCATCATCCATTGCGGCAAGAACTGCTCTTCCAAAAGGGTAAAATGTTCTTGCAAGAACACGCTTGTTGCTGTCGGGATATTTTCTCTCATATTCATCCCAATGCTCGCGTATCATCACCTTCCACCGCTTTATTATTGGATGGCCGGGCGCTGCCCCTATAAGCGCATCTGAAATAGTAATGTGAGGGCTAGATGAGCTTGAATCGCCATCATGGGGGGGCTCGATTCCGGCATAAAAGTCATACTTATAGTGCAGCTCATCAAAACTCTTAATACATTCAAAATCTGTGTCTGCATAAATGCCGCCAAATCTTTCTAACAGCTCGGCGCGCAAAATATCGGACTTTTCACCCCAGTTGGGTGTTCGCATATAAAGGTCTTTAAGCTCAAAGTCCAACGCTTCAACCTCCTTATCGGTCCAAAAGCGTAACTCCCAGTCTGGATGGTGCTTTTTCCAAGACTCTTTGTACTGACAGAAGTAGCTTGGAACCTGTTTTGGCCCAAGCCATATATGGTGGATGATTTTAGGAATTTTGGGCTCGCTTGAAGCTTTGACTTTTGAAGGCTTATTGTTCTCAAAGGCCGCTTTAAGCATCTCTAAACGCTCTAAACTTCCTTTGTGGGCGCAAAGATGATGCCACTCAACACTATCTTTACCCATTGCCTCTTCAAAGTTGGCATCACAAACCTGTGTAGGATGCTCAAACTCCTGCACAGCAATCAAAATAAGGCCTGCTATAAGGCAGGCGATAAGTATTTTAATTTTACCTATTTTCACTGGGTTCTCTCGCTATCTCTTTTAACTTGCCTTGAATTTTCAACTCTTGTACTTCACGAAAAAGCTCTTGCTGCTCTTTTTTAAGCTTTACAAGCTCTCGCTGCAGCTCTTTAATCATCTCCTGCGGCCCCTTTTGCCAGGTAGCAGCAAAGTGGTGCACTGCCATAGTTTCCGGCATGACATGTGAAAAGGGGTGATCCTTTTTCAAATCAAATGCAAAAAGGATTTTCTTAATGAAATCGGGCGGCTCCGGCGGATTTCTGATATAGTTTGGACGTATCGGAAAGAAGTAGGTAGCAGGAAATACAATGTTTACCTGATCCGGGCTATCGATTTTTTCTTCAACGGCTCTACCAAAAGACAAAAAGGTCCTCACAAGCACCTTTTCGATGTTTGTAAAGCTCTCTAGTTCCGCCGTTTTCCAGCGCTCCCTAATAATTTGCTTATAGCGCTTTAAGATAGGGTGGTCGGGGCAAGCGCCCACTAAAGCGTTCGAAACAAGCAGTACGCGGCTGCTTTCTATAATCTCATGAGGCGGTTCAATGCCGGCAAAAAAGTCATATTTGTAAAGAAGTTCATCAATAGACTTTAGGCACTCAAAGTCAGTATCCACATAAACGCCGCCATACTTTAAAAGCAGCTCACAGCGCAAAATATCCGATTTTTCGCCGTAGTTTTCGCTTGCATCAAAGAGGTCGCGCATTTCAAAGTCAAGTGTAGCCAGTTCTGCATCGGTCCAGAGGCGATATTCCCAGTCTGGGTGCAGCTTTTGCCAGCTCTCGCGAAACTTTAAAAAAAAGCCGGGAGGTCTTTTTGGGCCAAGCCATATCTGGTGGATGATTTTGGGAATTTTTGTGCTTTTTGCCGACTGAACAAAGGATGGCCTATTTCGCTGCCACACCTTTTTTAAAAGACGATAGCGCTTTTGGTCAGAGGTTGAATTTTCAACCAAAGAAAAGACTCGATGCCCCCTGCCAAGACCATCGTCAAACTCTATATCAACAATCGCGGACTGATTGGCTGCCGGCTTAAGATTAATCTTCGAACAGGTAACCACGCAAATCGCAAGCAAACAGACTAAGAGAACGATACTTGCAATATATCTCTTCTTAATATTCATCAACCCTCAAAGTTGAGATGAATTTATACCCCTATTATGCCTTCTTAGCAAGTTAAAATAGTCTCTCTTCTTTAATACGTAGCTGTGCTACACTATTTTGCCTATGAAACAGCTATTTAAAATTGCCTGCGAAAAATCTCACTACGTTAAGCTATTTGCATTTAGCATGATAGCAAGCCTTCTTTTTACCTTTGCAGGCCAGCTTGAAATGTTTTCTTTAGGGGTAATCGCAAAAAAGGGACCGGACTTTTTTGAACTTTTTTCTCCTCTGGAAAATAACCACCTTACAACCACAACAAGCGTTTCAAAAGATGCTCTTATCGAACGCTTTGATGCCATAGACAGCGCTCATCAGGGAGTAATCACAAAAGCTGATACAGATGGCTTTATCAATGCTCATAAAAAGCCGGGGATTATCAGCCTTGGCTTAAGCTACGTCAACGAGCTTATCCCGATTGAAAACAGCGTAAGCTGCTTAATATTTGCCCTTATTGGGGTGGCGCTTTTTAAAGCTATTACTCTCTTTAGCTACCGCTTTGGAACGCGCCTTCTTGCCATTCGCGTAAGCCGCGACATGCGCCAAAGCTATTTTGAGCACCTCCAAAAGCTTCCAATGAGTTTTTATCAGGAGCACAATATAGGCTCGCTCTCATCGCGCGTAGTAAACGACGCCACCATGATTGCCGACGGCATAAACTCCATGCTCGTAAACTACATGCAGGCCCCTTTTGCCCTCATTACTACTCTGGGGCTTTGCTTTGCAATTAGCTGGCAGCTCTCTCTTGCTGTATTTTTTGGTTTTCCGGCCCTTGTGCTGCCGATTGTCTTTTTAGCACGGCGCATAAAGCGCATTGCAAAGCAGATCCAAAAAAAGCAAGAAGGCTTTGCCTCGGTTCTCATAGAGTTTTTAGCAGGCATTCAGACCATTAAAATCTTCAATATGGAAGATTTTTCCCTAAAAAAATACACCGCCGACAATGACCAGATGGCTCACCTTGAGACCAGAAGCGCCCGCTACGACATAGCCTCACGGCCAATTTTGCACACTATCGGCATCTTCTGCCTTGTCGCAGCCCTTTTATTTGGCTTATATGGCTTAGAGCTACCCTTACATGAGGTGCTCTTCTACTGCGGCCTTCTCACAACAGTCTATGAACCGATAAAGAAGTTTGCCGAAGAAAATGGCCGCATCCAGCGCGGTATCGCTGCCTCTGAGCGTATGGGAGAGGTGCTTTTACTTCAGCCCCAAGTGTCGGATAAAGATGGCGCTGAAAAACTTGCAGGCTTTTCCAGCACGATCACCTTCGAAAATGTCACCTTCGCCTATCGCAAACAGCCGGTCCTAACAAATGTAAGCTTTACCATACCTAAAGGCAAAACGGTGGCCATCGTCGGCCCGACAGGAGCCGGAAAGTCTACCATCGCCCAGCTTATGGTACGCCTCTATGACGTACAAGAGGGTCGCATTCTTATCGACGGCAAAGACATTAAAGAATGTACGCAGGCCTCGCTTCGAGAATGTATCGGCTTTGTGCCGCAGCGCGCCTTCCTATTTTTTGACACAGTAGCTGAAAATATCAGCTTTGGAAGGCCCTTTACACAAGCTCAAATCGAACAGGCCGCACGCCAAGCCCACGCAGCTGAGTTTATCGAAAAGCTTCCGCAAGGCTACAACACGCTTCTTGCTGAAGCCGGCAAAAGCCTCTCAGGCGGCCAGCAGCAGCGCATCGCCATCGCGCGGGCTTTCATCAAGGAATCGCCCATCTTAATCATGGACGAGGCCACAAGTTCTCTAGATGCGGTTTCAGAAGAGCAGATCAAGCTTGCGCTTCAAGAAGTAAAGGGCAAAGCCACCCAAATCATCATCGCCCACCGCCTTTCAACAATAGAAGATGCCGACCACATCATCTACTTAGACAAAGGCCAAAAAATTGCCGAGGGCACAAAAGATGAGCTCTTTATCTCCTGCCCCCCATTCAAAAAAATGTGGGATCTGCTTCATATGGGCTAGCCCTATCTAACCCCTTGCAAAATATAGAGTCACTCCTGCATATGAAGATGAGGGTGTGAATTTTAATTTTACAAGGTTATCTTATGGCTTCTTCACAAAAACCAGGCTTCTTTTATTTAGGCAAAACTGTCGATCAAAAGAACGGCAAAACAAAAGATGAATTTACATTTTATGATTCTAAAGACCTTACCACGCACGCCGTTTGTGTAGGGATGACAGGCAGCGGCAAAACGGGTTTGGGAATTAGCCTGCTTGAAGAGGCCGCACTCAATAAAATTCCCGCTATTATCATCGACCCAAAAGGCGATCTTACCAACCTGCTTTTGACCTTTCCCAATTTAACGGGCGACTCATTTAAACCCTGGGTAGATTCTGGCGAAGCAGAACGCAAAGAGATGAGTGTGGAGCAGTATGCAGAGCATCTTGCCAAAACATGGAAAGAGGGCCTCGGAGCTTGGGATGAGCCCGAAGAGAGAATTGCCGCGTTAAAAAACGCATGCTCCATGACAATCTACACTCCGGCAAGCAGCATGGGCACGCCCCTTTCAATTCTCCATTCGTTTACTGCGCCCTCAGAAGAAGAGCAAAAGGACTCAGGCAGCATACGGGATAAAATCCAGTCGATCACATCGAGTTTATTAGGATTGCTTGGCATCAACGCTGATCCAATCAAAAGTCGAGAACAGATTCTAATTGCGACGATTATAGATGAATCATGGAAAGCGGGAAAAGATCTCGATATTGCCTCATTGATCCAGCAGGTGCAAAAGCCTCCCTTTACAAAGATTGGCGCCCTCGATATCGACACCTTCTATCCTGCAAAAGAGCGTATGGAGCTCTCTATTACCCTCAACAACTTGCTTGCCTCGCCTGGTTTTCAAGCGTGGCTCGAGGGCGATCCGCTCGATATAAAAAGCTTGCTCCACACTCCTGAGGGCAAACCCAAACTTTCTATAATATCTATAGCGCACCTCTCAGACTCGGAGCGGATGTTTTTCGTGACGCTGCTGTTAAACGAATTTATTTCCTGGATGAGGCAGCAGCCCGGCACCTCAAGTACACGCGCCATTTTATACATGGATGAAATTTTTGGTTTTTTTCCGCCAACGGCCATGCCTCCATCAAAGCTCCCCATGCTTACGCTGCTAAAACAGGCTCGAGCCTTTGGTGTAGGAGTAGTGCTGCTTACGCAAAACCCCGTAGACTTAGACTACAAAGGGCTATCAAACTGCGGAACATGGTTTATTGGCAAGCTGCAGACCGATAGGGACAAACAGAGAGTCATCGAAGGGCTAAAAATAGCCTCTAACGGCGACCTAGATGCCACGAGCCTCAATGCAATGATTGCCATGACAGGCAATCGCACCTTTATCATGCGCAATGTCCATTTGAAAGAGCCTGTCCTTTTCCAAACAAGATGGACGCTATCCTACCTCAAGGGCCCGCTTACACTAGCCCAGATAGCCTCCCTGACGGTAAAGCAGCCTGCAAAAATTTCCGAAAAACCCGCCGCTCCAAAAAGTACAAAACCTACCATCGGGCCCGGCATCACTGAATACTTTGTACAAGATGCCAATGCAAAACAGCCCCTTCAATACAGCCCTAAGGTGCTAGGGATTGCAAAGCTCCATTATGTGGATGCAAAAAATAAAATCGATATCTGGGACACGCTCTCTTTTGCAGTTGCCCCGACAGATGATGGCAAAATCATCAACTGGAGCGACGCTAAAACCATCCCCGACTTAAAAGAGAGGCTTGAAACTAGCCCGCAGCCAAATAGCTCCTTTGATGAGTGTCCTCCAGGGCTGTTGCAAGAAAAAAACTATGCAGCGTTTGAAAAGTCACTTGCCTTATCGCTCTATCAGAGCCAGGCTCTAAAGCTCTACAGAGCTACGGAGCTTGCCCTCATATCCAATTGCCGAGAAACAGAAGGTGAATTTCGGGAAAGGGCGGCTCTTCTACTGCACCAAAAGCGAGATGACCTGGCAAAGAAAGTACAAGATAAATACGCAGATAAAATAAATGTCCTTAACGAAAAGATGAAAAAAGCGCAGGGCACCCTCGAAAATAAGCAGCAAAAATCGCTTGTCAGCAAGGCTCAAACCTGGATCTCTTTTGGCGCCACTGTTTTGGGGGCATTTATGGGAAAAGGGGGCATAACTAAAGGGACAATATCACAAACGGGCTCATCGCTTAAACGCGCAAGCAAGCTTACCCAAGAGTCGCAAGATGTTGCAAGGGCAGAAGAGTCCTACAACGATTTACAAGAACAGCTCCAAGAGCTGCAAAAACAGATGGCTGCTGAAACTGCCAACATCAGACCAGACCCTCAAAACATCGCACTGGAAACCGTCACGATAAGTCCGCGTAAAAGCGATATTGATATCGAAAAGGTAGCCCTCGTTTGGTGGCCAAAATAGTTCTTGTATTTAAAAACGACCATTTGTCATATAGGGTTTTTTATATAAAATCCATGTACGGGAGAAATTTATGGATATCCTTAACCTGATTACGACACTCATTAGCGGAGCTGTAGGCGGCAACATTGCAGGACCTGCTACACAAGATAAAAACCTTGGCGTTTTAGCCAACACCATTTCTGGCCTGATTGGCGGAACTGCCGCCACCTATATCTTACAGGCGCTCGGAATCATTACAGCAGTAACTTCAGGATCCGGCCAGTTTGACTGGAGCTCGCTACTTGCCAATATTGGAGCAAGCGGCGGAAGCGGCGCTGTGTTAACAGCCATTATCACCTACATTAAAAGCGCCATGGATGCAAAAAAATAACATCTAAGGGTCAATCTATATGTTCCTCAACCGCCAAGATGCAGGAAAAAAACTTGCCGCTCGTCTTGAGGGCTACAAAGACAAAAAAGATGTTATAATCATTGCCCTTCCAAGAGGCGGTGTTGTGCTCGGCTTTGAAATCGCAAAGCAGCTCAACCAGCCTCTTGATGTGATCTGCCCAAGAAAAGTGGGTGCACCCTTCAACCCGGAACTTGCCCTTGGAGCCATCACCGAAACAGGCGAGGGCTATTTTAACAATGATCTTATCAGATCTCTTGGCGTATCCCAAAAGTACCTAGATGCTGAGTGTGCAAAGGAAAAAGCAGTTGCCCAGCGTCGTATGGCCCTCTTCCGAAAAGGGTTAAAACCCCTAGATTTTACCCATAAAACCGTGATCATCGTCGACGACGGCCTTGCAACAGGCGCCACAATGAAAGCCGCCATCCAGTCCATAAAAAGCCAAAATCCCACCAAAATTGTCGTTGCCGTCCCGGTTGCACCCCCTGACACTGCTAGCGAAATACAAGCGATGTGCGATGAATGTATCTGTATAGAAACCCCATGGGGCTTTCAGGCTGTGGGACAGTTCTACCAAGACTTTGGCCAAACAGAAGACAGCGAAGTGGTAGCTCTTCTACAAATAGTGCACAAACCACTTTCTGGTAGTAGTTGATGAAATTTCACGAAGCAGCTTGAAACTAGCCGATCAAAATAATCCTGCTTGAAATAAGATTGCTTGGATGGGGCCTCTGAAATGATCTGAAAGGAAATATTGGTCAGTAAGTGGTTGGCTGCCCTCTCCGTGATCCTTTGTAAGATCGGTAATGATTTCCTCAAAAGAGGCGATTTTTGGATAAATCTTCTGGACCTGTTCCCAATTTCGCTGCACTGTTTGGCGATTTGGTGCTGTAAATACTATACCTTCCTCAGTTTTTTGATAGCGGTAGCCAAGCGCTTGGAAGAGCGATGCTGCCTGCAGGGCACTTGAGTGGCTTTTCTGAATGCGCTTCATCGATTCAGGGTCATCAAGTAAATCTCCAATCAATTCATCTATCTTTTTTTCAGAAAACCCAACTAGACTGTAATCCAATCGCTTTATCTTCAAATATTCTTCTTTATATTTATCGAACTCTTTTGGAGGTGTAAGTTCAAGCTGTAGTTTATTAGGAGCCATTAACTTTAGTGCCAAGAACGTTTTAGGCGATGGATCTTGCATTCGGTAAAGGGCACTCCTGATGTCCAAATTTGTTTTTTCATCTGCTTTTGTATAGCGATCATTAACCTGAAATGTATAAAACGTGCCTTGCTCAGTTTTGGATTCAGAGATACATCGATAGAATGGATTGTTCATCTTTTCAAGCGGCTTATCTGCAAGAAGTTCATTCAGGTAGTCAATTTCTAACCGGCCAAGCTCACGCCACACCTCTTCTAAATGGGCGGTATTGTATGTATTTTCTGGATACAACCGCTCTTGTAAAATCTTCCAGTACTGTATCTCTAATTTACGAGGCACATCACCAAAGCTCTCAACTTTAGCTTCAAGCCTCCTAAGGGTATCCTCTGTCGATGTATCATCAACAACTGCTCCAAGCCCCTTTGCAAGCTGTTCAAGATCAAGCCTTGTTATACGCACGTTTCGGCTTGTCACCTCATCGGCACCGCTGGGCCATGTTCGGTTAAGCAGCTCTTCTGCCCAAGCGAATCGGCGCAGTGCTGCTAACGTACCCTTTACAAGGTTAATTTTGATATCCTGATATTTGAGATTTCCTGGGTCACTCACAAGGGTAGCTGATAAAAGCTTAATGACAGGAATCACGTGAAAGAGGTGATCGTGCACAAACTCTTTGCCACGAGAAAGCAGCGCATCAAACGAGAGGGAGCTTGTTGCAAATGTGATATCATCTGCAATACCTTCTGACGAGACAATATCAAAATCCGGAAGATTGGGATAGCGACTTTGCAGCTCTTTCCACCCCTTTTTCAAAGCCTCAAGATCCGGCAATGAGAGAATGCCATTTTCATAGGAGTAGCCAAGCTCTTTGAGCAAAGGAAATAACTCTCCGGTGTCCCTATCAAAAAGGATAGGGACAAGGTTTAGCTGGCCACCGGGATGAAACGGGATAGCTTCGACGGCAGGAAATATCTGTAAGATCTTTTCGGTTACCACTTGCAGATTTTCGGTTACCGCATTCAGAATTTCCTGATCGCTTTTGCCGATCACAAACTCTTCACGTATTCTGTACTTGTAGATAAATCCGCCATGCTGGCCCTCGACTCTATCAATACATTCCCAAAGTTCCCCATGTCGCTCTGCTTTTGCTTTATCTTTTGCCTGAAGTGGCTTTAGATCCGGTAGTGACCTCGTGCGCTTGAGGGAAGGGGTGACCTTGTGCCTGATGCGATCAGGAACCTGATCGGTCGTGGGGGCCTCTTTTTGTTTATCTAGTAGCGCATCTGCCTTATCGCTTTTTTTGCGACGAACCTTATGCCCACTAAACTCTCCCTTTTCAACTTTTTCCTTAGGGCCAACTTGGTCTTCAGGGCCAACCCCGGGATCTACAATATTCATATCCACCTCCAACCTAATACTAACAAGTAACATATTAGGGGCAGATTGTAAACCTTTTATTTAATCTACACTTGCCGTATCACAAAGCTACCTAGATGTTGAAAGTGCAAAGGAAACAGCCATTTCTTCATCGGCTCACCCAGCGATTCATGAGCCGATTGAGCCGATGCGTTAAAACACATTGACTCAATCGGCTCATTTTTAGGTCAAAGTCAGGAGACATTGGCCAAACAGAAAACAGCAAGGTTGCAGCTCTTCTACAAATGCTGCACAAACCATTTTGAGGCAAGGTCGGCGACAGCTTCCAATGTTCCCGGCTCCTCGAAAAGATGTGTAGCGCCCGGCACGATTTCAATCTTTTTCTCAACGCTTAAGGCCTCTAATGCTCTTTCGTTCATTTCGATGACGGCAAGGTCGTTGCCGCCTACGATGAGAAGTGTCGGGCATGTCACCTGGTCAAGTTGATCGATAGCAAGGTCGGGCCTTCCGCCGCGCGAGACTATGGCTTTAATTTTACTGCCCTGTTCTGATGCCGCCATAAGGGCGGCAGCCGCTCCTGTAGAGGCTCCAAAGTAGCCAACAGAGAGCCCATTCGTCTCTTTTTGCTTTTCAAGCCATTCTACACAGCCAATAAGGCGTTGAGCTAAAAGGGCGATATCAAAACGAAACTGGCGCGTACGCTCATCGATCAGATCTTCTTCTTCTGTAAGAAGGTCCATCAAAAGCGTTGCAAGGCCAGCTTTTTGGAGCTTTTTAGCTACAAACTGATTTCTTGGGCTTAAACGGCCGCTTCCTGAGCCGTGTGCAAAGAGAACTATGCCCTTTGCCTTTTCAGGAATGGAAAGGATACCATTCAGATTGTTCTCGCCAACCTGAATAAGAACTTCTTGCTCTTTCATCGATTTGCCTACTATTTTTTACAATAATAGACATATACAGGAGGGAGGTTTTTCCAGATAGGTTTTGTTCTTGTTACGTGAGCAAAGCGTTTTTGGATAAGGTTTTTAAAGCGCTTGCCTCCGGGAAGAAGCGGAGCAAATGTATAGGCTACAGTAAGAAATTCGCCGCCTTCCGGCAGTACATCCCAAATGGCGTTTAAGATGCTCTCTTGCAATTCTTTATCAAAAAGGGTCCAGGGAAGTGTCGAAATAACGCAGTCGCAGGTCTCTTGGCCATGCTTATTGAGGTATATTTTTACATTTTCCGCTGTATCGTGATAGACGTTGGCTGCGGGGCAGCGCTTTTTTGTCTCTTCAACGAAGTGCTCGTTAAGCTCTAAAGCTAGAAAAAGGGCATCTTTTTGGAGATTTTCTAAGATTTTTTCTGTGATTGCACCAGTTCCGGAACCAAGCTCTACAACGGTTTTAGCCCTTGCTAGATTAGCTTTAGAAGCAAGAGCATTTGCCACCTCTTCAGAACAGCAGGTAATGGCACCGGTTTTGTTAATATTGCGAATGAATCTATCTACCACGTGGTGCCTCCAAATAAGCTATCATATCCGAGTTTGCTATATCGAAGCAATAGGCGATGTATCCGCGAGCAGCGCAAGCCTTTAAAAAATCGACCCTCGGATAGGAGACCAAGGTGTCGTTATCTTGATTGTAGGCAGGGTCCATGCAGAGGATAGTATCCTGATCTTTGTCGTAGCCGATTACAGCGATGAGGTGGCCCTCTTTGTAGGGATGAATAGCACCCGGAAGAGATCCGCGCACGCTCACAACAGTGGGAATTCCCAGCTTGAGATTATTATAAACTTTATCAAAGGAGTCAAAGCGCTCCATATAGATGCTCCAGCCCTTGCCTAAACAGTTTGATGCCTCAGCTACGTTAAAAATCCAGTTGCCATAGATGTTATGGCCCTTATCCCACACCTTTTGGGCAAAGTCTACAGCCCCAAAATTTTTGCCGGCAAGGTAGGTTACTACGGCAGATGTTGAAGTGGGAGAGCAAAGGTGCATATTGCGAGGATGATCCAGCGCAACCTGCGACCTTCCGGGAAGGGGTATTCTGATTGATTCAGACCCCTTCCAGGCAGCATCAGATGCAATTTTTTCGCGGTAGCTTGCAACATCACAAAATGATGCATGCAGCCTCCAGAAGTTATTGAGCGAGGCGCCATCTTTTGCCTCTACCTTTACTTTAAAACCGGTAGCCTTTCTTTTATTTAACAGCTCAAGCGTATCTTCATTTGTTCGCGCATTTTCGCTTTTAGCCATCACTTTAAAGGTTTTTTGTTCATTTGCTGCCCAAACAGCATAGGGAAGCTCTTCTGTCCAGCCATCCTGCTTTATGCTAATCGCAATATCAATCTCGCCGGAGACCGGCCTTAGGCCATTCCAGCTTACCACAAGCTCATCAAAGGGGCTTATGTTGTCAACCACCCATTCATACACATTACTTGAGCTTTCAACATTGTGATGGATCATGATAGCCATAAGAGGCTGCGTTACTAAAAGTGCCATAAGATAAATAAGCCATTGTGTCATAATAACCACCGTAAAAGAGCCAAAACTATAGCGAAGATATGCCTATTCACTCAAGAGTCCATCGCCTAAAAATTGGCCAGCGCTACAACATCCCTTGCTACATAAAGCGCGAAGATGAGCTTGGCTGCGTGGTATCGGGCACAAAACTAAGAAAATATCAATCCCTCATCCCTCACATACTAAATAAAGGCTGCAAGAAGGTAGCCCTTATAGGAAGCAGCTCCTCAAATAACATCTTAGGCCTTGCATCCCTTCTCATCGAAAATGGCATAGAGCCCACCCTCTTTTTACTAGAGTCAAAAGAAAAGCCGCAAGGAATCGGACTCTTCATACAGCTCTTCGTCCCAAAAAAACAGATCCACACCATACCAAGAACCTCCTGGCACGAAGTAAACGCTATTGCCGGCTCTTGGGCAAAAGAAAATAATGCCTATCTCGTCCCGGAAGGCGCTGCCTGCCCAGAAGTAGCTGAAGGCCTTGCAACGCTTGCCTACGACATCCTGGAAAATGAAAAGGAGGCCGGCTGCATCTTTAACGATATCCTCATAGATGCAGGCACCGGCACCACCGCCCAAAGCCTTATCACAACATTTCGCAAGCTGCAAAAAAATGCCCGCATACATGTCCTCCAGCTTGCTCCCTTTACCTTGCAAGATCAGACAAACGCCACTATCTATACTCCAACAACGGCAAAATCCTTCGGCTCCACAAACAGCACAATTTTTAAAACAATAACTCGCACAGCACAGTATGAGGGCGTTTTACTTGATCCAATATATTCAGCAAAGCTCTACTTGCTCCTTGAAAAACTCCTGCAAGATCAAGCCCTAAAAGGCCCTGTCCTCTTTATCCACTCCGGAGGCCTCCTAAGCCTTGCAGGATTTCAACATAGGTTAATTATATGATCTGCCCATGCCACAGCAAAAAACTCTACAGCCTCTGCTGCGAGCCCTTTCACAAGGGCATATCCCTGCCCAAAACAGCGCTAGAGCTTATGCGCTCGCGCTACAGCGCCTACGCCAAAGGCCTCATCCACTACCTCATCCAAACCACCCACCCCTCAAACCCCCTTTTCAAAAAGAGCCAAAGCAAGATCGAAGCCGACCTCCTCCAGTTCTGCCACACCACTAATTTCACAGGCCTTGACATCCTAAGCTTCCAAAATGGAGAAACAGAAGCCTTCGTCCACTTCAAAGCGCACCTTACCCAAAGCGGAAACGACTGTTCCTTCGAAGAAAAAAGCCGCTTCGTAAAAACCGCCGGCAAGTGGCTCTACCATAGCGACGAGGTTAGCGATACCAGTATTTAAGTATTGCAGCGCTAATCTGCCGAAAGCGGCGACTAGAAACGCAGATAGAGAAAGGAATTCTTAATAACATTATGGCAAAAATCAAACTAGATCTTCATGAGTTATTTAATAAAGGCAAAGCTATTGAGGCTGAGCTGCAACGCGTGATCTATCAGGCAGTAGAAGAAAAGATCACGCTTGTAGAAATCATTCCAGGTAAAGGGAGCGGTCAGCTTAAAAAGACCGTACTTCGCTTTCTAGAACGCAAAGAAATTAAACAGCTCTATCACCGCATAGAAAAAGACAGCAAAAACTTCGGCCGTATTTTTGTACACTTTAAGTTCTAGCCTAGAGAATTTGCGCAGCAGCTGTTGCGTAATTCACAGAGCTCTCCGAAGGTACAATATAAAAAAATGCCTGAAGCCGGAGCCGAACTGACGCCCCCATTACGAATGCGGGAGAAGCCCAGTCAATCCAATAATAACCGACGTACTCCCTTAAGCTGTTGGCTTATAAGAGCCGGACAATGCTTCGCCTGCTTAACAAGGCAGTCAATTTGTGCCACAGTCTGTGGCACTTTTTAGTAGGCTCACTCATAAGATTCTCATTTCAGTTGTACCGCTTTTTGGTACAACTGGATAAATCCCTCATTACTCACTAGATCATAAGGCTCTGTCAATCTTGGGTAAACCTGAGTTAAATTTGCGCCAGAATTTCACAGCTCAAGCGCATTTCTACCTGGGTGAATTACGCCAGAATTGCTCCGAATTACACAGGCTTGCTCCAAATCCATTTTGATGTTTTCTGGCTTTAGCATAGCTGAAGAGGGTATTTTTATCAGTCAATCACCATAAACTTGCTCCGATCTTGCTCCAAACTTGCTCCATAGTTTGTTGGATTCAACCTGGAAACCAGGTGCTTGCACTAGTCTTGCCTTCGAGGTAAATTTTATTTTCCGACTTTAACTCTATAAGCAGTTTTTGCACCTGACTTCTAGAAAGAAAAGGCAAAACCTGTTGTAACGCATTAAATTTTGAACCATTTTTTGCGTTAGCACGGAGATGTTTATATAACAGTTCTTTACTTGTCTCTTTATCTAAGCCACGTTTTCTTGTGTATACGCCGCTTTTGCCCGCCAAAGTGTAATACTGCTGGCAAAGCATATATCGTGCGCCACGGCCTTTACCAATGCGTTCAACGATGCCTAAATCGACTAAATGATTAAGGCGGAATTTTAATTCTGGTGGTGAAGAAGGAATAGGCCGTTCGTTATGAACAAGATCCAGGACCAAAAAGTCTTCCGTATTAAATGACGCCAACCGCTCTTGACCAATCTTCTCTAAAAATCGAAGAAAGCCTTCGTCTTGTATCTGGCCATCCAAGGTTAACACTACCTCATAGTCATCGGTGTGTGAAAAGTCCGGTAAAGGCTTTCCTTGCCGGATACTCTCCTCAAAAATTCGATCTGCACCTTGTCCTGCCCGTTCAACAAGTCCGCATTTGTTAAATATATCAGCAATCATACGGTTGCGCGGATGTTGCTTCCAAAGCATATTAGACGGGGTAATTCCCGTAAGAAACCCACCTGGACTGGCAATGACAATCTTACGAGGATATTGCTTGACCCAAACCGACCCTCCCGCTCTATACTCACGGTGGCTTACAGCGTTCAAGACAGCTTCTCGAATAGCTTTTTCATTAAATGTAGGGATGTCCCAGACAAATAACCCATCTTGGAAGTGCTGTAGGTCGTTTCTTAGATTAATCTTTTCCCACAATTCATCATAAAATGAGAAAAACCCTTGTGTATATTCGATCCTTTGCTGGGCAGGGCCCGTAACACCACTTGAGCGATACTCAAAGACCACTTCTGCCTGGGCGAGGAACTTTCTAAGCGACTTGGGTTTTCCAAAGAGGATGAGTGCTGCATAGGTTATTTTGGTATCAACAATTGCGCCAATATCCTTCAGAAGCTGCTTATCCGAAAGCCTCTTTAGATTATGATTACCTGTTTTATAGATCCACATCTGCCGAAAAACATCAATAGACTTACTATCAAGGTCTTCGATCGTGGCCTCGGGACAAATCTGGGCCGAGAAATCAGGTTCTGCCTCCATAAAAATACGCTTGAGCATGTCCGGAGTCATCGAAACCATCTCTTCACCACGGCGCATCCAGTACTTATCCTCGTACTGAATAGGCACGCCTATTGGTCTGGACGGGATGGCAAAAATAAGCACACGATGATCATCTACGACCACTTCATCAATTTCGATTCTCAGAGGCAGCCTGCGCATCAGGTCTGATTTTGTCTTTTCTAAATTTGCGAATGCATGAGTCCCCACAACCTTGCGAGGCCGTTTATCGGTCACTCCGAGAATTAAGTGGCCGCCTTTTTCATTAGCAAGTGCACAGCAATATTTGGTTAGCCGATCGGAATCAAAGCCATTTTTTGCCTCTTTGAACTCAAGATGTTCGCTTTCAGGCAATTTCATCCAGGTATGCAGTTCATCCATAAGCAAAGTCATTAGCAGCCTCCAAGCTAAGAATACGTCCACAAACATAACAAGAGCAGCCCAGGGGTGTCAATTTCTTCTGCAGATATTTTTAAGATTTGCGCAGCAGTTGCTGCACAAACTGCTGCAGAGTAGGAATCAGCCGCTTTGAGCACCCCACTCGCTCAAATAGTTGACAATGAAAAAGCCGTGCCCTGCAATGTGCGATTTACCGAATCACACATTGCAGGAGCCGTCCGCTTTTATCCGGACGCAATCGGTCGCTGTTTTAGGCCGTAGCGAATTCCTTTTAAAATCTGCCTTCTGATTTCAATGCCTGGCGAAACGATAGCTAATGGCCATTCTAGAGTTTGTGTTTGAACGGAGATTAAAATGAGGGGAGGGATGTTGCCCAAAGAAATGGGGACGCAAAGGTCTCCTGCAAATTTTTCTACGGTTAGTGCTTCTAGTTCTGAGTCGAGTAAAACAATGGGTTTATTTGGTAAAGGAAAGCAGCCATCTTGGCATGGCTCTTTCCAAAGACGCGTGCTTGAAGTAGTCCTCGGAAACATGCCTAACGCTGTACACGCTTCATTGTACGACATGGCATGAAAGTCTCGAAGGTACTGTATGGGATCGCCTCTCCTCCGGCATTGTGTGCAGTAGTACTGGTTATCAACATCCCAAATGATAAATGTATTTTCCCCGCAGCATCCCGGGCAAAAGGAAATACACTTGGATTTTGTGCTGTTTGGTACTTTTTCGGGTCTTAGGCCGTCCTCGCGAGCCATTTCTAACAGCGAAATTGTTTTGGAACTATTGTCTTGGTTTGGTAACATAGTTTTTTCCTCTATTGAGTCATGTTTGTAGGTTTAGCTCTGAAATGTGATTCAATTTAGGTGCCCTACGTTTCAGCGTAGGGCTTTTTTTTTACATCCTAACTTTTGCACCACTTAAGGAAATGTAGCGAGATCTTGTGATTTAATGCAACTTTTTTCTGTTTTTGGTTACATAAAGTGTAGGTTTTTTGATAAAAACCGATTTATAATTTATTGGTGGTCAACTTCTTGGGACCAAATGACGATCCTAATGCTTTTTTCGAGGCCTCATTAAAATGTCTGAAAATTGTCACATCGCTTAGGAGTTGATTCTGGTTTCCCAGAAATATTTTTCCGTGTCGACGGTTACCTATGAGGGCCTTTATATCATTGAAAACGTGTTCTGGATAGTACGTAACATCAGAATCGCGCCCTGGTCTATTCCAAGCAACAGATAATTGGTCAAAATTAACACATTCGATTGTTAAGTTTAAAACCGGGTCGAGTGTTCGATCTCCTCCAAAATAGAGAAGTTTTGCCACGAGCTGAGATTTTTCGTTTGGCAGTGCGTCTAAAAAATCAAGGAACTTTGAGAAGCTTAATAATCTCTTCCTGACTGTAATTGGGTCTTGATCGCTTAAACCGGCCATGTATCCATAGGTTGCAGTGGATAACCAGTTCATGAAGCCTATGTATGCACCTACAGCGGCCTCTCTTCGTCTAATTGTCCATGCACGCGTGCTCCGTATTGCAGACAGGATTTTTTGATGATCAAAGTTCTTTGCGGACTCCATAGTCCACACTTTACCTGAGTTGTCATAGGTTCCTATGAAATCATTTTGGAGAAGGGCTTTTGCAATATCAATGATCGAGGGATTATCCTTAGAAACTTCACTTATCCAAAGCAAAAAAGAGGATATAAAAGGGACTGTGGTTATAGTATCAACAAACTTTTCATGGTTGGCTTTTAACTGGGTCATCTCCTCCTGTAAAACCTTAAATTGATGCAGCAGATGAGTCCCTGGGACTTTTTCTTGCGCTATTTCACAGAAACTATCGAAAAGCTTTTCATCATTAATTTTTTTTGGCAAATGGGCCTGATCAGGAGTTGTTGGACCCCATGAAATTTTTCCAAAATCAGCCACAGGCTATATCTCCGACTATTACTTCATTTGAGGATTAATCTCGACTTTGCTGCAAAGTCGAGCCAATCATATCATGTCGATGGATTTATGGGCCCAAAATATTGCCTTTGCGTGAAAAGCACTTTAGCCACTCTTCAGTGAAAGGAGCCGGAGTCTGCTATGTGCAATTTGAGACGAATCGCACATCGCAGACCCCGGCCCCTTTTACCTGGCCCCTTTTACAACGCTTTGCTTACCGATTAAAGACGGATAGAAAATGAAAGGAGCCGGAATCTCGAGACTCCGACTCCCCAAATACGCATCCTCATCCAAAACCACAAATAGCTAACGGACGAAGAGGCAAAGAAGTGGTTAGTGGATGTGCCTACGCATGAAGCCAGCAATTAAACTTTTGCGCAAATGTAAACTCTGCTGTGTGAAGCATGGCCTGAGAATTGTTTGCATTTCTCCAGGAAATCTTGAGTTTATCCCCTCTTGCCTGTACAGCAAGACAAGTTGCTTCATATATAAGAACATCCCAGTCAAATGTTGGATAGGCCTCTAGCCCATAAGAAGCCCCCGGATCAAAACCACCATTAGGCTTCTGGATAGTTCTATCGTCGACCTTGATGCACTTTCCTGCAGCGACCTCCACCTTGTGAGTTGTGCAGTTGAATAGCTTGATTAGGTTAAAGTCATCAATTTTTGGATTTGTAAGTCCTAATTGCACAATAAATGCTTCTGATTGAACAGATGTAACAACTGGAATTGCTGGTTGCATAAAATACCATCGATTTAATTTGTTTTAGAATCAAACGATATCAACGATACCAATGTTCCACAATTCTGTCAAATGCCTCTACAAGGAGAAATAAGAACTTTACACACGGAACCGAGACCGAATGCTCACTTAAATCGCAGTATCCGGCCCCTTTCATAGCAGTACCCATCTCATTGTAATTAAGCATTTTATAAAATAACAAGTTCTTGCCATCTTTTGTATTGTACGCCTATTTTTGTGAGAAATTCCTCCAGCATTCCCCCACACCTGAAGAAATGGGGTGACAATAAATTAAAATAAATATTAATATAAGGTAAAGACAAGATAGTATCGGAGGATACGCCTTATGGGCAAAAGCCACAAAGTAGACGATAAGGATATTCCCTTAGATGAATCATGTGCGATAATCGCAGCGGATATTGCTAAGACAACCTATAAACAAAATCCATTTAAGTCGCTCGATGCCTACAAAAGCGAACTTAAAGAAAAAATGGCGCATGGGTGGAAAGACTACTGCACTCGTATTGAGCATGGCATGAAAATCCTCGTAAACAATGCTCACGGGCTGTCTCATTTAAATAGCAAAAAGCTGCGCCGGTTTGTGGAGCAGAATCATTCCCAACAAATCAGAGAGGGAATGATAGTACAAAAAGAACTTCAAATTTCTGACGGCGATATGACGCATTGTTATGAAATAGGGCAACAACTATTTGCCCATCACAATTTCAGAGACGCTGCTGACGTATTCCTCGTTCTATGCGTACTTAATCCCACTGTGGCATCATTTTGGAAAGCATTAGGACTGTGTGAGGAAAATAACAAACGCTACGACACTGCAGTCATGGCCTACGCCATCGCATTACTACATAATGAAAACGACCCCTTTCCCATCATCAACAGCGCCCTCTGCTTAAAACAAGTAAAAGAAATAGACAAAGCACGCGAGCTCTTACATAACGCCATTCAGCAATACCAAAATAAGCCCGAATTTGCCGCCTTTACTAGCCAGGCGCAAAAACTAAAGCTCTCTTTATAAGGAGGAAACTTGTTATGGAACCAACAAAACGCAGCAGCACTGCACACTTTCATCCAACTAGCACAGCCGAGAGTGTAAAAGGCGCCACATTAACTGATTCGGCACATGTAAAGAGTGAATTAGCCGATACTGAAAAGGCAAAAAGCCGCATAAAAGGTTTTTGGGAAAGAGGTTGGACGCAGCCAGCGCTGCTACTTTTTGGCTCTGCTGCGGGATTGTTCATAGGAATTGGCATTACTTTAGGCCTAGTTGGTGTTACTCCTGCCACTTTCCCTCTTCTCGGAATCGCCCTTGTCTTTGGAATAATCGGAGCAGGCCTGCTTATCTATGATTATTACCAGCAACGAAAAGCAACAGACGAACTTACCCAGGCAGAAGCAGCCATCGCAAACGCTACCACCAATCAGGCGGCACTTGCAGCTTTGCAACAACATCCCACAGCAAAACCAGCCTAGTTCTTCAAGAAATTAGACACATTTTGGTTTAGTGTTTATGTGATTTGCCTTAAAATTTCGGATAAAACTGACCCGGTGTAAGAATGGCACGAATTGCTTTTCCCATGATCTCCACAAGGCTAGTATGGTACAGCTCAAGTTCGATTATTCAAGAATGCTTGAACAATATCATCTAAGCTGAGACCCTTATTTAAGCAATCTTGAATAGGGATTTTCTAATGCAAAAAAATTGTCTTTTAGAGAAAGCATTGACGACTGGATTTCTATTTATAGTATGATCAATGTCCCGCTAGAGACGCTGTGTGAAGCATTACTCCCTCATCTTGGGCAAGAAAGCTATTACACCCTCAGGTAGCCCTCCTAGGAATTCCATTCCCCACTCCTTAGGTAGGCGCCATAATGACAGGGAATCAATTTATACCACGGCCTGTGGCATTTTTTGGGCTCTTAAGATTCAGATTTCAGTTGTACTGTTTTTTGGTACAGCTGAATAAATCTCTTATTAGCTATTGAGCAGGCCCTGTAAGATATCCTGAGCGATACTAATTAGCGTCATGCCCAGGATGCGCCTTAGCACGGGTAAAGCCAAGGATCTCGGCCCTTTTTATCTGAGCAGGCTTCTCTCTCTAAGGCAATAGTGAAACAGCTGTTGCATAATTTACCTCAGAGTAAGATTCGGCAAATTTCCGCATATATTGAAGGTTGCGCACACTAAACCCTGATATATCTGGAAAGTCCCTTATAATATCCTTAGACAGCCTCTCCAGAGTCTTTGCACCCCACCCCTCTTTTCCTTTTAAACGCAATAACGGCAATTGATTTCAAACCTAGTAGAAAGGACAAATTCTACTTTATAATGCATCTGCATCTTTTTTTGAGAGATTGGCGCGTGCAAGTATTTGCAATGAGGTGACCATTTTCGAATTTTTTAGATCAATGGATGCAAAAAAGGCTGCATCGGCACTCTCTACTACTGGCAAAACTTTTGCCAACATTTCGGCTCCAGCGATTGTGAGTAGATATTTGCTTTTTTTATCAGAAATGTTCGATGGTTCGATCAGCCCTTTTACTTGCAGACTGCGTAGCAGATGCGAGGTAGGCTTGGGATCTAGTATGATGTGTCTTGCAATCGCCTCTTGGCTGGCCTCTTGATTTTTTAGCCAGTCTATGGTTGCGAGAATGACAAACTGTGGATGGCTAAGTCCGAATGATTTTAAAACAGCTGCAGTGGAGCTGCTCCATAATGTGCTGACTTGCCACAAAGAAATCCTGGATTTTCTTCCCCGGCAGGATGAGCGCTGAATTCATTCATAAACCCTCTTTGCTTGCGTAAAATACGTATGAGTTTAACATCAAAATGTATAATTAGACAAGTTGATGCACTCATCACCCAAGCCAAATTTATTAAGCATGATATTTACTATTTCTGCAGCATTTCAAATGACCGAAATACAAGCACATAAGGGCTGGAATTTCATCTAGGTAAAGAATTTCTTGCTCATGTTCTGGAAAACATTCCAAAGATTTTTGTTCAGTTGTAGGAGGCAATATTAAAGCAATGTTTTCGGTTTTTCTTTTAATTGTTTCATACAACAACGGAGCGGGTGGAGACATATGAGCAAGAGTAAGGTCTGGATGATTCCAAACAGGATCTAAAATAGCTCCATCAATTGCAGGAATCTGATCTAAAATGTTCTGACTTAAAATATCTCCCTGAAGAAAAATGATCTTGGACTCAACATTCTCGATTTTGGTATTGTGTTTAGCCTGATTTAGGGCTTCTAGATTAATATCGACTGTAATAACCTTCTTGGCAACCTTTGCGAGTTCAATTGTCAGAAATCCAGCTCCTGTGCATGTTTCTAAAACGCACATGTCTTTGAATCTTTCCGCTAAATGTTTACCTAGTCGAGGAGTTATCCCATACAATAAGGTATCATCGTTGACATGAAAATTTTTCCTGATTTTCTTGTATTCTTCTTTATCCATAATTTAATTCTTGAGCTATGCACTACCTCAAAGGCTCTTTATCCCTATCATTAAGTCTAACATATTTAATAGGAACGCCTCGAACATCTGTGATACAGTGTTCCTGCTTTTGTAAAAAGAATGGCCCTTGCAATAACTGGTATCTGTAAATTACATCTTCAAAGCGTACATCACGACCGCCACAGCTCACGCTGATCAAGCAATCCTCCTTAAAATGAGGATTAAACACTGCTGCCCCGCTCAGGGAAAAAAAATGTGTTTGAGGATTAAAGAGAGCAAGTTTTTTCCACTTTCCATTTTCATCCCCTAATAAGAAATAAAAGCAGTCTTTATAGACATGCGTGATGCCTGTAAATTGGCTATACTCTTCGTCTGTGCATTCTAAGCGTGCAATAGCCTCTCCATCTTTGGAGATTTCTATAGCTCCATTACCCACGTGCAGCCCATATTCTACGTTGCTCAAGGTAAATGTTCTAGTAGGTTGTGGAGGTTGCGGCACCACAACATCATCCGAAAACATAAATCCGACTCTATTTATATAGCCATGGAAATTGAAGCAGTAATGATCCCTTATCCTCTTGCCCTTCGGATCGACTAAGGTGAAGTAGCAGCAGTCTTGTTCGTATTGGGGATCTCCAATCAGGCAATTTCGTTCTCTATTTTGGCACTCCACCTGAGCAATGACAACCCCATTTTTGGATAGCTCCACCCACCCTTGATTGACGCCCACTGCAAACATATTTCTAGATGTAGCATCAGCCATTTTCGGTTGCCAACATGATCCAAATCCAACACCTCTCACGGTCATAGATTTTCCTTTAATTTATGCCCTTATTTTTTAAGCTGTAATATGATCAACTCAACCGTCAAATCGCTGTTATTGACACTTACAAGGTTTCAGCACTCCTGAGACCTGCGGTCGGAAAATTTGCCTGAAGCCGGAGTCGAACCGACGACCTCCGCATTACGAATATTAGGGGAAGGGCACCTCCCCCACAATTGGTAGTAGCTGACGATACGCAGCAGCACCTATCTCATTGTAATTAAGCATTTTATAAAATAACAAGTTCTTGCCGTCTTTTGTATTGTATTGCCTATTTTTGTGAGAAATTCCCCCAGCATTCCCCCACCCCTGATGAAATGCCGTGACAATAATTTAAAAAAATATTAATATAAGGAAAAGACAAGATAGTATCGGAGGATACCCCTTATGGGCAAAAGCCATAAAGTAGATGTTAAGGATATTCCCTTAGAGGAATCATTTGCGATAATCGCTGCGGATGTTGCTGAGACAACTTATAAACAAAATCCACTTAAGTCGCTCGATGCCTACAAAAGCGAATGTAAAGAAAAAATGGCACATGGGTGGAAGGACTACTGCACGCGTATTGAGCATGGCATGAAAATCCTCGTAAACAATGCTCGCGGGCTTGCTCATTTAAACAGCAAAAAGCTGCACCAGTTTATAGAGCAAAATCATTCCCAGCAAATCAAAGAGGGAATGATAATGCAAAAAGAACTCCAGATTTCTGACGGCGATATGACCCATTGTTATGAGATAGGGCAACAACTATTTGCCCGTCACAATTTCAAAGACGCGGCTGATGTATTCCTCGTTCTCTCGGCACTTAATCCCACTGTGGCATCATTTTGGAAAGCATTAGGACTGTGTGAAGAACAAAACAAAAGCTACGACACTGCGGTCATGGCCTATGCCATCGCTCTGCTATATAATGAAAACGACCCCTTTCCTATCATCAACAGCGCCCTCTGCTTAAAACATATAAAAGAAATCGACAAGGCACGTGAGCTTTTACATAACGCCATTCAGCAATACCAAAATAAGCCTGAATTTACCGCCTTTACCAACCAGGCGCAAAAACTCGAAAGCACTTTATAAGGAGAAAACTTGTTATGGAACCAACAAAAGCCAGAGGCTCTGCACCCATTCATCCAACTACCTCTACAGGCGCAGGCGAGGGCGTAAATGGCGCCACGCTCACTGATGCGGCGCATGTAAAGAGCGAATTGGCCGACACCGAAAAGACAAAAGGTCGCATAAAAGGGTTTTGGGAACGAAAATGGACGTGGCCAGCTTTGGCGTCTTTTGGCAATGCTGCCGCATGTTTCATAGTTATGGGCATTCTTGCCGCAACAGGTGCAACTCCTGCAACTTTCCCTCTTCTCGGCCTCGCTCTTGTCTTTGGAATAATAGGAACAGGCCTCCTGATCTATGATTATTGCCAGCAACGAAAAGCAACAGCCGAACTTGCCCAGGCAGAAACGGCCATCGCAAACGCTACCACCACTCAGATTGCACAGGCAGCTTTGCAACAACAACCCACAGCAAAACCAGCCTAGTTCTTCAAGAAATTAGACACATTTTGGTTTAGTGTTTATGTGATTTGCCTTAAAATTTCGGATAAAACTGACCCGAACAAAGGCATCAGAACCTATGCCAAAAAGAAGAACTAAAAACTTTGTTACTTCCTTTCCTTGTCTTGACTCATTCGAGCTGCATCGCCTACATCTTAAAGCTCCAGCCAACACCACCTTTACATGGAATAACATCTATCTAACCTTCGAGGGAAATCGCCTTTATGTAAAGAGCCTTGACAAGGGCATGAATCTGAGCAGACTGTATATTCTTCTAAACCCCATGCCTTGTCACTATGGCGGTGTGCGTCAGATGTTCATCTGCCCCTTGTGCAGAAAAAATGCCCGAAAACTTTACCTCAGAGGAATTGAATTTGGCTGCAGGCGCTGTTTTAATCTTGCCTACCGCAGCCAAAATGAAACACTTGCCGACCGTTTACTGAGAAAGAAAGACAAAGTCACGAAACGCTTAGGAAAGGACAAATATGAATATGCCCCGAAACCAAAGAGGATGCACAATTCTACATACAAAAGCTTGAGTCACACGGTATCTACCTTAGAAGATTTAAGTCTTATGGCGTTTTTGGCAAAATCGCGAAACCTCCATTCGATTCCAAGCCTACGTGACGCACATCCCAGTCAATATCTTAGGCCGAAATGGACAGAAGGGACAAAACAACTCGTTATGTCTCTTCTGTCCCGACTGCCTTAATACTAAGGCTGCAATCAAGGCTTTTGTATTAATGGATTTACTTCATACATGTCACTAGGCCTACCAGGTTTAGGCTTTGGGTCTATCTCTCGAAGGATTTCATGCTCCTTGAGCACTGTAAAGCCCTGCTTTAACTCCTCTTTTTTGAACCTTCTGAACTTCCGCATACATTGCCTCTGAGTGAACTCTGAGACTTTTTCTTGCTTTAACCAATTAAAAATAGTTCGAGCAACTTCCATTCCGCTATCTTCATGTAAGAGGTCGAAAACGACTAAAGCATGATTACTCAAAACATGCCCAATTTTAACCGCTGCCGTCATGTCCTCCAAAGAAACTTCTTTATCCCACGGACGTCCGTGTGCATGACGCATGATATGCAGCAATGCAGCGATTCGGGCTATCGCACCTGGAAGTTTACCTGCCCAATCTGTGATATGTGAAAGATGACCTAACTCATCTCCCATAAGCCTCTCGATGGTCTTGGCATACTCTCGCCACTTTTCATACGCTTCTTTAGATAACCTTAACGCATGTTGTGCCGGGTCGTTGTTCAGGACGGCTTCAGGATGGCTTAAAATAGCCTCTAGAGCCGCCTGAAACCTTTGGGGGTGTTCTGGTGCCATTGATGACTCATCAAGCGTTCTCAGGCCGATATTTGACCTTGGAATAACGTACAAGAATCTTCCCAGCAGCCCACGCCCCCTAAATGTCTTATTACCACAAATACATTTTATGACTTGAGGCTGGACAGTTAACCCCATTGTTAAAACAGGGCGCTGCATGAATACAGGGGAACGAGAACCTCTGTCTACGCGCACTGGGCTTGCAGCATGCGATTGGAGAAACAAGTCGATGTTCGCCTTCCCATCTGAATATAAACCGCCTAGAATGTCAAAGATTCCACCTTCATCACTTAGAACAGCCATCGCCTCGTCATTTGCCGCCATAATAGTGCCAAGGTGCTCCGGCGTTACATCTCCAGTCCAAATTTGGGGGCAGGGCGGGACCTCTGGAAGCTCACGCTCTAGAAGCTCAATTTGCTCCTGCAACTGGGCATATTTCTTTTCATCTGCTTTCGCTGCCTGCGCCCTTAACTCTTTTAGTCTCACTTCCATTGTTTTATGCTTACTGCTTGCAGACTGGATATCTGGCTCCATCAGCTCTTTTTTTTATGCTCCCATGACCTAAGAGGCAATGTCACTTCCTGATACACGCGCGATTTCCGCGATGCAGGAGGAAGTATCCCAAGAGTCCATAAGTTTAAAGGCTCATGATAATCGGGCTTAACTTGTACCCGATATTTTTTCTGTACAGCAGTTGCGACAACCGCCAAGGTCAATATTGCGCTTAATTCCATTGGGGTTTCCGTCGACCTCGAAAGCTCTAAAACGAAAGCGTCAAAAGGGGCAGGGAAGACCTCTTGCGGCCAAGGAAGGGGCGAAACCCCCTCTAATGGTAGAGGGGGCGACCAATCGTGTTCACCAGGAGGATTAGTTTCTTGCATCTGTTATCCTCCTGAGTTATGATTTGATTTCTGCGCATCTACTTGAGGTACCACCTTGACATTTGCCGATGTTAGGGTGGTGTATTTTATCAAAGCCTCTCTTGCCACGGGCTTTTGATGTTCGCAGATAAAGTACTTTCCCGGCCTGCATTGCTTACCATCCTGATCACGCGTTACGAACCGCGTAGTCAGAATGATACCTGAAAATCCTTGCTGGCGAAGCTCCATTACAACCTGCCTTGGATTTAGAGCACCTACGATCTCACCAAGCCTCTTTACTTCGATGCTTTCGTCATGAAGAAGCGCTTCTACAGCCCTCTTTTGTCGAGGGCTCCTGATGTAAGTGATATTAGACATGGCCTACCTCCATTACATGCGGATTCTTGGAGGCAACCCATTTGAAGTATGCCTGCTCATCTAGTAAAATTCGGCGACCAATGCGCCGCACAACACTATCGAAACCATTCGATGTCGCATGAAATACCAAATGCCTGAGTCCGCCCAAAGGTGGCCAAGAGTGGTACTTAGGCCAGTCAACTAATGCTATTAGTCTTGTTTGATTATTTAAATTATTTTCCGAAGTCATAAACAACCTTATTGTTATGCTGTTGCAGCTTGCTTATGCCGGCACGTTACCGAGCGATATCGCTTGCTGTTACAACAAGGCTATTCGACAATTTGATTATTTAAATCTGAGCAAGCAAGATTAATTCCCCTTTGGGCTTGAAGGGGATTGCCGCAGAGAGAAAACATGACAATTCCCCGCTAATTTTCAGTCCTATCTCCGAATTCCCCGCAAGAACTCGCTAAGCCTCTTAGAGAGAGAATAAAAGATAACAAGTAGGGCCTTTTGCCCACTTTGAAGGGAAACAATTTTGCTTGGAAAGAAATCTTCTTGAGCACCTACACCGCCAGGCATGTAACTCACTTTTTCTTACGACCTGGTTTATTAGCCCCCGGATAAAGATCACTAAACCACTCCGGGTCAATACCTTTCGCGTGTGGTTCAAGACCCCCGATTTCATTGATAAGAGTAACAGCTTGTTTCATCTGCTTTTTTTCTGCAAGCGCACCTGGCAAAGTAAGCTTAGCAGGGTCCTTACCTTTGGCCTCAACGTCTTGTTTTTCTTTGCACCAAACTAATTCTGCGAAATATCGCATAATTTGTTTCCTGGCTTCTGTGCCACGCGGCCTTCTTTCTCTGACTGAATCATCACAGAGCGCGTCTTCCCCAACTTGGTTTAGGTGAGAAGGGATGCTTATTTTCTTGCGCTCAAGAAAGGGTAAAAATTCAGCCACATTTACCCTACCTGGCCGGGGACAAATCCCATAGCCTGCATGATTCAATAACAGACCTTTTATGTGCTCAAAATCCAATTTCTCGGCAATAGGCCCTAGCTCATCCTTGTCAAACGCTAGCTCAATTTCGTAAAAATCTATTCCATAAAAAACAAAAATTGCTTGTGTTATTGACCATGTATCGAGCCTAAGATGTCTGTCAGGAAAAGGAAACTCTTTTCGCAGTTCATCCAAGCATACTTCAAGAGTCAGCTCCTTATTTAAATATCGCCCAAAGCAGGAGTAAAATTTCTTTCTAACTTCGATATTTCTTTCCATTACACCCCAAATATTTTTTGATTCATCTGCTCTAACACCCCTGACGTATGCTCTTCAGACATGTGCGAATATCTTTTAACCATTGCAAGTGTCTTATGTCCAAGTACTTGAGCAATCTCCGCCAGCGTTGCCTTATTCATCGCCAAGTAGCTTGCAGTTGAGTGTCTGAGGTCATGAAACGTGAAATTATCTATAGCCGCTCTCTTAAGCGCCGATTCCCAGGCTGACCGGATATCTATCGGCTTTTGTCCGTTTTGTCCTTGTTGTCCTAAAGAAGCAGGAAAAAGTAAGCCAAGACTCAAGGGTGTTTTTTGACGAAGCTCCTTGATTAAAGTTAACGCAACACCAGTGAGAGGCACCATCCTTCGCTCATTGTTCTTCGTCTCGTGAAGGATTATTCGACCAGCCTCCAAATCCACGTTTGTCCAACGGAGGGAAAGTGTCTCGTTCTTTCTCATACCGGTTGATAGAGCAAGGACTACAATAGTGTACAGGTAAGAATTATGGCTTTCTTGACATGCCTGGAGCAGCCTAGCCCGCTCACTTGCATCGAGAAAACGTACGCGCCCTCTAGATGGCTTAGGCTTTCGAACTTTTGTCATAGGGGAGCTTTCAAGCCATTGCCACTCCTGCACAGCAACAGTAAATGCATGGCTAAGGACCGCTAAATAGCGTAGAACTGTTCCTGAAGAACGTTTTTTCCTTTGAGGAGTGATTGTATTCGCAAGCTTATCTCTGCATTCGCCTATTATTGATGGAGACACATCGGCAAGAGTATAATGCCCTATTGCTTCCTTCCACCAAACCACTTGCCCCTCTTGCTTGCTACGAGGTTTTGTAGGGAGTATCTCTCTTTCATAACGCTCAAGAAGTTCTTTAACCGTTCGTTTTTTGGCTTCAGAGGTTTTAAAATGACGGTTCTCACGAATGGCACTTTCGGTATTCTGCACCCACTTCTTTGCATCCGTTAGCCTTTCAAACGTTGCTGTCTGAATGGAAAACCCTTTCAAGCGCACTTGTGCCTTGTAACGAACTCTGCCGTCGTTCGTCTTTCGTGTCTCGATATAAGCCATTTCTAATACTCCAGTCAAATGAGCACAACACAATACGAAAGACCAAAATTAACGGCAACACAATATTGCTAATGCGATGCATCTATTGACTGAAATCGACCCTAAACAGCTATACAAGCACGTACGCTTCCATAAAAACCGAACAATGGGGGAGCTGCGGGGTAATAAAGCCTTACCTTTACAGCCTTTTTAAACTTATTTTTAACAAGACCCTGCCAGACAACATTTAGGAATTAGGTCAAATACAACCATTACAGGCTGATTAATTCAGGGCGATTTGTCTCTAAGAATTAGGTCAGAATTGGGTCAAGATTAGGTCAGAATTGGGTCAAAAACCATTATTACCCTTCAGCCACCGGATACCATAAACTAGCCTTCGTGTTCCCCATTGAACAGATTTTACCCTGAGCCTTTAGCTCTTTAACCAGTTGTTTGACTTGGTTAGGAGAAAGCATTGGCAAAACCTGAGTCAACTCAGCAAATTTAGCTCCTATTTTGGCATTTGAGTGAATATGGCTCAGTAAAAGCTGCTTATTTGTCTCCTTATCAAGCCCTCGCTTTCTCGTATATTCTGCGCTTCTGCCCATCTCTTCATAAAAACGATGGCAAAGAATATAGCGAGTGCCCCGCCCGCGGCCCAGTTGTTCAATAATGCCTAAATCAACTAATTGCTTTAAACGAACTTTCAGCTCTGGGGGTTCAGAAGGGAGACGTCGCTCCTTATGTACATAGTCCAAAACCAAAAAGTCCTCCGTTCTAAAAGAGGCCACTCTCTCCTTGCCTACCTTTTCCAAAAACCTCAAAAATCGCTCATCTTGAATTTCACCATCCAATGTCAATACCACTTGATATTCATCTGTATGAGCAAAATCAGGTAAGGATTTTCCCTGTCTTATACTTTCCTCAAAAATCCTATCTGTGCCCTGACCGGCTCTCTCAACTAACCCACATTTAGAAAAAATCTCAGCAATTCGTCTATTGCGCGGGTCTTGCCTCCAAAGGATATTCTCAGGAGTAATGCCCGGAGGGAGCCCGCCAGGGCTAGAAATAATAATTTTTCGGGGGTACTGTTTTACCCATATGGAACCAGAAGCTCTATAATCACGGTGGGAAATAGCGTTTAAGACAGCTTCTCGAACCACTTTTTCATTGAAGGTGGGTATTTTCCAGATAAAAAGACCGTCCTGAAAATGCTGAATATCGTTTCGCAGATTTACCGTTTCCCAAAGTTCGTCATAATATGAGAAAAATCCTTGTCTATATTCTACTCGCTGCTGCGCAGGCCCTATAACATATCCTGAGCGGTACTCGAAAACAACTTCTGCTTGCGCAAGATGCTCTCCAAGGGCTTTCGACGTTCCAAATAGTATGAGCGCGGCATATGTAATACCCTTTTGCACAACAGCTTCGCAATCCTTAAGTAGTTGTTCATCAGAGCTGTTTCTCAATGCTCCATTTCCAGTCTGTTTATGCCACAACTCACGAAACCGCGAGATGGCCTTAGAATCCAAATCCTCAAATTTTGCATGCTTGCAAACTTGAGCAGAAAAATCAGGCACTCCTTCCTCAAAGATTCTCTTGAGCATATCTTGAGTCATATGCACAAGTTCCTCTCCTCGCCTCATCCAATATAAACCCTTAATTTGAATAGGAACTCCAATAGGCCTTGCAGGAACATGGAAAATAACAACTCTTTTGCCTTCAGGATGTATTTCATCTACCTCAATTCGAAGCTGAAGCCTTGTAATTAGATCTGATTTCGTTTTCTCTAAATTAGAACATGCTTGACTTCCCACAATTGCACGCGGTTTATCTGATACGCCTAAAATAAACTTTCCACCGCCTTCATTTGCAAGTGCACAGCAGTATTGAGTCAACTTCTCACTGTCATAATTGCTTTTGGCTTCTTTAAACTCAAGATGAGCACTTTCAGGTAGTTTCATCCAGGCATACAGTTCATCTATCAGTGCATTCATCATTGACCTCAGTCGTTAGTCAGTCCAGAAAGAAAATAGCAAGAGGGCGACTGACAAGTCAATCCATTCTGTAAGTAGTTGTATTGTGTGATGATTTGTTGCAGACAATTCCCCCAAAACTCCCCCACGGCACGCGTTTTCAAAAATCTAAGAAAAACAAAACCCGTTTAAGTTTTTAACCTTAAACGGCTTGAAAATATGCCTGAAGCCGGAGTCGAACCGACGACCTCCGCATTACGAATGCGCTGCTCTACCAACTGAGCTATTCAGGCATGGGCGTTATTGTAGAATAAAGTGAGGTTTCAAGGCAATTGGAGATGATGGCGGGAGTGGAGTAGATGGTGAGCGATTTTTTGGCGCGGGTGATGGCGGTGTAGAGGAGCTTTCGGCCGAAGCGTTCGGAGCCTTCGGGCAGAAGCAGGATGACATTGCCAAATTCGCTGCCTTGGCTTTTGTGGACGGAGAGGCAGTAGGCCGTTTCATAGGAAGAGAGGAGCACTTTGGGGATTTTGCGAAGGACGTTTGGGGTTTCGTAGTTTTCGAAGTAGGCGTAGGGGCCGAAGATGATGCCGATAGAGCCGTTTGTAAGGTTTAGGGTGTAGTCGTTCCTCGTTATGATGATAGGCTCGAATGGGCTTTTGGAGGCGTCCAGCATTTGTTGATTGATAACTTGAGTGCCGTAGGGGCCCAGGCGCATGGGCGAGAGAAGGCGTGTTTCCAGGAGCAGTTGAAAAAAGCTTTCCACGGTAGAGGCTGGGTTGTTGTACAGCTGCTTTACATTTAAGGAATCTATTGGCTTCAGGTTTGACTGAAGATGGGAAAGAACTTGATCTGTTTGGCCCGTTCTTACAGCTTCGGCAAGGTCGACAATGGTGCGGTTTTCTTGGCGTTTAGTTGTTACAAGGCCTCCTGGAAGTCCCTTCTTGATCTGTTCGGCGACCAGGTCTGCAAAGGGCTGGCCCGGCTCGATGGGGGGAAGCTGAAAGGGGTCGCCCAAAAAGATGATGCGGGCACCCTCTGCAACAGAGTAAAGCAGCTTTACATAAAGAGCTATGTCGATCATCGAGCTTTCATCAACTAAGATGAGGTCGTAGGGGAGCTCCTCTCTTTTTCGCTTTGTTTCAATGCGCTTTACGCCGAGCAGGGAATGGAGCGTTTTTGCCTGAAGAGGTGCGCCTGGCAGCACTTTATTAATGCTAGACAGAAGGTTGGCTGCAGCTTTGCCTGTTGGGGCCGCAAGTACTATGTGTGCGTTTGGGTGATCTTCTAAGAAAAGCTTTACAAGCCAGCCGGCGGTATAGGTTTTTCCGGTTCCGGGCCCTCCCCAAATACAGGAGAGGCATTTTTTTAAGGCTTCACAAATTGCTGAGCCCTGCTCGGGAAGTAGCGTTTTTGCACAAATCAGGGCTTCTACTTTTGCTAAGAGCTGCACTTGATCTACGTGTAAATGGGGAGCTTTTGTTTGTAACTTCTCTATAAGAGCCTGACATTCGGATGTGAGTGTGTAGGCATGTTCAAAATAGACTCTATTACCTTTAACAAAAATATAGGGAGAAGTTGTAAGCTTTTCGTAGCCTTTTAACGCTGCATCACGATCAAGCTCTTCGAGATGGGGGATGAGCCCTTTGTCTGTTTTTTCGACAAAGAGATGTCCCTGGCTATAGCTTTCAGATAGATAGCTAAAAAAGGCGTGAAGATCTTTATCGTCGGTTTTATAAAGAGAAGATAATACTGTAGCTACAGCTTCATTCATAAAGAAGCACTCCATCGTTTGGCAGGCCGCGCAAGAAAACAAAATAAAAACCGCCGAAGCTCTTTTGAAACCGACTGCAGGCCGCGCTATACATTGCCGCTTGCATGTCGTAGCCCTGGGTCTTTACCTCGGTCTGTAAAGCAGCTTTACAGTAGGTTTCAAGAGCGTTTGACTTCCAGTCCACAAGGTAGTACTTCTCCTCATGTTCAAACAAGCAGTCTATGGAGCCCCTCAAAAAGCGTTTGTCATTTTCTTTAAGGCAAAAGGGCACTTCAACAGCAAGACGCACTCTATCGACATCCTTTAAGGAAAAAGAGCCAAATTCAACTGCTAACGCGCGCTGCAGGATGACTAACACATCATCAACAAATCCCTCTAAGACTGTCGATTTAAGCCTCTCCTCTAAGAAGCTGGCATCAGGATCTCGACCTGATTGCAGGCATTCAGCAATAAGCTCGTGAAAGAGGATGCCGCTTTCTACACCTGCAGGAGGCACTGTCTCCTCTTTTTTTACAAAAGTTGCCTCTCCTTTATCGTTCAGCTGCGTAAAAGATGTAATGAAATATTTATTCGCACGAGTATAGAGAGGCTGAAAAAGAAGGGGGGCCTTTTGCGGCGATACCATTGTCTCTACAGGAGTAAGTAAGCTCGTCTTTACAAGGTTAGTGGCAGATATGGTGCCGCACGATTTTGCAACAAGCGACTCTATTGAATTTTTTGCCAAATAGAGCTCCATTGGCGAGGCGCAGCCCTGTTTTACTTTTTTTAGATCTTCTTGAAGGGCAACAGCAAGGTAGAGCTTTCGTCTTGCGCGAGTTGCTGCAACGTAAAACTGACGCAGCTTTTCAGCATCAAGCTCATCCGCATCTTGCCCCTCATCCGGCTCCTTTGTACGGTTTACAACGCCAAGGGCAAAGACTACGTCAAATTCAAGGCCTTTACTTGAATGGAGCGTGACAATCTGTACAGCGTCATCTTCAGGATCGCTTCTTGCCGGAAAGTGCTCTTTTTCGCTTTGAGGATAGCGCTTCAGATCAAAGAGGAACTCTTGCAGAGCCTCCACTGTTTTTGCATGATCAAGCGCAAGTTCCACTATGGCATCAAGATCATAAAGAAACTCCTTATCATCCCACAGATGCTCCTTCATGCATCGCGTAAAACCAGGCCAGATACCCTGCAGGAACGCATGCACAGATGCCGCCAGGCCTCTGGAATCAAACGCTTCTTTTAAATTGAGCAGGCAGGCGACATGCTCTGCCCAAAATTCAAGGTCATCGATAAGTCTAGATGTGGTTTGAGCTGCATATAGGAAAGGCTTTTGGAGTACAAGATCTATAAGGCACGCTCTTTTTCGAACAGAATGCAGCGCTCTACAAAAGCGCTCTAAAAAGAGAAATGCTTCAGAATCAACCAGACTCTTTTTTTTCCACGAAACACTATTAAGTGCGCGTGATGCTAAGTAGGCTTCAAGCCGATGGGCTTGATAGCGATCTTTTACAAGTATCGCTATCTCTTTCTTAGCGACTTGTAAATTTTTGATCTCATTTGCAATAAATGGAAAAAAGTAGTGCTCTTCAAGCTCCTCTGTGGGCCAGTTTCTCTTTTTTCCAATGGCGCCCTTTGCAATAAAAAATTGCATTGCGGGGCCTTCGATATTTGCCGAGCGAGCGCCCGATGTTATTTTAGGGACATCAAGATAGCTTTTAAGCTTGGGCAGATAAAAGAGCGGTTCGTGAAAAAGGGTATTTAAAGCTGCAACAAGCTCCTGGCTTGAGCGAAAATTTGTCGCTAAGGTAGCAACGAAGAGATGTGGCAGAGTTTTTGCCTGCATATAACAGTAGACATCGGCCTTTCGGAAGGAGTAGATGGCCTGCTTTGGATCGCCAACAAGATATAAAAAGCCTCTCCAGATGCCTGTAAATAGCTTTTGGATAATTTTCCACTGCACGGGGTCAGTATCTTGAAACTCATCCACTATAAGGCATGAAAACCTCTGTTTTACAAAGTGAACAAAAGCGCCATTTTGAAGCTCATCATCCATTCTAAGAAGCAGCTCCTGCATAGCATACTGGCTGCGTTTTTTGAGCTCGCGGCGCACAAACTCCCTGCAGCGCACCATAAGAGGAAGGCTCTCCTCATCCCAAAGACGCGAGGCAAACTCCTCTAAAAGGTCAGAAAAACGTCCGTGATGCTTTTTAAGCAGCTCTTTGAGCTCGATACCATCGTCAACAGGAAGAGAGCGGAAAAATTCTTCGATATAAAAGAGGTACTGGCTAGGCTCGACAAATTCGTTATTTTCCTGAGATGAGGAGCCCGTTGTAAATTCAGATAAGCATCTGTAGCAAAAGCCGTGAATGGTGTCGATCGCCCCGCAGTCTATCTCATCGCGGGCCGTCTCTAATAGAGCAATAATTTCATCCTGCTTGCCCTGTTCTATATAGGCTAAAAGGTAGTCTGGAGCCCTATCGCTTTTGGAACGAAGGTCAGCTATCGATTTTTCAACCGCTTTTTTAAGGCGGGCTGCAAGCTCTTTTGCAACGGCATTTGTAAAGGTAAGAACCGCTATCTCCTTTACAGACCGTCTCGGCTGGGTAAGCAAACGGCGAATGAAAAGATGTTCGATGGTAAAGGTTTTTCCGGTTCCCGCCGATGCCTCGACGAGGATATTTTGGTTAAGCTCTACAGCTCTTGCTAAAACGTTAAAGCTCATGTAGAACTCCAAATAGGCTATAAGCTCGCGCCATGGAGGCCTCTACCACTTTTTCAAGCTCTTGCGGCTCAACTCTTGAAAGGTAGAAGGCAAGGTAGGGGTCAAAAAGTTTTTCAAGTTTTGCAGAGCAAGTCTTGCTTTGCATAAGCTCATTCACAACATCGGGATAGATGCAAGAAGGAGAGCTTTTGCACTCTATAGCATAGGAAACATACTCCTGAAGTAGCTGAAGGGGATTATCAAGAGAAATGGCCTGCTTTTTACCATCTTTTAAAAAATGGACATTTGATTCTATAGGAAGGTGGCTTTTTAACATGTTGAGCAAAAGAATTTCAGGCCACGCTTTATAGAGTGCGCCTGCCGTCTTCTTTTCAAAGAGTACTATGCCTTCAGGATAGATGTGGGTAAGTGTACCGGCAATAGTTACCGGTTTACCCTGTATCTCTACGGTAATAGCCGGAATCCTGTAGTGGTTTGGCATTGCTTCATACATCTTTTTACAAGCAACCGATAGCTCCACAGTAATCGCAGCATCATTTTTTAAGCCAAGCTCTTTTGCAGTATCAAGGAAAAGCGACACCTCTTCATCTAACAGCATGCAGGCTGCCCTTTGGACAGCAGGAGGCAAAAACTTATACTCTGCCGCGGCAAGTGCATCAGCCCGCGGCTTCGAGAGGGTAAAAGCCTGCCGTTGCAACGGCTTAAACGTTTTGGGGTCCAGCACTTCAAATTCAGTTGCCGGAGCATCGCGCCTATGTTCTTGCAGGTAGAGCCCAAGGTGCTGCTGCAGGTAGGTTTTTAATGGATATTTTGCCGCCTGAGTAAGCTCGTGGATGTAGACGATATCCGGCAGTTCAACCTCGCGTGAAATGTGCAGCAGGTTTTTAGAGTTTTCTACAGGAAAATAAACATCCTCACTTGATGATGCGAGAGGATGATCAATGATCGGCACTTTCACCACCTCAAGCAAGTCTAAAACTATTTTTGCAGGCGCTAAATAGCTTCGCTCTTTAAATGAATAGCTTCTGTAGCTTATGTGCAGGAATTTTTTTGCAGTAAGAATAGCCTCTATGAAAAGGTGGCTATCAATGCGAGCCTCTTCATTCATCCCCAAAAAGCAGACGGCATCCTTTGGAAGGGATCGCAGGGCGCCTATCGAGGTAAAGATAATGGAGGCGTTGGCAAGGGCAGGCAGCTGCATGGCGCAAAGCTCTTCTTGAAATAGTTCAATCGCTTTATCCATGTCGATTGCCTCAGAGGCCCTTCTTGAGCATTTGATAAGGGCATTTTTGAGAAGATAAAAGTCGCTAGACGGCTCAAAATAGCGCTCTAGTATAGCTATAAAAAGTTTTTGCCATTCCAGATTGCTGCGCAGCTTTTCAGATGCAAGCACTTGAATATCGCTATAAAGCATATCTCGGGTTGCAAGGCATTTTCCTATGGCCTCAGAGTCGCTACTGCCAATAGCTATTTCACCTTTTGAGGTGGTGATAAAAGACATAACTATCTCTTCTTTAGAGAAGCGCTCAAGACAGGCTGCAACGAGCGGCAAAACCGAGGAATCGACCCCGCACTTTTTCATAAATGAACTGTTTTGAAAAAGTTCAATAACTCGCTTCGGAGTATAGTGGAGGTCGCAGATCTTTAAAAAGGGCTCTAACAGCTCATTTTCTTTTGTCCCTATGATCTGATAGGAGTGGGTAAAGAGGCTTTTTATGTAGGGCCTGTAGAGCTCAATATCTGGAGCATAGACAACGATCTGGCCGGAAACTTCCGGCTCTATTTTTTGAATATAGTGATAGAGCACCTCTACTTCACGCTGCACTGTCGGGGCTTTATGCAGCTCAAACGAACTATCAGGCTCACAGGCCATCTGAGGCGGCGCAAGCAGCAGCAGCTCGTTGTGGATAAGGTCCAAACAGCGCCTTGGAGAATTGATCACCTCTTTTACAACATCGTGGCGGATACAATTAGACAGGCTCGGATCATCCAGAACCCATTTTTTTACTACATACTCCTCTTCAAAATCGGCCAGTTTTTCGTCGATAGTGCTTATAGACTCTCTAAAGAGGATGCAGTGGTTTGCAAGAAGTTTTGAGCGGTCCAAAAGATAGCCTTGAAGTGCTTTTGCCTGCTTTTCAGTGAGCCGTTTTTTAAGCCGCTTTACCTCGCGATCTGAACAGATGTCGCTGAAAAAGTGCATACAGGGCGATAGCATATAGAAAAATACTTTTGCATTAGGCCACTTTGTAAAAAAGTCATCCTTACCTGTTGTCACAGCAAAAAGATGGACAGCGTCGGCATCAGAGGGGATATCATCTTCCAGCGTTACGATTTTTTGGTTAAACATGACGCCTGACGACTTTGCAAGCTCTACCTGAACCACTGTTTTCATGTGTATATCAGATACGACTACATAGCATTTTAAGAATGGATTCTGCGGCAATAGGGCAAAGTTTTGCCTAAGGCGGGCATAGAGTCTATCTAAATCATTACTTATTAACACTTCTGGGGCTGTCATGAGGATAATTATAGTGTCTCTTTACTTCTATGTCAGTAATTTTCTAAAATAGGGTTATGAATAAACCTGCGTGCGATGTGACAAAATCTCGTTTTACTTTTCTCAAGCGCCTTGTCGACGGCCTGCGACTTGGCCCATTCGGCTATTTAAACTGTACGCAGTTTTTAGGCGCGATGAATGACAACATCTATAAACTGCTTATCGTCTACTGCTTTATTGCAATAGAAGGAAAAGATGCCAGCAACAGGATCTTGGCATCTGTCGGCGCGATCTATGTGCTGCCCTTTTTATTTCTTTCATCCACTGCCGGGACTATGGCAGACCGCTTTAGCAAAAGATCGATCATCGTCGCTGTAAAGTTTGTAGAATGCTCTGTAATGGTTCTGGGACTTACCTCCTTTTACCTTGGAAGCAAAATGCTGGCCTATAGCGCCCTCTTTTTACTTGCCTGCCATAGTGCAATCTTTGCACCCTGTAAATATGGAATTGTGCCTGAAATTGTTCCTCGAGAACAGATATCAAAGGCAAATGGCATCTTAACATCCTGCACCTATACCGCCATCATTGTCGGAACCTTTCTTGCCTCTTTTCTTACTGACATCAGCGGCCACAATTTTATCTTGGCTTCCTCTTCGGCAATCTTTTTTGCCCTTTTGGGCATCTTTTTCAGCCTACAGATTCCAAAAACAGCTCCCTCGGGCTCTGAAAAGGCAATTAGCCCGCGCTTTATCTCCGAGCTGCTTATAAACTTAAAACTCATAGTCAAGCAGCCCTCACTTCTCACAGCAGTGCTTGGATCGGCCTTTTTTCTCTTTGTCGGCTCCTACGCACAGCTAAACATGATCCCCTTTGCCCTCCAAACGCTTGGCCTTAGCGATGTGCAGGGCGGCTACCTCTTTCTGCTTACAGCCCTTGGAATTGGCGCAGGATCACTCCTAGCGGGTAAATTGTCGGGCAGAACAGTAGAGCTTGGCCTTGTTCCTATTGGCGGCTTTGGCATTGCAGCCTGTTTTACGCTTCTAAGCCTTTGCCACAACTACATGGCGATTGAAATCGCACTTGTTGCGTTAATCGGCGTGTTTGGCGGAATTTATCTTGTGCCTCTGGATTCCTATATCCAGCTTGCAAGTCCAAAGACTATCCGCGGCCAGGTAATAGCTACAACCAACTTTTTAGGCTTCTTCGGCGTGCTCTTATCGGCCGGAATGCTCTACTTTTTAAGTGAAATACTACAGCTTCGTGCTTCCCAAGGATTTTTTGCGATGGGCATGATTGCCCTTGCGTTTGTAACAGGAATCACGATCGCTATTTCAGGCTATGTAACGCGCTTTTTCAATATGGTCCTCTCCAAGCTTAAATTTAAGGCTATAGTCTACGGAAAAGCAAATCTGCAGGGACATGCTCCTTCAGTATTCTTTTCAACACTTCCTGTGTGGCCTTGGGCAGCCATTCTGTCAGGATCGCAGTCGCGGCGCATGCGCTGCATCGTACTTAATGAACAAAAGCTTATGCATCCATGGTATAAAAAGCTATTGAATCGCTTTAGCTTAAGGCATGAAATCGACTCTGAAGCTGAACTTGACCCAAACTCTCAGCTAGGCAACACGATCCGCGCAGCAATAGAGCGAGGCACCTCCATCGCCATCTTTTTACCGGCAGCACATGCCGAAAGCATTCGCCCCTTAAAGGCTGCCTGGCAACATCACCTTCCCGTTGCTTTCTTTAGCTTCAAACAAAAAGAGATCCACTTTCCTGAAGGCTATCCTGTCCAACAGCATTTCGAAGCCGAGCTCACACAGCTGTAAGGCTGTGGATCATTCACCACTGAGTCGCACAAGCCCGTCCTCCGTAGAGGCTGTGAAAAAGCGTTTATTCGACCGCAGGTCTATGAGGCTGTGAAAAAATGCCCTGAAGTTCACCCCCGAATGGGGGTGACGGCGATTAGCCCAGGTCGCCGAAGGCGCCCTGGGAATATGTTGTACGAACATATCGCACGCCCGAAGGGTGTGCTGGAGAAGCAATCGATTCCAGCACACCCTTCGGGCGTGCATTTTTCTATCCACACGTGATTCCCAGGGCGCCTTCGGCGGCCTGGGCTAATCGCCAACACCCCCATTCGGGGGTGTGCGCTTGGATGGTCTAATTTTTTCACATCCTCTATGGAGTGCTGCGATTATTCGCAGCTTTAGATTTTGCACACACCTTAATCACAAGATCGCTTAAGGCTCACAAAGCACCTCTACAGATTCATCTAGATCTATTATGTAAGCTTGGGCGGTAAGGAAGTAAAGGTCTGTACAAAATCTAAAGCTGCGAATAATCGCAGCACTCCAAAGACCTGCGGTCGGAAAAAACGCTTATTCACAGCCTCGTAGTAGGACTAGACGGACTTTACAAGAAAAGAAAAAGGGCTCCTTTTGGGAGCCCTTTTGAGAAACCTACGTTTTCTGTTAGTACAGATTAGAAGGCGTAAATTGCAGAGAGTTGGAACTGGTATGAGCGATGCTTGCCACCGATTCTCTTTGACTCTTCATGAACACGCTCGAAAGAGCAGTTCAATGTGAGGTTGTCAGTGAAAGCGTAGAATGCATCGAATACATAACCTTTGTAGTTCGCAAATCCACCCCATCTATGTGTATACATGGATGTGTTGGTTGGGTTGTCGCGCTTGATACCAGAACAATCGGATTCTGGAACAGCTTGCTGAGCTACCCACTCATAATCGAGCGTCTACTGCCCAGTCGCCTTTCTTGCGAACTTCGCCCATTCTCGCGCCAGCATACCAAGCGTTAGCTTTTTTGCCGTCGTGATGTGTGTAGCGGTTTTCTCTAGCGCGGCTGTTATGGAGGAAGGCACCATAAACTTGAGTTCTCCAACGTAGCCAGTCAGCTGGAAGTGTATATGCAGCTGTGTATTGTGACACGAGGAACTCAGCACCACGAGAATGCTTATGTCCGTAACGGTTTGCACCATCTCTATCCCAGTCAATGATGGAATATTTGAGGTCAACGCCGCTATCTGCAATATTGAGGAATCCAACTTCACCAACATAGCCGAAGTGGTTAACTGTGTAGTCAACTACAAAAGCTGCTGCTTTAACGGTCAAGTCAGTAAGTCCTTCGAAACTATGAGCATACTTGAGCAAGAGACCATCGAAAAAGTTGTAGAACTGAACTTCTGAGTCAAAGACATCATAAAGACGGCTATGACGAACTTCGAGGTCTAAGCGCGATGTTCCGGCATCCATAAAGTTGTAGCCGAAGTACGCTTTACGCATTACGATGTTGTCTTCTTCACCGCTACCCCAGAGCTTGTTGCGCTCTTTATGTTTTGGCTTATGATCATGCGGTGCATGAGCTTCGCGAATACCCATTGGGTTGTCGAATTGGAACTGGATACCAGCCCAAGTACGATCGGTTTTGTAGTCAAGCATCAAGTTAACTTCAATGTTAAATTCGCTTGTTGCGTAGGGCGTGCCCTCGTTCTTGTTATATGATTTGGCTCTTTGTGATTTGCTGCCGCGCTGACGCTTATGGTCGCTCCAGCAATGCATATAATCCCACTCAGCTTGGATATCGCCGCTGATGTTTAAGTTTCCGCCTTTTTCCGCCATTGTGATAGCGCGCTTTGACTTAAGGTAATCTAGAACAGCGTCTGGATCCCTTTCGCGTGCTTCCTGGACTGTTGAAAAGTCCGCGGCGTTTAGTGTGACAGCAATGCCACATGTTGCCATTGCGAGTGGCAGCAAGTATTTCAAAAGTTTCATGGTTTTCTCCATTGTTGCAAGTTCCCTAAAAAAATTCTTTTTTCAACCGACTTACGTCATGCTCTTTTATGAGTTTGAGCACAGTGTATATTGAGAGTTGGCTTTTTTGTAAACACATTATCCGTGCCGGATTCCTAAGTACGTTATGTTTAACGACTTCTGCAAAAAATTTTCCGACTCTTCCAAAGTCACCGTTACCGTAAAGGATTTTCGGTTTAATAAACTAAAAGAATGAGTTATCATAATTTACTTTTTATACTCAAGAAAAATTTGCAAAAAAGTTAGATTTTTGCAACATATTCAAAAGGCTTAGAAAAAATTCCCCATTGAGGAGTGCGCCTCGACCCATTTATCCACATTTTCCAGTAGTTAATGGGCCGTCCTTCTACGCCCCAAAAATCTGTGCTCCAAAATTCTAAATCACCAGTTCCCGGATTTACCACAAACGAAAAATAGTCCTTTACCCAGTTTGAATCGGCAAGAATTAAGGGAGCTGCAAGCATTCGCTTTCTTACACGAAACTCATCAACAAGTGCTTTATGGATATTTTTAGAGCATCGTGTCGTTCCGAGAATTAAGCATGAGCATGCTTTAGCAAGTTCTAAAAGCCTTTTTGCCGACAAAAAGCCCCTTGCCTGAAGTTTATAGAGCACCTTCTTGACTACTTCGTCAACTTGCGCCGAGCGATCAGGAAATACGGCTGCAAGCACCTCATGAAGTACTTCTTCCAGACTATCTATCGAAATATAGGGAAGGTGCGAATAGATAACAGAATCTATCGAATCTAATTCTAGCACAGGTCCGCGGGGCGTCCTTAATCCGCGATCCGTGTGAAACGTGTCTACAATATAGCCTCGAAAGTTTTGGGGACTTGATCTGTAGGAAAAGTTTTGAAACACCTGCTTAAACCTTGGCCTGAAGTCTTGCGGAACTAATAATTGGAGCGATTGAGCTATATCTTCTGCCATCACATCTTCAACTGTGATTCGATCGATATCTGCCAGCGCAGGCTCCACAAGCTTATTCTTTATCCAGGAATAGGTGTAGATGTCGCTTTGCCACGCCTCTTTAAATAAGCCGGGCTTTAGCAAGAAAGCATGGGTGGGCGAGTGCATCAGCATCGATTTGTTGCACTCTTTCGCATAAAGCTCAGAGACCTGTGCCGGAAGCTGCTTTACAGTGTCGATAAAAAAGGCTAAAAGTTCAGTTTCATTTTCAACCCATCGGGCGACCTCCGTAGGCTTCTCCTCGCGCCTGAAGTAGGCAGATACTAAAGTGCTCATTGAGCCTCCTGAAGTATATACCCACGGCTTTTTTTCTATTTTATCGAGATTTTCCAAAGGATGAGCAACCGGCGCTACGTTGTGCGCCTTTGCCATGCGGTAAAAGGCAGATTCAATGAACTCATCGCTTCTGACATGACCTATCAGTTGGGTGGTGATGTAGCTAAACTCTGTTTCTATACCCTTTATTTCGGGGCTTGTGCGAAGTTCGTTTTCTGTAATGGTAAAGAAAGAAACCAGCGTTTCAATAAATTCAGGAAGCGAGTTTACGCGCGTCCAGAGCGATGGATTTGCCCTTCCATGTTTGAAAACAAGCCGAAAGCCGGCAGGGCAGTCGTCAAAAGGGCCGCTTGCCACATCGTGAATGTCAGCATCATAAATTTCCTGGAAAAAGTCAAAAAAGAGCGTATCATATGTTCCGATCAAAAATTCATGAAGGCCCGCCAGTTTTACCGCCTTTTCATGAGCCATTTGACGAAGTTTGTCAATATGATAGAGCTCCGTCTGACGCGATTGATACTCCATTTTTAACCAGTTTATCTCTTTTTCAGTGCTTGCCGTTTGCGAGCGCCTCATCAAGTATTCAAGCTGCGTCCATAGCTGGTCATACTCCTCCTGCAGCTCTTTCAAAGCATTATTTGCCTGCTCAACCTTGTCTGAAAGTATTTTATATAAACACTCTCCGATACCCCCCCTATCGTCGAAGTTGACTCCAAGGCTTGAGTAGAGATTCCAGCGGGTAAAATTGAGGTTTATCTCAGAAAATGAAGCAAGGGTAAACTCCCACGACTTTAATAGGGCATTGTCGGCAAGCGTTCGAAAAGCTGTTTTTGCAATTTCAAAGTTTTTGAAAAAGAGGGGGATGAGATCCTCTTTTGCCCGTCCGCTTGACCCGGAACGGGCAACATGCATCATAATATCTCCCTGCATCATGCTTTTGGGTCTATTTACATACTCTTGAACGCGCTCTTCTGTTAAATCATAGCGCATCATTAAGAGCTTGCGAATAAGCTCTTCTGCATTTGTTACAACAATGTGCCCGGACCCTTCAATCTGATCGACAGCCTTCTGAAGCTTTTCATGAAGCTCATGAATTTTTTGTTTTGGCTCAAGACCTTCTGCAAAAAAATCTACGGAATCAAGTGCAGCAAGTATCCCGGGAGACATCCAAACTCTATTTTCATTATGATTTAAGTCTCTTTCAAGCACAAGAGGCCGTCGAAGATCGCCATTTCCCCACGTTATGCTCATGGGCACGCTATGCTCCTTTCCGGCATAGGTTCGCCTCATGTAGCCTGTGTTCATCATATCGTCAAGATCGCGCAAGAAAACAAGCGGCTGTTCCTCGTGCACCATAATTGCTGGAGCCGTTGCAAAGCAGGATCCTAAGCTCTGTCTTAGCGTTGTAAACCAGGCAGTTAGCACAGCGCGGCGCACATGCATATCATTTATAGGGACGTTTGCGGGCACAATGAGGGTATCGCGAATAATCTGCTCTGCCAAGCGGTTAGAAACAGGCCGCGTCATGAATCGTAAAATTCTCACTGCATCTTTACTGGTCTGTAATTGCTCAAGTACTGCTAAAATGTGCCTGTCTCTAACAGCATCAAATTGCCGCGCTGGCGCCATTGAATAAAGGTTTTGCTTCATTGCCTCTATAAAAAGCGGTATTTCATCAACTCTTAGCTCTCCATCATCGCCAATAAGTCTTGTAGCAATGAGGCGAGCCTTCAAAACATTTCGAACGGAAGTTGCCTCTTGAATGCCCGTTCTATCCAGCCGCCTCGATAGATCGTCAAATTCTTCTGAACATATTTCAGCAATTACATCATTTTTTTTGTTATTTGCGCGAATCAGATAGGTGCAAATTCTTGGATAGAAAAAGGGATGCTCCGCTCCTACAGAGGCACTATTTATAATATCATCAATGCTGGCCAACGACCGCTTCCTCTCTTCAATATTTTCCTTACCATAACCAAAAATGCAAAAAAAATCCACGATTTGCGATACTTATTCTCTTTTAGCAATAAAGGTACCCTCATGCAACTACGATATTCAGATGCCAAAAACGGCATTTCTACTATAGATGTTCCGGAAGGAACAAAGGCCTATGAGCTTGCTGACAAGCTTAATCTCAAGGGCCCGCACCTTGCCATTTCCCTTAAGGTCAACAATAAGCTCACTGACATTGATGCAACCTTAAACGAAGGGGATAGCGTTCAGTTTTACTCCTTTGACGATCCTGAAGGAAAGGAGGTCTTTTGGCACACTACAGCGCACGTACTTGCTCAGGCTATTTTACGGCTCTACCCCAATGCCAAACCAACAATCGGGCCGCCCATAGAAAATGGTTTTTACTACGACTTTGCAAACCTCACTATTTCAGATGCCGACTTTGAACGCATTGAAAAAGAGATGCAGTCTATTTGTGAAGAAAATTTCACAAGTAAACGCTATGTCTTTGCATCAAAGCAAGAAGCTGTCTCTCGCTTTGCCAACAACAAATACAAACAGGAGCTCATCCAGGGAATTCCTGATGGAGAAGAGCTTTCTGGATACTCTCAGGGTGAATTTTTTGACTTTTGCCGCGGCCCGCACCTTGGCCGCCTTGGCAAGATTCGCGCCCTCAAAATCCTGAAAACATCGGGCGCTTACTGGAGAGGCGATTCAAACAACGAAATGCTCACCCGCATTTACGGCATCTCCTTCCCGGATAAAAAGTTGCTTAAAGACTATCTTCATAGGCTTGAAGAGGCAAAAAAGCGCGACCATAAGATCATAGGCCCAAAACTTGACCTCTTTTCTTTAAAAGAAGAGGGGCCGGGCATGCCCTTTATTCACCCAAAAGGGATGATTATATGGAATAGGATGCTTGAATACTGGCGAGAGTGCCATAAAAGGGCAAACTACGTTGAAATTAAGACTCCTAGTTTAATGGTCCGCGAGCTGTGGGAGCGATCCGGCCACTGGCAAAACTACCGCGAGCATATGTACACCTGCTGCGTTGAAGAGCGCGATTTTGCTGTAAAGCCCATGAACTGCCCGGGCGCTATGCTCTTTTATAAGTCTAAAAAACATAGCTATCGCGAGCTTCCATGGCGCGTTGCAGAAATTGGACTCGTGCACCGCTTCGAGCCCTCCGGCTCACTTTCCGGGCTCTTTCGCGTGCGCTGCTTCCACCAAGATGACGCTCACATTTTTATGCAGCCGGAAGATATCCAGAGTGAAATCTTTAATATCTTAAAGCTTGTCGACGAGATCTATTCAACCTTTGGCCTTACCTATGATATTGCTCTCTCAACACGACCTGATAAGAATACTATAGGCTCAGACGAAGCGTGGGAGATGACAACAAACTCTTTAAAAGACGCCCTTAACAGCTTTGGCAAGCCCTATATTATCCAAGAGGGAGATGGCGCCTTCTATGGCCCCAAGATCGACCTTCGCGTCCACGATGCACTTGGAAGAAGCTGGCAGTGCGGTACAATTCAGCTAGATATGTCGCTTCCGGAGCGTTTTGAACTGGAATACACAGCATCTGACGGCTCTCACGCCAGGCCAATTATGCTTCACAGGGTAATTTATGGCTCTGTCGAGCGCTTCTTTGGCTCGTTGATAGAGTTTTATACCGGAAAATTCCCTCTCTGGCTAAGCCCTTCGCAAATTGCCATCATCACCGTCGCCGACAGGCATGTTCCGTTTGGAGAAGAAGTTGCCAAGATGTTCCAAAATGATGGCTTTGAAGTGCATGTTGATGACACAAACGAATCTGTCTCCAAAAAGGTGCGAGAAGCGCAGCTTATGCAGTTTAACTACATTCTCACAATAGGCGATAAGGAAGTAGAAAACAAAACTGTCAACGTTCGTACTCGCGACAACGAAGTACACGGAGAGATGAAGCTTTCAGATCTTCAAGAGCTCTTGAGACAAGAACGAGCCTCAAAAAGCCTCGCATCCCCCCTTTCTAACAAAAAAACAGGCGAAGAGGTTGCCAAATGAAAAAACAGATTCTCGCGGTGTCGAGCTTTAAAGGTGGAACTGCAAAAACTTCCACCAGCCTGCACCTTGGAGCCGCTTTTGCAAAGTATCATAAGAAAAAGGTGCTCTTAATTGACTTTGATGCCCAAGCAAACCTCACTATGGGCTTAGGTCTTGACCCGGATGAGGTCGATAGCCTGGCCCCCGTACTTTTGGGAACAAAAGAGATTCAAGATGTTATCCAGAAGACAAGCGTTGCAAACCTTGACCTTGTTCCCGCAGATACCTGGCTGGAGCGGGTAGAAGTTACCGGCGCATTAGCGGCCGACCGCTACTCCCATGAAAGGCTCAAGCAGATTTTAGAGACCGTAAACTATGACATTATCATCATAGATACGCCCCCGTCGCTTTGCTGGCTGACAGAGTCTGCGCTCATTGCTGCAAACCATGCCATCGTCTGCGCCACATGTGAATTTTACAGCGTAAAAGGGCTAGAGAGGCTTTCTGAATTTATGACCACAATAGCCGAGCGCCATCCTATGGGGATTTTGGGTGTTGTCATATCGTTCTGGAACGCTCGCGCTAAAAATAACAGCGGATTTTTAAAAATTATCGATAAGAGCTTCCCGGGAGCCTGCTTTGATACTAAAGTGCGCCGGGATGTGAGCGTAAGTTCAGCTACAGTATTTGGAAGGCCTCTTTTTGAAATTCCAAAGCTTGAGAAGACAAGTAGAGCCGCTGAGGACTATATAAACCTCGCCAAAGAAATCTCCAAAAGGTTGAAATAATGGATAAACTAGAAGAGCTCTTAGAAGGACGCTTTAATTCAAGCGGTTCACAAAAGGTAAAGGCACTTGCAAAACAGTCAAATGACGGGCGCCTGACGGGCTTTTCAGGCCTTTTTAAGGCAGTGGAACTGGCTGATGCCGAAAAGATGCGCCTTGAAGATATCCTATTTAAGCACACCCCTGAAGAGGGTAAAGATATTTCCCAAGACCTTCAGGTCCTTTCAAATATTACCTCCGAAATTAAAGCCATTACAAACCAAGCTGCCATCTTGCATGGCGAGCGGATCATGCGCGCCCAAAAGATCTTAAAAGCCTACAAGGAAGGCGCCTTTACTGCGTGGCTTATTTCCACCTACGGCAACCGCCAGACACCCTATAACTTCCTGATGTACTATGAGCTTATAGAGACGCTCCCGCACGATCTTAAATCAAAGGCAGAAACCCTTCCAAGGCAAGTTATGTACACCCTTGCAAGCCGCCAAGCCCCCCTCGAAAAGAAAAAATCTATCATCTCTTCCTATAACGGTGAAACAAAGCAGGAAATGCTGGAAAGAATCCGCCTTACATTTCCTTTGCCCCTAAAAGATAAGCGAAGCGTCCGCTACGCCCAAAACCTCCTTACAAACCTTGAAAGGCTGATCGGCTACTACAAACGCCACGAGGATGAAATCGACACCGAAGAGCGCTCTGAAATTGCCGCCTGCCTTAAGAAATACCTCTTCTTTGTGACCAAAACATGACAACTAAAGATATCTTACGCACTGAGCTGCTTTGGTTACTTGATGGGGGCAACGCCCATAGCGACTTCGATACTGCAATAAAAGGAATCCCAAAAAAGTGCTACGGTCAAGAAGTAACAGGCCTTCCCTATACGCTCTGGCGCGTTTTACAGCATATGCAGCTTTCCCAGCGCGACATTCTTGAGTACATCCAAGACCCAAACTACAAAGAAAAAGAGTGGCCCGAAGAGTACTGGCCAAAAGAAAAGTCGCCTCCCACAAAGGACTGCTGGGCCCAAAAAGTAGAAGAATTTAGAAGCGATTTAAGCGAACTAAAGAAAATCGTTAAAAACAAAAAAACAAAACTCTTAGAACCAATCCCGCACCTTCCAAATGGTCCAACAATTCTGCGAGAAATCCTCCTGGTAGCAGACCATAACTCCTACCACATTGGCCAGATCATCCTGTTAAGAGGCTGGCTCGGTATCTGGAAAGACTAGAGAGCCTTTTGCACGAGGGCACGTTATCCACCCACTTGACTTATATTATTTATTTTAACATAACGAAGCAGGGGGTGCATAATGTCAGAAATTCATGATATGCCGCAAAGCCTTTCGTGGGTGCGAGGGGTACCGGAAGAAAAAGCCAAGGTCGCATTCATTGGCACCATGCATACTGTGCAGTACATGGCAGCGCTCCCGCAGGGCGAATTTAACAAGAACCTGTCCGATATCACGAAGTCTATCAACTTCATCTACTCCCAATGTAAAGCAAAAAGAGAAACGCTTGATGCAACCCAAATGGCCTCTCTTGCCATTATTCAAGAAAAGCTCCAAAGGGCAGCAGGATCAGATAGTCATGCCGTTAAACGGGCTGCTCGGGAAATACATGCGCTGGGGGTTGGTTTTAAAGTAGCACTGCATAAAAATGTTCCCCGAGAGGCAGTCTATAAGCTCAGCTCGGAGCAGCTAAAGATCATGTCGACACGAGATTTTTGGGAATGCATGGTGGATGTAGTGAAAGACCCAAAGATAGAGCATATTGACGTCGAAGGCCAGGGAAGATTCTCCAGGCAGCAGCTTGAGACTTTGGTACATCTTGAAGTATCAACAGCCCCTTCGAAGCTTCGAAAATTTGTAGAGAAGCTTTCTAAAACCTTACTATTTGTTAATGACTGTAACGAGTCTAATTATTCCCTTTTGCATCAGCATATCATCGCCGGAAGAAAAGATCTGATTGAAGAGGACTTGCGAAATATCCAGGTCGATACCCCCGATAAAAATGGTTTAACAGCTCTGCAATGGGCAAGCTTTTTAGGCGATGTTTCTATTGCAAAAACGCTCATTCAAGCAGGAGCAGATCTCAATAAGGGAGATCGCCCTCCCTTGCTTCAGGCAGCCATAGCAGGTGATCTCCGGATGGCGCAATTTTTGCTCAAAGAAGGTGCAAATCCAAGGCTGGATGAAGCGTTTTTGTGCGCCATTCATAGTCAAAATATCGATGCAATGCAGTATTTTATCGACCGCGGAGCAGATATACAGGCAAAAGACAATTTTGGCATAGGTGCAATTTCCCATGCTGCGTTCTCAAACAACCTCGATGCCATGAAATTTTTATTAGAGCGTGGTGTTGATGTAAATGAGCAGGATAAAAATGGGAGATGCGCACTTTATCATGCGGCAAGTATAGGCAATAAAGACGCTGTGCAGCTTCTTCTGAAATGCGGCGCTCGATTAGATGTTCAGGATGCTGCTGGTTTTACACCACTGTTATTATCAGCCCTCTCAGGCCAACTTGAAGTATTTCAAATGCTGCTACGAGCTGGAGCTAACCCCGATATCGTAACGAAAGATGGGGATGTGCTTCTTTATCTCTTACAAACTAAGCGGCCCGAACACTGGAAAATAATGAGGCAGCTGGTCTTAGTAAAATCATCTTTTCATATAGAACGGTTTGCACAAAAGCTCAAAGCTACCAAACTGCTTACTCATGTATTTTCTCTTAGAGGTACTGCAAATATTGGGGGTCAAAAAATACCGTTTGAGTTTGGGCAGCGGGAAATTGCAGCTGCTAAGATGGCAAAATCCTGCCCCGCTCCCCTACAAGAGGCCTTAGAGTTTGCAGCAGAGCAAAACAGCCATAGCCCACAGGAGACCCTCGAAAGAATCAAACAGGGCAAGCCTACCTGCATCCTCACAGGCTACAGCGACCGCAACGTAGGCCACGCCGCAACGGTGCTGGTGCAGGGAGAGCTTTTTATGCTTTGTGATAGAGGAAGAAGTTTTTCGGCACCGCTTCTTGTCCACAAATTTGATCCATCTAAACTTAATGAACAAACTATAGAGCAGCTTCGCGCTTTAGCCTATATGCCCAAAAAAGAATATCTCAACTTCGTATCAAATGAACTGCCGAAAATGTTGAGCTTTGAACAGGCACCCAACGAAAAGGCGATTATCGAGCTTTTGGGTATTCCCAACCAAACTGTAAGTAATTGCACCTGGGCATCAACAGAGGGCATTGTAAAAGCCCTTTTCCTCTTTAAAGAACTCGGCGGTACGCAATTGCCAACTGATGATTCGCAAAAGCAGCAACTTAAAAATTCTCTTGAAGTGATATTTTCCAATTGGCAGATTGCTGTAGGGATGGATTTTTTGGAAAAGGGAATCAAAAAGGGCCTAGATACCCGCTTGCTCAGGCAGAGTTTTATTTCACTTTGGATGGCCAAAACCTTGAAGCAAAAGGTCTTCACCCCAGATCAGGCACAAAAGCTTGTGGAGATTGAGAAAGATTTTCTCAAAACCCAGTCCAAGGCCGAATCAATGAGGTTCCGCACGCTAAAAGCGTTTTATGCAAATAAAATCATTGCAGAATCCCTTCGGGAAATACAGGAAACTATGAGCACGCTTTTGTTGATCTTTTCCTCATTAAAACCTCTCCAAAAATGACAGTGGATCCTGTCAACAACTCCTACCGGGCTTGGCACCTAAAGAGACTAACTGATGTAAACCTGCTTTACATTTAGAGCACGCATCCTATTCCTCATATGTACAAAAAACAAGATATGCAAGCATACGCATCAGGGACAAAAGGCAAATAAAAATAATAAACAGGATCCGCTGCGCTGGCAGGATCGGGCAGGATAAATACAAAATGATAATAATGATAAACGATATATTAAATGCATTTCTTTTATTTTTTTATCGTTTTGTATTTATCCTGCCCGATCCTGGTGTGATCCTGTTTTTTATATTATTAACAAACAACTACATAAGATCACTGCTTGCTTTTAGCCTGATGCGTATACCTGCCTATTCCGTTTTTTACTTGTCGTTAGGCTGATGCATAGTCTGCACACTCTTTTTTTCATTGTCTAATCGGGAATAGAATACGCGCACAGGCATGAATGTACACCAGCTTTACATTTAACTGTCTGGGCGCTGGTCGTTGGGGGATTCTGATTGTTCGGTTTTGAGGCTGCGGATGATGCCTTTTTTGCGCTTTTCGCTAAAGGTTTCATCGTCGCGTGAAAGGGCCGGGGGAGCCATGCGGGCAACAATATTTTTGTTTACTGTGACGATATAAACGAGGGTATTAGGGGCGCCGATTATTTGGGCGGCAACTCCCATTTTTAGTAATAGTGATGGGTCTTGCTTTACAAAACCTTCATTACTTGCCACTACAGTAGAGGCAACTGTTGGTTGAACAGGACTTGCTCCTGATGTTGAACCTGAAAACATTTAACCTCCTTTTTTACTTTTTAGACCATTATTATACATAATATTTATTTAAATGTCAAGAACCTTTACCCATCTTACGAGCATATTCTAGTGCGCCATAGGTGAAAATGCCGTCACAGCCTGCCCGTTTAAAGGATACCAAAACTTCATGGAAAGCTCTATGAAAGTCCAAAAGGCCCGCTTCATGCATAAGCTTTAAGCAGCCATATTCGCCGCTTACATGAAAAGCAAAGGTCGGCACAAGAAAGGTCTCTTTAATTGCCGCTATTACATCCAGGTAAGGAAGTCCAGGTTTTACCATCACCATGTCCGCTCCCTCTAAAAGGTCTTGCGATACTTCGCGAAGGGCTTCATGCTTGTTTGCTGGGTTTAGATAGAAGGTCTTTTTATCGCCTTTTCCTAAGTTTTTTAACGAGCCAATACCGCCCCTATAGGGCCCATAAAAGCTCGAAGCATACTTTGCAGAGTATGAGAGCAGGCTTACATCGTGAAAACCGGCCCTATCTAGTGTATCTCTTAGCACCTTGATGCGTCCATCCATCATCTCAGAAGGCGCTACAATGTCGGCACCGGCCTGTACATGCAAAAGAACACTTTTCGCAAGCACTTCGAGAGTTTTATCATTGTCAACTTGATCACCCCTCATGATGCCATCAAAGCCATGTATCGTAAAGGGATCCAGGGCAACATCCGAGATAACGCCAATGCTCGGTGCTGCAGCCTTTAACGCCTCTATAGCACGAACAGTAAGAGATCGAGGATTTAACGCTTCTCGAGCCTGTTCATCTTTATATTCCTGCTCGACAAAGGGAAAAAAGGCAATGGCCGGAATGCCAAGATCTGTCGCTTCTATTGCTGCTTCTACAAGCTCTTTTATGCTTAATCGGGGAGACCCTGGCATACCTGGAATATTTGGGTCGACATGATCTTCTCGAATTATCACTGTCCAAACTAGATCGTGAGGTGTTACACCGTTTTCCTGCACCATATTGCGAAGCCAGCTGTGGCGCCTAAGCCTTCTTGGCCTAATCGTTGGAAATTGCGTTGTCGTAAAAACAGGTCCCGTCATACATTTACCCTTGGATTGATAATTAAATCTTGCCAATGAAACTTGTTTTTAGCCAGAATGAATTTACTTAAAAAATGGAGATGCAGTATGACGCGCTTTGACAACTTGATCACAGGATATAGTCTCTTACTTCTTATCGGCGGGGTAATCGGCTATGTTATTGCCGGAAGCCAGGCGTCTCTTTTTATGAGCTCTATCTTTGCCATTTTACTTATCGGATCGCTCTATCTTATTCGCGTAAAGCCTACAATAGCCTATACGTGCATTTTTTCACTTTTGGCGCTTCTCACACTTTTTTTTGCATACCGCTGGTATACGATTAAATTTATGCCCTCCGGAATGCTTTGCATACTTTCACTGGTAGTAGGCTCTTTAGCATATGTCTGGAAAAAAGAGAGATGACCTATATTAAGCCCGCAGCTTTAGATTTTTTTGAGCGATTTAGCGAGCTGCATATAGCAAACCACACAAAAGATATAGATAGCTGCAACCTGGTTTCCACAAGCGATGGCGTTGCCTTAGAGCTTCCGGGCAGGATGCCTCAGTGGCTGCGCATTAGCACCACATTCGACATATCCAAAAATGCAAAACTGATCGTAGAGGCAGCCAAGGCAAGGCTTACACAGATTTCATTAGATGATACGGCTGACAAGATTCGTTCCATAAGAGCCTGTCAAGCGGCAAGCCGCACATGCCTCTTTATCGATAGAATAGTCATGCGCTCCTTCACGCCTGAATTGAAGGGACTACATGATGAGCTCTTTGAACTAGGCCGTACATTTTTACAACAGGAGGCAAAGCGCCGTTCAATTTCCTGCGTTAAAGCCGCATGTGAAAATGATACACTTCGTGCTGCCCTCTACTTCATCAGGCAGGGGGAACAAATTACGGAAGCAGAAGGCTACTACCAGCCCCTTCTTGCTCTTGCTTGCGCAGACGGAGATGATAAAATCGCCTGCGATTTAATAACCCTTGGCGCGGCGCCGGATGCAGCCAGCAAATCTAAACTTCTCTTTTATGCTCTAGAAGAAAAAAAGGAAGAGCTTGCCTTAAAACTTGTAGAACTAGGGGCCGATCTTCACGCTCAAAAATTGGGAAAAACTCCCCTTCACATAGCAGCTGAAGCTGGTTTTCTTGCCGTTGTGGAAAAGATGCTGGAAAAAAAGGTAAATAGCTCCTCGCTTGATCTCGATTGCAGCACGAGCCTTCATCTTGCATGCCAAAAGCTTCATGCTGATGTAGCCCTTGCACTTATCCATGCGGGCACAAACGTTGCACAGATAAATCTCCAAATCGACCCTGCATCAAATGCTAAAAGGCAGGGAGCTTGCGCGCTCGTTCTTGCTCAAAGCGCGCCGGGAGATACCCTCACATTCTTCCGAAAGCTTCTTCCTGGCTATGCGATCCCCGATGAGGGAATGCAAGCATATCTTAATGACTGCAAAGAAAAGCCTGAAAAGCTTTTGCAAGAACATGGTGAACACAACCCATTTGAACTTGCCCTGCTTTTTCAAGACTCTGAACTTGCGCAAAAACTGGCTGAGAAGATGACACTTAGCCAATTTTATGAGTATTTCGAAGCACTTAAAGTAAAATATCCAACATGCTCCTTAGATATTATTGAATTTTGCTTCCTCAACCTCTCTTCTGAACACCTTCAGGAAGAGCTTCAGCCTTTCATGATACGCGCGCCTACAAAAGAGGTCTCTCTTGAAGAGATTCTCACCTACGATAGATCGCAAGAAATCACACTACGCCGCGTTCTGGCGACAATACAAAATAGAGCTGCCATTCCCGGGCTCCTCAATACCGATACGGCAAAACTAAAATTCTATGAGCTTCTTGAAACATGCCTGAAAAATTGTATCATCTCTCTTCAAAGCCGCTCTGACACAGAAAAAGAGGAGTTTTTGCGCCTCATAACCTCTCTTGATGGAGGAGAGGTCTCATCCGGAAAATACTTTGATACCATCACGAAGGCCTATCGCACAATCTGCTCTGAAAAGCCTAAAACCTTCGAAGAAGAGATCATTATGTTCCTCGCCGAGCTTCGAGAAAGGCTCTTACGCGCTATTGTGAAACTGACAGATGACTACAATGAAGCTCTTCATCACTTAGGAGAGGAACTTGCCATTCCGGGACATGATGCAAGATCTCTTTACAAGGCAACAAAAGGACAATGCGACCTTAAAGCGGTGAAGGAAAAGTTTTTTAGGCTCTATACTCCACAAACGATTGTAAGAGATTGCCTCATCAATCATTTCGAACATACTCCTCAGCGTAAGGAGCAATTTCTTAGCTGGATGGAAAATAAAATTCCACAAGAGTGGGGCGCAGAAGTTCACAATAACTTTGGCACCATTAGTGCTAAATCCGAAGAAGAAAAAAGGGAATTTTTAAAACGAAATGGCGTTGTAGTTGAACCTGATAAGTTAAACTTTGAAGAGGCAATTGAAAAAAGGCGCAGGCAAGTCTATCGAGAACAAGAACTTCTAGACGATCAAGGTAAAGTAAAAGAGCTAGGCGTCATCCGCATGCTCGCCTCGCTTGAAAAGCCGGTCTTTTCCTCTACAAAATTGGCCTACGAAAACGCGCCATCTACCTTCACTACCGATCAATGGCTCCTTGATATGATAGATATGGTGTAATTGTTCATAACTTTGATGGATGCTGTTCATAAGTATGCAACTTTCGACAAAAAGTGAAGTTATAGACAGGGTGAACATTTTGTCGACACAATTATGATCAGACTATCGACAGAAGGGCGGTCTCTCAAAAAGGCTGTTATGAACAGATCCACACCCTCTGAAGAAGAAGAAGAAGAATATAGCTATATAAGTATCTTCTTATTCTCCTTTGTGGATGTTGGTTATTTGGATTTTATTGGGATATGGACTAAATCTTGGCGATCTCTCTCTTCAAATATTTCTCTCCACTTGAAAGCAGCATCTTCAAACTCGGAACTCACCTCCTGAAGTTCATCGACATCGCTTGTGAAGTTGCCTATATGGTGAAGGGTAATTTCATAAAGCTCTTCATCAACACTTAACCAGGTATGTATTTTAGTGTAGGGAGTTTCCAGGTGAAAGTGAACTGCTTCTCGTACTCCTGGCGGAATAAACTTATCGCCATGATAGACTTGGGCGGTAAGGTGTAGCTTTGTTCCAAAATCGACAGGTTGTAAAAAAAGGGCTTGTGACTCATCGCCGATTCTCGCTATGCGAAGAGCGGAAAGCCGGGAAAACGCCACCTTTGCTTCCTCTTTTGTTACCATATGCACCTCACCCTATACTTCTATTATATATTAAAATTATTTTATGTTACATATTTTCCTAATATCCGCTACAATAATCGCATGAAAATTACTCTTGAACAGGCAATAGAGCTTCTACAAAAAGGCGAAGTTGTAGCCATTCCCACTGAGACCGTCTATGGTCTGGCCGCATCAAGCGCCCTTCCTTCAGCTGTTCAAAAAATTTTCACCCTTAAAGGCCGACCCTCTCACAATCCGCTTATTCTTCATGTCGGCTGCCATGAAGAGATCTATCCCTATCTCACATCGCGTCCTGCCGGCCTAGAATCGCTTATTGCGCGCTTTTGGCCCGGACCCCTTACCGTTGTTCTTCCGATCAAGGAGGAGAGGATATTGCCCCTTGTGCGGGCAAACCTATCGACTGCTGCCTTCCGCATGCCGAACCATAGCCAAACAGTTGAGCTGCTATCCCACATATCGCCGCTTGTTGCACCATCTGCAAACCTCAGCGGCTCGCCATCTAGTACCAAACCTGAACATGTAGAGCAGGACTTTGGCCTGCAGTTTCCCATCCTTGACGGTCAAGCATGTGTACACGGCGTGGAGTCTACAATTATTATTTATCGTGACAATATCTGGCAGATCGCACGTCTTGGTGCTTTATCGCAAGAAGAAATAGCCGCCGCCATAGGATATCTGCCCCCGCTTTCAGAGCAAATTTCAGATAGTATCGTCTGTCCGGGCCAGCTTTTGGCGCACTACGCTCCGAAGGCAAGGCTGCATCTTAGCGCACCATGTGGAGCAAGCCCCTACGTTGTTGGCTTTAAAGGGCGAGACTATCCCGGAGCAAAACGCCTCTTTTTACTTGGCGAAAACGAACAAGAGGCAGCCCATAGCCTCTATAACGTTCTTCGCCAGCTCGATATTGAAGGGGTGGGTGAAGCGTGGGTTGATATGGACTTTCCACGCCATGGCCTCTGGAAAACTATACATGAGCGCCTCAGTCGAGCTGCCAGTCGATAGGCTCTTTTAAAAGGGCGTTTATCTTAGAAAAATGGCGGCAGCCAAAAAAGCCATTGTGGGCCGAAAATGGCGATGGGTGGGCAGCTTTTAAGATGGTGTGCTGGCCATTTATAGAGAGCTCTTCAATGTGGCTGCACTTTTTTTGCGCATTATTTCCCCAAAGAACAAAGATGATAGGTTCTTTTTTCTCAGCAAGTTTTCTAATGATAGCATCGGTAAAGCTTTCCCAGCCGTGGTTGTGGTGTGAAAGTGGTTCGCTCATTTTTACGGTAAGCGTTGCATTAAGGAGCAGAACGCCCTGTTTTGCCCACTTGACAAGGCATCCATGACTGGGTATTGCTAGCAGCAGGTCATTCTGAAGCTCTTTGAAGATGTTTTTTAATGATGGCGGCGGCTTTACACCCTTTGGTACGCTAAAAGCAAGGCCGTGAGCTTGCCCTGGGCCATGGTAGGGGTCTTGCCCGACAATACAGACGCGAACCTCATCAAATGGCGTCTCGCTTAGGGCATTAAAAACAAGTTCTTGGGGCGGGTATACAGGCTCGTTTTTTGCTCTTTCGCTCTCGATAAAGTTAGCAAGTTTAGCAATATAGGGTTTGTGCAGCTCATCTTCGAGGGCTTTTTGCCACGTTGGCTCAAGTGTAAAGGTCATAAGGCTAAAAACTCCTCAACGTCTTTTGTGGCGGCGGCTATTGATTCATTCCAGAAGTTTTGCCCAAAGTACTTCTCAATAAGCTCTTCAACCATCATTCTTCCTGTATCTTGTAAAAAGCGCTTGTAGTGGCTTTGAAACCAGGATGGCTCTTTTCTGCTTATGGCCTGGCTTACAAGATAGCCAAAGGTGTAGGGAAAGTTGTAGCTTGGCATGTCGGTGATATAAAAGTGCACCTTGGATATCCAAAAATAGGGGTGGTACTGCTCAAGACGGCCTCCGTAGGCTGCATCTTGCGCTTTCAGCATCATCGTTGAAAGCGTATTTGCGTCTAAAAACTGGGCGCTGGATATCATTTGAAAGGCATCTTGTTCAAAGGAAAAGCGCGCCAGCATATTTACAAAAAAGGTGGTGTGGCGATGCGCCTTTTCGTAGTAGAGCCGCTTTTTTTCTTCTTTTGACTTTGCTTTTTCAATAAGCCCGTCAAGTACAATAAGCTCGCAAGTTGTTGAGGCAGCTTCAGCAAGGCTCATAGGATAGTGTTGGCTAAGTTCCGGCAGTTCAAATGCCACATGATCGTGATAGGCGTGTCCTAGCTCATGCGCCAGCACCAAAACGTTATGCATGGTGTCGGCGTAATTCATGTAGACGCGCGACTCTTTTGATAGCGGAAGCGGCGTACAGAATCCTCCAGGGGCTTTTCCTTCCCTGTTTTCAGCTTCTACCCACCTCTCTTCAAAGCACTTGTTAGCAAAAGCGCCAAGTTGGGGGCATTTTTTGCTAAAAAATTCGACAATATCAGATGCTGCATCATTATATGAAAACCGGCTTAGAGCATTTGGATAGGGCGCATCAAAGTCATACCAGGATATTTTTTCGAGGCAAAATAGCTCTGCCTTTTTATCTAAAAAGCGATGAAAAACAGGCAGCGCCTCGCCCACCTTTTGCCACATAGTCGAAAGGGTCTTTTCGGTCATGTGATTAATGGTTAGGGCATCGTGCAGCGGGTTTTTCCAGCCCCGATGTCGATAAAGGTCAAGCCTGAAGCCTAAAATTGATCGAAGGGCCTGTGAAAAGATCGCTTCATGCTGCCGGCACGCCTCTTCTAGAGCTAAAAATGCCTTTTTTCGCATGCCTCTATCGCCGTCTGAAAGCATATTTTCTATCTGGCTGCAAGAATAGCTTTGGCCATCTACGCTGCATCTTAGGGATGCTATCAGCTGCTTATAAAGCTCATACCAGCTGTGGTAGCCGTTAAGAGACAGGTCCGTACTTAAGGCCTCCTTTTCAAGGCTCATTTTCTCTTTTGCCACTTTTTGGCTTCTCTTAAGAGCAAAGGCGATCCCCTCAAGCCTATTTTCCTTTATAAATGCATCTAAATCGCCTATTTCAAGAAGTTTTAAGTCAATAATAGCTTTGGCCTTTTGCAGCAGGGTCTCTAGTTCAATAGCCTTTGAGCAAAGCTTAACCCCTTCAGGATTTGAGACATTTTCAGAAAAAAGACAGTTTGCATAGGATGAAAACTGCCGAAACCCAGCACTTAATTCTTGAAAACCTAAAATACTTTTAACAAGGTCTTTCTCCTTACACAGCACCTCCAGGTCTTTTTTCCATTTTTCAATATCAAAACCTTGGAGCAAACCCTCCAATCGCCACTTTTGTGAAATGTCCATCATCTGCTATTATAGTTCCTTTATCTGGGTGTAGCGCAGCTTGGCTAGCGCACTTGCATGGGGTGTAAGGGGTCGGAGGTTCGAATCCTCTCACCCAGATTCTTTTTTTCTTAATTACTTGCATGCATTCTAGCATGCAGGGTTATTTTTGTGTTTACGATCCTGTGGTAGGTATGTGGCGTGTAAATGCTACACACACGGCCCTGTTTGCGATATGTCCTATTACTCGATCCTTTTCTTTTTTCCTTGCTTGCAGGACTGTTTTTGCATATAGAGAATATAGTAAGACATTTGTTGCCTATAAATGGCATCCTAATTGTGAGCGGGCTTTTTAATGAAAATTCTTATTGCTGGAGCATCTGGTGCTATCGGCCAACCATTAGTCAGTCTCTTGATTGCACAGGGCTATGATGTCTATGGAATTACTCAATCTAAAGAGAGAGCTCAAGTAATTGCCGCAAAAGGTGCAAAACCTCTGCTTTTGAATGTTCTTGAACGTGAGGCAGTTTTTTCTGTTATTGCGGATATCAGACCAGACATTTTGATTGACATGTTGACCCGGTTGCCCAAAGAGTATACTCCCGAATCCATGCGTAAATCTGCTGAAATGAATGCAAGGCTTCGACGTGAAGGGGGAGCCCTTTTACTGGCAGCTGCAGAAATGTATGGAGTAATACGTTATATCGCGCAATCCAGTGCTTTTTGGTATGCGCCTGGAGCGGGGTTAGCTGACGAAAGGACTGCCTTTGCATTTGATGCAAGTCCAGGCATTGCATCTGGAACACGTTTGGATGCTGAAATAGAAAAGCGAGTGTTGGAGTCTGACAAAATCGAAGGCATTGCTTTGCGGTTTGGCTTTTTTTATGGACCTGGGACATGGTTTTATCCCGGACAAAACGTAGCAGAGCAAATACATAGGCGACAATTTCCTATTATTGGTAAAGGGCAAGGGATTTGGAACTTCGTCCACATTGAAGATGCTGCCAGGGCCATTGTATCCGCCATCCAGAGTGCACCGGGAGTTTACAATATCGTTAATGATCATCCATCAGAAATGCGCAATTGGTTGTCGGCATTTGCAAATTATTTGGGTGCTCCGCCGCCTCCAAATATAACAGAAGAAGAAGGTCTAAAAATAAGAGGTCCAGATGCCGTTTACTACGCCACAAAACTAAGAGCGGCATCGAATACCAAGGCTAAGCAAGAGTTCGATTTTAAACCTCGGGCATTCGAATGGCTTTAGTTTGGGGTTTCTTTAACCGCATTTTTTTCTAAAAAGGAGCCTTTTTGACGACCCCTTTCGATCTGTTGAAACATTGATTGACTTTTACGTGTCCCGCTGTGATTGTTCGCTATTTGATTAGATGTTCGGCATGCCCCTGGCGTTCTTTTCGACCATTTCGGTGATCTCAACAAAATGGCTTTCAACAGTGTCTGAGCCCTATTTTAGTGCGCTTAAAATTTGAGAAAGGATTTCTTACAATAAGGACTAATACTAAGGCGATAGAGAAATCGCTCAACGTCTTTCGGAAAGTTGCAATAGCTAATTCAATACCTGATGGAGGGGGTAAGGAGTTGATTACAAAACGTAACCGACTGAAAGTACATATGAATGGTTTTGTGTAGGCCCAAATAACCCAATCAAAAAGGCTATTGCTATTTTTCTTTGCACCTGCTACTAAAAAGTATTAGTCTAACTTTTACTATAGGTGCTGTCATGTTTCGTTCACTTTTTGCAGTTTTTGCCTTTGCAGGCATCTGCACTGGAGTAGTATCTGCCCAAGCGCATTCATCTCATTCATCCCACCACCACTCATCCCATTCATCTCATTGCCACGGCCACTGGCAGGGGCTTAATAATCCGGGAGTTTTTGGGCTTTGTACGGAACATCCTGCTTGTGGAAGCCAGCTTCTTCTTACAGATGGATCTGTAATGGTATTTAACTTTAGCACGCCTAATGAGGGCGAAGTGTGGAGGCTAACTCCGGATGTCTATGGAAGCTATGTAAACGGCACCTGGTCAAAGCTTGCTTCACTTCCAGAACACTATAGGCCATTTGCCTTTGCTTCAGCGGTCTTGGCAGATGGTAGGGTAATCGTTCAGGGCGGTGCATTTGATGGTCCGCATTATTGTATTAAAAATACGGATAGAGGGGCGATTTATGACCCTGTAGAGAATCGCTGGCACTGCCTTCCTCCTCCGCCGTTTTTTCATGATATTGTCGGTAATGCTCAGTGTGTAATCCTCGAAGATGGTACCTACATGGTGGCAAATGCCTTAACCCGGCAAGCCGCTTTGTTAGACCTCAACACCCTTACCTGGATCGAAACCGGTGCTTGCACGAAATGGGACGTAAACAGCTTCGAGGGCTGGACGCTTCTTCCAAATGGAAAGGTCCTTACAGTAGATACAACAGGAGTGCATGCGCCAGATACAATCATTTCAACCAATGTCCGCGATGTTGGACACTTTCATGCAAAACCAGCTAACGGTCCATTTGTTACCAATAGAGCGCCAAGGTGTCATATTGAAGGTCACGCAGCTCTTGCAAAACCAGATCATGACGCCTGCTGCAATCATCTTCATGACCTTAGAAATAGTATTGGGGTATGCTATAGAAGTGAAAAGTGTGGAAGTGACGAAATAGTTGAAAATATGTTTAGAGCCGATGCCCTTGCTGTGATTGAAATTTCAGATAAACCTGTACCCTATGTTTCTAAGGGTGGAGACGGCAGGCCGTTTAGCTGCATGATCAGCAAAGAGGATGGAGAGTCGCTCGTACACGCCATGAAACATCACAAGCACCTGAAGCTCACCATTAAACAGCCGGATGCAGAGGTAAGGGTAAACTATGCTGAGCTTTATGATCCTAAAACGGGTACATGGCATTGTGCGGGACATGGAAATACCATAGTGCCTCTATGGGATCCTGAATCTAAAGAAATGGGCCCGGCAGTGCTTCGACCCGATGGGACAGTATTTTGTACGGGAGCTTTTCCTGGCTATACGGCAATCTACTGCTCTAAAGGAAATAAATGGTCTAGAGGCCCCAGGTTCCCCTATGTGCCGGGTGAGGGGCAGTTAAACTGTGCTGAGACCGGTGCTGCACTTTTACCTAACGGCAATGTGCTTGTAGCTGCCTATCCACATCCTCATCCACATGTTCACATTTTTGAATTTGATGGGCACGAACTCCATCCGGAGCCCACAGTGCCGCATGCAAAAAAGATGTTCGGCGGGTATATGCTGGTGTTGCCGACAGGGCAGATTATGATGACAGATGCATTGACAACAGATGTTCAAATCTACACCTCAGGCAATACAAATTATGACCCGGATTGGGCGCCTGAGATCTGCGAACATCCTGAAAAGGTGAGGTCGGGCAAGAGCTATAAAATCGAAGGCATCCGCTTTAACGGTATGTCCCAGGGTGCAATGTATGGTGCAAACTATCAGTCAGCTACCAACTATCCGCTCGTACGTATTACGAATGAAAAGGCAGGCTATGTCTACTACTGCCGCACCCACAACCATAGCTATATGGGCGTAGCATCATGTAAGAAGGTGCATACCTACTTTCATGTGCCTTGCAACATCCCTCCAGGCAGATACACCCTTGAAGTTGTTGCAAACGGCATTCCTTCGAAGCCCAAATACATTCACGTAAAGTAATTTACGCGGCTTGAACTTCTTTGGCTGTCTCTTCTTTTGTCGACCAAAGCGGCAAGAGAAGGGCGACAGCCAGAAGGCTAGCTATGATCATGGTAGAAAAGTGGCCGCTCCAGCCAAATTCTTGGATGATAAGACCGAGCGGGTAGCCTGCACAGGCCGCGCCAAGATATGAGATGCAGGAGACAAAGCCCGATGAGGTAGCGATGGCGTTTTTATTGGCAAGCTCTACTGCAGCTACGCCGATAAGCATCTGCGGGCCGAAAATCATAAAGCCAATAAGGGCAAGTGTTGCCGATTCCTGCCAAGCAGCTCCCACAGGAACAATGCTAAAAAGCATAATACCAAATACCATTCCGAGAGAAAAAAGGACGTTTACAGGGCCGCGGCGTGCGCCAAAGAGCTTATCTGATGCCCAGCCTGCTGCAAGGTTTCCAAAAAAGCCGCCAACTTCAATCATCGTTGCCATGCTGTTTGCGGCAATGAGCGAGTAGTTGCGCGTTTCGATTAAGTACATGGGTGTCCAGTCGTTCATTGCGGTGCGGGCAAAGTAGACAAAGAAGTAGGCAATGCCCAAAAGCCAGAGGTATTTATTGGTAAAGACATGGTTTACGAGCGTTTCCCAGGTAGATGAGCTGCTTTTTTCTTTTACTTTTTCCGGAACAACATCATTTCTATAGACATCTATTGGCGGCAGACCCACTGCTTGTGGGGCATCCCGTAAGCGGTTAATCATGAAAAAACCACCGGCAATGCAGATAAGGCCGGGTACATACATGCCTGATCTCCAGCCGTAATGCTGCACGAGGTAGCCTGCAAGAATTGCAATTGAAAAGGCGCCAACGTTATGGCAGACATTCCATGTAGACCACCATGAGCCGCGCTCAGATTTTGAATACCACGAAACTAACAGGCGAGAACAGGCGGGCCAGCCAAAGCCCTGGAACCAGCCGTTAAGCCCCCATAAAAGTGCGAAGACGACAAGAGATGAGGACATGCCGAAGAAAATATTAATGAGGCCTGTTGTGATAAGCCCAAAGGCCATAAAGTAGCGAGGGCTTGATTTATCGGATAAAATGCCGCTAAAAAATTTGCTAAAACCGTAGCTTATGGCCAGGATACTTCCCAAAATGCCAAGTTCAGCTTTTGTGTAGCCAAGGTCGGCGATAATGCCTGGCATAGCGAGTGAATAGCTTTTTCTTGTGAAGTAGTAGAGCGCATACCCGATAAACATGGAATAGAGCGTCCGAATGCGCCATCTGCGATAGTCTTTTGCTACAACTGTAGCATCTTGAATTTCAGGAAGATGTGGAGCGGGACTAAAAAATTTTAAAAGTGAAGCCATCTCAATTCTCTTTTATTATTAAAAAAACATTATACGGGAAAGCTAGTTATTTTGAAACATTTTAAAAAAACTGTTGTCTCTATCTGGTTTGTGCCTGGGAAAAAGAGGTAGCTTTTTGCTTTTGCAACCCTCCAGTTGGGAAAATAGCGCAGCAGATAGTCTAGATCGCGCTGTAGCGATTTATATTCGCACGAGACGTAGACCAGCTGCTTGAGTCCTTTTGTAGATAAAATGCGCTCCATAGAAACGCGGCCAAGCCCCTTTCTTGGAGGATCAACGATGCATACATCAGCACCTTCAATAAGGTGGAGGCACTCTTCGGCTTTCCCAACGAGGTAGGAGAGCCTATTTTTTTCAGGAAGGGGCTCTACGGCAAGGTCAAAAAAGTGCTTGGCGGCGGGTTCTAGTTCTGCCAGGCGCACCTCTTTACTTTTCTTAGCACAGGCAAGGCCGATAACGCCAATTCCTGCGTAGAGCTCAGCAACAACGCTATTTTGCAAAATATTATCCCGGATGTCCAGGACAAGCTTTTCATACATCTCAAGGTTTGCTTGGCCAAAGTGAGATGGCCCGAATGGTATTTTAAGGCCGCAAATTTCTTCCCAAACAACATCGAGGCCGGATATTTTTTCCCAATTTTTACTGAATATGCTGTTTGTCGGCTTGTCGTTGTAGTTGCACCAGATGGAATGAAACAGTGTTGGGTCGTATAATTTATTTATAATTTCGCGCCATGCTGGAGTGGCTGTAGACATATTGAGAACAACTGTTAGCTGCACTTTCTCACTTTTTCTTTCCACAACGCACTGTACGTAGCGAAGGTCTCCCGTATGGCTTTTTTCATCGTAAAAAGAAAAATTATGTTGCAGGAGGCGCTCTACTGCCTCATTAATCTTGGGATGATGCACGCGGCATTGCGGGATGCTTACAACGTTGTGAGTGCCCTTTTCAAAAAGGCCTATCACGTTTGGGCGGCGCGCGGCAAGCTTTGCCCGAACTCTCCAGCCGATAATATTTCCCTGCGAAAAACTAAGATCTACGTTCCAATTTTTTGCAAAATAGGCGCTTGCCTCATCAAAAATTGGGGGCGGATTTTTGCATGAATTGAGTACGCAACCGGAACAGTAATCAAAATGTACACAATCTATTTCATAATTCATAGGAGTAGTATATACTAGCGGCCATTTTGAGGTGAACCATGCAAAGTTTGTCCCCAAGCCATTTTTTTGATCTTACAGCGTTTGAGCACGCCGCACTTTTTGAAGGCTGCGAGTATGTCTGGCAAGCACTTGATAGGATTCAAGAATATTTACGAGTCTATCCCCTCGGCAAAATTGAAGCTGAAGAACAAAAGTATGCCTATCTTGTAAATCCGGCCCAAATCACTATTGGAAAGGGAACAGTTATAGAGCCGGGCGCCTATATCAAGGGTCCCTGCATTATCGGAAAAAACTGCCATATTCGCCACGGAGCCTACATTCGGGGCGACTGCATTATCGGCGATTCTTGCGTAATTGGCCATACAACCGAGATGAAGCATACTATTATGATGAACAAAAGTAATGCTGCCCATTTTGCCTACCTTGGAGACACTATTGTGGGAAGCTTTGTTAACCTTGGCGCCGGCGTAAAGTGTGCAAACTTGCGCCTTGATGGCGCTCCAATCGCTATAACGGTAGGCGGTCAAAAAATTGCTACAAACAGACGAAAGTTTGGCGCCATTATCGGCGATCATGTTGAGGTGGGCTGCAATAGCGTGCTGAATCCCGGCACACTGCTCGGAAAGGGCGTCTACAGCTATCCGAGCCTTAATTTTGGCGGATTTATCGAAGAAAATATGACTGGTAAAGCCATCGACAAAAGTACAAATTCAAAAGAAGAGTTAATATGCATACAGGTGCTAAAGTTGCCTTTTCAGAACAGGCAAAGCTTATTTTACAGCCATACAAAGTGCGATTTGAAGAGGAAATGTATAAGGCATTTTCTACTTTTGGGCCGCAAAATAGCGTGCGAGATGCTATGGAATATGCCCTAAAAGGTGATGGCAAGCGCTTTCGGCCGGCTCTTGTCTACATGGTGGCAGATGGGTTAAAGACCGGCCGCAATGTGACGCCCGCGGCCCTGGCAGTTGAGTTTTTTCACACCTCTTCATTGATCGCAGATGATCTTCCCTGCATGGATAACGACGACTTTCGCCGCGGCCGTGCAACCACCCATAAGGTGTATGGCGAGTCAGTTGCCCTTTTAGCAAGCTATGCGCTTATAGCTTCAGGCTTTGAAGAGATCGCAAGAAATGAGGTAGAGGATGCTGAGGTATCCCGTCTTGCAGTACTTCAGGCATCAAAAACGATGGGAGCCCCCGGCCTTATTGGAGGCCAGTATTATGACCTTTTCCCAAAAAATCTTGATAAAGAGATGCTCGTTAAAACGCTTGAGATGAAAACGTGCGCTCTATTTGATCTCTGCATGAGCCTTGGCTGGCTCTTTGGCGGCGGAAAGCTCTCTTTACTGGATGAGCTGCATAAAGCAGCCTACCACTTTGGCCTTGCCTTTCAGATTTTAGATGACCTTGACGACAGCCAAAAAGATTTAGATGCTAACCGCCCAGTTAACTTTGCTAACCGCTTTGGCGTAAAAGAAGCGGTGGAAGCGGTGTCGTTTCACTGCCAGGCGTTTCAGGAATGCTTAGTAAAGCTGGGATTACACGAAACTCCGTTACAAGGATTGTGTGCAGGGCTGGAAGCGCTTGCAACTATAAATAAGTAAAAACTATGCAGACGCAAGAGATAGCACTTGAGGAGGAGCTAAAGCGCTACTTTGGCTATAACACCTTCAGGCCGTCACCAAAAAGAGATTATTGGGGCGCTTTTAAGAAAGGAGGATGTGCTTGCCATACTCCCTACAGGGGCGGGAAAATCGCTCTGCTACCAGCTTCCTGCGCTTCTTAGCCCTGGGCTTGCTATTGTTGTATCGCCTCTCATATCGCTTATGCAGGATCAGGTGGTCTCTCTTTTTAAAAATGGCATCCATGCGGCCTTTATCAATAGCAGCCTGCCGGCTTCAGAAATTCACGAGGTGCTTGACCATTTAGCTGACTATAAGCTTATTTATGTAGCTCCGGAGAGGCTTGTAGACCCTGAATTTATCGACCATCTCAAGAAAGTGCAGCTTTCATTTTTTGTGATTGATGAGGCGCACTGCATCTCGCAGTGGGGCCACTCGTTTCGCGTAGAATATAGACAGCTTGCTCTTATAAAGAAGGAGTTTTCCTCCTGCCCTGTAATTGCCCTCACAGCTACTGCAACAGTCGAAGTGGAAAAGGACATCCAGACGCAGCTTGTCAATGAAGAACCCTTGCGTTATTAAGGGAAGTTTTGACAGGCCCAATTTAACAATTCGCATCCACTCCAAATTTAAGCCCGAAGAGCAATTGGAAAAGTTCCTTCAGGAACATCAAGAACAGTCAGGCATTATCTATAGCGCCACACGTAAAGGCGTGGATGCAACCTATCAAGAGCTAAAGAAGCAAGGGTTTAATGTGGGCCGCTACCACGCCGGCATGGCCGAGCAGGAGCGCTCTATTGCCCAAAATAGCTTTCTTCACGATCAAACTACTATTATGGTAGCAACAGTTGCCTTTGGCATGGGCATTCATAAGCCTGATATTCGCTATGTGGTGCATCTTGATATGCCCAAAACGATCGAGCAGTACTATCAGGAGATCGGCCGAGCGGGCCGAGATGGCCTGCCAGCAGAATGTCTGATGCTGTACGGTGCGCAAGACCTTATCATCTATAAAAGCTTTTTACAGCAGCTTGAAGACCCTATTATCCAGCAGGAAATGAGGCGAAAAACTGATGCTATGTACAAGCTCTGTACATCGCTGAAATGCAGAAGGCTTTTGCTTCTTCGCTATTTTGGCGAGGGCTACAGCAAAGTGCCTTGCGGCGCCTGCGACATCTGCCTTGAAGACTACGAATCGCAGGATGCCACTATCACAGCGCAAAAAATCCTCTCCTGTGTGTGGCGTCTTAACCAAAATGTTGGCATCCGCATGGTAACAGATGTGCTGCGCGGCTCAAAAAGCCAGCCTCTAGTAAACCGCGGCTATGACAAGCTCTCTACCTACGGTCTATTAAAAGAGATGTCAGAAGCTGAAGTGCGCTACTGTATCGATTCTCTCATTCACCTAGGCCTTCTTCAAGTAACAGAGGGCGACTATCCTGTCTTAAAATGGACCGAGCGCTCTCAGGATGCTGTAAAGGGCCATGAGCCTATCTTCATCAGGAAAAAGCACTTTAAGCCCGAAAAAGAGGCTCCAAAACAAAGAGCTGCAACGTCGATCAATTTTGATCCGGCCCTTTTTGATGAACTTCGCTCTCTTCGCACCCAAATTGCAAAAGAAGAAAGGGTTCCTCCCTACGTCGTCTTTTCCGACCGCGCCCTCCAAGAGATGGCTGCATATCTGCCAAGAACCCAGCAAGAATTTGGCCGAATTAACGGCGTGGGGCCGATTAAGTGGTTAAAGTATGGCGAGCGGTTTCTTGAACGCATTATCCAGAAAAAATAACAGACTTCATAATCTTAATCTTGATCTTGATCTTGATCTTAATCTTGATCTCAATTTTAGACCGAAATGGCTGAGAAGGAAGAAAGATCAAGATCAAGATCAAGATCGAGATTAAGAGAAAAAGCTCTTAAGTTGACGCTATGGGGGCAGCCACAGGAGTTAGTTACAGCACAAAAAGAGGCCCATTCCGAGGCTGGTAATCCCTCGCAATAGTTTGGTAAACAATTCTGTATTGCCCACGCGAAGCGACGAGGCCGGTACGCTGGCAGCGCAGGAGAAATATTGCCTTAGGAATGTTGATCTGGAGCTGTTTTTTGCTGTTTTTATGGGCAAGAATGGAGCGAATTTCCTTTCTGAGGCTGTGAGCTGCGACAAATGTGCCTGAGCGGCCGATGCCAGCGCTGCAGTGGACGGTGATGGGAGATCCCTCTTCTGTGTAGCGGTCTACAATGTCTAAGAGTTTGATAAAAAGATTAAGCTCGGGGATTTTGCCGTCGGGCCAGTTTTCGTAGTGAAGGTGATAAATTGTCCTCTCAACGTCTCCCTTTTTTGCTATAAAGGTGCGAAGCACTATGTTATGGGAAGGAATGAGCGCGCTTTGGGCAAGGAGCTCTTTTGTTTTTTGGGTAATTATCCAGCCATCAAGGTCGACTTCTTGAACTGTCCAGTAGCTTGCGCACTTTTTCTTTCCCTCTTCAATCGGCATACAAAGCGTGACGATGACGTTTGAGTGGTTATGCAGCACCGACTGCCAGAAGTCGTCAACAGTGCGATCTAAAGGGCCTTGGCAGACCATATAGGTCTGTAGTGGCGTGTAGACATCATTGGCATTTACGTAGAAATCAGCAAGATTTGAGCAGCTTCTTGTTATGTCGTAGGGAAGGATATGCTTATTGCGGTTCTTGCGTTTGTATATCGGAAGGGTTGCAGTATCGCATGTCCTGTTAATTCTGTTTGTAGAGCGCCCCAATGCTTTATAGCTCTTCTTGATCTCTTTTCGAGACGTTGCCATATGGGCAATCTGGCTCAAGGTTGCATCGTAGCGATTAAGGCGAGATGCAGGCTTTGTATACCAGTTTTTTTGCTCTATCGCTTTTAGGTTGGGAGTATGATTTGAGGGCTGCTTTTTGGGCAAAAGGCCTTGAGCTACTTCCCATGCCCTCGGCGGCGTGTATTTAACGGACAGCACCGCCAAGAGAATAAGTACAAAGACTGTAATAACCTTTTTATTTGCCAATTTCTGTATCTTCTACGTCTTGAGAAACAGATACAGAGGAAGAGGCAGATGCAGAGGCACGCATAGCAAGCTTTTCTTTGTTGCTTGCAAGAACTAATGCTTCAATTTCTTCGAGCATTTTTGTGTTTTTGCGAAGGTCGTCGCGCACGCTATCACGGCCTTGGCCGAGGCGTTGGCCTTTGTAGCTAAACCATGCGCCCTTTTTCTCGACAATACCGATATCTGAGGCTATGTCTAGAACGGATCCTGCGCGAGAGATGCCCTCATCAAAGAGGATGTCAAACTCGGCCAGCTGGAATGGCGGTGCCATCTTGTTTTTTACAACCTTTGCTTTGACGCGGTTGCCAATTTCAGAGTTATCTGCCCCTTTGATGCCTGTTACGCGGCGAAGGTCGATTCTGACAGATGCATAAAACTTCAGCGCACGGCCGCCTGTAGTGGTCTCCGGATTGCCATAGACAACGCCGATTTTATCGCGGATCTGGTTGATGAAGATAGCGCATGTATTGCTCTTTCCAAGAGATGCTGTAAGTTTTCTTAGGGCTTGTGACATTAAGCGAGCCTGAAGACCCATAAATTGATCGCCAATTTCGCCTTCAAGTTCTGCCTTTGGCACTAGCGCTGCAACTGAGTCAATAACGACGACGTCGACAGCATTTGAGCGGGCAAGCGTTTCAGCGATATTAAGCGCCTCTTCGCCGCAGTCTGGCTGAGAGATAAGTAAATCGTCAATATTTACGCCAAGCCTTTTTGCGTAGCCAGGATCTAGCGCATGTTCTGCGTCGATATAGGCTGCAATGCCGCCAGCTTTTTGGGCGTTGGCAACGATATGAAGGGCAAGTGTTGACTTACCGGATGATTCTGGGCCATAAATTTCTACAACGCGTCCACGGGGAACACCGCCAATTCCAAGAGCCATGTCTAATGAGAGCGCTCCAGTTTTAATAGCGCTGATCTCGCGGTTTTCAGAATGCTTGCCAAGGCTCATAATGGCGCCATCGCCAAACTGCTTTTTAATGTTGCCAAGGGCAAGTTCTAGTGCTTTTTTGCGTTCTTGAATATTTTGTTGCTGCGACATACTTTTATGCTCCTTACGTTAGTGATTCATTGTACCTTAGGCTGCATTTCCTGTCAGCTTATACGCACAGTGAAAAAGGGACCAAAAGGACATAAGGGACAAAAAGGACTATGATCATTAGTCCCTTATGTCCTTTTGGTTCTTTATCTTTCAGATAAGAGGTCATCCATGATTGGTTTGCCGTCGCGGTAGGTAACGCGCGCTTTGAAGGTTCCGTCGGTGTCAAAGAAGGTGGCAACACCTTTGCCGTTTGCTACTTGGGTTATGGGGCGTGCGTCGCCTCGCTTTAGATAGTCGCCGCGGATGAGGCGGTCTTTTTCATACTCTTCGATCATCATCACTTTGCCATCTTTATACCAGGCAGTAAGCAGGCCCTGCTTCATGTTGTGGCTCATTTCTCTCGAGCTTTCAGGAGTGCCGTCTTTATACCAGGTTTTTACATGGCCGTGGATTTGGCCCCTTTCCCACTGGATGGCAAGTTTTGGCTGCAAGGGATTGTCTACGTAGTAGTAGATCTCTTCGCCATGCTTTTCGTCATCTTTTACGTGCAGGCGCTGTGTGATAATTCCCTTTTCGTTAAAGAGCAGCACTTCGCCCTCGGGGCGACCTGCGATGTAGCTATGCGTCTCGGATGGGCTGCTGTCGCCAAAAATGGTGCGTGTGCCACGGCCTGCATCAACTTGTGAAAGGAGCGAGCCATCTTTTGCATAGTAGCGGCCGGTTTGAAGGAGGTTGTTATCCCAATCTTCATCCCATTGAGGAGTCGCTTTTGCCCAGTATCCGAGCGATTTTCCGCTTTTGATGCCTTGTTCATAATGCGTAGATTCAAAAAGAGTGCCATCTTCTTCAAAAGATTGCGAGTCGCCCTCGATTTGCCCTTTATGGTAGGGGATAATCTCAGAAAGCGCGCCTGTTGGGTGGTAGTAGATGGATTGGCCCTCTAAAACGCCCTGTACATAGGGAATTTTAGCAATAAGCTTGCCATCATCATTCCAACAGATGCTTGTATCGTTAAATGACCATGTCGTTTGCGACTTTTCGTCAAGGTCAGCGGCTCCCCCTAGAATATAGGCCTGAAGCTTTTTTTGGCCGTTTGTGTGCCACTCAATATAGCGGCCGTGGGCGCGGCCATTTGAGCATTCAAGAAGCTGTCTGATCTGCCCTGTGGGATAGTAGCTTGTGATGAGAGAAAGCGCATCGCCGTTCTTATCTTTAGCAAATACGCGAAGCACCTTCTGGTAGGGCTGAGCGGTTAAAAAATTGGATTTTTCATAGGTTTTAAGGCGATCTTTATGGCTGATAGTTTCAGAAAGGCCATTGCGGTCCATTATGCTAAGGCTTACCAGCTTTGAGTTATGCGTGCGCTCTTGAATTTTGACAAGGTCAGGATCGTGGGCATGTATGATTGTCTTTTTTTCACATGCACAAAGTGCCAAACAGAAAAATAGTAACCATAAACTTTTCACTTAAGGTATTCCCTTTTTATTAGTTTGATATCAAGCGTATATACCTCTTGAACGGGCGTTTTTTTCTTTTCCATCTTCCAGTCCGTGATAATGAGGTGCGGCCGCTGTTCAGGCAGCTGCATATCTTGGCTAAAGCATACGCCGTCGATTTTAGAGAGAATGGCCTTTATATCATCGAGATTTACTTCTACAGGATGTGCAAGGCTCTCTTGTGTCTCTTGAAAGTCGGGATAGGCCTTTACAGAACCCTCGACGAAGGAAATGGTATTTTGGCCCGATTGATGAAACTGCAGGCGCTTTCTAAACTGATCTTCGGCAGGGTGAAAGCCGAGCGAGAGGGTTTTCTGAAGTGTCGCTACCTCGTCTCTAAGCGGGGATATGGTTTCTATATGCTGGTCGATGTAAAAGTGGTTGCTATCGCGGTATGTAGCCTTTACCTCTTTATTTACAAATTCCTTGGCGTTTTTATTTGTAGCATCAGTGATTGCCTGTGATAGGGCCATTGTTATGCTATCTTGCTTTGACTTTTGGCTCATATAGTTCATGCCCACAAATAGAAGCGGCAAAAATCCCAAGATGAGGCAGTAGACGATAATGCGGGTTTGAGTTAGTCCTTTCATGCTTCACCCCCTTGAATGGCTTGAGGATACTTTGTGCGGTCTTTAAGGAAAAATGTAGCCTTAAAGTGGCCGCGATGTACGCTCCATTTTAGCTCTGTCTTTGGGTCGATAAAGGCGTTTGGAGTTAAAAGTGCATCGTGAAGCTCTCGTGCCATCGTCGGCGATGGGGCGCTAAATTCAAGGTCTACACGCACCTGGTAATGCTCTTTAAGTTTGCCCTTTTCAGGACGCTTTACCATGCTGTAGGCAAGCGATTCTAGCGATATCGCTTTGGGGTCGTCTCCGCCGATAACAATATTGGGATGGGATGAGAGCCACGCTAAAAGGTCGCTTACACGAGGCACATCAGGATGCAGCGCCATCTCATTTGATGTCTTCTTAATTTCCTCTTCAAGGGTGTAGAGCTTATCTTCGATGTCATCTGGGGCTAAAGCGATGATTTCATCCTGCGGTGTAGGTTTTTCCATTACTTGAAGAAGTGTTGCATACTGCTCAATATGAGCGCTCGTTTGTGCTTTAAGCAAAGCTTTGCCGTACATGTATGCTCCAAAGGAGATCATGATCATGAGCATAAAGTAGACTGCAAGCTCCTTTTTCCAGCGTCTCCACTTGTCAGGATAGCTAAAGTCATCATTTCGGAAGTTAACAGACTCGCCTGCCGGCTCAAGGCTTATGGATAACGCGCAGCCAATAGGTACGGCAAAGACTAAAAGCTCATTCCAGCTAAAGGATTTAGCAGGCAATTTTTCGGGAGGCGGAGCAATTTCTCGCTCAAGTGCATTTGTAAAGAGTTCTATCAGGATGCTATTTTCTACGATGGGCCCGCAAAAGAGTATGGGAAGGCTGCCGGTGTCAAAGCCATTTTGGAAGGCAAGTAAAATTCTGGAAATTTCTCTTAGGTACTGCTGGAGGTTATCGAGCTCTTCTTCGTTGATGCTGATTTGGCCGTCGTCGTTTTTAGAGGTAATGGCCTCTAGGTTATCTAACCCTACGGTGTGGGATCGGGCAATTAAGGGGCGGCCATCCTGGACAAGAACGCAGGTAGTCTCCTTTCGGTCAACGTGGATCACAATTTGAAGTGCATCGCTATTGTAAAGCCGCTTTACAAAGTGGCAAAGTGCAAGCGGTTTGGGGCAGATCATTTCAGGGTTTATCGCATGCTCCTGGAGGGCATCAAGATGCTGCTGCACGTCGATTTTGAGAACAGAAAATAGCTGCAGTGTGGTGGAGCCGTTAGCCTGGCCTATGCATACCTTGCCTAACAGGCACTCTTCTTGCGGGTAGGGAAGGTGCGCTTCGGCTTCAAAACCAAAGGCCGCATCGACATCTTTTTGCTTTGTAAGACCAATTTCAAGTGTGCGTGCAATGGTTTTAGATGATGGTATGCAAGAGGCATAAATGGCATTTTTTGCATCTTGTACATTCTCAGTTTCAAGTGAAATCACAGAAAAAGAGCTTCTAGAAGCCTTTATGGTGGCTTTTCGTACTAAAGAGCCATCCAGGCATACGCCTACTTGAAGCTCTTGAGGAAGAAGGAAGTTAAGCATCGAAAATAGTTTAAACATGTAATTTACTGGAAAAAGTCCCTTGATTTAGACTATTATGGTTGAAATCAAGGTTTTATTCAATGAGGTTTTATCGTGCTAGCCTACCAAATTGTTGACGGATTGTTTACCTGCTACATGCTGCTCTTGATGGTTCGCATCCTGAGTTCATGGTTTCCAGACCTACAGGAGCACCCCATTTTGCGTTTTGTCCGTTTTTATACAGACCCCTATTTAAATTTATTTAGGCGATTTATACCCCCGCTCGGGTTGTTCGATTTAAGCCCAATTGTGGCTATTTTCGCGCTTCAATTTATAGAAATGTTTGTAAAAAGGCTGCTTTTTTGATGAAAATTTGCCCAATAACCTTTGGCAAGCGAACCTTGCCTTCAAATGTTTTTTACGCGCCCCTTGCAGGCTGTTCAGACTTTCCCTTTCGCAAAATGAGCGCTCGCTACTCTCCGGGGCTTATGTACTGCGAAATGGTAAAGATGGACGCCCTTGTTCGCTATGATCCCGGCACGTTCCACATTTTGGACTATAGCGTCGATATGCACCCCATAGGGGGCCAAATTTGCGGAAGCAAGCCCCAGATAGCCGGCCAGGCCGCAAAAATTATCGAGGATTTGGGCTTTGACGTTGTCGACCTTAACTGCGGCTGCCCTGTGGACAAAGTCACAAAGGATGGCAGCGGATCGGGCCTATTAAAAAATCCACTGTTAATCGGCGACATTATCGCCAATATGGTGGCAGCAGTAAAAATTCCTGTCACGGTAAAAATACGAGCCGGCTGGGACGAAGATTCTCTTTTTTTCAGAGAAATTGTCCGCATAGCCGAAGCTGCCGGTGCCCAGGCCCTCTGCATTCATGCAAGAACCCGCCAGCAGGCCTACCACGGCCCTGCCAACTGGAACTGGATTAAAGAGGCAAAGGATGCTGCCACAACCATTAAAATCATCGGCAATGGCGACCTTTTCACAGCTCAAGCTGCCATTGATATGATGGATCAAACCAAATGCGACGCAGTGCTTATTTCGCGCGGCACCCTCGGCCAGCCGTGGATATGCCAGCAAATTCAAGCGCTGGCCGATGGTAAAGAGGCCAAAGAGCCAACAAATCTTGAATATAAAAATGCCCTCTTAGAGCATCTTGAATTTATTATGGGCTACGGCAACGAGCGAAAAGCCATTGTCGACATGCGCAGAGTGGGCTGCTGGTACATAAAAAAATCAAAGGGCACAAGAAATTTTCGAGAAACTATCAGCCATGCCGACAACATCGCTGACATCCGCAGGCTTATAGAAGAGTTTCCTGTGGATGATGAAAAGGATAATTAAGGACATAAAGGATCCTCACCATAGTCCTTTATGTCCCTTATGTCCTTTTGGTCCTTTTAGTCCTTTTTTGTTGGGAAATGCCCTTTTGAAGCAATCCCTAAACATAAAATTGTCACTTTGACAAGTCTTTGATGGAGATCTTTCGTCGGTTTTTCATCAAGTCCAAATAGTGTTTTGAGGGGACTTTCTACTTTTCCGTGACCATTTTTAGGATGTTTTGGAAGTTCATAGGTTTCCGGTGTTGGGATGCCCTTTTCCGGAGGAAGCGGTCCGTGGCTGCCATGTGCTCCTGAGATGCCTGTAAGATCTTTTACCATGGTGTTTTCCTCTTTATTATGCCGTTTTAGAAAGGCGCTGTTTATGTTCTATCGCCCTCTGCTTCCACTGGCTAAACTCTTTTTGGTTGCCAATCTGCAGCAGGGCCAGGTCTAGGCTATTAATTGCGTGATCTTTTTGCTTTAGGGCTTCATAGCAGCGGGCGCTAAAGAAGTGGCAGAGAGGGTCGTGAGGATCAGCTTGGGCTGCCATGCTATAGGCGGCGACAGCTTCGTTATACCGGTGGCAGAAGTATTCACTATTTCCAAGGCCTATCCAGAAGGTGTGGTTATTTGGTGAGATGCAGCAAAGGACGCTAAATGCCGCTGCGGCTTCTATATAGTTTTGATGCTCATACAAGAATTTGGCTCCTTGATAGAGCTTTTCCATTGTTTCGTTGCTTAAGCCAAAGATCTCCTGAAGGGACTTATCCTTCACAATCATCTGGATGTAGTTTTGAGGGTTGTCAGATACTACGGAGGCTACTGCTGCAATCTGGCAAAGCTGCTGCGTGGTATCTTCGTTGATTGAGAAGAGGTTTTGGGTAGCGCTTGATGTTAAATACTCTAAAATCTGCCCCATACCCATTTTCAGCCGCTCGACAATAGGCTGTATATGCTGGACAAACTGCTTTTCGCTTGTGGGCTTTTTCATGGGGGGAACAAGCTTGTGCTCGCCGCGAAGGTGCGCAAGAAGCGCTGCCGCTTCGTTTATGCACTCTTCTAGTTTGTCATTTAGTTCATCTGACTCAGGTTCATGTTTCATAGCTCACCTGTTGTAAAACCCTACACATAGCTATGAAAGAATTATTTTACAAGAAAATTATATGATATCTAGAAAACTCCACCAGAAACTGCCGATGCCTATCCAGACAATAATGTAGAAGAGGCTTGTGAGAAAGCCCATCTTCCACCAGGTCTTGATGTCGACATGCTTTTCGGAGTAAAGAATTGGGGCTGGCCCCGAAGAGTAGTGGGTGAGCGCTCCAAAAAGGGAGCTTAAAAAGCCAAGTAATAGCGCTGCAACGACGGGAGGCGCCCCTGCAACTATGCTTACCGCTAAAAATGGGCCGTACATAGAGCTTACGTGGGCAGCAATGCTGGCAAAGAAGTAGTGGCTGTAGTAGTAGATGAGGGCAACAAAAAGAAGCTGCAGCTGCCAGCATACAGATGGAAGCTGGGCTGAAACATTATCTGTAAACCAGCTGATAACGCCCAGGTTTTGAAGCTGTGATGCCATCATAATCAAAATACCCATCCACATAAAGGTATCCCAGGCAAGGTCCTCTTCTAAGATATCTTTCCAAGAGAGTACCTTGGCCATAAGCAAAAGCGCTACGCCAAAAAGGGCTGCCTCCGTTGCGTGGATGTTAAAAAATTGGCCAAAGCTCCAGAGGGTAAGAAGAAGCGAAAATACCGTGATAAGTACCTTTTCCTGCCATGTTACTTTGCCCATAAGCGAAATTTCTGTTTTGGCATGCTTTTGGATTTCTGTAGCATCAGCAAGCGTGCAGGGCATGCAGTACTTGAGAAGGAGCGGAAGGAGTGCAAGGGATACTACCCCTGGCAAAAAGGCAGCTTTTGCCCAGTCAAGCCAGCTGATTTCTATTCCCATGCTTTGAGCAAACTTTACTACGATGGGATTTGCGGCATTGGCGGTTATAAACATAGCGCTTGTAATCACAGAGGCCTGCATTACAACAACCGTCAAAAAACCTGCTACGCCCTTGTTGTTTACCACGTTGATAATTGATCGGAGGACGGGCAGTATTATACCGCCTGTTCTTGCCGTCGTGCTAGGAATGAGCGGCGCCATGCAGGCCGAGCTTACAACAAGCCCATAGCTCATCCCAAGCGGGGTAGAGCCAAAAAGCGCTAAAAAGCCATAGGCAACGCGCCTGCCAAGGCCGGTTTTTATAAAGCCGCGCGCTAAAAAGCAGGCAAAGACGATTAGCCAGAGCTGATCGTAGGCAAAGCCCTCAAGGGCGGTTTGCAGGGTAAGCGTTTTTGTGGCACATAAAATGGCAATGCTAGAAAGCGCAATTGCTCCCATAGGAAGCGGTTTTAAAATGATGGCAACAATTGTTGAAACAAAAATAACAAAAAGGGTCCATGCCTGTTGTGTGAGGGCCTCCGGCTTAAAAAGATACCACGACAGAAAGCCAAAGAGTGCAATCTGCACAAGCTTGAACGTGTCGGCAGGGATCTTAACCCAGTTTGATAATTTATTTTTTGCTTCTATATTTGTTGGACTCATAATTCACCTGACTAAAAGGCTCTTAAACTACACCATTATGTAATTTTTTTCTATTATTTTTTTGTGAAATATACTATTATGTCTTTGTATATCTGAAGGTTACATGAATTTTCTTGAGTCGAAGTTAAGAGTTTATTTAGAAAAAGATACCATTCGTCCTGACTATTTGATTAAGGATGTCACGGATGAACAAGAAGATCCACGAGAAGATTTGGTTTGGCTCTTCAACAGGGTTCGCGAAATGGATCCTGTGGATCATCGCGGCTTAAAAGAGGCGCTGGAACTTGAGCTTACAAAAAAACATTTCTTAATGATTCCCCATAATGGGCCTGCAAAGCTTTTAGATAGGTCCTACGTTGATATGCTCCCTAGAGATGTCTGGCAATGCATTTCTCCTTGGCTTAATGATGATGATCTTTTAGCGCTTTCTTCAACAGACAAAAAAATGCGAGAAATTGCTTTTTTTGGGATCTATCTGAAAAAGCACCCCAAGTGTAAAGAACTCAATGTGAAGAGGAATGACCCTCAAGAATTGCTCGTCGCTATTTGTAAGTCCAGGATTCGTTTTGAACAGCTTAACCTGCCCAAAAAATTGGATATTCCCTTCGTCTCATTGACCTTCCCGGCTACGCTGACGAGCTGCAGGCTTTTTTCGCCAAGCGATAAGTTGGTTCGCAGGGTAGCAAGCTGCTGTCCAAATCTTAAAACAGTGATACTCGAAAAGGGGCCTGTCTCATTTCGTGCATTTTCGCCAAAGCATCCACTCAAAAAACTTACAAGGCTTGAGCTTAAATCAAGCGTTATTAAAGATGCCGGGCTGCTCTATGTTTTGCGCGCATGTCCCAAGCTAGAAGAGCTGTCAGTAAATGGCAGTGAGGGCATTACGGGAAGTACATTAGTCAAATATCGAAGGCTTGCGTTCCTTAAGGAACTTGACCTGCAAAGTACAGCACTTGAGGGCATGAACTTTATAAAAATTTTAGCAAAAGCAACAGCGCTTCGTGTGCTCGACGTCTCGTTTTGTGACGGCATTTCAAAGAAGGACTTTACTGAGTCGGCAAAACGACTTTCTGCGCTTGAGAGATTTACGGCTCATTACACGAGCTTTAGCGCCTCAAATGGCGCTCTCTAAGACTTCTAAGCAGGGTGAGGTAGGACTCAAAGCGTAGCAGCGAGATGCGGCCCTCTTCTATTGCGGCCGGAATTGCACAGTCCGGCTCGTTGTCATGTCGACAGTCAGGGAACTTGCAGCGGCTGGATTCAGCATGAATTTCATCAAAATAGCTTCGAAGGTCTTGCTCTTTTAGGTCCCATACGCCAAAGCTCTTAATGCCCGGCGTGTCAATGCACCAGCCGCCAAATTCAAGGGGAAGAAGCTGTGCCGAAGATGTGGTGTGGGAGCCCTTTTTTGTGGCGGCAACCGTCCTTCCCACCTTAAGGTCTAGTCCTGTAGCGCGATTTATAAGAGAGCTTTTGCCCGTTCCCGATTGGCCTGAAAAGACGGAGATGCGATCCTTTAAAAGAGCTATTACTTGGTCAATTCCCTCTCCTGTTTGTGCGCTGACGGGTATGAATGTGATGCCAAGGTCTAAATAGACATCCAGACACTCATCCATTATCTCTTTTTGTCTTATTCTATCCTCTTCAGGGTAATCTGGGCTTGTAAGGAGGTCTACCTTGTTGCACAAAATAATGGGGCGAAGGCTGCCCTTTTCAGCTGCAATCAGGTAGCGATCGATGATGGTGGCACGAAGCGGGGGGTCCATTACAGACACAGTGATGAAGACCTGGTCCACATTTGCTGCGATAAGGTGCTCTTTTTGTTGCGACAGGTGATCGGCGCGGCTTAGCACGCTTGTTCGCGGCTCGACTGATGCGATGACGCCTGTATTTGGGTCCGTTTCTGCAAAGTAGACGATATCGCCTACGATGACTAAATTTTTAAGTCTAGTTTTGTCTTTTTTTAGATTGCCGCGAAGCGAGCAGGTATAGCTTGTGCCTGCGCAGTCTACGATAAACTGCTCCGGACGAATCGTGGTGACTATACCCTTTTTTAGATCGCCATCTGGAATAGCAAGTTCTCTTTTTTGGAGCTGATCCTGATCGGTTTTTTTATACTGGGAGCGATCTCGTTTTTTTGCTCTCTTGCGTTCGATGCGGCCATCCTTGCTTGTGGCAAAGTAGTCGCTCTCTTCGTGGTGAATAAACTCCTTCATGGCATCTCCTGGTATAGGTAGAGAAGTATAGAGCCCGCTATTGCGACGTTAAGCGATTCCATCGGGCCTTGCATGGTAAGGCTTACTCTTTTGTGAGGGGTGCCCGGGGGAAGATTTGGCCCTTGCGCTTCATTTGCAAGTAAGAGAGCGATTGGCTTGCAGATAAACTGTTTAGGATCATCTCCTGAAGTATCCGCGACAACGAGCTCAAGGCTATTTTCTTTAACCGTTTTATGAAGGTCATTCCAGCTTCCAGAGTAGAGCGGAAGGTGAAATGTTGCACCTTTAGCTGCCCTCAGGGCCTTATCGTTAAAAGGATCGCACGTTCCCGGAAGAAGAAAAAGGCCATCCCATCCAAAAGCAAGGCTTGAGCGAATAAGCGTTCCGAGGTTGCCGGGATCTTGGATGCGGTCGGCGATGACTATTTTTTTAACCCCTCTCAAGGGCCTATTTTGGGGCATTTCAAGCTCTGCAATAATCCCCTCTGGGTTCATAGTGCCTGATATCTTTTTCAAGATGGCGTCGGTTACTAAAATTCGCTCTTCAGCATCTATGGGGATGTCTGGGTCTGTTGTGACGAGGCGTTTGGGCTTTATGCTTTTGCATATATCCTGAATGCAGTTTTTGCCTTCAAGTAAAACTCTGGATTCACTTTTTCTGTAGGCAGCATCGCTTTTTAGGCGCATCCAGTGCTTTACAAGGGGGTGTTCGCGGCTTGTAATCTCTTTCATGAGTCTGTCCAGCTGGGATCGTGCAGGAGCCTTTCTATAACCTCTTGAGTGGTTTTAAGGTCATGTTCAATGGCAAGGCGCTCGGCAAGCTGCAGAAGCTCGCCCATCTTTTTGCCGGGAGGTATGCCAAGCTCTTGAAGGTCTTTTGCCTGGCAAAGGGGCTTTTTTTTGTGGATCCGTTCGATATGTGCTTCAAGGCGAAGTTCGCAGGCCGCAAGATGCTGCAGGGCTGTATGCTTCAGGCTTGGCTCTTGCTTGCTTAAAATAATTTCAAGGCATGCCTTTGCTCGCTTATTTGCAAGAAGCTGCGACCATTCATAGCGCCTTGTAAAGGCAGGATCTTGCTGCCAGAGGCCCTTTATTTCCAGCAGCGTCTCTATCCACTTTGTCTCCTCTTTTGATGCCCTCAGGTATATTCCAAGGCCAAGAACAAAGGCAATATCTTCCGGATTAAAAAGCTCGGCAAGTATTAAAATGGCAGGAACACGCTCAGAAACCTTTTCAAGGCCGTACAGTCGCTCTTTAATCTGACCGGAATCAAGTTTTTGCAGGGGCGGCAGGCAGCAGCCAAGAAGGCCAAGATCGCTCATTTCGATGATAGCGTCAGAAAAATTTGGTCCCTGGCGGATCTTCTGCAGCTCTTGCCAAATGCGTTCCATAGATACGCTAGGAAGCAAGGTGTGCGAAAGCGCACGAATTGCTCTTTTTGTTTCATCTTCAAGGATAAAGCCGAGGCGATAGGCAAAGCGCACCGCGCGAATCATGCGCAGGCGGTCCTCAGCAAAACGCTCTTCAGCCTTTCCAATGGTGCGTATGACGCCAATTTTTAGGTCCTCCTGGCCGCCGACAAAGTCCAGAACGTCGTTAGAAACTGGGTCAAAGAACATGCCATTTACGGTAAAGTCGCGCCTTTTTGCATCCTCTTCGGGCGTGCTGCGAAGAAGGACGGCAGTTGGCCTTCTGCCATCTTGGTAAGCAACATCCTTTCTAAAGGTTGCCACCTCAAAGGAGTGATTTTTATGGCGAACAACGCACACTCCGAATGCCGCGCCAACAAGAAAATGCTCAGGAAAATAGCTTGAGATCTCTTCCGGCAGCGCGTCGGTTGCAATGTCAATATCAGAAGATGGTATGCCCAAAAGCCTATCGCGCACAAAGCCGCCTGCATAGTAGGCTATGTGGCCCTTTGCCTTCAGCTCGACAACTATTTCTTTTGCAAGTTTTTCTATATGAGTCATAAATATATCATATCAAATTTCTCTCTTAACGTAAACGTTCGCTTATGAGTCTTGTATGGCCTTGTTCACCTTTTCGGGCAAGTTTCACGCTCGCCTCAGTATATTTACAAAAAATAATTGAAACACAAAGACACAAAGCCACAAAGCGCTGTGCGTTGCTTACAACACTTGTCTGGCACAGCTAATGGCATTATTTGCGAAAATAATGCCCACAGGGCATGCCGCGGGGCGGCAACGCTTCGCCCTGCTGTATAATCACGCATCATATGCTTTTTCAGCCAACGCCCTGTTTCAGGGCGAAGCGTTGCCGCCCCGCGGCATGCACTTTTGGCCATTTTTCATGTGAAAAATGGCCAAGAAACGTGACCTACACATCATTGCAAACTTCGCGAAGCGCTTTGTGGCTTTGTGTCTTTGTGTTTAATTTTTTTTCGTGAACGAAAATTTCCTGAGACAAGGTGAACATGGCCCTAGATATATACTTGTTTGACAGTTTGTGTGATTGAAATTTCTCTGGGTTCTAGCTATTATGTTGGTAAAAATACGAGTGTAGTATGACTTCAAAGATCCGCATTCTGGATGAAAAGACAATTAATCAGATTGCGGCAGGCGAAGTAATTGAAAATCCCGCCTCAGTGCTGAAGGAATTGGTTGACAATGCTCTTGATGCCGGTGCAACAAAAATTGTTGTAGAGGCGGAAAATTCCGGCAGGCAGCTTCTGCGTGTAAAGGATAATGGCAGCGGCATGAGCCATGACGATGCGCTCCTTTGCATTGAGCGGCACGCTACCTCCAAAATTCGCTCTCTAGAGGACCTGTGGCAGCTTGAGACTATGGGCTTTCGAGGCGAGGCGCTCTCCTCCATTGCCTCGATTTCTGAATTTTCACTCCTCACGGGCATGCAAAAAGGCGATCAAGAACAGGTTGAGGGCTCATCCCTTCGGATTTCTGGCGGTAAAATAGTCTCTCACCAGCATGTAAAATGCCTTGCAGGAACGCAGATTGATGTAAAATCGCTCTTTTTTAACGTCCCTGCCAGAAAAAAGTTTCAAAAGTCGCCAACAAGAGATGCTAGCGATATTGTAAAGGTGCTTTTGCAGCTGGGGCTATCTCATCCAGATGTTGCGTTTGAGCTTATTTTAAACCATTCGCGCGAGTTTTCTTGGCAAAAAACGACCCTTGAGGAGCGTATTAAACAGGCACTTGGCCGCGAGTTTTTCAGCGAGCTGTTAAAGCTTGAGTATGAAAATGAGCTGTTTGTCGTGTCCGGCTATATTGGGAAGCCTCACTTTGTCCGCCCCACAAGGTCGCATCAGTACCTTTTTGTAAATAGACGCCCGGTGCACTCTCTTGCCATATCAAGCGCCGTAAAAGAGGCCTATGGCTCAAGTATTGATCCTACAAAGCATCCAGCAATGGTACTCTTTGTTGATATAAAGCCTGAGGCGCTTGATGTAAACGTCCATCCTCAAAAAAGAGAGGTGCGATTTTCATCCATCGACGAAATTACAAAAGGGATTATTCAGGCAGTTACTTCCAGCCTCTTTTTGAAGCAAGAGCCGCTGCCCAGCCCAAAAGCAGCTCTCTCTTTTTCCTTTGGGCCGACTAAGGTCTTTCACGAGATGAGGCCAGAGCCAACTGCTCAGCCCATGCAGATGCTGTTTGAAGAGGTGGAGCAAAGGTGCAGGGTGCATGCTGTCTATGATGACTTTATTATTGCAGATATTACATTTGGCAAAACTGTCGAGCTTCCTCAGGAGCTTTCATCGGATGGACTCTATCTTGTTTCAGCAAAAAGAGCTCTTGCGCGCCTTGTGTTTGACGGCCCCAGCCTTGCTGAAAAATGTTCCATGCAGACCCTTCTTGTACCCATATTTATTGAGCTTAGCCTAAATGAGGCTATGGAGCTTGGCCAGATGCTTCCTTCACTTGAAAAGGCGGGCTTTTTGCTGCGAGAGTTTGGGGCTGCATCATATTTAGTTGAAGGGATCCCAAGCTATCTTGAGCCCTCTATTGTGGAAGATATTATACGAAGTCTTTTGGGAAAGGAGTTGCATGACGATATTCCCCTGAAGCTATCGCATGCCTGTGCAAAAACAAGGCCTGCAAAATCACTCTCTCGTGAAGAAGCGGTTCATGTTGTCGAGAAACTTTTGAGATGTAATAATCCCTTTTACTGTCCCCATCATGAGAAGATCATTACGATGCTGACAAAACAAGAGCTTGAAAAGAAGTTTAGATAAAATTATGAATAAACGAATAAAAAGTGTACAAAAAGCGCTGGCAGATTGGGGTGTAGATACCTTTATTGTTAAAGATCCTGTCGACCTTTTTTACCTTACCGGGCAAACTTTAAGCCTTGGCACCATTGTCATTACAAAGCAAAAGGCAACATTAATCGTCGATGGCCGCTATTTTGAAAAGTGCCAGCATGAGGTCGCAATGCCTGTGGTGCTGCTCTCGCCCGATGCACTGCCCGCAGCTCTAGCAAAAACAAAACGACTTGGTTTTGCCCAAGAAACGGTTTCCTATGGCGACTATTTACAGCTTGCAGCATGTGTCAGGGGCTCATTAATTCCCCTACAATATCCTATGCAGAAGATTCGTGCGATAAAGGAGCCGGCTGAAGTTGCTCTCATGAAAAAAGCGATAGATCTTTGCTTTGAAGGGTTCGACTTTGTAAAGGATCAGCTAAAAACAGGCGCAAGCGAACAGTCTATTGCAAAAGAACTAGAGATCTTTTGGCTGAAAAAAGGCGCTGATAAGCTCTCTTTTGATTCCATCATTGCCTTTGGAAAAAATGCATCCATGCCACACTATAGGCCAGGATCTACAAAATTAAAGCCCAATCAAATTGTGCTTGTAGATATCGGCGTGGTAGTAAATGGCTATGCCTCCGACATGACGCGATGCTTTTTCTATGCAAAACCCGATCCCCGCCTGGAAGAGATCTATGACATCGTGCTTGAAGCGCAAACAAAATCTGCAAAGGCCCTAAAGCCGAATCTCTCATGTGCTGATGCCTACATGGTGTCAAAAAAGGTAATAGAAAAGGCTGGCTTTAGCGACAAATACCTCCATGGCCTCGGCCACGGCATCGGTCTTGAAACCCACGAATACCCTACGCTTCGTGCAACAGCCAAGGAGACGCTGTTACAGCCCGGCATGTGCGTAACCGTAGAGCCAGGGATCTACCTTCCAAATATAGGCGGCGTGCGCCTTGAAGATATGTGCCTCATAACCAAAGATGGCCACAAAAACCTGACAAGCCTCTATCCCAAAACCAAAACCATTATTCCGCCCAAGTAATGTAAAGCAGCTTTACATAATTTGCACCCATGGCGTTAATTCTTCTTGACGAAAGAAGCTTAAAAATAGATATAGACGTTTTTGGTGCCTATTTAATTTTTAGCCGTTCGGAGGAGCGATGGGGTTTGGCGTTGCCGGGATTTTTTCTTTGCTGTGTACACTGTTTTTGCTCGGGCTTAGTCCGCTTGCTGCAAAGAATCATGAATCACGCTGCAACAGATTTAAAAAATGCTGCAAAGTAACGTCAATCTCTCAGAAAGATATAAATAACGCGCGCGGCAGCCTTATTCTAAAGGCATCCGGGCGCTATGCGCTTGCTGATGATATTGTGGGCACGCTTATAGTGGCAGCAGACAGCGTTTCTATCGACCTATGCTCTCATACCCTGAATGCGGGTGCATCAGCCTCTGCCATTGTAGCTTCTGGACATCAAGGGTTGGAAGTATTTAATGGGCGTATTGTCAATGCAATAGATGCGGCGATTTTAGTGCTAAACTGTCAGGCAGTTGAGATTTATGACCTTACCATGAGCAACAACCTCCTCGATGCTATTCGGATAGAAGATTCTGAAGCGCTCGATGTACACGATGTGGCCTTTGTCAATAACTATAACGGTGAGCGAGCCCTTAATTTTGACACATGCGATAGCATTGTGGTTAAAGGCTGCATGGCATCGGGCTTTGTCAGCACGATTGGAGCGGTTGTGGAGCTTGATACCTGTACAAATGCTTTTGTGCAGGCTCTGGATGTTACTAATAGCAGCAAATCAAGTTTGGGCAGTGTTATCGAATTTACCTCTGGCACCGCGTTTATTTCGGTAAATAGCAGTACAGCGGTTGACTTTGTGAATGTGAACGTATGTAACAATATATTTGACAACTCGCTGCCGGTTGATGATCCGGTAAATCACTGGAGGACGGCAGAGGCAATTGCATTCTTTTCGTCTAATGACTGTACTCTTACAGGATGCAAGACGAGTAATAATCAAGATATCGCAGGAAATTCGGCAACGCCGGATAGTGAAGATTACCAGCTTTTACTCCTCCATTGCCAAAATTGTACAATTTTCGACCATCAGGCGGCCAATAATACCAGTACCGCTCCAGTATTCTATTTTTATCTCATTGCAATTTTGGATTCTAGCAACGTCGTATGTGACTCCAGTCAGGCAAATAGCAACGAGATTAGTGAGCTCGCGGTGATTCCTGGCTTCTCTTCTATTATGTTAGCAATAGACATGGATGCTTACTATGGCGACATGCCAACAAAAAATAACGTCATACGCAATTGTCAAGCCAATTTTAATCGAATTGATAATGCTCCCGCAAATCCTAACGACAGCATGTTCATTGCTTATAGGACAGGTGGAGGAGATACCATTATCGAAAATTGCCAAGCAAACGATAACTTTGTAGGAAGCTTAAGCGGCGACCTCCTTCAGACCTACTGTTTAGGTATTGTAGCGGGGGCTGAATTAAACAATGTTGTTATAGCAAATTGCCAAGCAAATAACAATAGCGGTGGTGAGTTAGGGATTGGATATACTATTGTGGGAGATAATGTTCACAATATTAAGATCCAAAATTGTACCGGAAATTCAAATTCTAGTTTTGGGGTGCTATTAGTCAATGATAATCCTGATGCGCCCTCTAATAATATAGAGATTATCGACTGCACCTTTGCCCAGAATGGCGGCGGCAATCCGGTTGCGGGTGAAACATACTATGGTCCCGTTACTGCTGCAGGAATAGCGTCATTCAATAGAGGCGCATTTGGAGTTGCAGGCATGACAAATATTCTTATTAAGGGATGCACGATTTTAGATACGTTCTCAACAGAGGCCGCAACGGGATTTCCCGTAGGTATCTATTTCACGTTAAATCAGAATGTAGTGATAGAAGATACCAACGTATTTAACACTACAACAGCCTCAAGTTTAGGCGGGTATGGCATTTTGTTTGACTCGCTTACCGACTCGAAAATCATACGCACACAGGTTCATACAAGCCAAAATAGCGGCGTTGCAATTGTTGGTGAAAACGAAACTTTAGCGATTATCGAGTGCGTTGCTCTGGATAACAACATAGGTTTTGACTTTTCAGCCGCGTCAAGTGTGGTTTGCAGCTTAGTGCAAGATTCTAGAGCCTTATACAACGTAACTAGCGGCTTTAACTATGGCAGCTTGCCGCTTACTGTCACCTTTATTGGCAATGAAGCGCAGTGTAATGGTGAAGCAGCCGATGACAACTTCGCAGGCCTAAATTCGCTAATAAACCTCCAGGAGCTTAGCTGGACTGATGGTTCCATCACCCCCATAAATCCGATTGGTTCCGGGCAGGCAGCGCTAGGGGCTCGCTTTACAAACATTCGTAGTTAACATTGGGGTCACATTGTCACTATTTTAATGTGCTACAACCTGGATTTATATATAGTGAATGACTGTGCATTAAAATAGGAGAATGTTCTATGCATTTACAAGTCTGGTCTTTGTTACCTACTGCGAAACCTCTCAGTGCAGAACAATGGGGTCAAATAAAAGATCTTTGTGCGGCTCATCAGGCTGTCACAATCAATGGAAGACGCTTAAGAATGCTCCAATATGCCACGCTTTATCCAGGGAAAAATGATCCTCAATTTACCCTATTTTTACGTGATGAGCATGAAGGAAAGGTCTTGGCTATAAATTATGTGGACTTACCCCGTATACACTGGGAACAAGACAATGTGAATCCCACTAATATCAAGATAAAAGAACTTGTTGCAATGGCGCTTGAGAGCCCTAGCCAGAATGGCAGAATAGCAGCCCTGCTCGAAGAAATGGAGCGAGGGGACTACAAATACGATGCTCTATGGAAAACACTTGATACTGGATTTCAAACCATCCTTATATGCAGGATGCTTTCAGAGGCACTTGAAACCAATAAACGTGACCTAGCAAATGAATTGTATGCGAAGCTCCTGCGGGATAAAACCTTGCCTTTGTGTCTTTATAGGAGTTATGATTTTTGTCACGCAATTCTGTCACTCGTGAAAGCAGGCTTGATTGCAGAAGGACTACAACTAGAGAATCAGTACTGCGGATCAATCGTGCTAAAAATACAGCCCTATCCTTACGAAGCATTTGCCCGTGCCATTTTTGAAACTGGCCCTCGATATTTATTTGCTCTGCTTCGCGACGGAGTTATCTCTCAGGAAGAGGTTGATAAAATTATGAGTTTACGAAGTGATCCTAAAGTGCAGCAGTTAATCGCCACACTTCAGATTGATATTAACAGGTTTGACTGAGCCCCCCCCTAGGGCATATTTGCGCTGGAGTATAGTCTGGCAGCATTAGGGGCTCGCTTTACAAACATTCCTAGTTAAAAAATGATGGCATCTTGGGCTGATAGCCCAAGATGCCATGGTTTGAGCCCTATAAGCTTTTGATGGCTTAGAAGGTGGTGTTGCCTACAAGGTGGTTGTTCGTGCCAGCGTCATCGATATTCTCAACCGCGTTTGTAAAGACTTGGTTGTTTTGAATAAGGTTGAACGATGAATCAGAAGCTATGGCGATGCCATTGCCTGTTGGTGGCAGGCTAGATATAATGGCAAAACCATTTTGCGTGACAACGCTGTTCAAAACAGCATTATTTGCACTCACCTCTCCAATGAAGATGCCGTTTGTACCGTTATTCACACATGTGCAGTACTGAACGACGCATGCAGATGAACCTGCGATGAAGATACCATCTTTCAAAGCATTGGAAATTAAGCAGTTTTCCATAACTACATTGGTAGTTCCAATATCAGGATAGAGGCCATCCATTGCAGGGCCTTCTGAGATGACATTGCGGATGATTACATTTGAGCCACCCTGAATGCCTGAGCCGTTGCCGATGTGGATTGAAGAGAGGTCCAATGTTGGATCTGTCCCCGTATTATCGATATCGATAAGGCAGCTGTCTACCAATACGCCTGAAACGTTGTAAAGACCGAGCCCTTCAGGGTTTGTATTGCCGCCAGATGGAGGTCTGTTGATGATAGTACAGTTTGAGAAGGTGATGTCTGTAGCTACCTGGTCTGGGCTATCTACATCGCCAAATTGTACAAGGTTTGGCTTTGTAGGATCGCCGACAATGTTTGTGAATGTGCAGCGGTCAACGGTCATCCCGCTCATCTGCTGCACAAGCAGGTTTTGAAATTCGGCGCTATGAAAGTCGCATCTCAGAACGCGGCAGTCTTGGTTTTGTCCGGTAAAAAACAGGCCATTATTTCCGCTTCCGAAAAATTTGCACCCATCAAAAAGTATATTTATACCTGCACCGACAGAGCCGCCTGCATTTGCCGGCATCACAAACTGAGAATCAAGTACCGAGACATCGCTCGAGAGATCAATAGATATGCCGTTAAACCAGTTTTGTGTAGAAACGTTACGCACAACAATATCATTTGCGTTATTAATCAAGATGCCGGTGCCTGTTTGACTTGCGCTTGCTGTGTTTATGAGGGCATCGCCTTCGATCTGCACTTCATAGACGCCGTCCACAGTAATACCAGTGGCGCTAGGGTTGCTTACCGTAATAGAAAAATTGCGCAAGTTTAACTTTACATTGTTTGCGGCTACTGTGATGGCGCTTCCGGGACCATTATAGCGAACGTTCTTCTCAAGAACATATTCACCTGATTTTGTAATAACTACAGGAAGATCCTTAATAACACACACACTGAGAGAATCAGTGCAGCTGCATTTTGCATCTTTTGCTTGTACAAATGAGCCTACCGCCATGCTTGCGAGCAAAACGGCTGAAAATAGCATTGAACAGTTCATGATAACCTCCATTAAAAAAGTTCACGGCTATCTCATAAAAAATTGATGGATAATACACAAGAAAAAAATTATTTATTCGGGGGTTTACTCAAGCTGATCGATGATGAGGTCCACTTGGGTGGGAAGATTTGTGCTGTCAAAGTCTTGCGGGGGCAAAATTGTGACAAAATCCAGGTTGGCGATGTCGAGGGCAGTTGGGGCGGCAAAAAGGTCGTAGGCGAAGGCGCCTTCGGTAAGGGGCTGTATGGAGTGCACTTTGGCGACTTTTAGCCCTTCCGGGAAGATGCCGTCCATGCCGGAGGTGACAAGCAGGTCTCCGACCTGTACAAGGGCTGTTGGAGCGGTTTGTGGATATTCGTGAAGGGGATCGATGATCTCGCCTGTTCTTAAGTCGCGGCTTGGGCCGTGCTGGTCTTTAAAGTCGTAGTTAAACCCTGTGCCTTTTAGTAGAGAGGTTTCCTGCTTCCAGAGGGCACCCCCAGAACCCTGCAGGATGCCTTTTGCAAGGAACTCGGGTTTTTTTGGAAGGTTTTGTTCTTGCTGCAAACGATCTATTAGCCAGAGAAGCGCTTTTTTCTCGTCGCCGGTAAGGCTTGCAAAAGTGCCATCATCTAGCGCCATTTTTACATGCTGCAGGGCAGCTGCAAGTTCAGGATCGGGGGCGCCTCTTGCCACGCGGACGCTTGTAGAGAGCCTAAAGTCAGTAATAAGGCGAACCGAGCTTGCCTTTTTGCCTACGTAGTCAATAACGCCGACTAGAGAGTCGCAAGAAAGAACGGGACTGTTTTTTTGAATCAAGGGGCTATCAAGAGATCCCTTATTTATCCAAAAAGAGCTGTTCCAACGGTTTGGCGTTCGAAATACTACCTGGGCTACTATGTAGCTAGAGGCAGCCTCTTGGGGGCAGATAGAAAAGGGGCAAAAAGTTTGCGCCTGAAATGCAGCATGTTCAACTTTTATGGCTCGGTCGTGTAACCAGCCTTCTAATGATGGCTGAGATGGGCATTTTTTCGCACCTGTTTGAAAAAGGCGAGAAAGAGTGAGCGCTCTTTGCGCAAGTGCATTTCGAATTTCTTTATTGAAGCTAAAGGGAAGTGACAAAAGCCCTACAGCTACAAGGAGAGGAAAGAGGATTGCGGGAAGCTGCTTTTTCCTCATAATTTGCTCATGCCTTTGGCGAGCAGGGCAACATTATGTTCTGTAATAGCACTTACAGCTATGCGGCCATCTAGTGCAATATAGATGCCATGATCTTCTCGAAGCTTTTCTACGCCCTCATGTGAGATGTCAAAGAGGCAAAAGAGCCCTTTTGTGCCTAGAATGTGCTCGTAGGGTATTTTACAGGCTTCTTTTTTAAGGGCATCAAAAAGCATTTTTCGCTGGCTGTCAAGGCGTCTTGAGGTGGTAGAAAGTTCGTCAAGCCATGATTTATAAAGGGATGGATCGAGCGCCACCTCATGGAAAATAAACGCGCCATTTGCCGGAGGCGAGCTGTAGCATGTCCTTGCAATTGATCGCAAGTGGCTTGAAATTGCGCTCATATTGGCGCTATTTGTTCGCACACTCAATAGGCCGAGACGGTCGTTATAAAGGCCCATGCTCTTTGCAAAGGTGGTAGCGATAAACATCTCGTGGCCATCTGCAGCAAAGGTGCGAATAGACTCTGTATCTTCGTCGATGCCGCCTCCTAAACCAAGATAGGCAAGGTCAAATAGCGGCAGAAGGCCTTTTTCCTTTATCTGCCGGCTTAGTATTTTCCAGTCGGCGGCTGTTGGGTCAACGCCCGTTGGGTTGTGACATGATGCCTGCAATACAATGGGAGAGCCTTTTGGCATTTTGGCAATAGCTTCGACCATTTTTTCAAGCTCGAGCGTAATAGTCGCTCTATTGTAGTAGGGATAGCTTGTAACTTTTAGGCCGGCAGCTGTAAAAAGCTGCTTGTGGTTTGGCCAAGAGGGCTCCGGGATAAATATTTCGCTTATGCCCTCTCGTACAAGCAGCGAGGCCGCGGCAAAAAGCGCTCCTGTGCCGCCCACGGTCTGCATGCTAAAAAAGTCGCTGGAATTCCAATTGCCAAGGACAAGCTTTTGCGCCTCGTCTAAGTAGGGCTGATATCCGCCTATGGGAAGGTATTCCTTGCTTAGTTTTTTTTCAAAAAGCCGCTTTTCTGCCTCAATAACTGCCCTAAAGCGAAGAAGCTTGCCCTGTTCATCCAGGCAGGTGCCAATGCTAAAATTTGTTTTATCTGCGCGCGAATCGGCCTTGTAGATAGCCTGCATGCCATAAATAGGGTCTTGGGGCAATGTTATAAGGGAGTTAAGCATATTTTCCTTGCGGCTTTTAGTAGAACAGTCTACCATACTAGCCATTATTTTTCTTATTTTTCAGGGGGCGTTAGCTCACTTGGTAGAGCGCTACAATGGCATTGTAGAGGCAATCGGTTCGAATCCGATACGCTCCAACTCCCACCCCTTAAAAATTTGGCAAGGCATGCGCTTGGTTACTGATACTTTGTATTGATTTCGTCTATTTTGAGTAATTTTGTATGAATATTTCTTGAAACTGACTTCTTTTATTATCTCCCAAATTCTCCTGGTTTATTTTTTCGCCAAAAAAATGCGATTTTGGTTTATATTTTAGACATAGGAGACCACTTTCTGGTTTATTTTTCGAGCATGAAAAGACTTATTGATTGGCATTTAGAACGGTGGAAAGAGAGCCCAAGACGAAAACCACTACTTTTACGGGGTGCTCGACAGGTAGGTAAAACCTTTGCTGTAAGAGAGTTGGGTAAATCCTTTGATTCCGTAGTTGAGGTCAATTTTGAATTAACTTCTAAGGCACGAAGTATTTTTGATCAAGATCTTGAACCTGAAAGAATTGTCTGGGAGCTTGGCCTATTAACAGAGCAAACAATTATTCCTGGAAAGACTCTCCTTTTTCTCGATGAAGTACAAACTGCCCCACAAGTAATCACCGCTTTACGCTATTTTTATGAAAAAATGCCTCATTTGCATGTCATTTCTGCAGGCTCATTACTTGACTTTGCCATTGAACAAGTGGGGATGCCTGTAGGACGAGTATCTACACTGTATGTGTATCCCCTCTCATTTATTGAGTTTCTCGCAGCAGCAGGTCACAAACAGCTTGTGGGGGCGATACTCTCGCGGTTAGAGCTCTCAGAAGTGATTCACGATATGCTCCTGAACCTTCTTAAACAATATATCGCCATTGGAGGTATGCCTGAGGTCGTTGCTAGCTGGGTATCAACGAAAAATCCACATGAATGCCGCGAGGTTTTACTGCAACTTATTGAATCCTATCGTCAAGACTTTTCTAAATACGCCAAAAAACACCAGCTTCCCTATCTGGATGTCCTTTTTCATCAGATTCCTCACTTTATTGGAGAGCAGTTTAAATACTCGGCAGTGCATGGAGAATATAAAAAAAGGGAACTTGCCCCTTGTTTGCATCTTTTATCCCGAGCAAACGTAGTACACCAGATTAGCCATAGTGCTGGAAATGGCATTCCACTAGGTGCAGAAGTAAATCTAGAACGGTTTAAAATGATCCTTGTGGATGTGGGGGTTTCCCTTGCACTGTTGGGATTGGACCTTCCTGAATGGTTTCTTAACCCCGATAAGGACCTTATCAATCGTGGCAAAATTGTGGAAGCGTTTATTGGTCAAGAACTGCTTTGCTATGGCTCTCCAAAAACAAAACAGGACCTCTATTTTTGGAAAAGAGAGGCAACAGGCGCTCTTTCAGAGGTCGATTATCTCATGGATTTTCAAGGAAAGGTTCTTCCAATTGAAGTAAAAAGTGGTCATGGGTCTACGTTACGAAGCATGCATCAGTTTTTGCAAGATCATCCTCAATCTCCTATGGGAGTTCGCTTTTGGGCTGAGCAGAGCTCTCACATGGGTAATCTCTATTCTTTACCGCTCTACTTAGGTGCACATTTCGCTCATTCGGATCAAGAACAAGCGCTCAGGTCATTAATCTAAAAAAGGGGCTTGTTCTTCAATCGTACCAAGCTCTTTAATGCGCTTAAAAAACGTAACTGCTAGCATCATAATCGTGCATTATCGCTTGCTAAACGCAATGCCCGTTGATGAGTCAATTTGGAGCTCTAACCGTATTAAGAATATTCCAAACTACAGTCGGTATTGCCTTATATGTCCTCGTAACATAAGCATAGGAGGGTTCATGGATGCTCTCCCACTTCGCGTTCGACCAAAATCCGGGGCAATAGGTATGGTGGATGATCGCAAAGATTTGTTCTTTTTGTACACTAGCCTGAGGCATAGATGAAAAATAGCCATCATGTTGAAAGCGCCTATACACGCGCCAGCCTGCAGTTACTTGGGACAGCAAGATCACTGTGTAGTCGCTAAATAGTTTTTTTGCTTCAAGGGGCTCGTTTCCTGATGCGGATTCTTTGGTGAAAGTGCTGATGCCCGATTGCCATTGTATTACCTGGGGCTCATTGCCTTCAATATCACGGCATGCTGCAATCACAGATCCAAGCATCTGCTTCTTAACCTCTTCCCAATTCGGCGCTGCGACCACAAGCGCAATAGGCTTGAAAGGTGTATTTGGAAGAGAGTGCTGCCAGTAAGTGGCAGACTTATACTGTAAAGCTATTCCCAATAAAGTGACGGGAAATAGCAGAAGGGCTAAAGTAGCACTTGCTGCCCGAGTGGCAATGTGATGCTGGGGTAGCCTGAGCCCGGTTCGAACGTCTATCTTTCTACCAACGGCGACGGCTGTTGGTGCAAGAAGGAGGTTGGATGCTTGCTCGCAACAGTCTTGAGGCTTTTTAGAGTTAACGTATTGAATAAACATACACTTCTTCCTATTGGTTTAAATTGAAATAATACCACATAAGCAATTTTTTATCCACGTTGTCTATAAAAATCGATCATCTTTTGCTTTAGATTAGGCAGTGTATCAAACACCTCCTGGCATTCGGGCAAGCTGCGTAAAAAAACCTTGCCATAAGGCTTTTTCACAATGCGCGAATCTAAGCAGATAAAGCAGCCTCTATCCTCTTTGCTTCTTATAAGGCGGCCAAAGCCCTGCTTAAATTTGACGGCAGCTTTTGGCAGCGCATAGTCGAAGAAGGGGCTTTTGCCATTTGCGGTAAGGGTGTCGCTTCTTGCCTGGCTTATGGGGTCGCTTGGCACGGCGAAAGGAAGCTTGGTGATGATTACGAGGCGAAGGGCATCGCCAACAATATCAATGCCCTCCCAGAACGAATCTGTTGCAAAGAGCACCGATCGCGGGGTGGATTTAAAGCGGCTTATAAGGGCATGGCGATGATCGTCGCCCTGCTTTAGCATATTGTAGCCTTTTTCCAAAAGACGCGGCTGGAGGATCTCCCAGGCGGCTTTTAGCGCTTCATAGGAGGTAAAGAGTACAAAGGCATTGCCTTGGGCGGCAAGTACGCATTCATGAATCGCGGTTGTAGAGCATTCTGCAAATTCAGAACTATCGGGAAAGGGCATGTCTATGGGAATGCCAACGAGCGCCTGCTTTTTATATTCAAAGGGAGATGGATGAATTTTTTCATCAGTTGTTTCGTGGTTGTGAAGGCCAAGGCGCTGTTTTGTAAAAGAAAAGTTTTTGTTTGTGGCGAGCGTGGCGCTGCAGAGAACAGTGGTTGCCATCTTATCAAAAAGGTTTTTTCGCAAAACATCTGACACATCGGGCTGGGCTGAAACAAGAAGTATTTCAGGCCCCTGCATCCTCGATTCCTGCTGTATCCAAAAGACAGTCTCTTTTGATGTCGGGCCTTTAAAGAAGGTGCGTATCTTTTCACTCAGCATGCTCAGGCGCAGCCCCAGAGCCTTTATTTCAAAGCGAAGGGTCTTTGTCTCTTCATCAAGAGAGTCAGATTTACACTCAACGATGGCATATTCAAGCTGCTGGAGGGTAAGCGCAAAATTGATAAGCTGGGATGCCAATGCTTCTGAGCGCATCATGAGTGTGCTATTCCAGTAGGGGTGCGTCAGGTGATAGGGCTGTATGCGAAGCTTCTGCTCAGTCTGTCCAAGCAGGGTATAAAAGGTGCCTACGCTATCAAAAAGCTCGCCTGTTAAAAAAAGTGTAGATCTTCTTTGGGTGGAAAGTTCCTCAAAGAACGGAAGAAACTCAGGTTTTATTGACTTAAGTTTTTGTCGCAAAAGGCCAAGCTTTCCGGGGAAACGGTCAGTAAACTCAAGACTTAAGTAGCTCATCACCTTCATAAGCTCAAGGCGCGATACGCGCACAGCAAAATGCTCTGTAGCAATATCTTCAATGTGATGTGCTTCGTCAATAATCAGCCTTGAATAGTAGGGCAGAAGGGCGCTTTGGGTAAAGTTGCCGGTTTCAATGCGCAGCGCAAGGTCGGAAAAGAGCAGGTGGTGGTTTGCAACAACTATTTGGGCGTTTTGCGCTTCAAGGCGCGCCTTAAAGAAAAAACATTTATTAAAAAAGGCGCACTTCGGGCCATCGCACATCTCGCTCTGCACAGAGACCTCATCCCAGGCAGCATGAGTGGGAAGAAAGGGAAGGCTTGACTTAGACCCGTCAAGCGATGTTTTTGCCCACTGCTGGATGCTGTAGAGCTCCTCATCAGGACTCTCCTTAAAGAGCGATCGCTGAGCTGTTGCATCGTCAAGGCGTCTTAAGCACGCATAGTTTGACATGCCCTTGGCAAGCACATACTTTGTTTCAAGGCCAAGCGTTTTTATGGCAAGAGGGATATCTTTATAGATAAGCTGCTCTTGCAAGGCTATAGTATTTGTCGAGATGACGACTCTTTCGTCGTGAGCTTCAGCCCAAAGAAGGGCCGGGACAAGGTAGGCAAGGCTCTTTCCCGTCCCCGTGCCTGCCTCAATGAGCGCAGGATGCTGCCCCTCAAAGGCTTCAAAGACATCTTGCGCCATCAGCTTTTGTTCATTTCTCTCCTCAAACCCCTTCACCTGCAGCGACAAGGGGCCGCCGGAGCTAAAAAAGGCGTCGATACGATCGCGTGAAAGCTTTTTCGGAGGGGACAATGTACTCATAGGCAACCAGAATAACAGGGAGAGAAGAAAATAGACAGGACAACTAGGATAAAAGCGATAAAACAGAATAACCAATAACCAGGATAGCTAGGAAGTTCTGAGTATGTACCATTGCATCGATTAATAAACCGCGAAGAGAGCGAAGAACACGCGAAGATTTTCTTCTTAAAAAATCTTCGCGTATCCTTCGCTCTCTTCGCGATCTTCGCGGCTTTTCTGTGTCTTGTGTGCTTTATTCTTCTTCGAGCATGTCGAGGAAGGCGCGAAGCTGCTTGGAGCGTGTTGGGTGGCGCATTTTGCGCAGGGCTTTGGCTTCGATTTGGCGTATGCGCTCGCGCGTGACGTTAAATTCAAGGCCCACCTCTTCGAGGGTCTTTGGTTTGCCGTCTAGCAGGCCAAAGCGGCGGATAAGCACCTTGCGTTCGCGGTCTGTAAGCGTTTCAAGCACGTCGTTCATCTTGTCTTTTAAGATGGAGTAGCCTGTAGCTTCAGATGGCGAGTCGACGCTTGTGTCTTCGATAAAGTCGCCAAACTGGCTTTCGCCGCTATCGCCAACTTCAGCCTGAAGGCTGATTGGGTGCTGGGCAATTTTGTAGATTTCGCGCACGCGGTCGGGCGTTATGCCAACTTCTTCAGCAAGCTCTTCGGGAGTAGGCTCTCGGCCTGTTTCCATCATTAGCTTTTTAGCGCCGCGCAGTACTTTGTTAATGGTTTCGATCATGTGCACAGGTATGCGGATTGTTCTTGCCTGGTCGGCAATGGCCCGGGTGACAGCCTGTCTGATCCACCATGTAGCATAGGTCGAAAATTTGTAGCCGCGACGGTATTCAAACTTTTCTACCGCCTTCATAAGGCCCATATTCCCTTCCTGGATAAGGTCTAGGAAGGAGAGGCCGCGGTTCGTATATTTCTTTGCGATGCTGATTACAAGACGAAGGTTGGATTCCACCATCTCGCGCTTGGCTTCCTGGCTCTTATCCATCCAGCGCTGGAGCATGCGCACATCTTTTTTAAAGTCGTCGAGGTTGCGTCCTGCGGCAAGCTCAAGCTTTTTAAGGCGTCTTTTTGCAGCATCTAGTTTGCTCAAAGCAAACTTGTTTCGCTGGGCGCGCGGAGTAAGCTCTTGAATTTCGTGCTCAAGCTGTAAAAAGCGGTCGTAGGCGCGTAAGATGACTTCGCAAAAGTCTTCGATAATATTGTGACGAAGGCGAAGCCGCCTCAGGTAGGCTTGCGTGCGAATGCGGCTCTTTTCGATCTCTTCGTTAATTTTATTTTTTTCAGAATCTTTTGTAGCTAGCTCTAGTTTTAAGAGAAAGTCTTCTAAAAGAAGGTCCTCTTTTTTGAGAAGCTGCGCCATCTTCGGCAAAAGCTGCACAAACTCAGTACGGTTTGCCACCTCTTTTTCGCTGATAACCTTGTCAAAGCGGTCTTTTCCGCCGATGAGGTAGAGAGCGATCGAGATAGCCTCTTTTGCAGAATAGCGAAAACGCATGATGATGCGCTCTATCTGGATTTGCGCCTTTTCGATGCGCTTTGAAATTTCTACTTCTTCTTCACGGCTTAAGAGAGGGACAGAGCCCATCTCTTTGAGGTACATCCTGACAGGGTCATCCGATGTGCCTTCAACGCGCTTAGGCAGGCCTTCGAGCTCCTTTGCCTCTTTTTTGCGCTCTTTTTGGCGGTCAACTTCAGCCTGGTTGAGAATCTGGATGTCAAGACCGCTTAAAAAGATCAGCACCTGATCAATCTGCTCAGCCGAGTCAAATGACATGGGCAGAACTTCGTTGATCTCTTCGTATGTAATGTAGCCCTGTTCTCGAGCAAGAGCTACCAGCTCTTCGACTTTTTGCTGCTGCTGCGGAGAAAAGACTTCTTTAAAATTCAATCTACTCATGAAAATTTATTCTACTCGTGCCCTGAAAAGAAAAGTTGAGCTTAAGGGTAACTTAGGCTATTAGTTTTGCCTACCAGTTTTTATCATAAGATGAGTTTGAGTCAATAGAAATGCAACTTTATGCCCTAGATTTGAGCAAAAAAAAGTGTTATGTTTTAGCTGCCTTAAGGGCCCAAGATTACTTCTGCCTAGAGTGTGGGGGCAGAGTACGGGTTCGCCAAGGCGACAAAATGAGGCCTCATTTTTTTCATATACAGGATCACGAAAGTTGCAGACAAGCCGGCAAAACTGAAGCACATATCGACATTCAAGAGCTTATTCAAAGTCAGATTGGCAAAGATAAGTGTGTGCAGGAGCTCAAATTTACATCTATAAATCGCATTGCAGATGTGGCGTGGGTAGAGAAAAAAATTGTTTTTGAGGTGCAGTGCTCGCCCATTTTAGCTGAAGAGGTGGCCGCACGAAATAGGGACTACGAATCGTGCGGGTGGGATGTTGTCTGGGTGCTTTATGATAAAACATTCAATCAAAAGACTCTAAAACCTGCTGAGAAGGAACTTCTTAAGAGGACTCACTATTTTAGCGATGCCAATGATATTTACGATCAATGCCATGCTATAAAGGGGTATAGGCGCCTGTCATTTTTTGCAAAAAAAGCTCTTATGTTAGCAAACATAGAGCCTGTCGTTTTTGATAAGGCTGTAAAACTCCCTAAACTTCTGGAAGCGCGATTTTATTCCTGGAGCTACTATGTGCAGGATGACTGGCTTTACACTGCTCTTAAAAATCCCCATTCAGCCCGCTCTTTGCAGCTATATAGGCCGAATGCAGGCGACTACTTTCGGCGCATGAAGCTGTTTTTCAAATCAGTATGGAATATTGTCTTAGAACGATGCTGTGACTAGCTTTTCGCTTTCGTTTTTTGTGCCTACATAGGACTCGATGCGAAGGAGAGTGTACATCTCAAATTTAAGATCGTCGAGCTCTTTTTTCTGGCGATGGGACTCTTCAATTTTTGCTTCCAGGGACTGTTCGAGTCGAAGAACGGTCTCTTGTAACTGATGGAGCTTGCTTTCGCGCTTTTCAAGCTCTTCTGTAAAGAGATTTTTTTGCGAAATGAGCGCCTGCGATTGCTCTTCAATTATGGCTTTATAATTTGGAGCTGACTGCTGAGGAGCTGCCTTGAGGGCGGTTTTTGCAAAGTCAAGCCCGTCGCTTGCCACATGGCGTATTGTTTTCACGGGGGCAGCTTTTGGCGCCTGGGTTGCTAAAACGGGCGCAGGATGCTTTTCAAGAGACTGAAAGTAGAGGATAAGAGAGCTTATGCTCATGCAAGCAATGCCCAGGAGGCATGCTGTGAGCGACTTGGGGAAGGCAATCTCTGCCAGAAAGAAGACCAGGAAGGGTAAAAAGTAGCAGTTGATGATCGTTAGTGGCATAGGCCCCTTTTTTCACGTAAAACAGCAGTATGGGAAAAATGGTGGGAAAAATCAAGACTTTTTAGTATGATTGTTGCAAAGTCGATATAAATCAACAACTCTAAGGAAGAGGAATCTACATGGCTGGAGAGTCAAAAGAAAAAGAAGTTAAGAAAGTAAAGCGTCCAACTGCACAAAAAAGGCAGCTTCAAAATGACAAGCGACGCGTGCAAAACAAAGCCGATCGATCACGTTTTAGAAATACCGTGAAGGCATTTTTTGAGAGCCTAAAATCAGGCAACAAAGAAGCGCAGATGAACTGTTTTTCAGAAGTGTCAAGCCTCGTTGACAAAGGCGTAAACAAAGGCATATTCAAAAAGAACAAGGCAAGTCGTGTAAAGGCTCGTCTTACTGCAAGGCTCCAAAAAGCTGCATAGAATCATTTAAAATGATCAAAAGGACCTAAAGGACCATAGTTAACTGTCCTTTTCGTCCTTTCTTGTTACAACACCAAACTCAACCCCTCAGTCTGTGATCTAAGAAGCTCCGCCCTTTTAACGCCAATGTCGGCGCCAGGGGTTATTTCACTCAAAAGATATGTTAAGTGGCTTCTTCTTGAGTCAAAAAAGAGTTTGTTTATAGTCTCTACTGTCACCCCTTTTAGCCAGCCAAGTTCGATGCCAAGCTTTAGAAGGCTTAAAGCATTTAATGCTTCTTGGGCATCTAGTTTATAAGAATATTTTACAAGGCCGATGGCGCGGAAGATCTGGTCCTTAAAGCGCTCGTCTTGACTTGATTTGATAGCGCTTCTTGCATCTTTTTCTGCCACCACAAGGCGCAGTATGGCAGATCGAAGCGTTGAGAGAATGGTCTCTTCATTTACCCCAAGTGTATAGACGTTTCGCAGCATGAGGATGTCTCCTACGAGGTCATCAGGGCTTCCTTGCAGGCCTGTCGCTGTAATCCCCTCCATTCGCTCTTTTTCGACCAGATCAAGAAGTGTGTGCTGATGGATTAAAGCGGGAAGGTGCAGGTAGGATGATGCTAGAAGGGCGCAGCCTGAATGTAGCGGGTCAGCAGTAAGAAAGCCGAATTTTTCAGAAAAGGCAAAGTTTACATCTTTTGAAAGCTCGTTTTCGATAGCACATATTTTACTCCAGCTTCTTTCAAGGTCTCCGGTTGTATCTGTGCACTGGATCTGAATGTGCTCTTTTATGTTAAATAGCACAATCATTTCGCCTGATGCGTCAAGGGCAAAGGCTGCACCCTTAGCGGCTTCCTGAAGGCCTTCGAACAGCAAAAAATGTTCAATTAAAAATTCTTTTTCAGCCGGAGTCATCTCCTCGGCCGGTAGAATATAGGGATTTTTTAGTTCCGGCGATTGTAAAACGGCTTTACTTGCCAGATGTAGGATGTGTTTTTTACGCTCAGCGTCCAGTTTATGTGGAAATTTAAATTTGTCAATATTTCGCATAAGCCTTAGCGTAGAGGCAAGCCATATGGCATTTTGGTTGTGATCCCAAGGGGCATGCAGCGATACAAGCGGCGAATTATTTTTGCTCATCGGTTTTATTGCCCTCTGTAAGTGCTTTTATCTGGTCGCGAAGCCATGCGGCCTGTTCGTAGTCTTCTCTTGCTAATGTTTCGTTTAACGCCTGATGAAGAGTCAATAGTTTTAAGGCAGGATTTACTTCAGCTGCTTGCCCAGGTATGCGCCCTATATGCAACGGCACCGGGCGTTTGCCTTTTATTGCAGCGGGTAGTCTTTCCTGTGAAATAAGTTCTTGAGAAATAAGGTCGCTAAACACCTCATAGCACGTACTGCAGCCAACAGGTATCCCCATCTTTATTTCGTCTGCCGTCGTGTTGCAGACGCCGCAGCAGAGCCCGAGCGTTTGCGCTTGCAGTCCTCGTGGTTCGGCGATCTTAGAGCCATAGAGCTTCTGCCTCAGTATTGGGCACTCTGAGCACATGGCGATGCGATACATTGTTTTGCCCACAATTTCGGTGTAGATGACTGCCACGGGCTTTTTACATTCGCCGCATTCAAGGTGCCTGTCGGGTATTTGGTCCATACTTCCTCTTTTTTGTAACTCTTCTCAAAAAGTCATGACAAAACTTGCTTGAAGGAGTCAATAATTTTTACATTCGAGACCGAGACCGTGACCGAGACCGAGACTGATTATATTGCCCAAACACCATTCTGGGCCAAATTACCGGTCTCGGTCACGGTCTCGGTCTCGGTCTCGAAAGGGAAAGAATTTCCTTGCATCAAGCAACGCGCGCCATGACTTTTTGAGAAGTTACTCTTTTTTCGCATCATAGTATAAAGGCGAAATTCGGGCAATGCTACGGATTTTAATAGCTTATAGGGAAGGGTGAAGTAAAAGCGAGTCTTTTCTGGGTGATCGGATGGACAAACTCAAGGTTTGTGGCGTGAAGGGCAAGGCGGCTGAAGCGATTTGTTTTTGCGCCATATTTGCTGTCGCCAACAATTGGGTGGCCGGCGTTTGCCGATTGTACGCGGATCTGGTTTTTTTTGCCCGATTCTAGGGTAAAGCGGACAAGGGTGTAGTTATTTTTTGATTCTACTGCTTGGTAGTGAGTGACAGCAAGTTCACCCTCGTCAGGGTCTTCTGATGTATGCACAAAGTAGCTAGCATCTTCTTGGAGATAGGAGCTCCAGCTGCCTGAGCCTGTGAGCGTGCCTTCTACCATCGCGTGGTATGTTCGTTTAATCTCGCGCTCTTTTAAGGCCTTTTTAAGGGCAAGGTATGATTCGTGATGGGCAGTAAAGAGCATGAGGCCCGATGTGTCTTGGTCTAGGCGATGAACCACAAAAACTTTTTTTGGGTAGTAGCGCTTTTTTAGCTTTGCGTGGGCAGTGTTTTTCGCTTCAAAGTTACTTGCCACGCTTAAAAGGCCGGCCGGCTTATCAATTACCACAAGAAATTGATCTTCATACACAATTTTAAGTCCGCTTATGTCATATTTGACCTTGTGCTCATCAAAGGCAAGAACCTGGCCTGCTTGAAGATTAATATCGCTACGGGTGATGATTTCACCATCTACAAGTATGCGCCCCTCACGTATAAACTCGCGTAGGCGCGTTTTGCTGGAATCTCGGCAAAGCAGGGAAAGCGCCTCTAAAAGGGGCATTGGTTGAGTAATAGTAAGTTTCATGAATATAGTATACCAGTTTAGGGAGTTATATGGACAAGATTTTATCGCTTTCAGGTTTAGAAGTACTCGATTCAAGGGGCAATCCTACCGTTGCCTGCCGCGCTGTGGCAGAGGGGGGGCAGGAGGCCTGGGCCTGGGTGCCATCAGGGGCATCAACAGGCCAAAATGAGGCTTTAGAGCTGAGAGATGGCGATAAACGCCGCTACAATGGAAAGGGCGTTTTAAAGGCTATTGCAAGCATAAATGGGGCTTTATCGGATCTTTTGGTAGGCACCTCGCTTGAAGATCTTGCCTCTATTGATAACCTTATGATCAAAGCAGATGGCACAGAAAATAAATCCCGTTTTGGAGCGAATGCCACGCTTGCTGTCTCTTTAGCCTGCGCTCGCCTTGCAGCAATAGTGAAAAAAGAGCCCCTTTACGCCTATTTAGGCGGCATAGTAGCAAAGGAGCTGCCCTGCCCTATGCTCAACATCATTAATGGCGGCGTCCATGCCGATAATAGCATCGATTTTCAAGAATTTATGATTCGGCCGGTCGGTGCAAAAAGTTTTTCAGAGGCGTTGAGGTGGGGTGTAGAGGTGTATCATGTGCTAAGAAAGATTCTAAAAAGCAAGGGGCATGTCATTTCTGTAGGCGACGAGGGCGGCTTTGCCCCAAACCTCGCTTCACACGAAGAGGCTTTAGAAGTTATCATGGAGGCAATTAAAGAAGCAGGCTTTATTCCGGGCAAAGATATTACCCTTGCGCTTGATTGTGCAGCTTCAGAGCTCTATAAAAATGGCAAATATGAGGGAAATCGCACCTATAAAGAGCAGGTTGCCTATCTTGAAAGCCTTGTTTCACATTTTCCTATAGACTCAATAGAAGATGGCCTTGCAGAGGGCGATTGGGAGGGCTGGCACTACCTTACAGAGCGCCTTGGGTCTAAAGTGCAGATTGTAGGAGATGACATCTTCGTGACAAACCCCCGCTTTTTACAAAAGGGGATAGATGCAAAGTGCGCAAATGCCATCCTGATCAAATTAAACCAAATTGGCACACTAACAGAGACTCTTGATACGATTGCCCTTGCACAAGCTAATGGCTATGCCTGCATCATCTCGCATAGATCGGGTGAGACGGAAGATAGCTTTATAGCAGACCTGGCAGTTGCTACAAGATGCGGCCAGATTAAAACAGGCGCTCCCTGCCGAAGCGATCGCGTTGCAAAGTATAACCGCCTGTTGCAGATCGAGCAGGAGCTGCATGGGACGGCCGTGTATTGCGATGGCAACCGGTTTAAAAAATAAACTATTTGTGTTATAATAGGGGTGAGGGTCTTAATCTTGATCTTGATCTTAATCTTAATCTTGATCTCTACTTTAGGGCGAAGCGCGTGAGGAAAAAGATTAAGATTAAGATCAAGATCGAGATTAAGAGAAAAAGGGAGTAATTTATGACTTCGTCAGTCGTTGCCCTTTTTGGAGAGGCTGAGAAAGGAATAGTTCACCAGGTCTACTTTTGCCGGTCGCTCAGGGATCTTTTCGATAATCTCGGCGAGCCGCCAAATGAGACTCAGGGCCTCTATTTTGCCGTCCAAACGCTTCTATATGGAAAGCAGATACTCTATTTTAAGGTGCGCGAAGAGGGTGTAAGCCATGAGGATTACCTTTTTGGGTTTCGCCTTCTTCGCAACGTCAAATCTCCCCTCATAAGCCTCCAGGCGCTCTTTTTGCCGGGCGTTGGATCATCAAAGCTCATCGATGAGGGGATTACTCTTTGCAGGGAGCAGCATAGCCTTCTGCTTATAAATGAAGCAGATTTTTATGACTACATGACTAACTAATAGTTGCAGCTACGTAGTCTTGAAGGCCCGATTGGGTCGCTTTCATCCCTTTTTTGCCTTTAGCCCAGTTTGCAGGGCATACTTCGCCATTTTGTTCGAAGAAAATTTGAGCGTCGAGTATGCGGATCGCCTCTTCCACAGAGCGGCCAAGCGGCAGGGCGTTTACAAGCTGGTGGAAAACCATGCCCTTTTCATCAATTAAAAAGAGGGCTCTGAATGCAATGCCTTCGCCAGGCACTAAGACGTCATAATCGCGTGAAATGGTTTTATTAAGATCGGAGACTAAAGGATAGGTTACTCCCTCGATTCCGCCCCGGGCTTTCGGGGTTTCAACCCATGCAAGGTGTGAAAAATGGCTGTCAACTGAGCAGCCTATCACCTGGCAGTTTCGCTTTTCAAACTCTGAAAGAGCCTCTTGGAAGGCGTGAAGCTCGGTTGGGCAGACAAAGGTAAAGTCTAAGGGGTAAAAAAAGAGAAGAACCTTCTTTCCCAGGTACTGGTCGAGGCTAAAATTTTCTACGATGGATCTATTGGCAACTGCCTTTGCAGTAAATTGAGGTGCCTTTCTTCCTACGAGTACTCCCATGATGCGTCTCCTTAAATTTAAAAAACAATCTTATAGTATTGGGCGGGTTTTTGTCAACCAAACATTTCCTCTGCATGTGCAAGCCAGCTTTCAGCCCCGATAGTAGTTGGCGATCCGTGGCCGGGAAAAACTTCGGTCTGCTTTGGCAGCATTTGGAGTTTTTTAAGCGATGCCCACATGCGCGCAGGCTCTGAGGTAGGAAGGTCTACACGGCCCATACAGCCCTTGAAGAGCGTGTCTCCTGAGATAAGCACCTTTTCATCCTCACACCAGAAACAAACGCCCCCGGGAGTGTGTCCCGGAGTGTGAATAACCTTCCAGGAGCTATCTCCAATAAAAAAATGATCTCCATCCTTTAATAGTCCAGCCGGATGAACAGCTTCGATCTCTAACCAGGAGCGCACGTTGTCAGAGCCTGGCGACTTTATGTTGTAGGCATCTTCCGGATGAACGTAAGTTGGGAGGCTGTAGAGGCTAGCTTCTGCGATGTGGTCCCAGTGGCTGTGTGTAAGAATAAGCTTTTCAAGCTGGCAGGCGCGCTTTTGGCACTCTCGCAGCACCTTCAGATGGCTATCTTGCGGCGCGTCAAAAAGAGCGGCTTTTTGAGTTTTTTTACAGATGACAAGGTAGGCATTTGTCCCAAGAGATCCGGAAGGAAAGGCTACGATATCAATGTTATTTTTCGAGTAAGTTGGCATAAAGAGTAAAGAAGTCGCACTGGAGAGGATTCGAACCTCTGACCCCCTGGTTCGTAGCCAGGTACTCTATCCAGCTGAGCTACCAGTGCAAATTTTGTAGAGTATCATACATGGAGTGCTTTTTTAATGCTAGGCCTTTCCTTTGTGTTAATGACAGCCGCAAGAGCCTTTGCCGCAGTCGCCTTTATCACCCTTATTTTTGTCGTAGTCCGTGATGTAAAAGCCTGAGCCTTTAAACTGGATCGCTACCTCTTTGGGAGGGATGCGTTTTAAGGTTGCTTTGTGGCAGTGAGGGCATTCTGTAAGAGCAGGTTCAGAGATCTTTTGGACAATCTCTTGCTCTTCTTTGCAGGAATCACATTTGTAGCGATAGGTTGGCATAGTGAGAGTCTCCATATTTTGAAGGACCTAAAGGACCAAAGGGACATAAAGGACCTAAAGGATAATGCGCCCTTTTTTGTCCTTTATGTCCCTTTGGTCCTTTAGGTCCTTTGTTGGGTTTAAAAATCCATGTCCATTCCGCCCATGCCGCCCATGCCACCCATTCCCATGCCACCCATTCCACCCATACCCATGCCGCCCATAGCGCCTGCAGGGTTTGCAGTTTTCTTTTGTGGCTTGTCGGTGATCATGCAGGCTGTGGTTAAGAGCATTGCTGCAATGGATGCTGCATTGATAAGAGCAGTCTTGGTTACCTGTACAGGGTCGATTACGCCCTCTTTTACAAGGTCGCCAAACTGATCTGTGAGGCCATTGTAGCCAAATGCGCCTTTTGCCTCGTAGATTTTTTCAGCAACAAGCTGCCCCTGCTTTCCGCAGTTGTTTGCAATGGCAATTGCCGGCTCAAAGGCTGCTTGGCGTACAATATTTACGCCAATTGCTTCATCGCCTGACAGTTTCAGCTTATCGAGCTTCGCTAAGGCGCGAAGAAGAGCTACGCCCCCGCCTGGGACGATGCCTTCTGCTACTGCCGCCCTTGTTGCATGCAGTGCATCTTCTACGCGAGCTTTTTTCTCTTTAAGCTCAGTTTCGGTAGCAGCTCCCACGTTGATGACGGCAACGCCGCCAGCAAGGCGTGCAAGGCGCTCTTCGAGCTTTTCTCTTTCGTAGGTTGATGTGCTGTTAGCAAGTTCTACTTTAATAGCTTTTGTGCGCTCTTGGATCATCTTTTGATTGCCTGCGCCATCGATGATGGTGGTTTCATCTTTTGTCACTTTTAGCGATTTACATGTTCCAAGCATATCTACGGTGGCATCTTCAAGGCGAAGGCCTACTTCGTCGGAGATGAAGGTAGCGCCCGTTAAGATTGCGATATCTTGCAGCATCGCCTTTCGGCGGTCGCCAAAGCCCGGGGCCTTTACTGCGCATACGGGAAGACCGGCTTTTAACTTGTTAACAACAAGTGTTGCAAGGGCATCGCCATCGACATCATCTGCAATGATCAAGAAGGGTCTTGCACCCTTTTCCATCACCTGTTCAAGGATAGGAACAATGTCTTTTGCATTTGAGATCTTTTTGTCTGTAATTAAGATAGCAGGATGGTCAAGTTCAACTGACATCTGTTCGCCATTTGTGATGAAGTAGGGCGATACATAGCCTTTATCAAACTGCATGCCTTCAACAACGTCAAGGGTAGTTTCGATGCCTTTTGCTTCACTTACTGTGATGATGCCATCTTTTCCTACCTTCTCCATCGCATCTGATATGATCTTGCCGATCTCAGGATCGTTGTTGGCAGATATTTGGGCGATCTGCTTGATCTCTTCGCTGCTTGATACAGGCGTAGCAAGTTCATTTAAGCCGCTGACAAGTGCCTCTACAGCCTTTTCAATGCCCCGCTTTACAGTCATGGGGTTAGCGCCTGCCGACACGTTTTTAAGGCCGGCTTGGAATATGGCTTCAGCAAGAACAATCGCTGTTGTTGTGCCGTCGCCTGCAACGTCAGATGTCTTAGAGGCAGCCTCTTTGACAATCTGTGCGCCAAGGTTTTCAAATTTGTCTTTGAGGTTAACCTCTTTGGCTACAGTCACTCCATCTTTTGTAGAAAGCGGAGCGCCGAGGCCCTTATTAATCACCACGTTGCGCCCTTTTGGGCCAAGTGTTACCTTTACAGCTCGAGCAAGGGTTTTTACGCCTCTTGAGAGCGCCTTTAAGGCTTCTTCGTTAAATTGCAGCATTTTTGCCATTGTGCTCTCTCCTTATCAATTATTCTACAATGCCCAAGATTTCATCTTCAGATATGATGAGGAATTCATTATCTTCGCCCATATCCTTTACTTCGGTACCGGCGTATGATCCAAAAAGAATGGTGTTGCCCACTTGCACGGACATTACTTCAATTTGGCCATCGTCGTTTGTTTTGCCTGGACCGACAGCTACAACTTTGCCCTCTTTTGGCTTCTCTTGCGCTGTGTCAGGAAGCAAGATGCCCCCCTTTGTCGTTTTTACTTTTGATCGCTGAACGAGGACGCGATTGCCTAATGGTTTTATCTTCATATGTATACAATCCTCATGTTGTTAGGTTTCTTAGTTGGCCTCTAAGGTAGCGCTTTTCTCCATTTTCGTCAATCATTTAGCAGCCAAAAGCCTCGAGTGCTAAATATTATATGCAGGATTGAGGTACTTCTTTCTAATTTCGAGAAACTGCTGGCGCTCTTTAGAGTGAATGGCGCGAAGTTTCGTAAAGGGCTGTTTTTCTTTTTCTAGAATATTGAAAATGGCGTGCGTTCCGCACGCCTTATAGAAGCTATGGGGCTGCAACTTAAGCTCGCGAAGCGCTTTTTGGGTCTCTTTTGGATAGAGCTCTTTTAGTACGCTTAGCAGCGCATATGATGTGGTAACCGGAAGAAAACGCTGGGGATTGGTGACTAAAATTTTCACTCCCTTGCACGGCTTTTGGGCAAAAGAGCTGCCAACGGGGCGAAAGCGGAAGGGGTAAAAGTGAACGCCCGGCAGCTTTAATTCATTTAAGCGAGAGCTTAAGCGGTTGGGGTTTATCCATGGGGCGCCTACCACTTTAAATGGCAGCGTGTACCCTATGCCGATTGAGACGTAGCGCATATCGCCCAAAAAGCCCGTCATGGCATAAAAAGAGGGCGATGTTGCTTCAGGGATATTGGGGCTTGTGGGGATCCAGTGAAGACCTGTAGCGTCAAAGTGCATCCAGCGCTTCCAGCCTTTCATAGGGACCACATGCAGATCGCAGCCAATCTTATATTCTTCATTAAAAAAGCGAGCAAGCTCGCCTATTGTCATGCCGTGACAGTAGGGGACATTTACATATCCGATAAAAGAGCGCAGCTCTTTTTCAAGCATTGGTCCGTCAACTATCAGGCCATTTATCGGGTTGGGTCGGTCCAAAACGAGTACCGGGATGTTCTGCTTTTTTGCTTCCTCCATGGCGTAGAAGAGGGTGCTTGCGTAGGTGTAGCTTCTGATGCCGATATCTTGAATGTCAAAAACAAGAAGATTTATCCCTTTTAGCATTTCAGGGGTTGGGCGGCGTGTTTTACCGTGCAGGCTGTGTACCGGCAGCCCTTCGTCAGATCTGGTGTTGGCTACCTCTTTCTCAGCATGGATATCGCCATAGATGCCATGTTCCGGGGCAAAGAGCGCCACAAGTTCAAATTTATTTTTTTCTTGTTCTTTCAGGAACAGCCGGACGCTTGTTTCTAGTGATTTGTTTACGGAAGTCTGGTTTGTGATTAGACCAATTTTTTTACCTTTGACCATTGTAACGTAGGGATCGGAAAAGACTAGGTCAAGCCCTACCTCCAAGGCAAGAGCCTTTAAGGTAAAAAGAATAAAAAGAAGTAAGAATCTAGTAGTCTGTTTCACGCTAACGCTTTACAATTTCTCCCTATTGTAACATGGAATCTATAACTTATGCAGCAATTTCATCAAGAATTGAGTAACTTAAATCCAGAGCAGCTTCAAGCAGTGCAGCATATAAATGGCCCCATGCTTGTGCTTGCGGGTGCAGGGTCCGGCAAAACGCGCGTGGCAACGCTTCGAATTGCCCACCTTTTACAATCGGGAGTTCGCCCCTCTGAAATTTTGGGGCTTACCTTTACCAATAAAGCTGCCCACGAAATGAAGGAGCGCGTACAGAAGTATGCAAGCGTAAATGTGCTTGTCACTACCTTCCACAGCTTAGGGGCAAGGCTTCTTCGCGAATCTATTCATCACCTGGGCTATACAAGTGAATTTGTAATTTATGATGAAAGCGACTCTGAAAAGCTGCTAAAAGAGACCTGCCGCGAGCTTGGGGCAAGCACAACGCTTGATTTAAAGGCGCTAAGAGCCTACATAAGCCGCATAAAGAACGGCCAGGCCGTTGAAAAGCAGGAGGACTACTCAGTGCTCTATGAGCGCTATAACGAAAAGCTAAAAAAATGTAACGCCGTAGACTTTGATGATCTTTTAAGGCTGCCTGTAGAGCTCTTTACCCGCTTTGAAGAGGTGCTGCAGTACTATCAAGCGCGCTGGAAGTATATCTTAGTCGACGAATATCAAGATACGAATGGCGCCCAGTATAGCTTTGTGAGTCTGCTTATAGGTGATTGTTGCAACCTTTTTGTGGTTGGCGATCCCGACCAGTCGATCTATTCCTGGCGCGGGGCAAATATCCAAAATATCTTAAACTTTGAAAAGGACTTTTCCGGTGCAAAAGTGGTGCGCCTTGAGCAAAACTATAGAAGCACAAACATCATTCTGCAGGCAGCTAACGCCGTTATCCAAAGAAACGATGGCCGCTATGAAAAAAAGCTCTGGAGTGCTTTGGGAGAGGGTGAAAAGATCAATTTTTACGTTGCAAGGTCTGAGCGGGAAGAGGCGCGCTTTGTAGGACGCCAAATTCAGGATTTTGTAGAAAAGAAGGGGACGTCTCTTTCTAACATGTGCGTTTTTTATCGCACCAACGTACAGTCGCGTGTGCTTGAAGATGAAATGTTGGCCCGCCGCATTCCTTACGTTATTGTGGGAGGGGTATCCTTTTATTTGCGAAAAGAAATTAAGGATGTCTTAAGTATGCTAAGGCTTCTTGATAACCCGCAGGATCTAGTGTCGTTTTTGCGCGTAGTAAACCTGCCCAAGCGCGGCATTGGCGATACGACGCTAGAAAAGATTGTTGATGCTCAAGCAGAGTCGGGCAAGCACATTCTTCACTTTATGCTTGATATTGCAAAGGATAATGGCTTCTCGACTCTTCCCTTTACAGTGACCTCAAAGCAGAAGGAGGGCTGGCTTGACTTTGCAAAGACCTTTGAGATGCTGAAGGCGACATCTGAAAATGAATCAGTTGTTGAGCTTGTGCGGGCAAGTATCTTCCAAAGCCGCTATATCGACGTTATCAGCCAAGATTCTGAGACAAAACAGGAGCGGCTTGAAAACTTAGAAGAGCTTATTGTGAAGGCACAAGAATGGGAAGAGGCTCACGAAAACCCCACCCTTTCAAACTTTTTAGCTGACACCACCCTTTCTACCTCTATGGACAACCAAAGCAAGGATGGAGATGCCTTAACGCTCATGACCATCCATAATGGCAAAGGCCTCGAGTTTGAAACTGCCTTTCTAGTTGGGCTTGAAGAGGATCTTTTCCCTCATATTAACTCTAAAAAGACTCCTGAGCAGGTAGAAGAAGAAAGAAGGCTTTTTTACGTCGGCATCACCCGCGCAAAAAGGAATCTTTTCATAAGCTACTCCCAGGTACGAAGCCTATGGGGAGCTACGCGCCATATGCGGCCAAGCCGTTTTTTAGCCGAGATTCCGCCCATCTTTAAAAAAATGGCAGTATCGCAAGCTCCCACGATGGAGCCAATTTCAAGGCAAGCTCCGCCAGCAGCGCAGCCCTACATAGGTGTCTTTAGCATAGGGGAAAAGGTGTTTCACCCGCAGTTTGGTGCCGGCCGCGTGGAAAATGTAAAAGAAAGCTCCCTGGGCCTTATGTACGAGGTGCTCTTTAGTCGGGATGATACCCCTAAGTGCCTTGTAGCAAAAATAGCACCGCTCTCCAAAATTTAAAATAGTTATTGATAGTAAATGCCCCTTCCGTTATGAGAAAAACAAATGGAGGGGGTAATTATGAAGCGCTTTATTATGATATGGCAGATCCTTGTGCCGGCTTTGGCCTTTTGCCACGATCAATCTACGCCGATCGCAACCCAAACCGAGCAGGGTGTACAGCTTGAAGTTCCCGGGACCGTTACGGAAGTAGATGGCATTTTTGGAGAGGACATCTACGAAGACCCCTCTTACGACATGAACGCTCGTTAATACCTTTTCTGTTATACTGTTTCCTTAATAACTGAGGTAACAGAGTTATGTTTCGATTTATCCCCTATCTATTCTGTGTTTTGTTCGTTACGTCATGTGCTACACAGCAGCCTGAACCGCCTGAGAATACACAGCTTGAAATTCGTCAAATACAGACGCGCGAGTTTCCTACCGACGACTTGCGGCTTGTGATGAAAAGCGTTCTCAACGTGCTCCAGGACGAGAATTTTATCGTAAAAAATGTGGCGATGGACCTTGGGTTTCTTACGGCAACAAAGGAAGTGGATATTGAAAATCCCAACTCGCCGTTTTGGGCAAAGTTTCAGCGCAGCGATGGCGCAAGGTGGGAAAAATATGAGATAATCGAGGCTACAGTAAGCGTGAGTGAATTTGGTAAGGGCGTGCGTGTAAGAGCAAACTTTCAGTCCAAAATTATGGATAATAGGGGAGCTGTCGTTTCGGTTAGGCAGCTAACTGACGGGCCATTTTATCAAGATTTCTTTTCTAAGGTAGATAAAGGTCTTTTTATTGAAAAACAAAATATTTAGAGGTTGTATGAAGCAGTTAATAATAGCGCTATTTGGCATTGTACTTTTTACAAGCTGCGAGTCAGCTCGCCAGCATCAAGAAGCGGTGTCAGCTGAACCTGCTGAGAAATTTACCCTTGGCAATGTCCAGAGAAAGATCCAGAAGGGCTTTTCACAGGCTGAAGTTGCCGAACATCTCGGCTCGCCAAACATCGTAACAAAAGATGCAAATGGCAGAGAGGCTTGGGTGTACGATAAGATTGCCCGTGAAGTTGCCTACTCGCACGATCAGGGCGGCATCTGGCTTATCCTTGGCGGCTACGGCAAAGAAGCCGGTGCTAGCCGATCCAGCCAGCGTACATTAACGGTAGTTATTAAGTTTGATGATCAAGGAAAGGTTTCTGATGTCACCTACCACTCAAGTCAGTTCTAATTGCCTTTTGTGGAATAGGCAGGGCATTTTTGCCCTGCCTGAGGATACTTTTGAAACCTATCAGGCGCGCGCTTGCCGCCTTATCGGAACAAAAAGCGCACCATTTATTGAGATCTATGATCTACAGCCCTCATGGGTTCGGGTAACCTACTCTAACAAGGGATTAAGGCCTTGGGAAGCCGGCTGCACATGGATTGGCAACACTACAGAAATCCAGCTAAATAGCCACTTTGAGCATAATGCAAGCTACCTTGGCATCTACGACAAGGATGAAGTGCTGCATCACGAATATGTGCACGCGAGCCGTGCCCCCCTTGAATCAATAGCCTTCGAAGAGATCTTTGCCTACTACCTATCAAAAAGCAAATTCCGCAAGCTTTTTGGCCCAATTTTTGAGCGCTCGTGGGAATCTGCACTGCTCCTCCTCTCATTTTTGCCGCTTTTGTTTGGCTTTCACTATCTTTTTCCTTTAGTCGTCCTTGCATTGTTTATGCTGCGCCTTTTTTATAGAATAGAGCAGTGGCGCTCATGTAAAAAAAATCTAGACCCCCTTACCAACGGCTCAAGCCTTCCCCTGATGGTGCGCCTTTTAGATGACGAGATTATTCTTTTTAGCAGGATGTCTTGCTCTGAGATTCGCCACTGGACCAGCCTGCAATCGAATAATTTTCGATGGAAATTGCTCATCGATGCGTATCTCAACGGTTAAAACGATAAAACGATAACAACGAGAAAAAGAGCCATCGATGGTTTAATTTTTTTCGGTCTTGTTCACCTTTTCGGTCAAGTTTCACGCTCGCCTCAGTATATTTACAAAAAATAATTGAAACACAAAGACACGAAGCCACAAAGCGCAGTGCGTTGCTTATAACACTTGTCTGGCACAGCTAATGGCATTATTTGCGAAAATAATGCCTACAGGGCATGCCGCGGGGCGGCAACGCTTCGCCCTGCTGTTAGGTTGAGACTATAAGGATATAATTACGCACCATATGCCTTTTCAGCCAACGTCTTATTTCAGGGCGAAGCGTTGCCGCCCCGCGGCATGCCCTGTGGGCCATTTTTCATGTGAAAAATGGCCAAGAAACGTGACCTGCACATCATTGCAAGCTTCGCGAAGCGCTTTGTGGCTTCGTGTCTTTGTGTTTAATTTTTTTTCGTAACCGAAAATTTCCTGAGACAAGGTAAACAAGGCCTTTTTTCTATAATTTTATCGTTCTATCGTTCTATCGTTTTAACCGTTGAGACAGGATAGCCGCAAATTTCTCTTGCACTCACAAGTCAGTTTTGGCACTATTTGTTAACGTTTTGTAAAGAGTGCATATGTTAGAAGATTACGAAGAATTTAGTCCGAATCAAATTAAGATCTTAGAGCGTTTTGTTACAAACACAAAGGGCTCTGTGTTTGTGCTGAGAAACCTTCCTGAAGTTATTAAGGGAGCGCTTTTTTCGCGATACTCGAGATCGTCGCTTGGCCTTCGATCCCTTTTATTGAAGGAGTTCATTGCAAATCCGGATGAAACTTGCTTTGATCAGATTGCAGGTATGGCTTATATGCCTGAAACTGATGATGCTAACCAGCAGTTTATCGCCATTAAAAAGGCGCAAAACTTTTACGATCGCATTCTGGATGGCTATGGCGATGACTCTATCGGAGAGTTGGGCGGGGCTCATCTTGCTATCGAAAACATCTCCATGCTTGCTGCAAAGGCGATTGAGGATGGAAGAATTGGCGGCTCGCCTCTTGAAAAGTCCACACGCTATATCTACTTTGACCAAAAGGTAAAGGGCGAATACCTCTTTTATCGCGAGCCTATATTGATGACATCGGCCTACAGGTCGCTCTATGTCAACACCTGCAATATGCTCTTTGACACCTATGCAAAGCTTATTCCGCCGCTGACAGCCTTTATGGAAGCGCGCCTTCCTCGCGACCAAGAGACCTCAAAAACTGCATATGCTGCCGCTTTAAGAGCCAAGGTGCTTGACTGCCTGCGAGGCCTTCTTCCTGCCGCAACGCTTACCAACATGGGCTTTTATGGCAATGGCCGCTTCTTTGAATATATGATCCATAAGATGCATTGCCATAACTTAGCCGAACTTCAGGAGCTATCCAAGCATGCCTATGAAGAGCTTTATAAGGTAATGCCATCCTTCATTCGCCGCGCAGAGCCTACCCATAAGCACCATAAGACATTTGCACAGTTTACCGAATCTATGCAGGCCGATCTTAAGGCTTATACCTTGGCCTCTTCGGGAAGCGAGCTGAGTAACGACGAAGCAGGCGCTCGCCTCATCTCTTTTGATCCTGAAGGCATCTACAAGGTGGCAGGCGCGCTTATGTATGCCCATTCTGATGCTAGCCTTCAGTCGCTTGTAGACTACTCTCGACGTTTATCGGAAGAGGAGCTCGGCAGGCTTTTAGAGATCGCCGCACAGTATCGCGAAAATAGAAGAAATAAGTCGCCGCGCGCTCTTGAGCATGCAAACTTTACGTTTGAGATTATGGCAGACTTTGGAGCCTATCGCGACCTGCATCGCCACCGCATGCTTACCCAAGAGCGCCAGCTTCTTACCTGCAACTACGGCTACTACCTTCCGCAAGAGCTTATCGAAAGCCATCTAAGCTCAGATTACTGCTCGGCACTCGACGCCGCAAAGGATGCCTTTGACACTATAGCCAAAGAGCTTCCTGAAGAGGCACAGTACGTTGTGCCTATGGCCTACAATATTCGCTGGTACTTTAACGTAAACCTTCGTTCCCTGCAGTGGCTATGCGAGCTTCGCTCGATTGCCGCAGGCCATCCATCGTATCGCCACATAGCGCAATGCATGGCAAAAGAGGTGGCGCGCGCAGAACCTCAGTTTGAACGCTTCTTTAGGTTTGTAGACTATGAAGGCTATGAACTTGGCCGCCTTGGCCAAGAGCAAAAAACAGCTGAGCGTCTTGGCCTGGACTAGTCCAGCTTTTACACTTGCATTCAATTTTTGTTTTTCTTATGAAGTAAGGCTCCAATATAAGGAGAACAAATATGATATGTCCTGCATGCCCGGCTATTGCTATGGCAGGAGGTGGTATTGCCGCCTATTTTGGAATTGACCGTCCGGACCTTCGCACAAAAGTCACTCTGATCACGTCAGCGATGCTTGGTATAACTACAGTGGCATTGAAGCTCATTTTTGACATTCGTCTGTGCGATGGAAATGGCAATTTTAGCCTGAGAAATATCGGGCAAGTGGGTGCAATTTCGCTTGTTCTTGGGCTTGTCTATTCAGTTGCTGTAAGCTATCTATTAAATCGCTTCGTCCGGCAGCCTGAACAAGTGCAGCCAAAACCTGCTTGCTGCCATCACAAAGATCAATAAATGGAGTTTTTTATGTTTATAAATATAGTCCTCGCAACGCTGCAGATGGCATCAGGAAAAGATGCTGCAGTGATTCAAAGCGTAAAGGCTACAGATATGGGCAAGGTATATGCCTGCCCACGATGTCGCCGTGCCCAACCTCGCGGGCCGAAAAAGCGTCCTCACCCCGGGTTTGCAAAAGAAAAAAAACAAGGAGATAAAAATGTACAAGGCTAAAGTTCTATTTTTTGCCTGTTTTGCACTTCTCTTTTCGATGCTTTGTGCAAACCAGCAGATAATTCAAGAGGTGCTTGATGGCAGCACCATTGCCAAATTTGTAGAGCCGGTGCCTACATTTAATGGAAGCCGAGTTGACGGCAGAAAAAAACTGACCGTCTCTGCAGAGGAATTTCAGCAAAAGCTGCTTCCCACATCTTTTTATAAAAAATTGCCCTCCTCTGTAACCTACAGCCGTGTAGAGACAGGCGAGGCGCTCTTTACCATCAATCCAAGAAAGGGTACCTATCAATGGGGCTATAAAATCTCGGACGGCAAAAAGGTGTATGGACCATCTTTTCCTGCCCACACAATAGAAGTTAAGCGGCAAAAGAGAACAAAGGTGACCTATAAAAATCACCTCTATCCATTTAAAGATGACAAAGGCAAATGCCTTAAGGGGCCCCTCTTGCAGAAATTTCTTACTACGGACTTAAGCTTTCAGTGGGCAAACCCATTGAATTGGCCTCAGTTTGGACAGGGGTTTGATACGTATGATCCGGTTATCTATCCATTTGGTACAGGTATGCCTCAGGGCAATCCCGGCATTTATGAAGGGCCTCAGCCTATGGTTGCCCACCTGCACGGAGCTGAGACCCCGTCCTTTGCAGACGGCGATCCAAACTCCTGGTTTACACCTAAGCAAAAGCTGAAGGGTGAGTCCTATGTAACAAATAAATATATCTATCCAAACGAGCAGTCTGCCACAACGCTCTGGTTTCACGACCATGTGCTTGGTGAGACTCGCTTAAACGTATTTGCAGGGCTTGCAGGATTTTACTTTCTGCGAGGAGAGCCTGAAACATCGGTCTCTCCACCGCTTCCTGGAGGTGATTATGAGATTGAACTGGCAATAGCAGATCGTCAGTTTGACACCTACGGGCAGCTCTTTTTCCCAGATGGTAATCCGCTTACTGCCGGCCTAAATGGCCCTCCGGGCAACCCTGACATTAACCCCTATGCCATCCCGGAGTTTTTTGGAGATGTCATATTGGTAAATGGAAAGAGCTGGCCCTATCTTGAAGTAGAGCCAAGGCGCTATCGCTTTCGCTTTCTTGACGCCTGCAATGCGAGGATGCTTGCACTCTATTTGACATCTGACAACAGTGCAACCGTTCCAGACATTTGGCAGATAGGAACAGATGGCGGCTTGCTTGATACTCCGGTAAATATAAGCAGCTTTGTACCCTATACCTACAACCCATCAAACCTCTGCCCTCCGGAAGATCCCAACCTTGGCCCTGTCTTTGACGACCCAAGACTCTTCTTTGCGCCGGGCGAGCGAATGGATGTTATTATAGACTTTACAGGCTATGAAGGAGCAGTTTTTACAGTTAACAATGACGCTCCGGCGCCATTTCCTGGTGGAGGTACAGTGCTCGATCCCGATGTTGAAGGGCTTGTAATGCAGTTTCGTGTGACGAAACCATTGACATCTCCAGATAATAGCTTTAATCCGGCAGCACCAGGGGCTACGCTTCGAACAGGCGACAACGCTATTGTCAGATTGGTGACCCCGGAGGGTACTCTAGAGCCAGGTGTTGTTCCCAATCTTACAAGAAGCCTTGTGTTAATTGAGCAGGAAGATCCCTATTCAACAGCTCCTGTAGTAGTGCTGCTGAACAATACAAGCTACGATGGCTTGAATCCCTATAATAATGAACCAGTTCCCGATTCGCGCCCCTTTAACAAGCGTTCTGTCTACGTGACTGAGATGCCTCAGGTAGGGTCAACGGAGATTTGGGAGATTATTAACATGACTCCAGATGCTCACCCGATCCATTTTCACCTGATTCAGGTCCAGCTGCTTAATAGACAGCCCTATTATGTAGGAAATATTGTTCCTCCATTTACCTGTACGGGCTCTTATAGAGATCTCTATGAGACATTATGGAATTCCTATCCTAATACGCCTCCTAATTTGCCGCCTGGAACGGTCTACAGCTATGGTCCGCCTCTTCCATACTTAAGCACCCCCAATCTTGGTGGAAATCCGGATGTTACGCCATTTTTACTTGAATCACCAATTCCAGGCGATCCGAATGAATATGGCTGGAAGGATACAATCAAGATGTTCCCAAATACTGTCACGCGCGTGGTAGCTCGCTGGGCGCCGCAGACAGTTCCGTTAGGGGACGTTGTTCCGGGACAAAACCTCTTTGAGTTTGACCCAACAGCAACGCTTGGCGAACATGATTGCTTTGGCTATCCGGGAGGAAGCGGCTATGTATGGCACTGCCATATCCTCGATCATGAAGACAACATGATGATGCGGCCTTTCGAAGTGAGAAATCACGCTCAACGTTAGTTAAACATTCATCACTCCTGAAAGGAGTGGTGGCAAATAGCCCAGGTCACCGAAGGTGCCCTGGGAACAACATTGAAAAAAAATGCACGCCCGAAGGGTGTGCTGGAATCGATTGCTTTTCCAGCACACCCTTCGGGCGTGCATTTTTTTATTCCTAAATTCCCAGGGCACCTTCGGTGACCTGGGCTATTTTCCAACACCCCTTTCAGGGGTGTCCTTCTGGAGTGGTTCTAAAACGCTGGAATAGTGTGGCTTCCGATTACTGCTTCAAATGTGTGCGTGTGAACCTGAGGCTGTGCAAAATGACGTTTTATTACGGAATTTGTAGCTGGGTTAAAGACCAGACTATAGGCTCTTGTTTCAGTATCCTGAATAGTTGCTGTATAGGTGGTGTTGACGTCTAAGTGCGGTCTTGCTCTATAGTGCGGATAGGTTGTTCCTCTGCGTCGAACAAAGGTAACAGATGGCTCTAAGCTTGTATGTGCGTTATTGCCAAGAATTTCACGACGGAAAGAGACATGTTCACCTTCTGCAGCGGTATAGGCTCCGCAATGTATCATGAAGTCAGCAAGGGTATCCCAGTCGCGCTCTTTTGCAAAAATTAGAGGCGTGTAGTTTTGCATCTCTAGAGTAAGCTTATGATGTGGAAGGTGCGCTTTCATTGAGCCATAGGATATGCCTGCTGTTCCTCGCGTCCAGAAGCGAAGGTTGAGGTCGGCGCCCTTTGCAACGTACTTTTCAGCAAGATTGGGGTTTCCATGATTATGCATTGCTCGTACAAGTTTATAGAAGAGAGATTCGCGTTTGGAATAGGAAAGATAGCGGCTAAGAGGTCCTGCATCTGGGTTTGGAGGCCGTATCTGCTGCAAGCAAAAATCGGCGTGGCTTTTTACAATGGCTTTTGAGATCTGGATAGCTTCTCCATGAGCATTGAGCATGCGCCCATAATCTTTCCAGTTGAATGAGAGCCTTTTGCCAAAAAAGTCTACCGGTATAGCGGTGCCAAATATTTTTTCAGCAAAAAATCGTGTAAACCAGTTGTTGTTGCTTTTCACTCTGTCTACAAAAATTCCATTATGAGAAATAAATGTATTTCCTCTATCTCTAACACATTGAAATGAATTAGGCATAATTAATTACCTCTATAATTAGTACTTTTCATTATATCATAATAATTAGTTTATAGCAAGAGGTAAATGATTGGTCCTTGGATCCCCTATTTTCTTTTTTTAGCAATTGGCGTACACTTAACCGTTATATTTTTGAGGTAGAATGAATAAAACAGTAGGGGCAAGCTTTTTAATTGGCGGTTGCTGCATTGGAGCCGGGATGCTTGGCATTCCAGTTGTGACGGCTCAAGCAGGATTTTATCCCTCTTTACTTTTCTTTATACTGGCCTGGGCCTTTATGACGGCGGCAGGGCTTTTGCTTGCAAAGCTTGTTTTATCGTTTAATCAGCCTGAAATTCACTTTTTATCGATGACTGAAAAGACGCTTGGCAAGCCGGGTAAGATTGCGGCATTGCTCCTCTTTACCTTCCTTTTTTATGCCATCATGACGGCCTATATTATTGCAGCCGGGGTGATTATTTCAGACCTTTGCGGCCTAAACTTTTATTTCGTCTCGCTTCTTTTAGTTGGCTTAATGTATGTGGCAATTGCGAGGGGGCTTCGCCTTGTCGACTCGCTGAACCGCTACTTTATGGGGGGGATGATTCTCTGCTACCTTCTGCTTGTGGCATTTGGCCTGCCCTCTGTTGTGCTAGAAAGGCTTGAGAGAGCCGATTTTACGGCTGCATGGGGTGCACTTCCGATACTTGTTATCTGCTTTGGCTTTCACAACTTAATTCCCTCGCTTGTCGACTACCTGAAGCGCGATGCAAAAGCATTAAATATCGCAATACTATCAGGCAGCCTGATTGCACTTGCCATCTACCTCGTATGGGAATTTGTCATTTTGGGTCTTGTTCCCGAGGCGCGTGTTGCCGAATGGATACAAGCTGAAAGACAGGGCGAGCTTGTTACGCAGGTCCTAACAGAGACTGTAGGCTCTCAAAAGGTTGTTCTCTTCAGTAAAGGGTTTGCCGTTTTAGCTATTGCCACCTCTTTTTTGCCGGTAGCCTTTAGCTTTTTAGACTTTTTGAAAGATGGCCTGCAGCAAGTCGAAAAGAGCACTTCTACAAAAATTTTGGCGCTCTATGTGCTTCTTCCCCCGTTTTTTCTTGCGCTTTGCGATCCCCACCTCTTTTTAGAGGCGCTTGACTTTGCAGGAGGTATCTGCGCTGTCGGCATATTTGGGGTGCTTCCTGCGATCATGGCCGCCAAAAAAGGGCTTGTAAAGCCGCTCTACTGGGGGGTAATTCTTGCAATTTCACTCTTTATTTTCGCAATTGAGTTAGGACTTTTATGAATAACAGATATTTAGGTGCCATACTTCTTATTGCCGGCACTGCAACTGGAGCGGCAATGCTTGCCCTTCCTGTAAGTACGGGCAGAGCCGGGCTTTTGCCTTCGCTTTTAGCAATGGGTTTTGTATGGCTCTACCTTTGCTATGCGGCGCTATGCACTTTAGAGGTAACAATAAGCCTTCCAAAAGATTCAAACCTTGTCACGATGGCAGAACATACGCTTGGTAAGTGGGGAAAGTTTTTGAGCGGTATCTCCTACCTCTTCCTCTTATATGCGTTAAACACCGCCTACATTGCAGGTACAACGGCCCTTTTCCAAGATTTTTTTTACGATGCAACGGGGCTGCAGCTTGCTCAAGGCATCTTTGCTATTCCGCTTCTTCTCGTCTTTTACCTGCTTTTGCGGCGGGGTGTGAAGGCAGTGGATGCCATAAACCGCATCTTTATATTGGGCCTGCTAGTAAGCTTTGGTTTACTTCTAGCCGTCTCATTGCCTCACATTCAACTTGATTATCTTACAAAAAATCGCTGGGAGTATGTTCTACCCTCTTTATCCATAGTTCTTACCGCCTTTGGCTATCACGTGGTAATACCAAGCCTTGCCTCCTATCTTCATGACGATGTAAAGCGGCTTAAAAGTGCCATCTGGATAGGAAGCTCACTTCCGCTAATCGGCTATGCGATCTGGCAAGTAGCAACACTTGGAATTGTTCCCATATCTGGTCCAATGAGCATAGAAACAGCCTATGCACAGGGCATGAGCGGTGCTGAAGTGCTGGCCGAAATTAGCCACTCAGGCTGGATTGCGGGCGTTGATACCCTCTTTGCCTTTTTTGCTATTATCACCTCCTTTTTGGGCGTGTCGATGAGTTTATTAGACTTTTTAGCAGACGGCTTAAAGAAAAAGGTCTTTGCAAGTACAAAGTGGCTTGTGTTCTTAATCGCATTTTTGCCGCCGCTTTACTTTGCCCTCTCCTATAAACGCGCCTTTTTGTCTGCGCTAGAATATGCAGGAGCCTACGGCGTCGTTGTGCTGCTTGCTATTATCCCGGCTCTTATGACCTGGAGAAAGCGCTACAGCCTAAAGCTGAAGGGGGAGATAATTGCTCCCGGAGGAAAAGGGGCACTTATTATCTTTATGGCAATCTCCCTCTCATTTATCCTTTTAGAAACCTGTTTTAAGCTTGGAGTGCTGCATGGATGAGAAAAAAAAACGGCTGGTTTCCGGGGATCGCCCGACAGGGCTTTTACACCTTGGACACTATGTGGGCTCGATAAAAAACAGGCTCGATCTGCAAGATAGCTACCAGTGCTATTTTTTTATTGCAGACCTTCACATGCTTACTACCAAGAAGTCCAAGGAAGATATTATAGAATCGCGCTCGCACATTCGCGAGATGATGCTTGACTACCTAAGCTGCGGAATCGATCCTAAAAAATCCCTTATATATATTCAGTCGGCACTTCCTGCAATTTACGATCTCAACCTTATCTTTGAGATGATGGTGTCGATAAACCGCCTCCAGGGCCTTCCCAGCCTTAAAGAGATGGCAAAAAATGCCAAGATGGACGAAGAGAGCATTCCCTTTGGCCTTATAGGCTACCCTGTGCTTCAATCTGCAGATATTTTGGTGACAAAGGCCGATGTTGTTCCTGTTGGAAAGGATAATGAAGCGCATATTGAGCTTGCCCGCGATATAGCGCGCCGCTTTAACCAGCTTTATGGCGAATTTTTCACCATGCCGCAGGTGCTTTTAAGCAATGTTCCTACATTAATCGGCACAGATGGACAGGGCAAGATGAGTAAATCTGCAGGCAACTGCATCTTCCTATCTGATGATGCTAAAGCCGTCGAAAAGAAGGTGAAGGGTATGTATACTGACCCTAACCGCGTTCACGCCCATATTCCGGGCACTGTAGAGGGCAATCCGGTCTTTATCTACCATGATATCTTCAACCCAAACAAGGCTGAAGTTGAACAGCTTAAAAAGCGATATAAAGAGGGCTCAGTTGGCGATGTCGAAGTAAAAGAGTGCTTAATTCATGCCCTCAATGCCTTCTTAGATCCCATTCGCAAACGAAGAGAAGCTATTGTCGAAGAAAAGGGCTATATCGAAGAGGTGCTCTACGACGGCACCATGAAGATGCTTGATGAATCAAACGAGGTGCTAAAAGAGGTAAAAAGCCTTATGGGCCTATCAGGAACCTGGAACAAAATCTCTCGCCTTGCCCGAGAACGCAAGGGCAAGCACGACATAGCCCAACACCCAGTCATGTAATATGTTTGAACTTGTAACAGACTTTACGCCAAAGGGCGACCAGCCGCAGGCAATTGAAACCCTTTGCAGGCAAGCCCAGCAGGGCCAAAAGGCGCAGGTGTTGCTTGGTATTACCGGCTCGGGAAAGACCTTTACGATGGCGCAGGTGATTTCGCGCCTGCAGCGCCCCGCGCTTGTCATTGCGCACAATAAGACCTTAGCGGCTCAGCTGCATCAAGAGTTTCAAAGTTTTTTTCCGTCAAATGCTGTCGAATACTTTGTATCATACTACGACTACTACCAGCCGGAAGCCTACATCGCCCGCACCGACACCTTTATAGAAAAAGACTTTGCCATCAATGATAAGATCGACAAGATGCGCTTAAGTGCAACGCGCTCTCTTTTAGAGCGAAGAGACTGCATTATCGTGGCTTCAGTAAGCTGCATCTATGGCCTTGGATCGCCTGAATACTACCGAGGCATGGTTTTGCGCCTGCAAGAGGGCAAAAAGGTGCGTCGCGACGATGTGCTTTTACACCTTGTGGACATGCAGTATACCCGCAATGACATAGACTTTGGCCGCAAAAACTTTCGTGTGCGGGGCGACGTTTTGGATATCTTCCCGGCCTATGAAGAGGATATTGCTTTCAGAGTGGAATTTTTTGGCGACGATGTAGAGCGCCTTTCTGAGTTTGACCCGCTTACAGGCAAAATTCGCAGGCGCATGCAGGAGATTGCCGTCTATCCAGGCTCGCACTATGTAACTCCTGAAGAGGTGCGCCTTATAGCGATCGAGAGTATTAAAGAGGAGCTGAAAGAGCAAATCAAGGTTTTTGAAAGTCAAAATAAACTTATAGAGATGCAGCGTATCCAGCAGCGGACAATGTATGACATCGAGATGATCCGCGAGGTGGGCTTCTGCAAGGGTATTGAAAACTATTCAAGGCATTTCAGCCGCAGACAGCCCGGAGAGCCGTCGCCATGCCTTATAGACTATTTCCCCGATGATTTTCTTCTATTTGTTGACGAGTCTCATCAGACTATCCCTCAGGTTCGCGCTATGTATAATGGCGACAAGGCAAGAAAACAGGCGCTTGTAGACTTTGGCTTTCGCCTGCCTTCGGCCTATGACAACAGGCCCTTAAAGTTTGAAGAGTTTTTGCGCCTGATGCCTCAAACCATTTTCGTCTCCGCCACGCCCTCCGAATTTGAGATGCTAGAGTCTGGAGGTGCTGTTGTGGAGCAGATTATCAGGCCCACAGGCCTGCTTGACCCAAAAATTGAGATCAGGCCTGCTGCAACACAGGTCGACGACTGCCTGGCAGAGATCCATCAGGAGACAAAGAAAGGAAGACGCGTACTTGTCACCACCCTTACAAAAAGACTTGCAGAAGAGCTTACAGGCTACTTATGCGACCTTGGCATTAAAGCGCGCTACCTTCACTCAGAAATTGAAACGCTGGAGCGGCTGCAGATCATCCACGACTTGCGAAGCGGCCTCTTTGATGTGCTTGTGGGCATTAATCTTTTGCGAGAGGGGCTTGATATTCCTGAGGTGTCGCTCGTTGCCATTCTCGATGCTGATAAGGAAGGCTTTTTACGAAGCGAAACATCGCTTATCCAGACCTGCGGAAGGGCTGCTCGCAACGAAAATGGCCGCGTGATTATGTATGCCGATGTAGAAACAGCTTCTATCAGGCGCGCTCTTGCTATTACTGAAAAGCGGCGCAAGATCCAAGAAGAGTATAATACAAAGCATGGCATCATCCCCAAGTCGGTAACGCGCGAAAACGTACTTATGCATATGCTAGAAGGTGGACTTCAAGACAGCGAGGCGCCCCCGGCTGCCAAGAAAAAGCCAGAAACTGCCCACGAAGAACTTACGCACGCAGATGTGCGCAAAAAGATCGCCGATTGGGACAAGGCTATGCGAAAAGCTGCAAAGGACCAACGCTATGAAGATGCCGCCCACGCGCGCGACATGATGCGCCGCTACCAAGATATCGAATTGTCTCTAACATAATTTGAGGAGTTGTATGATTTACGATATCACGCCGCTTATTACAAAAGACCTTCCTGTATGGCCCGGGAGCTCTCCCCTTTCCAGGCACATAGAGTGCGATATAAAGAGCGGCAGCCAGTTTACCGCTTCTACGCTTAAGGCAACATGCCATCTTGGAGCCCATATTGATGCTCCTTCACACTACAGCTTAAAGGGTGAAACGATCGATCAGCGCCCGCTTGATTTTTTTATCGGCAAGTGCCAGGTAATACGGGTGAATGTGCCTAAAAAAGGGCTTATTCACTACAGCCACCTCTCCGGCATCCATGCTCCTCGCGTGCTTTTTGCAACAAATACCTTTGACTATACAAGGCCATCTTTTCAGACAGACTATGCTGCAATAGATCCTCAGCTTATGGAAAAGCTTGCCGACTTTGGCGTCTTTACTGTGGGTATTGACACGCCAAGTGTAGATCTATATGATACAACTACCCCCGGAAGCCACCTTATGGCCCTTCGCTATAACATGAATCTGATTGAGGGGCTTGATCTTAAAGATGTTCCGGAAGGTTTTTATGAACTTATTGCGCTTCCATTAAAGCTCGCAGGCTTTGATGCAAGCCCAACACGCGCTATCTTGCGGAGGACATTATGAAATGGTTTTTATTTTTACTCTCCTTTTCTTCTCTCATTGCAGAGGATGAGGTAATCTGTCGCAACCTTCAGATTCAGTATGATCTACAGATGCTGCAAGAGGAGCTTGCTCTTGTGGAAGATGCCTACTTGCCAAGAAGGGCTACGGGCGATCATTGGTTTGCAATTCCTTTACGAAATGCCACCGGCACCGATACCCAAAAGGGTGTTGACCTTGTTCATACTGTAAAAAAACAGGAGATGCTTCCATGCAAGGACAGCCCATTTTTAGAAAAACTGCCCTACATAGCATCTATTTTAGATAGCATTAGAGAGCAGTTTGGGACTGAAGTGGGTCTTGTACGGCTTTCTAAAGTGCCAAGTTTAAGAGAAATACCCCGGCATAGGGATGGCGATATGTTTGATATAGAAGAGGGAACAATTTATCGCTTGCATATCCCTGTTCTTACCGGCGAGGATGTTCTTTTTGAAATCGCGGGAAGAAATTACTATCTTGAGGCAGGAAATCTTTACTTTACGAACGTCTCAAAGATCCACTCTGTGAAAAATAGAGGGTTGATAGATCGCGTCCATATTGTGATCGATGTGCATCCAACGGATAGCCTAAAGTCATATATACTTCAGTCACCTGAGCTCGATTATGAAAAGGTGTAATTTTTTTGCTTTACAAAAAAAGTAAAATGCGTTTTTCTACAAGAGTTCGAACCCAAACTTTTAACTCAGGAGTGACAAACACAATGAAAAAGTATTTTATTTTGAGCATGCTCGTAGCAGGCTTTGGTGCACAATCGTTAGCTGCTGCTCAGCCGATAGCGGCCGCTCGATCTCCGATCGCAAACAGAGCTTTTATGCGCAAGCCTGCAGCTCCAGTGCAAGCTGCAAGAAAGGGCGTAAAGAAAAAGCAAGCCCACGCTGGTCAGAAAAAAGGTATGAAGAATCGCGATGGCTTCTTTAGCTCATCAAGCTGTTCATCAAGTTCATCATCATCATCATCATCATCATCAAGTTCATGCTCTTCAAGACATCCGGTCTTCGTTTCTGTCGTTGCTAACGGATCTGCAGATACTCAGGTTGTGCTTCAAGGCAGCCCAATTCTTTTCAATACAACGATGGATATAAGCACATCGATGGCATATAACCCAACAACAGGTGTATTTACCGTGTATCAGGGTGGAAGTTACGAGATTACCTATGGCGCGCGCTTTACTGGTGTATTTGACTTTGATGAGGCAACCTATGACAACCCATGTGCTGCAATTGCACTGGTGGTAAATGGCACTGAAGTTGCGGGCACACAAGTTTCAGCAACATACACTGAAACTGATGACGCCGACTGGGTTACCTTCTCTGTCATTCAGTCAGTTCCTGCCTATACAACGTTTTCAGTAGTTTCATCTTCTGAATCTACAGGCGGTCCAATCCAGCTGTATAATAAATGCGTAAATAGCGATGTGACAGCTTTCGCAATCATTAAGAAGCTCTAATAGAAAAAGAAATTTCTTTATTTGAGAAAGGGACATCGTGCTTACGATGTCCCTTTTGAACCCCTTAGATTTCTAGGACGCAAGAGCCTTCTAAAGTGCCGTTCCGGATGCTCTCTAAAGCCTTATTTGCCTCTTCTAACTTATATGTGGTGACATGAAGTTTCAAGGGGATTTCTTGCGCAAGCTTCATAAATTCTATGCCGTCAGCGCGCGTGAGGTTGGCAACAGATGTCATCGTGCGCTCTTCCCAGAGCAGCTTATAGGCAAAGGTGGGAATATCGCTCATATGGATGCCTGCGCTTACCACCCGGCCGCCCTTTTTTACCGCTTTGAGGGCTTGGGGATAGAGTGCGCCGACAGGGGCAAAGATGATGGCGCTATCAAGTAAGACGGGCGGCATTTCATCGGAGCCTCCTGCCCATACGGCACCAAGCTCTTTTGCAAAGTTTTGTGTTTTTGTATCGCCGGGGCGTGTAAAGGCATAGACTTCTACATTTTGGGCCTTTGCGATCTGTATAAGAATGTGGGCAGATGAGCCAAAGCCATAAAAGCCTATTCTCTTGCTTTCTCCTGCAAGCCTATATGCCCGATAGCCTATAAGGCCTGCGCAAAGAAGCGGGGCAAGGTGGACATCGTCGTAGCCAGTTGGAAGCTGTAATACATAGTCCTCATCCATCGCAGCATACTCTGCATAGCCGCCATTTCGATTAAAGCCGGTAAAGAGCGCCTTGTCGCACAGGTTTTCTCTTCCTGAAAGGCAAAATTCACAGCTGTGGCATGTGCTGCAAAGCCACGGAACGCCGACAGTGTCTCCCACAGAATGTTTTGTGACATTTTTACCCACTTCTACAACTGTTCCGACAATCTGGTGGCCTAGGATTAAAGGCAATTTTGGAGGGATAAGCTCGCCATCGGCAATATGGAGGTCTGTGCGGCATACTCCGCAAGCGCGCACTTTTATGAGAACTTCATTGTCAAGGGGTTCTGGGCGTGCCACTTCTTGTGCTTTTAGGGGTTTTTTACACTCTTCAAGCACCATTGCACGCATAGTTAATTCCTTCCCAGAGGTTGGCCAATAAGGCATCGCATCTCAAGGCCCTTTTTTGCTGCAGCTAGCAGGTCGTCATCAAACCGGATGCGTCCTTTTTCGAAAATAATGACAAGGGCAGATCCTCCAAAGGCAAAGTAGCCCTTTTCGGCGCCCTTTTGCTGAAGAGTGTCGGGCGTATAGGTTTGGATGATGGTGCCCACATTCGTTGCGCCCACTTCAAGAAAGGCCACGTCGCCAAATTCTTTTGAGGCAAGCATTGTGAGCATGCGCCTGTTTGCTCCCCATATCCATGGGTTGTCTCTTGTGGCGATCGGGTTTACTGAAAAGAGCTTGCCGTTGATAGCTTTTGCCTTGGAGGGTATGCAGTCGAAGGGAAAGTAGAAGCGGTGGCAGTCTGTAGGGCAAAGTCTTGCTAAAACCACACTTCCTCCGGCATACTTTTGTGCAAGAGCATCATCTTGCAGCACAGTAGCAAGGTTAAAAGGCCTGTTTTTTACGCTGAAGCATGCTTTCTGTTCAATTTCAGGCACTATTGTGTAGCGGGCATCGGCCGGCATACAAGCGCCTTCTGCTAGGGGTCTTGCAGAGGGCTTTAGCTTTCGAATAAAAAATTCGTTGAATGTTTTAAAGCTTTCCGGAGCATCAAGAAACTCGCCTGTATCTATCTTAAAGCGCTCTATAAAGGGTGCAACACGCTTGCTTGATGAGGGCAAGTTTTGTAAAAAACCATAGAAAGCAGAAATAAGCGGCCACTTGGCAATGCCATGCAGGCTTATTCTGCCAAAGAGTTTAGAAAACCACGAGTTTCCATAAAGAAAGCGAATGGCAGATTCCCCAAATACCTCTTCGGTTTCAACTTGTCCACTCTTGCGATCTATATAGCGTATGCTGTTCATTTAGCTTGGGGTATATTTTTCTTGACGGAGATCTGAGAAAATTTCTTTATTTCTTCAATGAACTGCGATGAAAAGTAGTCCTGAAGCTGCGATTCAGTAATAATATCCTGAATTTTCCTGGCGTCGTTAACAAGTTTTAACAGGTTGTCACTATCTTTAGGATCCTTCACAGCCTTAATCTCAGCCTGCTTATACTCCACTATAAGGGTGCGAAGCGACTTTAGTCTAGCAAGGTTTTCTTGCGTTGCGTCGATCAACAGGTCAACCTTTGCAAGCTCATCTTGCGGATCTTGGGCAGCGTAAGCAAATGAAGAAAAAGCGATAAGTATGAGCGTAAAAAACTGTTTCATAACGACACCTTGTGTAAGTAGTAAAATAATACGCGCTTTAAAGTTTCTTGACAATACACAACAGCTTTATGTGAGGCATATCCTGAGGCGTATATATCTTATTGGTGAAAGTTTTCGATCGAGAAAATGAAACACAGAGGCGCAGAGGACACAGAGAAATACACAAATAACAGCGATAAGCAGGATAAAAAATAACATACTTTTATATCTTTTTTTTTATTGTTTTTTTGTATTTCTCTGTGTTCTCTGTGCCTCTGTGTTTCATTATTTTCTTGACCGTCGTAGGTGAACAAGCTCTTATCCTGTCTATCTTGTTTATTCGGAAATTGTTTAAATTTATTGACTTAGCACGTATAATAGCTCCATGGAATTTGTACATAGACCCTATATCCCAGGTGAGACGATTGCTGCTTTGGCAACAGCGCCGGGCGAAGCCGGCATTGCCATTATTCGTATTTCAGGAAGCGATGCGGTTATTGTTGCCGAAAAGGTCTTTTCAAAAAAAGTTTCAACTCTTAAGAGCCACACTGCCTACTATGGCAAAATAGTTGTAGATAACCAGGTTATTGACGATGTATTGCTCCTTGTTATGCGCTCGCCCCGCTCCTTTACGGGCGAAGATACGGTGGAGATCCAGTGCCATGGCGGCCTTGTTGCTAAAAAGGTGCTTGAGGTGGTTATTCAGGCAGGGGCAAAGGCGGCAAGCCCCGGTGAGTTTAGTTTTAAAGCGTTTATTAATGGCAAGATGGACCTTGCGCAGGCCGAAGCTATTCAGACTAAAATTGGTGCAAAAAATGAAATTGCACTAAGCCTTGCTCAAGAGCAGCTTGAGGGGCGGCTTTCTCAAAAAATTCGTTCGTTTCAGGCTCAGCTTACCGATATTGCTGCAATTTTTGAGGCGTGGGTCGATTTTCCGGAAGAGGACTTAGAGTTTGCCCCGTTTGAAGAGGTTATTGCTACTTTAAAAGCTGTTATGAAGGAGCTGTCTACCCTTATAACCACATTTGAGCAGGGAAAGGTGATCAATGAGGCGGTGAAGGTGTCGCTTATAGGAAGCCCAAATGTAGGCAAATCCAGCCTTATGAACCTTCTTTTAGGTAAAGACCGCGCCATTGTTTCGCCCATTGCAGGCACGACGCGAGACCTTGTAGAGGATGATATGCGCCTCAACAATTTACATCTTCGCCTTGTAGATACGGCAGGTATTCGCGACACAAGCGAGTCGATTGAGGAAGAGGGCATTCGCCGCTCGAAAAGGGCCTCGGTGGAGTGTGACATTATTTTGTACGTACTTGATGTTACAAATCCTGAAATGATTGATGTTGCGCTGCCCAAAGAAAAGACTATCTGCGTCTGGAACAAGGTGGATCTACCCCACAATAGTCCCTTACCGGTTCTTCCCTTTGAATACGTTGTAGAAATTTCTGCCCAAAATGGCCTTGGGTTGGAAGCGCTTCAGAGCGCCATAGACGCCCTTATCTGGCAAAAGGGTGCGCCTCGAAGAGAGGAGGTGGTAATCACCTCCCTTCGCCATAAAGATGCCCTGCAGCAGGCTTATAAGCACTTTGAGCGGGTGGTAGAGGGGCTTATAAAGAGGGAGTCTGCCGAATTTATCTCCTTTGACATGCGAGAGGGTCTTATGGCGCTTGGCCAGATTATCGGCACAAACATCACAGAAGATATTTTAACAGCAGTCTTTTCAAAATTTTGTATAGGTAAGTAGATGCGAAAGCTTGAGCGCGTAAAGCTTATTATGAAGCTGCTTTCTGAATATTTCCCTGAGCCTCCCATTCCCCTAAAGCATAAAGACCCCTTCACGCTGCTTGTTGCAGTGCTTCTTTCTGCTCAATGCACCGATGTTCGCGTAAATAGCGTGACGCCGGCACTTTTTGCCCTTGCAGACACTCCTGAAAAGATGAGCAGCCTCGACTGGCAAGAGATCCAAGCCATTATTCGCCCCTGCGGCCTTTCCGAGCGCAAGGCAAAAGCAATAAAGGGCCTCTCTGTTATACTTGTAGAGCGCTACAACGGCAACGTTCCACAGACTATAGAAGAGCTCGAAGAGCTTCCAGGAGTCGGCCACAAGACGGCATCAGTAGTTGTTGCCCAAAGCTTTGGCATTGATGCCTTCCCGGTAGACACACACATCCATCGCCTCGCAAAGCGCTGGGGGCTGTCTCAAGCAAAAAATGTGACTATGACCGAGCGCGACTTAAAAAAACTATTTCCAAAAGATTGCTGGATTCGGCTGCACCTGCAGATGATTTACTACGCAAGAAGCTTCTGCCCGGCTCTAGGGCACAAGCTTAGCGATTGTCCGATTTGTAAAGCTCTACAATCTCTTCAAGAGAATCGCGCCCAACGTGGGTAGCTATCATCTCTCGAGTGAGTTTGCCTCCCTTGGGGTGCTGTGGGCTTTGGGGCAGATCTAAACTTGCTATTTCATTCCATGCCTTTTCGTAGGTGGGGAAGGTGTAATAGACAAGGTCGCGAAGTGTAAATGGTGCCGGATTGTCCTTATGATCATTATAGAATTCAGTCATTCTCGTAACTCTTTCTTGCAGAGCTTCAGCAATTTTAGGATCTTGTAAATGTTCGTAGTCTGGGTTTTCTAGAATAGAAACAAGGTCTGTCTCCTGAATCTTTTTAAGCTTTTCAAGTATGTGTGCTCTATTTGCACCTTCAAGGGGCATGTCGGCTTGCGGATAGCCCATCAGGCCAAGGCGAAGGTGTGGAATTTGGGTGCCTTCAAGGTAGTCATTACGTGTTCCGAGTGTTTCATCAAGGTCGATAGCTGTTAGCACAAGTTTGTTGCCTTTTTGACTAAAGAGGAAGTTTGTCTCCTCTAGGTCAGTCGACTTGCCATCTTCATCGTCTATTACAAGCGCAAGTACTACCGAGTCAGAAAATGAGTCAAAGTCTATCGCACTAAAAAACTTTTTCGTGTGCTCGCTTTGGTCTGTAGTCACAACGGGTTTTCCGTCAAAGAGGGTTATGTGGGGACTCTTTATCTGTAAATAGCCAACATCAAAACTTACAGCAATTGCGCTCTTAGGGATAAGTCCTTCTTCATCACTATACTCTTCTAGTGCGCCTCCGCTATGCTTTAATAGCGAGCGGCTTCCGTCTCTTTCTATGAGCGGGCTATTTTGTTCATTAAAAGAAATTGGGTGGCACCTTGATGCAACCATAAGATGATCCTCGCCATCAATTTCGCCCAATGCAACGGCTTCTTGTGACACATCAAATAGCTTTGATTCGAGTCCCTGCTCGAGGGTAAAGGTTTCTGATTTGCCCTCTATAATTTCGTAACAAAATTGGAGGCTATGTATCGATTCAGGAACCGTATTGCCAACACAATAGGCCTGTTTAATTGGCGCCCATTGGCCATCTTCAGTTTCAAAGTAGCCGGACTTTTCCTGAGAGAGTAGCTTAGCAGATTTCGGTATGAGATAGAGGTTTGAATCAGTGTCGCAAACTGCTGTAAATGTTTCATCCTTATAGCGCTCAATTGGGTCGCATACCTCTTCAAGCCTATTGCCTTTTAACTCAAATTCTACGCTAGTAAACTGCTTTTCATCTTCATCAAATATGGGGTTTTCTAAGCGAATAAACTCTCTATCATCCATTTCCCTTTTGGTGAATAAATAGCATGCATCTGGGGAAACTACGTTGGGTTTGTTATTAATAGTTACTGTTTTCAATGTAATCGGTGCGCCTTCTAGGTCAACAAACTCTGGTTTTACGTGAGGTGCCCGGGCCTTAATGGTTTCTAGAACGCAATTTTCCATTCCAAGGGATTTTGCAATCTCATAGCAAGCCATAGCCCTTTCAGCTTTGACGATATCGGGCTTAAAAATAAAGCTTTCGTCTGCAGAGGTAACGGATGGAATTTCATAGACGCCGCTGGCCGCGTCGCCTGAGCGCTTCATAGGAAGATGGAGTACGTTACTTGCTGCGCTTCGGAGTTTGTCCGCCGTTTGATAGAGGGGTGTTTGGTTTTCTCGCCCAAATGAAAGGCGGCGCTTAGCATCGATTGAAGAAGGTTGCGGCTTAATATCTGTTTTTTTGAGCAGATCTGTTAAGCCAGTGGAGGTTTCTTTATTTTTATTCCCCTCTTTAAGCGGGCTTGTTTCCGCAGAGTTAGGAGGAGTAGGAGGAGTTGATGACGCAGAACTAACCATAAATATACCTTAATTAACAACTAATTTAATTATATACAATAATTAAATGTGTGTCAACTATTATGCATTTAAGCTGATTTCTGGGTTAAAATAGTTTTTGCTTGCTGTTATTACTTCTTTAGAAAGAAGCCCTACCCCGATTACGTTAATGAGGAGCATTGAGGAGATGCAGATATCAGCAAGGCCCCAGATAAGGTCTACGTGAAGCAGGCCCCCTATGGGGATAAGGGCAATGTAGCTAAATTGAAAGAGTTTTACCCCTTTTGGCCAGAGAAAGCCGATAGCCTTTTGGCCGCACCAGGCCCAGGCAATCACCGTGGTATAGGCAAAGAGCATGAGCGATACCATTACCACATAAAAGCCGAAGGGGTTATTTAAGCCTGTTTCAAAGGCGTAGGTGACCATATCGGTACTTTTAAGGCCAACATCAGAGGCGCCGGTGACAATAATGCAGAGGCCTGTCATGGTGCAGACGATCATCACTAAAAAGGGTGCAACTAAGGTAACAACGCCATCTAAGACCGGGTTTTGCGAGCGGGCGTTAGACTGCAGGATGGGTACTATGCCTGTGCCGGCATCTGTTGCAAAAAGGCCCCTGTCAAAGCCGCTAGAAATTGCCTGGGCAATAGAAAAGCCAACAACGCCTGAGGCGGCTGTCTGAAGGTCAAAGGCAGATGTAAACATAAGCTTTAGTGCAGGCCACACCTTCTCAGCATGCAACCCTAGGACCACAAGGCCGGTTCCAAGGTATAATATTGCTTTTAATGGCACAATGGCAGAGGCAACGCGCGCTACGCGCTTTATGCCGCCAAAGATAACCACTACCGCACATATGGTGATGATAAGCGCAGTTGTTAGGGGGCTTAAGCCCGCAGCTTTTAAGGGAAGCGATATAGAGTGCACCTGGCAGAGGTTTCCTACTGTAAAGGCAGCAAAGATGGTAGCAACGCAAAAAAGCGAGGCAAGCGTCTTTTTACCAAGGCCGGAAGTCAGGTAGTGCATTGGGCCGCCGCTAAACTCACCATTTGGATTTTGTGTTCGATATTTTACGCCAAGATAGCAGCTTCCATACTGAATTGCAGCCCCAAAAAAGGCCATAATCCACATCCAGACAAGCGCTCCGGGCCCGCCTGTAGTAAGGGCAATAGCGATGCCGGAGATATTTCCCGTCCCAAAGTTGCCAGCTAAGACCGAGCTCATAGCTTGGTAGTGGCTGATATTGCCAGTTCCCACGCTCTTTTGCAGCATGAGCTTTATCGACAGGCCAATCTTTGTAAACTGCGGAAAGTCAAGGCGCAGGGTAAGGTATCCTCCCAAAAGCACAATAGCAGGGAAAATAATCCAAAGAGTAAACAGATGATTTACAGAGCCAAGCAGCTCGCTAAAAAAAATATTCATGCAGAATATAATACTTTGGATAGGCTGTATAAGTCAAGTAATTGAAACTTATGCCAATAACAATTTGAAAGCATCGGGTAGGTGGTTGATGATGGAGAGAGCGGTCATTGAGTAGCTTGTTTCCTCTTTGGCGCCGCACTCTCCGGCTGTGCCGTGAAGCCAGCTGCCAAGCAGCATAGCATCTCTTGGGCTTAGGCCTTCAGAAAGTAGCGCTGCTAAGATGCCGGTAAGGACATCGCCGGCACCCGCAGTAGCCATGCCAGGGTCGCCCTGCATCTGCACGACCGGGGTGCTGCCATGTGAAAATAGGAAACTTGGGCCGCCTTTTAAGATGAGGTTGGTCACATTGTCGTCTGCAAATTTTTGGCACTCCTGGATGAGGCTGAAGGTGACGGGCTTCTTTTCAGTCATGAAGCGATGAAGCTCGCCCAGGTGGGGCGTTAAGATGGCATTGGGGAGGGGGCCAAATGCTGCACCTTTTGCAGAGCTGAGCCAGGTGAGGGCATCTGCATCTACGACCATTTTTTTACTGCATTTTGGCCATATTGCTTCGAGAAGCGCGGCTTGGGTGGGGCCTGTTCCAAGCCCCGGGCCGATAAAGACTCCGGTAGCCTTCTCGAGCCGTTGCAGGATGGATTGGATGTCATCTTTTGCATAGGGGATTTTTACCACTTCAAGCGGGGGCGTGCAAAACTCAAGGCTATATTCTTCGGGATGGAGAAGGTGGACTATTCCCGCGCCAGCTTTTAGCGCAGCAAGCGATGTCATCAAGGCCGCCCCTGCCATGCCGTGAGAGCCTGCTAGGCCAACTACAAAGCCTCTTTCATACTTATGGCGATTTCGTACTATGGGGGGAAGAAGGCTTTTGGCATCCTCGGTTTCAAGAGTAAAAAGTGATGGTGCGAGCGTTTCTGCCGCTCTCTTTAGCCCAATCGGCAGACTCACCACGTCGCCCACATGGTTCCAGCCAGCATCAAAAAAGAAGCCGCGCTTTGGAAATTCCATAGTGCAGGTAACGCTTGCCTTTACAGCTACATCTAACACCTCTCCTGTCTCGGCATTAAGTCCTGAAGGGATGTCAACTGCGATAACGGGAAGTTTTGAGCTATTTATGGCCTGAATAATGTTTACAGCATCATTTTGAAGTCTTTTATTCAGGCCTGTGCCAAAGAGGGCATCAACAATCACGCCGTCGTGGGCAAGCATGATTTTAGCATTGGCAAGGTCAACTACCTTGCCGCCGCGAGCCTCATAGCGCCTTCGCTGTTTTTTTGTAAGCGATGTTTGGTCTAAAACGCCAGCTTGCACCACCTGAACGGTGAAATCCTCTTGCAAGAGGTATCGAGCCACTACATAGCCATCCCCGCCATTGTTGCCGGTTCCTGCTATGATGCAGGCCTTCTTTTCAAGATTTTGTTTCTGTACAAAAGAGACGATAAAGGCCGCTGTTTCTCGGCCTGCCTGCTCCATCAATGTTTCTACAGAAGTGCCTGAATCCACTGCGATTTTTTCAATTTTTCGCATCTCTTCCGGCGCTACGACTCTTAGCATAATAAACCGTCTTGTTAAAAGCGGGCACGGGCACGCACACGGGCACGGGCACGAACGCCAATTCTTCATTCACGGTGTCTATACCAAACTTAGAAACTATTTTCAAACTCTTTCAGCCAGTGGGCGTTTGATTTTCTTGTTTCAGGCTCGTATGAAAGCATCTGGAGGAGGATATACTCAAAGCGCTCCTTAGGCTCAATTGTACGTGAGGCGGCCTTTCCTGAAAGTTCCTGCAGGCGGGGCGTGATGTTGCTAATAACCTTTTGAGTGTAGTGCTCAATTTCTTGCGCGACTTCAGGGTTGCGGAGGTTTTTGTAGAGGCGCTTTAAGAGTGGGTAATCTTGCTTAAAGGTTTCAATCCACGGTACGTCCTGCTCAAAGAGTAAAAAGTAGAGCATGCGCCCTACGGCATAGACGTGGCAGGAATAGAGGTCTGATTCTGTAAGCCTGCCTTCATAAAAGGCCCTCTGCATATCCGGAGGATTTGAGCCTATGCCCGGGCCCAATGGTTTTCGAAGCATGGCGTAAGAGGTCTTTTCGGTATAGCCGCCCAAGTCGCCAATGACTGCAGAATAGATGCCATTTTCTTCGTGAATAAAGAAGTTGCCTTTGTTGTTGTCGCGGTTGGTGTATCCCATGCTGTTAAGTTTTACACAACCTCTGAGGATGTCTTTTGCAATCTTTACCTTAGCTTCAAGCGGAACTGAAGCAGGATTATGTTCGATAAAGGAGCGAAGAGATCCTTTGTTATAGAGGCGCGTGATAATCTGGCAGCGAACTTCGCCCGATTTTTTGGTGTGCTTTGAGACATAGAGCGGCTCGATGATGCCTTCGCTGTTTCGAAACGTTTCAAGAGTCTCTACCTCAGAGCGGGTATTTTCGCTATCTTCAACAACCGCGTTTGCAACGATTGTAGGAGCGTGTGGATCGTAGAGAATCGATTGCGTTACAACCTTGTGATAACCTTTGCCTACCTTTGGGATGTTTTTTTGCTTAAGGTGAATAAATATTCTTTTATTATCAGGGTCAATTTCGATGGTTCTTGGGTTATTGGTCTCCTCTTTTCGAAGATACACATCTTTGAACTGATTAGAGGCTTTCAAAGATTCTATAAATTCGACAAGGTTTATCACTTCATCAAGGGTCATGCCGGTATCTAAGGCGTGAATTTTCTGGGCGATCTCGCTTATTCGTTCGTCTACTACTTTTACTTTTATTTCGTAAACAATCTCTACGGGTACAGGTACAGGAAATAGCATGTGTATTATAGCCTCAAAGTGATTCTTCTTTAATGTGACGCTGCATGAGCTGCATAGCTGCTTCTTTGGGATGGATCTTTCCTTCAAGAATTGCTAACACCATCTCGCTAATTGGCAACGCAATGCCTGCCTTTTGGGCAAGCTGTACTGCCGATACGGCCGTGTAGGCCCCTTCTACAACCATTTCGATAGATTTTTTAGCTTCGTTTGGCGATCTTCCCTCGCTGAGGAGCTTTCCAAGGCTGTAGTTGCGGCTTATTGATGAGGAGCAGGTAAGGAAAAGGTCGCCCATGCCGGAGAGGCCATAGAGCGTCTCTTGCTTTGCTCCATAGTGCTTTGCAAGCTTTACTATTTCATGCAGGCCGCGCGTCATAAGGGCCGCTCTTGCACCGTTGCCAAGGTTTAGGCCATCAGAAATGCCGCAGGCAATGGCAATAATGTTTTTAAGCGAGCCGCCAAAAGCAACTCCTCGTATGTCCCTGTTTGGATAGACGCGTAAAAATGCCGTAGAAAATGCTTCAGATACCATTTCGGCAACCTTTTGATCATAGGCTCCCGCAACAACTGATGTTGGAAGGTTTTGGCTTACCTCTTCGGCAAAGCTTGGCCCGCTAATAGAGCAGATGCTTTTGGTAAAGTCCGTTCCCAGTACATCCAGTACTACCTCCGGCAGAATAAGGCCGCTATTTTGTTCAATACCTTTCGAGGTTAAGCAAAATGGGATTTTTGAAGTAACTCCTAGCGCCTTTAGCTGCTCGCATACAGGCCTGAGGCCTGCAGAAGTGACGGACTCTACTATCATTTCGGCGCCGTCGAGCGCTTCTTCAAGGTCGTTTGTAAAGATAACAGAGCTATCAATCGGCCTTCCCTTAAGGTGTGGGTGCACATGTGTTTTGTTAAGGATTGCAACCAGCTGCTCTTCTATCGACCAAGAGGTAACATGGTGGCCCTTTTCAGCCAAAAGCCTTGCCAGGCAAAATCCCCACGCTCCCGCACCCAAATAGGTAATCTTCATCTGCGCCTCATTTTTAGCATATAGAGTATAAGGGACTTGTGACTATAGTCAAGTCCTAATATCATTTAGCGCCCTCTCCACCAAAGGAATGTCTTCAGGGGTCTTTAGTGGGGCAAAGCAGCGGTTGCGCGGTAGAAGAAGCACTTCAGATCTATCGCTAAAGGCTAAAAGATCGAAAATGAAGTACTCTAGTTTGTAGAGATATTCATTATTAATTTTTTTCTTGGCAATGTGAAGTGGAAGTTCTGTAGGGCTGTGGGTTAGTATTTTTTTAATAAAGGCGAGGCTGAAGGCAAAGTAGGAGATGTTTGCCAGCGGATGTTTAAGCGACCCATCCTCTTTATAGGCAAGGCGATCTGAATCTGCCATTTCAGAATACTCCACGACGCCAAGCTTGCCATTTTTTTCAACGAGAACGCCTACGTGCTCTAGCTGAGACTCTCTTGAGATGCCAACTACAGTCACATCGTTTTTATGAAGGGCATGAAGGCCTATTAAATTGGGCTCAAATGGATCTGCAAGGGCGTTATCGATAGGAAAAACGGTTATGTGGCAAACTCCTTTTTTTTCCCACGCCGCAAGATGTCCGCTCTTTTCAAAGTGCCAAAAGAGGGCTCCGTTGCCATCAGGGGCGGTAAGGTCAAGTTTACTGCCGGTTTCATCTTGTAGAGGCAGGTTTTTCTGCATAAAAAAGACTACTTGCTCTTTCTTTAGGCCAAAGTAGTTTTCATCTTCAAAGTGTTTAACCGTCGCCTCGTGTGTTGCATCGGATGTCATTATGCCAAGCTGCAGCTCTTTTTTTGATGCAACAGATGCGTGCAGCACCTTTTCAGCAAGGCGCTGGTAGAGGCTTTTGTTTAAAATTGGATAGCACCCTTTTGGTGCGTTGTAGCCAAGGCGCGAGCCGTGGCCTCCGGCAAGTGCAATTACAGCGACTGTCCCTGCACCGACCGCCTTTTGGCCATGCTCTTGGAAGGCGGATGTTGGGGTAAAGGGCTCTATATTACCTTGAAAGTCTTCTGTCATTGTTTACCGTTTTGAGGATAGCTGAAAATACGTCATCACATGTAATGCTAGTCATGCAGCGAAAATCTATAGGGCATGTGCGTAAGTAGCAGGGGCTGCAAAGCGTGTGCTTGTGGATGATAGTGCCGCCGCCATATGGGCCTGTTTTTATCTCATTTGTCGAGCCAAAGATCGCAACAAGAGGGGTTGCAAGCGCTGCTGCAACGTGCATGGGGCCGCTATCGTTTGTCACAAGGCAGTTGCAGATAGACAGCAGTGCAGTAAATGCCCTGAGGGTGGTTTTCCCGGCTAAATTTACAACTTTATTGCCAAAAGGGGCAACGATGCTGTTTACAAGCGGCAGGCTTACAGAGTCGCCAAAAAAGACTATGCGCACTTCAGGGTAGATAAGAAGCCTTGCCACAAGTTCTTTAAAGCGCTCCTCCGGCCAGCACTTGGCAGAGCCGAAGGCAGCTCCAGGGTTTATTCCGATAAGAAGATGGCCGGGATGAATATTGTATTCTGCGACTGTCTTTCTTGCTTGCTCCACTTCATGGGGTGTAAGGTAGAGTTTAGGATTTGTAGAGCTTATGGCAATTCCTAGGGGCTCTAAGAGCCTTTTGTAGGTTATCACCTGGTGCTCATATTCTTCATTTGGAGGAACTTTTAGGGCGTCAGTCAGCAAAGGGGCTCTACAGTGATCTCTAAAGCCGATTCTTTGCTTTACATTGCCGCGAAAAAACCACCAGGCCGACGAAAAGGAGCGCGTCAGCAAGATCCCTGTGTCAAAGGCGCGTCGTTTCAGCTCGTCATAAATACGCTTTTTTTCGTGGCGGTCTCGCTTTTTGTTGTTGGCAAAGACAATAAAGTCATCAATATGGGGAGATGCCTCAAGCAAAACCTTTATGGCTGAATGGCAAAGCACAGTAAGCGAAGCGTCAGAAAAGGCCTGCTTAATATCCTCTAAAACTGGCGTTCCCATCACGGCATCGCCAAGCCAGTTAGGCATGCGGACACAGATCTTTTTTTGCATGAAAAGAAGCCCCGTTTTTGCAAACATTTTAAAGATCTTGCGACTTAATGGGTAATGATTTCTCTTGAGCCCAAGTAAATGGTCGCCTGCCGATTAAGTCGGCAGGCCAGATGCGCAAAAATTAGGCTCATAAATGCATGTAGGGACGCTGACACTTTTCCCTTTACAAAAATAAAAATGCCTGCTTTTCTGTAAGCGTGTAAAAACGAATTTAAATTAGGAGAAGTTTTTATGAAGAAGTTTCTGGTTATCAACATGCTCTCTTTGGTTCTGGGAGCACATCTATTTGGTGCTGATCCTGCGCAGGACGTTGCGCATCGCAATATTGCTCAAAGAGGAAGGCCCCAATCATTAGCAGCAAATAAGAATAAGAAACAAGATAGGCATCATAGCTGCTCGAGCTCGTCAAGTTGTGGGCGTGATCGAATAATCTGCTGTGAAAAAGAAGAGCGCCATCCTGTATATGCATCAGCAGTTGCAAATGGCACTGCTAATATGCAATTTGTCGCTCCCGGCGCTCCTATCATTTTCAATACCGTGCTGAACATTAGCCCATCTTCTGTTTACTATAACGCGGTTACCGGCGTCTTCACTGTGACCGAGCCAGGTACCTACGTGATCGCGTACGGTGCTCGATTTAGCGGCAGCGTTTGTCCGACCGGGGAGAATGTATGTGACTGTCCCGGCGACATTGTTTTTGATCTCTGTGCTTCAATTGCCTTGCAAGTAAATGGCACCGAAGTTTTGGGATCAGAAGTAAATAATGCTGATGAGTTTCTACAAGGGGAAGTGGGCACTACTGATTGGGTGTCGATTGAAGTCATACAAACAGTGTCCGCGGGTACAACCATTGCACTCTGTGCGGCCAATGATGATCTGCATGGAATTCAATTGGTAAACGTCGGTGAGTGTGATACTTGCACAAATGGCGATACAACCGCCTTTATATCGATTAAGAAGATCTAATATTTGCTTAAGGTAGAGCCTCGTCAAGAGGCTCTACCATTCTAACATCTCTTTGTAAAAGAGCGGGATGGCGCCCTCGAGCTCTTTTTGGACCTCGGCTAATACTTCACTTGAAGCGACAGCAAAATAGGGGGTCTTGCAGTAGGCCTTTTTTCGGTCGTTGAGAGAGCCTTCTTCCTCTAGCGATTTATGAGGCAATATCCAATAGCCTCCGAGAAAGCGAAAATCAATCTGTTGATTATTGTAGATCATGATAAAAGCAACGCGCATTGTTGGTTCAAATAGCTTGTCCTCAAGTGATGCAACAGCTATGGGATCAGAGGGGTAGTACTTTTCAACAATAAATGAATCTTCTGAATCTCGTACCCAGTAGTTATAGGAGGAGTCTTTATTTACTCTCAATGCAGGCTTGTCCGTTAATATATACTTTAAAGTTTTATCCAAATCATCATTTGATGTGATAATTATCCCATTTCCAAGAAAGGCGCTGCGTGGCTTAATGACATATGCGTCGGAGGGTATTTCTTCGATTATTTGGGCCGCAAGAGTGCTACTGTACTGTTTCGGATAGATTCCCCATTCAGGCTTTATATGAGCAAGGAGGGGGTTGCGGGTAAATAAGAGCGACATCTTATATTTATCCTTCCAAAGGGCTGCTGTGGGCCTTTCTATAACAAGAATTCCGGGATACTCCTTATGAAATTCATCAACATCCATGCCTTTAGATGGGTTTGAATAGATCATCATGCCCCGGTAGGAGGCAATATTATAGGGATCATCAGGAGGAAGGCTTGCATTTTGTAAAAATTCAGGATCTTGCAGCACGGTTTCTAAATTGGGTATCACCTTCCAGTCAGCAGATTTTTCAAGCGATCTGCGTAGCGGGGCAAAAACATCTGGTAATCCAACTCCCCATTTCGTTAAGGGAAATTCCGCAAAAACCTCTGCAATCAGAGGGCACAAAGTCCCCTCCGAGCCATGCAAAAAAACATCACCTAGAAATGTTGAGAGAACGCCATGCTGCACTTCGCAAATTTTGACCCCATGCTCTTTGCTATATTTAAGGTCAGCCACCATGTAAGAAATGTCAGCAGGGTATTGAATGCTCGCGCTATTTGCAATAACAGCTGGTTGAATGAACATGAGCAGGAAAGTAAGTAGCTTTTTCATCTTGCTTCAATTCACTTTAAGCCTGTAAATAAGTTTTACTTTTTGATTTTTTTCCACAGCTGGATGCCAGCAGCAGTAAAATCTAGTATATTGTCTGTTATTTTGCAATGACCCGCTGCTTGCTGCTTTGAAAGGCCGGTTGTCTCCAAAAGCTGCAGAACGTTTTTGGCCATTGCCTTCCAGTTAGATGGCACGTTGCCGTTACAAAGCAGAGTTGTACCGGAACCTAGCAAGCCGCCCAGGACGCCGCCAACGATAAGCCCTTTTATAAAATCCTTATTATCAAAGTCAGGAAATTCACCAATTTCTTTCTTTACCGATTCTATAAGGTCATATGCCTTATCTGTCATGCTGCCAGTTGTTTCGTTAATATTTTCGGAGATATTGCTAGAAACTTCGTTAACAAATGACTTTAATTTATCGCCGTAGCCCCCGCACTTAGCTTTAACGCTATTTGCATTTTTTGATGAAAGCAGGGCGACAGCAATACAACCAACTGCTCCCCCAATTGCAGCGCCAATAGCGATTTTTTTAGCATTCATATGAGTATCCATCTTATTTTCCTTTTTGTAAATCGTTCCAAAGACTTGCTCCCATAAGCGCAAGATGCGCATACTTCATGACAGTAGACTCCTGTTCAGTATTTGCGCTATCAAGTTTAGCCCTGCAGCAGCGGCAGAGGGAAATATCCCTAAAAGCCGATGTTTTATATTCCAATCCCTCTCCAACATTTGAAAGCGCATAAAAGAGGGGATCTAGGCATTTCATCTTGGATTGGATGTCGCTTGCGATTTGATTGGTATGCTGAAGGAATTCTTTTGGTTCGTTGCCAAGGTCATCTAGCTGCTTTTGGATCCGTTCAAGAGTTTTCGATGTCTTATGCAGGGCACGCGCCAAAAAAATTACTAACACTACAAATGCTAAAGCAGATAACAATATCGCAAGTTCAACTGGTGTCATAAAGGCCTCCAAAAAGGTTATTCCCTAAAAACCGCAGTGTAACATATTTTTATTAATTGTAAAGTCTTTTTTTAAATAGAGAGAAGTTAGGAAATTTGACAGCAAGAACCCAAGAAGGAACCGTCTACAGGTTATCCTGTCTGTTCCCTACTGAGCGTTGCGAAGGCTTTCGGTGATAAGGTCCGAGATGTTTGGCGGCTCGCTGTAGGTTTCGTAGGTTTGCACGACTGCGCGTTCGGCAGCTTGGCGGCTGTAGCCTAAGTTTATGAGGGCTGAGATCGCATCTTGAAGAAGCGGAGGGTTTTTATGGCATACGGTCATGTCTATTTGGATGAGGGAGAGGGCCGACTCTTTTAGCTCGAGCAGGAGCCGTTCGGCAGTCTTTTTGCCAATGCCGGGAACCTTGCAGAGGGTGCTAGAGTCCTTAGTTAAGAGGGCATGTTTTAGATCGCTTGGCGCTAGGTGGCCGACGATGCTAAGGGCAAGCTTTGGGCCTATGCCTGAGATGTTAAGCAGCTTTTCGAAAATATCGCGCTCAGACTCATGTAAAAAGCCATAAAGCGCTTGAGAAAATTCGCGGATGACAAAAGAGACGTGTATCTGAATCTCTTTTCCTGGCGTAGGAAGCTTTGCAGCATAGTTTGCAGCAAGGTAGATAAGATAGCCAACGCCATGCACATCTACTATGCAGGCATCTTCTTTTATAGCACTCACTGTTCCTTTGATGTAGCTATACATTTACAGTTCCCTTGTTTTGCTTTTTCCTAAAAAATCCGTTTGAGGGCTGCTTGCATGGCATATCGCAATTGCTAAAGCATCTGCTGCATCGTGGGGCGTTGGCACATCTTTTAGCATAAGGAGCCTTGTTACCATGTTTTGCACCTGAAATTTGCCCGCTTTTCCTGTGCCGGATATAAAACACTTTACCTCGCGCGGCGAATAGCCAAATACCTTCAGTTTTTTTCTTTTGGCAGATAGTATCGCCGTTCCCATGGCGATGCCCAGTTTCAGTGCGCTCTGGGCATTTTTGCTGATGAAGGGTGTCTCTATGGCCATCTCCTCGGGGCTGTAGCGCTCAAGGAGTGCTTCTAGTCCTTCAAAGATTACATGGTAGCGATCTCCCAGGAGGTAGTCCACAGGGGGTCGAATGACTCCATAGTCTAGCGGGATAAGTTGAGAGCCCTCTATTGCGATAACGCCATAGCCCGTCACGCGTGTGCCAGGGTCAATGCCGATTATAATCTTGCGCTGTTTGTTCATTGCGGCTCAAATAGCGAATTAGATTCAGGCAGAGCAAAGGAAAAGAGCTCTTTTTGCTCTTTTGAGGACAAAATCTGCTGTGAGCGTTTCATAAGCTCCTCAAGTTCTGAAAACTGCATCTGGACGCGCCGTAAGAAGGTAAGTTCATCCTCCTTTGCTTGAAGGGTCAGGCGAAGTTCTGAAAGTTCTGCATCTCTACTTTGAAGAGAGTCTTGGTAGCTGTTGGCTTGAGAATCAAATTCAAACCGGAGTGCATTTTCGATCCGTTTTGCGGTGTCAAGAGCCTCTTTTAGCGACGAAGTTTCCTGTGTGCTTGTTGTAAGGGCATTTTGCAGGTGCGAAGTGCGGTCCATAAGGTCTTCGATCTGTTTTGAAAGAAGGGCGCACTCTTTTACACGGCGCGCAAGATGCTGCTCAAGAAGTCTTAAATGGTTTTCTTGTTCTTCAGCACGCTTTTGGATAAAAATCTGTTCTTGCTGCAGTAATCGATGCTGTTTTTGCTCCTCTTCAAGTACTTGAGCCTGCTCTTGGAGGCATGCTTGGCAGACTGCAAGCTCCTGAGCGTGCGTTTTTTGATTTTCGTCAGATAGTTCTTGAAGCTGTCTGTTTTTAATTTGGAGCTCTTCAGAGGATGTCTGGTGCGATTTTGATCTCTCTAAGGCATCTTCAAGGCGCGTAATTAAATCCTGAATCTTTGCTTCGCGCTCTATCTTTTGTGCTTCTAACTTATTGAGAAGGTCTTGTGAGGTTTTAAGCTCTTCGGTTGTATCGAGAAGTGTTTTGCTGAGATCTTTCATTTTTTCTGAAAGATGAGCCTCTGCCTCTTCTAGTTTTGCCACTTTCTGCGCTTGCGACTGGTTGCGTGCAGTAAGGGTTGCCTTTTCACACGAAAGGGCAAGCAGCTGGTCCTCAAGCTCTTTTTTCTCCGTTATGAAGTGCAGAAGGCGCCCTTTTGCCTCATGGTTGTCTAAGGATGATGCGTGAACTTTCAGTGCAAGCTCATCTACTCTTGCTTTGGCTGCCGTTTCGGCCTCCTCAAGCGAGCGTGTGAGGCTTCCAATTGTTTCTTTGAGCTTAAGAATTTCGGCGAGACTCGCCTCTTTTGCTGCAGCTTCAACTTCAAGATTATCCTTTAATTCGCTGATTTTTGCCTTTAAATCGCGAATTGTTTTTTTAGATGAGTCGCTCTCTTTCTCTTTTGGTTCACTTTTAGCGGCGGGAATGGCAGCGACAGCAATAGTAGGAACAGCAATAGCAGGAACAGCAATAGCCTCAGCAGAATTGATAGTCTCCGCAACGGCTGCTATCTCTTCCACAATAGGTTCTGGAGGCTCATTGAGAGCGGCGGCGGGAGCTGGGGCAGGAGCCTCGACAATTACTTCAACTTGCGGTTTTTGCCCGATCACTTTTTGCAAGAGCTGTTTGAGTCCTTGCGTGCTTAAGCTTTCTGTTTGCATAAGGAGTGTCCTGAAATTTCATTACCCTGTATTCTAGTACGCAATCAAATTTAACTGTAGCAGGATTATGCAAAAGCGTATTTTTATCACCGGGGCGGCAGGCTTCATAGGCTTTCACTTTGCAAAAAAGTGCCTTAATGCCGGACATCATGTTGTAGCAATCGACCTATTTACTCCCTATTATTCTGTCGACCTTAAATATGAGCGAGCAAAAATTTTACAATCGATGGGACTTGAAGTGCAGCATGTTGATATCAACGATGGCCAAAAAGTGTACGAGATGGTGCGAGAGAGTGGCATCACACACATCGTCCACCTTGCCGCTCAAGCAGGTGTTCGCTACTCCTTTTCTCATCCTGAAGTGTATCTCAAAACAAATATCGACGGTTTTTTGCAGATTCTTGAGGTGTGTAAAAGAGAGCCGCATATAAAGCTTATCTATGCATCAAGTTCATCTGTTTATGGCGACAACAAAAAAATTCCCTTTTCTGAATCGGACCGAACAGATCATCAAACCAATGTCTACGGCGTAACAAAAAAGACAAACGAGCTCTTAGCATATAGCTATCACCACCTCTATAAAATCTCTACTATAGGATTGCGGTTTTTTACTGTGTATGGCCCATGGGGAAGGCCTGACATGGCCTACTACTCATTCACAAAGGCAATTTTTGAATCAAAGCCGATAGAGGTATATAATGACGGCTTGTGCCGGCGCGATTTTACCTATATTGATGATGTTGTTTCGGCTGTTTTGGCATGCCTTGATCACGATGCTGGTTATGAGATTTTCAATATCGGCAACGAACATCCCGAGCTTGTAAATGATCTTATTGAAATTATTGAAAAAAATATCGAAAAAAAAGCAGTAAAAATTCTTTTGCCAATGCAACAGGGTGAGATTGAAGAAACCTTTGCAGACGTTAACCTGGCTAAGAAAAAACTTAATTTTGAGCCAAAAACTCGGCTATCCGAGGGGATTGCTCATTTTGTCCAATGGTATAAGCAGTGGACAAAAACTGCTAAAATCACATAGTCTGAGTTCTATGTTTGGAGTATGCGTTCATGTTTGAAAAATTCAAATCGATTCGGATATCGCTTTGTCTTATGGCGATTTCTATTGTGCTGCTTTGTGGATTTGTATCTACTCGCGATGAAAAATACGTAAGTTACTTCCTCCACCTCTATTCTGCAGGCCTTTTTAGAGAGCATAACTTTACTTTACATGACGCTGGGGCTTCATTTGGTAAAGACCATATCCATAGAATCGAAATGTCGCTATCGTGCTATAAGGCGCTTCCTTTAGTGCATGCTCGTCAGCTTGTGACAACTTTAGCAATGGATTTTCTCGAAAAGATAAATAATGACCCTGGGCTTAAAGAGAAGGGGTTGATTAAAGAAAAATTCATACCTCGCCAGCTCACGCTCAGGATCTTATGTGATAACGCCATTAGCGAAACTTATGAGACTATCTACATTCGCGAGATTATTCTAGATAGGGGCCAGCTTACCTACGTAAGCTTCAAGAACATGAAGGAGATTTGGGGCAAGTCCTACACCGTTCATGAAGATTTTGACTATGCTTTGATGCTCACCGGCAATCCACGCCCATCTGACGATGTGATTGATGAGTCAAGGATCATTCCACAGCTGCGTGCAATGCGCGGAGATACGAGCGATATCCCTGTACGAGAGCATGAGGAGCTGCTTTATCCTGCCAGAACTATTCCTAAAGAGAGCCTTGAACCTAGAGAATCAGCGATAGCACCTTTAGAGCCTATAACAGTCTCTGTTGAGATGTTCTCTCAGTTAAACCTTGCTCCGCCGCCAAAAGAGACTGAAGATGAAGTAGTAACGCCAAAAGTAACCGAGGGTGCAGCCACGCCGCCGCAGCCGACGGCAACGGCCCCAACGCCAGCTGTAGGTCCAACTGGAGCGCAAACTGGCGCTCAAACTCCACTGCCAACACAAGCAGCAGCAGAAATAAAAGAGATTGTGCCTACTCTTCCTGTTACTGTACCTCCAGGCACTATACCTCCAGCTACTCTACCTCCAGCCACTGTACCCCAAAGCTCAGACCGCTTAAAACAGGCTGAAGCTGAAAGTTCAAAACTTTTAAGCAAACGAGGAGAGCCGCCAGAAGAAGATAAAAACCATATTCCAACCCTTCCTGAACAGCTTGCTGATGCAGAAACTGCAAAAGAGCCAGCAAATGATGAGCAGATTGACCTTCTAGGGCTTTTTGATGACTTTACATCAAGCTTTACTCCAAAGTCATCAGAAGAGGCCGAACATGCCCCTCCGAAAGAAAATGCAGTTCCAGAAAGTCTCGTAGCGATAAATGATGATGATGATCAATCAGAAGATAGCACGCCGCCGGATGAAGATTTTGACATGCCTGAATATGAGTATAACGAGCCTTCTAGCCAGCAGCTTGCGACAGATGAGGGCTTAGAAGCAGGCGTTGAGGATTTTAATGACCGAGAAGCAGAGCTTTTAGCTCAAGAGCTAGAAGGAGCAATCGAACTAGATCCACGAGTCGAAAGCCTATTTGCCAAGCAAGATGAAGATGAAAATGCAGCTGGGCCGGATGATGAACTCATAGATGAAATCGAGACTCAAGAACTAAAAATAGCACTAAATGAAAAAGCTGCGGATGAAAAAGCGGCAGATGAATCTCAAGCTGCATCCATAGATGAAGAGATAATAGCTGAAGACGATCAGCTTGCAACAGCAGCATGGGCAAGTCTCATTACCAATGAGAATGAAGCAGATGCTGAAAGTGAAAGTCCGGACGAAGAGCTCATTCAATCGCTCGTTGCAGAAGAGACTCAAGTTCCCGCCGAAGAGCCTTCTCAAGCAGAGCCAGTTCCTCCTATAACCCCAGATGACGAACTTATAGTGGAACTTGAGGCTGAACCGGTACCCGTTGAAGAGGCAGTTGGAGCTAAAATTGAAGAAAAGCCTTCGAAACCATGGTGGCAGCGGCTTTTTGAATCCGATAAACCGGAACAACAAGAACCGAAATCAAAAGAGCTGGAACCTAAAGTTCTGGAACAAGAAGAGCACGTAGTAGCAAAAGATGAGCCAGCTCCTGAGCAAAGTCCAGACGAAGAGGTTGTTGCAGCGCTTATTGCACAAGATGCGCAAGATCAATACGAGACGGCAGAAGATTTATCACTTATAGAAGCTCCTACTCCAGATGACGAACTTGTATTGGAACTTGAGACTGAAACCGCACCAGGTGAAGAAACTGTTGCAGTAGAAACTGAAGAAAAGCCTTCGAAAACATGGTGGCAAGGTCTTTTTGAATCTGATAAATCAAAACAAAAAGAGCCTGAACCAAAAGTGCTCCAACAAGAAGAGCACGTAGTAGCAAAAGATGAACCAACTCCCGCGTACAGTCCAGACGAAGAGCTTGTTGAAGCCCTTATTACACAAGAGTTGCAAGATCAATACGAGACAGCCGAAGAACTATCGCCAATAGAATCACCAACTCCAGATGACGAGATAGTACTTGAACTGGAGGCTGAAGAGGCTGAAACTCTTGCTGCTGCCGACGCAGAAGTAAGTAAAGAAGTTATTGTAGCCGGAACGGAAGAAAAACCTTCTCAATCTTTGTGGAAGCGACTTTTTGCATCAAATGAAACTACACAAACAGAACCAAAACAAGTAGAGCCGGAACAGAAAGGGCCAGAGCAGACCGAACCCCTTTCATCTACAACCCCGGATGACGAAATAGTACTTGAACTGGAGGCCGAAGAGGCTGAAACTCTTGCTGCCGCCGACGCAGAAGTAAGTAAAGAAGATATTGTAGCCGGAACAGAAGAAAAGCCTTCTCAGTCTTGGTGGCAGCGGCTTTTTGCATCAAATGAAACTACACAAACAGAACCAGAACAAGGAGAGCCGGAACAGAAAGAGCCTCTTTCATCTGCAACCCCGGATGACGAGATAGTACTTGAACTGGAGGCCGAAGAGGCTGAAACTCTTGCTACCGCCGACGCAGAAGTAAGTAAAGAAGTTATTGTAGCCGGAACGGAAGAAAAGCCTTCTCAATCTTTGTGGCAGCGGCTTTTTGCATCAAATGAAACTACACAAACAGAGCCAGAACAAGTAGAGCCAGACCAGGCAGAACCACTTCCTCCTACAACCCCAGATGACGAACTTGTATTGGAACTGGAGGCAGAGCCTGCACCTGGTACAGAGGAAGAAAAGCCTTCGAAATCGTGGTGGAAACGACTTTTTGGATCTAACGAAGAAACTGAAAATAAAGCTGCAGACGAACAGGTGACAGCCGAATTTGTTGAGGTACAACCTAGCCCTGATGAGGAAGTTGTTAGCCAAGTTGAGGCCGAAGAACTTGAAGTTGCAAGAAATGAAAAAGCTTCAGTTGATGAGTCGCTGATTGCTGAGGCGGAAGACGATCAGCATTCTACACCGGCATGGGGTAGCCTATCTATTTCTGAGCAAACGGATCCAGATGTTGAAGATGAGCATGTTCCAACACCAAGTTCAGATGAAAAGGAATTTGATGCAGTTGTTACCCAACATGCTCCACAAGAGGTTCAAATTCAATATGAGAAAGCGCCAGAACCATCTCAAATAGAATCCTTGCCATCTGCAACTCCAAGTGACAATGTTATATTTGAGCTTGAGGCAGAAGATGCACAGCCTGACGAACAAAATCCAGTTCAAAAAGAAACAGAAGAACAGCCAGCAGATGAAGCGCCTGTCTCGCCAGTTGAAGAGCCGCAGATTGCTGAAGACAACCAGCCGTCTACAGCAATATGGGAGAGTATTTCCATTGCAGAGCAAAACGATGCAGAGGTTGCAGCTGCGTTATTTCCAACAGAAAGTCCAGACGAAGAACTTGTTCAAGCAGTTGTTACACAAGAGGCTCCAGAAGAGGTTCAAGTTCAATATGAAAAAGCAGTAGAACCAACCGAAACTGAACCAGCTAAAGAAGAATCTCCTTCAGCTACAGCCCCCGATAATGAGGTTGTATTTGAATTTGAGGCAGAAGAAACCTCTCCTCAATCTTTCTGGCAGCCGCTTTTTGGATCTAACGAAGATGATGAATCTCAAAATGAAACAGCCGTGCTAAGTCCAACCCCTGATGAAGAAGTTATAAGCCAAGTAGAGGCTGAAGAGCTGGAAATAGCGAGAAATAAAAAAGCAGCTCAAGAGCTATCAATCGTCGCCTCCGATGAGGAAGAGATGGCAGACGAGCAGGAAGAGCAAAATGCGGCTGTCGCAGAAGAAGCTATTGTAGAACCAACAGAGGAACCTCAATCTCAATCATGGTGGCAGCAACTTTTTGCATCTGATGAACCAGAACAAGAAGCACCGGAACAAGAAGAGCCAATTCAAGAAGAACCAATTCAAGAAGAACCAACTCAAGACGAGCCAGTAATAGCAGAAGGGACTGTTGAAGAAGCAGCAGAAAAAGCTCCATCTCAATCATTGTGGCAGCGACTTTTTGCAACTAGTGAACCCGAACAACAAAAAGAACCGGAACAAGACGAGCCATTGGCAGCAGAAGCTGTACGTGTAGCATTTGTCCCAAGCAGCCCAACGCCCGATGATGAAGTGTTAAGCGAAATCGAGACTGAAGAGCAGGAAATAGCAAGACAAGAAATAGAAAGACAAGAAATAGAAAGACAAGAAATAGAAAGACAAGAAATAGAAAGACAAGAAATAGCAAATCTTGGAAAAGCAGTTTATGAAGGCACAATTTTTGTAGCGGATAGTCCAAAAGAGGAAGACCCGGCTCCAAATGAATCAGAGGAAAAGCCATCCGCATCATTCTGGCAAAGTCTTTTTGGCTCAAATGAAGAGGCAAATGATACAGCCGCGCCTGAAACTCCAGTTACAAACAGCAAGGAACCAATTCAAACGCAAGCCTCCCCGCCGCCAGAAGAAGTATCGGATGAGCAGGTCGAAGTTGATGCCTCCCCATCATGGTGGCAGAACCTATTTGCATCAAAAGATGAACCAGCTTCTGAAGAAGAAGGTGCAGCCAAGGATGCCCAAGAGCCAAAAGAAGAAACGGTTATTCTTGCTACAGAAGAGGAATCTCTACCTACAGAAAAGGAAGAGACAAGCTCATGGTGGCAAAACCTTTTTTCATCTAATGATGATGCAGAGGATGATGCAGAGCCAGATGAAGAAAATGTTCCTGTCGAAGAGCAGCTTGCTGAAGATAGCGATACCCCTTCTGCAAAATCCTGGTTGCAAAGCCTCTTTAGCTCAGACGATGATGAGTCAGCCCCCGATGCCCCTAGCGAGGAAGATGAGCAAAATCAAGATGAAGATGAACCTGTCCTAGAAGCTGCTCCGGAGACCGAATCATCACAATCGTGGTGGCAGCGCATTTTTTCATCAAACGACGCTCCTGAAACTGACGATTCAGAGCCTGAATCTTCGGATGGCGCCCCATCCCAAGAGGTTCTTCCCCAGCAGGAGACAGACAATCACGATCCAGTTTTAAAGGCGCTTTACTCAGAACCTATCAGCTGGTTTGAAAGCCGCTCTGCACAGCCCGCCGCTGGTGGCTGGGGCGATAACTCTGACGAACCAGTGCCCCCTCAAAATAGCGACGACCAGGATCCGGGTTCTTAATCTCGATCTTGATCTTGATCTTAATCTTTCAATTTCGCTCTGAAATCGAGATCAAGATCAAGATCAAGATTAAGATCAAGAGTAAGAGCTTAGTCTTTGAATGAGGGTCACCTGTTTAGCCAGACGCAGGCGAGGTGGCGGCCGGTGATTTTATCTCGGCGGTGGGAGTAGAAGTGCTCGGGGTCTGAAAAGGTGCACATCTTAGCGATTTCTATTTTTTTAGGATCTATTCCCTCGCTTGTAAGCTGCCAATGGGCAATATCCCAGAGGTTAAAGTAATTTTTGCTGTCTTTGTATTGCCAAAAAGATTCCGGGAGCTCTAGTTTGTAGTTAATGAACTCAGCCTTTTCAGGTCCAAGGCTTGGTGAGAGGCATGCTATTATGTCCTCTGCTTTTGAGCCATACTGCTGTTTCATCTTGTCTATTGCCTTCTTGTAGATATTTTGGCAGTTTCCCCGCCAGCCGGCATGAATGCAGCCTATAGCCTTTTGTACCGGGTCAAAAAAGATGGCAGCCTGGCAGTCAGCATGTTTTATGCCAAGGGCAAGATTGTGCATGTTTGTTAGTAACCCATCGCAGTTTGCGATGGGTTCATTGGGTTCGTTTGCAATAGCATATACGTGGTCGCCATGAACTTGCAGGGCAAGCGACAGGGTATGTGTAAGGCCAATAGCGGTTTTTGCTTTGTGAAAGTTTGCCTGCACTACCGATGCATCATCGCCCAATTTAGTGCTAAAGTTTAGGCCCGAAAAAGGCCCCAAGCTTGAGCCTCCAATGCGCGAAAAGACCGCGTGGCGAAGCTCGGGAAAGCTTTGCAGCAGTTCAAACTCAAACCAGACTATTCCATTTTGTTCTTTTTTTATCATTTGCAGTAAACTGTAAGAGACTAGTAGGATATGATAAAGGTTGAGTTTTGCTAAATGAAAAAGATTTTGTGTTGGCTGTTTCTTTTGTTTCTCTGTACGAGCTGCTTTTTGGGTACAGCAAAAAAGCGTGTCTATACAATTGTGCGTGCAAATAAGATTGAGGGGATAAACCTTCAGGGTAAAGAGAATAGCATTCAGGGCTTTATAGATGACATTCTCTACGAGATTGCTGCTGCAAGCGATATACGCATTAAAATTAATACCGTAGATCATGGCTATACGGCAGATCTGTTAGCTCTACCAGGCACAGACGCTGTTATGGGGGTGATTGATGCAACCATAAAAAATCAAAAAAATTACGATGTCTCAGACCCGGTCTTTACCTTTGGCCCTGTTGTGGTAATGCGTATACATGATACCTATAAAGACCTAGACTCGCTTAAAGATAAGATTGTAGGCTTTGATCGCGCCTATGCAGGACTTGTGCAAAACCGCGAAGACCTTTCCTTTATTTTAAAGCCCTATGATCAGATGACCTATGCCATGGAGGACCTTGTCAATGGCAAGATAGATGCCATCATCCTAGATTCGATCAGGGCCTACCAGTTTGTCGGAAATTTCTACGCCAATAAACTCAAAGTGGCAAGCTCGCCCCTTATCGTCACAAACCTCTGCCTTATCGTCAATCACGGACAAAATGACGAACTCATTATTATCTTTAATCAGGGCCTGCGCCGGCTAAAGGCAAATGGCACCTACCAGAAGATGCTAGACTACTGGGGCCTTTTTGACCCGGCCTATAACAAGGAGAGCGGCGTACTTTCAAGATAGGCCCTCTTTACGCGGTCAAACAGCTGCTGGTCTATAGGGCAAGTCGATAGATCCCATATATACTTGCAGTATTCTAGAATAGAGCGGTCTGTCGAAAATTTACCCATCCCGGCAATATTGTGGATTGCATATTCGGCCCACTTAAGCGGATGTTTATATAGCTCGTCTACCTTTTCTTGTGTGGCGCAGTAGCTTTGCAGGTCTTTAAGTACAAAAAAGCGGTCGGGCTGCGATCCAAAGCTGCCCTCTAAGAGGGTGTAGTAGAGCGAGGAGAGGGATTGGTGCTCTGTCTCATGCGACACCAAGGAGCGGTCACGCAGTGAGTCTATGGCGCGCTTGATCTTTGGGTCTGACTGGTAAATATCCCATGCCTTATAGCTCTGTTTTACCTTCATATCCTGAATTTCTTCCGCTGTGCAGCCAAAGCGAAACGGCCACCAGGCGTCAGTGATCTCTTCGCGCATTTCTATGTTGGCGCCATCCTCTGTACCTATCGTTAAGGCGCCATTCATTGCAAACTTCATGTTGCCGGTGCCTGATGCTTCAAGGCCGGCAGTAGAAAGCTGCTCTGAAAGGTCTGTCGCGGGAATAATGATCTCAGCTTTTGAGACGTTGTAGTTTTCTATGTAGGCAACATTTAAAAATTGGCTTGCAATAGGGTCTGAATTAATTTTTTTGGCAAGGCAGCAGATTAGTTGGATAATGGTCTTTGCCGTTTCATAGCTAGCTGCAGCTTTACCTGAAAAGATTACAAGGCGCTTTACATAGGAGCCATTTGGATTATCCTGAATTTCATGGTAGCGCATGATGAGTCTTAGAGCATTTAAGAGCTGACGCTTATATTCATGCACACGCTTTACTTGAGAGTCTACAAGCGCAGATGTTCCCATGATTATATCAGAGGTAATTTGCTTGCCCTGGCTGTCGCGCGGTCTTCCTTCGTCGTGCAAAAAGTCTAAAAGACGCTGCTTATTTTTGCGTTTTACTTCTAAAAAGGCTTTTTGGCTCTCTTCTTGTCCTGCAAAGTCTGCAATTTTTTTAATTTGGCTAAAGTCGCAAATCCAGCCCTTGCCAATCCTTTGGCTGATAAAGTCTGCAAGGTCAGGGTCGCAGTTTAATAGCCAGCGCCTATGGGTGACGCCATTTGTGATGTTGACAAACTTGTCAGGCCATATTTCGTAAAATTCCTTAAAGAGAGAACGTTTCAAAATTTCGGTGTGAAGGGCGGCAACGCCATTTACCTTGTGGCTGCCAACTACGGCAAGGTTTGCCATGCGAACCATGTTGTTTTCAAGGATGGAGACCTTATGGATACGCGCTTCATCATTTGGAAAGTGGCTTCTAACGTTAGTACAAAAGTCTAAGTTGATTTTTTCAATAATTTTGTACTGGCGTGGAAGAAGGTAGCGGAAGAGTCCCTGATCCCACTGCTCTAGCGCCTCTGACAGGATGGTGTGGTTGGTATAGCTTGTGCAGGTTTGCGTTACCTCCCATGCCTTTGCCCACGGCATGTTGTAGTGCGAGGTGAGCTGGCGCATGAGCTCTGCGATAAGCACAGAGGGATGGGTGTCGTTAATTTGTATGCGCACCTTTTCCTGAAAGGCGTTGATGTCGCTGTTGCTTGTAAAGTAGTAGCGCAAAATGTCTTTGAGAGATGCCGAAACCATCAAAAACTCTTGCTTTAGCCTGATGCGTTTGCCTACCTCAGTGACATCGCTTGGGTAGAGAACATCAGTTAGCGTGGTATTTTCAGCGGCTTGGTCAAGGCGCCCTGCGTTGTAGCGCTGCAGCTGGAAGTTTCTTGGCGATTCTTTTGTTGTCCAAAGGCGCATGGTAACAACGGCAAAGTCATCCTTTTCACTATATCCTACGATGGGGATGTCGAAGGGGATGGCAGAGACCTCTTCAGGGTCTTGCAGGCCATATACCTCGTCGCCGATGTCGTTTGTGCGCTTGAGCGGTGTGCCGCAAAAATTTACTACCTGTCTTCTTTGGTCGCGGCGAAACTCCCAAGGGTTTTCAGAAAGGAGCCAGAGGTCTGGCTTTTCAATCTGCACGCCATCTAAAAGCTGCTGTTCAAAAAGGCCATACTGATAACGCAGGCCGTAGCCTCTTGAAGGCATCTTCAGCGTGGCAAGCGAGTCTAAAAAGCAAGAAGCGAGCCTTCCAAGGCCGCCATTTCCAAGGCCTGGATCATATTCGTAGGCAATGACGTCGTGAAGAGTTCTTCCCGTCTTCTTTAGGACAAGCTTTACGATATCAAGGTTTTTCAGGTTTGTGAGGTTGTTGTTTAAAAAACGGCCCGGCAGGAACTCTAGAGACAGGTAGAAGACTGTGCGTGCATTTTTTTTATGCCAGGTATCTGCCGTTGCCTGCCAGTTAATCATGATCTGTTCGCGTATGGCATAGCAGAGTGCGCGATAAAACTCTTCGGGATTTGCCTCTTCAAGCACTCTTCCGATGGTTGTGATGAGATAATGTTTGATCTTTTGGATGAGAACGACAGCCTGCTCTTCAACCGTAAGATTGTCACTTGTTACTACTGCCATGAAATCTTGCCCTTCCGCTCTAAAAATCTCTACATAACAAATCCCAAATTTTCCAGGTACTCAATTCGGCATTTTTATTGTGCATAACTACATAGATCGCATATAGAAGAAGACGATGAAAAAAAATGGACCTATTTCCTTATTTATTCGTACATTGCTATGGGTAGCAGCTTGCGTCCTCTTGGGGCTGCTCTATTGGTCATCGCTTATTCAGGAAGAAAAGCTCCAGCTGATGAGCCAAAAACTTGAGCTTTTACAAAAGGAGTTTAAGAGCGCAAGCTCGCAAGAAAAGGCTCCCTTCGGCACTGTTTCCAAGCAGCTTAAAATTATAAACAGACCTCATATCGATTCTAAGTATAAAAGCCTGTTAGAAGTTGACCCATTCTTTACCCAAACGCTGCCAAAGCTTGTAGGCCCCAATTTTGTCCCGAAGGGAACTTTTCGGCTTGCAGGCATCGGTTCACCGCAAAATTTACACCCCTTTAGCCAGTGGCTGCATGTAACTGAATGGACAGCCTACTGCCAGGGGGCTGTTGCCAGCCAAAAATTTGGTTTTTATGAAAAGATGGCAGAAGACTTTGCTATAAAGATGGAGCAGCGAAAAACCGATAGACCCGACCGCATCGCCTTTTGGGTGCACCTTCGCGATAACCTCTTTTGGCACCCCTTGGAACAGCGCAATTTTCCGGATGATGTTGAGCTATCTTCTCACTTTTTGCAAAAGCATCCCGTTACCGCCCACGACTTTCAATTTTTTTGGGATGCCCTTTCAAACACGCATGTGGATGTGCCGGATGCCGTTACAATGCGTTTTTTACTTCGCGATATAGATAAAGTTGAAGTTATCGATGACCTTACTTTCGTTGTGACCTGTAAATTGACGCGCCACCTTGACGAAAAGGGCAATCCCGTCCTCTCGCTTCCCTATGCTGTACCTTTTTATGTCTCTCAGCTAAGGCCTTTAGCGCGCTTCGTCTACCAGTATAATGCCGATGGCTCAAAAATTTGCCCGGAAGATAGCGTCGCCGACTTTTACCGCACAAGCTCAACCTGGGCGCAAAACTTTGCCACGCACTTTGCCTCTCGCGTCATTGTGTCGTGCGGAGCGTGGATTTTTGATGGCATTACAGACAGCCAAATACGCTTTAGAAGAAATAGCGACTACTATAGCAAGTTCCAAGCCCTCTACGATGCCATGGAAGTAAACTTTTTAGAGACGACAGAAGCGCTCTTTCGCGATTTTCTTTCTCAAAAAATTGACCTTTGCACGATTAATCCCCAAAGCCTTGTAGAGCTTCAGCGCTATCTAGAGTCAGATGAATATAAAAAACAGCAAGCTCAAGGCAATACTGTACGCCGTTTAGACTTTTTACAGCGTGCCTGTACATACATTGGCTGGAATGAAAAAAAGGAGCTCTTTGCAAGTAAAAAGGTAAGACAAGCCCTCACTATGGCAATAGATCGCGCGCGAATCATTCGCCAAAACTTAAATGGACAGGCTGTTGAAATTACGGGGCCCTTTTTTTATGGCTCTAATGAATATGACTCGAGCCTTGTGCCCTATCCCTATGATCCGGACCGCGCAAAGCTCATATTAGCTGAAGAGGGCTGGTATGATTCTCTTGGCGACGGCGTGCTCCATAAGCTTATAGATGGAAAAAACACCCCTTTTAGCTTTTCGCTTGTCTACTATGTAAAGGACAGCATCGCCAAGGTAAACTGCGAGCTTGTAAGCCTTTTGCTAAAAGAGCTGGGGATTGACTGCAGGCTTAATGGCATGGACCTTGCAGACCTCTCTAGCGCCTTTGAAGATAAACGCTTTGATGCCCTCTACCTTACCTGGAGCTTAGGCTCTCCACCTGACGATCCAAGACAGCTGTGGCACTCTGAAGGGGCCGATGTAAAGGGCTCGTCAAATATGTGCGGCTTTAAAAATATGGAGGTGGACCGCCTTATAGAAAAGCTGCAGTTTGAAAAGGACCCTGCCCGGCGATCTGAGCTTTATAAAAAGATCGATGCCATACTCTATGATGAGCAGCCCTACACTTTTCTGTTCACCCCTAAAGACACGCTTCTTTGGTGGAGCTGGATCCAGAACGTGTTTATACCAAAAGAGCGGCAAGACTTAGTTCCCGGGGCAGTTGTTGAACAGCCTGCCTACATGTACTCTTGGAGAAAGGATTAATGTTTGGCTACATTGTACGAAGGCTTATCCTTTTGCCTCTTACGTTACTGGCTATAGTTTTTGTGAACTTTGTGATCATAAACATGGCTCCTGGCGAGCCTGTTTATGTGTCGCAGATTGGAGCAGGTGGTGAAGCGAGCCGCCAAGCCGGCACAAGCATGGTAGGACCGGAAGATCGCTACCTGCAGTTTCGCCAGTTTTTTGGCCTTACGCTGCCCCTGCTTTATAATGACTGGCCGGCGGCCTCAAAAAAAAGCGTTCTTTCGCAGCTTGAAACACTTCGCCTAAAAAAAGATGAGTTGAGCGCTAAGAAGTACTCTGAGATGAGAATTCATCTAAGCGATATGTCGCACTTCATTCTGCCCCAGCTTATGAGCATAGCAAAAGATACACAGCTCTCCTTTGAAACAAGAAAGCTTGCCTTATACTTTTTTTTGCGCGGGGCAACGCGTTTTATGACTGTTGGGGCAAAGCTTTCTGCCCAAGAAAAACAGGATAACCGCGATATTGCCAAAAATAACCTCTTTTTAGATTCCTTTCGCGATAGGCCCCCAAAAACTGCCGAAGAGCTTACCCAGCAAACAGATATCCTTTCAAACTGGTATGAAGAGCATCCCGAAGGCCTTACCTTTAGTCGTGAGGGACCTCTCTTCCTAAGCACTGCTTTCTCCCAGACCCGCCTTGCAAGGTATCTAAAGCGCACCTTATGCCTTGACTTTGGCGTGCTTCGCGACGACCCAAACCGCACGGTGATCAGCGAAGTGGCCTCTCGCTTAAAGATTTCGCTCACGCTTTCTGTTTTGCCGATGATTGCCACTTTTGTCCTGTGCACCATCTTTGGCATGGCCCTTGCAGTATACTCTAGAACTTTTTTTGACAAGGGCACAAACCTGCTCTTTTTGATTTTATGGGCAACACCGGTGTTTGTTGTGGCGCCGTTTTTAATAGAAAAGGTGGCGCTCTATCACTACTATCCCTTTACCGATATTCCCTTCCCGATAGGCGGCTTTTCTAGTCCTCCTGCAGTCTACAACGAGCTTTCATCCTGGCAGCGCCTTCTTGACATTATGCGCCACATCACCTTGCCGCTTATTACCATCTTTTTAGGGAGTATGGCTATGCAGACAAGGCTTTCAAGGCAGCTCTTTTTGGACTGCTTGGGACAAGACTATGTAAGAACAGCTCGAGCCAAGGGCATAGGCCCATATTCTCTTTATGTGCATCACGTTGGAAAAAATGCTGCCATTCCAATAATCACCTCTGTAGCCGGCTCTTTGGGGATTATTATCGGCGGTTCTGTCATTATAGAAACGATCTTTGAGATTCATGGCTTTGGAAAGTTTTTTTACGATGCAATCTTAAATCGCGACTACAATGTGATGATGTTCTCATCGCTTATGGGCTCCTTTTTAGCTCTTGTAGGCTATCTTGTAGCAGATTTAAGCTATATGGTGCTTGACCCGCGCGTTGAGCTGGGGGTAGATAATGAAGCATAAATCCTATCTGCAGACACTTTTGGGTAACTTCTTTTCGCGTCCTCTTGGCTTGCTTGGCATGGCGCTGCTTGGCATCTTCTTGTTTATAGCATTATACGCACCCTTTTTTGCTTCCAGCAAGCCTTTATGTGTTGTGTGGGACGGCACTATCTACTTTCCGCTCTTTCGCTACCTCCTATCTTCTGCCTTTTTTACAAAAAACATAGACCTCTTCTTTAATTTGCTGGGCCTCTTTTTCCCATTTTATCTTTTAACGTGGCGCTATGTTGCATGGCGATACATCCTTACGGGGCTGCTCGCTGCTCTTTTTGTCCTTTTTGGATTTTTTGTGCAGCTTGATCCGGCAAATGCAAGCCACTTAAACCGCCAAAAAGAGGCGCTTATCTTGCAGCTTACCAGCAAGCAGCCTGAGAAGAAGCAAGAGCAGGAGAGTACATTAGCTCGGCCAAGATCTATACTTCCATCGTGGGATGTGGACCTTGAGTATATGAATGACTACCAAAAGCTCAACCTTGTTCTTTCACAATATACTATGCTAAAAACTTTTGAGGCGGCCTCTTCCTTTGCAAAAAATCCCTACACGCTCTACCTGCAGGAAAGGGATCGAGAAAAAGAGCAGTTAGCGCTTCTTAAAGTAGAGATTAGCGACAACCTCGATAGGTACACAGCAAATCGTGCCCGGGAGGAGGAAATACAAGATGAGCTGATTTCTGCCCCGGCAGCCCGAAAGGCATCGCTTGAGCAAAAGCGCATCAAGCTTGAAGAGGAAAATGAAGCTTTTGAAGAGCTTCAAAACCGCCTTGAATATATTCAAGAAAGAAGGGAGTGGCTTGAGAGGCAGCTGAAGGCGATATCGTTTATAGTAATGCCGCCATTAAGTATACATCACTGGGAAGATGATGTAGGAGGCGAGCAGGCGCTAAACCTGAAGCTTCCCTTTACTCTTGAAACGCGCATCAACCGCAAAGACCTTATGTCTGCCCTTATCTTCGGCTCGCGCATATCGCTCTTTGTAGGCCTTGCAGCTACGCTTTTAGCGCTTGGCATTGGCGTTCCCCTGGGACTTATTTCCGGCTACTACGGCGCTAAAACTGACATGATCCTCTGCCGCTTTGTAGAGGTGTGGGAGGCAATGCCTGTCTTTTTTATGCTGCTTCTTATCGTGAGCATCTTAGAGACAAAATCAATTTTTGTTATAATCACAGTAATATCTGTCTTCAGCTGGATGAGCGCCTTTCGCTTCATACGAGCCGAAACTTTTCGCCAGCGAAACATGCTCTATGTAGATGCAGCAAAAGCAGTAGGCTTTCCCGACCACTTCATCCTCCTTTGCCAAATCCTTCCCAACAGCATCATCGCCGTCCTTGCCCTCCTGCCCTTCGACATCATGGCCGCCATCACCCGCGAAGCCGGCCTTGCCTTCCTAGGCCTCGGCGAAGAAAACTCCTGCTCCTGGGGCGTCCTCATGGACGAAGGCAGATCCGCCTTCCCGGCAGACTCAAGCCTCCTCTGGCCCCCCGCCATCGTCCTCACCATCCTCCTTATCGCCGTCGCCTTCGTCGGCCAAGCGCTGCATGCTGCCCTCGACCCCAAAACTGAAGAGTAGAAAACTTGCTACATCACAGAGGGTAGCTTTGGGTTTATTATTTAATAGTTGGTAATTAATAGTCCGTATGCTATAATGAAGGTATGAGAAAGCAACAAGCTAAAACAGTCAATCAAACTTTTTCCCTGCCTGTAGAGGTACTGCACGATCTTCACGTCTACATTAGGCCTCGTGAAAGAAGCCGTTTTGTAAGTGACCTTTTGCGTGAGGGTCTTGAAGCAAAAAAACAGGATCTTCGTCAAAGTTATATCGATGCAAACCAAGATGCTGGGCAAAATGAGGCACTCATTGATTGGGAAGGAACAGTTGCAGATGGCACAGATGAGTGGTAAATCGTTCCCTAAAAGAGGTGAAGTATACTGGGCCGATCTTGACCCTGCAATTGGCTCAGAAACTCAAAAAAGACGGCCTGGACTCATTGTTTCTAATGACATAGGCAATGAGCTTTCAAGAGTCGTTATGGTTGCTCCTATCTCAAGCAAAGCGACTAATATATATCCCTTTGAGGTTAAAACCGAAATCAACGGCAAGCCCGCAAAAATTATGCTAAACCAGTGCAGAGCTCTGAGATAAGATTCGGCTACAAAAATATATCTGCGAGCTTGATTTTAAAGCAATGCATGCTGTAGACGAAGCTATCAAATTAGTATTTTGCTTAGAATAGCAACCAAGAGAGAAATTTCTTTACTGAAATTGGCGCCCCCGGAGTAAGAATTTTCCCCTTCACTTCCATTCATACTGCAAAACCTGAGATCGTCAGTAATGCACACGCAGTCTGGAAAAAGGGGCCCCTTTTAATCGTCCTTACCATCCTCGTTATGCAGTTACGCAGGCACGCCCCCCATCAATATGGGTTTTTGAGAGGGCCTTTATATTACGTTCTTTTTGTTATTGTTAGTTAAGTAAAAATATATTATATATAAGATATAATGAATACACATGGTGAAAGGGGCCGGGCTCTTTTACATTTATATTTTGCAGTAAAAGATAAATATAGAGGTATAGATGAATATTGGAGCTAGCCAAGGACCATTCTGGGAATTAGATGAGAATAATCTACCGCGCGATGAAGGGCATTGTCTTCGAATGCTCCAAAAGCTTGCGCAGGACCCCGACTGGGTGACTACTGATAACGCCACGCGCTATTGCAGGCTTTTGCAGGACACGCAAATGCCAAATTCTGAAGTGGGCCGCGAGGCGCAAAAAATCCGAGAAGCCCTTATTTCAAGGCACAATGAACTCTTTGATGTAATTCAAGTAAAATTTCAACATCTTGCAGATGTCAAGAAAGTGCCCAGTTTTCATCTTGCTACAATAAGCGAGGTATTTAAACGCAGGCTGGAGCTTAACACCAGAGAAAGCACAGATAAGTTGTGGAACATAGTTGCTCCCGAGCGTACTTCAGCTGATGCGTGTGAGCAATTCTTACGCTATGTGCACCAAGGACAAGTCACGGTTACAAAGGAGAACCTCTTCGGCCTACTTGATCTGGCATTAGAATACCAAATAACTGATCTTGCAGCCTCTTGCATCAGCTTCATAAACCTCCATATGACACCAGGTACTCAAGAAGGCTATCCCGTTTTTGATAGAACCAATAGCGCTTTGCCTGATGATCTTCCCATGCATCACGCATTTCAAGCTGTAAGGCAGCTTAGAGCAGTAAGTCAACCAGAAACAGGAATGTTTCAACGAGAAAAACAAGAAAAAATCAAAGAAAACCTCTTTTTAGAAGCCACAGCGCATCACTATGAAAAACTGGCGCTCAATCTGAAAAATAAAACGCTTATTATGACAGGAATGATGCATTCTGATGGAGTGGGAGACTACTATCACATTACAGCCGCCGCCGAACAGATCAAAAAAGATTTTCCGGACGTCAAAATCAAGATCTTGGTTTTTACTATAGCAAAAGAGCCTCCCAAAGGTCTCAAAATTTTAGACTCGAGCCTCTTTGAAACACAAATTTGTCACTATTCACCAGTACCGCAGCATCTTACAGATGCGCTAACATCGGCAGATTTTGTTTTGGAAATGTCGCAAGAAACACCCAGTATAAAACCTCTCTGCAAGGGGCTGCAAGAGCGCTATCGCTTCATTGGAGAATATGGCCTCAGCCACCCAGCAATGGGCGTTGCAAAAGAAGATATGGGAATCTTTATTAAAGATGTTCCTAAGACAACGTCGCTTCTTGATGTAAAAAATCCAGATTTGCGAAAAGTTCTCTTTGGTAAACAAGATCCAACTCCAGAGGATCTCGTAGCCTATCTAAAAAATCACGAGCCATATGTTGCCTATCTCAAAAGTGGATCGCTCTACCAGATGGCGTTTCTTTATACCATTATTGCCTATCAAGATACTTCCGCAAAATCCTCAATTGATGTTTTTATTCCCAATGTGCCTCTGGATGCACTCGATCGCGATTTTTTGCGCGCGCATGGCATTGCCACAATCAAAGTGATCGATAAAGACGGAGAGAAGGTTGACGTTATTTCAGAGAAAGGGAAAGAGCTCCGGCTGATTAATCTTTTTCCCTTCGATCAAACCGATTTTCAGACACTCTTTACGCAGACAAACCCGCTTGTCGGCTGTACAGGAGATCATTCACTTTCAGAGGCTTTGTCTTACGGCCGCTCGGCCTTTTATGAGATAAGGCCAGTGAAAACAACCTTCTGGAATGAGATGATAGAACTTGCAGGCTTTGTGGGAAGTGAGCCGCACTACCTCAAGCAGTACTTTATTGAACTGAAAAATATGTACAGTCCTCATCAGGAAAGAATGATCTACTCTAGTAACAAAGAGCTAAGCAACTTCTTCAAACAACTGCAGCCTACTCTCGTAGCGAATTCTGTGAAGATTGCAGAAATACTACGAAAGCCTGAATTTGCAAGCGAAATGGAACAATTTACCACTCTTATGCGCAGTCAATTTAATTTTAATAAGACCTTAAAAGCAATTGCTTCCCGCCAATTTGCTCTCTCCCAATATCCTGAATTGCAAACCTTTGAAGCTGCACTTAAAAAAGACTACATGAATGGCAGCAAAAGCCTCAAAGAAGTAAGTGCGCTACATAAACAAAAGGTCGATAGTTTCATTTAACCTAAACGGCCCTCCCGCTCCTAGACCTCAAAATAAAAGGGGCCGGGGTCTGCGATTCTCTCGATTCTTTATCGCAAATCGAGAGAATCGCAGACCTCGGCCCCTTTTACGCTTGAATTGACAAATACTAATAATATTTGTTATAGTTCTGCCTTAATAATAAGGAGAATTTATGCAGCCAGTAGTAAGAGGTAACCAAACTTTATTTATTGCTTCAGAAGACGGGACTCAAACTGCTACATTTGAAGTAACCGAAGCGACGACTGTTGGCGACTTTGTAGAGGCCATGAGAAGGATGGAGGCTGTTCGTCTTGCTGCGCTGCATAATCCTGCTCCCCCGCCAGCCGCTCGAGTTGAAGTGCTGCCGGAGGAGCGGCCGCCACCAAAGCCTATTTATGTGCATAGACTTGCTCAGGACAGCAAGCAGCCGGCAGCTGGGCTGATGCGAGAAAGCCGCCCTTGGGCATTACCTGCTGGGAATGTGGATATATATGCTGCCTTCCAAGAGGCACTTGCGTGTGCCAATCCTGAGGCTGTCAAATGGTGCAAGGAGCGCCTCTTAGAATGCGATACGATTGATGTAGCAAGGCTCGCGAGGCTTTCGGTGGTCCATCAGGATTATAGCCCAACAGAAGCCTGCCTTGATTATATCATAAAGAAGCGTCAATTTGGGCTCTTTTCGCAGCTTCTGAGGACTGCGGTGAACCTGCAGGATGCTAATCTTCAGTGGTATGCCTTTATTCTCGCCTTCGTGATGACGCATAAGCCGATGATTTCTTTTTTTGAGTTCAGAACCTCTTATGATAAATTTGAAAAATGGGGAGAGTGGAGTCCCGTTGCACCAGGCCATGTTAAGGAGCTGGCAAGAAAATTTAATTTGCTGCCTAAAGAGCAAGAAATTCTTGACCTTGCGTTAGAATGCCCAATTGTAATCGAACCATCCTACTCTATTCTTGGTAAAAGAAAAATTGAAATTCGCTTTGACGGGACCAAACAAATAACGATGCAGACAATAGAGTTTTTGGAAAGGCTCCACAAGGCCTTATCGGTTGAATGGGTACTCTTTAATCACTGTGACAATCAGGAAACTATGAACCAGATTGCCTCCGTCATACCGGCCCCGTATGGTGTAGGGATCGATTATTGTGGGATAGAAGCAGTTCCAGAAACTTGGTGTCAAAAAGCACACTGGATTTATCTTCAAGTTGTGCCAAATCTCAAGTCGCTTGCAACAGATGCAGAAGTAGTAAAATTTTGGGGTTGTAGAAACCTGAAAACGCTTACGGCACCTAACGTAGCCACGCTTTCTTTAGGTTGTGCAGATCTGGAACACCTTACTGTACCAAGAGATTGTACATTTACCCGATGTGAGCGGCCTATCATAGATCAGTAAAAGTAAAAGGGGCCGACCCCTGCGATGTGCGATTCGCAAAAATCGCACATCGCAGGGCACGGCCCCTTTTACATGGCATTCGGTTAAGGCCTGACACTTGGTCACGCGATCACGCTGAAGGCGTGAAATATAAAAGCCTATGGCAACGCCATAGGTAAGTTGTAAATTTTTAGGCACGCTGAAGGCGTGCGTTATAGTAAACGTTAACGTCTGAGGCATTTACTATAACGCACGCCTTCAGCGTGCCAGACTATTTTTTCGGTAACCTATGGCGCTGCCATAGGCTTTTATATTTCACGCCTTCAGCGTGAGAAAGTAAACCTAGCTACAATTCTTCTCGAAATAAGGTTATGAGCCTCATGCAAACGCCTTACCTGATGATTTAGGTTGTCTATAAAAGGGGCCGGGGGCTGCGATGTGCGATTCGCAAAAATCGCACATCGCAGGGCACGGCCCCTTTTACGCAATGGCATTCGGTTAAGAGATGAGATTCCTCTACAATGCCTTTTAAACCTTGTGGCAAAATTTTATTGATTTCCGTAAGTGGCTCATTGCGATAAGTTAAACGAAACACTTTATTTCTTAACCGAATGCCATTGCCCTTTTACGGCCCCTTTTATAAAGGAGACCGCGGCCCCTTTTCATTTAAAAAAGTCTTTTATTGTTGCTTGCTGTTGCACAAGTTCACTTGACCAAATTGATGGCTTTAAGCCATTTGTTGTGATAAATGCTATAAAGATTTGCTTTGTTGTTTTCATGTACTTTTCAAAAATATCGCTCTTTAACATTAGTTTTTTGGCATAGGCTTTATCAACAACAAAGTGATTTTCGCTATATTTTATTTCACAAAGAGTAATAACTCCATCCTCTCTATCGAAAAGCAGATCGATTTGAACGCCCTCCTCGTCAGATCCTCGTTTTGGAATAAACTGCCAACCACCGATTTTGCACGCCACATTTTCAATACCTAATGCTTTTCGAATCTGTCCAATGTGTTTGAGACAAATCGTTTCGAAGGCCAATCCCAACCAGCTTGATACTGCAGGGGTCTTGCTCATGTTTTGCCAGTATCCATGTTCATCATACATCATCTTTGATGCCAAATAGGGTTCAATCCATCGGAGATGAAATAAGGAAAATTCATCAATAACCCGGTAAAAATGGTCCCTTGCAGTGCGGCCATAAGGCAAAAAACTCTGGATAAATCCCGCGGCCTCAAGCTCTCTTAATCTCTTGTTTAACGTTCCTCCAGACTGAAGTCCTGCCTCCTCTATTAACTGCTCACGAGAAATCCTGTTTCCACGCTTCACAATTTGTCTCACAATCTGGAGATTGATATCACCCTGTTCGAACAATGACTCAAAAAGGTTGTCGAACTCATCATAGAGCAACCCATTTTTCTCAAAACATAGTGCATCGATATTCTGAGCAGCTGAAAACCCTTTTTTAACTCCCTTTAAATAAAACGGGATCCCGCCAATGGCCATATAGAGATCTACAATCTGCTTCTGGTTGTATATAACCCCACGAGTGCGTAGAAACTGTTCGGTTTCTTTAAGCGTGTAGGGTTCCAAAAGGATCTTTCTTGTTATGCGCTTATGCAATCCTCCTTTGGCATAAATCAATTTTTCAAGCATCCAAGAAGCTGCTGACCCACAAACAATTAAAGAAATATAAGGCAGTCTACTCCAGTGCAGATTCCAGTAATAATCAAGGGATTGGAGCAATTTAGAGCGCTTTGTAGCCATCCAAGGAAGCTCATCGAGAAAGATGGTCACTTTTTTGGAGCTTGAACGGTTTTTTGGAAGTTTTTCTAATTCTTGTGTGAGGACATCAAATGCTGCGTCCCAACTTGTGGGAGTGGCAAGAGCTACTCCTCCGAAGAACGTTTTTGATAAAGCCTTCATGAAATTTTCTAGCTGGGTTTTGAGTGGTTTATCTTTTGCGCCTGAGGCTTCAAGATACAGGCCTTTTTCAGAAAAATACTGCCTAATCAAATAGGTTTTTCCGACTCTACGCCTTCCATAGATTGCTACGAACTCTGCTTCTTTTGAGTTCCATATAGCATCCAGGACCTCTTTTTCTTTTTCTCTTCCTAGTATTTCGTCATTGGACATAAGCACCCCAAAAAGTTATGGCTGGATATAAACCATTATACGCAGCCACAACTTTTTAGTCAAATGAGTTGTGGCTGCGTATAAATTTACATACGCAGCCACAATTTGTAAAAGGCTCTTCTCTAGAATTATAGCTTCGGTTGTAAAAGGGGCCGGCCCCTGCGATGTGCGATTCGCAAAAATCGCACATCGCAGGGCACGGCCCCTTTTACTAAAATTCTCTTTATATAGAAAAGGAGGGGAGTAATTAAGTGAAATTTTAAATCCGTTCGCCTAAGGCAGTTTCTATATCTCGATTATGGTCCACAACTTGATCTACTATTTCTGTGAGCACTTCGGCTTTGTCTGGAATGGCCATATTTTTCACGTCATAGTCATGATAGAGCTTTTCCCAAACAGCGGCCTTTTTTTGCCTTTTTTCCGCAAAAAGAGCATTTTCTTTTTCTACTTCAGCAATGGCATCAGTAATTGCGCTAGCAGAAATGCCTAATTTTATGAGTTCATCTTGTGCCACATTGATACTGCCAGAGGCGATATGTTGAGCTGTAGCCATGATGAATTTCATTTTGTTTTCCATTTCTACTGCTGCTAAAACTTTTATTAGCATAGCAATGGCAGCCTGCTGTGAGATTCCTTTTTGAGTGGCAATGTAGGTATAAGGGTTTTCAAGGGTAGCACCGTCTCTATAAATTGCCGTAAGTTGAGGGGCAATCCATGGACCACCAATATCGGCAAGTAATGCTGGGACTAATGTGTTAAATTCTGCATCCGATAATACTCTTGATCCTCGAGCAGTAAATCGTGCATTGAGCGCCTCTCTAAGCTCTTGCTGGGTGCCTAAGCTATCAATAAAGGCATGTCTTAGAGCAATCTGATCTGCTGAGAATGGGGCTCTGTTTTGGATAATAGCTTCTGCGTTATAGCTGCTTAGCATTACGAGCGCATTGTAGAGATTGGTTTGTTCTGAGGGAGTTTCTTGCACAAGATATTCTATAAAACCCTTTAACCCTTCATTATAGGTACATTTCTGAAGAAGGGCGCGATGAAGATCGCTTTGTTCTGCCTTAGGCGTTTTTTGAAATTGTGCAATAACCATACTTCTCAATTCTTCTTCCAACAATTTCGGCACATCGGGAGTAATATTTTTTGCGTGAGCAATCCACATATCTCCCACACGCGAAATAGTACCTGGTAAACAAGATGGGTCATCTTTCTGTCTTTCTTGTGAATTATGCGCTCTTTGAATTTCGGCAACTTTAGCTATAAAGGCAGTTTTTCGTGTGGCGCGTATATCCTCATCACCATCATTTTTATCGATTGCTAAAAGAAAACTATACGCCACCATTTCACGCGACAGATCGCTAGCCATTTTGGTGGTGGGGTTTTGAAGTCCCACTGCGGCAACAGTATAGGCTGCTTGATTGGCATTTGCAAGAGGTTCTGCTAGCAAGTTTGGCCATTCGCCACGGACTGGAGCCCATCTGTCGTAGGCCCTCCAAGCGGTTTGTGCAGCACTTGCACCACTAGAAAAGAGGGCGCGGGCTTTTTTCATTAATGCGGCGTCATTACCCTTCAGCAAGCGACTTTTCTCTTCATCAGTAAGCGAATTAATAAATGCAACTACTTGTGCACCATCTTTGTTTTCTTCAGCTTCTTGTTTGATTGCTGCTAAGAACATTTCGCGCATTCGGTATTCAATAGCTACAATTTGTTCTGCTTGCGTAGTCCCATAACTTGCAAATACACTCGAAAAATGGGGTTGAATGACCGTTTTATAATGTTTCCGGACGGCACCAATTCGAGTTTCTGAGTCTACATTGTTAAATCTATTGCGGTTACGTTCGGCTAGTGCCAAACGACGCTTATGCACTTTTACCTGTTCTGCGGTAAAGATAATTTTTACTGCTGCAATAATCTTTGGTGGCTGTCTAAATTTACTTTCGACTGATTCCAAATAGGTGACTGGGTTTATTAGGTATCTCTGTAACGATTCTACTTTATCAGCGTCCAACGGTATAGCCATTGATAGTGGGAGTCCAAATAGTTTTATATGAGTCGCGCACATAATCTCAATAAAATTTCTATAGGCAGGATCTTGGCTGTGGAGCAATGATTCAAGGAGGATCTTTAAAATTTTCGTGCGTGGGTTTTGCGCTAATACCTCTAAGATTTCATGATGTGCGTGTGATAGTTTGACGCCATCTACGAGAGCGTTTTTCAGGGCTCCATGTGGATCGAAGCGGTTATTATTTGATAGAATTTTTATAACTTCTATATGACCTTTCTCCAAGGCAACTTTAAATGAATTTTCTTTGCCGATATTCGCAACATCATCAAGATCAACATGATCTAACTCCTCGGACGTAAGAAGACAGGTGACAGCATCAGCAGGGCCTTGTTCTACGGCAACGTGTAATGCTTCGCCTATTTCGCCAGGACCGGCGAGCGGTACTACAGCTTCAAGAACGTGCAAATGGCCTTTTTCAATTGCTGTGATTAAAGCAGTAAGATGAAAAAGCTCTTCATGGGTTGATCTCTCATCTTCGAGTAATAATACAACGGCGGCTGCATGGCGATGTGCTGCAGCCAATTGAATTGCAGTATGAAAGTCTTTATCTGCTCTACGCAAACGACGAACAGCAGGGCTATCTTTATTTTCCGGTGTGTCTATTATATCCCTGTCTAGCATGGGCTTGAGAACACGGGGATTTTCAAGAAAAATGCCTAGCATTTCGACATCGCCCTTTTTCGCCGCACAGAAAATAGATCTATTTCTTAGATGTAGATGATCAGGATCAACTCGTTCATCGTCTAGTAATACCCGAACTACTTCTTTATGCCCATTTAGGGTTGCTTCAAATAGGGCATTTTCTAAAACGTCCCCAACGTATCCGGTAGAAAGATCTTTTTTTGATAATAAGATAGCAACAACTTCTGCAAGGCCCTTCTCGGCGGCCTTTGTTATTAGCACTCTTGCGCTAAAATGAAAACGCTCATCTTGTATGAGTGACTTGATGAACTCAATACTCTGGTCTCCATCAATCAAAATACCTAGTAATTCAGTAATATTTGTTCTGCAAAAATCTTTAACAGTTTCTCTAACGATGGTAGGAAGTAGTAATTTAACTATATTCAGATGACCATATTTTGCTGCCCCGCAAATAGCTCTCTCGACTGCATAAGAGCTGTCATACTTAGTTATTAATAGCAAGAGGACCTCTTTGTGGCCATGCTGAGCAGCAAGTTCCATGGCTATTATGAGAAATTCATCTTCAATCCGTTCATCTTGGCTTAATAATTTTACAACTTCAAACTGGCCTTTTTGCGCAGCATCTAATAAAGCCCGATTGAGCATTAGAGGATCAGCTCGCATTGCTTCAAATAACTGGCGCAGTTTTGCAAAATGTGGCGCTTCATTACCAAAATCACGTTTAAGTACATTCCAGTACTCTTCATGTCCTCTGTCTGCAAATTCAAGGGCTTTCAAGAGATTTGCTTGCGTGAGCGATGGTTTTATGGCTTGCCCAAGTATAATAGTTTTGCATAGATTTTGTATTGAGCTTAGCTGCTTTTGACGGGATGTTGCTAAGTCTAGCTGCTGTATTTTTAGCCTAACTATGAGAAGGTCTTCTAAAAGATTAAGTGTTTGGGGAACGGGCATTACCCCTGGTTTTACGGCAATGGCGTCAGTCCAAGGCGAGAGGTGGGGATCTAGAATAATCAAGCGTCCATCAAGAGTGTGCTCTAGGGCCTTACCCTGATCAATAGCATCAACAAGCTTATTAAGTTCCTCAAGAAAGTCACCCGTTTTTTCAACTAACTCAGGCTCACTCATATGAAAATATGCTGAAATTCTGCAGTTATTATCACCTATATTCATAAAACCTCATCTGGTAAGAAAAAACTCTATTTATTTTGAGGGAAAAAGTCAAGGCCTTTTGCTCGCAATAATTGGGGCCGGGTCTTTCGATCTTTCGATTCTATCAACATCAATTTTCGAGAAGTCTTTTTGCGGTGCCTATGAGGTCTGACTGCTGTTCCGCTCTGGCCGCCAAACGGGAGATGGATCCTTCGGATTTACTGAAAGGGGCCCCTTTCAGATCCTCAAAGGGATACAATCGCTGCTCTTCCATCCTGGAATAATTAAGGAAAAAGTCTAATTAAAAATTTGTCAGTCCAAGCTTGTGATATTGTCTGAAGCTTTTCAAACTGCGAAAAAAACTCCTCATGCGAGACGGCCAAGTTGTAGGAATTCAGCTCCTCTCTATTTAGTCTAAGAAAGTAAAAGGGGCCGTGCCCTGTAAAAGGGCACGGCCCCTTTTACTTTTAGCCCCTTTTACGGCCCCTTTTATTATAAAGGACCGGTCCATCCACGCCCAGTAGTCTTGCTAAATGGCACATGACATTCAGGGCATTGCCCTGTTTTACAAAGCTGGATGGATAGATAGAGCGCTCGTATTCTTGACGGCGCTATGCTAGAGCCTTCCTCTGTTAGACAATAGTCATTACTTTGCATAAATTGCAGAGCAATCGTTTTTCTAATAAGATAGAGTCCTACCTGATCAGAAGTTGAAACATCACGAGATGGTTCTAACGTACATCCTTGGGCATGTTGAATAGCAACACTGTTTCTTTTAAAGAGTGCTCTATTCATCTCAGCTAATGAACCCCTTGAAAAATTTGGCGGCTCAACTACAAAGACATGGGTTTGGGAAATGGTGCCTCCCCCATCAGGATCTTGCGCGGCAAGTTGCATAAAGAGCCTGCTGCTAATAGCTGGCACAGCTCCTATTTGCATGTCATAAAAACCTCTCATTATTCGCAGGCTTCTTGACATAGGATAGATGACTCGAAAAGTGTGTCTTGCACGCTCTTGGTCATCATGCACGTAAGGAATGCACTCGCGCTTAGAAAGTGCAATCCATATTTCGCCACTCTCTAGAAACGAGTTAAAGTCCCGACATACTAACGCCATACGGCCAACATCGGCCGGTTCAAAATATTTGATACTGTGTAAAAACGTATCAAGATTTGGATACGGAAACATAAAATTACCTAATAATATATATATTATAAACAAATAAAACGAGTACGAGCGGTAATAACCATTGAGGTTATTTTTTGTTTAAAAATGCGTGTTTGTGGAATATAGTTTTTGGGTTAAACCCAAAACCAGAAAAAGAAAGAAGGGATGGAAAATGCAGTTGATACAGCTACAGGATGTGCTGAGCTAGCCATGGTTTTTGGCTGCTCTATAAATCTACTCTGATCCATAAAATCACCTTATGTGTAACTAAAAACACAAGTGTATAGATTATTTATATTTTAAGCAAGGGATTTTTTTAGACTGTGCAACCAGTCTTACATCCCAACAAATTGATTAAAAGGGGCCCCTTTTACTGATAAAAAGCTATCAGGATATGAATGTGCGCTGCCAAGTCTTCGGCTTCAAACAAATGTAGTCATTTTAAGCTAAACTACTAATGCTTTACCGTAAGATCAGGTCGCGCCTCACGAAGTGCCTTAATTGCCTCTTGCGACACTCCTGTTTGACAATGGATGTCAAGATGCTTTAACGTTTTGCAGTTTTTAAAATCTTCTAAAGCTTGGTCACTAATGCCGCCTCTAAAACCGCCATAACCCACTCTGCCCTGAATTTTTAGCGTTTCTAAGGTTGTGGATTTGGCAAGGATTGCAGCGGCACTGTCCTGGAAGCTTGCGTTATACACGTCAACTGCTTTAAGCCGTTTCATAGCTTCATAGCCTGCATCAGTAATGATGCGGTCGCTTAGAGTAAATTCTTCAATAGAGGGTATTTTAAGGATTTCAACCACTGGATCAAAGCCATACGTTTGGCTGTTAACAATACATGACCCTAGTACGAATGAGCGAATGTTGGGGCAGGAAGCTACGAGCTTTTCTAGGGACTCTTCTAACACACTATCTGTAAAGAGAGAAAGGTTGAGTTTTGTGAGATCAACACCTACTTCACAGGCAAATCTAATGGCTTGTCCACAGCTCATTTTAATAGGCATATTACGCTCATTTGCTCGCATAAACACTTCTTTAGAGGGACTGTAGTCAACAACTGGATCCTCGGGTATATAGCCAAGAAGCTTCTTACAGAATGTGATTGACCCATGCATCTTTTCTCGTACATCTGCTGGTTCTATTTTATGGACGAAGGACTCACTCTCAATTTCCCTTTGCACATCCTTGCGGATCACCTTTGCATTGTACACATAGTATTCGCAAGGATTGGCCAGTCTTGCATAACAGTCAATAAGTTCATTTTTGTGAAAAGCAATATCAAGGTCAGGGTGAGAGCGAACAAAGTCTTTAAAATCGCGAAGAGTTTCGCAGCTTTCGAGAAAGATATTTATTAAAAGTTTGTTAAGCTCTTGAGGAATCTCTCCTTGATGCAACCCCTTCGCTATTTGTTCAATTTCATCAAACAGATTTTTATTTGTGGGGTTAAGGATAGCGCTGCGCACTTTTGTATAGAAGTCCTCTTTCCAAAGATCCACCAAACCGCATTGAGGATCATCGCGCAACTTTGAATCGATGGTAAAGGTGTGGAAGGCAAAAGGGTGGCCTACCTGAAATTCGATCGGGTAGCCAATTTCTTCAAGATAGACATAGACAAACTGTACGATATCACTGAAGCTCGTGCCTTTTTTAAATGATCCGTGGGGCTGCTCTTGTGTTTCTCCTCGCACATAAATCAACCCATTGCGTTCGCGTACAATTTTGCGGATACAATCGATTTTATCTGCCATCTCACGAACTTTGCAAGGCACTCGCGCTGCTACAAAGTCTGACACCACTTTAAAATGTTCGCCGCCCCGCTTTTCTACCTCACAACGTTTAGCCTCAAGCCTTGCCACAGTTTTACAGGAGCGCTCAAATATAAGACTCAGAGGTGAAAAGATATCTTTTAACAGCCCTTGCTGCTTAAAGGCATCTTCAAGTATCTCGCGGTTTGCTTGGTAACTGAGCGTTCTATAGCTGCCATTTTTCCAATTACTTACGTGAAGCCCTTGTTCTGCTACCACTGCTTTAACATCTGCCTTAAATGCGCCTACTGCATGCATAAATACCTCTCATGTAAGCCGTCAGAATAGCACATATTCCTAATACTCATCAATCTTTAGCCAAAGACATCCCTAAGCTTGATAAATAAAAGGGGCCGGCCCCTAATAAAAGGGGCCGGCCCCTTTTATAAAATTAGATCTAGCTTATACAAAATATAAGAAAAAATCAATCGAATTATTAAAGCTACATATAATTTCCATATTATTGTATAATTACTGATTACTATAAGGAGATACTATGGAACCAGCAAAAGGTTATCAACATTATTTAACTTATATCGACGATAAACGCAATGCCGACAAGGTCAAGTTGATTAGCCGTGATATAATCGAACAGCTTCAAAACAAGCAAGCGCGGTACATATGATTATTACAGACAATCCAAATATTTCGTGGAGAGCACGTATAAATTATGGAAATGGCAACGTTGAAACCATTGACCTGCCCGATGATAGAAACCATTTCGATATTGAAGCTGTACGAGATAGAACACATGCGCACGAATTAAGAACCGGAAGACGCCCAGAGATTTCATATTTTAAAGTAAATAGAGCTCAGGAGCGTTTAGAAAAAACGGTCGAACTTGGGGGCCACGCATTAACTTGGGGTTATATAGGCTCTTCTGTAGCGGCAGGATTTTTGGACAGATACCGCCTAACGCTTGCAGCACGTATTGACGGGCTTAGAGGTGCCATTGGTACGCTGAGCGATCTTACTAAGCCGTGCATTGAGCAGCTTCGTAAAGCAATGCAAGACATGCAGCAGGCAGAGCAAGTGGTATCCAAAATCCAAACAGCCATGCAAACAGTTGAAGCCGCAGGAGAAAGGCTGCCCCTTGCGACAATGGCTTTAAAAGATGCCGAAACTGCCAAGAAAGGTTTCGAAGTTTGCGCGAATCTCGTAGGCGAATTTACAAAAATTGTAGAGCCAATGGAGAAAGTAAACGAAGCAATGGCCGGACAAGGTCTCGCCGTCAAAGTAAAAGAATTTATTTATAATGTTGATATGGCAACTGCAAGAGAAGCTTGGAATACCTATTCCCCGGGTGAGCAATCACTTGGATATCTGCTACGTGCAGCAACAGTTGTGGGCGTTGGTTTGGCAGTGCGCTCAGGAACCATATCCGTTTGTACAAACGTACTACACCTACCTGAGTCGAAAGCTAAACTTGCAGGCAATATTGCCGGCATTGGAACAGGGGTGCTTATGGGAATACAGGGCAGTCTGCTGACCTCTGCTGCTATAGGGCTCGGCGCATTGACAACAAGATATTTTGCAAACATGATAAGATACTAGGGGAAACAGATGACAAAAGTAGCATCAAAAGCACACGAAATTAATCACGATATCATTATAGATATTGATTTACTGAAGAAAACTGAAAAAACCGATTTGCCGGTACTTATTGACATTCCCGATAGTTCGAATAAAGAACTCATTATTCCCAAAAAAGGTCGAATCATCACCTTCTTTGGCCGAGACAGGCTACAGTATTGGTGTCCAAAAGTTGGGGCAGTAGCCGGCTCAGTGTTAGGTTTCTATGCCGCCAACTACGCAATGAATTTTGCTATTTTCTTTGCTGTAAGGCAAAATACGGTCGTTGCAACATTGCAACAATCAAGTGAAAAACTTGCGCCCTATGTTGGCAAATGTATTACCTGTAACGTAAAGCTCCCGCTAGAAACTACGGCCAATAGCGCTATACTCGCTGAGCTGGATGCTGAACTTGGAGCAGTAATTGCAGCAAATAAAGAAAATTTCAAAGTATTAGAAACTGTAGCCACAAACATAGACCAAGCAGCCGCTTCAGCTGCCAAAACTTCGATACTAAGTACAGATGGGGCAAACGCCGCTGCAAGCTTTGCAAAGGCTGCCAGCTACGGCGATGTTCCGTTGAGGATCCTTAGTCTTTCCAATGCCCTTGGCGGCGTCGGCGGCGCCTTTGCCGGCTACAAACTTGGCGAGCACCTTGTTACCTGGCTAGATGGCTAATTCCTCCAATGCAAAAAGCTCCTTGATCAAATCATGCGTTTTTGACATGATAAAAGAGCGTCTATTTGCATACGTCACTTGCTTGTGTAGCTCTTTTTGCCAAAGATTGCTGCTTCAAGCGTGGCAATAAGTTGCTCTTCAGATTCTTTGCACCATTCGGGCAAGAATAGGATGTTATAGCAAGTGAAAGGGGCCGGATCCTGTGATTCGTGCGATTCCAGCTAAAAATTGCACAAATCGCAGGGGCTGGTCCCTTTTACTATTTCTTATAGAGTTATTTTTTACTATTGCAATAAAATAAAAGAATATATATAATTCTATATTCTAACTATGAGGTTTATATGCAAGCTTTAGGAAATATCTTCGGTTATTCTGATCCTGCACCAGGCCCGATAAACAATCTGCCATTGGCAACAGCGGATGAAAATGTCTTGTCACTCATTATAGCAAAACAACCACTCAACGATATTGCTGCAATGTCTCTCGTTTGTCGAAAATTTAATAGGGCTGCAAATTTCGAGAATGTTTGGAAACAAAAAGCGCTTGAATATGGCTTGCCCGACGACTATAGAAATGCAAAGCAAAGTACAAAAGAACAGCTCCGCAACTTCCTTAAAGAGAGGTATCCTCAACGAAGAATTAATCCCCTGTCAGTCCGCATAAAAGATGATGCCATAGGCTTTGGTATGGTGGGTATAGCGCTAGTTGCTACTGCAGCTTCCCTTAATCACCTGTATATCAATGGGATCAATGGAGAGGGTCTGCTAGGCACATCTATTTTCGGTGTCTTCGGAGCAGCGTGCACTCGCATTGTCTTCCGCAGAATCATGGGATATGACCCATTCCCTCTCCCGTGATAAACACCAGCGGTGCAGAGCACCGCTACTGCCGAGGCCCCCGGCCATTTTTTCACAGCCTAATTAGTGCGGTTCCCTCTTCCGGGGCGTCTTGATTTGTCCGACTTTTTATTTCTTTTATTTTTCTAACAAGGACTATAGCTCCAAAAGTTCCCATCAGGGCAAGACTAGCAAGAATAGGCACGACTATGGCCGCAATAGGTTGTTCATTTTCTGGAGGGGTTGTTGTAATTGCCCTTTTTTTGCCAAAAAGTACATATACTTTTCCGACCTGTGAAATATTTCCCTTATTTGCTCCCGGCGCACTTACAGCTACATCATTTGCTCCATCCAAATTGTAATCGCCTACCGCCTTAACAGAACTGCCGCTAAAAGAGCCAGCTTGTGCCCCCTTCATAGTAAATCCATTTGTACCATTGAGATGGTCTACATATACCTTTTTATCCCAAGGGCCCTCATGGCCATATAAAACCCAAGATTGGCCGGCGCTATCTCTTCCCTCGGGAGATGCTGCGCACGCTCCGAAAATTACATCACCTAGAACATCCGCATTGATTTTACCAGAACTCATCGAGCACACAAATCCCGTGCCCTCGCCAGGATTTATCTGTGGTCCAACCACTGTAAACCCATTTTTACCGTCAAGCTCTGAAACATTAAGGTCAACTCTTTTACCTTCAGACCCAAAGAGAACATGGAACGCGTTGTTAGTGTCGGATCCAGTGCCTATCTCTTTTGTGCCATCACCGTTGACATCTTCGATGGGTATTACTATTTGGCCTATAGCGTCGCCACTATTGTCGCCAAATAGGGCAAAACCTTCGCTTTCAGTAAGATCAGCAATCTTGATAGGGCTTGTAAATGGTCCTTGTTTTGTATATACAAAATACACAGCACCGGCCTGCCTGTAAGGATGTTTCAGATCGGGCTACTATACTAACATTCTCCATAATTCTTCAAGCCTAGCGGCTAATATCTCGGGAAGTAGAAGGATGCCTTGAAAGTCTACGTGAGCAGTTTGACTCCCGTTAGATAGAACTCTCGCGTGCATAAAAATAGCTAAATGTTGATTATTAAGGACTTGCGGCCAAGAACTGGCATCAAGGGATCCCACGCTCATTCGTTCGTCTCAAGCCTATTTTAAAATTTTTTTTGATTTATCCCCTGTTTTTGTGATATGATAGGAGTGAGGTGAAAAATGGTTACGCTTTCCCCTGATCACAGAAGATTTGAAGAGCCTGCCCTTCCAAACAAGGCTCCGACGATTGCCTATCTCGGAACCAGGAAGATTGTACATGATATGGCAAGTCTTTCGCCCAAGGATATACAAAAGGATATTGCCACCATTTCCGGCTCAATTACTACGCTTCACGAACAGGTGAGAGAAAAACGTGTCATTCTAGATTCAAGTGATGTGGCAGATCTTGAAATTCTTGCAGGCAAGCTGAAACAAGTATCTAATCAGAATGGGCAAACCATAATTGCGATAGAAGAGATCCGCAAAATTGCTACAGACAGAGACAAGAAGGAAACGCTGCTACATACCCATGTACTATCTCATAAACATAATCTTCTTGAAAAAGATTTACAAACAATATCACCAGATGCGGTCAATGCCAGGGGTTTTACAGCGCTTCATGAGGCGTGTTGGACCAACGATATCGCAACAGCAAAAATCTTGCTTAAGGCAGGCGCAAATGTCGATTTTGGTCATGAGTCGGCACTTTCATTTGCCATCCGAGGAAATAGCGATAAAGCTATGATACAGTTATTGCTCGATGCTGGCGCTGACCCCAATCTTCCAGATAAAGAGGGGCGAACACCACTGATGTTTGCGGCAGAGAAAGGAAAAAGATTTATTGTAGATCTGCTTCTTGACAATGGGGCAAAGGTTGACCAAAGAGACAAAAAAGGCCAGACAGCGCTATGGCATGCGGCACTTAATGGAAAGAGCAAGACCTGTCAAGCGCTTCTTGCTGCAGGTGCCGATCCCGGCGCTATTGACGTGCACGAACGTCCTCTAATTTATTTTATAACGTCAAGCAAAACGACGCACTGGAAAGAGATAAGTACAGTGCTCAAAAGTAAGGCTCCAGAAAAAACAAGAGAGTTTGCCTCAGTTTTCAAACGTACAAAGTTAGTCACTCACGCCTTTGAAATCGGAGGCTCAGGTGCTGTCTTTGATAAAACAATATCTTTTGAATCAGGACAGCGAGAGCTTGCTGCAAGTACAATGGCAAAGTCTTGCAAACACTTTGCTCATGGTTCGCAAGACTTTGAAGAGCTCTCTTCTCTTTTAGAACAAGCTGCAGATAGAAAGCACACTCCATCAGAGACTGTTAATCAAATCAAAAAAGGTGAACCAGTTGCTATCCTGACTGGATACCAGGGACATGCTGTGACTGTGCTTATCTGGAAAGACCTCTTTATTATTTGTAATAGAGATAGAGCCGACGGCGGCCCCCCCCTTCTTGTAGAGCGCTTTGATCCGGCAAAGCTTAACGAAGAAGTGATAATGCTGCTTAGCGCTACACGAGCTAAATCAGAGGAAGAATATATTGAGGTAGTGTTCAAGAAGATACCGGAAATATTGGATATTAAGAGGAGAAAGGATAACGAACAGAAAACGATTGAAAAACTGGTAAATCTACCCAATCAAATTGTGGGAAACTGCACTTGGGCAGCAACAGAGGGAATACTCAAGACCTACCTTCTCATAAAAGAGCTCCAAAAACCATCCCCCAATATAAAATCCGTCGAGACTCGATTTCTTAGCTGGCAGCTTTTTCAGCAGATGGAGCTACTGGGAAAGTACCTCAAGGGTCCAGTAGATACAAGCGTTGTCTACCAAAGCTTTAATATTCTCTGGATCGCAAAAAAGCGATTTCCCAAAGTCTTTGACACCAAGCTTTCAGAGCGACTTGAGATGCTTGAAGAACAATATAAAATGGGAAAATCATCTGCAGAGCTTCGCACCTTTCGGATCAATAAGGCTTCCTCAAAAGTGATCTCCTCGCGAATCCCGTTGCGCCGCTTGCAGGGTATTATAAGTGCCCTTGCCCTCTTCTTTACAACAGGTCGCATCAAGCCTGAAAAAGCAAAGTGAGAAACAGGCTATTCGGTTATAACCGAATGATTTATCCTAAAAACAGCAGTTTCACCCCTAAAAAGACAAGTGCCACTCCCATTACTCTGTCGATAGCGGCACGAAAGTGCAAGAGGTCAGACCTGTTAATCCTGTCAATGTTTCATAAATTTGCCAACAAAAAAGCTAATGTGAAGCTCTGAGATTGACAGGATTAACAGGTCTGACCCCTTGTACAAGATTCCGTGAACATGTAAAAACACTGTATTATAAGGCGACCAGGGTTCCAATGATTTTTAATAAAAAAGCTCTGACCCTTTATCTGCATTTATTGGGTCTACTTTCTTCCAGTGCTTAGCATTTGATTAATTGCATTATTATAAGTGCTTTTTTGCGCAAAAGTTATAATATCTTCTTTTGTTAATTGTTTATTTGGATTGTTTTTAACCAAAATTGTGCCTAAAATAACATTCGCCAGATCTTCATGCTTATTTAGCCCTATTATTTCAGCTGCTTTTTCAAGGTGGGAGGCTTCGATGCCTTGTTGCATTAAAAACTTTGAAATTTGAATTGAATATTCTGAGGGCTTAAATGGCTTACCTTTTACATAACTTGGATCATTTGCGTCTATTATGTCTATGAACTTTTGCACATTGTGATTCCCAACATTGCCTGCACGTTGGCGTAACTGATCATCCATATATTTTATCGCTTTTTGTCCTTCGGCAGTCACTGGTTTAGGAGGTGGCGCTGTTGCCATACTAAGCTTTTTAATGTCGCGCTCCAGACTTTCCATTTCCTGGTGAATTGGGTTCTTAAATATACCAACCCCTTGATCCCCTCCACTGCGCATATGGCCAGCCTTTACCATTGTGTCGTACAGGAAAAGAAGGGTCTTACAAACCTTTAACTCGGCCTTTTTTGCTGTGAGCTGCGCTTCTGGACTCTGTTCTTGATTAGATAATTCTTGAAGATGCTCCTTCGCTTTTTTAAAAAATACAATTGCATGATCAAGACTTGGCTTTGCCCTCGCTCCAGGGACAAAGGTAGATTCCATGCGATCAGCGACAGCTTGGATTTCATCTGGTTGTTGTGAAGGCGTTTTACCTATAACCTTCACAATTCTTCCAAAAAGTGGTTTTTTAGCCACCTCCCCATCACGGATTTCTTGTTTGCTAAAATCAATCCCGGCTAATTTTTCCAGTGCTTCATGACTATATCCTAAATCAGGAGATTGCATAATTCACCTCTGTCTTAAAAGTTCCTATATCACCTACTGCCTATCCATTTGTCGGTGTAGCATAAATAATTTAGTTGTGTCAAGCATTAAGTTTACGGAAAGGGAAGTATAAAAATAGATGTTCAAAATGGGGTCAGAAAGAAATGGGGTCAGGCCTGGGCTGTCAAAAATTTTAAAATTTACAATACAAATACAATTTGAAATACGGGACTATAAGCCTTCCACTCCAGCCAGGGCGAAGTTTCTTTGCGTCTTTGTGTCTTTGTGTTAAAAATAAATCACACACGTCTTACGAAATATGCTGTACAGCATCATTTTGTAAGAGGTGTGCGATTTATTATTAACACAAAGACACAAAGACGCAAAGAAACTTCGCCCTGACTAACGGAAGGTTTGTAGTCACATATTTCAAATTTATTTGTATTTCTAATTTTAAAATTTTTGACAGCCCAGGTCAGGCCTCACATTATCACAGTTGAAGAAAGTTAATCCTATTGCTTGTCTACCTGGAAGAAAAGTTCTTTTTTTATACCTTCAATTTCCGTAACTAATTCATGGTTGCTTCTCATCCGAGCATCTAAACGCGCAGCAGCTTGGCTCATTGAGTTATCTGCTCGTCCACAAAAATCAGCGAGCTCACGAAGACTCACTCCCTTGATATCCCTTGCTAGATATGCTACTACTGCTCGAATGTGCGCTGGCTTCCGTTCTATTCCAGGTGCTGCCAGTATTTCGCTGTTAACTCCAAACCATCTCGTAACGACAGATACTAATGCAAGGGGTCAGACCTGGGCTGTCAAAAATTTTAAAAATACAATACAAATACAATTTGAAATATGTGACTACAAGCCTTCCGTTAGTGAGGCGAAGTTTCTTTGCGTCCTTGTGTCTTTGTGTTAATAATAGATCGCACACCTTTACAAAATGATGCTTACAGCATATTCTCGAAGACGGGTGTGATTTTTTTTAACACAAAGACACAAAGACGCAAAGAAACTTCGCCCTGGCTGGAGTGGAAGATTTATGGACCCGTTCTTAAATTTATTTATACTTTAAAATTTTAAAATTTTTGACAGCCCAGGTCAGACCTGTTAATCCTGTCAATGTTTCATAAATTTGCCAACAAAAAAGCTAATGTGAAGCTCTGAGATTGACAGGATTAACAGGTCTGACTCCTTGTATTACTATACCAAAGCCCATCGGCGCTTCTTTATTACTTTATTATTCAAAGCGCTTGAACTTCCTATCCTTGATAACGCAACTCGCTAAAGCATATTGTCCTTTATTAGGTCGAGGTTATAGCAGTTATAATTTTGTAATCATAGAATTATTATAGGCTTTAACCGAAGGCTCTCTTCCCAGAAAATTTCTAAGGAGTTGCATGGGATCTTCTCCCCCACCCCTCTCCAAAATTTCTCTGCGATACTTCAGCCAGGCAGAGCTCTCTCCTCTCTTCTCCAATTCCAAAATATGGGCATAAACATCTATGGCATATACTTGTGCCCAGCTGTAGGAATAGTACTTGGACGCATAAAGAGGGTCGGCAGCGTGACTAAAAGTGGCATGACTATTATTTTCATGAAAAGGTGCTAGATAGGGTCTTATTTTTTCACTGAAATCCATGCTCATTGCATGAGGATTTTTGCAAATCCCCATAAAGTAACTCAGCGACATTGAAGCGAGTACCATTTGACCTAACACCCAATGCCCTTGACCAAAATTTCTGGAGGCAACTTTCTTTGCCAATAATTCCTCTGGAATAGGCATTTTACTTTGATAGTGCTCTCCCAGCTGTCTCAAAACGTCCGTATCCCAGATCATCTCCTCCATAAATTGGGAAGGAACTTCAAGAAAATCGCCTTTCACATGATACCCGCAAAGGGTAGGCATTTCTGCTAAGCCCAAAAGTTGATGAAGGCTGTGGCCAAGCTCGTGAAAGAGAGTCTTAACTTCATTATGCATGAGTAAAGAGGGGCTATCTTTATTCGGAGGAGTGAAATTTGTTATGACAGTCGCAATCGCCGGCTTAATTTCTCCAGAAGCAGTTCTCAAAGGAGCGAGGACGTCTACGCAACAGCCATGTTTGTATTTGCCTTCACGGGGAAATAGATCCAAAATAACATGCCCAATCAGTCGAGGTCTATCTCCTCGAGTATGCACGGCGAGCATCTTCGTTGCAGGATCCCAGAGGCCCCCATTTGATTCTGTTTTAAATTCCAGATCAAAACGTTTGCTGAACAGTGTCAGTAAATTCTGCAAAGTAGGCTCAAGGGAGAAGTATTCCTGTAAAACTTTTTCATCAACACGCAAAGCTCTATTTTTATAAGCTTCACTCATAAATTGAAAATCCCAACGCTTAATTTTGTTAGCTTCATCCAACAGAACAGCCTCAGGAAGCTCACGTACCATTTCCTGAACTTCTCCCTGTGCTTTTTGCTGAGCTATCTTTACTATTGCATCGATAAATTGCTGCACTCTCTCGGGAGATTTGGCCATCTGCCCTTCAATATCATAGGCGCTGAAACTGGAATAGCCTAGCTTTTGAGCCAGCTGATCACGTTTTGCAATCAAATCGTTGAGGAGAGGAATATTCTTCTCAGCGACGATTAACATCGGTCGTAAAAAGTTCTTTTCTAGTTTCTTCCACTTTGCAGTATTTTATAACAGGAAAATAGTCAGGATAGTCACAGGTTACTTTGAGTAGGCCATCTTTTTTTTCTAATCTATCAAGTACTTTTTCAGGCACTCCTGCCAGCGCCTTTTCCTCTACCCAAATGTGTGAGCTATCTTCGTCTATATTTTTTAAAAATTCAGTCTGCAGGGCGCTTATCTTAATTTTTAAATCCTTTACATCATCAAACTCTTTTTCCCCTAGATGGAACCCTTCACGTTTGTAAAAAAGTTCTTTTTCTTTGATGTAAAAGAGCTGCTGATCGGTCAGATGATCACCGCGGCCCGAAATTCGAGAAACTGCACTTTGGAAAGCAATATACAATTTTTTATTTGCACGAAAGTTTTCAATTAAAAATTTGCTCAGATCTTCTTTGGCTGCAGTTGCTGCATTCCGGATATTTACATCGTTATGAGTCAGTGAGACTACCCAAACGGCTTGCATTCGAGAATGAATAAAGGCCTCTAGTTCATCCGCCGCTAAGATTGTATTAGAAAAGTTTCTATCTATATCCACGACTTTGAAGATCTTGTCCAACCCTAGGAGAGCGATATCTTTGGTATCTTGGACTGCGGCAAGAATAGAAAGCGGATTTTGGGGAAAATACGCTGCAACTTTACTAGGTGTAGTAACATCAATATCATTTAGAGGATGTGAAACTTCTGATATCGAAGGCCTTAAGGAAGCATTTGAAGTTTGAGTGCATGCGAACGTATAAACAGCTGATACTTCACCTAATTCACCTAAAGTCATATCTCTTACCTCATATTATGTTATAAGCATCTGTTATATTAAATTGAGAGGAATAATATCAATATCATTAAGCTATGAAAGGTGAAATGAAAGGGGCCGACCTCAATGGTGTCAACTTAAGGAAATTTATAGCAGTTCTGACGCGTTTTCTCCCTTCGGGAGAACTGGGTTTGGACATTTGTAGCTTGCGCATAACATCTTGGAGGTAAACCGTTCGGTCTCGGTCCGTTCGGTCACGGTCTCGGTCTCGACTGTAGACGCTAGGCAGGCGAAGCTTCGCCTTTAACTAAGCATACTTCGTACACTGGAGACCGTGACCGTGACCGAGACCGAGACCGAATGGATCACCAATATGTACGTTAAGCATACAAGAACGGTGTTCGTCGAACCTTCAAATGTCCAGCTAGCAGAAGAATGGAAACAACTCGCTGAACAGCATGGGAAAACGCGGATTCCAACTCCGCCAGACAGGCTTGTTGACAGGCTTGAAAAAATAGAAGACCTCCCGACTAGAGTCTACTGCGTAGCTAGTTCCTATAGGAAAGTCGAGCGTAGTCGAGTCTTAGCTAAAGATAAATATTTAAAAGCGGCTCTTCTTGAATTGCTCCCTGACAAAGAAAACGTATTAAGGCTAAGTTTAGCCGGTAAGCGAGCAATTACTCGTCAGCTAAAGAAAATCAAAAAAGGAAAAGGCGAATTTGAGGAAGCACAAGCAGCACAATTAGTGGGCATGGCTGAAGATGTCAAAGCAGCACTAGGCCACTTCCAAGCATCTAAAATAAATGGAATGATTTACAGAATGCTCAAAAATAAGGGATTTTCAGAAGAGGCAACATATGTAAATTCACTGATCCCATCCGAATCATTCAAATACTACCCATGACCACAAGATGTTTTATAAGAAAGGCTAATTTACCTCATAAACAACAGTTTTTTGGAGAAAGAAGCTAAGCATATTTGCAACCAAGATCGTTTTAGAATAAAAGGGGCCTAAATTATCGAGGGCCGGGCCTACGTAACTTAACTTATCAGCCACGGCGCACAAATCCCTAAAGTTACGCAGTTATGCAGGCCCGGCCCTTTTCATTTGTGAATAAGTGAATGAGCCAGTGAATGGTATTCTTCGGGGGAAAGGGACGTAGTATCATACGTAATCACCGTAAACGTTTTTCTCAATTTTTCCAGGAGAGGGGTAACCTGTTCGTGATAAAACTTCATGCGCATTTCAAGTGATTTGACATCATCAAATTCGCGAATGGTTATCGGCTGGTGGCAGATATGGCATAGCGAGGCATCATTTAAGGGGGTCAGTGCAGTATTATACACAGCGTGGCAGGAGCGGCAAATGATACGATGTTGTACGCGTTCTCTGATAACGCTTTCTTCTGCAGTAAAGTGAAGCACGACTATGGTAAGATGCTTTTTATCAACGAGTTCGACTAAATCTTCAAGGTCTTGTGTGCTCCGAACAACGTTATCAAGCATGAAGGACTTTTTCTGTGCTTGGCAAGTATCAATAAACGTTTCGATAAGTGGGCGCGTAAAGTCGCGCACAAGGTGCAAGAGTGAATCGGGAACAAGATTTTCTTTATGTGCCTGTTGTGCCAATGATCGCAACCGTTTGCCAATCTCATCGTCGCGTTTGATATGAGATCGCAAAACATCTCCTAACGAGAAATATTCGTATCCAAATTCTTTGTTGAGAATTTGTGCAAAGCTGCTTTTTCCTGAACCTGGTGTTCCAAAGAAGATGATTGTTGGTTTAGTGGTAGCGGCAAGTAAGCGCTGTGCGAATAATGTGAAAAAGCAGAGTATGACAAGTTTATAAATCAGATTCATGGTCTTTCTCCTTAAGCCGTTTTGCTATTGTCATCTCTAAAGAGAGTCCTTAAAAACGATCGCATGTGATTGTGACATTGCCTTCAATATTTTTCAAACCTAAAAGATGGAATGTTTGAGAAGCCTAACCTTTTGATAAATCTGCTCAAATGAGCAGATAACATCAGCGATTCCCGCTGAAGTTTAAATAAGTTCAAGAGAAACTGTTCGAGCCCCAATTATAACGGCTCTTCCACAATTAGGCGCTCGACTGTATAGCCTGCCTGCTTTAAGCAGGAGATGATGCTTGAGGGCCCCGCCATGTGCAGAGCCCCTGCAATACAAAAAAGCTTTTTGCCGCTTTTCATGAAGGCATCAATTTTAGCCGCCATGTTTCGGTTACGTTGTATCAAGTTGGCTAGACTTTGTGGATTATCATCTGCCAAATAGAGGGCTTCTAAAGCAGTTGCATCCCCTACCTCCATGATATCGGTCATTTTTTGAAGAGGATGTTTCTGCAGCATTTCAAAGAGCTCATCTTGGGTTTTTGGCAAGCTCGAATCGGTAGCGTACTCATCTATCGCCTCTTCAATGGACAACTTCGATAGCTCAATCATTTTCTTCATTTGTTCACAGGAAACTGCGGGAATAAGGCAAGATGCGCCACCAGAAAAATGCTCCTCAAAAGTTTCTAAGTCTTTGATAGGAATATCTTTTTCTTTCGCCATTCTTATAAAAGTTTCCTCTATTCCTGTGGTGAAAAAGTTTTGATTTGTCGCTTTATCTTTCTGACCACCAACAGCTTCTTTAAAGCCTTTTAGAGCTTCTTTTCGTAGTGCCTGAAGGAGAAATTGCGTCGCTTCATCAAACTCAGCAGCAGGAACGGCTTCTATATCGGGATGCTGGCCCTTTAAAAATTGAACGAGCGCTTCCTTTTCTGTAGGAGAGAGTAGCTCCAGTTGTTTGGCCTGCATCTTTTCCCAACTTACCTCGCCCTTTCGCTTCATAACGTCTTCGCGGGTGATGTCGATTTCAACAGCCATTGCCTCAGAACTTTCAAATAACTGGATGATTTTGTGTGGAAAATTCACCAATTTTTCTGCCGTCAAGTGCATAGAGCCCACAAGACAGCCTTCATTTCCATCGTTATCACGAATTGTCCAAAAGAACCCGATCGGCTTCATTGGAATTTTAACTTGCGTAATGGGAAAATCAAGGCGCGGCCATTCATCTAGTGTATGAGGAGAAACAAAAAACAGATGACGCCCTGGCGTTTGTGCAAAGCGTGCAATCTTTTCAGAAATACCAGGTATACACATATGAGCGTTAAGTTGTCCCATTAATGGCTGTAATTTTGCTAGGTCAAAATGTGCAGAAGAAAGCTGAGTTTTTATGAAATTTTCTTTTGCCATATCAGGAAGCTCGCGTTGATCATCGTCATACCAACCTTGTTCAAATGCATGTGCATCATAAAGAAATGGCACAATTTGGGAGTTGGTAAAAGCAAATTCAATGGCCCGCAAAAGTTCTGGCTCTTGATTCAAGAGAGAGAAGACTTCCTCAACTTTTGAGGTGTCTTCATGGATCGAAAGGGAGACTATTTGCTTTGCCTGGAGAGTGGCGCGCTCCTCTATCCTTGCATCTTCGAACTCTGATACGATCACTTCCGACGCATCAAATGCCTGACAAAGCTTTGGATTTGTAAAAGGATCATGTGGGTATCTAGGAGGGGTTACATAGACATAGTCCTTATATGGTTCTTGTCCTATGCCAAATAGATAGCCGCGATTAATCCCTACAGATGGCTCCATAATTCCCCCTATTCAAAATAAATTGTAAAGAGATTATATAAATATATATAGTTAATTACAATAGTAAAAATGCTATAATAAAGTTAGGGGGAGGGGGGTATTCAAGGTGGCGTTTATTTTTCACAGGATCCGGCCCTTTTCACTTCTTTTTCGTTGCAGTAAAAATCCCGGATACTACTTCGTAAGACTTCAGTGAACCAAGAAGATTATCAAAAGACCGTACACGAGATTCATAGGTATCGGCACCTAACTCCTTCAAAAAGCTCTCTTTGCAATCACGAAGGCGCTGTACATCCTGTTCGGTATTTAGAATCTGTTGCGCAGTATTATCTATATGTCTAATGTTTTGAAGCTCAGCATTACCTATGAGTGAGCAGTACTCCTCAGGAGTAATAAAGTAGCAAAAAGCATCCTTTTGTCCACTTGCCTCTGTAGCCGCAGTGATACAGAGCGTTTTCTTTACACCCTCAGTAAACGGCAACTTAGCCACTAACAAATCTTCTGTCACAAGCGCCCCGCCTGGCTTTAGCACTCTACACATCTCTCGTAAATAGAGTTCTCGATGATCACTCGTCAAATGATAAAGCACTTGCTTGGACATAACAACATCAAATGAGTTATCAGCAAATTCTTTAAGACTCACGGGATTAGCCAATGTGCGATAAGAAATACTTCCCTTGAATGCCTCAGAGGTGCGCTTTACCAATCCCTCAGCACATTCAATCATAAATGGCTCTCGGTCGACAGCAGTAATCGTAACCTTGTATTTTCTAGCTAAATAGATGTCCACGCCGCCAAGGCCACAACCAACATCCAAAAGCGTCTTTCCCTCAAGATCGACCTCTCTTAACATAGCATCCACTGATTGAACGCCGCCAGAAGAGATGATACCCTCAGTTCCATAAATGAATTCCAACGCCCGAAGGCGGCACGGTGAATACTTGTTTGACAGAGGCTCTTTACTAAGAGGCCCGCCTGCATTTCTATTAATGATCACTGAAGCAAAACCTGGCTGATTTGTAGCGCATGTTGAAGAAGCGGACATGTTATATCCCTATATGACAAAAATTAAACCTTATAAAAATTGTACAAAGCCGAGTTTAATTTTACTTTGCGGCTCACTTTAAGACAACTTTATTTTCTTGTCCTTACAAGGCTGACAGCACATTCCGACAAGGTAAAAGGGCAATGGCCCCTTTCATAAATCGCATAATCACAGAGCCCGATTTGTGAGGTTTGCGAGGCTTATAAATAAAGACTGACTTGTGGCCGCCGCAGGCCATAACAGATCAATTTTTGATTTTGTATGACATAATAGCAAAAAGTTCTTCTTCAGAAGGTGTCATGGTGTATTCTCCACAAACCCATACCCATACTCCACCTTATTGAAAACAATATTAAGTTCAGTGATAAGCATATTGTCGTCAAAGCGCAGGATCAGCACTTCGGTAAATGTGCCTTGAGAAGGCAAATCAACGAACAGGCGCACTACTGCAGTATTGCTATCAGGGCATGTGAGAATCTCTGCCGGCTTAAGTATCCAGAAACCATACGTTTTTTGGACCAGCAAAAGGTCCTGCACAAACTGTTCGCACGATGAAGTAAGAAGTACGCCATTAAATATTTTTTTACAATCAGGACTAAGAACAGCTTTTGCTGCTTCAAGCTGATCAAAATCTTCTCCTTTTGCAATGAGGCTTACAAATGCTAAGTATGCCTTGGCCGCTGTCTCAATCTTAAGGGACCTATTTTCTATTTGCTTAAAAGAGACTTCATACTCAAGTGCATGTGTATTATGGGTAAGCAAACAACAAGTCAGTGCTAGGCACGCAAGTTTCATCATAAAAACCTCTAAAAAGTTAATGCGAAAAAATAGCATGTTCATGTTATATTTGCAACATGACTAAAAAAGTTTTTTCTAAAAAGACTTTATGTTATACTCTTTGTATGATTATCGGATTATCTATACAGGCCTGGGCTGGGCTGTCAAAAACTTTCAGTTTTCGACATGAAAACGATTTTAATAATGTGTCCGAATTCCTTCCTCGGATAAGAGCTCGAAAAATGATGTTCTACTATGTTTTAGAGCCCTTGGGCGATTGATTATAGCCCATAGCGACCAACGGGAGCTATGGGGGTCGAGAAAATTACCGTAGAGCCCGGCTGAGGGCGATTGACGCCGCGATTCAGTCGCCCTAAACGGGCTCTGAAAAGGTTTTTACATTTACCCACAGCTCCCTTCTGAGCGCTGTGGGCTATAATCAATCGCCCAAAGGGCTCTAAAACATGCACAATAATGATTACTTTCTGACTCTTATTTCTGGAAGAGATTCAGACACATTATTAAAACTGTTCTTATGCCAAAAATTTTCAGTTTTTGACAACCCAGGCCTGGGCTGGGCTGTCAAAAATTTTAAAATTTTCAATTATAAATAAATTTAAGAACGGGTCCATAAATCTTCCACTCCAGCCAGGGCGAAGTTTCTTTGCGTCTTTGTGTCTTTGTGTTAAAAAAAATCACACACGTCTTCGAGAATATGTTGTAAGCATCATTTTGTAAAGGTGTGCGATCTATTATTAACACAAAGACACAAAGACGCAAAGAAACTTCGCCTCACTAACGGAAGGCTTGTAGTCACATATTTCAAATTGTATTTGTATTGTATTTTTAAAATTTTTGACAGCCCAGGCCTGGGCTGATAAGCAACAACTCTCTTACGCTCTTCAGCGAAGTACAGAACTTTGCAAAAAGCGAGGGGTACAAGCAGTCTCTTGCCCAAATTTACAAAAATTAAAGGATAAATCCGCGTTGTGAAAGGGGCTGGATCTTGCGATCCTTTTCACTTTTCATGTACTTGACAGCACAAGCCCGTGTCATCTATACTGCGCCTAAAGCTACACATAGGTAAGGTTTTATGCGCGGGCTCTTTTTATGCTGCCTTTTGTTTTTGTCACAGTGCGTTTGTTGTGATGCTAAGAACTACAAAAAATATTTAGAAGAGAGTACGTGGATAGTGCCGCCATCTACTCTGCTTGCCTATTCGTATGATTCGGGGACTTATACAGCTGTATCTGACCAGACGGTATGGGTTATTGATACATACGATCAGGGGTATTTCTTTGGTACGTCCTATGCAAGCGTTAATGCAATCCCGCTATCTGAATCGAGTATGGTGGGATCTATAACTCCCTCAGGAAAGGTCTACATCACCTTTTATCCTGTATCAGGTAGCTCCGGAAGCTCCGATATTGTAAAGGGGATTGGGCAATTTAAGAAAAAAGATGGCAAATACGGCTTTGTTATGCAGATGAATAGCGCAGAAGATAGCCCTCAAGGCCTTTCGCACTGGTCATACATGATCAGCGTTACACCAAAAGACCGTTCCTAAAAATATACACAAATCTACACATTATGCCCTCAGGGCATAATGTGAGAGTATAACGTCAGCCGAACAGTGCTGCTGACGATTCGTGTGCAGGAGTTTCACCTGCAAAATCCGAGATCTCACTATCACAACAGGCCTGTGGGCTTGAGGATCGACGTTTTGTCGCCCGAAAATGCCCTGCGAGGGCCACTTGAAGTTTTCTTTTGACTTTCCGCCACAATGTCCACACATGTTCATCTCGATTCCTTACAGGTAGAGATAAAGTGACGTGGCCACCTTTGCCATCTGGGATGTTGTCCAGATTGCGCGGCAAGCTTTCAGATACTCCTTGAAACCGACGAGCAATTGTCATCGCTGCCGATTCATGAATTGATAAACCATATTTTTTAGCAAATTTACATCGGCCTATGACCGATGTAAAGGCTGGATTTACTTGATTGACCTCTACTCCAAACCGAAAACCTCGGGACTTCATCGCCTGAATAGTCGCATTGTAGGCAAAAGAAGAAAGAACTCTTGCCCGATTAGCAGACGTCTCTTCACGAAGAGTAGCCTTCTTATCTTGAAAGCAAAGCTTTTCAAGAACAAGTGGCTTTTTTGTTTCGATACATAAGTCAATAACTTCTTTTGCTGCATCTCCAATCAGGGCTTTTATTTGGCAGCTGTTTTTTCCGTGCAGATTTATGGATATTTTTTTATGCCCGACACAGTTGCCATATCTATCAAGCTCTGCAATGGCGAGATGATCGATGTTGATATCGACACCAATAGTTCCAAGATCTGCGCAAGTAGTTTTTTTAGGCGCTTGTAAAGCAGTGCTTACAAAAAGCTGCCAGCCCTTTTCACTGTGTAAAAAGCGATAACTTATGGCAACACCTGATTCTTTGTCTCCATTTTTTCTATCCAAACAGCTGTGAAGACTTGCTAGGATGACGTCATGGCCATATTTAAATCTGACATTGTGGATTTCGACGTATTTGCCGAACTGCGGAACCATACAATTCGGTAAACGAAGCTTGAGTGTTAAGCTTTCATCTTTTTGAATACGGGCAGTGCACGATTGGTTGCCGCTCGTTTCATCTTTCGACCCCAAGAGAAATATATGATTCTTGCGCGACTCGTGCCATTCGTCTTTCCATTCTTCACGCGAATTATAGCCATTTTCTTGTAGATTAAATTGAGCCCGAAATAGTTTGCGAGAGCCAAAACAGATGCGCACTTTACCAGATGCTTCATCCTCTTTAAGATCAGACAGCTTTTTCTTTAATTGTGAAAGACGGCGGTTTTTTTGATGTCGGGTTTGCTCATTTTTAATGGTTGGAATCTTTTTTTCGAGAGAGTCAATACGTTGACTTAATTCTGCCATGTGGTTCTTATGGAGTTCTTTGACCGAATCGATTTTTCCTTCTACCTGCACTCTCACTGAGTTAAACTGGCGTGCAGTGATTTCAAAGCGTTTGATGTAATCAGACTTTAGCTGGGAAACATCTTTGCTCCGCTGCAAATCGGCAAAGAGTGTTCTTTCGATTTTGCCCATGGTTGCTGCGAAGCTAGAGAGGATGTGCGAGAGATTCTCGTCTAATACAAGACGTGTCTGGTAGGTGAATATTTGGCTTTCAGATGTGGGTTTCGGCATTTTTTGCAGCTTCCAATACATTCTAGTTTAGGACAGATATTGAGCATATTTTCTTGGTGCTTTTTCTGAAACCTTTTTTTATTAAAGTAAAACCTAATGAGACAAAATCTACACAAAATGTGTAGATTTTTCTAGATTTGTGTAGATTTACGCGAGCAGTATCGAACCCCTTTTATCACCACCTGCCAGGTGTTGGAAGTACTGTTCCTGAATTTATCAGCCAGTTCTAAAAGGAACATAAGAGTGAAAAGGGCAGGAGATGGCTCTTTTCACTTTTCACTGGGTTTCAATATTAAGAATTTTTTGGCTATTATAATATTTAGGCATTACGTTAAATTAGTACACGCATTGACTTAAGGTGAACTATGTATTTAGCAATTCTAGCAGTATTTTGTATAAACGCGCCTGTTGTAGATATGCGCCAGACGGCCTCAAACGACTCTTCAGTAGTCTCTCAAGCCTATTACTCCGAAAAAATTAGCATACTTGAAGATGCAGGCGACTGGGTGAAAATTAACACGCTTATCGACTCCTACGAGGGCTGGATCCCTAAAGAGGCTATGTATCAAGTGCTGGACACTCCCAAAGAGCTTGCCAAGGTGACAAGCGTGGCAGCTCATGTCTATGGCGAAGCAGATACCGAAAAAGGCCCAAAGCTTACTCTGCCCTATGAAAGCCTTTTAGAGGTGGTAGATAAGTCACACGGGCGATGGATTAAAGTGCGCACTGTAGATGGTGTCGAGCGCTTTATCCAGCGCGGCGATATCAGCTTTGATCTCACAAAAGCCTTAACAGTTGATGAAATGCTTGCCCTAAGTACAAAGTTTCTCAATCGCCCCTACACATGGGGAGGAAGGACAAGCTTTGGCTATGACTGCTCAGGCTTTGTCCAGATGCTCTATCGCCAGATGAACATACTGACTCCACGCGATAGTAAAGACATGATAAAATACGAAGGCTTTAAAGCCGTTACAAAAGAAGAGTTAAAACCAGGCGATCTTATCTTCTGGGGACTTGATGCCAATAGAATCCGCCATGTGGGAGTCTATCTTGGAGACGACACATTTATCCATGCATCATCAAGAGAAAATAAGCCCTACATCCGTAAATCTAAGCTCACCGATGTAGAATGGGATGGTTCAGGCAAAGGCGAAGCAGGCTATGCCTATCGCACCTATCGCCAGCGTGCCTTGTAGGCCATTAATGTACAGATTTTAGAGAGCGGAACAAGTTTAATACAACCATCTGCTGTATGGGCGCCGCTCGTGATAATCTTTAATGGTGGCGTCGGGGTATTTTTGTCGCAATGACGCTATCTCATCTTCAGGAATTTTTGTGAGATATACATCTAGATGTCTAATCTGTGAAAGGGTGCACTCTTGCAACGTGGTGATTTGTTTGCAGTTATTAAGAATTAGCCATTTTAGGGTCTTGCCACAAAGAGTACTCAAGACTCTTATCGATTCATTTGTAGCATGTGTTGCTGTGAGATTTACTGTATGGAGTTGGGTAAACTCTTTACATCCGGTAAAATCTACAGGGCTATTCCATGCCATCACAAGCTCTTGCAGCGTATCGCTGCAGAGTGCGCTTATATCTTGTAAACGGACAGTGTCTGAAGGTGTGAAATGTAGGACAGTAATCCTACAAAGCTGATTAAACGCCTTCAACTCATCAAAAGATTGTTCTTCGAAAGAAACATAAAACCTTCGCACGCCATCTGCATCACGTTCAAAGTTAAATTTTACAAATTTCTTGCCTAACTGGAAAAAATGTTCGCAAGCAGCACGATTCTCAGGCTGAACTTGTGATACTAGCTTGGTTAGTTCTTCTTCTTTTAAGGTTGCAACGCTTTTCAAAAGATGCCACGTTAAGTCAGCTACTGTGGCAGTTACTGTGCGACAGAGCACATAGTCCAAAATTTCAGATTTTTCCCTACTGCATATGATGTTCTCCTCGCATTCTTCTATGAGTGCGGGAGCTTGATATTCTAATCCCAGGTCTAGAAGTGAAAAGGGGTCTTTAATAAATAGCACCTTTCCAGAATTGACAAACTCTAAAAATGCTTTTGCGCTAAGTTCTGTTACAGGTGTCGAAATTTGCCATTTTTTCTCATGAGTTTCTTTTCCTTGCCATGCAAGTCCGGCTCGGAATACCTCACTTGCTTCTATTAAGCGCTCTCTGGGGATTTGTTCTGAAACCGCCAGCCCAGCAAATTGAACGGTAATCATATCGGTATTAACAGAGCCTGAACAATCCATATTTAGCTTTCTCGTTTTAATACATTTTTAATAAAAAATGATATTATAAACTCATTTTATGGTCAATTTAAAAAAGAACGCTATTCGGACATGCGCACCATCTTCGTATCCCATAGATCCTGCCAGATCCTGTAAGCGAAGCGGATCTTGTTATTTTTTATCACTCAAATTGCAGAAGAAGCAGAAGAGCGGGAGCTAGTTGAAACACTTAAAAAGATCCTATAAGGTTCTCACATAATAATTGTATCCCATGTCATGACAGAAATCCTGGCGGTTTTAGTCCAGGGTGTAGTAACGATGGTTATGTCGGCCTTTCAGGCCTGCTAATATGTTTATTGCGGCATGTGCTTCATGTCCTTTGGTTCTATGCCTGATGGCTCGTGGGCTCGAGGCGGATTGTAATCGGGTTGGTCGACTACATCATCATTTTCAAATTGATCATTCTCACCAGGTAAGATGTAATTTTCTTTTGCAGGCGCTTCAGGTGTACTTCCACTTTGGGCGGCAGTTAAATTACTCATTGCGAAACAGAGAAGACTGAGTACGTAACGCATATAACATTCCTTTTTTTGAATTTTTTTTAATCTGTAACAGTTTATGAGAATTAGGACTACTGGATTTTATTTTTTTAAAACTTAAGCCCTGCGATGGGCAAAAAGTTGGTTGACTGTTCTGGTGGGTTTGGTATAGTATTTGTCTATGAAATTCTTGGCTCTAATTTTAATGGTGGTACCTTCATTTATGCATGCAAATAGCTACGTCGAATGTTATCAAAATGAGGCTGTTAAGTCCGTTCGAGCGGACCTTGATGCATGGAACATCAAACTGTGGCGGCAGTACCCTTATTTGTATGTGTTTCAGGATGAGACAAATTACAACTCGATATTTGAGGATGATCCCGAGGCTTTTGTGTTATTTGCCAAAAGGGATGGCAAAATGTTGGGCTTCTTGCAGGCAAATCCTTTGGATTCATCATTTTTAGAGCAAGATCACTATACTCCTCATTCTCAGATAGAACAGATTAGAAAAAATGGGTTTGATCCAAGCAAGATTCTCTATATTTCTTGTTTTTTGATGACAGGAGAAGAACGTTCAAACCTAGAAGCAATTAACCAGCTGTTTGATCGTGCAATAGAGCAAGCCAAGAAGTTGGGCAAGACTCAAATTTGTTATATGGAAATTGTTGAGGATGAAAAACATCCTTTAAGGCCTTCTCAATTTGTTCTACTGGAGCCGTGGAATGATTTAGGGAAGGAATTTAGAAGCATGAATGTTGCGATGGAGATGAACTGGCCCACGCTGCAGTCTGATGGAAATGTCAAAGAAGAGGCACATCAAATGGCGTTCTACCTGATGGATCTCAAATGAAAAAATCATCGATAGCAGGAAAAACCGTTTTTATCACCGGCGCATCGAGCGGAATTGGGAAAGCATGCGCTGAGCAATTTGCTGCGCTTGGAGTGAATGTTATCATCACGGCAAGAAGGCTCGATCGTATCGAGAAGCTGGCAGAAGAGCTTTCTTCCAAATATGGAATCAAAGCGATTCCAATGCAGTTGGATGTGCAGAAAAATGAGAGGGTTGAAGCCGTTTTTCAAGATCTTGAGAAGAAGGACATCGAGATAGACATCCTATTAAATAATGCCGGTCTTGCTCTATCAACCGATTTGATGCAAAACGGGAAAGTGGGCAATTGGGATACGATGATCGACACAAATCTGAAAGGCCTTCTCTATGTCACAAAGGCTTTTATTGGACCGATGGTTAAGAGGAATCAAGGCCATATCATCAATATTGGATCTTGTGCAGCACACGGCTGTTATATGTCCGGTAATGTCTACTCAGCTACAAAACATGCCGTACGCGCGATCAGTAAATCGCTTCGTATAGATCTGATGGGAACGGCGATTCGGGTCAGTGAAGTCGACCCTGGCGCTGTTCATACAGAGTTTAGCGAAGTGAGATGGAATGATAAAGAAAGAGCGGATAAGCTTTATGAAGGGTTCACTCCGCTTGTTGCAGAAGATATTGCCGATGCTGTGATCTACTGTGCAACGCGTCCGCCTCATGTCAATATTGCGGAGATTGTTGTATATCCTCAAGCCCAAGCTTCCCTCACAGACCTTTATCGTCAAGGACAGCCCGGAAAAAATCCTTTTGATGTTAAGAAGTAATAATCACTGAAACGGGGTCAGGCCTGGGCTGTCAAAAATTTTAAAAATACAATACAAATATAATTTGAAATATGTGACTACAAGCCTTCCGTTAGTGAGGCGAAGTTTCTTTGCGTCTTTGTGTCTTTGTGTTAATAATAGATCGCACACATTTACAAAATGATGCTTACAGCATATTCTCGAAGACGTGTGTGATTTTTTTTAACACAAAGACACAAAGACGCAAAGAAACTTCGCCCTGGCTGGAGTAGAAGATTTATGGACCCGTTCTTAAATTTATTTATACTTTAAAATTTTAAAATTTTTGACAGCCCAGGCCTGACCCCGTTTCGTTTTTGTTTGCTAATTCTGGATACAGATCGCGATAGTCATTCCAATCGAAAGGCTTGGCTCGAGGTGGACGATTCGGAGGTTCATCGATCATTGCCTCCAAATCGATAGCAATAAACCAATCGTAAAAGGAAAGGTAGGTTTGTGGAATCGTTTTGATGTTTTGTTTGAGATATGTTTGTGTGTCATATAAGGCTGCGTAAGTTCCGCCTTTTCTCATTTTCAAATGAGCGATATAGGATTGAAATTGCGAGATGAATTCTTCTTCGTTAAGAGTAAAACCATAGTCTTGTAAATTCTCACCGATCGCTAAAATATCTAGCATTGTTAAACGGCATTTTATACATTTGTTGCAATGTGAATAAGCGGTATCTGATTTTCTGTGGTAATTGCATACGGTAAGCCGTGGTTTTGAGATATTTTTCTCTGAGCAAAATGTGGATATAAATTTGATTTTATCAGTTCTTGTCATTGTAAATATATCGTGTTTAACCTGTAATCCCATAGGAGATAAGTTCTCATCGATAAGCGGTGAAGCAGGTTGGCGGAGGGTTTGACCATCGGTAAAAATAAAGGAGCGCCATGTAAAACCGGAGGGGATATATAACTGCTGGATGCCCTTTTGGTATAGAAAGGGGGCTGCAGCGCCTACCCATGATAAACCCATGCTAGTATCCCAAAACCACTTGGAAATATCACAAGAAATTTTGTCGAGAGTCGTAAGCTTTAGAAAATCTTGGTGATTCAGGTAAATCGTATAAAAATCGAAATGGTGCATTTTTGCAAAGGCACTGGCATTTTCATGAGGGTTATTATAAGAAATAAGAACAGGATTTTCATCGAAATGGCGAAGGACGGTCGTCGTCGAATCAAGTCCACCAGTGAATAGTGACGCAGATTTGAAATTAGTTTGCGGTAAAGTATTTTTGATAAGTCGTTTTGGCGTCAGATTTCCTTCCCAAGGAGTATTATAAAAAAAACGTTGGAAGAACGATTTTATTTTAATGAGCGAATAATAGAGATCCTCATCCATTTCTTCAATGGTATACTCGTTTCCAGATAGCCAAATTACAGCAATGACATTGGTGATAAGAGGAATGTCAATAATGGTGGTGGGAATAGTCTCAAGGTTGATTTCTTGAGGATAGGTGAGATGCAGGGGTTGCTTGACATACTTTTTGGAAAATTCATTTGATAAATGAAAGCACACCGTGTTATGGCGGACGATTTTGGCTCTGATTAATTCTTCAGAGGCATTCACTTGAAATAAAAAACAAATAAAAAACAGACAAATAACTTTGTGTAGGTGTCTTATTTTTTCCATTGCATGAGCCGCATGAAGTTATAATTAAGCCCAGTGGTTGAACGATGTTATAGTTCAACCACTGGGCCCAAGACATTCCTTAATTCGATAATTGCACTAAATTAGCATTGCCATTTTCTAACGTAACAAGATTGGAAAACGGTTCTGCGTTAACAGTTGAGGCTTGAATATAAAATTGAATGGTATCATCCGCAGAAAATGCAACCATGTCATTATAATTGAGAGAGAAGGTGCCATGTTCACCGGCATAAACAGATCCATAGGCTACAATAGAATTGCTATTGATTTGTGTTCCGACTGTATATGTTGTCTGAGTAAATGTGGATTCATCAGACTCTGCTACATCAAGGTATAAAGTTACATTAACTTGATAGGTCCCCGATTGGAGAATCGTGATTGTTGCAGGTGTTGTTCCAGTCATGTTAGAGAAGGGGTCAAAAGCAGTAAAGGGGATTGGAATCCATGAGTTTGCTTGTGTAAAGAATAAATTTTGGGCAGAAGATGCATAAAGTCGCCCGTACGATGCAGTGAACGCACCCGTAGCTCCTGTTGCCCCAGTGGACCCAGTGTCACCTGTAGCCCCAGTCGCACCTGTATAACCAGTAGCGCCGATAGCTCCCGTAGCACCGGTTGAACCTGTGTATCCTGTTGCACCCGTAGCTCCCGTTGCCCCAGTAGCTCCTGTCGCGCCTGTAGATCCAGTCGCACCCGTGTAGCCTGTTGCGCCGGTGACTCCGGCAGCACCGGTTGATCCTGTGTATCCAGTTGCCCCAGTAGCTCCAGTTGCACCCGTGTAGCCTGTTGCGCCGGTAGCTCCCATAGCACCGGTTGAACCTGTGTATCCTATTGCACCCGTAGCTCCGGTTGCCCCAGTAGCTCCTGTCGCGCCTGTAGATCCAGTTGCACCCGTATAGCCAGTTACGCCGGTAGCTCCCGTAGCACCGGTTGAACCTGTGTATCCTGTTGCACCCGTAGCTCCCGTTGCCCCAGTAGCTCCTGTCATGCCTGTAGATCCAGTAGCACCTGTGTAGCCGGTTGCGCCGGTGACTCCAGCAGCACCGGTTGAGCCTGTGCCTGCTGCCCCAGTCGCTCCAGTGGCTCCTCGTGGTCCTGTGGGGCCGGTTGGTCCATGTTTGCATTTAGTTCGTTCAGAATCTGCCTGTGCTAAGCTGTTATTATTCCTGTTCTGGTTCATGTATGAAAGAAGCTTTGAGTCAGCGTTGATGCAGGGCATTATGAAAAACGTTGAACAGACTAAACTTGTAAAGATTTGCAAGTGCATAAAAATCCCATGGTGTTGATGCAAGTATGCTTATGGATGCAGTCTATCTTTAACACGATCGCGACATTTTGTCAAACAGAAGGGGTCGGCATTGGCGTTCCTGAATTTATCAGCCATTTTTAAGTGTTGTTAAAATGGAACATACGAGTGGCTAATCTGCTTCCATCTTTTGCCGCACTTATACCAAACATCAATGCTTGGGCCACTTACAATACCATTGCCCATTGCATAAAAATCATACGAAATCACAAGGGTCTTGCCGCATCTTGACGCAGTCAGATTGGTTAGATGAAATGAGGTAACTGTTAGGGTTGATAATCCCGTAATTTGATCCTGGCGATTATAAGTTCCACCTATATTCAACCCCTGAAAATTGCAAGCAAGTTTACTTGAAAAACTGCGTACATCCTGCTGCATGACGCTGTTCCAGAAGCTATTTACCAGGTGATACCCAATTGCCTGGTTCTGACTATTTTCACTTTTATTTGCAGCTTGTGCTGCAGATAAAAAACCGCAAGAGCAAATGCAAAATAATAAACAGAAAATTAGGGTTCTTTTACGCAGTGTAACCATGTAAATTCCTTGTGTTAGGCATCAACTGAGTCTTAGCATATGGCAATAATTGCAGCAACTTAAAAGAATTTATGTTACTTAAGAAAGTTGATTGTTCCCACTCCTCTTCAAGCTGTATTTGTTGCGGTGATTTAAGGGCCCAATCTAGAAGTAAAGTTCTGAGTTGACAAATTTGACGTTTTTGTATAAGAAATAACAAAAATAGTAAAAGAGGTTCTTATGTCCCATCCTGCACTTTCACCAATCATTGCACTTGTAGCGGGTATTTTAATTTTTATTTTCCCACAGATTCTTAATCTCATTGTGGCTCTATACCTCATTATCATCGGTATTCTCGGCCTTATGGGCAAACCCAGTAAAGAAGCCTGATCCGCTCTTTTTCGCTCTGAAAAAGAGAACAAGATTTCATTCCTCTTTGTCTGGGCTAAAAAAGTCATTTAGGAGTTGGTTTGGATGGACAGCTCCGCCTCTTGAGATAATCTTAGAAATGTAGCGCCTGCCCATTTGAGGATCTTGCAGGCCGTCGCGGGCTTTGATATAGGCAAATAGCTCTTTTGCTATCTCTTTAGACCATAGATAGGTGTAATACTTTGCTCCATAGCCCACAAGATGTTCAAAGGTGCATAAAGAATTGTCATCGGGATCGTCGATAAGCCATGGCCTGGTTTTTTTCTGAATTGCCGATTCTGCAGCGCGAAGGTCTTGGTGAGGGTTTTGCTGAAAAAATTGCAGGGACTGCAATCCATAAAACAGCTCGCTGGATGTTGTGGCAGATGAGCTATCATCAATGTCGCGAGCAAGTATAAGACGACTGATTACGTCCTGCGCAAGCGGCTTGCCGGTTTTGTAATGACAGCTTATGAGAGTTAGTATCTCAGGATCGGTTGCCCACTCCTCAAAAAGCTGGGATGGAGCTTCAACAAAGTCATGGACAGTATGAGTTGCACTTTTTGTTGCCATCTCTGCCTTTCCCCAGAGGGCATGAATGGCATGGCCAAACTCATGGAAAAGTGTTATAACCTCAGCGTGTGTGAGAAACGACTGAGAAGAGTTTGTGATGATGACAGCAACTGCTTTCTCCTGCACAGCACGAGACGCAATGCTCATGCAGCAGCAGTGTGTGTATTTGTTTGCGCGAGGAAAAAGATCTAAAACAAGATACCCTAAGATAGAGCCATTTTGCAGCTCTTTTACTTCTACTAAACGTGCCTGGGGATGCCATAATTCATCCGTCTGGATAAAAGTAAACTCCATATCCAAAAATTTACCAAAAACAGAAAACATGCCTTCCAGAGTCTTTTCAAAAGAAAAATAGCTTGCAATTTCAGCATGGTCTATTTGATAGGTTTTCTTCTTGTATTGATGCGCTAGATAGGAGCTATTCCATGGGGCTATTTTTTCCTTTCCGGCAATAAGTTCCCATGTTTTGACAGCTTCAGGGATTCCGCTTTGTGCTTTAGCCTCTAAAAACAGTTGTACTGCATGCGGGGTTTGGGCCATCTGTCCTGCGATATCAAATTCTGCATAGTTCTCATATCCTAGTAGAAGGGCAAGTTCATGTCGCAAGAGTACAAGTTCTTGCAAAATCACAAGATTTTTAGGGTAGGCTTTGTTTGTATAGAAGTGATAATAGGCTTTACGTGTAGATTCTAAATCGCATGTAGAAAGTAGCTTTTGATAGGTTGGGGAGTCGGATTGAAGGATATAGCTTTCACCCTCTTTGTCAAGAGTGTCGATAAATGACTTATCAACGCCTGAAAGCTGTTCTTGTGTGAGCAAAAGATACGAATTATCCAAAGCAATATTGGAATAAAACTGGCTGCCAAGCGCACATATTTTTTTGCTCAGCTCCGTTACACGTGCAAAAAGGGTGTTATCAAGCTGAAGGCCGCTTCCTTTAAATGCATCAATTGCCTGTTCAAGATGGTAGGCGCGCTCTTCAGATAGCGGCTCGACACTTGTGTGCCGATAGTCAATAAAGGCTTGGTAGATTGCTCTATTTGTCTCGAAGTTATCTATAATGAATTCTTTGTATGCGGCTGTGAGTTCTTCTGCTTTTTGTCGTAGGATAGGATCGGGGTGAACCATTTCAAGAGTGGAAACGGCGCTATATGGAACATCAAAGGCTGCAACAGTAGTATCAAACGCTTTGATGGTATTTTCAAACGTTCGCTCTTCGTTAGCAAGTGCGATAATCGTCCTAAGGCTACACTCTGCTTCATTTTTTGCATCTATAAAAGCTTTTTGCAGCTCATCTTGCGTTTTAGGGAAAACAGCCAGGGCCTCATGAGATGAACTTGCAGCAAGGCTTGTAAAAAACGTAATAGTAAATAGAAGACAACAAATTATATTCATAAAACACCATCAATTTACGCATGATTATATGTGTAGCGCAATTTAATTAACCAGGTCAATTAAATTGAAATAAAATCTTAGCTCAACGTCTTTACCGATGAAGCCGGGACGAACCAGGGATAAAGGGAAGAAAATAGGGGGGCCGCCCTAAAGTAGCTTAAAGCAACATCGCAGGGCACGGCCCTTTTCACTTATTAAATTGACGAGCCAAATGCTCCGAACAGTCCTACAATACCTATGATGATCAGGTAGACAGCAACGATAAAATTTAATAATTGCGGGAAAACGAGGATTAGAATTCCTGCTATAAGAGCAACGATTGGAGAGATTGCGGGATGACCCATAATATACCTATTGGTTGGGGTTTTTTTGTGCTTATATGGGTTGGGGTATTATGGTGCAAGCACATTGATCTGGAGCTTAATTTCAGAGCGAATTTTTTGGAAAAATATGACTTGAGTTACGTGTGTTGTACAGTCAATGAGCCCTTGCTTTTCATGAAATTCGATCCATTCCCGCAAATATTTTGCATCATTTTGAAAAATAGTGCATATGGAAAGCTCATGGGCATAGAGAAACTGAGTTATCGATAGTAAAACGAAAATAATGTTTCTTCTCATCACTTGTCCGCAACCGGGTATTCTAGGGTTTTTTGATTTTGCCCCAATCTCGGCAGTAGTGGGCTGGTCACTCACACTGGCGTGGCAATATTATCCGGGCTGTTGTGCACGATTTTGGATTTTACTCGCACAAATTCGCTTGGCGCGGGGTTATACAGGCCTCCTCCTCCGCCAACTCCTGAAAGGGCGGTATTGTTCTTCACTTTTGTTTCGAAAAGCTGCAGCAACCCTCCATTTTCGTTTGCAATGCCGCCACCGTAGGAGGCTTGATTGCCATAGACTTTTGAAGAGATGAGCGTCATAAGCTTGAAGCTTGAGTTGCCGTTGTTGAAAAGACCGCCGCCATCTCCATTAGGGGCGCTATTTTGTGTTATTTCGCTGCATTTCACTGTAAGATTCCAGTTGTTATATATGCCGCCGCCACTTCCGGCTAGTGCCGCGTTGTTCGAGACTAGGCAGTTCTCTACAACCATATTCCACCAGTTGGAAAGGCCTGCGCCGTTGCCAAGTTCTGCGCTATTGTTGTGAATGGAGGAGTTTTTTATGATAAGGTCTCCGTAGTCGTTATACACCCCGCCTCCAATACCTTCTTGAGCCACGTTGCCAAATATATCGCATCTTTCTATCATCAAGAAGACATCATTTTCGATACCGCCTGTATTGTAGCGTGCAATGTTATTGCTGATGGTAGAGTCAGAAATCGTCATCTGCCCTTCCGTGTAAACGCCGGCGGCATACCCTTGTGGAGATGTATTGGAATCAAGAATGCATTTGGTTGCCGTGAGATAGCCGTCGTTGTAAATAGCACCTCCATAGCAGTATAGCGGCCCAACAGTTGTGCTGTTATTTTCCATCGCAGACTTTGTGATAGTCATGCTGCCGATGTTGTAAATGGCTCCCCCTTGATCTGCGCTGTTGTTAGAGAGTACAGAGTCTTTAATGGTCATTATATTTCTGTTATAGATGCCGCCGCCTCGCAGGATTGCGTATTCATTTGAGGAGCTGCTTATATTGTTGCAGACAATGCAGTGTGAAAGATTCATAATGCCGTTGTTGAGGATCCCGCCGCCTGCGTACTCATTTTCATTTTTTCCATGGATGATCGACAAGTGTTTACACGTAACTGTTGCTCCAAGATCTACTGTAAGCACTGTTCCCAGCTGCTGGCCGTCGAGCATTGGGCTCGTCCCTTTTTTTCCGATAAGAATGATGGGGTAATTGGTTGCAGGAACAGTAAAATTGCCCTGTAGCGTCCCTATAATAATGATTTTGGTAGGCTCAGTTGCATTTACTGCAGCGTCATCTATAGCGTTTGTAAGCTCTGTTGCCGTTGTTACCTGTACTGTAGCTGCGGAAAGCACGCTCATGTATGCAAAAGCTAGCACAAAAAAAGAAACGATATTTTTCATACAAATCCTGGGTTTTAGGCTCTAGTCACACTATAATAACCAGGAAAATTAAATTCAACCCCATATAGGAAGAACGAAAAGGGACTACGTGTAGTTAAGAAGCAGCGCTCCGAATCATGCCTAATTGACTTAGCGGCTCTTCGTCTGACTTTTTGATGAGTATTTTTTCAGAGACATAGGCTGTTTGGACAGAGACTTCTTTCCAAGAATTTGAAAAGCGGTTAAGGAAAGAATATTTTAACGATGAGAGGATCCCACGAGCACGGAAGATATGGTAAAGCGGTTTTCCATGATCTATATGTAGATCTCCCAATATGTTGGTGAACCTTTGCTCGCAGCTTGAGCTAGTTTCACGAATGTCGCGTATATATTCATTACCAATGACCTCCTCATAATTTCCTTCAGCTTGCAAATCTACCCATGGCTTGCCAAGCAACTGGCTCAGATGGTCTGGCAGACTGATATTTCCAATGCTGGGGCAGACAAGAATTCGAGAGCATTTTGTGCCATCTTCTCGATCCAAATAGGCTGCTTTCCATCTCCAAGGCAAGCAGTATTCTCGCAAAAACCCTGTAAATCTAGACCAGGCATTGGTAGGAATATGAAGATAGAGCTTTCGATCCGTGATTCGATTATACTCACGCCTTCCAAACAGACCACTTGATTCAATAACACGATTCGTTTCTGTTTTGCCCTTTAGAACATCATTGGAGCCATACAGAATTCCGGGTTCTTTGAGATAGTGCCTAAATTCGGAAGAGTCGCAATCGCCAGCTATTTTCATACGATAGACCTTTATGGTTATCTTACTGACTCATCGTATGCGGTTACCATTTTTTTAGCAAGTTCTGCATCTCTTTTGGGCCCCACTGTTTTTTTGTATAGATTGTTGTTGCAAAATAATGGCCTATAAGGTTTGTATATAGGTAGTTTTTTATGCAGCAATTCGATCAGAGTGTTGCAAAACGGCCCTACACTAACATCTAAATAGGAGATAACCAGTGAAGCTACGTCATCTTTTAACAATATCAGCGCTTTTACTAGCGTGTGAGCCGCTGTCGGCAGCTAGCTCTGCAGCCCCGCAGGCAAATATAGCAAAGACGCAGTCTGAGAAAGCGCAGCCGGAAAAGGATAGTGCAGCTTGGACAGAAAATATCCAGAAGCATATTAAAAATGCTTTAGCTTCTACAGGGATTCTAGAAGCCGAAGATCACCATTCGAGCAGTTCTCACAGCTGTCATTGTCCTCCAGGCCCAATGGGCCCTCGAGGCTATACGGGTCCTCCAGGCGGAAGCGGTCCTACTGGCCCTACAGGTCCTTTAGGCGGTCCTACAGGTCCTACAGGCCCTGGAGGTCCAACTGGCCCTACAGGTCCTGCCAACGGTCCAACAGGCCCATCCGGAGCAACTGGTCCAACCGGCCCAATAGGTCCAACTGGCCCTTCGGGCGGCCCAACCGGCCCAACCGGTCCAACCGGCTCAGCAGGTGCTACAGGTAATAGCGTGAGTTATACTTTTGCAGGATTCCATGAAGTGGGCGGGAATTTTATATTGAATTATGTGAGCGCCCCAGACCAAGCATCGGCAGTTAATGCGCAGCAACCAGTCTTCCTTCCCGCAACTCAAATAACCGGTGGTGTGGTTGTATCAGTTCTTACTGCGTCATCTTCGATAACCCCTGTTCTACACCTTTATGATAACTCCGCTATTCCTGGTGCGATTCTCACATCGGTGTCGTTAGTATCAACACCTATAGCTGCTAGTGGATGTTATACCTTTGATCTTCCATTAGGTCTAACTGCGAATCCTGGAGACAAGATGGCGATATCTATAACTAATAATGCCGGCAGTGGTTCTCAAACCGCTGATGTTTTTGTGACATTTAACCTGCACTAACGGATCGTTACTGCCCATGGGTAGTAAGAAATAAAAAGGGAGTAAGCCCTTTCTCCAATGGGAAAGGGCGCGCTCTTGTGAATTTATAAGAATGTGCAATGAAAATAACGAAATTAACTGGCATATTCTGCCGGTGATACAATTTAGAAAACAAGTTTATAGGGAATTTTATTTATGAAAACTACAATGAATCAACTCTTTACAACACTGTCTCTGCTTGTGTGGGGCTTATGTGGTAGCGGCGAACTTTTGGCGGTTACTATTCCTCAGCAGGCGCAAGTAGAAATAGATGGCAGTGGAAATATGGTAGCTGTTTGGGAAGAACATGGTGGCAGCACCGTTACTATCCAAGGGGCCTATTGTGCGGCGCTGAGCAGCGTGTGGAGCAGTCCACAGCAACTTTCGGTAGCCAATGCAAATTCCGGCTCTCCAATACTTGCGATAAACGCAACTGGGCAAACGGTGGCTGTGTGGCAGTCGACAGATCCAGTATCATCTATTAACAGTATCTATGCGGCAACAATTTCGCTCCAAGGCAGCTCTACTTGGACTACTGCCGCCGTAGTTTCTAATCCAGCGACATCTGTAAAGAACCTGATGACGAGTGCCACTTACCAAGTAAAACTCAATGGAAGTGGTCATGCAATCGCGATGTGGCAGGATGCTACACAAAGTTGGGAGTCTGCTACTACTATGGTAAGCGATGGCACAAACTCCTGGAACGCTCCTGTTGTCGTTGCTGCTGTAGGCTCAACGTTATAGGCCAAGAAATAGAGAGCCTAAGATAAAGGTGCTAACTAAAAGGACATAAGGGACGGTGGTTAAAGTCCCTTTCGTCCTTTTTGTCCTTTAGGTCCTTTATGTCCTTTTGGTCCTTCAGGCCGGTCCCTTTTACTGGGGTCCGCTTTTATGGACTTGTTTAAGGTAGTATTAACTTTTTTATTTAGGAGCGAGATATGTATTTCAGAGTTGTGGCTCTCTACTTAGTTTGTGCTTTTTGCAATCTGCAAACGGCCGTTGCCTCTCAGGATCAGGATCTTTCATCGCAATCTGTAGTCACGTTTGGGCATAGTGGCGGAAGGTTGGGAGATAATCTTATTGCCTATCTGCACGCAAAGTGGATTTCTTATAAAACCGGGCTTCCTCTTTTATGCAACTACTGGGGGTTTCACCATGTCCAAGAGTTTGTCCTGTGTGAGAGAGAGCTCAATTTGGATCAGATGCCACACCCCGCGAGGTTTGTCGATATCAATCGCTCTTATCGCATGCCCCAATTGCAAGATGATCCTGTGACATTTATGATTCCCTATTTTCCGGAATCCTCTTGGGAGTGGGAAGAAAATGGGGGGAGGTGGTGCCGCTTTTTTGAAGTCGACTGGAAAGATCCACTATTTCGCCAGATGGCCTTAGAAATGATCGCTCCAAAAAAGAGCGTGTCACTCACTCTCCCGCCTCCAGGAGTGAGAAGTATTGCGATTCATGCACGCCAGGGTGGAAATCATGAATATGCAAGTCCGCAGTATGATGCACCGTTGAAACGGCCTCCAATGACCTTTTATCGCGATGCACTGCAAAAAATTGTCGAACTCTATCCAGATGAGCCTTTTTTTTGTCAGATTTTTACGGATGCCATACATCCGGAAGAGGTTGCAGCGGTAATCACAGAGGGACTACCGGCTCACATTGAAGTGAGGTATCGTACGGAAGGAAACAGTGATTCAACGAATGTTATCGACGATTTCTTTTCGCTCTTTCACTACGACATACTGATTCGTCCCGAATCAAATTTCAGTATGGTTCCTAGCCTGTTGCATGACTATGACTTGCTCATCGTCCCAACGCATGCTGTAGGTGTTCATATCGATAAAATGGATCTAATTTATAAAGATTAAGAATAAAGAGCCTTTTGCCAAGCGTCCGAGTTTTGCAAAAGGCTCTAAAAAAACCTCTTAAGGCCCAGGGCAATCTTCATGAAATTGCCCTGTTTTAAGGCCTAACAATATCAAAATGAAAATCGATGAATTTGACTTTCAAATTGTTTTTGTCGCAGATGTATTTAACGTACTTCTCTGAGACAATTCTCCCTTGAGTCGCTCGGAATTCGGCAATAGAGTCAATTCGTTTTCCATAAATCGGAGCAGTCTGTAAAGCTACTATCGCAAAGCGATCATTATATCCTTCATAATGGGCAAAGTTAGGGATGATTATTTCCCCCTCTTTAAGATCTAAAACCGACTGGATATCCAAAGGTGTGTTGATGCAGACATCAGGCCTCACATAGATGATGAAATCATACATTTGACCATTTTCAAGAACCATCTCTGTCACTCTTTTTTGCGATTCCAAGGCACATAAATGGTTTAAAATAAGTTGTGGAGGCCATTCTCCATGCATGCAATGCCCTTGTTCGTCCCAGACATGCTGATAAAAATAGAGGCTAAAATCCATGGCAGAAGTAAAATCCTCTTGATTGTCGATCCGATAAAATGTGGGATTAAGCAATTTGTATTCGTTATAATCGACGGGGATCTCTGTGGTATGATTATTGATGAATTGCTTCCCTTGTATACGCCAGGTATGCATGTAGACATCATAGTGTATGTTATGCTTCTCCAGCTGCTGAAACAGATGCTCGTTATGGGTTTTATAAACTTTTTTGGTACTCCTGGTCAGGCCCCAATAGCAAACGGCAATAGTCGGAGATTCCTTATCTAGCGCATCTTCTTGAGGGATTTTTTGGTCTATGCCCAAATAATAACGCGGAGAAAATGTGCTTTCAGATAGTCCATCTAAAATGTTTAGCGTTGAATCTGTCGACTCTATCCCTATCGCAGTAACAGAAGAGCAGTTTTGAGCAAGAGACTGAATCTCAAGCATTGTATTTTGTTGCGCAAAGTAAAATTCGTTGTCCAATCGATCATTTGCGTAAGCCGATGGATTGGAGAGAATTAGCGCACAAACTGCGCAGAAAAGTGCTGAATTATTTTTTTTAATTTTCATTCTATGAACCATACCTCACCTCTTGCACCCGTTTTATGAATATTGTTTTTATTGTCAAGGCCATTTTTGCTGATTGAGTAGCCCACGCTATATAGAGCGTTCTTGGGATGGGTGTTGCCGACAAGGTAAGGCAGTCTTACTCAACGATAAAAAAATTGTGGCAAAATTGAGCGCAGAATGATACGCTGCGTATACAAAAAAATCACCAGCTTTTGCTTGTCTAAATTATTTCTATAGTCTATAAGCATAAGAAAAAGGATACCATTATGACTGGCATTTTTTCTTTACGTACCTTAAAACCTGCACTCTGCACTTTGACAGCATCCCTCTTCATCATCTTGCTGGGAAATGGTTTTGCTACCGAGGTAGACGAATATGAACAGAGCCGCAAGGAAATAATATCGTTTCAAGTCGATTATAAAGAATCGTGTAGCGATTTATGTTTGATGGGGGCCGCCTTTGACACAGACAAATCATCGCAGCGAACTAATGCTAGCAATTCCAGGCATAGTCATCCATACACCTTATTTTACAATTCAATTTTTAGAGACAAAAAAGAGGCAGAGCTGGCTATAGCCGAGGTGGGAATAGAGTATGGCGCATCCCTATTGATGTGGAGGGACTATTTCGAAAATGCGACGATATATGGATTTGAATATAATGTTGATTATATCAATTCTTTCAAGAGCCATTTCAATAATGATCGAATAGAGCTTGCTGAAATAAATGTCAGGGATCAAGCAAGCATTCAAAACGCATTTCAGTCTGTAGGGATACAATATGATTTAATAATCGACGATAGCACGCATCAATTTGAAGATCAACTGCGCATTATTGAAAATGTTCATCAGTATTTAAAGCCAGGCGGAATGCTTATTATTGAAGATGTATTCAAAAGCTATAAAGAACAGGATTATATAGACAGACTAAAGCCAATTCTAGAATTATTTCAAGATTATTATTTTGTTTCAATGGATCACGTAAATAGAAATTCCTCGGGATGGGATAATGACAAAGTGCTGGTGTTGGTAAAAGGAGGCGATGAGCCTATTTTCAGGAACAAAAAGAAAATAACAATTATTACACCATCTATGAGGCCTGAGAATCTGCATGCCCTAAAAGAATCAATAGATTTTTCGTACGTAAATGAATGGATTATTGTGTATGATGGCAACAGGCTTCCTGAAAATCCGCTTCTGTTCGCAGATGAGGGAAATGTCAAAATAAAAGAATATATCCATAAAGGTAATGGAATAAGTGGTAATCCTCAAAGAAACTACGCACTTGATCATATTGAAAATGAAGATACCTATTTGTATTTCTTAGATGATGATAATGTAATTCACAAGGACCTTTACAGGCTTCTCGATATAATTGACGAGGGCTCGTTATACACATTTGACCAAGCAAATAGAATGCCTGGTAATAGAATTGAGGTGGGTAATATAGATACGGCAATGTTTCTCGTTGATTTTAAGCTATGTAAGGATGTCCGATGGGCAAGCAATGACTATGTAGCAGATGGCATGTACATTAGGGACTGCTTGTCAATAAATAAGGATAAATGGATATACGTTAACAACACATTATGCACCTATAACAAGTTATAAGTTATCAAAAAAAAGAGGGTCTCTAGTATGCGCCGATCATGTATGTTTCTTTGCCTGGGCTTTTTGCTAGCATCATCAATGGCCAAAGCCGATGAGTCAGCTTGTAAAACACAGCTCGAGCTTATGTACGACAACTATAGCAAAACAGCATCTGATATCAACGAACACCTGCCGGTACTTCGTGATCTATCAAAAGAGTGCTCATCTGTTGTGGCTATTGGCATAAAAAATATGGTCTCTGTATGGGGGCTTTTAGAGGGGCTGTCTGAAAGCGCATCAACAAAACGCCAATTTATTGGCTATGATGCCTTTTTGCCGCCTCAGGATCTTGTTATTCAGGCACAAACCTTGACAGATGCCCTTGGTATATCCTTTGAGCTTGTGCAGACGCCATATATGAGCATACAGATTAAGCCTTGCGATATGCTGTTTATTGATTCACTGCATACGTACCGCCATTTAATGCACGAGCTTGAAACATTTTCTCCCAAGGTGCGCAAATTTATTGCTCTGCACGATACAAGCGATCCATGGGGCAGTCAGGAAGATAGCGCCTATAACGGGAATTATTCAGAGTATCCAAAAGAATATAGCAGCAAGAAAAAGGGCCTTTGGCCTGCTGTAAAAGACTTTCTTGCCGCACATCCCGAATGGCAATTAAAGAAGCGCTATCTAAACAATCATGGCCTTACCGTTTTAGAGCGCGTGCCCAATAAAAAATGAGATTAGACCTTAATGAGTGCGGGATGATCACGCTTAAGAAGCTGCTCATTTTGAAAGGATTGGAGCTTTATAAGCTGCAGGAGCTCGCGAACCTCTTGTTCGCTAATTTTTGGTTTTGCAGGTCGTGCCGTATCACGAGGAATTGCCGGTCCCATAGTATCGCGGGGGCGCAGAAGCGGTCGAGCTGGCGGCTTTACTTGCTCTGGGCTGTCAATAGTAAACCCATCGCGTCGTATAGGAGCAATAGGGGAGTAGGCACCCATGGGAGTGGTTGAGAGCCAACTATTAACTGTGCCAATTGCGCCAATGCCCATAGAATCATCCTTGTATAAAAATTAATTATATCAGATCGACGCTTTTTTTTCAAGCACCACCTGATTTAGTGCCCTTTCGAGGCTGTCAAAAATGCCACGCCCGAAGGGTGTGGTGGCGATTAGCCCAGGGCACCGAAGGTGCCCTGGGAATCTAGGAACAATAAAAATGCACGCCCGAAGGGTGTGCTGGAAAAGCAATCGATTCCAGCACACCCTTCGGAGGCTGTGAAAAAATGTAGCTTCGAGCGCAGCTCTTTGGAGTGCGACAATTTTTTGTCGCTTTCATTTTCGACCACGCACCTTTGCTTCCTTATCGCTTAAGGCGTACAAAACAGATCTACAAGAATCGATAGAGGTGCTTTGTGAACCTTAAGCGATCTTGTGATTAACGTGTGTGCAGAAGCAAAAGCGGCGAAGAATCGCCGCACTCCAAAGACCTGCGGCCGAAGAAAACGTATTTTTTCACAGCCTCTCGGGCGTGCATTTTTCTCTGCGTTGTTCCCAGGACGCCTTCGGCGGCCTGGGCTAATCGCCACCACACCCTTCGGGCGTGGCATTTTTCACACTCTCTTCGGAACTCCTCGATTTATGATATGCCTTTTTGTAGCGAGCCGTTAGAATTTTTTGCAGTAAGGTTGCGTTGACAGATTGCAGGAGCGGTTATATAATGTTGTGCGCACGAACTAAGCTATTAGAAATGAGTAGATTTACACCTATCGACATTGAAACGTGGGCAAGAAAGCCCTTCTTTGACCACTACTATAATAGTGTAAAGTGTACCTACAGCTTTACTGTGCATGTAGACATAACTTCTCTTTTAGGCAGGGTGAAGCTTTTTCCCGGCTTGATTTATATCCTCACGCGCGCTGTAAACGGCATTGAAGAGCTAAAAGTAAATTATGATCGAGAGGGAAAACTTGGAGTGTGGGATGATCTCTATCCAAGCTATACCATCTTTCATGCCGATGACAAGAGCTTTTCATCACTCTGGACGCCCTATCAAGAGGATTTTGCGTTGTTTCATAAAGGTTATCTAGAAGATATAAAAACCTATGGCGATATGAAGGCTTTTTTACCAAAGGGTGAAGATCCTCCTAACGCCTTTCCCATCTCATGCATTCCGTGGCTTGACTTTACGGCATTTAATTTAAACATCTATGACGATGCGCGCTACCTTTTCCCCATCTTTACTATAGGCAAGTACACACAGCATGAGGGCAAAACTACTGTGCCTCTTTCTGTCCAGCTGCACCACGCTATTGCCGATGGCTACCATGCCGGACTGCTTGTTGAGGCTATTAAGGAGCTTGCAGCAAAGCCTGATTGGCTGGAAAAATAGAGTTGATTTTGAATAAATAATTTGATTACAATTGATTGATGAGAATAAGAATTGATGGGCCGCAAGCATTTATTATCACTCACTCTATGGAAGATACCGTTAGGGCGCACTACCTAATCGAAAAAATCGTTTATAATTTTTTTGCCTATTTTCTCCTATGCTGGAAAGTTGTCACCATCAACAACTTTCATGTCAATCTCGGCAGCATTGTGGAGTGGTCAAAAAGGCATGGAAGGCCTCTTTCGCTTACCGGTTCAGAGAGCAGCTTTCGGATTGTAGAAAAGGTGAATAGGTGCATCGAAAAGGTGTTTAGAAAGCCCCTTTCGGAAGCAATGGGGCGCGATGTTGCTCTTATTCAAAAGCTTGCCCAAGATCGCCTGCATCACACAAATGTCAAGTGCCTCTACGACGAAGATTCAAAAACATTGCTCTTTAAACATCGCTTTACGATGGGACGCCAAGATAAGAGCTATGTTTTTCATGCTCGCTGGGCAGAAACTATGGTTACACTTGGTGGAAAATATAGGGCAAAAGCATCTTCTGGCGGACTGCATGTTTTTGAAAATGACCCTCATAACTGCCCCTATTGGGGAGAGTATAGCTCCAATCACTTGGTAAGAGTTGACGGCAAAGAGTTTAAAAATAGCAAACAGTCTATTCCCGAAAGACAGAATGGCGCATCTCATATAGACCATAAGCCGCTTCATTCTCTAGACGATGTTGTGAACAGGTTTCTAACAAGAAAAATGACTGACCTGCTCCTCTCGGCTCAAAACGAAGAATATTACAAAAAGCAGGTGGAAAAAGAGGCAGAACTTGGCCAAAAGCCCCTGGAAAAGGCTCCTGAGATGTCCGATGAAGCGTATAAAATGAGATTTCACCCGGTAACGGGCGCCGGGCCTAACCGCTTTCGCGCCTATGCTCAAAAAAGGCGCCTCGGCTCTGAAACGAACGAAAAGGGTACAGGCTACAAGATTGAAGCATCAAGAGACGCTGATAACCAGCTGTTGATCCGCCAAGTAAAAGGCGATCCCAAATATAGCCAAGTGATCTACAAGGCAGTAAATGAGTACTTCCCTCACATGGCGGTTTCCCTCGGCGCTGATAATGCAATTACTCTGTGTGAAAAGGTGGAAAATGTGGTCGATGACATGTGGAAGAGGCGAATCCATTTTGGAGGATCTTTTGTTGTCGATGCTGAAGGCAGGGTGCAGATAGGTAAGCGATTTGGTGCCGGATTTGCAACCGGCGGCGGCTTTTCATCGGACTTTTTCAGCAAACTGATGTCCATGGAACGAGATAGCGTCGACGAATTTGGCTGCGTAGGGGTGCGTCCCGGCAAGTTTTTTGACCTTTCCTGCGAACATGGAACCTATGTGGGCATGGTCGATACCGAAACGTTAAGCGATCATAAGGTGGGCGTTGCATCTGATGAATTTGATACAAATAGCATTCACTTTTATGACATAAAAGATCTTCGCAACCTCTATCCTTTTCGAGACGCTGTTCTCAATATCCTGCCAAAATATCTGGATAAAGAGGCAGAGCTCATTCAGGCCGAACTTCAACGCATCACCTCTTCTCAAAATGTCCATGTCACAGCCGATAAAACCATCATCGAAAGTCAAAAGCGCTTAGGCCCTACATGGGGCAACTTATCCATCCAGATAGATGGAAAAACCTATCGCTATATCGACCAAAACCTCGGTAAACTCCGAAAAGACCTTGCCAAAATTTCCTCTACCCAAGAGATGGGCGCTATTTATACACAATTAAATTGCTTTTCTAAGTCTGTTTTGGTATAATGGGGTAAAGTATCCATTCTAAATGGAGGATTTCAGGCTATATGGATAGGCAGACTTTAAAATCAATCATCGTTGACCAAAATGAAATCAAATTGCCTGCGATTTTCTATGATAGGGATGTCTACCCTCGGATCGAGAGTTATCGAAAGGCAACTGAGGCTGTAATACTCCAAGGGATAAGGCGAAGTGGCAAGTCTACTCTTCTTCAGGTAGTTCGCAAAAAATCTAAAGAACACAATTATTATTTAAACTTTGATGATGATAGGTTGGTTACCTTTACTATAGATGATTTTCAGCTTCTGTATGAGCTATTTATCGAGTTGTATGGAGTGCAAAGTACCTTTTATTTTGACGAAATTCAAAACGTTCCTGATTGGGAGCGCTTTGTCAGAAGACTCCACGACAAGGGAATAAAGGTATATGTGACAGGATCAAATGCAAATCTGTTAAGTGCAGAGCTTGGAACAAAACTCACTGGCCGCCATCTTATTGCTGAGGTGTATCCATTTTCTTTTCACGAATGGGTTAATAGACAAAATAGGGCGCTTCTTCAAGCCTCTGCCTATACCACCGAACAAAAGGGGATGGTATTAAATCTTTTTTCACAGTACTGTGAGAGAGGAGGAATTCCCGAGTATGTGCAGACGCAAATACCAGACACTCTACACAGACTATACGAAGGAATCATCTTCAGGGATATCATCTCACGCTACCAACTGAAACAGCCAAAAGCTCTTCAAGAGATTGCCTACTATCTTGCAAGCAACTTAGGTAAAATCTTCAGCTATAAATCACTCTGCACCATCACAGGCATAAAATCTACTACTACTGCAAGCGAATACTGCTCTCACATGCAGCAGTCATATCTCTGCTTCTTTGTCAACCGTTACAGCCATTCGTTAAAAGAGCAGGCCCTTTCGCAAAAAAAGGTCTATTTTATCGACCATATTCTGGCAAAGACGGTTGGTTTTCAGATCGGTTCAAATAGAGGTCGCATGCTCGAAAATATCGTCTTCATCGAGCTTAAACGACGGGGCAAAGAGGTCTACTATCACAAAGAAAATAGAGAGTGCGACTTCATTATTAAGACAGGCTCTAAGATAGAATCTGCCTATCAGGTATGTGCGGAGTGGACAGACGACAAGGTTAAGGAGCGTGAGATTGCAGGTCTTTATGAAGCGCTAGATGCTTACGACTTATCCGAAGGCTGGATTTTAACCGAAGACAAAGAAGAGACTTTACAGGTAAAAGAAAGGACGATCCATGTCGCGCCTATCTGGAAGTGGCTACTTAGTTATTAACTCGGGCTAGCTCTTAGGTAGACGCGCGGTTAGGGATAAAGAGAGGAATTTTCAGGCTTGTTCATAAGAACAAGCCGCACTTTTTACAGGCTAATTATATAGTAGCAAAGAATTGATAGCGAGGCGCCGGCCGGGATGGTGACGATCCAGGCAAGAGCTATGTCGCGGATCATGCGCAGGTTTATGGCCGCAAGGCCTCCTGCAAGGCCTACGCCAAGCACGGAGCCTACGAGCGTATGGGTCGTTGAGATTGGGAAGCCGAGGCGGGAGGCAAGCAGCACCGTGAGTGCGGCGCCAAATTCGGCAGAAAAGCCGCGGCTTGGGGTAAGTTCTGTGATTTTTTTGCCTATTGTTTCAATAACTCTCCAGCCCCAGGTGGCAAGGCCCGCGATGATTCCAAGGCCGCCAAGAACTAAGATCCAGGTGGGAAATGTGGCCTGGAAGGCTGTGCTGCCCGTTTCAGCAATAGAGATGATGGCTGCAAGCGGGCCCATGGCGTTTGCAACGTCGTTTGCGCCGTGAGAAAAGGCCATAAGGCATGCGGTGGCGATCTGCAGCACGGCAAAGATGCGCTCTACCAGCTGAAATTCTTCATGGAGGCCATCGCCTGCATTTTCCGGTGCCTTAAGACGGCGGCAAAAAATCTTTGTAAGAATCAACGCGGCAAAAGAGATGAGAAAAATAATCTGAAGCTTGTCCAGCATATCTCCGCTCGGGGCGACTACGCCCCACAGGCCAACTAGTGAGAAAACAAGAACCAGGCTTGCCACAATCCACGGGAGCGCTTTTTTTGTGGCGGCAACGGGATGGGCGCTATAAAATATCTTTTTGCGAAGTATCGAGAAAAAGACAAAGCCTACGCATGCACCCATAAGAGGCGATACTACCCAGCTTGCAGCAACAGAGAAGACTTCGTCCCAGTAGACCGCGCCGGTTCCCCCGACAACCGCTCCAAAGCCAACAATCGCCCCGACAATAGCATGCGTAGTTGATACCGGCAGGCCAAGGTAGGTGGCTAGCTGCAGCCATATGCCGCAGGCAAGAAGCGATGCAAGCATGCCATCGACAAGGACGTGCGGGTGCTCGCTAAAGACATGAGGGTTAATAAGCCCCTCTCGAAGCGTTTCTGAGACGTGCGAGCCGAAGAGAACGGCGCCGCCAAATTCAAATATGGCAGCAATTATAACAGCCTGGCCGATAGTGAGCGCTTTTGATCCGACGGATGTGCCCATTGCGTTTGAAACGTCGTTTGCGCCGATATTCCACGCTGCGTAAAATCCAAAGAGAAGGCTGATAATAAGGATCGGTTCGTACTCTGTCATTTTACATCTAATGTCATCCGTATTGAATCTGCTAGTTTTTCTGATATGTTGGAAAGTGCGCCTGTCGCGCAAAAGATTTTATCCCACAAGGTAAAGACGGCGCAAGGCAGCGCATCGTCCCCATTATAGAGGCAGCTTAACAGCTCGCGCTGGATGCAGTCTGCCTCATGTTCTAAAAAGGCCACTTCGTCGCACATGTCCTTTACCTTTTCAGCCTCTTGGCCTCCAAAAGAGGATTCAAGCAGCTCATGAAGCTCTTGAATAATCTTACGGCTCTCTTCATAGCACTGTATGTTTTTTGCTAAAAAGCGCTCAAACGGCTCTTTAAAAGAGTCCGTCAGCTCAAGCGGGCGTATGGTAAGCAGCACCCCAATATCTTCCACCTTGTCTGCAATGCTATCTTGGAGCTCTAAAATGTCTAAAAATGAGCTTCTGTCGATAGAAAGAAAGAGGTTTGATGGAAGGTTGTTGCGGATGTTTCCTTTCATGATGTCGGCCTGATGCTCGACGTCAGAAATTTGTTCTGCCACCTCTTTAACGCGCGCGAAATTTTTTTCTTTTTGTGCGATAAAGAGCGACTCGAGAAGATGTACGCATTCTGCCACCTTTTCCATATGTGACTGGAGCGGTGCGAAGGGCGAACGGGCAAATAAATTAAGAATATGAAGCATATGTGGTAAAGTAGTATAGTTCGTCCAGCCATTCTAATGAGTCAAAGGTTTGTTGTCGCATGGAAAATTCTTTTTTATTAGATGTTCGCTCTTTGTCGGTAGAGGTGACCGGTCGTCCTCTCGTAAAAGAGGTGAACTTTACGCTTAATGCAGGAAAAACGCTCTGCCTTGTGGGAGAGTCTGGATCCGGAAAGACAACGACAGCGCTTGCGCTTATGGGGCTTTTATCGAAAAAAAGAGGCTTTAGAGCTACGGGCGAGGCTTTTTTTGAAGGGAAAAATGTACTTGCTTTTGAAGATTATGAGTGGCAACGCATACGCGGGAAAGACATTGCTATGATCTTTCAAGATCCGGCAGCAAGTTTAAATCCCATACTGTCTATTGGTGATCAGGTTCAGGAGATGTTTGAAATTCATACTGAGGATTCCTGCGAAAAGCAAGAGGCTCTTACAGTTGAAGCCCTTGCAAGCGTTGGTTTAGATGGTATAAAGAACCCCTTTCAAACCTATCCTCACCAGCTATCCGGAGGGATGAAGCAGCGCGTGATGATAGCGATGAGTCTATGCCTTGGGCCAAAGCTTTTAATTGCTGACGAGCCTACAAGTGCCCTGGATTTAACAGTCCAAAAAGAAATTCTAGAGCAACTTTCGCGCTTTCAGGGGGCATTGCTGCTGATCACCCACGACTTTGGCGTGGTAGCTTTTATGGCCGATTATGTAGCTGTAATGTATCGTGGAACTATTGTGGAGTATAACAGTGTAGAGGCTATTCTTGCCCACCCTCAGCATCCCTATACAAAAGCGCTGCTTGCTGCCCGCCCAACAAAAGAAAATCGAAGAAAAATGTTGCCCATGGGGATGCCATGACTCAATCTCCTCCACTTCTATCTTGTACAAATCTTTGCAAGTTCTATCCCATCCTAAGCGGTTTTTTGAGAAAAGAGGTGGGCCAAATTAAAGCCCTAAATGACGTAAGCCTCTACATCAATGAAAAGGAGATTGTGGGGGTGGTGGGAGAGTCCGGCTCCGGCAAAACAACGCTAGCTCGCACACTATGCCGCCTTATCGAGCCCACGGCGGGGCAAATTCTTTTTGAAGGAACAGACATCACCCATATGCCCTTAGAGGAGCTTCGTTACCTGCGCAAGTCGTTTCAGATAGTCTTTCAAAACCCCGCTTCATCGTTAAATCCGCGCCAAACTATTTTTCACACCTTGAGCGAGGTAATTCTCTTTCATCAGATGGCAGAAGATGTCTTGGAGTACTCGCAAGCGCTTATAGAGAGAGTTGGACTTGGGCAAGAATATTTGAGCCGCTACCCTCACGAACTTTCTATCGGCCAGCAGCAGCGAGTCTCTATTGCAAGGGCTTTAGTAACAAAACCGCGCCTTCTTATCCTTGACGAATGCGTCTCGGCCCTTGACATCTCTATCCAAGCCCAAGTGCTAAACCTTCTTTTAGAGCTCTATGAGGAGCAGCGCATAAGCTACCTCTTCATCTCTCACGATATAGGCGTCGTGCAGCACCTTGCCGACCGCGTGCTTGTAATGCACGACGGCAAAGTCGTAGAAGAAGGCCCTGTAGAAAAGGTGCTAGAGGCTCCCGAGCAGCCTTATACAAAGCTTTTACTAAACTCAAGATTATAGGCTATTTTATGATGCATATCATTCAAAAACCCGCGCTTCAGATTATAGGAATTTCCTGTAGGACCTCAAATGCCCCGGAAGATGCTGCAAAAGATATTCCGGCCTTATGGGGGCGCTTTTATTCAGAAGATATTATAAACAAGATCCCCAATAAAGCTTCCGATGAAGTGATCGCCCTCTACTGCGATTACGAGGGGGATTATACAAAGCCCTACTCCTTGGTGATAGGATGCCCCGTAAGCTCAACTGATGAAATTCCCGAGGGCATGAGAGCAAAGCTAGTTCCCGCATGCCCCTACGCTGTTTTTAAAGCTGTAGGCGAGCATCCGAGTGCACTTATACAAACATGGACAAAGATCTGGCAAACAGACCTAAAACGCACCTACACAGGCGATTATGAGCTCTACGGCAAAGATTTTTTTGCCGCATCTCCTCAGGCTGTAGAGGTGTATATAGCGGTAAAATCCTTGTCCTGATATTGCGTAGGATCAGCTTGAAAATGCGGATTTATGGGGGTTTTGTTCACCTTTTCTCAGACAAATTTCTGTAAAACGGCGAAGCCTTTGGAGTGCGACGATCTTTCGTCGCTTTCACTTCGACCACGCACCCTAATAGCCTTACCGCCCAAGCTTAAAATTGCTTTAATCCTATGTCTTAAAGTTTGCCATTCAAAGGTTTTAGGAGTAGTTGTAAAGGTGATTTGCAGCTTGGGCGGTGAGGCTATAGGGTGTCGGACCAAGTGAAAGCGACGAAAGATCGTCGCACTCCAAAACCTACGGTGTGGCTACCCATAGCGTTACTAATAGGCTTATGGGGTCTGATGGGAAAGTCAGCGAGAGAGCAGCCTTAAAAAACTCTTCCTGAAATGATTCAAAGTCCTTTTTCATGACAAGCAGGACAAGGGCTCTTATAATCGCAGAGCCCGGCCCCAATCATCCTTCAGCCGCCAGTCGCTTGGGGGAAGAGGATCGAAATTATTTTTTGCTCATTTTTTTGTAGAATTCGATGGCTTCTCGAAGTGGTTTGTTTGGGAGAAGAGCATCGATGCTCATGGGTTCTCTTGTGTGGGGAGAGGTTGGGTTTTTCTGAAGCCATGTAACGAGCTCTCTGCGCTCATAGCAGTGCTGGTCTTGAATGTCCGGCATGTAGACGGGATCTTCCATGAGCTTACCAGAAATTGGACAGAGCATGGGATTGTCCTCGTCTTCATCTTCATTCGCATCTTCAGCCTTAACTTCAACTTCTTGTTCTATAGAAAGCTGGGCCATTTTTTGCACTGGTGTTGGTAGTTCAGCTATTTCAGGGGTTGGTTTTTCAGCTCTTTTACACGCAATCCTGCCAAAACGGTCTCTTTCGATCCTTATCTCTCTATCTTGACTTGCTTCAATGAGCGCATCAATGAAATCATCAGTAGGCGAGGTTGAGTCCCAGCTGGATTGGCTAAATTCTTTTTCATAGAGTGGGGGAGCGGCTGCTGCTGTAGTGGGGGTAAGGGGGCCTTGGCCAATCTGGCCGCAGCCTAGCTTCCATTCGCCTGACTCTTCAACATCTATATCTAGGCTGAGAGCTTCTTGGCAGCCGCCATGTTTAAAGAAATGATTTGCAAACTCATGGGTTTCATATGCGCTGCACCCAAGGCCTACTAATAATCGAACGTTGAAAGAGCTGATGGTGAAATCTGGAGAGGTACCCGCTGCTCTGCCAAAGGAGCGTACATCTGAAAAACCTATTTTGAAAACGTCGTGGCGTGGATCATGCTTTACTAATGGCGCAATATGTTTAAGAACTTCTTGTTTTCTATGGTGAGCACTAAGCACCCTTCCAAAAAAGTTAGAGTTGAGCGTGAAAAGTTTCACTTCAGTTCCATCTGCCAGTTTCGCATTGATGTTGAGTGTGTGGTTCGAGTGCTCATTTTCAGCCACTAATTTTTCAAGCGCTTTGTGTGTCACCATTACGTAGATCGGATAATTTATTAGATTTGTGAATGTAGCTTTTCCATCGCTGCGAATACCTTCCGGTGTTCGTATTAACCCGCTTGAACCGGGAAAAGAGAGAGCTAGTGAATCTACTTTTGGCATCATAAATGTATCTCCTATTAAACTAAATAACTAACAAGTGTATTGCTTGTGCCTTTTGCAAAGCAAGCGAAAACTGCTGCGTCTTTTAGAACCACGAACGCGGTTTAAACTGAGGGTTGTGGTTCAATCACCGGATTGGGAAGAGCGTATCCACCACCAATAACGACATACTCGCGCTATGGGCCCAAAGATGTTAAAAATTCTGCAATAAAAGGGGACGGACTCTGCGATTATGCGATTTGGGCTTTCACCTTTTCTTCAAAGGTCTTGAAATCAACCATCTTTCTTTGCTCAGCAACTGAGAGGATAGTAACAAAAATCGCATAATCGCAAAGTCCGGCCCCAATCACTGGAACTAGCGTGCAGGTATTCACAAGCTTTTTCGAAGTTTTAAAAAATGCGATTAAATAATCGGCTTGCCAAGTTCAATTCAATGGCTTCAAGCTTTATTTGTTCAACTCTTTCTTGGGTAATGGTTAAAATGAGCTGTTGGGCATCTTTATCGCCATGCTCTGCAGCTTTGGTGAGCCACCAAAGAGCAGTTTTCAGACATTTTGTTACGCCAGTACCATGATAGTAGCTGTATCCAAGTAAATATTCTGTAAGGGAATGGTTATGCGTTGAGGCTTTCGTGAGCCACTGGATGGCCGTCTGGTACGATTTTTGCACGCCTGTACCGTCATAATGGAGACATGCTATCCCATATTGCGCGTCAGGGTCATCTTTTTCTGCGGCGAGTTGAAAGTAGCGAGCTGCTTCTTCATATGATTGTGGTACGCCTTCACCATCTCGCAGCATCATGGCATAATACAGTTGAGCCCTTGTGTGCCCGTTATCTGCGGCCTTTTTCATCCAAACGGCTTCATCTACGTATGATTGTGGCACGCCTTCACCCTCTAAGTAACAACGTGCAAGTTCAAATTGTGCGTCAGTGTAGTTTTTGTCTGCAGCCAATCGAAAATAGTATGTCGCCTCTTCTGCAGATTTTTCTACTCCTTGACCAGTAAGAAACATAATGCCTAGACAATGTGCTGCAATTTCGAAACTGTTTGCACATCTTCTAAAGCCTTCTGCTGCTGCTTTATAGTTCCCATCGTGATAATACCTCTGCGCTAGCGTAAAAACTTCCCAGGAAGCACAGTTCTCAAACATTTTGTAATTTGTAGATCCTACAGGCGTCGTCATGATTGTTTCCTATTTTTGGTGTATTCAGGAAGTAAAAAGAGTATCCTAAGAAGTGAATACTTTCACTACACTTTGACTCGTAGCGCAAAAAGCCCAAATGCCAAGCCTGACCCCGACATTACCCCGTTTTGATCCTGTTTTTTAGAAAAAAAAGCCCCCAGTCGTTACAGGCTGAGGGCTTGGGAAGTCGAGTTGCTATTTTTTACACCACTCAAACTTCTGTTGCATTATTTTTTTCAAGAATCGTTATAATATCTTTATTGCCGCGCATTTTAGCAAGAGTTAATGCTGTAGCACCGCTTTCATCGCGAACATTTACTAAAGCCCCTTTTTGGATTAAAAGACGCGTGATGAGGACATATTCTCCCTGCACCGCATGAATCAAAGGCGTCTGTCCTTCATTGTCAACAGCATTAATGTCTGCGCCATGCTCTAAAAGACTTTTAACCATTTCATAGTGGCCTTTGCTCGCTGAACATAAAAGCGCTGATCGTCCTTTGGCATCTTTAGCATTGATGTCTGCTTTTTTAATGATAAGAAGTTCAACCGCGTCATTGTTGCCTTGATCGCTAGCGTAAATCAGTGCAGTAGCACCTTTTTGGTCTTTAGCATTAAGATCTGCGCCCTTCGCAATAATGAGTTCCAGTAAAAAATTATTCACTGTTCCTGGTGGGTGGATATAGACCACGTGGCCATCATTAAGCTTCTTAGGTACTGGTTTATTGCTATTGGCAATCACATACATAACTGGGGTCATGCCATCTGTATCAGCAAGATTAACATCTGCACCATACTGTACAAGCTGTTTGGCAATCCCAACGTTATTGGCTTTAATTGCATGAATTAACACAGTCTGGCCGTTTGCATCTTTTGCATTTGGATTGGCATTTTTTTGTAACAGCTTGCTTGCGGCATCAGCATCACCTGCGGCTACCGTAGTAATTAACTGAGGAGTTAATGATTCATTTATGATTTTTGTTGCTTTAGGGTTGTCTTGACCAGAGCTGCATTCCTGATGAGTGCAACTAGTTATTGTGCAGGCGGTGAGCATGAGGAGAAAAAGTTTGTTCATTTTACGTTAACCCTTTTATTTGGTTGGTCGCAGTATTTGCTTTTGTTTGTATTATGTCAACGCATATACCGTATTGAATTTATCACAAGAAGTATGTTATGACCTTGAAGTCCTTCGATCCACGAATGGCCTCGAGAAACAATAATAGCATCAATTTTTCCCATTCTGACGGACACGCGAGAGGCGTGTCCGCCCCTTCTCTCGCACCAAAAACCACCCATAAATTCTTTTCTTAATGATTATCAGCTGGAAATTACTTCTCCTGGAAATGATCCTGTATTAGTTCCACATAGTTCTGTTGTTACAGAAATTAGGGTTTCAAGATCGCTTGACCATGAATGGTCACCTATCAAGCTTCCCATCATAATTAAAGAGCAGGTGTATGAAGTAGCCTTTACTTTTTAGGTTCATGTTTCTTAAAACTCTTAAGATTAACCGCTTACAAAATGTTTCATTTTATAAAAATAATTTATGTTGATAAATGGTATAATACAAGCTGAGAGGCCAACATGAGCCTCTAAGGAGGTAATTATGCTCAAAAAACATCTTATTTGTATAACCATGTTTGTTGGGATGTTCTTTGCCCCAGTATGCGCTGCAGTAATACAACCGCCACAAGCTGGGTCATCGATGACACCAGGTCAAGTAGTTCAGCCACCGGGCCAGCAAGTGGTGCCTCCAGGCCAACAAGTGGTGGTGCCTGAAGGCCAAGAGGTAATGCCACCAGCGCCTGCACCAACGCCGGCTCCTGACTCCGGTGTATACAACCAAGGGCAATAAACTTTTTTTCGGTATTTTTTTAAAGGACCAAAGGCTTAAAGGTATAGGGGCCGGGGTCTTGAGATTCGCGCGATTTGAATCGCGCGAATCTCAAAACCCCGGCCCCTTTTATTCAGTTATGCAGTTACGCAGGCGCGGCCCTCATCATTAGAGGACATCATATATTAAGCTGTCACGTGACTCTCGCGTGCCCTCTGCACCATGTAATGCAGAAGAATGGCGATGATGTTTGTGATGATGGTGGCTATGATGGCTATCATGATAATGTTTGCGATGATGGTAGTGATAGCTACCACTAACGCTACTACTGACTGTGCTGCCATGGCTCTTATGATGTTTATGGTGGCCTTTTGACTTTGCCTCTGCAGGCGTTGCAGTAAAGACTAAAACTGTTCCCAAGGCTATCCCTAGAAGGTCCCTGTAAAATCGTACGCTTGACATAGTCTATCCTTTTTAAAAATTATCGTATTCTTTTGGTTTTATCATGAACCCACAATTAAGAAAAAGTACTTTATTTGCCTGGAAAGGGCATTCGGTTAAGGCCTGACACTTGGTCACGCGATCACGCTGAAGGCGTGAAATATAAAAGCCTATGGCAACGCCAAAAATGGGGTCACGGACCAGGTCTGTCAATCAGTCAATCAAGTTATTCGAAAGATTGACTGATTGGCAGACCCCTGACATTGAGCGGCCGTTTTACGCTTAAACTACATAAAAATCACGGCCCACGCTTTCATTGGATGAGCAAGGGTTGCTAGCGAGGGTTAGTCCTAAGGCAGCCACGCCAAGAGAGAGCAAACCTCCAGGAAAAGCAACAAGCATATAATTATCTTCCAATACCACTTTTGCAACAGTGGGCACTACAACAACTCCGATAAGACCAATACCCATAATAATAAGGCCTGCAACTCGGGCGGCTTTCTCACAAGCTCTAATAGATTGTAATTCTCTTTGTCTATCACTTTGGATGATATTTTGTTGTCTTGGCGCAAGATGGCTAGATCCAGTCAGAATGGGGGCACTCATTACTTTTCTCCATTTTTGATAAAAGGATAAGGCTAAGTGCCAATTTTAACTAGTTTATTCATAGGGGTCATCATAGGGGTTCCCTTATGACGCACAAAAACTGTCAAAAAACAACCAGAAATATCAATAGACAATTTCTTTTGCTTGTGGCGTAATAATCCTAGATTTGGCGTCTTCAACTGCCGAATCTAGGATAATACTTTATGACAGGAGTTGCCTCGCATGACAAACATACCGAACTGCCCAAAGTGTGGGTCGCAATTTACCTACGAAGATAGCAATTTGTACATGTGCCCGGAATGTAGTCATGAATGGCCAAAAAATGCCCCTATAGAGGCTGTTGAAGAGGCTCTTGCTGTAAAGGATGCCTATGGGAACATCCTCAAAGATGGCGACAGCGTGACTGTCATTAAGGACATCAAAGTGAAAGGAAGCTCTTCGGTCATCAAAGCAGGCACCAAAGTTAAAGATATTCGCCTGACAGAACCTGTAAATGGCCACAATATTGATGCCAAAGTTGTGGGATTCGGCGCTATGATGCTTAAGTCTGAAATAGTTAAAAAATGTACATAAATGAAAGAGGTTGAAAGGGGTCGAGAGGTGATTGTGCCTAACACACACGAAAGAAAAAATTTCTTTATCATAACCGGCGGACCAGGATCAGGCAAGTCATCAATCATTGAAAGTTTGAAGCAAAAAGGCTATCAAACCGTCGAAGAAGTTGGGCGTGAGATTATCAAACAGCAGCATGCTATCGGAGGCAACGCCTTGCATTGGGGCGATAGGTTGAAGTTTCGCGAGCTCATGCTTTCAAGATCGATTGCTGATTTTCTACAGATCGAGGAATCTGAAAAATCAGTATTTTTTGATAGGGGCATCCCCGAGTTGATAGGCTATTCATATTTGATCAAAGAACCTGTTCCTGTTGAACTTTGGCACGCAGCAGAACAGTTTAGGTACAATTCTAAGGTCTTCATCGCCCCTCCTTGGCAAGAAATATATCAAAAGGATGCTGAAAGAAAGCAAGACTTTCAAGAAGCAATAGAGACCTATACTTGCGTAAAGAAGAGCTATCTAGAGTGTGGGTATACAGTGATTGAACTGCCAAAAGTCGATGTAGATGCTCGAGTGCAATTTTTGTTATCTAATGTTATCTAAGAGCCATTTTCATTCTTGCCCAGAAGTGTTATCGTTTCCATAATAGTCTAAACTAAAATTAAGGTAATGTATGAGCGTAACAGTAAAATCTGATGCTGCAGGAGCCTGGTTTTATCTTCATAACCAGAAGATTTTAAGAGGCTATGGAGGGGATAGGAGTGAAGTTGCTGGTTTTAAAGCTGCAATAGATTCTGGGGTCAAATTTTTCGATGGGGCCTACTGCTATCACGATGCTCCAAAATTGCGAGAAGCTGTTGTTGATAAAGGTGTTACGCAATTTGTACTAGCTTCAAAAATCCCGAGTTTTAAGCTTGATATAAATGATCTTGCAGGGTCAACTGAGCGTTGCTTCGATGAAATTATGGCAGAACTTGGTGTTGCAAAACTCGATATTCTGTATCTGCATGGGCCAGATTGCGTGCACAAAGAAGTGCTGGATGTGCTCGTTCGATTAAAAAATGAGGGGAGAATCGAACACATTGGCCTCTGCAGCGTAGCTAAAAGAACACTTGAGGCCACTCTCAAGGCTAAATATCCAATAACCGTTGTGCAAAATGAAGTGAATCCCTACTACTGGGACGAAGAGGTGCTTCAATTTTGCCACGAAAATGAAATTGTTGTGGTTGGATTTTCGCCATATGGAAATACGCAGCACTCTGGCATATTTCAAGAAGAACCAATTAAAAATATTGCTCTTCGCGTAAATAGCACCGTTCAAGCAGTCATTCTTAAGTGGTTAACCCAAAATGGCGTCACTCCCATACCTCAGTCAAACACCCTTCAGCACATTGCCGACAATACACAAATTCCTGCCTGGAGCCTAACAGGCGACGAAATGAAGAAAATTAACGCCATTAAACAAGGCAAAACCGCTACCTGTGAATTAGAACCCTGGATCAATAAAGACCTTATGGCCAAAAGCCAAGAGTGGGTTAACGGCTTGTCGGGGCATGGCTGACGACAAAAAATGTTATTGAAGCTCTACTAAAAGTTGTACATTCTTCACCATTGAAGAATAAAAGGTGAAAGCCAAAATCGCATAATCGCAGAGTCCGGCCCCTTTTATTCTAGCTGAGTAGCGCTATGGCCCGTCAGAAGGTCACATTCTTGTTGTAATAGTAAGGGCTATTTTGGTATTTTGATGCGATATAACTTATTTTTTAGGCTGGCATGGATATAAGCGATCGTTCACCTTCTTACCCTGAAACAGGTGGCACATCAATTACTATTCTTCATATACAATTAATTCTAAATCTAACCCCGTAATAGAGGATGTTTATGTCTAGTATTTTACAGATTGGAAGTGACGTATGTCAAACTATAGGTAATCACCTTGATATTGTAAAAAGAGGTATATCTGAACGTTCCGCTCACGAAATAGCGGTCCCAGTTGCAGTCATAGGTAGCGGAGTGCTGGCATGCGTCCATTTTGGTGTAAAAGCAGTTGATGCTAAGTCGAGACAGGCACAATTTGGCTATGGATTACTAGCTGCGGGTGGCATGGCACTAGCTATCGCGGGCACCGTTCTGAGCGTTAGTAAATTAGTCGAAAATGGTTGCCACGCCATCTTAGAAGAGTTTGCTGGTCACATCCCCGACTATTACTACCGCTGCGACGAATTTATCGGCCGAGGCGTTAGCAAGATTATCTATCATAAACCCGTATGAGTACTATTCCCAGCCCCCTTTCATGAGAAAATGGCTCTTCTTTTAGACTCTGCCTTCTTTCCAAGGCGGATCTGTAAAGAAGTGAATTGGGGTAGTAACTCGAATTCCGTCTTGGTCAAATGGGCGATGAAGATCTCCTACTATTTGCACTGCACGCTGGGGTTTAAGCATTTTTTGATAGTACTTTAAGCTTGTGGCAACTGCGCCGTCACTTGCTTTTACTTCGATTAAGTCCTGTACTTTGCCATCAATAATGGTGACAAAATCTACTTCGCGCCCATCTTTATCCCTGATATAGCGAAGCGAGCAGCTGTAGCCGTAATAGTCTTCAATAAAGTGTAGGCGTTTCAGAAGGTGTGTTGCGACAAGGTTTTCTAAGTGCTGCCCGCCATCACCAATGCAATCGCCATTGTCAAAAAAATAGACTTTTGGGGGCTTGAGAATGCTGCGTGGAACCTGTTTTGTGTGTGGATAAATCGCAAAAGAGACATACATCTTTTCTAAAAGCTGTAGCCAGTGAAGGGCAGTTCTAGGAGCAATTTGCAGATCTTCGGCTATATTTGACAAGACAACCAGGCCGCCAACTCTTGTTCTGAGAGCATCTATAAACAGCTCGAGCATCTGGAGGTTTCTAATGTGCTCGAGATCGCGAATATCTTCTTTGACGATGCGAGTAAAGCGCTCTTTTCGCCAGCGCCTTGCTTCTCGCTCATCTCCGCTCAAAAAGGGCTCTGGAAAACCGCCAAGGGTCAGCAGGCGTTGATATGCTGTTTCGGGGTTCATGCCTTCCGGAAGCTCGTCCAGGCTTAAGGGGTGCAGGCGCCAGTAGTGATAGCGACCCATAAGCGAATCCCCACCTTTTTTATACACATCTAAGCGGGCAGAGCCAGTTACCAGGTATGTCTGATCCTCTGGTCTTGAATCCCATACCCCCTTGATCCAGCTTTTCCATCTGGGGTATTTATGGATTTCATCAAAAATCACAAGAGGGCTGCTTGCAAGCCACTGTTTTTTTAAAATTGCTCGTTTGTCTTCATCTACATCCCAGTTTAAGTACTCGCCATCTGCCCAGTCTCCACTCAAAAAGCGCTTACTCAGAGTAGTTTTCCCGACCTGCCGTGGGCCTCCCAGGAAAACCATCTTCTTTAAAAGATCTTTTATGATGAATTCTTCGCAGTATCGCTTCATGGCTAAAAGTAACTCCACTTAAAAATAGACGCGTCTATTTTGGAGTATACTTAAAAATAGCCGTATTTGGCGAGGGGGAAGTGGTTGCTCGACCTTCATCTTAACGTTAAAAGGGGCCGGACTCTGAGATGTGCGATTCCGCTAGTCAAATCGCACGAATCGCAGGATCCGGCCCCTTTTACCATTGAAGAATAAAAGGTGAAAGCCAAAATCGCATAATCGCAGAGTCCGGCCCCTTTTATTCGACGGGAATTTATATACAGTAACTATTACGGTATTTCGGAAATTCCGACACGTGTAGGATCGGTACAAAAAAAGGAAATATATATGCAGTCAATACATGGATTAATTGCGCCGGTTTCTGGCGGTTCAGGTTACGAAGAACGGCTTCAAAAACAAACAAAAAATGAAACTGAATCAAGAGCGGACGACATTGCCAAAAAATCTTTAAAACCATCTCAGGAAGAGCGAGTTATTACTTCAGTATTTCAAAATCTGAGTATAAAATCAGATGAGGAGGAGAAGATTCCCTTTCCTGGACAAGCCAAACTCAAAAAAGCTGAGGAGCTGAGTCCTGAAGATCAATATGAAGAAGACGTCGACGATTTTATAAAAGAGTTGGTGGCAGTAGGGGTTAAGAAGGATGTTATAGAGCTCAAAAATGAGATTTTTCTGGATAAAAAGTTAACACTTAATTATACGTGGTTTGAGCTTGATGCACCCACTATTACAAGTTTGCTGTCGAAAGCTTGCAAGTTAACAAAGTTGGAAGAGCTTGATCTACATAGCACAAAACTTACAACACTTCCATCAGAAATCAGGCATTTTACAGAATTGAAAAGGCTCAGGCTGGATAGCACTGGACTTACAACGCTGCCACAGGAAATCGGGCTGTTAACGAAGTTGGAAATGCTCAGGGTATCTGACACGCTACTTACAATGTTTCCACAAGAACTCGTAAAATTGAAGGAATTGAAAGAGCTCGACCTGTCTTTTACGGGACTTACAACGCTGCCACAGGAAATCGGGCTGTTAACGAAGTTGGAAAAGCTCAGTATGTCTAACACGGATCTTACAACGCTGCCACCAGAAATCGGAAAGTTAACAGAGATGAAACAGCTCGATCTACATAGCACAAAACTTACATCGCTTACATCAGAAATCGGGCAGTTAACGAAGTTGGAAGGCCTCTGGTTGTATCGTACGCCAATTACAACACTACCTTGCTCAATTACAAAGTGTCTGGACTTAACAATACTTCACTTAGATGACACCTCGCTCGCTGAACGAGGCGATGAGGTAACTATGGGCCGACAGGAGCTACAAGACCATTTTGGTGAAAGTGTTGTTTTGCCCTAAGCCCAATCGAAAAAATGGATGCTACCACGACCCCGTGATTGGTGGGCGTGATCATATTTTTGAATGCAAGGGGTCAGATGTTAGTCCTGTCAATGTTTCATAAATTTGCCAACAAAAAGGCTAATGTGAAGCTCTGAGATTGACAGGATTAACAGGTCTGACCCCTTGTACTGCGATTTAAAAAGGGGCTTAGCACTTTAATACAAGGCTATAGACTACAGAGGCGGTGTCATCACTCTGAATATATAATGAAGGGCTTCTTTCTGGGGTAAAGCTTATTATAAGCTTCCATCTGCAAATTCTCTCGATGTGTTTTACCAGCCTTAGCAGCTTCTGTCGCCGCAGCCATGAATTCTTTGTGTTGTTTTAGGTCATCACTTACGCATTTAAGTGCAGGTTCATGATAGCGCACTGCTTCAAGCATGAATTCTTTATCGGACCTAAAAGTATCTGTTAGGTACTTTGTTATGCCTTGGTCCCAATCATTAAATTGGTCCAAGTGACGAAAGGCAGTAAGTACTATTTCCCTATCTGTCCTGAGCTCAGGGGTTGCATACTCAAGTGCACGATAATTCCTTTTAACACCAGCAAGGATCACATCTCTATCTCCTTTGAACTTTTCGACTACGTGCGAAAGGAGCCTATAGTTATGTTGGACAGCTTTGATTACGAAGTCCTTGTCATTTTGAAGCTCTTCGGTTGCATGTGTAAGCGTATTATCAAATTCATCGGTTTGAACAGCATTGAACATCACTTCTTTATCGCCTCTTAGCCTTTTGCTTGCAAATTGAACCACCCAGCCAAACCGTTCGTCACTCGTAGAATTCTTGGTTGGTAGGTAGCAATTGATAGCGGCAAGCACTACTTCCTTGTCATCCTGAAGTTCTTTACTTGCATCGTAAAGTGCAGAGCCAAGCTTATTAACTGCAGCGAGAACCACATCCTTATCCCCTCTCAGCTTTTTGCATGCATGGCTAAGGTCAAATAGGATGCCCTCCTCTTTCACGGCATTAAGCATATATTTCTTGTCACGACGTAGATGCTCATAAATTCCTATGACAATATTTCCCAAGATTGGGAACAATAAAAGTATGCACCGTGCAAAGCTTTTTTTATTTAAGTGGGAGAAGTAACGAATTTTACCAGCATCCGCCCCAGCTGCTTTCATTATATAAAAAACAACATACTTGTTAAATAGGTCAACCAGGTTGCTTACCGTGCTAAGTACAGGTATAAAATCAGAAATATTATCGGCTTTTGCTAAGACATCTGAAAAAGTATTTATTCTCATGGTGATCCTTATAAATTCAAAGTATAATTATCAAATTATTATAAGTCAATCTATATTGTGTTGTTTGTATATTGTTTGTAAGAAAATAATAGCGTGACTGAAAAGGTGAATAAGTCCCGTATAGGCTTATGGGGTCTGATGGGAAAGCCAGCGAGTGAGCAGCCTTAAAAATATTTCTTTAAAGGATTCAAAGTCCTTTTTCATGACAAGCAGAGCAAGGGCTCTTATGTTGATATCAGCATAGCCGATTGCTTCAGGGCCAAGTTCGAGGAGGAGGTGGCTGTGATGGTCCTTTTCTAGCGGCTCTAGAGTGCTGGATTGCTTGCGAAAGGCTTGCACAGTACAGTAAAAGGGGCCGGCCGGCCCCTTTTAGCCCCTTTTATGAGAAAATGGCTCTTCTTTTAGACTCTGCCTTCTTTCCAAGGCGGATCTGTAAAGAAGTGAATTGGGGTAGTAACTCGAATTCCGTCTTGGTCAAATGGGCGATGAAGATCTCCTACTATTTGCACTGCACGCTGGGGTTTAAGCATTTTTTGATAGTACTTTAAGCTTGTGGCAACTGCGCCGTCACTTGCTTTTACTTCGATTAAGTCCTGTACTTTGCCATCAATAATGGTGACAAAATCTACTTCGCGCCCATCTTTATCCCTGATATAGCGAAGCGAGCAGCTGTAGCCGTAATAGTCTTCAATAAAGTGTAGGCGTTTCAGAAGGTGTGTTGCGACAAGGTTTTCTAAGTGCTGCCCGCCATCACCAATGCAATCGCCATTGTCAAAAAAATAGACTTTTGGGGGCTTGAGAATGCTGCGTGGAACCTGTTTTGTGTGTGGATAAATCGCAAAAGAGACATACATCTTTTCTAAAAGCTGTAGCCAGTGAAGGGCAGTTCTAGGAGCAATTTGCAGATCTTCGGCTATATTTGACAAGACAACCAGGCCGCCAACTCTTGTTCTGAGAGCATCTATAAACAGCTCGAGCATCTGGAGGTTTCTAATGTGCTCGAGATCGCGAATATCTTCTTTGACGATGCGAGTAAAGCGCTCTTTTCGCCAGCGCCTTGCTTCTCGCTCATCTCCGCTCAAAAAGGGCTCTGGAAAACCGCCAAGGGTCAGCAGGCGTTGATATGCTGTTTCGGGGTTCATGCCTTCCGGAAGCTCGTCCAGGCTTAAGGGGTGCAGGCGCCAGTAGTGATAGCGACCCATAAGCGAATCCCCACCTTTTTTATACACATCTAAGCGGGCAGAGCCAGTTACCAGGTATGTCTGATCCTCTGGTCTTGAATCCCATACCCCCTTGATCCAGCTTTTCCATCTGGGGTATTTATGGATTTCATCAAAAATCACAAGAGGGCTGCTTGCAAGCCACTGTTTTTTTAAAATTGCTCGTTTGTCTTCATCTACATCCCAGTTTAAGTACTCGCCATCTGCCCAGTCTCCACTCAAAAAGCGCTTACTCAGAGTAGTTTTCCCGACCTGCCGTGGGCCTCCCAGGAAAACCATCTTCTTTAAAAGATCTTTTATGATGAATTCTTCGCAGTATCGCTTCATGGCTAAAAGTAACTCCACTTAAAAATAGACGCGTCTATTTTGGAGTATACTTAAAAATAGCCGTATTTGGCAAGGGGGAAAGCGACGAAAGATCGTTGCACTCCAAAACCTACGGTGTGGCTACCCATAGCGTGACTAATAGGCTTATGGGGTCTGATGGGAAAGCCAGCGAGAGAGCAGCCTTAAAAACTCTTCCTTAAAGGATTCAAAGTCCTTTTTCATGACAAGCAGGGCAAGGGCTCTTATGTGGATATCAGCATAGCCGATTGCTTCAGGGCCAAGTTCGAGGAGGAGGTGGCTGTGATGGTCCTTTTCCAGCGGCTCTAGAGTGCCGGATTGCTTGCGAAAGGCTTGCACAGTGTCCCATTCACTCTGAGTAAAGGCCAGAATAAGGCGAGGCTTTTTTGCGGGGAAGGTTTCTGATACTTTGTCGATAAACTCTTCTTTGCCTTCACAGTAGGCTACAAGGTCGCGTGGATGAAGTTTTGCTAAAGCGAGCTTTAAGATCTCATATTCTTGGCAAAGAGTTGTGTTAGATCGAAGAGATTCAAGAAATGCAAGGTGGCGGTCAACTTCAGGGCTTCCCTCTTCGAAGATATGGATGTGGTGCGTATGCAGAAAGTCGCCCTTTTGAAAGTACCTTCTAAAAGGCATGCCATATTCACCCTTTGGTACATATCCCAGCTGCTCGAACTGCGGTATGAGGCTATCTACATCAAGTATGTCCTTCACCACAATCATAATGTCGATAATAGGCTTTGCAGCAAGGCCCGGAACGGCAGTAGAGCCTATATGGTAGATGCTGACGATGCTGTTTCCAAGAAAGCCTTTTAGCTTTTCAGCCTCCTGCTCAAAGGCCTTTGGCCAGCGAGGGTCGTAGGGCACAACTTCAATTACGGGATTTACTTCCATCTTAGTTTCCTATTTCATAGCGTACGGAATAGTACTGGCAAAGCTCAACAGCAAGCTCTTGTGCAGCATCTTTAAAAAAAGCAGTTTCATTAGTGCAGAGCTGCTCCATATGTGCATGGAAATCATGCAGATCCAGCTCTTCAAGTTCGTAGGTGAAGACAAGCTGCTGTCGAATAAGTGATACTAAAAATTCCTGTTCAAATAAAGATAATTTTTTGGGCTGAAAGCCAAGATGTTCTGAGAGCTGCATCATATAGAGCGAGTTAGCAGCTTCTTTTATGGCCTTGCCCTTTTCTTCGCTAAAAGGGGCATAGAGAGTGCTATTTTGCGCCTCTTGAAGAATTGATAGGCAAACAGCCTCTGGATTTTTTACTATGTGAGAGTTTTTTTTAATAAGCCACTCATCCTGCAGCATTTTTATCGGCATCTGCACATTTTCTTCATTAAAGCGCTGCATGCTAGCTCCCATAGCTTCATAGTCGCTTTCAGAAAAAAAGGCGATTTTTTTTGCAAGAAGCGCCTGTGCTTTTCTGTAGTATTTGCCCAAGGGGCCGAGCTCTTTTGCCAGCATGCGCTTTTTTGTGATAAAGGATGTAAATTTTGGGCACATGCTCGGGCGCAGGATGCAGTCCGGAAGCAGCTTTTCAGAGTAGGCAATCCCCATATACTGCAGAGGATGAGGAAAGCCTGTTTGGGCGATAGTAGTGACAAGCTGAAAGCTTGATCTAATGGGTTGAACGAGTGTGCGCGATGCAGAGTCGCGCTGAAAAGCGCCTGAAATTTCTATTTCTACTCCGGGCAAGGGACAAATTTTTTGTACAAGGTGGATGACATTATCGGATACAAGGTAGGTTCCTCCCTCAAAGGTATGATAGAGGGGGCTTTTATGAATAAGTAAAAGCGCCTCATTGACCGTCATAGGCACTTGGTTGTGCTTTAATAGCATCGTCAGCGCTTTATTTGAAAAGAGGTCAAGCTCTAACTGGCGCGGCCGTCCTTCAGTGTCGTCGCTATTTCGCTGTATCGACTGGAGGACGCTAAAGACCTTTTCTTGGGAATATTTTTGTTCTTGGGGGATGTGAATTTCATGCTGAACAAGCGGTTTTGGGGCATATTTTCCCACCGCACGAAGTACAAGTTCCTTTAAAATGCCGCTTATGGTGGCAGGCGCTGACTTTTCTTGCCTGAGTCGCTCATTAAACTTTTTTGCCGTATCGATAATGCGATCAATTAACTGCTGCTCTTCAAGGCTTGCCTTCGGCCTTTCTGAAAAAGCCGAAGTATACACTTTTAAAAGATCAACGGATTTTTGAAGCGAGCTATCTTCTGAGTCCTGCTTTTGCTCATTATAGTGACGCACACATTCAATTGCGCGCTCAATGTCAAAAAGTGTCTCTTGCTTCATCTTTAGGGGGCTTTTTAGCTTTTGCTTTCTGGAGGCTGCTTGCTAAAAGTTCCTTTTGTTCTTTGTCGGAGAGATCGCGGAAATGGCCTACAGGAAGCTTTCCAAGTACAAGGCTGCCTATGCGTATGCGGGTAAGCTCTACTGTTTCAAGGCCTGCTTTTTCAACAAGGCGGCGCACTTCGCGCTTTCTTCCATCGCAAAGTATCATCTTTATGGTGCCGCGGCGAACCTTTGTGACGCTTATCGGCTTTACAAAGCCTCCTTCAATCCACATCCCTTCGCTCATGGCGACAAGATGCTCATGCTGCACCTCTTTGTCGGTCTTTATCAGGTATTCCTTCGGGATCCTTTTGGAGGGGTGCATCACACTGTTGGCAAACTCGCCGTCGTTGGTGATGAGGATAAGGCCCGAGGTGTCGCGGTCAAGGCGCCCGACAGTATAGAGGCGATAGGGGCAGGGGCCGAGAAGGTCTATCGCGCGCTTTCTGCCTGGGGCATTGGTGCAGGTGTAGCCAATCGGCTTATGTAAAACAAAATATACTTTTGGCTCCAGGCGCAGCTTCTTGCCGTCGTAGACTATAGTGTCCTTTGAGGGATCTACCATAGTTTGCGGCACAAGCACCACCTTGCCATTTACTGTCACATCGCCCTGAAAAATGAGCTCTTCGGCCTTTCTTCGAGAGGCAACGCCGGCTTTTGCAAGCACTTTACTTAATCTTTGAGTAGTCATAGGCAATTAACTATACACTATTTATCGCATGAATGCAAAATAAACTAGAGTGTGGGACTCTATTATCTCGACTTTGCTACTTTTTGGCAGCTTGGCTCAAGCCGCTTGAAGCACTCGTTTCACTATAGCTTCCCCTATGTATTTTCTACGGAAGGTAAAAAATAGCCCTTCCGTAAAATCAAATATGAGGTAAAATGCTGTTGCTACGGATCGCAGCAATGCGGACGTTAATGTCGCAAAGCGAAAAGCCTTTCCGATAAAAAATTTATTAATTCTCGAGACCGAGACCGTGACCGAGACCGAGACCGAATGTTTTGCATAGCGTGCAGTTAAGCAAAGCATCCGGTCTCGGTCTCGGTCACGGTCTCGGTCTCGATAGGGCAAAAAACGTACAAAGTCGAGTAGGGGTATTTTGTGAGCTATCTTATCTTGCTTCGCCACGGCGAGTCGATCTGGAATAAAAAAAATCTCTTTACAGGGTGGGTCGATGTGCCGCTCTCTGAAAAGGGGATTCAGGAGGCGCTGGATGCCGGCAAAAAGCTTGCCTCTCTTCCGATCGATGTGGTCTTTTGCGGCACGCTTATACGGGGAATTGAGACTGCTATGCTTGTCATGGGGCCTCGCCACGACGGCAAAACGCCTGTGATACAGCATAAAGAGGGAAAACTTCACTCCTGGGCAAATATTTACTCTGAAAAAGCAAAGGCTGACGTTATACCTGTCTACTGCGACGATGCGCTTAACGAACGGATGTATGGCGAGCTTCAGGGGCTAAATAAGCGCGAGACTATGGATGCCTTTGGCGAGGAGCAGGTAAAGCTATGGCGGCGCAGCTTTAGCACATGTCCGCCAAATGGAGAGAGCCTTGAGCTTACAACAGAGCGCTCTATTCCCTACTTTGAGGACGTTATAATGCCTCATGTGAAAGCAGGAAAAAATGTGCTTATATCGGCCCATGGAAACTCCCTGAGGGGCATTGTGAAGGATATCGAGAAGCTATCGGATGATGCTGTAGTGTCCCTTGAGATTGCAACAGGTCTTCCGATCATCTATGAATACAAAAACGACAACTTGCAGCGGCAAAATGGCTGAAGAGATCTTTTTAGACTACATCACCTCATCGGCGGCGACAAAAAATGCGCTGGTTGCCGCTATGCCTTTTTATGAGCAAAACGACAGCTTTTCCTATCCTGACATAAAAGCGGCCGCAACAAAGGTTAAGGACCTTTTCGGGGTAACGGATGAAGAGACGTGCCTCTTTACCTCAAGTGGAGCGGAAGCCGTTAGCATTGCTATAACTTCTGCCTTCTACGACAAGGCGCTGCATGCCGGTAAGAACCACTTTGTTACAAGCGCTGTAAGTGAAAGCGCGCCCATTTTGACAGTATCAAGCCTTGAAGATGAGGGCTGCTATTTAAAGGTTGCCCCTTGCCAAAAGCTTGGGTTTATGACCTCTAGCGATATTATCGAGTCGATTTCTCCAAGGACTGCTCTTATATCGCTTCCTTGGGCCTCTGCCTTAACGGGAGTTATTCAGCCGCTCGAAGATATTTTTGAGGTGTGCCGGGAGCGCGGCATCTGGCTGCATGTGGATGCAACGCATGTTGCAGGAAAGCTTGACATCAACTTTCATGACCTTCCAATAGACATTCTCACCTTTAGCGGCCACGGCATTCATGCCCCCATCGGTACCGGAGCCATTTTTGCAAAAAAACATATACCTCTTCGGCCAATAACCTTTGCAAATCCCTGCAATGTGCCCATGATAGTCGCGCTGGGTGAGGCAGCATTTTTAGCAAAGGAGGGACAAGGCCTCTACTGTACGGAGGTTGCGCGCCTTCGCATGCTGTTTGAAGAGAAGATTTGTGAGGCATATCCTGAGGCCAAGGTCCTCTTTAGCGATGTAGAGCGGGCGCCTCACATAAGCTGTATCGCATTTGCCGGCATCCACCAAAATCTTTTGGCTTTTACCTTAAAGCGAAAGGGGATCTCTCTGAGTATTGGCGGAGGGCAGTTTTTGCCTATCGAAAATATTCTTGAAGCGTCCGGCATCGACCCCGAACTTGCCAGGTGTGCTGTTACCTTCAGCCTTTCAAAGGATACGCAGGAGCATGAGCTTGAAAGGGCGGCTGCAATTATCGGCGAAACAGTAAAACGCCTCAGGCGCATATCTAGAGGTGTTGTATGACCTTGTTATCGGAAGTGAAGCCCCCATTGTTTAGCCGCTTTAGCAAAAAGCTTGCCCTTCGCATAGAAAACCCCTACTGCCTGGGCAGCTTTTCTGACAAGGATGCTCATGAGCGCAACCTGCATGTTGCAAGAGGTGCTTTTGGATCGCTCTCTCTTGGGGCTCTTATAGAATTTTACTGGCTTGTCGATAAGGTTGACGGCGTAATCATCGATAGCCGCTTTCAAGCTTTTGGGCCAAGTGCGCTTATTGGTGCGGCAGAAGTTGCCTGCGAGCTCGTTATCGGAAAAAATTATGACCAGGCAAGCCGCATTACGGCGGATTTACTCGATCGCCATGTGCGCGATAAAAGCGACATAGCTGCCTTCCCGGAAGAGGCAAATTCGTTTTTAAACTCTGTTCTTGAAGCGCTAGATAAAGCCTGTCATGATTGCCAGGGCATTCCATTAAGCCAAAGCTATGTTGCCCCGCCAATTACAGGGCGCTCGGTAGATGTTGTGGAAGGCGGCTATCCCGGCTGGGACACGCTGGGCCTTAAACAGAAGCTAGCTGTCATCGAAGAGGTGATTGCAAAAGAGGTGCGTCCCTACATAGAACTTGATGCCGGCGGCATTGAGATATTAAACCTTGTAAACGACAGGGAGGTAATCATCGCCTACCAGGGAAGCTGCACCTCCTGCCACTCTGCAACGGGAGCCACCCTCTCCTTCATCCAGCAGATCCTGCGAGCAAAGGTGCATCCCGATTTAGATGTTATCCCCAATTTATGAGGTAATCACGACTCTGCAACGTTTTGTAGGCTCTCTCACGCCGCGCGAAGCGCCGACGGTTCGTTTGCCGATACATAAGAGCGCGCCGAGCAAAAATGGGAGAGCTTTTTCCCAGAAAGTCTTTGAAAAAAGTATCGCAAAAGGAAGCAAAACTGATAGTGTCTTAGTAAAACAAACAGTATGCATAGTGGAACGCTCTCTATCAACTTCATTGTTTCTTTTGGCAAAAAAAAGCCCCGAGGGTACTATGTCACAAGCTTGCAGCAAGGTCACACAATCACCCAATACGATGAAGGTAGGATATTTTGATCATGAAAAATGGGACGTCTACCAGGCAGCCTTAGACTTGGTTATTTTGATAAACGAGATTGTAGAGCAGTTGCCACGCGGCAAAGCATACTTAGCGGATCAGCTGCAACGAGCAGGAACATCTGTTCCCTTAAACATCGCCGAAGGCGCAGGTGAACACTCATCTTGTGAAAAAGCAAGGTTTTATCGAATGGCAAAACATTCTGCAACAGAATGCGCTAGCATTCTTGACGTTTGTGAACGCCTTAAACTAGTTGATGAAAATGAATACATGAGAGGCCGAGAGCTGTTGCTGCGTATCGTAGCGATGTTAACGAAAATGGCTCAGAAGTGATATACACTCTCGAGTTAATACTTGATAAAACTCGAGACCGAGACCGTGACCGAGACCGAGACCGATTGTTTTGCTTAGCGGGTGCGGTGGCAAAGTAATCGGTCTCGGTCTCGGTCACGGTCTCGGTCTCGATAGGGCAAAAAACGTACAAAGTCGAGCTACTATGGTAAATGATATTACAAGCCTCTTTTTTGCCAAAGAGATGCCGCTTTTTACACTATTGAATACCCAACGAAATCTTGCGTGGGGCTTTTTGCATCTATTTCCCTTGGGAGGCGATACTGTACTGCTTGATGCCTATAAGTACTTTGTTCACGACAAGTGGAATGCAAAGCATCAAGATAGGATTGCGCGAACAATGCTTGCCTTTGATGTGGCAAATGGAAAGGATCGAGAAAAAGATCCTATAGCATTCGAAGATTTACGATTGCGACGTGAATTCCAAGAAGAGCAAAACTGTTTAGAAGAGGAGCTTCGTGCCGAATTTCCTGGCATCACGTGCGGAAATGTTACGCTTAAGGATCAGTATGGTAACTGGACAACGAGATGGCTAGAGGTCTTTCTCAATAGCGAAAATTTGGTGGGACAGAAACGAAAGGATGTAGCAAAAAAGATTGTAACGAGTACTGATCTAAAGCTTATAGACTATAACATCTTTGCCGAACATGCGAAGTCCGGCGGCCGTTCGAAGTTAGGAAGGTTTTCTCAAGGGGTAGCAACGTCTCTAGAACGGAAGGTATCTGAGATTTTACGAGAATATGAAATTGTATATGAAAAGGGTTCGCTCTCCTGCCATGAAGAGCTTTTGAAAAAGATAGACGAGCGATTTAGAAATATCATATTTATGAACAGCATTTATGATCTGTTCTCACAGTCAAATGCTCTTTTACAGGGCAATGCTCTAGTGCAGCTGCTGCAGCGGTTTGATGCCTATAAAAAACCGGAGCTTCTTCAAGAGTTTATTGTGCCCGGTAATGATTACACAAAGATTTTTTCAGATCTGGAGCGCCAATTGCTTGCTGTGAATGTTGCTGCGCTTGAAGAAGAGCTTCAGCAGAAAGTGAGCAAAGAAGATAATGATAGCCTTCTCTTGGAAAGCGCAAGAGTTGTTGTTTTAACTAGTTCTCTTGCATTTCATAAGGCGCTAAAAGATGTCTGTACGCTTCTTAAAGTGCATTTAGTAAAAGACTTTACACCAGAAGAGATACGAAAAGCGATGGAGGAAAAGGCGATGCAAGCTGCTTCCTCACCAATAACTGTAGCTAGCAGTGAAAGAAAAAGTCTTCAGCAAACATCGCACCAGCAAAAAGAGAAGCTGAGCAAATCCTCTGGTGCAACGCCCTTAGCTGCGACTCGTGTTGAACCCAAAAAGGGAGCCGAGTTGCCTCGCAATAAGGCTTTTTCAGTATCTATAGGTTCTTTGCAAGATCTAGGGCCTTCTCTACAATCACCACGATCTGATCGAGGCCGTTCAACATCTCCAATCAGCTCTCCCGGTCGATCCGGATTAACCTCTCGGGCCCCTTCTGCTCTATCGCCCTCTTCAAGCCCACGCTCACCCAGATCGTCACCTAGAGTGTCAGACCTAGGTTCTGCTCCTCTCTCACGGCGCGTGAAGACCAGCAACTTTTCTCAAAGGGGCGACCAAGCTGCCGGGGCGCAATCTCCGCGACGCAAAACGGGTGCCTACCAACCATTACCTCCAAGTCCCCCTTCATCGCCTCGCGATCCTTCAAAGCAGGCGTCGCTCATTAACAGAAGAAGCGAAATGGGTGCAGTACTGGAGATTACCGAAAGAGTCTTCAGCAAAATTCTTTATCAGCCTCAGAAATGACCTGGCAAATAAGCTGTTTAATAGGGGTAAGGGATTCGAGAGCTTTTTGATCTATTGGGTCATCTGTACAAGAAAGAAGGGTCATAAAGCCCGCTAAACAGCCCTCTAGCACTTTTGCCTCGGCGATACATGCTTTAGTTTTCGGGTCAGTAATATGAAGGGCTTCCATTTCTTCCACAGGCTCTGAAATGGTGGTTGAGCTCTCCTTTGGGGTGTTGCCTTTGCCCTGTTGCAATTCTTGAAATTTCACTTGTGCCTTTGGAAGGGCTGCAAGGAGATCTTTTGCTACCTTTGCGATGAGTATACACCTCTCATCTGGGCTCATCTCTTTAATTTCGCGCTGGTAGTTATCCCAAAGGCCCGGCTCTGGCCGAACGTTTTTTAACTCAAGAATTTTATCTGCTTTTGCCTGCACGAACTTGTAGGCTTGATTTTTGACAGATGGAATGGGAAATGCATTACTTTCAATATCGTTTCGAGCAGCAAGCTCTTTTTCGTCTTCAATCGTTCGGAGTTCCTCAGCCGTCAAATTCCGATTTTTTTCTCTTTCTTGTTTGGCTTTTTCCTGCACAAGCCTTTCGCGCGCGATCATCTTTACCTGTACTTCGAGCCATCGATCAGAAGTGAAGCGGCTGCTATCTTGCTTTAAAGGGATGGTTCGAACTTCTCCCCCTTTTAGCCCAAAACGATCGCAGCGCTCATGATAAAAGAGTTCGTTTTCGAGCAGAAGGAGGGCGCGTCCGTCTAAAGATTGGCTCGCTAAGGCCTCTTGATGTTTTTTGTTCCAGCTTGCATCCTCTTTTCGCATCGTTTTTTTATAGCGGGCAAGAACCGCTTCGGCGACTTTATCGTTTGTTTGTATATAGCTATTTACGATTGAAGTAATTGAAGGAAAGGAACCAGCTAATGCGTGTGTCATAATAGCGCTTGTCTTTTTCAGTTGAGTAAGCCATAAAGAACGCAAAATACACAAGGGATATGTTATGCAGCCCACCTATGGTCCAAGAACGTTTTTGCTAAAATATAATCTTCACCCACTTCCTGATGCTATCATAGGTGATCAGATAAAAAGCGCTCATGACAACATTCAGGGCAGATACACGAGCGGGGTAGATAAGGCTTTCTCTCTTCTGCACCAAAAAACAGCTACCGGTCGTGTTAAGGAAGATCATGATAAATGGAAGCATGACCTCGACGTTTTAATAAAAAAGATGAAAGATCAGATGAAGCTTTCTGATAATAGGCGAAAGTATATTCCCATCATGAAAGATAGAAGGAAGATAGCAGAGTCTCTCTCTTGTATGGTCTACTGTGATGCTCTCTATTCACTCGTTGAAAATGAGCTTGATGCACTACGCCAAATACTAGCAAGTCCCCTGCATTGGTCGGCGCTTGAGTTTTTTAAAACAATAGAAGAGCGGCTGGCTGCGCTTGAAAAGTTGGGGACAAATTCCAACAACGTGGACGATTTTAGCGCTATATTTACTGAGTTGAACCAAAAGAGAGATGAGCTCTTGCGAAAGCTTCAGGGCAATGAGCCGCTATCAGATGCGGTCAATAAGCTTTATGCTCAGCTTTCAGACCTTATCCTCGATGCTTTAGATCAGTATGACGGCAAGCTGAACAATGTAGAGACAAAGGAAGCGGTCGCGCGTCTGAAAGAAAAATATGCCCCTCAAAGAGCGGCGGCAGATGCTGCAGCCGAAGAGGTAACAGACTATGTGGAAAAAAGCTGTAAGGTCGAGCTAGCATATCACGATGAATTTCTTAATGGAGGATGGGGTATCACCTGGTGGCATAGTCACGTGTCAGGCCAAGTTGCCCAGTTACGAAAGGTGACACAGGCAAATAAGCAAATGCTTACTGAGCTAAAACTGCGACTTGAAGGCTTTTTTCTTGGAAAATTTGCTTCCCAAGAGGCCCAGAGACTGCTTCAAGAAGAAAAAAGCAAATATGATCAGCATTTAATCGGTTTTAAAAAGCTCGTGCAGCTGCAGCTTAATTCCCTTATACCGCAAGGGGTAACATCAAGCACTCTTGCTGCCCGCCACTATGCCTTGCAGACTCTTGACAAAATTAAAGAAACGAGCAGGCACCTCCCTCTTTTTGCGCGCATCATAGATCCTGCCTTTTTACCCTATGCAAAGGCTGTTGGCAGCGTAATAAAATACTTAAATCCTCTAGATGAGAAAGACTATTCACTTACAAGCCTAAGAGCAGTGCAGAACCTTTTTGCTGCGGTTTTAGCGGCCTACGAATTGCAACCTGTAGCAAATGCTGACCTTGAAGCTCTTGCTAACAAGACACACTGGCTTGTCGACGCCATTATTTCAAATGTTGCATCGCAAACAGTTGTTTTGACCCAATTAGAAATGCAAGTAGAGCAGCGTCTTTTACGGGAAGAGTCGCTTGATGGCTTTGACACGGTTTTAGAAAGCTATCTGATGAAAGGCCTCCTTCGCCGCATTTTAGGCTACAAACAGGATGCCCAAGAGGCCTCCTTCAAGCAAACTTTACAGAAGTTTCAGGAAAGGGAGCAATACGCCGCAACAGTTCAAAAGATGCAACAACTTGATGGCCTTTATCGTGCTGCCCAAAATTGACGGTTTTTTGGTAAGCCGTCGCTAAAGAGAGTGTGAAAAAATACGTTTTTTTCGACCGCAGGTCTTTGGAGTGCTGCGATTCTTCGCAGCTTTAGATTTTGCACACACCTTAATCACAAGATCGCTTAAGGCTCACAAAGCATCTCTACAGATTCATGTAGAACTGTTTTGTGCGCTTGGGCGGTAAGGAAATAAAGGTGTGTGGTCGAAGTAAAATCTGCGAAGAATCGCAGCACTCCAAAGACCTGCGGTCGAAGAAAACGTATTTTTTCATAGTCCCTACGGAGGACGAAGAAATATCCAAACTTCAGTCTCAGGACGCCTTTGGAGGTCTGGGCTAATCGCCATTTAGGGGTCGCCAGGAGCGGCTTGAAAGGTTTTCGCGTAGAGGGCTACAAGCTGCATATTCTCTTCCCAGCGGGCGGCTTCGGCATTTCCCAGGGCTTGCTGGACTTGGGCTCTTTTTTCATCTGTGAGTGCGGCGTGAAATTGCCTGTTGGCCTTAGAGCTGGCTCGGGAAAGGCTTTTGCTTTTGTGCCAGCGTTCAAGCTCACCTAAGCCTCTTACTTCTGAAAATCGGTCAGAAAGGGGGTGATCTTCATGCTTTTGTTCGGCTCGGATCAGACTAAAGATGGCCTCGCTTACGCTGCAAACCTTGCCGGCTCCCTTGCCCTGTGTAACGTAGAGTTCAAAGGGGGCTTTTATAAAGGCTGTAAGCTCAGCTTCTCCTAACTTCTCTATGCGATCGGCTGAGTTTATCACAAGTAGAGTGCGAGTATCTGCTGAAAAAGTATCGTAGTTGTATCTTTTAAAATAGTCTTCAAAATACTCTTGCGCAATTTTTTGCTCCTCCTCATCAGTTGAAAAGAGGCTTGCAGTCACGATTCTAAAGATAACAGATTCAGATGGCCGCTCTTTTTGGGGATTCCACAAGCCCTTTACTACCTTTGGATGGCGCTGTAGAACATCTAGAAGAGGGTAGTTTTTAGCTTGCGCCACTTTTTCCAATCTTCCAAAAAGGGATTCGGCAAGCTTGGGGCTTAGAGCGGCAAGTTCAAGCGAGTCCTGCATAGCCTTGGCATAGACAAGAGGTGCCCGGGGCCCTTCATCTGCTTCAAAGATCATTGAAATGATGTCAGCGGCTCTGGCCAGCATCTCTTCATTTCGTAGATCTTTAAAGACTGCCTCATATTCGTCAACAAGGGTTTTGAATGGCTTATCTTGCAACATTTCGGCAAATAGGGGATCTGTTCGAAGAGCATAGAGTAATAGCTCAAGGCTTTGATCTACCTCCTTTGCGGTAAAAAAGAGTGATCGTGTGGCAAGCTTTGCGATGATCGTTTTAAGCGCATCTGGAGATGTGTTTGGTAATTTCTGGAGGGCGCTATCCAGAAGGGCATTTTCAGCCTCTGTTAACGTTAAAAAGTGGAATGCGGCTTTTTTAAATATGGCCGTAATGGTGTCAACGCTTTTTGAGAGGGTGTGTTCATGGCCAAGCAGAGTATGAAGGTGAAGTCCTGCATAAAAGAGTGAAATTGCGCTGCGCTGTGCTTGGGTTGGATCAAAAAAGGCTTTTAAGGCGGTTAGGGCTTTACATGCTGAGCGCTCTATAGGGCCTGCAACAGTTTCTAAGATCTCTACCATGCTCTTTAGGTATAACTCAAGGTGGGCGGCTTGGTTGTTTGAAAATCGGTAAAGCACTGGTTTAAGATCATCCTCGGGCAGTGGTGCAATTGCCCCGTGAAGCTGTTGCAGCACTGTTTGTTGCTGTACAATATGTCGTCGGCAGGATGCAAGCTCTTGAGCAATTGCGCTGCAGTCATCATCAACTCCCATGGTGGTAATGCGCGTTTTAAGAGCAAGGATTTGTGCCTTCAGAGAGGCGATTAATTGAGCGCTCTCTTGCTCCATCTTTACGGCATGACTTCCTGTCTGTGGATAGCTTCGAAGTTTAAACCAGGTATAGGAGTATCCGGGCCATCTGAAGGCAAGTTCTGGGTCGGAGCTTGGTTTTAGGGGAAGAAGTGGGCTGTTGTCATTATCTGGGGGAGGATTTTGGACTCTTTCTTGCATCCAGTCACGGTTAGTAAGAAGGGTTGCATCTATTGTGGTTACTGTCCTCTTTGCAATAGCAAGCTCAAGTTCAGAGTTAAGGAGCTTTTCAGCGGTTTGAATTGGAAAGTGCGCTGCCTGCTTAAGGAGTTCTTCATTTAGCACAAAGTCCTTGAGGGTTGTCAATGCGTGTGTCGCATCCTTCTCCGATGCAGCTGGACCCCAAAAAAAGGCCTCTCGCACTGTGGTAAAGGCTTGCGATACCTGATTCGTAGTATCGGTGACGCTCTTTTCGAACGTTTGTAAAGATAAGGCCCCTGCCTCCTCGAGCTGGTTTTGAGGTGGAAGAGTAAAATGAAGTCTTGCTGGTTCCATCTCTTAAGCTCCCTCATTAAAAAGTTTAGCAATTTGGTCGCTGTTTAGGGGCTTTTGTTTTTTTGAGAGCCATAGTTTAAAGGATGTTCTTCGTCGATATTTTTTAACAAGTTGCGTTACGGTACGGCTACTCTCTTCCGGCAGTCTCTCTTCGTATGCGACAAACTTAAAGATGATGTCGTCTATTTCTTCCATATCATCATCCTGTTCTAAAGCCTCAACAAAAAGGCCATCGCTCTGCATCAAGATCTTCATCTCTGGGTCAGTTATGAAAGGATCGCTCTCTTGGAATGGCCAGAAAGCAAGTTTCTTCAGACTTGTCTGAGCAAGCAGGCATTCAATATCCTGCGGCAAAACTGCCCAGAACTGTTTGTAGCTTGGATTTTGAAGGAGCGTGTGGATAAAAAAAAGCGCCTCGAGCCGTTCCTTTTCATCGTTTGTATGTAAGACTATACTTGTTGCCTTTACAAAGAGTGAATTCCAGATTTGCGCTTCAGTTGGCTTTTCCATTCCGGGACGAAACTCTTCGCAGGCGGTCCTCAACTGCTTTTTAAATGCTTCGGGATTGTTGATATCCCACTGGTCAAGCGCTCTTGTTTCTACTGTAGGATAAAAATAGGGATAGCCTGATTTTTTTGCCGCAAGATCCAGCTTTTTAAGAAGAAAAGCACATATTGCATCATCTGGACTTTCCTTTGAGTAGACGACATAGCTATCTATAGCCTCGGCATAGGCAAAAAGATCGCGTCCGGCCTGTTTAGACTCTGCGATTTTTGCTGCTATGAAACTTGCTGTTTCAAGTTCTATTGGGCGCTCAACATATTCCTCCATAAGTTGATTAAATAGCTTATTTTCATCCCGCGCACTGTTGTAAAGATCTATAATATCCTGAGACTGAAACAGGCGATAGAAAACAAGTCTTAGTTCGATATCATCCTTGCCGGATTTTAACAGTACAAGAGGCATCATGCGTTTTGTAAGAAAACCAATTACTGCTTGTGGGAGGCGCTCGCCCCATTTTTGCGTTAGCATTTCAAGCGGGGTGGCAAAAATGTGGTCTGCCACTTCGCTTTCATCGTCGGTAAGCTTGAAAAGCTGGGCCTCTTTTTTTGCGATTACTTCGCGAAGAAGCGCATAAATACCCCTAAAAAACGTAGCAACAAATTTTTTGCCTTCAGGCGGGCTCTTGCGTATGGTGCATGCAGCACTATACAGTTCAAACACCCTTTCAAGGGAATTTGGATGTGGATCTTTCAGGACGGCGCTTACCTGCTCCAGGGCATCAAAGAGTTCAATTGCAACATCGCTTGTAAAATCGTAGGCAAGCTTTAAGAAGCCTCTAGCTTGACGAAAGCCCTGTTCTGTAGAGTAGGAAAAATCGAGCAGGGTTTTGGTAAGGCTATCAAAGGTTGTCGGCGCTGGAAATAATCTTTTAAATTCATTATTAAGATGAGATAATTCCTTTCTATAGCCGTTAAGCTCTCTTGTATGGGCTTTATGGCCATCTTTAGAAGTGCGATCACCCTGGCAAAAGTGTGGGAGCCTTGTAAAGATCGTTCCAATAAGAGTGTCAAGAGGATCTCTCACCTTTTGATGAAGAGACACTCCAAGCTCTCCGGTCTTTATGCATTTGCATTCTGTCCAGCGAAGCCGCGTTGGCCAGTAATAGTCCAATTGCGTAAGTATAGGTGCTTTTGTCAAAAAACTTGCGCTTTTAGCCACTGCTTGAGGGGGTTTTGAACTTTCTTGTTTTGGTTGCTCATCGCTGCTTGTAGCATCAGATGAGTCATCACGTGATTGTAGCGAGCGTTTCTCATAGAGTGCCAGATCCGCTGTAACTGTACGAATCGCGCCTTCTAGGCCATCTATTTCGATGCCTTTTAGTTGTGCTGCAAGACTGCAGACGCTCAGTGCTTCTAAATAGAGCCGTTTGCATTCTAAAAATTTTTTTCGCTCTGTCTTGTCGAGATGTTCTGCTGCAGGATGTTCAAGATAGCCAAATTTCTGTTTTACTTCATCATAGCGCTCCTTGCACTGATTTGGCGCTTGTGGGGATTCTACAACCTGCAGCCGCAGCTCATCCACAAACGTGCTAAGGAACATATAGATTTTTCTGTAGCCTTCTTGTTCACATAAGATATTAACCTCCTTTATCCTTTTTTGGATCATGCCAAGTTTTAGCTGAAGAGGTAGTATTTTCTTAATATAGGAAGGAATAGAGGAGAGAATAGAAAGGCTAGAGATCTCTTTATCAAGGCCGCATGGGCCGGAAAGTGTGTCTTCAATCGATCTTAGCGATAGGTTTAAAAGAGCGCTTTGCGTTGTTGTAAAGTCAGTTATTGTTGCCTCTCTTTCACGGACTTTAAAGAGCATTCCTTCCAGAGTGGTCCAAATAGTCGATAATTTCCCTGAAAGCTCGGATATGGTAGTGTCAAGCAAGACACCTGTCGCATCGCCCACATCGTACTCCAGGCCAAATCGCGTTACATCTGCTGCAGCTACCGGCTCCATAGTTTTGCCTTTTCGTTTTCTTAACACACTACACAAACAAACCTAATTTAGGAAAGCGGCAAAAAATCCCACCAAAAATTGTCTCTTGTCAAAAAATTATAAAATAGTTTATATGTAGGGGAATACCAAAAACTACTATGAGGGCTCTCATGTATAGCGCATCCAGCAGCGTAGGCGATAACGTCTCATCGCATGAATTTTCATCCCGCAAGCAAAAGTATAGTATGTTTATGTCGCTTATAGACCGCTGTAAGCACTACTCTAAGAAGCTTACCTTCTGGGAAATGCATAGCCTGGCCTCCCTGCTGCCCGACTGGATGCACCACCTTTCCTACCGAGAGATAGAGAGCGCCCTGGACGCCTTCACACGCGGCCGCTTTATCCCCTTTTTACAAAAAGGCTATAAAGAGGCCTTTGGCGAGGTGTGCAGGCAAGCCTACCTCCACGGCAAGCTCTACCACCTGCTCCAGGATCTCTCTATAGACAACCAGACAGCCGAAGTGATTAAAGAAGAGGTAAAAGCCGAGGTGCTAGAGAGCAATAAACCGCGCCTTTTCGCAAAACTTCGCAAAGTGCGCTCCGAGCTTGCCATAAAGCTTGACCGCACACCGGAGGCAAGAAATACCGAGGCTGTAGACGAAATCGTTGCCGAAGCCGTAGTAGAGGCCGCCTGTAAAAAGATGAGCCACCCTATAGATGACCTAAAAAGCCACGAAGAGGTCCACCAGCTTGCCAAGCGCGCCATTATGCACAACCTTGCCAAGGCAACAGGCGATGCCAAGCTCAAAGTGACCATCCCCCGAGCCAAAGGCCACGGCAAAGGGCTGCAATGCGACGTCAACTTCGTCTATGACATGGCCTCATTTATTCTGTCAAACGAGTAAGCCAGCCGCGGATAAGCCATTTTTGCACCCAGAAGGCTGCTTGTTCATCGGCTTCTACGGTGTCTAGCGCCTGGTCTATGGTGAGGCCTGAATGGATGCGCTGCAGAAGGGTGAACTCATCAGGCTCCAGTTCATCCCATTCCATGTTTAAGATATGGTTGCGAAAGAGGATAAAGTGGTACGTTTTTTCTTTTTCGAGGGGTGGGAAGTCATTCTTTAGCCAGAAGTCGTGCGTCTCTTTTAAAAATGCTTCGCGATAGAGCATGAAGTGGCCGTTGGCTTGTAAGAGGTAGACATGCGACTGAAGCCGTAAAGGTATGTCTAAGAGCTCTTCTGCTTTCTCTCCTGTGTAGAGTGTAAGATCTATTGGGGGATGGGCCACAGCAAAAAAGCATTGCTGGCACACCCAGTCAATTTCAGCAGTTTTAAGCACCAGGTCGCGATCTTTTTCATGGTAGCTTTTTTTTAAAAAGGCAAAGAGGTTTTTTCCAAGGAGGTTGAGGCTCCAGTGCGTTGGAGGATATGCCGTAAGGTAGGGTATGCTAATGGTATTATCAAAGTCCTCTTTACCAAAGAGGCGAGAGAGAAATGGGTACTCTTCGTGAAGTGCGTTAAGGAGGCGAATCCAGTAGCTATGGTTGTACAGGCGCATCCGATCTTCACTTGAAAGCTCTTGGGTTGCGTTTATATACTCTTCAGAGCCAAAGATTTCTTTTTCCATATATTGGGTGATAGTGCCCCCAAACCATTCTTGAATGTGGGTAAGGCGTGCCGGTGCGTTGGGATCGTAGCTCATACGGGCTCTAGGGTTTTTTGGAACGCCTTTGCTTTTAAGGCTTCGCTCCAGGTGTCTTCAAAGGATAAAAAGTTATCGTCCCATTCAAGCAGGGTCGAGACGCCCCCTGTAAGGGGATAGACATCTTTATAAATCTCCCACACTTCGTCGCAAACGTAGTTATCGTGTGTGTCAAGTATATAGCCATTACAGCGCTTATGACCTGCAAGGTGTATCTGGAGCACTCTATCGAGTGGAAGGTTTTTATAGTAGTCTTTAGGTAAAAAGCCATGATTTTGGCTTGAGACGTAGATGTTGTTGACATCAAGCATCATAAAGATGCCGGCCTTGGCAACAACTTCGGCATAAAACTCCCACTCCGGCATCTGATCATCGGTAAAGCTTACGTAGGAGGAGAGATTTTCAAGGGCAAAGGGGACCTCTAAAAAGTCCTGCACTATCTTCGCTCGCTCCGATACGTAGTTTATAACCTCTTTTGTGTAGGGAAGGGGTAGTAGGTCGTGAAAATGCGCCCCCGGAAGCCTTCCCCAGCATAGGTGATCTGAAATCCAAGGGGTCTTCGTCTTTTGAGCCAGCTTCTTCAGCTTCTTTAGATAGTCAAAGTCCAAGGGATCAGGGCTTCCAATAGCCAGGTTTACCCCATGCTGCACGACAGGATAGTGCTCCAAAATGCGCTCAAGGTTTACAAGAGGCAGCCCCTCATCGATCATGAAATTTTCACTTATAATCTCAAACCAGTCGATGGCAGGCTTATGGGTAAAAATATGTTCGTAGTGCGGTATGCGAAGGCCGATGCCTATGCCAAGATTTGGAATATCACGATTTTTTCTCATTACACGTACTGGTTTTATTCGTGCCCGTGCGCGTGCACGTGCACGTATTGTTTAGATCACAATAAATATATGCGGCGTATTTGTAAAGCCCTCTCTGAGGCTATGAAAAAATGCCACGCCCGTTGGGAGTGGTGGCGATTAGCCCAGGCCGCCGCAGGCGTCCTGGGAATCTAGGAATAATAAAAATGCACGCCCGAGAGGCTGTGAAAAAATCCAGCTTCGACCGTAGGTCTTTGGAGTGCGACAATTTTTTGTCGCTTTCACTTTCGACCACGCACCTTTACTTCATTATCACCCAAGTTCACAAAACACATCTACATGAAGCGGTAGAGGTGTTTTGTGAGCTTGGGCGATAATGAAGTAAAGGCATGTGGTCGGAGTAAAAGCTCGAGAAGAATCGCAGCACTCCAAAGACCTGCGGTCGAAGAAAACGTATTTTTTCACAGCCTCCGAAGGGTGTGCTGGATAAGTAATCGATTCCAGCACACCCTTCGGGCGTGCATTTTTTACAAACATTAGGGCCCCAGAGCACCTCCCTCAAGGTCGGTGATCTGGGCTAATCGCCACCACACCCTTCGGGCGTGGCATTTTTCACAGCCTCTTCGATACTGATAATTGTTACGGTGTCTATAGCTAGGAACGATAAAGTTAGAAAATTAATGGAGTATTTTTCTTTTTTTATCGTTCATATCGTTTAATCGTTATTACCGTTTTGTATTTATCCTGCCAATCCTGGTGATCCTGTTTGTTTTAAATTATTAACAAACAACAACTTAAAATCACTGCTTGCTTTTAGCCTGGTGCGTTTGCGTGTCTATCTTGTTATTTTTAAGGATGTAAAAGAAAAAGCCCTCTCTGGAAGCGAGAGGGCGTGAAAAGAAATTATGCGCCTTGGCGCTTTTTTGCCATCATCATCATGGCTTGGCTTGGGGTAGACTTGCAGGCGCCTTGGCCTTTGCAGGAGTTTTGGCCTTTGCAGCTGTTTTTGTCGGTTTTGCATCCGCCTTGGCCTTTGCAGGAGTTTTGGCCCTTGCAGGAGTGGCTGGCGATCTGCATTGCCATTTGGCGATCTGTTGCACTCATCTTCATGAAGTCATCTTTTGCGCTGCCTGAAAGCTTGTCTGCAAAAGTCTGCTCATCAGTCGACATCGGCATGTCTGCAAGTTGATTAGCAGTTGGTGTTGAACCTGCAAATACAAAAGCTTGCTGGCTCATAATAGCTGCGGTGCATACGCCCACAATAATTTTTTTTCTAAGATTGTTTTTCATAGGGGTTACCTCTTTTTTTGTTTACATATTCTGTTCTTTATAGGGAGGTAGTTTTTTTGTCATCATAAATTTACATCGGCGCTGTTGATGATCTGCTGCGTGCCGTCTGAGTCTTCAAGGCGAAGGCTGCCGTCCGTTTCTAATGCGATCACCTTGCCTTGATAGCGGTTGGCTGTTGTTTGTACACATACCGGCTGCTCTAGCATCCATTGGAGACTTTTTTGCCAGTGGCTCCAGACGTTAGCAAAGTTATTGTTTTTAGCCTCTTCAAGGCGCTTTACAAATAGGCGCACGTAAAACTCTTTTATGCCATCCAGAGAAAATGTTTGGTTTTTTTCTATATACATAGATGTTGCCGCTTGGGGTATTTCTGAAAGCTCTTCGTGGTTCATGTTGACATTGAGTCCGATTCCTAGCACAATAAAGGGCATGCCGTCAACTTCGGAGCGCTCTGTCAGCACGCCCACGATTTTTTTGCCGTTTACTAGCAGGTCATTGGGCCACTTTATTTTGGCTGTAATGCCCTGAATTTGCAAAAATTCTTCAAGTGTAAGCGAGGCAAGCTGGCAGAGGGCAAAAGGTTTTATGTTTTGGTCTTCGAGAAAAAAGGCTAAACTGAGGTATAAGTTTTTCCCTTTAGGTGAAAACCAGACTCTGGCGTAGCGGCCGCGGCCATGCGTCTGTTCGTCAGCTGTTATTGCTGTTACCTCATCTTTTGCAAATTGATGGGAATGCTCTTTTGCCCAGCTATTTGTTGAGGTGGTTATAGGTAAATGGATGTATCGTAATTTGTAGTGCATGTATTTGGTGCCTCATGTGGTCAAGTAAATATTTAACAAGAATTGATTTTCGAGCAGTTGTTGCCATCCTTTTGCTTATGGCTATAAGCTGCCTTATCATCTCCTCTTATTCCTCTCAGCTTGGAAGTGACTCTATTGAAGAGCACTTTTTAACGCCAATGGTAAAGACCCAAATTCAGTGGTTTATTATGGGCTGGGTTGTCTTTTTATTCTTTGCCGGATTCGATTATAACAAGCTTCGCGAGTGGGCATGGGTCCTTTATGTAGCCAGCATTATATCGCTAATAGGACTTTTTTTTACAGAGTCTATTCAAAATGTGCATCGCTGGTATCGCATTCCCATAATAAATCACAGCTTTCAGCCTTCAGAATATGCAAAACTGGCCCTCGTTATAGCCTTAAGCTGGTTTATCGAACGAAGGGCCTCCTCTTTGCGCAGTTTAAGCACGGCTTTTGGGGCGCTTTTAATATTTATTATACCCTTTATGCTTATCTATAAGCAGCCTGATTTAGGCACTAGCCTTATCCTCTTCCCTGTAGCGCTTGTTATTTTCTATTTTGGCGATATGGCTCCATGGCTTATACGAAGCATGATGGCAATTGCTCTTACAGCCTTTACGGTGGTTTTTTTATTTTTTAGCGGCATAATTTCGCACGACGCCCAGCGCCCCTATTTTTTAAAGGTAATTAAAGAGTATCAGTATGAGCGGCTTAACCCTAACACCCACCACCAGAAGGCAGCTGCAACGGCTATCGCCATCGGGGGGGTCTCTGGCGTTGGCTTTAAGCAAAGCGAGTATACGCGCGGCGGCTCGCTTCCTGTTCCCTATACGGATTCGGCATTTCCGGCCTTTGGGGAAGAATTTGGCTTTCTTGGGCTTCTATTTTTGCTCATTCTCTTTTATGGTGTAATTTACTGGAGCTTTCAGGTTAGTGCAGTTGCAAAAGATCCCTTTGGGAGGCTGCTGGCAGCAGGAATTTCTGTCTTCTTGGCTGTGCATATTACGGGCAATATTGGCATGATGTGCGGTATTTTTCCTATAACGGGCGTTCCATTAGTACTTGTCAGCTATGGGGGTTCTAGTGTACTTAGTACAATGATGGCACTCGGTATTTTACAGAGTATCTATAGCCGGAGGTTTATGTTTTGATGTTCAAGCACTTTCTATTTACGCCTGGCGACTGGCTTGGTACGGGTCAAGTGACCTTCAGCATAAGCCCGGACCTTTTATACTACCGCACCAAATGGTCCTGCGCAAGGCCCGATGATGAGACCTACCAGTGCGTCCAAACTGTGGAAGTTATTGGCGGCGACAGAATGATAAACATTTTTACAATTAAACCTATTGATACCTCGCGCTTTGACATCGTGCTGCAAAACGAGATTTTGGGCACCTTTAGCGGTACGGGAGTAGTTGAAGAAAACCTTGTAGCTTGGGAGTTTCGCCATGTAGACTCCTTCGAAGGCTTTGAGGTGTATGAGAAGCTGCATGACGAAGAGTATGCCATGCATGCTGAATACCTATCACAAGAGGGTGCAAGAACCCGTATTTCAGGAAAAATTTGGAAAGCAAGTGAGCCAGAAGAAGATGAAGAAGAAGATATATAGTAATATAGTGTGTACCCTCCTCCTGCTTAGCGCATGCAGCGTAGGAAAGTATATGTCCTATGAGGACTACCACCGCATCGCCATTGGCGAAAGCATCGCAGATGTGCAGGTGCAGCTCGGCCGCCCATACGAAGTAAATAAGGTTTCGCCCCACCAGCAACAATACATCTACATAGAACGCATCCAAATAGGCGACAGGCGCGAGCTTTTCCGCCGCTACATCCTAACTGTAGAAGGCGAAAAGGTGATCAGCAAAGAGGTAAAAGAAGAGGCGACAAGTCCTCTTCAGCTTCATAATTAAAAAAGATCAAAAGGACCAAAAGGACATAAGGGACATAAGGGACATAAGGGACCAAAAGGACAGTAGCTACCGTCTTTTTTTAGTCCTTTATGTCCCTTATGTCCTTTTGGTCCTTCAAAAGCAAAAAGAGCCTCCACAAAACAATGTAGAGGCTCTTTTATTACGCTGCCCTAATCTTAATATCAACACCTGCAGGAAGTGTCAATGTCTTAAGGGCGTCGATAGTTTTGCTGGTTGGGTTGAGGATGTCAACCAAACGCTTGTGGGTGCGAGTTTCAAACTGCTCGCGCGACTTTCTATCGATGTTGGGCGAGCGAAGAACTGTGTAGATTTCGCGTTTTGTTGGAAGCGGGACCGGGCCCACAACCTGAGCGCCTGAGCGCTTTGCTGTTTCAACGATATCGAGCACAGATCTGTCTAAAAGGCGACTGTCATAAGCTTTTAGGCGAATGCGAATTTTTTGACGCACTACCTTCTGCTCTTTCTTTTCGGCTTTTACAGCAGCCTTTTCAACCTTTACGGGCTTTTCGGCTTTTTCAGCTTTAGGAGCTGCTTTTGCAGCGGCTTTTGGAGCTGATTTTTTTACGGGCTTTTCAGCCTTTACTTCATTATCTTCTTTTGCCATGTGCAAACCTTACTTCTTGATTATTTCTTCTTGAATCTTGGTAGGAACCTTTTCGAAATGGCTTGGTTCCATCACATACGTTGCACGACCTGATGAGATCGAACGAAGCTGTGTTGAGTAGCCAAACATTTCGCTAAGCGGTACTTCTGCGTGAAGCATTACCATTCCACCTTTTAGAGCTTCTTGACCCAAAATGCGGCCGCGACGACGGCTTAAGTCGCCAAGTACATCACCGACGCAAGGCTCTGGGCTTATTACGTCAACGCGCATGATTGGTTCTAGAATGAATGGGCTTGCTTTCTTCGCTGCGTCTTTAATAGCCATAGCGCCGCAGATTTTAAAGGCAAGTTCGCTGGAGTCAACTTCGTGGTACGATCCATAAACGATCGCAACTTTAACGTCGACAAGAGGATAGCCTGCCAAAATACCTGTGGTTAAGCCCTCTTCCACGCCCTTGATAACAGCCGGGACATATTCCCGTGGGATAACGCCGCCAACAATTTTGCTGACAACTTCATTGCCCTTGCCGCGCTCGTTAGGCTCGATTTCAAGTTCAACGTGTGCATACTGACCGCGGCCACCGCTTTGCTTGACAAACTTTGTCTGGCAAGCGCCTGGTGTCTGGATAGTCTCTTTGTAGGCAACTTGCGGTGCGCCTACATTTGCCTGCACGTTAAATTCGCGCAGCATGCGGTCGTACAAAATTTCAAGGTGAAGCTCACCCATACCGCGGATGATGGTCTGGCCTGTCTCTTCATTGGTATTGACTCGGAATGTTGGGTCTTCGTCAGATAGTGCAGAGAGGGCAAAAGCAAGCTTTTCACGGTCTGCTTTTGACTTAGGCTCGATCGCCATCGAGATAACAGGTTCTGGGAACTCCATCTTTTCAAGAAGAAGCGGTGCATTTTCGCTGCAGAGCGTATCGCCCGTCGTTGCCTTTTTTAGGCCAACGCAAGCGGCGATGTCGCCGGCATAGAATTCATCGCGTTCTTTTCTTTGGTTTGCGTGCATCTCGAGCAGGCGAGATACGCGCTCGTGCGTGTCTTTCGTGGTGTTGAAAAGGGTTGTTCCCTTGGTCAAGGTACCGCTGTAAAGACGGATATAGGTAATTCGGCCTACATATGGGTCTGACATAATTTTAAATGCCAAAGCCGCAAGTCTGCCGGTATCTTCTGGGTGGAGGACAATCTCCTCGCCATTCTTCTTGAGATCGAATGCTTTAATTTCGCCGCGCTCAAGAGGGGATGGCAGCCAGTATACAACTGCATCAAGAAGCTGCTGTACGCCCTTATTTTTAAACGCACTACCGCAAAGTACTGGTATAATCTTAAGTGAGCATACGCCCTTGCGCAGGAGTGGGTGAATCTCTTCTGCTGTGATGGCATCCGGATTTTCAAGCACTTTGTGCATGAAAGCTTCGTTAGAGTCATCAAGCGTTGCAAGCTCTTCTAGAAGCTGAAGGCGAAGCGCTTTACATTCGTCAAGAATGTCGGCTGGAATTTCTGATTCTTCCCAGTCAGCACCCAAGGTTTCATCGTGAAACCAGAGGGCCTTCATCTTAAGGAGGTCAACCATACCCTTGAACTGGCTTTCTGAGCCAAGTGGGAAGTGTACGGCAAAGGCATTTGCGCCGAGCTTTTCTTTCATGCTCTTGATGGCTTCAAAGTAGTCAGCACCAACGCGGTCCATCTTGTTGACGAATGCGATTCTTGGTACGTTATACTTATCGGCTTGGCGCCATACAGTTTCTGACTGTGGTTCCACGCCAGATACTGCATCGAATACCGCGACTGCGCCGTCGAGCACGCGAAGGGAGCGTTCCACTTCGATCGTGAAGTCAACGTGGCCGGGGGTATCGATGATGTTGATTCTTGCCTGAGTATCAGAGTCATGGGGTTTCCAGAACACTGTGGTACAAGCTGAGGTAATGGTAATACCACGCTCTTGCTCCTGCACCATCCAGTCCATGGTTGCGGCGCCTTCATGCACCTCACCCATTTTGTGTACGCGACCGGAGTAGTATAAAATACGCTCGGTCGTTGTTGTCTTACCTGCATCGATGTGAGCCATGATGCCGAGGTTTCTGACATTCTTTAATTGATCATCTTGTGGTCTTGGCATGCGTTATCGTCTCTTCGGGGTTACCACTTGTAGTGAGCAAAAGCTTTGTTAGCTTCAGCCATACGGTGGGTGTCGTCTTTTTTCTTAATAGTCGTGCCTTGATTGTTAAAACAATCGGCAAGTTCAAGCGACAGCGCATCTTCCATTGATTTACCCGGTTTTGAACGGGAGTTAGCGATGATCCATCGCATAGCAAGCGAAGTTTGGCGTGCTTGTGGGATTTCGACGGGTACCTGATAGGTAGCACCACCGATACGACGAGATTTTACCTCGAGAGTTGGTTTTGCATTGTCCAGTGCCTGCTCAAATGCTTCAAGCGGGTTTTCATGCTTTACGCGAGTTGCAAACTTTTCAATAGCATTGTACACAATACGGCGTGCAATAGATTTTTTGCCGCCTTCCATGATCTTATTGATGAACTTGGCGAGCACTTTGCTTCCGTAAAGTGGTTCTGGAGCAATTTCTCTTGTTTCTGCTCTGTGTCTTCTTGACATAGTTTATTCCAAAAATAATTTTTTCAAAAACATATGCCGTTCGAATGATTCACCTGGTTTTTATAAAAAAACCTGTGCAAGAAATGCGCTTCTAATTATCTGAAAAGCGCATATCCTGGACCAGGATATTTACAGAAATATCCCAGCGTTACTTAGGCCTTTTAGCCCCGTACTTCGAACGACTTTTCTTTCTGTCTTTAACTGGCGCGCAGTCGAGACAGCCACGAACGATGTGATAGCGAACGCCGGGAAGGTCCTTTACGCGACCGCCACGAACGAGCACGATGCTGTGTTCCTGGAGGTTATGGCCTTCACCGCCGATATAAGCAATCACCTCTTGACCCGTTGACAAGCGGACCCATGCTACCTTACGGAGAGCTGAGTTTGGCTTTTTAGGGGTTTTTGTTTTTACCTGGACGCAGACGCCACGCTTTTGTGGGCAAGATTGCAGAGCGGGTGATTTGCTCTTTACTTTCTTCTGGCTGCGGCCCTGTTTTACCAGCTGACTAATAGTTGGCATTGATGTTTATACTCCTTAAAAAATGCGTAAAAAACGCACGGATAAGGATATCAGAGACTTTACTTAAGTGCAAAGTAAAAAAAGGACTAAAGGGACCAAAAGGACAAAAAGGACGTAAGCGACCGTCCTTTATGTCCTTTAATTTTGCCTTGTTTCAGGCAAGTCCGCAAGGCTATTGAGGCCAAAATGCTTCAAAAATTCCCTGGTTGTCGCAAACAGTGCCGGTCTTCCAGGCGCTTCAAGGCGATCTGTTATTTCGATTAAAGCGCGCTCCTGCAGGTGATGTAAAACGCCCGAGCAGTCGACGCCGCGGATGAGTTCAATTTGCGCCTTTGTGATGGGCTGCTTGTAGGCGATGATGGCAAGCGTTTCAAGGGAAGCTTGCGATAGGCGCTCTTTTCTGCGGTTTGAAAAGAGCATTTTGACGTAAGGGGAGTAGGCAGGCTCTGTTCGGAGCACATAGCCGTCCGCAATAGTTTCAAGGCTAAATGCCCTCTGCTGATCTCTATATTCAGCCTGCATAAGTTCTAAAATTGTCTTGAGCTCGCGCATAGTTATGGGGTGGGTCGACTCCACAATTTCGCGAATTTTTGTAAGCGGTACCGGATCTGATGAGGCAAATAAGATAGCTTCGATAATACGTTTTACGTCGACGGCGTGCATGAGAGATACCAAATGTTTTGTTCTTTATAAAGGGTTGCTTCTTGGTGTTTTAGCAGCTCTAAGACCGCAAGGAATGTGACGATAAGGCGCTCTTTAGAGTATTCCAGGGGGAAAAGTTCATAAATTGTAAGGCGCTTAATGCTTATCTGGTGGCGCACAATTTTTAAAGCGTCTGCAACGCTCCACTCTTCTTCGTAAATGGCAAGCGTGCGCGCTGCTGCCTGCTCCCAGATGCTTACAAAGAGGCGTGAAAATTCATCCAGGTCAAGCGATACGCGAAATGGCCTTGGAACCTCTTCCGGGAAGACAATTGTGGGGCGAAGAAAGTAGTCGGACTGTTCGTGCTCTTTTTGCTTAAAGTCTTTGGCCATATCGCGAAAGGTGGCATACTCTTCTAGCGACTGAAGCCGGATCTTTTCATAGTCCTCCTCGGGCAGTAGCTCTTCTTCTATAGGAACAAGCCCTTGCGCCTTTAAGTAGATGAGATGGGCAAGGCCTGCGATAAACCTAGCGCCGGGGTAGAGGGCGCATTCGTTTTTGCGAAATTCGCGAGCAAGGTCGGCCAGCTGAAGATCGAAGATTTCAACCTCCTTTTTTTGCACCTGAAGAAGTAATTCATCAATATTTATGATCATATATTGCAAGAAATACCATAAAAAGTAATATAACGACAATAGAATTGCAAGGATTTTCTATATGCGACGCTGTATAATTTATTTTATTCTTTTTCCGGCCCTGCTGCTTTCACAGGTAGATGAGACGCGAATACCTCTTTCCGCCATACATCCTGAGATGAAAAAATTTTTAGCGGAGCATATTACACAAAAGAAAATGACTCCTGAGATCATGCAGTACGCGATGGTCCATTTTATAAATCAGTTTGATCTTGAGCATGTCTACCTTTTGGAGAGTGAGGTAAAGCCCTTTTTAACGATGTCGCACTCTCAGCTAAAAGACCTTGTGGAGGCATATGACAGAGAAGACTACTCGATATTTGAAAAAATAAATACGCAAATTCAGGAATCAATTCGCAAGGTGCGGCTATTTCGGCGCACTCTTGTTGTAAATATCGATCAGTTTCAAAAGTGGTCGCAAGAGCCGCTTCCCGGTGTAACCGACATGAACGAAGGCGATCCCAACACCTTCGCTAAAAACGAAGTAGAGCTTGAAAGGCTGCATGCCATCTACATGTCACATCTTGTTGGAAGGCAGCTTCAGACCTTTAAATCGCTCAACCAAAACCTCACCTTTCTCGATGCCGTGCGCGATGTTGAACTTGAGATGGAAGAGTTTGAAAATAGCTACCTTTACCTCAATAAAGAGGGCAAGCCTGTCGATGCAAAAGAGCAAGAAAATCTCCTGGCAGGACATATTCTCAAGGCACTTACGGCAAGTTTGGACGTCCATTCTGAGTTTTTTAATAAAAAAGAGGCTGAAAGCCTGAAGATGAAACTTGAAAAGGAATATGAGGGTGCAGGCGTAGTTATTGAGCAGGAGGGCGATGCATTTGTTGTAGGGGCAATTATAAAGGGCTCCAGCGCTGATATAAACGGCAAAATTTCACTTGGCGATGAGCTTATATCAATCGATCAAACTAAAACAAAGGAGCTTACAAACCAAGAGGTGGAAGCAAAGCTTGCCGGCCCGGTAGGATCCTATGTAGACCTTGGTTTTAGAAGAGGCTCTCAGGAAACATTTCACACTGTCCTTGAAAGGCGCCACACTGTTTTGCAAGAGGGCCGCGTCGATACGATCTTTGAAAATGTCTCTGGAGGTATTGTAGGGGTAGTTCAGCTTCATTCCTTCTATCAGGGAGAAGGCGAGCTTAGCAGCGAACATGATGTGGAACTTGCTATTAAGTCGCTTGCCAAAAAGGGCTCCATAAAGGGACTAGTGCTCGATCTTCGCGACAATAGAGGCGGCTTTTTGCTGCAGGCAGTAAAGGTGGCAGGGCTCTTTATTAAGACAGGGGTCGTCGTTGCTGCAAAATACTCTGACGGCACAATAAAGTACTTTCGCGACACAAATCCTAAAATTGCATACGCCGGGCCTCTTATCATTTTGACATCCAGAGAGACTGCATCTGCTGCAGAAATCGTTGCCCAGGCGTTAAAAGATTACGGCGTAGCCATTATCGTGGGCGATGAAAAGACCTTCGGCAAGGGCTCTATTCAGACCCAGACTGTAACGGGAGACAAATCCCAAGAGTCGCTTTTCAAGGTGACAATTGGCGAATACTATAGCGTCTCAGGCCACTCTACGCAACTTGAAGGGGTAAAGGCAGACATTGTGGTGCCAAGCCTCTCTTCAGAAAAAAAGGTAGGCGAGGCCTACCTTTCAGAGACCATTAAGTCCGACAAAATTGCTCCCTCATTTAACGACACCTTGTCCGATGTAGACCCCTCTGAAAAGGGCTGGTATGAGAAGTACTACATCCCCTTTTTGCAGCAGAAAACGGATGTTTATCGCAAATGGATTCCGGAACTAGCAAGAAAAAGCCGCCAGCGCCTTGCCAAAAATATAAACTACCAAAACCTTCTGCATGGCGAGCTTTTTTTAATAGAGAGGCACGGCCTTACCGACGAAAAGGTGCCTCTAGACCAAAAAGCTGCCCAGCGCGCAATCCTCAATCTTCAGCTCCAAGAGGCTATGGACATCACAAAAGATCTAATTAATTTAACCGCCTCTTGAAAAAAAAGCAGCGGTTAGATTATTGTCTTTGTATCTTTTGTGGCCAGATAGCTCAGATGGTAGAGCAGAGGACTGAAAATCCTTGTGTCGCTGGTTCGATTCCAGTTCTGGCCACTTTTTTTCCACACAATATCTTGCAAAATATCTTGAGCGAAATCGAAAAAAGCGTCATACCTTGAGAAAAAAGGAAGTTGGTATGAAAACGTTTTCTTTTCTCTTTTCATTAGTTTTTAGCGTCTGTTTGGCAACAGATCTTAGCTGCCAGATTATAAGCCCAACAGGTCCTGCGCTGCCTACAAGGCCTCATCGGCATCATTCTTCTTCAAAGCATTCCAAACATTCGAAACATTCCAAACATTCTTCAAGGCGCTCAAAGCATGGTCCAATTCTCGGTAATTTTACACTGCTTGCTACCGGAAAAGATAATAGCGTTCTTTTATCAAATAATATTTTTTATAAGCCGGCGCACAAACATGAAGCCCAGAAGTCCCTAAACTGGTCGATAGGCGATCCAATACGTGTTTTACCTACAAAAGATAAGGACCGTTATATCGTAGTAGACCTCAATACGGGCGAGTCGATGAAGGCCAAGCTTTTGCACTGGCACTAAATTGGCTCTTGTAATAAATCTACCTAATCCGATACCATAGTCGCTACTTATTGATTAATGGGGAAATCCTATGTACGCGATTATTCGAAGCGGAAGCAAACAGTATAAGGTCAAAAAAGACGACGTTATCCAGGTGGAGCTTTTAGATTCAGAGCTAGGCAAGTCGGTAGAATTTAACGATGTGTTATTCGTTGCCGATGGCTCAGGTAATATAAAAGTTGGCGCGCCTGTTGTAGCGGGTTTTAAAGTTATTGGCCAGTATGTGCAGGTAGCAAAAGGGCCGAAAATTGAAGCCCTGAAGTACAAACAGCGCAAAAACCAGTATCGCAAGTTTGGCCATCGCCAGCGATACTCACAAGTTAAGATTCTGGATATTCAAGGTTAAGAGGTGTTCTCATGGCCCATAAGAAAGGTCAAGGTTCTACAAGAAACGGACGCGATTCAGTATCGAAGCGTCTAGGTATTAAGGTTGGAGAAGGCGAGCTCGTCTCAGCTGGCAGCATTCTCGTACGTCAACGCGGCACAAAATGGCATCCTGGCAACAAGTATGTCCGACGTGCAACTGACGATACGCTTTTTGCTCTCAACGACGGCATTGTTCACTTCACAAAAACTGACAGAACATACGTTTCTGTTCTTCCGGGTAAATAGAAGGACATAAAGGACATAAGGGACATAAAGGACCAAAGGGACGTGCGTCTTTGGTCCTTTATGTCCCTTATGTCCTTTTGGTCCTTTTGGTCTTTTTATTGTATGTAATGGTTATTTAGGCACATGTTTATAGATAGAGTCACAGTTGATTGCATTGCAGGTAAGGGCGGAAATGGCGTCATTGCCTGGCGACGCGAAAAGTACATTCCCAAGGGCGGCCCATCGGGCGGCAACGGGGGTAATGGCGGCTCTGTTATATTACAAGCTGACAATAACGCCTCATCACTTGAATGGTTTGCTAATAGCCGCATCTGTAAGGCAAAAAGCGGCGGACAGGGTGCCGGCGGCTGTAAGCAAGGTAAAACTGGCGAAAACCTCATTCTCAAGGTGCCTTGCGGCACGTTAGTAAAAGATGCTCAGTCAAAAGAGGTGCTTTATGACCTCACGGTGCACGGTGAACAAGTTGTGCTCTGTAAAGGCGGCAAAGGCGGCAAAGGCAACTTCGTCTTCAGAAGCAGCACAAACCGCGCTCCAAACATCTGCACGCCGGGAACGGAGGGCGAAGAAAAAAAGGTAGAGCTAGAGCTTAAGCTGATCGCTGACGTTGGCCTTGTAGGCTATCCAAACGCAGGAAAGTCTACCCTTATTTCAACGCTTGCCAACCGCAATGTAGAAATAGCGGCCTACCCTTTTACCACGCTCCATCCAAATATTGGCATCATGCGCTATGATAACCAAGAGAGAATTCTCATTGCAGATATTCCCGGAATCATCGAAGGCGCTCACCAAAATAAGGGCCTTGGCCTTGAATTTTTGCGCCACATAGAGCGCACAAAGGCACTTTTATTTGTTATCGACATCTCAGGCTGGGAAGGAAGATTGCCGATAGATGACTTTGCAGTGCTTTCTAAAGAGCTTTTAGCCTATGATCCATCCCTTTTAAAGCGCCCATTTCTTATCGTCTTAAACAAGATCGATCTTGAAGGGGCAGAGGCTCATGCCAAAGACTTTATCGATGCTTTTGAGAAGTATAAAGATCGTATCGTCACCATTTCAGCTGCCGGCGGAGAGGGCTGCCAAGAGCTAAAAGAAGCAATCCGCCAAATAGTTACCCCAAAATAATCCAAAATTTGTATCATCCGCACAAAAGGAGAGATTATGAGGCTTTTACTCATGATGCTTGTTGCTGTAGCAGTGATTGTAGGGTATGTCGTGTGGCGTGAGCCCATGAATCAGGGCGGAAAAACCGTCTCATCAGGCATGGTCCATTACGGCACTGAAACGCTTACTACGCTAGAAGGCAATGGCTCAGTAGAGCTAGAGGGCACTTTTATAAAAAAGCTGCTTGTTGTAAACGGAAACCTCTATGCCCAAAAAGCGCATATCAACGCTCTGGACGTACGAGGACGAGCAACTCTTTTAGACTCTACAGTAGATGGGAGTGCGGAGGTAAATGGCTTTTTGTCGGCTGTTGGGACAACATTTCGCTCTCCACTTACCCTATCAAGCAAAAATGTAGCCTTTACCAACTGTACTCTTGCAAATCTTGTCATAAAAAAGCCTTTTTGGTCCTTTGGTCAGCAGGTTGTCGAGCTTAAAGACAAAACTGTCTGCAAGGGATCGATCATCTTTGAAGGGGGCAACGGCAGGGTCATAGTCTCAGGTAAAAGCCAAGTATCAGGATCAGTGCAGGGAGCTTTGATTGAAAAATTATGAAACACTATAGAAAAGAATTAACATTTGCAACCGAAACGCGCGTTGCAGTCATCAACATTACCGAACAGGTAGAAGCGTGCATTCAAGAAAGCGGCATCACAGAGGGATTAGCGTTAGTTAATCCAATACATGTTACCGCCTCATGCTTTGTCAACGAAAATGAAAAGGGCACCATCCAGGATATCACCAAGTGGATGGAGCGTATGGCCCCGCACGAACCCCTAAACCTCTGGAAGCATAATGAGGCGGGCGAAGAAAATGGCGATGCCTTCTTAAAACGCCAGCTCATGGGCCGCGAAGTTGTTATTGCTGTTACCGGTGGTAAAGCTGACTTCGGCACCTGGGAGCACCTTTTTTATGTTGACTTTGACGGCAATCAATCCAAAAATGTGCTCGTCAAAATTATTGGGGAATAGCCATCTGGTAAAACTTCATTCCCTGCATAAGGGCCTCTTGCGGGCCGACTGTATACTGGCTTACCTGTGAAATCTGTACAGGTATTGATAGCGGAACAGAGAGAGGCTGGGGCTGATTAATCTGTACAACCATTGTGCCCGAAACAGTCGCTACCGGCCCCTGCATGTTGTACTGTGAAGACTGCCCTAGCTGCACCCCGGAAATTGTAAAAGAAACCCCTTCCCGTTCTGGAAAGGCTATTACAAGAAGCTGGTTATCTGTTGTATTCTGCTCTGCAGTCACCTTGAGGGTCATATAGTTATAAAAGGTAACCTGCGTATAGCCTACGCTATAGGAAAACTGAGCATCCTGCAGGCTATAGTCGCCATACGGGTTCTTGGAAGCCTGCTCGGGGCCTCCTTGAGCCAAACATACACTTGAAATCAGCAGCAAAAGCGAACACAAGCCGGCAAACTTCATATAATCTCCATCTGTTTATAATTTTTCATATATTACAAGTTGCTAATTTTTGACAATAGCTAGGAAATTTGCATCGTACAACGGCCATATCTCTCAAAGGCCTTTGGCAACGCGTCAGCTTTGGAGTGCGACGATTTTTCGTCGCTTTAACTTTGACCACGAACCTTGATTGCCTCACCGCTCGAGTTAGCAAAATACCTTTATTATATGCCGCGATGTTTGTCATAAAAAGCCTTTTCGGCATGGTTGTAAAGCTGATTTTCTGCTTGGGCGTTGGGGTAATAAAGGTGCGTGGTCAAAGTTAAAGCGACGAAAAATCGTCGCACTCCAAAGCTTACGCGTTGTTTTACTTTTAATTTCTTGACAACAGTTTTTTATCGCATTAAAGTTTATGTATTTAAGGTCTGCATTTGATCCGAGGAAAAAATATGCCCTCCTGGCCTCACGCGCCACCTCATCTGCTAGAACAAGCAGGAGTCTACATGGTAACATGTGGCACCTATCTAAAGGCGCATCACTTCAATTCTCCAGAACGTAGGCAGCTCCTGTACGACACTCTTCTTGCAGCTGCTCAAGAAGCCGGCTGGAAACTTCACGCTTGGGCAGTATTTGCCAATCACTACCATTTCATAGCAAACTCTCCAGAAGATGCGAAAAATTTAAGCCAATGGATAGGAAATTTGCATCGTACAACGGCCATCAAAGTAAACAGCCTCGACAACACTCCTGGCAGAAAAGTATGGCATCAGTTCCGAGATAGCCATATTACATATAGTACCTCCTACTTTTCACGGCTACACTACGTGCATAAAAATGCTGTAAAGCATGGCATCGTGCTAGAGGCTTCACAATACCCATGGTGTTCAGCCGCCGCCTTTGAGCTCAACGCTCCACAGTCCCTGGTGAAATCCGTCTACAGCTTTAAACTCGACCAAGTAAAAGTCTTCGACGAATTTTAGCCATATCCCTAAAAGGCTTTTGGTAACGCGTCAGCTTTGGAGTGCGACGATTCTTCGTCGCTTTAACTTTGACCATACACCTTTATTGCCTCACCGCCCAAGCAGCACATCAGCTTTACAACTATGCCAAAAAGGCTTTGTATGACAAACTTCGCGGTATATAATAAAGGTATTTTGCTACATGGGCGGTGGGGCAATAAAGGTTCGTGGTCAAAGTTAAAGCGACGAAGGATCGTCGCACTCCAAAGCTATGAGCGTTGCTCAAAGTCCTTTCAAACTCCACTCAAAGGCGTTACAAGAAATGGGGTCAAGCATTATCCTTCAAAAATCTTTAGTTACGCGCAAGCTTTGGAGTGCGACGATTTTTCGTCGCTTTAACTTTGACCACGCACCTTTATTGCCTCACCGCCCAAGCAGCACATCAGCTTTACAACTATGCCAAAAAGGCTTTATATGACAAACTTCGCGGTATATAATAAAGGTATTTTGCTACTTGGGCGGTGGGGCAATAAAGGTTCGTGGTTAAAGTTAAAGCGACGAAAAATCGTCGCACTCCAAAGCTATGAGCGTTGCTCAAAGTCCTTTCAAACTCCACTCAAAGGCGTTACAAGAAATGGGGTCAAGCATTATCCTTCAAAAATCTTTAGTTACGCGCAAGCTTTGGAGTGCGACGATTCTTCGTCGCTTTAACTTTGACCACGCACCTTTATTTATTCACCGCCCAAGCAGCACATCAGCTTTACAACTATGCCAAAAAGGCTTTGTATGACAAACTTCGCGGCATATAATAAAGGTATTTTGCTACTTGGGCGGTGGGGCAATAAAGGTTCGTGGTCAAAGTTAAAGCGACGAAGGATCGTCGCACTCCAAAGCTTGCGCGTTGCTCAAAGTCCTTTCAAAAACGGAAATGGGGGTCAGGATTGACCCCCTGAAGATTAGTCTTTCATGCCTAGAAGGAACTCAACGTTGCTGTTGGTTTTCTTGAGGCGGCCTATGAGTAGGTTCATGGCGTCGAGGGTTGAAAGGTCTGCTGTGGCTTGGCGGAGCAGGTAGATCTTTTCAAGCTCTTCTTTGTGGTAGAGGAGCTCCTCTTTTCTTGTTCCGCTCTTAATTGGGTCGACAGCTGGGAAGACGCGGCGGTCGGCAAGGCGGCGATCCAGCACAAGCTCCATGTTGCCTGTTCCCTTAAACTCTTCGAAGATCACCTCATCCATGCGAGAGCCGGTGTCGATCAGGGCTGTTGCGATGATGGTGAGCGAGCCGCCCTGCTCGACGTTGCGGGCAGAGCCGAAGAAGCGCTTGGGCTTGTGGAGGGCGTTAGAGTCGATACCGCCGCTCAAGATCTTGCCGGAATGGGGCTGTACGGCGTTGTAGGCTCGTGCAAGGCGGGTAAGCGAGTCGAGCAAGATAACGACATCGTTGCCATATTCAACGAGGCGGCGAGCCTTTTCAAGGGCCATTTCAGCAACTTGAACGTGGCGCTCCGGCGGTTCATCAAAGGTCGAGGCAATCACTTCGCCGCGAACAAGGCGCTGCATTTCGGTAACTTCTTCGGGGCGCTCGTCGATGAGAAGAACGATTAGGATAGATTCAGGGTTATTTATAGCCAATAGCGTTGGCAATAGACTGCAAGGATCATCGTTTTACCAGCTCGAGGAGGCGCTACGATCATAGCCGCGCTGGCCTTTGCCTATCGGGGCTTACAAGGTCAATTACGCGAGTGGTGAGATTTTCTTTAGTTGTTTCCATCACAAGGCGCTGGTTAGGATAGAGCGGAGTCAAGTTTTCAAAGTGGATGCGCTCGCGGGCCTTTTCCGGGGGTTTGTTGTTGATTCTATCCACTTTGAGCATGGCAAAGTATTTTTCTTTGTCTTTGGTGGGCGGATGGTGCCGGAGATGGTGTCGCCCTTTTTCAGGTCAAAACGGCGAATTTGGGCAGGAGATACATAAATATCTTCAGCAGAAGGCAGGTAGTTGTAGTTTGTCGATCGCAAAAAGCCAAAGCCATCGGGAAGGACTTCTAAGACGCCTTCGCCATAGAACAGTTCATTTGGGCGATCCGCTAAGAACCTTTACGATCTCAAACACCATCTGCGATTTTGTCATCGAGCCTAAATGGCGCAGGCCAATTTTTTTGGCGTAGTGGTTCAGCTCATCGATGTTCATGCGCTGAAGATCAGCAATTTTAGTAATTGTTGGGGGAATTTCTGGCTGAAGTGGCGCCTGTGCAGGCTTCGTGGCCGCCCTCTTCGAGAGTTGTTTCTTCTATGATAGAGTCTGTATGGTTTGGTTCATGTTCTTGATTCATACGTCAAGATTTTCTCCTTTTAAAAGTAGCTGATAAAGTGAAGCAACCTGTGCTTCCAGCTCATCTAAGCTGCCCGTGTTTTCAATGATAAATGTTGCATTTTTGGCCTTCTGGGCCTTGTGTAAATTGCATGTTAGAGCTGTCTATAGTATTCTTCATCTCCCAGGGGAAAGCGCACTTTGGAGGTCTCTTCGGGGCTTATGACTGCAATTGTTGCATCATAAAATCCCTCAAGTCCTGCTTCAAAAAGCAGCGGCACTTCTGCTACAAAAAGGCTATATTTTTCTGCCCTGCAGGCATCAAGCCATGCCTTTTCAATCTCTGTTTGCAACCAAAGGATGAAGAAACGCTTCAAGTTCCTGCAATAGTTTTGGCTTTCTAAAGACAGCATCAGCCACTTTTTTTCTATCGATACAGCCATCAGTGAGAATTTCGTTTCCAGGAGCGAATTGAACCTGTTTTGATGCTGTATGTGATGATAGAAGTTTATGAACGATTTGATCTGCGCTGACAACGTATGCGCCAAACTTTTGAAAAAAACCAGTAACAGTGGATTTCCCGCTGGCAATTCCGCCCGTTACTGCAACTTTCCGCAATTTTAGCATTCCTGCCAATTTTTTCCAACATTTATTTTGACAATTAATGGCACTTTTAGTGTAAACACTCCCTCCATATGCCTTTTTACTCCCTCTTTAAGGGATGAAATTTCCTCGTCGGGCATTTCAAAGACAAGTTCATCGTGGATCTGAAGAAGCATTCTTGCCTTTGATTTAGTGTCGGTAAGCCATTTGTCGATGTTAATCATGGCCATCTTAATAATGTCTGCAGCTGTAGCCTGGAAGGGGGTGTTGACAGCCAGGCGCTCTGCAGCTGATTTGAGGATCTGGTTTGAGCTGTTTATATCGCTTAAAATGCGCTCTCGTCCAGTAAGGCTTACAGCTTTTCCTGTGGTCTTGCGACGCTTTTTGCGTTTTCAATATACTCTTTAATGCCTTTGTAGCGCTTGAAGTAGGCTTCAATAAAGCTCTGTGCGCTTGAGACGGGGATTCCAAGGTTTTGAGCCAGGCCAAAGGCCTGTTGGCCGTAGATGATGCCAAAGTTTACCGCTTTTGCTTGGTAGCGCATTTCTTGAGTTACTTGTTCTAGAGGCACATGGAAGATCTGTGAGGCGGTGTAGGCGTGAATGTCAAGATTGTTGTGGAAGGCCTCTAGAAGCCCTTCATCTTCACATACGTGGGCAAGGATACGGAGTTCAATTTGGGAGTAGTCGGCAGATAAAAAGCTAAAGTTTGGCTCTTGAGGGCGAAAACTTGAGCGAATTTTCAGCGCCAAGCTCTGATCGAACGGGAATATTTTGCAGGTTTGGATCTTGGCTTGAAAGTCTTCCTGTTGCAGTTACAGACTGGTTGAAGGTGCAGTGAATGCGTCCTGTTTCCGGGTTTATCTGCTCGGGAAGGGTGTCTAGGTAGGTGGAGCGGAGCTTTTCAAGGCTTCGATACTCAAGTATTTTTTTTGCGATTGGGTATTCGTAACTTAAGGTTTCTAAAACCTCAGCATTTGTTGAGGGCATCGTTTTGCCCTTTTTTGGAGGGCGAATGGCCATCTTTTCAAAGAGAATTTCAGAAAGCTGCTTTGGCGAGTTAAGGTTAAAGGGCTCGCCGGCTAGCTGATAGATCTCTTCTTGCAGCCTTGCAATTTCTTGGGAGACTTCATGAGAGAGCTTTTTAAGCACGCTTGTGTCTACATAGATGCCCGTCTCTTCCATCTTGGCAAGCACGTTAATGAGTGGTATTTCGACATCGTTTAAAAGCTTTTGAAGGTTGCGCGAGTGAATTTCTTTATCCAGTACTTCTTTAAGCTTTAACGTATAGGCTACGTCCTCACAGCAGTAGGTAGCCACTTTTTCAATTTCCACCTGATCCATGGTAATCTGATTTTTTCCCTTGCCGAGAAGCTCGGTTATTTCAATCTTTTTCTTGCCAAAATACTGCAGCGAGAGGTCATCAAGTGAATGGCGCCTCTGGTGGGCATTTAAAAGGTAGGAGGAGATGATGGTGTCGCCTGAAATGTGTGCTAAAGGAAGGCTTGCCCGTCTTAGTACATGCAAGTCGTACTTAATATTGTGGCCATAGAAGCCGATGTGAGGATTGCTAAAGAGCGGTGCAAGGCGAGCCTTTACCTCTTTTCTTGGCATACTTGCATTAAGGGGAACGTAGTAGGCGTCATCCCTGTTTTCAGCAAGGCCGATGCCTACAAGGCTTGCAAGAAGCGGATTTGAGTCGGTGGTTTCGGTGTCTACCGAGAGCTCTTTTGCCTTGATAAGCTTTGCAACGAGGCTTTCTAGCTCGTCGAGTGTTTTGATGGTGTGGTAGGTGCCCTCTTCGTCTTTTATCTCTCCGCCTTCTGCCATATTTAAGAGCGATGCGAAGTTTTTTGAGCGCAAAAACTGCCAAAGCTTTGGTTTATCAGGTTCTTGCAAACGAAAGGCAGCAATCCGCTTATCAAAAGCTACATCGCAGTTGATGGTAACAAGCTTTTGGCTTAAAAGGGCTTGATCCTTCTCTTGAGTAAGTACCAGGCCTTTTTTGCCGCCTATTTCATCGCTATGGGCTAAGATGTTTTCAAGAGTTTGATACTTTTCAAGAAGCTGTATGGCTGTTTTTGGGCCAAAGCCTGCAACGCCCGGGACGTTATCAGATGCGTCGCCAACGATGGCCAAATAATCGCGCATCTGGCCGGGAGGCACACCGTAAAGCTCTTTTGCCTTTTCAGCATCAATCAGAAGGTTGTCTTTATGCATATTGATGATCTTTACCTTTTCATCAACAAGCTGCGCCATGTCTTTATCGCTTGTGCAGATAAAGACGTCAAGCCCCTGATTTTTTGCCCAAAGGGCTATGGAGCCGATGGTGTCATCAGCTTCTACACCCGGGGCTGCAAACTGGGGGATGCCGGCAAGCTTGCAGAACTCTTGCGCGGCATTAATCTGCTCTATAAGCTCGTCCGGAGTTGGCTTTCTATGCGCTTTATAGTCCTGGTAGATGGCAACGCGGGAGTCCTTGCCGCCCGGCGCGTCAAAAACAGCGGCAATCAGGCCTGGGGAAAACTGTTCGACAAGACGCTGGTAGGAGCGAATAAAGCCATAGAGCGCTCCTGTTGCAACGCCCTGCCTATTTGACATTCCCTGTATTGCAAAGTAGGCTCTATAAATAAAGCCTGATGCATCGATTAAATAGAGAGTCTCACTCATAGGGGTGGTAAAGATAGAGTGGCTTTCCGTAGAGCTCCGGGTGCAAATCACCGGGAAGTCTGATGCGAACTTCGTTGCCCATATTCTTAAAGAGAAGCGAGGCTTGAGCTCCAAAGATGCTTTCAAAAAAGCTTGTGTGCTCTAGTTCTACGAATTGGTAGCTGTCATAGATGCCAAGTTGGGTTGCAAATTCCTTGAGCACCTCTTCAATTGAGTCTTTCCGCTCATCTATATAGCCAAGCTCTTGAGCTTGAGGGGCAGGATAAATTTGGGCGCCCTCTTCGGTTAACACCTTTACAGTAAGCTTTGGTCGATTTTTTGCAACAACTGCTCTAAAGCGGTCATACATATAGTCTACAAGGCGCATAAAATTTTGGCCCTCATCTTGCCGCCAAGGTCTAAATGGGTTCATGTCGTCTTTGTCTTTTCCGGCATAAAAGGTCTTGGACTCAATGCCAAGCCTATCCATAAGCTTTGAAAAGTTAAAGAACGGGGGTGATAGGAGTACGCCCACGTGGCCAATTAGGCTGTCATCTGTTGCATAGACCTTGTCGGCAGCACAAGCGATGAAGGTGCCGCCTGATGCACAAAGGCCGTCTATAAAGGCGATAACGGGGACGTTATAACGCTTTTTGTACTCTTGAAGCATGCGGTAGATGGCATCAGAGTCATCTGCTGTGCCTCCCGGGGTATTGATGTATACGAGCACGCCTTTTACCTGGCCGGCTTTTAATTCGCCATCTTGCGATTCAATAAGCTGCTGGAAGATATCTTGCTTCTTTAGGTGGTCAACCCCTACCATTCCATCAATATTTAACTTTAAAATTACCGGGGCTTCTGTGGAAAAACTATGCAGCTGCCACTTGTCGTTTGCCAGCATCTTCAGGGTCGTGGTATGAGGAACCTCGGCGGGGCTGGAGAAGATGGCGCCAAGCGCTGCAAAAACAAGTACGACGCCAAGAACAAAGCCTGCAACGCCAAAAAGCGATCTAAAGAATGAATTTGCAGCATTTTTTACAACTGAGGGACCTTCCATGACAACTCCTTTCGAAAAACTCTACTATATGACAGTGACTTAATATCTTGCATCAAGTATTATGGTTCATGAAGTTCGGAGTGGGTGCTCTCCGACTAAAAAACCGCGAAGATCGCGAAGAAAGCGAAGAATACGCGAAGATTTTTTTTGTGGCTAAAATTGGAATTTCGAAAGCTTTATCTGCAATTTAAAAAGGGCTTTTGTCTTTTTCCTTCGCGAATATCTTCGTTTTGTTCTTCGCGTCTCCTTCGCTTCCTTCGCGATCTTCGCGGTTTTTCAGTCGAGGAAAGGGTATCTATTCCCTATTTTAGATAGTTCTGTCGTGAGGGAAATTAAAAAATGCTATACGTTCTTTTATGGAGTATCATCAACCTGCTCGACGGTGAAGCGTCGTGGTTTTTGTCATTTTTACTGCTGCTTACAATTGCAAGCGTTGCTACGCATGCTCTTCGCTGGTTGTCGGCTAAACTTCAAGAAAGGTTTACGCAAAACAATGAGCTTATTAAAAATGCTGCTTTACAAGCGAGTGTTTTACCTTTATCTTGCTATATCTGGTTTGTGACCGCTATTTTGTGCATGGACCTTCTATCCGATCACTTTCTTTCAGAAACATTCACAACCGGTTTAAAGATTATTTTTAGCATTAGCGGTGTGCTCTTTTTATTGTGGTTTTTACTTCGCGTAAACAGCAATATTCGCCACGTACTGCTTGAGCGCAGCAAAAAAAGAGAAATCGCCTTAGATCCCGGCCAGGTACATAGCCTTACAAAGCTTGCTTCAGTTGTTATTTTGCTGCTCGGTGCAATCCTTCTTATGGAAGTAACCGGCGTAAGCTTTACGACGCTTATTGCATTTGGCGGTATTAGCGGTTTAGCGATTGCCTTTGCATCACAAGAGGTTATTGCTAACTTTTTTGGCGGCATTATGATTCATATAAACCAGCCTTTTGCAATGGGCGATCTTATCCATTTGCCAAATGCCAATCTGGAAGGCACTGTGGAGGAGATCGGCTGGTATGAGACCCGCCTTCGAAGTAAGGATAAGCAGCCTATATACATTCCGAACGCCCTCTTTTCAAAGGCCTATGTGATTAACAGCTCGCGAAGATCCCATCGGCAGATTCATGAAAAAATTTCTATACGACACGAGGACCTTCCCAAGGCTCAAAGCATCGTAGCTGCTATTCGTACGTATCTTCAGGAAAATAGATCGGTCGACTCATCGCAAAAAAACTTAGTCTATATTGCCCAGATTGGGACCTACTCGATCGATATCACCATTAACTGCTTAAGCACCTACATTGATGAGACGCAGTTTTTGAAGTTTCGAGACGAGCTTATTGTGCATGCTGTTTCAATCGTTAATGCGCAAGGGGCAGAGCTTGCAATTCCCCTTGAGGCGATAGTTTCCGTGGAGAAAAAATAATGGAATCTCTCATTCAGTGGCTGGTAGTTGCAGGTCCCTATGCACCTCTTACTATTTTTGCACTGCTTGTTGTAACGGGCTTTAGCCTGCCTGTAAGCGAGGATCTTCTCCTGCTTGCAGCCGGGGCCCTTGCAAGCACCATCCTTCCTGAATATACTGTAGAGCTTTTTTGTGCGGCCTTTTTTGGAAGCTTTATTTCTGACTGTATCGCATACGGCCTTGGCAGGATGGTTGGAGAGCGGGCCTCCCAGATGAAGGGGCAAAAAATGGAAAAAGTGGCAAACTTTTACAAAAAATATGGCGTTCTTACGCTCTTTGTAGGCCGATGCATACCTTTTGGTCTACGTAACGGCATCTTTATGGCAGCAGGCGCCGCTAAAATGCAGTTTTATAAATTTTTGATAACAGATGGCATTGCCTGCCTTGGCTTTTCAGCTCTCTTGTTTTACCTTGCTTACTTAAGCGGTAAAAATTATGAGGCGCTCTATGCGTCCGTGCATGGCACAAGCATGGTTGTGGGCATTGCCCTTCTTGTGGTTGCTATGGCAGTCGGCGCTTACTTCTTTGCTAAACGTAAAAAAGTCGTTGTGTCATGAACCTGCCGACGCTTATTTCTCTTTTAAGAGGTCTTTTAAGCCTTTTTTTCTTAAGTGCATCGCCGCTTTTTCGCACGCTGGCAATAGCTTTGGCTGCCCTTTCTGATTTTTTAGATGGCTATTTTGCTCGCCGCTATAAACAGTGTACTCCTCTTGGAACTGTTGTCGACCCGCTTATGGATAAGCTTTTTGTGGGGGCGGCACTTTTTGTTTTTTGGAATGAAGAGAGCCTGGCGTTGTGGCAAGTTGGCCTCTTTCTTCTTCGCGATATAAGCCTGCTTGCTTTTGGCTGTTATTTAAAGGTTGCCGAGCGCTTTTGTACATGGCAAGTTCGCTCATTTATTTCAGGCAAGCTGATGACAGCCCTTCAGTTTATCGCGCTGATCCTTTTAGCTCAGAATATACCTGTTCCTGCAGTGGTGTGGGCAGCTTTTGGCCTGCTTGGCATAGCCTCATTTTTTGAGCTTGTCAGGATAGAGAAAGCTCATAAACAAACCAGGTAGTCTTAATCTTGATCTCGATCTTGATCTTGATCTTAATCTTTCTTTTTCTCAACTTCTCAGAAGAAGAAAAAGATCAAGATCAAGATCAAGATTAAGATATTAAGCAGTGGCAGCTGCAGGCTGTTCGATGATGGAAGGGGTAGGAGTCTTACTTGGAGCCAGGGTTTGAGCATGGCCCGGCATAACATCGTGCGCTTTTTCAGCAAATTGCTTGCCGAGTGTGCGGACTGCTGTGATCCAGAGTGCTATGACGGCAAGGAGGATTGCTGCAACGTACGGGGTGCTGAAGGTGAGGGTGCCGAAGATGACAAGCAGGCCCTGGTGGATGAGCGAGCCGCCGGATTTTCCAAGGCGTGAGCCTATGCCGTCGATGGCAGTTTTGCCTTTCAGCTTAAGTTCCGGGCTAAGCGGAATAAAGGCCATCTCTTTTGTGGTGTCAAAGAGCGAGTACTTGGCCGCTTTTGTAAAGCAGTTTTGGATCGATCCTAAGAGGACCGCAAGCGCAAGGGGCGTTGTGCCAAGCAGTACCGATACGAAAGGTGAAAGCGTAGTCTCTGCAAGAAGGCAGGTAAAGAAGGCAACGGTTGTTGAAAAGAGCACTATAGGGGTAATGAGGGCCGTTTTTGTCCAGCCAAGCTTGCGAATGATGCCCACCATCACAAGGGCAGCGATTGTAGAGATAACGCCCATGGCGGAGGTGAGGTTGTTGATGTAAACGTTGTAGTCGTTGGGGTTTGGATAGAGCTCCTTGAGGCGATCTTTCCAGATAATTTCCACCATGTGGATAACGAGGTTATAGGAGACGACAAGCGCCGCTATGCAGAGGAAGTATTTAGAATTAGCAACGTAGGAGATGCTCTCCTTAAAGCTTAATTTCTTCTCTTTTTTCGGGTGCTGCACCTCTTCAGGGACGAAGGCGGGGTCGCTCAGCACATTTTTTTGCATCCAGCGAAAGCAAAGCATAATGCCGGCGCCGCAGATGAAGATGAGGAGGGTAAGCTTATCGATTGTCTGCTCCCAAGCGTCATTACCAAAGAAGAATGAGGGGTCAAATATGTTGGTTGTGACCATAACGGCAACCTGGCCTGCAACAATAGAGGCAGAGTTTGAGCTAATGTTGAGGGCGCTATAGAAGCGGGTTGCTTCTGACATGCGGGTAATTTCGTTGGCAAAGCCCCAGAAGAGCACTGTCATCACCATGGTGCTCCAGAGCTCTGACATCACATAGTACATCGTAAAGGGCCAGTTGCGAACCATTGTGATAAAGCCCTTGCAACCGTTAGGTAAGGTGGACTGTAAGAAATGTGCAAGGTTATCTGCACTTAGCTGTTCATGTACGGGGTAGATTACAAAGGCAAAGCTGCAGTAGTAGGTTACGAACGTGCCGATAACAATGTAGAAGACGGTTGATCGCTTAAAGTGGTTTGTAAGGTAGGTAAAGAGCATTGTGGCAATAACGGCCGCCGGCAGCATCACCCACACTTTGATGAAGGGGATTACTTCGGCGCCTGAGTCTTTAGCGGTGATGACGATGGTGTCTTTAAGGTTGCGCAGGATGGTGTAATTAAAGCAGACAAAGAAGAGCATAAGGAACATAGGAAGGAGTTTTTTAAGCTCGAACCTGTAGATCGGCCATACAAATGACCTAATCTTTCCAAAGGTTTGACTGGTTGCTTGCTGCATTGCTATTCCCCTGAATAAAGGCTAAGTATACACATTATCAAATTTTATGACAACTAAAATGTTTAATCATGCTGTTGCCGGAGCGATCCTGCCACTTGTTTCTTGATAGCCCGCTTGGAGCTCTGGCTTGGTAATTTCATTAAATTTATGACCAAGTACTTTCACACACACCATCCAAAGGCCGATGATGATAAGTAAAAAGAGTCCAACATAAGGAGCACTTGCCGGAATGGAGGTAAATGCGAAAAAGAGGAAGTGATAAATGACTGCGCCCCCAGACTTTCCAAGGCGGTTACAGACGCCATCGACTGCAGCTTTTGCTTTAATTTTTTCATCCGTTGAAAGCGGGATAAAGGCCATCTCTTTAGTCGCATCAAATACCGTATACTTTGCAGCCCGGCTGAGGCTGTTTTGCATGGTGCCAAACAGCACGACAAGGTAGAGCGGCGATAGGCCGCAAAGACTAAGAACAATCTGCGGATGCTCTTTTAAGAAGAAAAAGCCGAAGAAACCGAAACTTGTGAGAAGTAAAATTACAGGTGTTACAAGGGCCGTAAAGGTCCAGCCAAAGCGGCGGATGAGGTTTCCTGACACAAAAAGGGCCATAAGGGTTGCCATGACGCCTATTATCGTGGTTACTTCGTTCATGAAGATATTGTAGTCTTTTGGAGCGGGATAGAGCTCTCGCACCTCATGCTTCCAAAGCACTTCGGTTAAGTTGATGACAACGTTATAGGCAATGATAATGAGCGCAATAGAGAGCACGTAGCTAGATCGTAGTACGTAGCGTAAATTTTCCCGCATGGAAAGCTTTTTCTTAGTGGGAGGCGGCAAGTTATTGGCGATTGCTTCAGCATGCTCGTCGGCCATTTCCTTGTTAAGTACTGAGACATGCAGCCAGCGAAAGACGCCCATCGTGATAAACCCTGCCAAGATGATAAGGCAGATAAGCATAGTCATCGACTGACCCCAGGAGTCATCTCCCAGGCCAAGATTTGGGTAGAAGGGCAGCATAGTGAGGAAGATAGAGATTTGACCTGCTGCAACGCCTGAAAAGTTGGTGCCAAGGCCAAAGAGGCCATAAAAACGCTTTGCTTCATTCAGTTTTGTCACCTGGTTTGCAAAACCCCAGAAAAGGAGTGCCAGAATAATATTTGACCAGAGGTCAGCCAGCGCATAAAAGAGGGTATAAATCCAGTAGCGATACATGGCGATAAAGCCCTTAAAGCCTGCGGGCAAGAGAGCCTGAAGCTTGTCTGCCGTTTCGTGAGCATGCAGCGAGTCGCGGTGCGGGTAGAGTGCAAAGGCAAAGATAGCAAAGTAGGCTAAAAATATAGAAAGCACCATGTAAAACACGCCTTCTCTAGAAAAGCGGTTTGAAAGACGCACGTAGATATAGGCCATGAGGACAGAAAGGGGAAACATGACCCAAACTTTAATAAATGGAATTACCTCAGCTCCGGAATGTTCGGCGGTGATAATAAGCGTGTCTTTTAGGCAGCGAAGGATGTTATAGTCAAATGAAAGTAAAAAGAAAATTGCAAGCATCGGGATGAGCTTTTTAAGCTCGCTTCTATGTACAGGCCAGAAAAAGTTCCTGAGTTTACCAAATTTATTAAACTCGGCAGAGCTTTCCTTCATACAGAACCCTTGGTTATAGAGGCATAAGAGCTAGAGAGCGCGAAGCTGCGCTTTATTGTGGAAGGAACCGGCAGATGTAGAGTATCAAGATCCATCTGTGGTAATACTTTTTGTTAAAACCACAACCATCATACACAACTTCACAAATATGTTCAAGGGTTATTTAAAGGGACCAAAGGACAAAAGGACCAAAGGTCCCGACTTTGTACGTTTTTTGCTTTATCGAGACCGAGACCGTGACCGAGACCGAGACCGAATGTTTTGCATAGCGTGCAGTTAAGCGAAGCATCCGGTCTCGGTCACGGTCTCGGTCTCGAGAGTTAATAAATGTTGTAAAAGACCAAGATCAAGATCAAGATCAGGATTAAGATAAGATCGAAAAAAGGCTTAAGTTGGGGACGGTCCTGTGGGTCATTATCAAAAATAAGTCAATATAAAGACCAGCAGCGCCAGAATGATGATCAACAAAATTGCCCCCGCAAGAAGGTTTGGGGGGCCGGTTGGACGGCGCGAAAAACGGTAAAGTCCTCGTCTCATCGTAGAGCCTCTATGCCTGGGAGTGTACCAAATTCAACATATTCAAGCGATGCTCCCCCACCTGTTGAGACGTGGGAGAATTTGTCCGAAAGGCCAGTCTCTTGGATGGCAGCTACCGTATCGCCGCCGCCTACTATGGTGGTAGCATCTTTTAGATCTGCGATTGCTTCAGCCATTGCCTTTGTGCCCTTTGCAAAGTTCGGCATTTCAAAAACGCCAACGGGACCATTCCAGAGCACTGTTTTTGCATTTTTAAGGGTGGTTGTCCACTCAAGAACAGTTTTAGGGCCTATGTCCATGCCTTCATAGCCTTCCGGAATGCCTCCTGTGGAAGTAAAGATTTTTGAGGGGGCAGCGTTGTCATAGCTTGTTGCTGCCACAATATCTTCCGGAAGCAAGATTTTGGTGGGGCTTTTCAGGATCTCCAGAGCGGTCTCAAGCATCTCATTTTCGACAATAGAGTTGCCGATCGGTATACCCTTTGCCTTTAAAAAGGTGTAGGCCATGCCGCCGCCAATTAGCAGCAGATCCACCTTTTGGCAGAGTGCCTTCAGCACGCCAATTTTGGTGGAAATTTTGGCGCCGCCTATGAGGGCAAAGAAGGGCCTTTTTGGGTTTTTCAGCGCACCTCCTAAGAAATCGATCTCTTTTTGCAGCAAAAAGCCTGCCGCTGCCTTGTGAGGAAAGAATTTGGCAATGGTTGCGGTAGAGGAGTGCATTCTATGAGCGCATCCAAAAGCGTCATTTACGTAGAGATCGGCAAGTTTTGCAAGGTTTTGGCTGAAGGTTGGATCAAGCTCCGGCTTTTCTTCGGCAGGATAAAAACGCACATTTTCTAAGAGAAGGATCTCACCCGGCTGCATCTTTTCGATAAGCGCCTCCACATCCTTTCCTATGCAGTCTGGAGCAAGTGTGACGGGCCTTTTCACAAGCTCCGACAGGCGCTTTGCGCATGGCGCAAGTGAAAATGCAGCAGTTTTTCCTTTTGGGCGGCCAAGATGGCTTACTAAAATTACCTTTGCTTTATGATCGAGTAGATAGTTGATGGTAGGAAGAGAGGCAACTATGCGGGTATCGTCAGTGATATTGCCCTCTTTATCGAGAGGAACATTAAAGTCGACCCGAACAAGAACTCGCCTATTGGCTACATCTAATTCCTTCACTGTCAATATGTTGTTCATTTTTCTTTACCGGTGTGGATTTTGAGAGGCTCTTTCCTATCATAAAGCCGAGCCAGGAAAGAAGTATCGAAAATACTTCAGGGAAAAAGCTAATGTCACAAAACTTTGTAAGGCAAAAGCCGATTGCTCCAAAGCACATCGATAGGCCCGCGGCAAGTTTTGGGTACTCTTGATCTTTTCGAGCGCAGGCGGCCTCTACAAGTGGCACAAACATACAGACGACTGCAAGTTCATAGCTTTGGAGGATGAGGGTTGCCATCTCAAAGTTTATGTAGGCAAGGGCTAAAGCGAGCATTCCCAAAAGAAGCGTCCAACCCCAAGAAAAGTTGAAGAGGAGTTTGGATTTTTTCTTGGATTTTGGGCTTTCGTAGAGGTCTTTCATAAGGTGCGTGTTTAACGAGCGGATAAGAGCTGAAGCTCCCGAGATAAGCGCCACCATCAAAATACCGGCAGAGCATATGGTAATGACAGGGTTAGTAGCTTGGCCGACGGTGCTCATAAATTCCGTCGTGCTGCTCCCTTCAGAGCCTAGATTTTTCCCTACCATGCCGAGGTAGACGGGAATAAAAGAGCAGAGAAGGAGTACGACGCCGGAAAAGAGCACAGCAACCGAAATTTCTTTTTTGGATCTTACCTGAAGCGAGCTTCTTACCATCTCAGGCTCCAAAAACATAAAGAGGCAAGGCATCAGAAGATAGGCTGAAAGTTTTGTGTTAAAGCCCTCGATAAATTCACTTTCTATTCCGCCAAATGTCCCCAAAATGGAGAAGCTGCTTGTGGGAGATGTTGGGCTTAAAAAGCAGGCTGCAGCAAGCACTATGAGCAGAAGCGCTGCCTGAACAAGGGCAATCCATGCTTTGGTCTTTGTTGAGCCGCCGCGGATGGTGACGAAGACTATAGCAATCCAGGAGCCGATGATAAGGGTGTCATGCTGTATGCCAAGCGCCCTGAAAAGGTCTTTTAGGGCTACAGCTTGTGCAATTAAAAGCCCTAAGATAGAGGCAATGCTTAAAAAGCAGGAGACCTTTTTCAAGGTTTCTGATCCGTAGTGCTTTTCAAATAGGTCAGGAACGCTTGAAATCTGAAGCCTTGCAATGCGGGCGCCAAGACCCAAGCCCAATGCTAAGAGCCCAAGAGCACTTCCAAGGGGGTAGAGGATGGCATAGATGCCGTCTGATTGTGCACATTCCACGGTATAGAGAATGGAACTTCCGCCAAATTGCGCAGCCATGAAGGAGCCTGCAAGTGAAAGCCAGCCTATTGGCTTACTCACGGATGACGTGCTGCTTTCTGAGCCGCTGTTTTTGGCAAAAAACCAAAGGCTTGCTACTGCAACAGCACAACAAAAAAGAATAGCTAGAATGGAAAGGTCCATTGCCTTCTTTGTAAAATTGTTATCGGAGTGTCTCAAGACCCATTTTTCTCAAGACAACTTAAGTATTGCAAGAGGCGATTATTTATTCCATATAAGATATAGAATTTTATAAAAAAAGGCTCTACAGTGGTATGTGGGGGCGAAAAAAATTACAAATTAAGAAAGGGATTTGCCAGCTGAGTGAATGAATTCCCCTTTTTTCGGCGGTTGAGTTCGGATCTGAGGGAGTATAAAAGGTCCTCATCAAAGTCCTGATTTGCTGCCCAGCGCAGGTATTCAAGGGGGATTTCTTTTAATGGATCGGCCCTTATGTTTTCCAAGAGGCATGTTTTTCATCTGAATGGGGCGGGAGAGTGCTTCACGCAGCTGCTCGAGGGTTCTAAAATTTTGCGATAGCTTTTTAAACACCTGTATATTTACCACCACATCGCTCATGGCGCGGTGTGCGCCCTCTTCCTGGATGTTAAAGTGCCGACGCAACGTTTCAAGTGAGTTTGAGGGGCTTTCGCCATAAAGGCGGGCAAGGCGCAAGGTGTCAAAGAAGGGGTTTTTGCGTATCTGAGTGTTTTTTCTGCAGCGCTCTGCCGCAATGGCCAAAATTTCGATATCATACTTGATGCCATGGCCGATGAGGGGATGGTCTCCAATAAGATCAAAAAGTTCATCGAGGACCTTATCTATCGTGGGTTTGCCCTGAACCATCTCTTCGGTAATGTGGTGGATCTCGATAGAGCTTTTGGGGATTGGCACTTGGGGGTCGATCAGCGATTCAAATGCTTCTTGAGTGCCATCTAAGGTGAACTTGACGGCAGCAACTTCGATGATGCGATCACTTTTGGGATCAAGTCCCGTTGATTCGCAGTCTATGCAGACAAAGGTGTGGGTTTTAAGTAATGGCATACTGTTCTATCTTCTGTCGTAAATCGTAGGTTCCTAGGTGGCTTTTACTAGAGTGGAGGACATACTCAAAGCCTTCGTAGGGGAGCTCTTTTAAAATGGCTTTTGTTTGGGCCTCCTGCTCTTGCTTTTTGGCCTTGTCAGCCTTTGTCAGGACGAGGAGGAAGGGCTTTTGGTAGTGGTAGAGCCAGTGAAGAAGCTCTAAATCTTCACTATTTGGCAGGCGCCTTATGTCGAGTAAAAAGAGGATAAGCTCGAGCCTTGTCGCCTTTTCCAAAAAGGTAGCGATCACTTTGCCCCAGTCGCTCTTTATCTCGTGTGGCACTTTGGCATAGCCGTAGCCGGGAAGGTCTACAAACATAAGCCTCTCGTCTATCTCAAAAAAGTTCAAAAGCTGCGTCTTTCCGGGCGTTTTTGAGGTTTTGGCAAGATTTGATCTTTGGCAAAGCTCGTTTATAAGCGTAGACTTTCCTACGTTTGAGCGGCCGCAGATTGCCACCTGGTTCATAAAGTGGGGTATCTTTGGATAGTCATCCGGCACAAGGCAGGACTTTATAAAACGCGTTTTACCCCAGTTGAGCTTCATGTCTGGACCTCAATAGTGCGCGATCTCTCGCTTGCATGGCTGATTTTGATATGGATGGTTTTTTCAGGTAAAATTGCAGCAATCCTCTCAGCCCACTCTATGCAGCAGATGCCATCTGAGGCGAGCATTTCGTCAAAGCCTAAGCTAAAAAAGTCCTCGCTATCTTTTAAGTCGGTAGAGGTCGAAGTGGTAGACTTTTTTCTTGCCCTTATAGATGTTCAGGTACTGGAAGGTGGGGCTATTTACGGCCTCGGGCTCTATGCCTGCGGCCTCTTCTACGAATGAGCGTATGAAGGTGGTTTTGCCGGCTCCTAAATCGCCAAAAAATGCAAAAACTGCGCCCTCAGAAGCTTCTTGCCCAAAGGCTTTAGCTACGTTGTGAGTGTCTTCGAAAGAGGTGCAGTGGTAAACTCTCAAGCTTCCTGTTCCACCTCGCCCAGCCAGCTCTCCACATACTTGCCAAACTCTTCGACTTCAGACATCATTTCGACGAAAACTTGCGATCTTGTCTTCAGCAAGCTGCTGCTGTATAAATTCCATAAAATGCTCTTCGATCTGAAAGCGGCTCTGGCTCTGCACTTCAACCAAGGTAACGCTCTTTAAGTAGTTTTCCTTAAAGTCTTCGATTACATTCTCTTTCGAATGGTAGAGCTTGCCGTTTACTGCCGATGAAAAGACGATCTTGGTGATCGGATTTTTTGGCGTGAACTTGCTTGCATAGGCCTTTATCACTTCAGGGTCTTCAGAGATAAAAAAGCGCTTTACGCGAAGGCCGCCGACACGTTCTGTGTTTTCCGGGCACTTTGAGACCCAGTCGTAGATGGCATCTTGCGGGTTTGGGTGGGTGTTATCGCCATAAACTTTGCCTGTGAAGGGGCAGATATAGATCTTCTTCGTAAGCTCATCGACGCTGGATGATACGTAGCCGATCTTAATTTCCGTCTCTCTCCAGAGCTTGCCCTCTTTTTCAAGCAGGCGCACCGCTTCATCTACACTCTGGTAGACGAGCTTATCGCGCACAAAGAGTACCGGCTTCAGCCCAAACTTGAGCTCGACATAGTGAAGATAGGTCGTAATAAGCTCGGGATGCTTCGTACTCTCCAGGTAGTCTTTTAGCTGGGTTTGCAAGCCAGCAGGTAGGGTCATCTTAGACATGTATACCTCAAAATCATAAAGAATAACAAAAAATTTACCTGAGACGAGCTTTTAAGACAACCTAAATGGTAAAAAATTCGCAGACTTTATCAAAGAGCGAAATCCAGATGTCGCCGAAAAAATAGCCCATTGAAATAAAAATTGTAACCCAGACGATGGCGCCGCCGTAGCCGAAGAGGAAAAACTGCCTGGTGTCAAGGCCTGTCATGCCGGCTGTAAAGCCGGTAAAGTGGCGAAGGCCGGGAACAAAGTAGCCAAGTACAAGCGTCCATCTGCCAAAGCGTGAAAACCAGCTATTTACCCGCCCCATCCGCCTATCTGATAGGCCAATTTTTGGGCCATAGGCTACAACGAGGTAGGATCCTGCCGTGCGGCCTAGGATATAGCTTACGCTTATGCCTGCAATGGAGCCAAGGTAGGCTGCCAGCACAGTGGGCAGCATTGCAAGGTCGCCTTCGAAAATAAGAACGCCTGTTAAAACCATTAGCGGCTCGCCAGGGATGGGCAAGGCAATAATTTCAAGCGCAAGCAGCCCAAACAGGGCAAGAGCGCCATATTCAAGAAGCCAAAGTCTTAACATTTCATGATCTGCTAGTAATTCCATAAGTGCAATAAGTCTACAGTAAATATTTTATAAAGTCAAGAAGTTGCAGTTTAGACTACTTTTACTTATCATTAAGGCTATTTTTGGGGATATAGCTTATGTCGCAAGTTGCTCACTCTATTGTTTCTACTCTCTATGCCATTTTTGCTCAGGCGACAAAAAAAGCCTTTGGGGATCTTCCGGGCGAAATTGAACTTGTCCGTAGTACACAGAGCTCATTTGGCCACTACCAGTTTAATAGCGCGATGAAGCTCTCAAAGGAGCTCAAGATGGCTCCTCGCCAAATTGCAGAAAAAATTGTAGCGGACTGTGAGAAGGGTGACTGTATCGAAAAGCTCGAAGTTGCAGGCCCGGGCTTTATCAATATCTGGCTCAAGAGTAGCTTTTTAGAAAATGAACTTGCGCGTATGCAAACAGAGCCGCGCTTTGGCATTCATGCCCCCGAACATCAAAAAATTGTTATAGACTTTTCGAGCCCAAATACCGCAAAAGAGATGCACGTTGGCCACCTTCGCTCCACAATTATTGGCGATACGCTTGCCAGGCTCTTTGAATTTCTGGGGGCAGATGTCGTTCGCTTAAACCACCTTGGCGACTGGGGAACAGCCTTTGGCATGCTTATTGCCTACATCAAGCAGTATGTACCCCAAGGGATCCAAAATGTCACCTTGATTGACCTTGTCGGCTACTACAAGGCTGGCAAAAAGCTGTTTGATGAAGATGCAAACTTTAAAAAAGCGGCCCAGCTTCAGGTTGTGGCGCTTCAAAGCGGTAATAAGGAAGCTGTAGAGCTTTGGGAAGCGATCTGCACCATCTCACAAAACGCCTACCAAGAGATTTATGATCTTTTAGGCGTGCGCCTTATCGAGCGGGGCGAATCTTTTTATAACCCAATGCTTGCTGAAGTGGTTCTTGAGCTTGAGCAAAAAGGGCTTGTCACTATATCAGAGGGCGCAAAATGCATCTACCTGGAGGGCTTTCAAAACCGCGAAGGAGAGCCTCTTCCGCTTATGATCCAAAAGTCCGATGGCGGCTATAACTACGACACAACAGACATGGCAGCCATGCGCCACCGCATTATGGATGAAAAGGCAGATCGCATCATCATCGTCACCGATGCAGGCCAGGCTACCCACTTTCAGATGATCTATGCGGCCTCTGTGAAGGCCGGATACCTAGACCCCAAAAAGGTGCGCTTTGACCATGTGCCCTTTGGCGTGGTTTTAGGCGCTGACGGCAAAAAATTTCGCACCCGTTCAGGTGAAACCGAACGCCTTATAGACCTTATCACAGCTGCCGTAGTAAAAGCTGAAGCCATTTTAAAAGAGAAAAACCCCGACTGGCCGGAAGATGAGCAAAAAAAGGTTGCCCACGCCCTAGGCATAAACGCCATCAAGTACTCAGACCTTGTCTGCCACAGAATTAGCGACTACCTCTTTAGCTACGACAAGATGCTCCGCTTTGAGGGCAACACGGCTGCCTTTGTGATGTACTCCTACGTCCGCGTGCAGGGCATTATCCGAAAAGTAGGCATCGACCCAAAATCCCTTTACGCTACAGGCAAAATCAGCCTCGAGCATCCATCAGAGGTGGCCCTAGCTCTGCACCTTGCCCGCTTCAGCGAAACCCTGGACCAGATGGCCGAAGATCTTCTGCCAAACCGCCTCACAGAGTACCTCTACATTCTTGCTGAAACCTTCAACCATTTCTTCCGCGACTGCCGCGTCGAAGGCTCAAGCGAGCAAACCTCGCGCCTGCTCCTAACCGACCTAACCGGCCGCACTCTCAAACAGGGACTCGATCTTTTGGGACTGGTTACTGTTGATAAGATGTAATTTTATTTTTCACAGCCTCTTAGGATATTTTCCATCTCGATCAGCACTTCTTGGCCCATTTGCTCACCTAGGCCTAGTTTTTCATCTTCCAGGCAGCTGGCAGTCAAGTAGAAAATATCGTTGAAAGTCGTTACGCCCACAGTAATTCCAATGCCGCCGGGCCCTTGCAGGCCAAAATAGGGAGCATTTCCACCTACACCATAAATTTCCGGCATGACTAAAGCAGGTTCGGTCTCAGCTTCCGGATATGTTCCTTTAGACCCCAATTCTTGCCTATTGGTTAGGTTGACTAAATTGGGGGCGATTCTTACTTGCGAGATCATCTCATCGGCTGTCGGCTTTTGAGCGAGTTTTGCTTCTGTTGCTTTCAGATTTCCAACATGTTTTCCAGCATCGAGTTGAGCATGCAGATTGGTATGAATGAATTTTGCAATCTTCAAAAAACTGTCGTTCGGATTGACATTGTCCACCTCAAGCCAGGAAAATAGAGGGCGGAATTGATATTTAGACACACCCATTGCATCGCGAAAACTGACAATAGTGAGTGATTGGAATGTTGCAAAAGGTGGATTAACGACCTTTTTTACGGCCAGGATAAGTGCAGCGACAAGGGTGCTGTGCATCTTGATATCATGCTGCTTACAATATAATCGTAGCTTCTGCACGAGTTCCGGGGATTTTGTGAATGCATGTTTGGCAAATCCTGTATTGCCGGGATAAAAGGGTAAGGGCGGTAGAGTTTGTTGAGGTGGAATTGTTACATTTGGATACTTTTGATAAAGAACGTCCGGAGGAGGCGATGTTTCTTCAAGCCGAAGAGAATGTTTTTGTTTCAAGATGAGATTGGCCATGACCTCATTGAATTGGACGGCAAGCTGTCCTCCGCAAACGCCATCTCCAAGGGCATGCAGAATCGTGATCGCAACTAAAATCGTATTCTCTTTGCCCTTACTTACAGCAACACGCCAGGCAGGTTGATCTGGATCATCGAATGGCCTGCGCTGTTCAGATTTTACCATTGATCGCCAGAAGTTGGGAGTCCCATCATCTTGATAGAGGGTTATAGGAACTAAAACAGGCTCTAATTTAAATTGATTTACGACTGCGCCTTGGACCTGGAATGAGGTCTGGAGATTGGGATGGAGATCAGTTAGTATCTTAATGGTCTCATGACAGAGCTCAAGAGAGAACTCACCTTTTAAAAACTGTATGGGCCAAAAGACTGTCATGCTGGTAGGGCCTCTCCCAGAGGCGCCGCACAACGCTTCGCGAACCATGATCGTATCTGGAACTAATGGGGTTCGAGTGACAGCAGTTGTCGTCATGAGAATGTAGCTCCTTTAACACTCGACAATAAATAATAAACAGATTTTAGCCAACAGAGGCGTGAGTGTATAAAAGTATCATTTTTAAGTCAATTTTCTTGCAGGGCGATTGCCCATTCTTCCATTCTTGATTTAGATTGAATGCCTGAATTGGTAATTAGACATGTCCTTGTAAGAACTAGCTGTAGTGAATATCCCGATGCCTAAGGTTAGATCCACTCGGGCTACTTGTTATTCCATTCAACGAAGGCTTTACTTAACAGCAAGTCATCATAGCTGCGTAGGGATTCGCTCACTTTATCTAGCTCCTTTTTCTTTAGAGTAAGAGTAACCCTGTGAGCAACATTCAAAACGCGGCCAAGTTTTTCACGCTTTGAGACGTCCGGATTGGTAAGATTATTGATATCCTTGGTGAGGGCTTCTCGACGTTCCATAAGGCTGATTATTGTGGTTATTGTTTTTTTTTCTGGATTTTGAGTGCCAAGCTTCGCAGTTTCTCTAAAGTCTCTAGCAAAATTAGTATTTTCAACACTGTCCGCAGCTGCTCTAAAGCCTTTAGCAAAGTCGGTATTTTCAACAGTGTCCGCAGCTGCTTTAAGGTCTTTAGCAAAGTCACTATTTTCAACCTTCTTCGCAGCAGCTTCGGGCATTTCCTCAAGCTTTTTGTCTACTGTCCCTGTCCCTATAAAAACTCTTTTAGTAGCAGCATCAACCTTTGTGGAAGCCTCTTTTGCAGAATCCAGAGAATCCTCTATAGAATCTTCCATAGAATCCGTAGAAGGTCTGCTTGCGATACTTTCATGATCAGAACCGGGAGGGGATCCAACATCTTCGCTTTCATTCTTTTGCCCGGGCAAGATACTGTTCACATAATTTGCGCCCTGATTAAATAAATTCCTCGCATAATCACTCCAGCCACCACTCATTTGAAACCTCCTCTAGCTCTGTCGTATATACTTTATTATAACAAAAGGCTATTTATAGTAAAATATATTTCAATTCCGTGAGATTATGAGCTTTTACGGCGGCCCAGCGCCCTCGGCGACCCCCCCATCAAAAGTGATTAGGGCTCATCACTGAAAAACTGCCTGGCCATCCCATGGCTTAGCAAGTCCTGTAACTTTTATTTCTACTGTTGGAAGTGAACAGTTAAGAATGATTAGTTTCGGGGCCCGTAAAGTTCGGTGATTCTCTCTAAGCGAGCCTGTTCTACGCCTATAGCAAACTCAAGACGCTGCGCCGTAGACGGAAGTGATGGGGCTGGACTCTCATTCATATGGTTGACGTCTGCGTAAATCCTGATGCAGCGCAAGCCGGTGGCCGAGATGTAGGGCGAGATGCCAAACTCACTGCATTCATGGCCCAAGTTCACAAACTGTCTCACATTAAGCGGTTCATCTTTAACATGATGAGTCATATCGAAAGAGCATACAAAGGACAAGAGCTTCCATTTCAGATTAAGCAAAAACTTCGGGGGCTCTTGCACCGAGAGTATATAGCGTAAGGATTCCTTGAACAACCCGAAATCTTCTGAAGCAATGAAGCGTGCCCAAATACAATCTGAACGTAACTGACCTAGCTGTGCATTATGAGTGTCCACCCACCGTGACTGACCTAGCTGCGCATTATGCGTGTCCACCGTCTCTTTTAGCGAAATGACAAATTGTGAACTGATAGGAGTCATAAAAAAACCTTATATATTATTGAATAGAATGAATAAAAGTTTGCATATCTTGTCCCAGGAAAATTCCACATCTAGGGTTTTTCCAGGCACTCACTTGGGATTCGATGTGTAATCCGTAAGAGCATAACACTCAGTAGTATAACTCACAGTAATGATTTTTGTACAGGGCTTTTACTAAAGAAGTCTTTGGCATGGTTTTATAATGGGCTTATCCGGAAAGGCCGAGCCAATTGAAAAGGGCCGCCCCCTCATCAATCAAGTTATGCGTAATGCAGACCCAGCTCTCATCATTGCGGCTACAACACTATGGGCCATTATTGGCTTTAAAGACGACCGCCGAGTGATACCTCGGAAAATTCCTTGCATAAAATTGCCGCAAGAAACACATTATTATCCTAAAAAAGGGGCAGCTATGAATCTATCAAAATGTGTTTTTTTGCTTATGGTAACTCACGCGATTGTCTGTGCACAAAATCGTGTAGAAGTCCTAGCTCCGCCCTGTTTAAAAAAAGAGGCTATTGCCAAAAAAATTGCCTGCGTTAGGCCCATGCGAAAAGGGATGTTTAATATTTCCACAGAGGAAATTGATGGAAAATTTGTCGTCCATTGTTATGGGCATGGAGGGAGTGGATGGAGCACGTTTTTGGGGTCTATCGAGCATGCAATCTCTCTGTTTCAAAAGCAGTATCCTCTGCAAAAAAACACCCCTCCTATTCGAGTCATTGGCTCTGGTTGTATGGGAATGGGATCAGCCATTGAACTGAGCCGTCGCGGTTATACTGTGGCAGGAATCACTACGAAAGAACTCTATGATATAGCCTCCTGGAAAGCTGGAGGAGATTATGGACTGGTATCACTGCAAACCTCTCCTGAACATCAACAAATTCTTAACGAAATCAATTTTTTTACCTTTCGAGCCTATCAGTTGATCGAAAAAGGGGAGCATCCCTATTTTTCGTCAAAGACCGTTCGTTTTATTCCTTTCTATGCAGGCCCTGGATGTCCTTCCGGAGTGGAAGAACTTGAAGAGCTGGGGATGATTCCTCCTCGTGAAAGTGTTGATATTGACTTTGGAAATGGGGTTATTCACCGAGACTTTACGAAATTCATGACCTATTACGCTGATGTGACTGGAATGATGCAAGAAATGCACAATGAAGTGGCCAAGAGAGTAATTCCCATAGAAATGAAAGATATAAAAAGCTTCGGTGAAATTAGTGAATCGATCGTGTTTAACTGCACCGGCCTTGGTAGCAAAGAATTGGTTAAAGACAATTTGATGGTCCCAATACGTGGGCACCTTTTATTATTAAATGAACAAGCCGGCCAGGGTCACATGACATATATGCTTGGTGCAGAGATAACCCAGGACGGAAGAAGTGAAGAAATTTATTTGATACCTAAAAATGGCTTTGTGTCAAAGTCTGACGGACAATGTGATCAAGCATTTGGCGTGATTGGAGGAACATATATTCCTGACGCAGATACTTTGTCACCCGAAGATCTCGTGCAACTCGATGAACAGGAATTTGAACGCCTTTTTATGCGTAACTATGAATTCTTCTATGGAATAGGTCAGTCAGCCTAGAGGTTGGTTTTCGAGCATCTTGAGTTAATTCATGCGACGCTATATGTATACAAAGCATTATGAAAGTGCATTGTATTGATTTTTTTAGACCAACCAAGAGCCAGCAGTATGGGGTATTAGAGGCCTTTACCCAAGGGCTGAAAGAGGCCTTGCAGCGCCAGGGCGTAGAGTCATCCATTATCGATGATGAGACGGGCGTGGGCAGGGTAATGGCCAAGCTCTTAAAGGATAGGGCAGAGTTTACAGCGGGCTTTAATGTCGTTGTGCCTAAAAAGTCGCACTTAGAGCCGCTATGCATTCCTCACATTGCCCTTATTGTCGACTCGGCAAGCGATTTTCCTGAGCTTTTACAAGATCCTGAGGCTTTTGTAGGCTTTGTGGACGAGGACTCGGTAGGCTTTTTTAAGAAGCTTGGCTCAAAAAATGCCTTCTACTTTCCCCATGCGATCGATAAAAAGGCAATTTTACATAATGCGCCTAAAGATAGGCTCTACGACGTGGTGATGTGCGGCTCATTTATACATCCCGATACCTTCGTGGCTTTGTGGAGAGAAAAGCTATCAGATGCCGCAGTAGAGTGCCTGTTAGATCTTGCAGAAAGGGTGCTAAGAAGTGATAGCTATTCCTTTTTACAGGCCTACTTTGAGCTTATAGAGCAGCATGGGGCCTTTGAAAGGGAGCTTATCGATCGCTCAATCAACTACTACGACCTTCTCAACTCGCTTGATCAGTATATTCGAAACCTTGATCGCAAGCGCATTGTGGAGGCAATTGAGAGGCCTGTACACATCTTTGGCGCACAAAAGTATGAGTTGGAGTGGCAAAAATGCCTAAAAGATGAAAAAAAGCTCATTTTTCACGATTCTAAGCCCTTTTCAGAGCTTTCACAGCTTTTCTCTGAGTCCTATATCGTCATAAATAGCTTCCCCATGTTTAAGAGAGGCCTTCACGAGCGCCTTCTTTTAGCGCTCGCATCAGGCGCAAGCGTACTTGGCAGCAAAAACCTGGCTGTACAAAACAGCTTTCCTAAAAGCCTCGGACGGCTCGACTACCTCTCACCTAACTACCAAGAAGCAAACAGCCTTATAGAAAAAGCCCTGAAAAATGATTCAGAGCGCCTAAATGATGTTTTTGCCACCCACGATATCATCCTCCAAAACCACACCTGGGATGTGCGTGCAAAAGAGCTTATCAACATAGTAACTTCAGGGCTTATTTGCTAAGGGCAGCCTTTTGCTGTTCGAGGGAGTTGATTTTGGCGGTAAGGCGGTGTACTTTTTCTTCGTTGATTTCTTGTTCGTGAAGGGCCTGTTCGTAGTCTTCCCAGTCGCGGGAGAGGAAGCGTTCGGCGTCGCTGCCTGCAATATATGCCTCCATGGCGGCACGGGTGCGGGCGTCTTTTAGCTTTTTAATTTGCAAGTCTAGATCTTGAGAGCTTTCTGCGAAGCCTAAGATGGGGATAATGGCAAAAACTGCTAAAAAAAGTCTTGAGTACATGCTGTTTCCTCTTTTTTTCCTTTAACCCGATCTATACCCGCAAGAGCTTTATATGTAAATAAAAATATAAATTGATAGAAAACATGGGGGTCTGTTATAGAGAGGTTATGGGAAAAACCATAAATCAAAGGAGAAATTTTATGGATAAGAATCAAAAAAAACCAAATCAACAAAAACAGAATCAACAAAATCCAAGCCAGCAGCACAACCCTTGGCAGAATGCTCAAAGTTCATCACAAGAACAGGGTTCTTCTTCTATGAAAGAAAGCCTTATGACTGCTGCAAATCGTGCAATGCAGGCTACAGAAAGCTTAAAGCAAAAGGCTGAAACTGAGTGGAAAAATGCCTCTTCAAAAACAAAAGAGTCGTTAAAAAATACAATTAACGAATTAAACTCTGTTGCAAGCCAATTTAAGCAGGCAACTTCAACTGCTGCACAGCAATCTATACATCAAGCAAAAGAGAAATTTATAGCAGCTGCAAATCAAGCCGTAAGCACAACAACAAAATTGAGCCAAAAAGCTCATGCTGAACTTCAAGAAATTCAGCCAAAGGCAAAAGAAGCTATCAAGCAAGCAATCAATGACCTTAATAGCGCCATTGAAGAGCTTAAAAAGACAGCCTCAAGCCTCTCATCTCATAAATAACAAAAAGAGGACCTTCACTATCTTGTGGAGGTCCTATTTTCTCATCTGGACTGCAAGGTCTGCTTTTTTCTTAACAAGCTGAGAAATCTTGTCGTCGATAGTTTGCATTTCGCGTTGGTAATTTTGTTGTATATCTACCTGGGATTGATACTCCTGCAAGAGCCTGTCGGCCTGTTGGGCGGCCGTTTCGCTTTTTTGCCTAAAGCCTTCGCGCTCATTGGTGAGGTTTACTATTTGGGTGTCGATATTTTGCATCTGGTTGCGAGTCTGGGTATCGTACGAGGTGAGGTTTCTTGGAGCCTCCGGGCGATACTGGATTATATCGGTCGGCTGCTGGGGCAGCGTTGGGGCCGCATCGAGTGCGCCAATAAGGGCAAGAGATACTATAAGAAGCTGTTTTTTACTCATAATCTTTTTGTAGTTTTGTTTTTTCTTTTTGAAGCGTCGATATTTGTGTATTGGTTCTATTGAGCATAGACTGAAGCTGATCTTTTTTGAAAGATACTTCAGGGCTCTTTTGAGTTGCAAGCGATTGAAGCTGGCTTTCATATTGCTTTTTTTGGGTCTGTAGTTCAGAGACCTGCTGGTCAATATTTTGTATCTGCACCTGGACATAGGCGGGCATTTCGGCTGAAAAACCAGCTGACATAGTGCCTAAAGCAAAGATTGACGAAAGTATAAATTTGTTCATAATGACTCCTTTGTGAGAATAGCTTGAAACTAAAAAACTTGCTGCTTTTTAAGCAAGGGGCGTTTTACTTGGCTTGCCTGCTATTTCCTGAACATATTTGGGGATGGCATACCCGGACAGAGTTTTTTGAAGGGTTGCAATAAGCGCTCTTCCCTCTTCAATGGGTACCTTAAAGTGAGAAGAGCCCTGCACTTCGTCAAGCTGATGGAGGTAGTAGGGGATGATGCCATGGTCTACAAGACCTTGAAACAGGGCGTGGAGCGCGGCGTGCGAATCATTTACCCCTTTTAGCAGTACCGTTTGGCTCATCACGGGTATACCAAGCTTTTGGACCTCTTTTAGAGCGTGCCAGACATCAAGATCAAACTCGTTGATGTGGTTGACGCTCACCATAAACCACACCTGCTTGGAAGTGCTTTTTAAAACATGTAAAAACGAGCTGTCAATTCGTTCAGGAATGCCAATTGGAAAGCGGGTATGAAAGCGGATGCGCCTTACGTGGGCGATATTTGACAAGTTATCAAAAAGGCGCTGAAGAGCCTCATCAGAGAGCGAAAGGGGATCTCCGCCGCTTAAGAGCACCTCTTCGATAGAGGGGTCGTTGCGGATGATTGCCAGCTCTTTCTCAAAGGTTTTATCCTCTGTTTCATAGTTGAAGTTTTTGCGAAAGCAGAAGCGGCAGTGCATGGCGCAAGCTGATGTGGCAAGAATCAAAGCCCTTGCCTCATATTTTTTCAAAAGCTTGCTCTCAAGCATGAAGGATGCATCCCGGACGGGATCAATCACAAATTGAGGGTGCTCTATCCTCTCTTCTTTTAGCGGAACAAACTGTAAAAAGAGGGGATCGTCAACTCTTGCTTTTGCCATTTTGTCAGCAAGGCGCCTTGGGATGTTAAGCGAAAAATCTGGCCGGTCGTCTAATGCCTGAACTTGCTCATCAGTCAGCTCTAATATGGATATGAGATCTTGAAGTTTTGTAATATTTTGACGCAAAACATTCCGCCATAGGGGCGGCGTTTGTTGTAAAAGTGGCAAAGTCATAGAGTAGAAGTTTAGCGACTTTGCGCTTTAAACACCATTAAGATTATTATTCATTTTTGTGGCGTTATTCGTGGTCGTTGGGGCAGAGGCTCCGCCTGCAAGGTTCATTGGGCTCGGTGCTGTGGTGGTGTTGTCGCTATTGAGCACGTTGAGCATGCTATCTGATGGGCCGTTAATGCTATTGGACTGGCCGTCGATGACGCTCTGTAGCCGGTTTAGCGCCACTTGATCTTCCCTATCCTCTGACTCGTTGAGTGCTGCCAGATCTTGTTCTTTTTCAGCCATAACTTCATCCATATCCTGCCAGAAGACAGTATTATCTTCCTGAATTGGATCAGGGCTTGATGCTGGGGTGCTGCTACTGCTTGGACTTCCCATAGATGCCTCCTCTCTATCTACCTTTATTATAGTATAATTATAATTTTATGACAATCGCGAATGCATTGACATTTAAATAAAAAATTATATATAATAAAGGTATCGGAGAAAGGAGGTTATATATGTCAGTACCGCCAGTAAATAAACTTGTGCAGCAAGCAAATGCTATACAAGCCGACAACGCAGCTAATAATCTAAGTGATAGTAGCTCTACATCGAATCTTATGAATGTAACGGGTGGAGGGGTTCAAGCAGCTCCAGCCGCAGCAAGCGATCCAGGTGGAACTACTGTAGCTCCAAAAGCCGCTCCTGTAGCTCCATCTGTAATGGACCTAGTCGCCGGCAAGGGCAAGGCTGGCTAGTAGATAAGATTGGTGGCTCTTTTCATCCTGCCCAAAGCAGTGATAGAGAAGAGCCGCCTGCAAATGGATAGTGCGTCTTTGACAAAAAAAGGCTGTTTCTAGCCTTTTTTTTGTATCTTTTTCAAAAAGTTCTATGTATTTTCCCCATTTCTTCTCGGAAAGGTGGCAGATGCCGTAATAAAAGCCAAGCATGGGGGTTTCGTTTAGCTCCTTTTGGCTATATATGCTAAGGAGTTGGGATGCTCCAGCCTTGTCATTATCGATTAACAGAGCCCAAATCTGGTAGTTTTTAAGAAGGTTCTCTTGGCTAGGGGATAAAGAGGGTAAAGCCATCTCGACGATCTCCTTAATGGTCGAGCTCTTTTTATGTAAAATGGCCTCTTCTAAGAGAAAAAGGATGGGCCTTAGCTGCTCCCCTGTAAGGCCTTTTGGCAGCTCTTTAAAGAGCTCATGGTTGATTTTCCCGCTTTTATGAAAGTGCAAGATCTCTTGAATCCAGGAAAGTTTAGCAATCATTTGTGGGTCGAGGAATATTTTTGAGAGGCGATCGGCCTTTTCCTGCACTACATCCCATTTTCCCATGGCCATTAGGGCATAAAATCCCTCTTCGATGATAAAGACAGGCGATCTTTCAAGCTGCAGCATTTCTTCGATTATTTCTTCAATAATGTGCGGCTTATTACACCAAAAAGCAAGTCTTACAGCTGCATCTTCGCTTGCAGAAACTGGATCGGGAAATAAAAAATGTTCTTCAATTTCCTCGATAAAGGATGACAAGAGCGCATCTGTTCGCACCGGTTGGCTCTCAACATGCAGGTAGCGAAAGGCTAAAAGAAAGAATGGGTAGCGATCATTGCCTGTAAGCTCTTCAAGCTTCGTCATTAGCCAGTAGGAGACCTTTTCAAGAAGAGGATGTTTTGGGTAGTGGTGAAAGGCATATTCTATCCAATGGGCGCTCTCAATTTCAGAAATTATGGCCTTTGCAAGGCAGTCCAAGGGGTTTTCTATATCCTGAAATGGGGCGGCCTCATGCAGCATAAAGGCTGTAAGGTTTGCCATAAAGCGCCCTTGCATGCCATCCGGGGTGAAGGGATATTCTTTTGCAATGCGCTCATACTCAAAACGGGCGTCATGGTAGTGTTTAAGGGTAAAAAGGGTGTCGGCAGCATCCAGTAAGCCTGGGTGCAGATCTTTTCCTCGAACAAATAGAGAACCCTCTTCTGGTTCTACAGAAGAGGCAATTTCAGGAAGCCAGGAATAGTCGATCGAATACAATTTTCCATCTTGAAAACGTTTGGTGATGCCATCGACCTTTTCATAGTCCACAAATTTGAAGTTTTTAACGCAAATCGGGGGTTTTACCTCTATCCAGTTTGTCTCTTGATAGAGATAGGCTTTTAAGTCGCGGGCAAGCTCATCAACGGACTGATAGCGATCTTGAGGTGCGCAAGCTAAGCACTTTAAGGTAATTTTAGAAAGAATAGGGGGGATATTTCGAAAAGGAGCCACCCGGGCCGGATCTACACAAAGCTCTTTCATTTGCGACTCATGGTGCTTTTCTACAGAGCCTCTATGGAAGGGAAAGCGGAACGTGAGCATTTCGTAGAGAATAAGGCCCAGTGAATAGACCTCGCTTTGGTATGTTGTCGGCATGCCGGAAACAAGTTCCGGAGCCATGTAGGGGATAGATCCTGCTATTTTGTGCTTTTTTTCGGCATCTTGTTGAATAGATTCTGCAAGCCCCCAGTCCAAAATAGTTACTTCGCCGTTTGCTCCAATCATGATATTTGATGGCTTTAGGTCGCGATGTACAATGCCTTTTGCATGCACATACTGGCAGGCGTGGCAAATTTGTAAAAAAATATTTAAAAGTGAGGGTATTGTGGCTAAGGGGTGGTCTGAAGTGAGAATCTCTTTAAGCATTTTGCCCTCAATGTAGGGCATGGCAAAGTAGATCGGATCCTCTTTGTGAACTGTAAAAATGGGAATAATTGCCGGGTGAGTAAGCTTTGAACAGGTTGTAGCTTCATCTAAAAAGCGCCTTTTTGCATCCGGGTCATTTTCCTTATCGGCTCGAATGCGTTTTATTGCAACGTAGCGATTCAGGCTTTCATCAAATGCTAAATAGACCTCTCCCATCCCTCCCTCACCCAGTTTTCTTTCGAGGCGGTAGGGGATCATTGAGCCGTAAGGGAGGCTGGCTCGAGCTCTTTTTGCTCGCGCTTTTGCGATCGCTTCACATTAGCGCCAAGGCCTGTGAGCTTATGTACCAGGTTTTCATAGCCTCTATCCAGGAAGTGGAGGCCGGAAATTGTGCTCTCATCTTTTGAAATAAGAGCCGCCATCAGGTAGGCAAAGCCTGCTCGAAGGTCTGGTATGGTAATTTTTTTGCCGGAAAGTGCGCTTTCACCTTTTACGGCGATGCTGTGGTAGAAGCTATGGGATGAAAAACGGCATAGCTTGCCTCCAAGGCACTGTTTAAAGAGGGAAATATCGGCGCCCATCTCGCGGAGGGCTTCGGTAAAGCCAAAGCGGTTTTCATAGACCGTTTCATGAACGATAGATGTGCCTGCAGCCTGGGTAAGGAGCACAACGAAGGGCGGCTGCCAGTCAGTCATGAAGCCCGGGTGGACGTCTGTTTCAAGGTGGAGACCGCCTTGCAGCGGACCATCATAGAAAAATTCTATACCATCTTTTTTAACTGCAAAGCCGCCGCCGATTTCGCGCAACTTGTTTAAGAAAGTGATCATGTTGAGATGATCTGCCCCTTGAACAAAGACTCGGCCTTTGGTGCCGATGGCAGCCATGCCGAAGGAGGCAGCCTCTATGCGGTCGTAGCAGACGGTGTGCTCGACATCGTAAAACTTGCGCGTGCCTTGAATGCGGATGGTGCGGTCAACGTCTAGGGTAATGTGTGCGCCCAGTTTTTGCAAAAAGAGGATAAGGTCTACAATTTCAGGTTCAATCGCTGCGTTTTTAATGATAGTTGTGCCTCTTGCAGTAATTGAAGCAAGAATTGTGTTCTCAGTTGCGCCTACAGACGGGTAGGGCAGATGAATCAGTGTGCCTTGCAGGCCATTATGGGCGTGGGCAAAATAGGCGCTTTCGCGCTTCATATCGCGAAGTTCAATGGTTGCGCCAAGCTGGCGAAGTGCCTCGAGGTGAAACTCTACGGCCCTATTGCCTATCTTGCAGCCGCCAACTGTCGGGACGATAACATCCTCGTCAGTACGTCCTAAAAGGGCACCGATCATCAGTATTGGAATGCGGTTTGAGCCTGAAAAGCGCTGTGGGATGTATGAGGTTTTAAGCTCTTTTGTTTCGCATTCCAGCACGCCTGCATCTTTATCCCAGTTTACCTGCATGCCGATTTCGCGGCAGAGGGCTACTGTCACCTCAACGTCGCCGATGTTTGGCACGTTGTAGAAAGTGCAGCGTTTATCTGAGAGCAGGGAAGCTACAAGCAGCTTTGTCATGGCGTTTTTGGCGCCTGCTGCTTTTACTTCTCCAATGAGTGGCGTTCCGCCTTTAATTTGTAGTACTTCTTCGTCCATAGGGGGATGATTATTATGCCTTAGTGGTTACTCTTTTCGTTTGTACTTGTTTTTCACCCATAAAATCAATAGAAGATCGATAAAATGCATTCTTGTCCCTCTAAGAATTTGATCTTCAAAAAGTTAGATTGCAATTTTTTTGCAAATTAGGTATAGTCTTTTAACGAGTGGCAGCAAAATGTCTTGCACTCTATCGAGTTTTCAATTAGATTGTTGCCTTGTTTTTTAAATTAACCTCTATGTTTATGGAGTATCTATGTCCCAAAAAGCCAATGAAGTAACCCCTGAATTTACCGGATGGCGAGCCGCCTTATGGCCCATTCATAATTTTGAACTTAAGAAGTTTTTGCCTCTTGCGTTCATTATGTTTTGTATTTTGTTTAATTATACGCTGCTTCGAGATACCAAGGATACCATCGTGGTAAACTCTGCAGGAGCAGGTGCAATTTCCTTCCTAAAACTTTATTGTGTAACGCCGGCGGCTATCATTTTCGTGATTATTTATGCCAAGCTTACAAACATCCTATCGCGGGAGAATGTCTTTTATGCCGTCGTAACGCCATTTTTGATCTTCTTTGGCGTTTTTGCCTTTTTGATATATCCAAATCTTGACAGCCTACACCCGAGTGCAGCCTCTATCGCAGCTCTAAAAGGTTCTTATCCTGCATTGACGGGCTTTATTGATATCTATGCCTACTGGTCATACTCACTCTTTTATGTGCTTTCCGAAATTTGGGGCAGTGCGATGATCGGCCTGATGTTCTGGCAGTTTGCAAACCACGTCGTTCGCATGCGTGAATCAAAGCGTTTTTATGGACTCTTTCTTGTAATTGGAAACCTTTCCCTTATCCTTTCAGGCCAGGCTGTGCGCTTCTGTTCTGAAGATATTAAGCAGTTTTTTCCATCACATGAAGAAGCATGGCAGGTCTCTTTGTATCTGCTGATGGGTGCAGTTGTTGTTCTGGGCGTTGTAGCGATGGCTCTTTATCGCTGGCTGCATACAAGCGTTCTTACCGACCCTCGCTACTATGATGCGTCAGAAGGTGCAAAGCCGAAGAAGAAGAAAGAAAAACCATCGCTTCTCGAAAGCTGCAAAATCATCTTCAAGTCACCTGAGCTTGGCTTAATTGCCCTCTTGATCATGGCTTACGGCGTAACTATCAACCTCGTCGAAGTGCAGTGGAAGAACCAGTTGGGAATCTATTTTGCCGGAGATAAGGGCGGCTATAACGCTTTTATGGGTAACTACTCTACCTTTACAGGCATGTTTACCATCTTGTTTGGCTGGCTGATCGGCTCTAACCTCCTTCGCCGCGTAAGCTGGTTTACAGCTGCGTCTATCACTCCGCTTATGATCGGTGTGGGCGGCGTTATCTTCTTTGCCTTTATCTTTGCAAAAGATTGGGTAGACTTTATCTTGCAGTCAATGGCAACAACACCTGTTGCTGCTGCTACGTTCTTAGGAGCTGGTATCATCATACTATCAAAGGGCATCAAGTATAGCTTGTTTGACTCTACAAAGGAAATGGCATACATTCCTCTTGATGACGAGCTCAAAACTAAGGGCAAGGCTGCGGTCGATGTTATCGGCGGCCGTGCTGGCAAAGCCGGTGGTGCTTTTGTTCAAAGTAACATGCAGATGGTGCTTGCGGCAACAGTAGCCGGCGCCGGATCAAATATCGTCTCTGTGACGGCACCTTATGCTTTTGGCGTATTTGCAGTTGTTGCAGTCTTGTGGCTGTTTGCAGTAAAAGCCCTCTCTAAGAAGGTTGATGCTGCAGTTGCAAAACAAAATGCACATCAAGAGAAAGAAACTGTTGCGAGCAAAGTTCCTGCAACAGCGTAATTTTTAGTTTCCATGAGAGAGACCCCTTTGCAGAATGTAAAGGGGTCTCTCATTTTTTAAGGACCAAAAGGACATAAAGGACCAAAAGGACGATGACCCAAGTCCTTTATGTCCTTTATGTCCTTTTGGTCCTTTGTCTTTGTCCTTTGTCTTTGTCCTTTGTTTTTTTTGTTTTGACTGGATTGGGGCTAATCTGTTACCCTTTTGGGATTAACTTAACCCAAAAATTGACACTATGGAAAAGCAAAAACGCTGGCAGTTCTTCGTAATAATCGCCGTATTTGTTCTTACACTCTACAATATACTCCCGACGGTGATTTTTTATTCTAAACCCCTCAAAAAGCCTATTGACGGGCCCTATGCAACAGGCGTTGCAAAGGGGATTAGCGCAAGGGTAAATTCCCTTGAGAATGAGTCTCTGGAGTGGATTGACTCCTACTGCAGCCTTTTAGGACTGCATCCAAAGCAGGTTGTATTAAATAAGGACGATCCAGGTATCGTTACGGTGCAGTTTGCAAATGCAAATGAAAAAAACACCTTTTCAAAGTTTCTTCCAAGGGCAGGGGCCCTTATTCCTTTTGTTCCGGCACAGCTCACACTTGGCGATCAAACAGATTCAGATCACACTGTACGCGTGCTTAGAAACGTCGGCGTTCATTTTAATGAGCAAAAGCCGGAAACACTTTTCCGATTTGCTCCAAAGCAGATACAAGGCAAGGTGTCGCCTTTTTACTTTGATCTTGTAAGCGACCGCTTTGCTGGCATTGCTCAGCTGCTTGGGGGCACCTCGCCGCAGGTTGTAGAAGCTACAGCAGTTCTTGAAGAAAAAGACAACAAGGATGCAATCCTTTTCCTTGCGCGCAAGATCGCTAAAGTTTCTGAGACCTTCCCGGGAACCGATTTTGCAAAGCGCTACTTTGCAGCCTTTGGACAGAGCGATCTTCCCGACAGCGCAGCTCTTATCACAAAACTTACTGCAAGAATGCAGGATACAAAAACGGCTTTAGATCGCGAAAAGCTTGCTATTGCTGAGATGAGAAAAGAAAAAGAGAAAAAGAACGAACTTATCGACGCCGAGCAGCTTGAAAAGCTAGACGAAATTAATGCACAAATTACTGTTCTTGATAAAGCCATAGCCGGACTGCAGGCGCAAGCCAAAGGTCAAAATAGTGCAAAACCGCTTACAAGAAAACAGGTAATTGAGTGGCTAAAAGAGGAAAGACAAAAAAATAGCACAACTTCTGCTGTCTATACCTTGGCACTTGGCCAGAAAAACCCGCTTATTAATGAAATGGTGCTCGACTGGGCAAGCGATACTATTACATTGCGACTTCATCCCGATGTGGTTACATTGCGCAATCGCCAGCAGGGTACAGAGTATCAGAAGATTCAACAAGAAGATATGAACCGCCTTCTTATGAATGAGCTTGCTCGTCTGCAGCAGACAACAGATGAAACTGTTGCTCAAGGCTTTTCTGATTTTCGCATAAACCTCAACACGCTGCCGGGCGCATTAAGCGTTATGGCTCTTGATTTAGGTAAGATAGCAAAAACAGTAACGGATCAAACACTTGGCGAAATTTCACGCGAGTGGAATCCAACGCATATTGACTTAACTCGCGATAAACTTCCAATTTTTGATGTTGCAGCATACGAAGCTGCCGGCGCAGCTCAAAAGCGTCTTTGCTTGCTCGTTGTGGCTCCAACACGCGATGCGCCTTATGCAGGACTTCACCATAGCTCGATCTATGTAATTGTACGCGGCATGCAAAATATGGTCGACCAGTACAACCGTTTCCCAGGCAGTCCTGAAGCTGAAAGCTTTGGGAAAGAGATAGGCCAGCTCGCATCCATGCTCCAAAAGCGTGGCTTTATTAGCTATTCCGGTCAAGCGCTAGGTCATGGGTCAGAGTTTGCTCGCGACTTAATTTTTGAACTTGATGACTACTATTCAACGATCTTAAAAGCGACAAGAGAAGACTTTACTGTCCTTGGAAGCCGTGAATATGCAACACTTGAATTTTCAGATGTCGAACAGCGCATCATTGTTGAAAATCGTATCGCTGACACAATTCAAGAAGATATTTTACGGGCAAAAGAGGCCTATCAGTCAGCTCAGGTAAATCTTGATCCAACAGCTCGCCTCACTGTGCCCCCACCGGTGGAAAATGCCTACTTTGCAAACTTTAAGCGCTCTTTTAACGCCTACTTTAGAGGCGATGACAGCAAGATTATTCGCTGGGGTCTAGACCTTTCCGGAGGAAAGAGCGTCAGAATTGCACTTCTTGATCATTCCGGCAAACCGGTAACAGATCCGGAACAGCTCCACCAAGCTGTGAACGAGCTATATCAACGTATTAACAAGATGGGCGTATCAGAAAGAACGATCCGCATCGAAAACTCGACCATTGTGATCGACTTTCCGGGTGCGCAAGGATTGTCTGCTGCTGAACTTATTAAAGCATCAGCTATGTACTTCCATATTATGAACGAGCAGTTTGGCCCATACAACAGCCAACTTGCTAAAGAAGTAAATGAGTTCCTTCAAGATGTATGGAATGAAGCTGTTGTTACAAACCAAAAAGAGTCAGAGCAGATCAACCAGATCGCCTACAACAAGCTCCAGACAGCATCAAATCGCACCTCGAGCGGCATAAGAGACCATGCTCAGATTCTGTACGATGCAGGCCTTCGCCTTGCAAACCCGGCAGAATATGTTCCGTCAGGAGCATTTGACGACTCGCTTTCGATGATCGCAAGACTTCGCGGCGACGACTCAGCAGACTGGTACTTTAGAGGCCATCCATTGATGTGCGTCTTTGCAAACTATGCACTTGACGGCTCAAGTCTTGAAAACATCCAGACAAGCTACGACGCTTCGAAAGGCAACATACTTCTCTTTAGCGTAAAAAGCTCCTACCTGGCCGGACGCAAGGCTGCATCTGACAGCCCGCGCGACGATTTCTATAACTGGACATCACAGTTTAGCGAAGAGGCTATTGTCGGTACGCCAAAAGAAAGCTTTACACAAGGAACGGGCTGGAGAATGGCTGTGATTTTGAATGGCCAGGTAATTTCTGCGCCATCGCTTAATGCAAGCCTTCGCGACCATGCTATGATCTCCGGTAACTTTAGCCAGCGTGAAGTGTCAAAGCTTGCAACTGACCTTAAGGCAGGATCGCTCTCCTTTACTCCAAAGATCCTCTCTGAGCAAAACGTAAGCCCAGAACTTGGAAAGCAGGAGCGTCAGTCCGGCATTATGGCATCTATCGTAGCGATTATCTTAGTATTTGCTTGTATGATCAGCTACTACCGCTTTGCGGGTGTCGTGGCATCTGTCGCTGTTCTCTTTAACATGTTCATCATCTGGGCTGTAATGCAGAATATCGAGATGGCGCTTACACTTCCAGGCATTGCCGGTATGCTCCTTACCGTTGCTATGGCAGTTGATGCAAACGTTCTTGTGTTTGAGCGCATCCGCGAAGAGTTTAAGCTTTCGGGTCGAATTGCCTCTGCAATCCACCTGGGCTATAAGAAAGCCTTTAGCGCAATTATTGACTCAAACCTTACGACGATCATCGCAGCGCTTATCCTGCTTCAGTTTGATGCAGGTCCAATCCGCGGCTTTGCCGTAACACTTGTGATCGGTATCGTAGCCTCTATGTTTACCGTACTCTTTATGACCCGCTACTTCTTTGCAGGCTGGGTACAAGACCCAACGCATAAAGAGCTGAAGATGTCAGAGTTGATCAAAGCTACAAACTTTGACTTCCTCAAATACACAAGAAGTGCCTTTATTATCACAGGCGTTCTTCTAGCCATCGGCGTTGGCACAATTGCTACGCAGTATAAGTCGATCTTTGGCATGGACTTTACAGGCGGCTACTCGCTTGTTGTTGACCTGCAAAATGTAAAAAATGTGGACTATCGAGAGAAGGTATCCCAAACGCTTCTTAAGAAGGGGCTGTCAAGTAAAGAATTTCAAATTCGCGAACTTGGAAGAGCAAACCTTCTTAGAATCCAGCTTGGATCAAGCCTTGATTTGCAAGGAAAGCCTTTCTTTAATATGCCTGTAGAACTTCCGGGCGATAAGGATCAGTTTACCTATGACTTCCAGAAAAATCCACGCATCGTATGGCTTGTAAAAGCTGTAGAATCAAGCGGCCTGAAGGTAAAAGATACCCAATTGCAAAGCCTTGGAGCGGGTTGGACGCATATGAGCGGCCAGTTTTCCGATGCTATGCGCAATAACGCCATCTGGGCGCTAAGCTTAGCTTTAGTTGCGGTTCTTGTATATATTGCCTTCCGTTTTGAGTGGAAATTTGCAACAGCTGCGGTGCTAGGCCTTGTGCACGACGTGGTGCTTACTATCTGCGTGGCAGCTATTGCCAACAAGATGGGCCTTCCTGTCCAGATAGACCTTGAGGTGATTGGCGCACTTATGACCATCATCGGCTACTCACTGAACGATACAATCATCGTCTTTGACCGCGTGCGCGAAGATATGAGGCTCATGCGCAAAAAGAGCCTTCGTGAGATTATCAACCATGCGTTGAACACAACACTTTCAAGAACATTGATGACATCAGGCATCACGCTCTTAGTGCTTCTCACACTCGTCTTCTTAGGCGGAAAATCGATGTTTGCCTTCTCGTTCGTGATGGCAGTTGGCGTCTTCTTAGGAACGCTCTCATCACTCTTTATTGCTGCACCGCTTCTTCTATTCTTTGAAACGCGAGCATCCAATAAGAAACTACAACCAAGTAGTGTTTAAGTGGATGAGGCTTCAAAGCGGGCGACATCAACGACATCAACTAGTGCGGGAAACTTACTTTGGGTTTATCCCAAGCAGGATTCCGCACTCTTAGATAAAATTATGCAGGAGTTTCACCTGCATCCGGTGCTTGCGCAGATACTTGTATCGCGCAAGATCACCTCTTTTGACGATATCCATTACTACCTCTACGGCAAGCTGCCTGACCTTCATGACCCCTTCCTTTTTGCCGAGATGCCGCAGGCTGTAAAGCGCATCACACAGGCGATCTTAAATGAGGAGAATATTTTAGTTTATGGTGACAATGACGTAGATGGCATGACGGCAACAGCCCTTTTGTCGGAAATGCTAAGCTTCGTGGGTGCCAAGGTGTTTCACTACATCTCTAACCGCACCACACTTCTTCGACAGAGCATGATTTTGGATGCCTTGGAGTATGCCTTAAAAACACACTGTACGCTGCTCATCACAGTAGATTGCGGTATTACTGCAGCAGAACAGATAGAGCAAGTGGTGCGTCAAAAAATTGACGTTATCATCACCGACCACCATGAACCCACCGATAAAATCCCGCTTTGCGTTGCAACGCTTAACCCAAAGCTTCGAAGTTCTGAATATCCCAACCGCGAGCTAACGGGCGTTGGCGTTGCCTTTAAGCTTGCGTGCGCACTGACGGAGCACCTTATAGAAGAGGGAATGCTGCCGGCTAAAAAGTTAGATTTAAAACGATATCTTGACCTTGTAGCGATCGGCACCGTCTCTGACATGGGCCTTTTACTTGGTGAAAACCGCATCCTTGTTTCCTATGGGCTCGAGCAGCTTCGCAAAACAAAACGAATTGGCCTTGCAAAGCTCCTTTCTATCTGCGAAACAGACATTCACGACACAACGACATCGATTATCGCATCAAAAATTGCCCCGCGCTTAAATAGCCTTGGCCGCATCGCCGAACCGGAGCAGGGGGTAAAGCTTTTACTTGCCAAGCAGGCGCTTGCAGCCGAAAAGCTGGCTATTGAGCTTAACCTCTATAATATCGAGCGCCAAAAGATAGAACGGTTGATGACAAAAGAGGCAGAAAAGATACTGGAGCAAAACCCAAAAATCTTAGACAATCGCGCAATTGTTCTCTGTTCGCGCAAATGGCATCCCGGCATCATCGCCATACTTGCTATGCGCATCTCTAAGCTCTACAACCGGCCCACAGTCATTATTTCACTTGACGGCCAGGTAGGTAAAGGATCTGTGCGCTCTATCCCGGAATTTCCGGTGCTTGGCGCACTTAAAGAGCTATCAGATCTTCTTGTAAACTTTGGCGGCCACGATTCAGCAGCAGGCCTCAGCATTCGTGAAACATCGATTCCTGAATTTACCGAGCGCTTCATCCAGATAGCAAACGAACGTCTGCACGAGCAGCAGATTATACCTAAGCTTCAGCTAGATGCGCTCGTGCGCTTTGATGATTTAACCTTTGATTTGATTGAGTCTATCAAGCTCTTAGAGCCTTACGGCCACGGCAATCCTGCACCAATGCTCTATGCCGACTGCCAGCAGATCCAAGAGCCTAAAATCATCGGCAAACAGCATCTAAAATTCTTTCTTGAACAGGGGGAGTGCGGCTTTGAAGGCATAGCCATCGGCCAAGCAAACCGCGCGAGTGAATTACAGAAAAAGTCCCTGCCTTTACCACTGCGCGTTGCTTTCACTCCGCAGGTAAATGGCTCAAGTATTCAGCTGCTTATTCGAGACTTTCAGCAATTAACATAGAGGTCTCATGCAAGCAAGAGTTGAAAAGCTTGTCTTTGGAGGAAAGGGCCTTATCCGCCATGAAGGGTGGGTGATCTTTATTCCCGGGGTTTTGCCTGGCGAACTGGTCCAATTCGAAATTACTACAAAAAAGAAATCCTACCTGGAAGCTACGCTCTTGGCCGTTCTAGAACCAAGTCCAGATCGAGTAAATCCCCCCTGCCCCTACTTTGGTAGATGCGGCGGCTGCCAGCTGCAGCACATAGCGTATAGCGAGCAGCTTCGCCTAAAAAAAGAGTGGCTTATCGACGCCCTCCAAAAGATTGGCAAAATAAAAATAGACTTTCCCGTCAATGCCATCCCTGCCAAAAAAGAGTGGGAATATCGCCAAAAAGTGACCCTGCACGGCCCCCAAAAGGGCTTTTATGCCCTTGATAACAGCACCATCATCCCAATCGATCGCTGTCTCATCTTTTCGAAAAATGGCTTTGATAATACCCGCAAAATTGAAACTAAAAATAAAACAATCGTCTTAAAAGAGCTGCAGGATGAAAAAGAGGTTTTAGGCCTTACAATTTACTTCTCCCCCACTGTCTTCATGCAAAACGACCCTGAACAGGCGCTTCACATCTACCAGGATGTGCTAAACGAGCTCTCGGACGGCCCTGTCCTAGATCTCTACTGCGGCGTTGGCATCCTCTCACTCCTTGCTGCCCAAAAGGGCCACGAGGTGCTCGGTATAGAACTTGACAAAGAAGCCATAGAGTGCGCCCAAAAAAGCGCCAAAAAAAATGGCCTTCAAAACGCCCGCTTCAAAGCGATACCTTGTGAAAAGGTGAGTCCCAAAGATGCCCGGCAATTTTCCCAGTGGATCGTAAACCCCCCAAGGACGGGGCTATCAAGTGAAGTACTTCAGATCATCTCCAAGCATAAACCAAAGCGCCTGCTCTACATCTCCTGCATGCCCGCTACGCTCGCTCGCGATGCCAAATTCCTCTACGAGCATGGCTACAAACTGCAAAAAGCCACCTGCTACGACATGTTCGCTCAAACCACCCACCTCGAAACATTAGCGCTATTTATGCTTGCATGAAAAACCGCGATCTTCGCGGTTTTTCACTTAGTCTAAGTCTTGAGTTGCTAAAAAAATAATCATGAAGTAGGATCAAGAAAAAGTACCTGGGGGTAGCCAATGAAAAAAACACTTTGTCTTTTGCTCTGTAGTTTTGCAATTTTTTCGACCCAAGAGCTCTTTTCTGCCTGGCAGGTGTCAAAAATTGGTGACTATCCCATTGCTGGAACCATTCGCCATAAAGGGTTCATCTTAGATGATGGATGCATCTATAAACCTATCGATAAGACCCAAAAGAAGATCGCTGAAACTTGGCAAATAGGAGATACAATCCTTTTGCTCAGCGGAAAATGCAAAAATCGCTACATCTTAGTCAATATGCGCACAGGTCAAAAAGCAGTAATGAAGGGCGTTCGCTGGTAAATTTAATTCCTTTTCTGGCATATTAGCGCCAATGATTGTTATTTTAACTGAAAAGCCATCCGTTGCACGTGATATTGCCGCCCATCTTGGCGCTAAAGTACGCCACGACGGCTATTTTGAGGGAAATGGCTATCAGGTTACCTGGGCCTTTGGCCACCTTGTCTCCCTAAAAGAGCCCGACGATTATGATCCTGTTTTGAAAAAATGGTCGCTTCAGACGCTTCCTTTCGTGCCGCAAACATTTGAGCTTAAGGTTGTGGATGATAAAGGTGTTAAAAAGCAGTTTTCTATTATTGAAAAGCTTTTTAAGAAAGCCGGCGAGCTTATTTCGGCAACAGATGCAGGCCGTGAGGGCGAGCTTATCTTTCGCTATATATTAGCGATGACAGGATGCGCTGAAAAGCCCTTTAAGAGGCTGTGGCTATCATCACTTACTGACGAAGCGCTGCAGGCGGCCTTTAAGAACTTGAAAAAGGGCGATGAGTATAACAACCTCTTTGCTGCTGCAAGGTGTCGCAACGAAGCAGACTGGATCGTGGGGCTAAATGCTACCCGTAACTTTACTGTGCGCTATGGCAAGGGCCATACGCTCTGGAGCGTGGGGCGCGTGCAGACGCCGGTGCTGGCGATGATTGTCAATCGCGACGATGAGATACGCGCGTTTATTTCCGAGCCATTTTGGGAACTTTTTACAAAGTATCGAGAGGTCGACTTTAAGTATAAGGGCGATCGTTTTAAATCCAAGGGGGAGGCAGAAAGCTTCTTAGAGGCTATAAAAGATCATCTCTTTACTATCGATAAGGTAGCAGCTAAAAAGGAAAATGAACATCCTCCCCTGCTCTTTGACTTGACAGAACTCCAAAGAGAGATGAATAGAAAATTTGGCATGACGGCGGCAGACACTCTGCAGGTTGCTCAGACGCTCTATGAACAAAAACTTATCACCTATCCGCGTACAGATTCTCGCTATCTTAGCCAGGATATGAAACCGCAGGTTGCAGCAATACTTAAAGAGCTCAAGAAAACAAAAGCTAAAGAAATTGAGCCGCTAGATCTGGAAAAGCTTGCCTTTTCTCCTCGCATCATAAACGACAAAAAGGTGAGTGATCACCACGCCATTATACCTACGGGAAAAGGGGGAGAGAGGCTTCCCCACCAGTCTCAAGCAGTCTACGATGCTATCGCGACGCGTCTTATCGCTGTATTTTATCCATCATGTGTAAAAGAGGTTACGACGATAGATGGCAATGTTAACAAACACGCTTTTCAGGCCAAGGGAGTTCGCATACTTACTCCCGGCTGGACGATACTCTATCCTAAAAAGGCAGATGAGAAAAAAGAGCCGGACGAAGTGCAGGAGCTTCCGCTTTTCCAAAAAGGTGAAACGGGTCCTCATGCCCCTTTCATCACGGAGGGCAAGACAAAGCCGCCTGCCTCCTACAACGAAAATGCGCTCCTTGGTGCGATGGAAACCGCCGGTAAAATGGTGGAAGATGAGGCGCTAAAAGAGGCATTAAAGGAAAAGGGGATCGGCACTCCCGCTACGCGTGCTGCCATCATCGAAACGCTTATCAAGCGAAAGTATATAGAACGGACGGGCAAGCTGTTGAAGGCAACAGACCTTGGCCGCTACTTAATAGCGCTTATCCAAGACCCAAACCTCAAGTCGCCTGAGCTTACCGGTGAATGGGAGTCCAAGTTAAAGGAAATTGAAAAGGGCAGCTATTCGTCCCGAGAGTTTATGAACGAGATTGTTACTTTTACCAGACAGCTCATCCAAGAAAGCGACATATATAAATTAAACCTTAGCGCCTGGGGCGACTGCCCCAAATGCAAAAGCCCTATCATCAAAGGCAACAAAGGCTACGGCTGTTCAAAGTGGAAAGAGGGCTGCTCCTATGTACTCTGGAAGCAGTACAAGGAAGTGGTATTAAACGACAACCAAATCCGCGCCCTCCTCCAAAAGAAAATCCTAGCCCAACCCATCGGCGGCTCAATTTTGACCCTCTCAAATCAAGGCGTCCTGCAAGAAATTCCCGTCCCCTCTGAACAGGGCAATAGGAAAACGGCGAAGGTCACAAAATAAATTGTTTTATTGCTTTATCGCTGTCGCCTCTGACGGCCATGCCTTGCATAAAAACTCTATTTTCAGCAGGGCCATTGTGCTGAAGAGCGAAACCAAACGTTAATTAGTGAGGATCTCTCGTATGCTTTGGAATTTTACCTTAAAACGGTGCGAGGCCGCCCAAATCTGAAGAATTTCATCAGCTTCGCTAATCTCTAAAAGGCCCTCTAGGATTAATCCTTTCAGTAAATCCTGGGTATGCAAGATGGCTAAATTCGGGATCAGTGAAAGGGCTTTTTTAATGGTTTGATTATCCTCAATCGCAAGCTTATAACACGGAGCTATCACAGATAATTATTCGAGAAGTTTCTTCCATGCTGCCTTATGAATTGGTTTTTTTCTCGGCTAATTGCAACAGCTTCTTACCGGGTAACGAAAGAAGTTTGCAAAGTTCGAGTACTCGGCCTCGTGATATTTTATCTTGACTATATGCCTCTAAAACAAGCTGAGATATGTAAAGGTTTAGTTCACTTTGCTGGAAGGGCTTTTCATTATTGGTGATTCTATCTTCAAATTGCTGGAGAAATTGTACGTACTCTTTTGCAACATGTTCTTGTTGCAGTAACTCTTCTCGTTCTTGCATAGATATCTGTTTGAGACTTTGCAATCTATATACCGTGGCTTGGTAGCTTACTTCAAAATGGTGAGCGATGCGAGCAACATTTTGGGGGGTAAGTTTTTTTATTGGTTGTCTACGCTCAGCTTCAATCACATCTTCACTTGCTACATCATATACCGTTGCAAGTTCGCGGCTTGGTCTTCCTTTCCCAAGTTTTCGAATAGCTTCTAAAACCCCTTCTCGGGGCAATAAAAATGCGGCTGCAAAGGCGTTTGCTCTCTTTTCGATTGAGTCCTTTACATTGTGTGCGTCGGAAACAATACAGGGGTTTTTCTGATCGAAGAGAGCGTGTGCATATTCGTGTGCATAGGAAAATCTCTGCCGGGACCTCGCGTGCCTTGCATTGACAACGATAGCCATTCCAAAAGAGGGCTGATGTAAAAAAAGGCCCGACATTTCATTGGGAAGATCAAGGCCTGCTGCCCAAATACCCTGTGAAGAGAGGACCTCTACAATATCATATATTGGGAAATTGCCTATTCCTAAACGACGTCTTTCTTCCTGTGCCGCCCCTTCTCCCTGTTCAATTGCTTCGGAGCTGTTCTTTGGAGGAGGAAAGGGATAGTAGAGAGGGAAGTGCCGTGAGCGAATGCCAAGCAGGCTTTCTAGTAAAGCTCCTTCGCGACATAGTTGCAGACATCTAGCGACTTGCTCACTAACTTTCACATTTTTTTCAAGACCTGGCGCTCGTCGATGCAAAACAACGAAAAGGTTGTCACTAGGAAATAACGATTCGTTAAAAAAATCAGCTACATTTATATGATAAAGTGCAGCAAGTTTGGATAATTCAAGCGTAGAAACTTCCCTAGAACCAGCTTCAATTTTCGTGATAGCCTTTTTCGGCAAGCCAAGAGCAAGTTCCACAGCATCCTGCGTTAAACCGGCCTCTTCTCTAGCTTTTTGCAAGCGTTGTCCTAAGATTTTTTGATCCATATAGCACCTTTCTATTGCGTCATCTATAGCGTGATTCTACAAAATCGCACCAAATTTGTCAATAATTGACAGTTTTGGTAGTATGTAGGGCATTAGAGTAACTCTAACTATTAGATTTAGATGCATTTACAAAAAAAGGAGGTGTGTAATGACCGTAAAAAATGCCCGAAAGTTCGTTAAAATACAGCATGAAACAGCTATTCTAGATGAGGTGGTTGATGCTATGAATAGAGTATATGGATTTTGCTATAAAGTCATTGAGCGACCAGACCCACCAGACGCTATCATTTCAAATGGTACAACAACATCCTGGATAGAGCTTGTAGATGTTTTTCGCACTGGTGATGAAGCCCGTGAACAGTTTTCTTTTGTTACACCAGGGGAAATTCCTCATTTGCGTCGAGAAAAAATTATAGAGAATTCAGATGGCCGCATCATCAACGGCATACTCACTGCATGCTACAGTAAGGCTACCTATAGCAGCTATAAGCCTGTGAGTGAACGATATGGTCCAGGTATTCTTATTGTGAGTGAGCAGGATCCTCTTTTTACAGAAAAAGCACTTGTTGAATTAAGGAGTGAATTGGATGAGAGTTTTGGATTGTATTCATTTTTGAAAGATAAACACCTCAGCGGAGAATGCTATATGAATACGATTATTCTTCGATATCGACCCAATGGTGCCACTAGACATAGCCTCGTTCGCCTCTATCCTTTTTGGGAACGGATTTGTTAATCTGAAAGGATTGGGCCTTTTCGTTTCGGGGGGTGCCTTTGGCAAAATTAGAGACTCGCACTCACTCGGTAACAAAGGAGAGCGCCTTTAGCGCGCTTAGGAATGATTTTTTGGGGTTGATCGGGGTAAAGAACTCATGGTCTTTTTGTTCAACGACAGGCATAGCTTTTTTGAGCAGGAGGGCACCCTTTTCTGTAAGGGTGGGGCTTTTGCTGCGGCCATCTTGTGCTTTTACCTGGATAAGCTGTTTTGTATGCAGGCTTTTTAGGATTTGGGAGGTTGTGTTGGGATCAAGGCCGCTAAAGCGGGCGATTTCAATTTGACGGATAAAACCTGATCCTTTCTTTGCCTGTTCGTTTAGCCAGCCGATTGCGGCTAAGATGACAAACTGTGGATGGGTAAGCCCAAGCGGCTTTAAGGCAGCTTCTATGCTACGGCGCCACAGGGTGCTTACCTTCCAGAGGAGATAGCCTGGGCTCTCCTCCGGTCCTGTATGTACACTCATTTCTGAAAAGTCAAGCTTCAAATGACACTCCCATAGCAGTCGCAATTATGCGAAAATCAGCTTCATTAATTGTAAAGCATCCGCGCCTGAAAGGAAATCCCCATTTTGTTTTGTCTGCAATAAAGTGTAACTTCTCGATGAGCGGTTCAATCGCCGCATCCTGGGCAGCAATGTAGGCAATATCTCTTCGCCAAGGGATAAAGTCGGGACTCATCTCATGCTGATAAGGCGGCTTAGGTTTAACGCGCCCAATGGCTGTAAAGCATCTGTAGGGTTCTTTTTTGCCAAATTCTACAGTAGGCGAGTAGTAGATGATCCAGTCGCCTTCTTTCATCCGCTTTAAGGGTTCAGCTTTGCCGTGACAGACTTGGCAGATGCTTTCTGCTCTCCCGCGTGCTACATGCTTTTGGCAGGCAACAGCTATCCAGTAATGACTCATTTTGAGGCCTCTATTTGATGCAGTTTGTAGATGCGTATACGATGTCCATCTGGATCTAAAGCTACAAAGGTGCGGCCAAAATCCATATCGATAATCTCTTGGGCCATTTGATACTTTTCTTTTTGCATCTCCGTAAATACTTGATCGATGTTTTCATCGCTAAAACAAATTTCAGAGGTTGAGGGCATGCCAGAAACCTCTGGTTCTGCCGTATAGCGAGACCAGCAGCCAAGCTGTACGCCGTTATCTAGCTGAAAGAGGCAGAAGGTGGCACTTGCCTCAAGGGGCTCTCTTTTAAGCAGCTTTTTATAGAATTCACAGCTTCGTGCAGGGCTTTCAACAAACAGAAGCACAATTCCAATCTTTGGTGCGAACATAGCGGTCTCCTTTCTTGAGGTTGAGTGTACGTATAAGTATAATACGTATACGTATAATATACAAGCGAAAAGATATATATAACGCGAATGAAGGCCTTGTTCACCTTTTCGGTCAAGTTTCACGCCGCCTCAGTATATTTACAAAAAATAATTGAAACACAAAGACACGAAGCCACAAAGCGCTGTGCGTTGCTTATAACACTTGTCTGGCACGGCTAATGGCATTATTTGCGAAAATAATGCCCACAGGGCATGCCGCGGGGCGGCAACGCTTCGCCCTGCCGCTAGGTTGAGACTATAAGGATATAATCACGGACCATATGCTTTTTTAGCCAACGTCTTGTTTCAGGGCGAAGCATTGCCGCCCCGCCGCATGCACTTTTGGCCATTTTTCACATGAAAAATGGCCAAGAAACGCGACCTACACATCATTGCAAATTTCGCCAAGCGCTTTGTGTCTTTGTGTCTTTGTGTTTAATTTTTTTTTCGCGTGCGAAAATTTCCTGAGACAAGGTGAACATGGCCCGTATGGGCCTAAGCCTGCAATTATTTTGTAAGAAAGGATGCTAGTGGATAATAAAAAGAAAATAACAGGACTCTTGGTCAAGCGCGTACCTGACCGAGAGCCGTGTTAAAGATAGCAAAAAAAGAAAAACAAGCGGGCCTTAGCCAGCTTGTTGTTGTTTTTTGTTTGCTTTTGCTGCCAAGTAGCTGTCTTGGTAAGCTTTTACGTCATCGATACGCACGACCCATGCTGCACCTTTGCGGATAGCTTTTAGATAGCCAGCGCGAGTTGCGTAGTAGATCTTTTGTGCAGGAACGTCAAGCATTTTAGCAACTTGGTTGACCGAGTAGTAACCTTTTGCGTTATCGAAAAGCAGCTCACCTTGGAAGGTTGACTTAGTACGTGAATACTTCTGCTTGCGATACTCGTTTAGATCATCTACATGAATCATCCAACGGCTTGTATCTTTTGTTGCTTTAAGCTTGTTAAGCTTAATTGCTACGTAAATCGCTTGGCGAGTTACGTTGTTGAGCTTTGCAGCTTCTGTAATCGAAACAACTTTCTTGTTGTCTTGAACAACAATTTCGGTTTGTTTTTCTTTCATGGTTTTTTTCCCTCTTGTTTATTTTTATTTCCTTAAAAATCAAGTACCTACTTTAACTCTAGACGCCATTTTGAGGCTAGACAAATGTATTTTTTGTCGTTCTCTACAGTGTTTGAACCAATTATTATACACGTACAAAAATTTTCATCAAGCTTTTTCTGCTTTTTTTTCACTTTTCCTCATAAAATCGCCATTTTTCCTATTGGCAAGGCATGTTTTGCCTGCTAAGATGGCAGAATTTAGGAAAATATGTCCTTTTGGAGCGTAACATAATGTGTAAAATGCACTTTCAGATCGTCTTGTGGCTTATATTTGTGATCCACAATACAGCCTGGGCAAAGCCGGCCGAAATTAATCAGTACGACGTCACCCACAAAATGCAAGAGATTATGCGCGCCCATGCCGTCTATAAAAAGATGTCTGTAGTGCTGGCTCGGCGATCTTTGGACAATTTTATCAACCTTTTGGATCCCTATAAAACCTACTTTTTGGAAGGGGAGATTGCGAAGTGGATACGCCCCACAGATGAGCTTTTAGAGCAAGTTACTAGGGATTTTGAATATAGCCGCTTCCCTCAGTTTGAAGAAATTTTTAACCTTATGCAGTCCTCTATTGACCGCAGAAATCGGTTCGAGGATAGGCTTAAGGGGCAAATATTGCCAAAAGATGTGCGCGCAAAAGAGTTTAAAGACCTTGCTTGGTGTAAAACGGATGAAGAGCTCTACACGCGCCTTGTTCGCATGCGAGGGTTGCAGATGGAAGCTGCAGAGAAAATGGACCAGGATTTTAAAACATTAGTCCTGCAGCGTATCCAGAAGGGCCGTTTGAAGTATGAAGAAGACATTCTTACAAAAGATAAAAAGCTAAAATCGCAGCTTTTTTGCACCTATTTGTTAAAAGCGATGGCCTCATCGCTTGATGCCCACACTCTCTACTTTACCCCTGCAGAGGCTACCCAGTTTATGATTTCCGTCCAGCAGCGCCTTTCAGGCATTGGTGTACAGCTAAGAGATGATGTAGATGGCTTTACAGTGACAAATATCATTGAAGGCGGTCCGACAGACATTGGGGGCGAAATTCGCTTAAAAGATAAAATCATCGCTATTGACCATGAGCCGGTGCTCGGACTTGATGGGCTTGAAGTTGTTGAAAAGATACGCGGCCAGGATGGTACGGAAGTTGCTTTGACAGTGCTTCGAGAGACTGCTGTGGGCGGAGAAAAGCATGTGGAGACAAAAGACATCAAAGTGATGCGCGGCGAAGTGATCATCAAAGATGGGCGCATACAGTCTGCTGTAGAGCCGTTTGGGGATGGGGTTATTGCCTGCTTTACCCTCCACTCCTTTTATCAGGACATCGAAAGTTCATCAAGCTCAGATCTTGCCAAGGCCTTTACCACCATTTCCAAGGACAATAAGGTTCGCGGCGTGATTTTAGACCTCCGCACAAATGCCGGAGGCCTTTTAAATCAGGCTGTAGAGGTAGTTGGTCTGTTTATAAAGAAGGGCATTGTAGCCTCTATTAAAGATGAAAATGACTTAGTACAGCATATTCGCGATATCGACTCGAATAGGATGTGGGATGGGCCCCTTATTGTGCTTGTAGACCGTTTAAGTGCATCTGCTGCCGAGATTGTGGCCCAGGCGCTTCAAGATTATGGCAGAGCGCTTGTTATCGGCGATGATCACACCTACGGCAAGGGCTCTTTTCAGACCTTTACCCTTACTACGCAGTCAAATGGCGCTGTAGATCCTCACGGAGAGTATAAAGTGACGCGCGGGCGCTACTACACCGTATCGGGCAAAACGCCGCAGCTTGTCGGCGTACAGTCTGATATCGTAGTGCCGGGCGAGCTCTCTTTTGCGGAAGTGGGCGAAGAGTATGCCAAATACCCCCTGGAAAACGACTCCATTCCTCCAAGTTTTGACGATCAGCTTGACGATGTGCCATTTTTTCAGCGCGAGCGCATACGCCGCCTCTATCAGTTTGACCTGCAGGAGCAAATCACTAAATTTCGCGTGCCGCTTGAGGCACTTAAGCGAAATTCTGCTCAGCGCATAAGCAACAACAAGCTCTTTCAAAATTTTCTTGAAAACATAAAAAACATTGACGATGGCTCAATAGAGCCTCAGCCCTATGTAGACTTCCAGATGCAAGAGGCAGTAAATGTTATGAAAGACTTTATTTGGTTTATGCAGCAAGAACAGTTCAAACTGCAGCCCGAAGCGGCAAAAGCTGCTTAAGAAATGACATAAAGGACCAAAGGGACCAAAAGGACATAAAGGACGATGGCCACTGTCCTTTAGGTCCCTTTGGTCCTTTATGTCCTTTTAGTCCTTTCCTTTGGGAGAAAACCCCCTTCTGTGCTACAATTTTCTCTTTTTCTAACAAGTAATTGAGAAAAGTTATGACAGTTCGTGTACGTATTGCTCCTTCGCCCACCGGTGACCCGCACGTGGGTACTGCCTATATGGCTCTTTTTAACCTCATCTTTGCTCGCCACTTTGGGGGCAAATTTATCTTGCGCATCGAAGATACCGACCGCTCAAGAAGCCGTCCGGAGTATGAGGAAAACATCTATAAAGCTCTTAAGTGGGCAGAAATTAGCTGGGATGAAGGTCCTGATGTGGGCGGCCCTTTCGGCCCCTACAGGCAGTCTGAAAGGACAGAAATTTATCAAAAGTATTGCTATGAGCTTTTGGCGCAAGGCAAGGCCTATAAGTGCTTTGCAACGCCCGAAGAGCTTAAAGAGATGCGCGAGGTGGGGGCAAAAACAGGCTCTAAGCTTGGCTACGACAGGCGCTATCGCAACTTAAGCGCAGAAGAGATCGCTCAAAGAGAATCAGAGGGCCAGTCCTTTACCATACGCCTTAAAGTGCCGCTTTCCGGCGACTGCGTCTTTGAAGATGCAATTAAGGGTAGAATTTCCTTCCCTTATGCTGATATTGACGACCAGGTGCTTTTAAAGTCTGACGGCTTTCCTACCTATCACCTTGCAAACGTGGTTGACGACCACCTGATGGGCATCACTCACGTCATTCGCGGCGATGAGTGGATAAGCTCTACGCCAAAGCATGTGCTGCTCTATGATGTCTTTGGCTGGACGCCGCCTGTATTTATGCATATGCCGCTGCTTTTGGGAAGAGATGGCAAAAAGCTCTCAAAGCGCAAGAACCCAACATCTATTTTCTACTACCGCGATAGCGGCTATTTGCCGGAGGCGTTTTGTAACTTTTTGACCCTTATGGGATACAGCATGGCAGATGGGCGCGAAATTTACTCGCTCGCTGATGTTATTAAAGAGTTCGATCCAAAGCGCATTGGCGTGTCGGGGGCTGTCTTTGACATCACCAAGCTTGACTGGATCAACCAGCAGTATATTATCCAGCACATTCCTCAAGACCAGCTGTGGGATCGTTTAAAGAGATGGAGCTTTGGCGAGGACTTTATGAATCGTCTTATGCCGCTTGCTCACTCGCGGATGAAAAATTTTAGCGACTTTATGGAGCTTTCTGACTTTTTATTTATAAAGCATCTGCCCTACACGGCTGAGTTGTTTGAAATTCCGGGAGTAAGTAAAACCCTTATTGCTGCTATCTATCAAGCGCTTATTTGGGAAATGGATAGAACAGAAAACTGGGGTGGAAGCGGCATAAACGACGCGTCGCGTCGTGTAGCAGAGCTTTTTGGGGTAAACCATAAGAAGGTAATCATGCCGCTGCTTTTTGCCTGCATTATGGGCAAACGCCACGGCCTGCCTCTTTTTGACTCGGTAGAGCTGCTTGGTAAGGATAGAACGCGCGTAAGGCTGCTGCAGTCCATGGAATTTAACGGCGGCATTTCCTCAAAGAAAGTTGATCACTTGAAGAAAGCTTTTGAGGCGGGATCTATCCCTCAAGAAGTACTAGCAGAACTTCAATAGTATGTCATATAGCCGCACTAATCCCTTTTTTGCCCGTCTTCTTTCTCGCCAGCGCCTCAATAAAACAGGCTCGACGAAAGAGACGTGGCATGTGGTACTTGATATTAGTGCCTCAGGCCTTGAATATAGGCCGGGCGACAGCATGGGCATATGTCCTGAAAATGACCATCCCATGTGCGATGATATTTTGTCCTTTTGCGGCTTTAGTCCCGATACCGAAGTGGATGATCCGAGAGGGCACGAGACTCTCCAGATTCGCGATTTTTTGCAAAAAAGGGCTAACCTCTCTACACCTACAAGAAAGCTGTTGCAAGAGCTTGTGGTAAGAGGTGCAAAGCATCTTGACCACCTCCTGCTGGCAGAACATGATGAGCTATTTAGAGAATTTTTACAAAATCACAATGTCCTTGAGCTTTTGCAAGAACACCCTGAAGCCAATTTAGGGCCGCAGGATTTGGTGCAAAACTTAAGCCCGCTTTTGCCCAGGCTCTATTCTATAGCTTCATCGCATATGGCCCATCCGGGCGAGGTCCATTTTACTGTATCGCGGGTGCGCTATGAAGTGCATGGCAGGAAAAGAGTTGGCGTTGCCTCCCACTATCTTTGCGATATGGTAAAGGAAAAGTCGACGCCTATTCCCATCTACCTGCAGCAGACAAAAGACTTTTTGATCCCGCAGGACAACCAGGTTCCTATGATTATGATAGGCCCGGGAACAGGCGTTGCCCCATTTAGGGCCTTTATGCAAGAGCGCCTTGCCCGTGAAAATCCCTCGAGCCAAAACTGGCTCTTTTTTGGCGAGCGCCACCGCAATTGCGACTTCTTTTACGAAGAGTTCTGGCAAGATCTTATCAATAAAAACATGCTTACAGTTTCTGAAGCTTTTTCTCGCGATCAGGAGGAAAAGATCTACGTCCAGCATCGTCTCTGGCAGATGCGTGAGAAAGTGTGGCAATGGCTGCAAAATGGCGCCCACATCTACGTCTGCGGCGATGCAAGCCGCATGGCTAAGGATGTAGACCAATGTCTTCAAAATATTATTAAAGAGGCGCTAGCTCTTTCAGATGAAAGCGCCCGCCGCTTCCTTGCCGACCTGCGCAAACAAAAGCGCTACCTCCGCGACGTTTATTAGACCAGCTTTTGCAAGGCAGTAATGGCAGCCTTAAGGGAAGCCGTGGTAGCACACTTTCAACCAGATGCGAGGCGGATTCTACCATAGCGCGTTGGTTGCAGCTTGGGCAAGCTTAAGAGAAAAATAGCTTAAGTTGACACCATCCGCCAAGATCCTAGGTTTACATAAATTCATCGTCGAACAAGCCGTCAAAGTAATGCTCCTCTGCCCTTCGCGGAAGTTGCGGAGATGGCAGAGGTATAGTTAAGATTTCCTCAATACTACTAGTTGGATGATTCAGAAGATATTCCAGTATAAAATCAATGTCGATCCTTCTATCATCAGGGATCTTCATTAATTGCTCCCATGAAATAAGGTGTTTTTCTAAGACAGCTTTTCCAGAAGGGGAATTTAGTACGTCTGTAAAGAGGAAACGATCTATAGTTAAGATTTCCTCAATACTACTAGTTGGATGATTCAGAAGATATTCCAGTATAAAATCAATGTCGATCCTTCTATCATCAGGGATCTTCATTAATTGCTCCCATGAAATAAGGTGTTTTTCTAAGACAGCTTTTCCAGAAGGGGAATTTAGTACGTCTGTAAAGAGGAAACGATCTACTGTAACCGCTTGCTCGGGTGAAATGAGCTTATTACGCAAACACCAAATCCCATCGTCTGTTGCAAGCTCATCAAGTGTGTCAACAGGAATGGTTTCTACCTCATTTTGTGTCAAAATTTTTTCGCGTTTTACCAAGATATTGCAGTAAGTCTGAAAGTCTATTTCCTCCCTTGCTTTTTGACTGATTGCGGTGCCTACTAAATCGACATTTTCAAGGGGCATGTTTTTCAAAGTCGGAACTATCTCTTCGGTTACATTTTCGCAACCCACAAGTGAAAGATTTCTAATCTGCATCCCTTTAAAAAGAGCCACATCATCATCAGTGATCTCTCTACATTGATATAAGTAAAGAGTCGTTAATGGCAGTTTTTGAAGCATAAGAAAGGCATCTTTTTGCAGAGAGAGTCCGTTTACAATAACAGCTGTAAGATTAGGGCAAAGCTTGAGTAATGTTATGAATTGGTTATTATCAATCTCGTCTTGGGTAAATCCCTGTAAATTGAGACAGGTTATCTTATTTCCATGCTCCTTTAGAAACTCGAAGACCTGATCGTAGTTTTTCATATTTAAGTCACTAAAATTAAATGAATGCTCTTTATTGATGTGCTCTATAATAGCATCTGGTAGCGTTATGCGTTTTTCAAGCAAAGAAGTATATAAAGGTTCTTCAAGTATTTCATTGAGAAATCTCCGTGATAACATCTTCACCTGTTTTAATAAAAGAATGTTCTCAAGTAAAAGAGTAATCACTTTATCTTTAGACAAAACCCAAAGATCATTATAAGGTATATGAACGAGTTGCTCTGGAACTATGATTTCCGATTGGAGTAGTTTCCAACCCCTCTCAGAGATTAAAAACTGAAGATGTCCCACAGGCAAAAAGGAGGCCTGTTCTGCTGTAAGAAGATGTTGCTGTAATGTGGCGATACCCCTACGCGTGCTGAGTATTTTTAATGCTTCAATTGAGAGATCCGCTGCTTGCTGCTGAGTGACATAGCCTAGTTGCAAAAGACGAATGCCCTCATTGTCGCTGAGTAAAAACCTAAGATTCTCAATCGGTATAGCATGTACGTCTTCCGGGCGAATGAGCCGATTCTTTATTGCGTATTTTCCATAGTCTGAATTTAGTGCTTTTAGATGCTCTAGAGGCATGTTTACTGCCTCTTTTAGCGTAACAAGTTTTTCTTTCAACAATGTAATCCCATCAGTTAATACATAGGTTATGTTGTATGTGAAATCTGCAAGTGTTAACTCCGCAAGCTGTTGTGGAGTGATATACCTATTTCGTAAGACCTCTCTTATTTCGTTCGACACGACATAGGGAAGTATGTTGGCGGGAATGCTCGTCGCTTCTTCTTTGGTCATCAGGTTTTCTGTAACGAGCTTATTGATTATGCTTTTCGTCACTATCCTCTCGCGTGCTTCCTCGCTTATTCCTATACTCTCAGATAGTTCCAAATCCGTAAGAGGTAAGCCCTCTATATAGGAAACAGCTTTGTCGGTAAGCATATGACAGGCAAGAAGATCGAGGCTTGTAATCTGCGTATTGCTTAGCTCGGCAATAGCATCGTCAGTAATTTCATGACTGATCAGGCTAAGAGTTTTCAAGGGCATTTCTTTGAGAAGGGCAAACGCATCATCATGAATAGGATGCTCCTCGTCAGGATAATGATAAACATCGGTAAGATTCGGACAAAGCTTGAGTAATGTTTTGAATTTTTCGTTATCTAGATCAAAAAGACCTAGCAGATTAAGACAAGTTAACTTACTTCCATTTTTTTCTACAAAAGCTAACACCTTCTTATATGAAGCCAGTCCATGTTGTACGAGCGGAATCTCGGGATCTTCGTTGATCTGTTTTACGAGCTCATCTTGCGAGAGCGTCTGCCATTTTTTTGAAACTTGCGACATGCGTCCCAAGCCTGCTTTTCCTTCTTTTCCTGCTTTCTCTAAGATTTTTTTCAGGACTGGTGCGCCTGTTCCCCCTGAGACAGTATCAAGCGATGGTTGAAGGTGAGTTGTGAGTTGTTTGATAGCTTCAAGAGGCACATTTTCTGCCTCTTTTTTACCACTTTGCGTTTGTTCAAAGATATGGATAACCTTTTCAAAATGGCCAGCAGTTTCAGGTCTGAAGATATGCTTAGAGCTTAGATACTCCCGATTATCTTTAAGAAAGCGCGCAAGGGCTACTTCGTCTATTTTTGCATCAGATGCCGTCCCTTGCGGTTTTTTTTCCGGGAAAAACTGATGAAACCCTTCCAAAAACTCATCAAAACTATGGGCGCGCCCTTCGGGCCATGACATAGACATACAATATACCCCTCATGCTTTCCTCTAAGTACTAAAAAACCCAGATTATGTCAATTTAAATGTCTATAATCCGAGGAAGTCCTGAGGAGTTCAAGAAGCATGTTGAAGAGTATCCTTACTATCCTCACAACTGGGTTGAGCCATACCTTTTGCGGCAACGCAAAATGGGTGCTGCTTTGTATGGTTTATTAGGTATAGAAAAGGGGGATGAAGAAAAGATGCACGCACAACACGCTCGAAATTTTGAGCTTTTTGGATGCTCCCGCCGAACGCAGGGAGAAGCTTTGCTTGTCACGGACATTGAACATTTTTCGAAGGAAAAATGCCCAGAGGGCATCTGCCGCTGGCGCGGCAATGCTTTGCCCCGCTCCTAGATTCGTGCTGCAATCACTTTTTCTGCCAGCGGCTTGTTTCAGGGCGAAGTGTTGCTGCGCCAGAGGCAGATGCCCTCTGGGCATTATTTCTCAAATAATGACCTAGATGGTACCTGGGCTAATCATTATATGCGTTGCGGAGCGTCTCTGCGTTCTCTATAGTCTCTCTAGTAATTTCAATTAAATGCCTTAACATCAGTAGTTTATAAAATTAGCGAAGCTTCTTTGAGTCTTTGTGACTTTGTGTTCATTTTTTTATTTTTGTAAAAGCACCGAGGCTACAGGTAGCTTTCAATTAGCTACAAAATTAAACACAAAGTCACAAAGACTCAAAGAAGCTTCGCCCTGATACCCACTACACGTGTGCGCCTATTTACCTCGTGAGACATCTGCGTACCACTTTAGTTGCCAACTTTTATAAAAGGAGGACCAGCTTTTGCAGGTCAGTAATAGCTGCCTTAAGATTAATACCCTTACCTAATACAGGAAGAAAAATATCCCCCATTTTCTTTACTCGTTGTGGCACCGTTTTGATTGTAAACTTTGCGACATCGAGGTTTTTGTTCACTTCTTTCCAGAGAAGTGGAGTGGATACTTTCGCTTCTGGGCGTGGGCGTACAGAGTAGGGTGCAACAATTGATTGGCCATATCTATTTTGCAGATAATCCAAATAGACTCTTTTTGGTCTATTTTCCGATATTCGTTCAAGAGAGGTGGTTTTAGGAAGTTTTTGGTGGACAATGGTGCAAATTACTTCTGCAAACTGTTTTGATTGATCGTAATCATACTTTGCATTAAGTGGGATGACAATATGCAAACCATTGCCTCCAGATGTTTTGCAAACATGTTCTACATTGATGGATTTTAACAGATCATGTACCTGCAGGGCGGCCTCTACAACTTTATCAAATGATATGTCGTGCGGATCTAAATCAATTACGCAAAAATCTGGATTTTCAAGTGCTGTTATACGAGCTAAAAAAGGATGCAGGTCGATGCTTCCCAGATTAATTGCATAAAGCAGGCTTTGTACATTGTCTATAAGCAGATAATTATCCACTTTTCCATGGTGCTTGATAGGAAAGGTCTTTATGCCCTGCGGGGCGTGATCAATGTTTTTTTGGTAAAAGTCCGCTCCAGAAATCCCTTGGGGATATCGATGCAAGATTATAGGCCGATCCTTCAGGTATGGCAAAATATGAGGTGCGATGGTTTCATAATAGGCTATAAGATCGCCTTTGGTATATTTTTCTTTGGGCCAATAGACTTTTTCTAAATTGGTCAGTTCTGTATCATTGACCTTTGCTGCTTTTTTAGATCTCTTTGAAGGTGTCACATCCAGGGCTGAAACAGGCTCAGGAACCTCTTTTTTTACCGTTGTTGCTTTTTTATCCATGCGTAAGCCTTGAAAAATTGGTTGTCTCATGATGTCTTCTTTTGTCCACTCTGCAAAAGCAACCTCTGCCAAAAGTTTCGGCTCTACCCAAGTAACGGGAGCATTTACTTTAGGAATAGTTTTGAAAGGGCATTTTTTTACTATCAACGGACGCAATTTGGCATACACTTCTTGCAACAATGCCTCGCTAAAGCCTCCGCCTACATGCCCTGCATACTGCAGTTCGTTGTTTATGTTATAAATCCCTGCAATAAGCGCGCCAATTTTTTTTCGAGACCCCTTAGGCTCTGTAAAACCGCATATCACGATTTCTTGCCTCAATGAGCTCTTTATCTTTACCCAGTCGTGGCTGCGTCCGGATTCATAAACGCTTGAAATTTTTTTGCCGATAATTCCCTCAAGCTGTTCTTTGACCGCAGCCTTAAAAAATGCAATCCCTTTTGAGCGTATATGATCGCTAAACCGAATAAGAGGAAGCGATAGCTTCATTAAATATCTTTTTAAAATTTCTTTGCGCTGTAGGAGAGGCAGGCCTCTAAGATCAACTCCTTCCTTAAACAAAATATCAAAAACGTAGTAACAAAGGGTTTCGCCTTTGGTTTTGGTATAGTTTTGCAGCAGTTGAAAATGTGATTTGCCTTTAGCATCAATAACGACTATTTCCCCATCCAAGAGAGCATTTCCCTCTTTTACCTTTTCTAGCTCCTTTACTATCATAGGAAATTTTGCGTTAAGCGACAGGGCGTTTCGTGACTTTAGCTCAACAACTCCTGCATCTATAAAAGCAAATGTACGATAGCCATCCCATTTTACTTCGAAGATCCATTCATCATCATCAAAAGCCTTATCAATAAGCGTTGCTAGCATTGGCTGAATGCGGTCAGGCAGTTTTTTTTTAGCCTTTTTTTTTACGGAACCATTTTCTGCGAACTCGTCATTTTTTTTAATTAATAACCAAGAGGTATCTGTAGGCTCATTTTTTTTTAACTTCTGTAAAACGAACTCGCCATTGAGCTTAGTTCCGTGAAGTATAAATGCAATATGCCCCTCCTTAAGACCCCTCTCAACCTCTTTTTCAATTTCTTGACGGTTAGTAGAATGCGGTGTGGTATAGGATCCAAAATCCCAGCGTTCAACAGTCCCTGCCCCATAATTGCCTTTGGGAATGACCCCTTCAAAGTATTGATACTCTAAGGGGTGGTCTTCTACATGTATTGCTAAATGTTTATCTTGAGGGTCAAGTGATGGACCTTTTGGAACTGCCCAGCTAAGAAGCACCCCGTTACATTCTAAGCGAAAATCATAATGGAGATGGCTTGCATCGTGTCTTTGCACGCAAAAGCTCAAAGGCTTGTTTTGGCTTTTGCTCGAAGTTTTGGCGGCTTTTGTTTTGGGTTCACCTGTTGCCTTGAGGTTTCGCTTACTTTTATAGTCATTAAGTGCCATAGGGTTCTCAAGCTATCTTGGAGGTTTTTTTTGCAGCTTTTTTTGAAGACTTTTTTTCACCGGCTTTGGGTTTCTTTAAGCTATCTTGCAAAAGGGACATAATATCGTGAATTTTAGACGTCCTCATCTTTACTTCTGTTTTAGGATGTATTAGTTTTCCTTTCGCCTTTTGCTTTATAACTGCTTTAAGTTCTTCCGAATAGGTGTCTTTATATTTTTTAGGGTCAAAGTGAGCAGTCAGCTGATTGATTAGCTGAATTGCCATATTCAATTCCTTAGGATTGGCTTTACTTTGAGGTATTTTTAAATCCTTTGGCGCCAAAAGTTCAGATTCATAACGCAATTCATTGAGAATAATCATATCTTCATAGCATTTGATAACTGCTAAGTGTTCCCGGTTTCTGAGTACATATTTGGCAAGACCGACTTTATTAGATTTTTTTAAAGCATCCCGTAAAAGCCCATAGGCTTTTTCACCATTTTTTTCAGGTTCTAAATAATAGGGCTTAACATAATATACAGAGTCTATTTCGTCTTGATCAATAAAATTGATGATTTCGATTGTCTTGGTTTTTACTATATTCATTCTTTCAAAATCTTTCTCATCGAAGACGACAAATTCTCCTTTTTCGTATTCATACCCTTTTACAATTTCTTTCCAGGGAACCTCTTTTTCTTCTGTTTTGCATATTCTTGCATAGCGAATTTCTGACAGATCTTTTTTATGCAAAAGCACAAAAGAAATTTCTTTGACTTGGCTTGCTGCAAATAGACTTACCGGAATATTGACTAATCCAAAGCTTATAGAACCCTTCCAAATTGAACGCATACCCTTATTTCCTTATATAGCATGTTTTTTGCGAGCCATGTCAAAACCTTCTTTTAATGAATTTCTTTTATTTAATCAATCCAAAGATACTTAAGAGGCTGACAGAGATTTCAAGTTTGACTCTATTGTGTACGTGGTGTATACCTGGAAAAAACAACATATATAAAGGATATGGTATGAAAAAGCTAGGGTTGATCATTGCAGGGTTTGTTTTTGGCTTGGTAGCATTGCTGCACCTTGCCAGGTTCTACTTTCAATTTTCAATAGTGATCGCTGGTTGGGAGGTTCCTCTTGAGGCAAATCTTATCGGCTTTATCGTTGCAGGCATTTTGAGTGTATGGATGTTCCTTGCTGCAAGAAGTAAAAAGTGGATTCCTAATGGCTATCACTCAATAACTGCCTGTATGACCTTTAAAGATGCTCGTCAGGCAATCGACTTTTACAAAAAGGTTTTTGGAGCTAAGGAAAAATTCGTTATGCCAGGACCAAATGGTCAAGGCGTTTTGCATGCAGAGATGCGACTTGGCAGTTCCATCTTCATGATGGGAGATGAAAGACCGGATCAGAACTGCAAGAGCGCACAAACACTTGGTGCGTCACCTATTTCTTTTTATCTCTATGTCAAAAATGTGGATGCCTTCTTTAAAAAGGCTGTGGATGGAGGCGCCACTGTTGATATGCCTCTTCAGGATATGTTTTGGGGCGATCGCGTTTGCAGGATAAAAGATCCTTTTGGCTATCTTTGGATGGTTGCTACTCATACTAAGGATCTTACGCCGCAAGAAATTAAACAAGGCGCCGAAGCGGCTCGCTTGAATAAATAAACACAGGCAAAAAAGAGTCAACACAAGAGGCGGCCTTCCTTTTTCTCGGGGAAAGGGAGGTCGCCTCTTTGTTCTTTTGATTTGTTAAAATGACAATATGTACTATACTTGCACTCTAGCTTCGAAATGTTTATGCGGGTTAGACAAACAAAAAGGTGATCGATGACAAGTGAAAGTACAAAAATTTTAGATCCAATCCAAGAGACAGTAGTATTGGAAGAGAGAAAGTTGACAAAAGACGGCATTGCAAAATCCCCAAAAAGGAGTGCCGCTAAAAAGAAAACCACCTCGAAAAAAGCCGCAGCTGTGAAAGAGAGAGCTGCTGTCGCTAAAAAAACAGCGACGTCAAAGAAAGAATCAGCTGCAAAAAAAACTCCCAAAAAACCTAAAGTAGTCGAGAGCAGCATACCACTCTGTAGTAAACCGATTTGCACTACCAAGAAATTTGCTGTCGGCACCCTTATTGGAGGCGTCATCGGTACTCTTACGGCCACTGCAGTTCAGCTTTGGAAACGGCTAAAAAATCCAAGGTAGTTTCAGAAATAGTTCACTTGTAAGAGGGGCCTGGGCAGGCCAGGCCATCTTCATTTATCTTGCTGGTTTTTTTGTCTCTAAATAAATAATATATAAGCAAACGCTGATTAGAAAACCGTAAAGAATGTTAATTGAAACAACGAGCACCATGATAAAATCAAGGTGTCTGTACGTATCTTTTTCGTGCTTATTAAGAAGATTTTGTTTTTCAAGGAGAATATTCGCCGTAATAGCGCGAATCTCGTCCATTACATTTTTACCCAGATCAGAAGAGACCTCTTTTTGTGCGGCAGAAAATCCTGCAGTCTTGTACTTGTTTATGACACTTTCCAATTCATTAATTTTTTCATGCGTTAATTTTCTTAATTGTTTGACATTAGTGCTAATGGCTTTTTGCTTCTCACTTTTATCCAAGAAAGCCTGAGTTTGGGGAGCGTTTATGAATTGAAGACCATGATCATATGGTTCTAAGTAAGAAGCATTTCCGGTTATGATATATCCTCGTTGACCTGTTTCGGCATCTTTAAGCTCTGATAGATATTGCCGAAATTGAACCATGTCAAGAAGTAAGTCATCTTTCTTTTTGATAGATTGAGAGATCCCATGCATAAATTCATAAGTTATGCATACATCAAATATCAATGTAAACAAACCTATTGCGATACCGATGATCAGGATAGTTCGATTCATAAATTTCTACTAGTAAAAAGTTTAGAGTCCTTTTTCTTTCACTATATATTTTTAAAAATATTGTCAAGCGATAGATCAAAGTCAAAGAAGCGTTAGCTTTTGCCGGGCTCTGTGGGGATAAAGGACAGGTCATCAAATTTTTATATTTAAATGAATTATATAATATGTATAGTGCAAGAACGGGGTGTAACTCCAATAATTTAAGAAAATGCTCCAAAAGTGAGGATTTGCTATGGACGCATCATATAGGAACAAAAGACCGGTAGAAGTCAGCAAAACTTCCAACCTGCTATCTGAAAAGTTGGATATTAAGGGCGCTCGGCAAAAGCCTGATGCTCTTGCTCAGGGCTTTCAGGAAGCGGCGGCAGACGTTGCCAGCATCATCGCTGAAGATGAAGCGCTCGTACCAAATCAGCAATTTTCTAAAAAGGCGCTGCAAGAGCGCTACCAAAAGCAGATCGAAGAAGAATTTGCTAGCTATAGAAAACGCCTGGATAATGGAGCTGCAAAGCTCATGCAGTCGATGATCGAACTTTCCAAAGAAGATCCTGAGATACTATCTCAAGAGGTTCTCGATGGAATAAACAGGATCATTGGCCTTTCTGACATCATTGCCAAGGATGAAGAGGGATTTGCTAACCAGATCTTTTCAGGGGTGAGCCTGCAAGAGCTGGCCCATGTAAGCGATGCCGCAATCAATAAACTGTATCAGGGCGCAAGGCGCCTGTTTGACCAAAAGCTTTTTGATGATGCGGCCGATGCATTCGTGTTTTTAACAAGCCTGAACTCCAAAAAGTATCTGTTCTGGTTTGCGCTTGGAAATTGTGAATATTGCCTCAAGCGTTATAAAGAGGCACTTGATGCGTATGCCTTTGCATGTGAAATAAATCCGAACGATCCCACCTGTTTTATGATCTCCAGCCGCTGCTATGCGGAGCTGAGCGAGATCGACAATGCGATAAAAGCGCTAGACTCAGCGCTTTCTATCATCGATAAAAGCCAGGAATTTGATAGTTGGAAAGGTAAGCTCGAAAATGAGAAAAAACGTCTTGAGCAAATAAAGCATTAATTGGAGTAAAAAGCTATGGATCCATTAAGTAGTCCCCTTGTGCCAAGAAGTGCAAATATATACGATAGCACTCAACAAGATATGAGTGACTTGATCGATGGTATGATGGTTGGGACTGAGTGGGAAAAACGGCTGCAAGAGCAGCAGGGTAGGGCTTCCACGGCGACTCCCACCACAGTAAAGGAAGAGGATTCGGGACTTCGTGGCGCCGCCGTTATCACTACTGTTATGAATAAATTCCGCAGCATTACGGGCCCTACGTCACCAGCAAGCCCTCTTGCGCCAGAAGCCAAGACGGTATTACAACGCTTAACAGCGAAAATAAAGGCTGCGCCCGTCCAGGCTTTGGGCGCTGCAGCTATAGGTCGCGAGCAGTACGAAGCTTTGAAGATGTCCACTGCCCCAGGCCATGCCAAGCCCCAGCCGTTTCAGGGCGCGACGATCAGGGCTTCTGTATTAGAAGGGCAGACCGTAGCGCAGCTTACAGAAAAAGTAACCCAAGAGCAAATGGATAACATAGCTTCGAACCTTGTTAATCACCTTTATCTTATGGCTGACTTGGCAAAGGAGAGACCGCTGAAGGCAAGCGATATCTTAGAAATCGGTGCCGCTTTTGAGCAGCAGATCATGGCGATCAAAAACTCGCCGCACCTAGATAACACGCAAAAGGCATTACTTCTCGCGGCCGCGGCAGAAATACTTAACAACGAAGATGTATCCGCTGCTTTATCTGAATGTAAGGAAAATGAGAGCTGGAGGGGGTTCTTAGTAGAAAGTTCTCCGATCGAAACGAATGTAAGTCAGGCGGCGCTTGCGGCTGGAAAGCCACAACGTACTTCGCTTACCGAAGCTAAGGAGACTGCTCGAAACAAGCAAGAGGTCAAGATGCTGGGTCTAGGAATGATCCAAGGGCGGAGGTACGATAATTTGCAGCCACTGCACTTTTCAGGCAAGGAGCTGGAGAAGATTGGATCTGAAGTTAAAAAATATGTAGATGCCAACTTTCCAGAGGATAAACGGGACAGTATGCAGGCGAAGATGATGGAGATGCCGGGTCTTGCCAAGCAAATTGCTGCAGCATGGGAGCAAGCAGAGCCGTGGATGAATGATAATACTCGTGCAGAAATGGCGAATAAATTCCAGAGGAACATGATAGCACGCACGGAGCGAGTGATGGAGAATGGAGTATCTGTAGTGACCATACCAAAGTATATGCTAGCTCTATTTAGGTTGCGGCCGGCTGGGCTCCTCTTCGCGAATCTGGAGAGGAAAAATAGGCAGAAGATTCTAAAAGAATCAATCAAGGCCTTTGAAACTGCCCATAGTGAAATGGAAAAAGTGAAAGCAAGAGCTGCCACAACAGCAGCCGAGGAGCTGACACGAAAGTCAGTGAAAGATGATCCAAAGCTTCTCGATCAGCTAGCGCAAGGATGGGCGCTCTCCAGTGAGGGGGGGCTAACATCACTGCGGGACAAGGTTTTGGAGCTATTGAAAGAGCAAGGCAAGATTCCTAACGATTGGACACCGGAGAAAAACGAAAATTTCAAAAAAAGCTTGCAGAATGAGTTGCAACAGGCGCGTCGGCTACTTGCCATAGGCCAATCCTACTCCATTGGAATGGCCATTGAGAATTTATTAAGTAAGGCATTCGAAGATGAGGCGATTGCAAGTGCACGTTCACTATTGAAACAGACGATACAAGCTACACCCGGACTGCCAAAATTTTCTGACAAGCTGCTTGATACTATGGCAGAAACCATGTTCGAATTCCGCCATAAGACAACACACAACATGTTCTTTCAGTCAAATAAGGAGGATTCTGTAATCGCGAGTATTATTATTGACGCGAAATTGCGGCACACAGAGGACGTTGTTTTGGAGACTGGACAGCTTGAGATATTGTCGGGACTAATTACTTCAACCTTTAATAACTTGAAAGATACGCCATCTTGGCAAAAAGATCATGCTCAAGAGGCCAATGAGCAAAGGGTTGGGCTTGGGAAAATTGTTGAGACAGCTTTAACGGGCGTGAAACAAGAGTATTTCACTCAAAGATCGAAAGAATATGCAGAACTTGAAGGAATATATGCTGACAAGAGCAACCTTGCAGGATACATAGAGCTAGCTGGTGAAGTCAGTGCTGCACCGGGCAGGGAAGAGGTAGCGGGCCACGTAATGCATGTTAAGGGTGAGGCTGTGAGCCGAGAGAGGGCGGACATGTTGGAAAAAGGTCCACATGAATTCCTCAAAGAAATTCTCGAGAGGGAACTGAAGGGCCTTACGAAAGCTTCTTAAGCCGGGGGAGTATACTTCATGAAAGCATTAGGAAAGCTTCAGAAAAAGCCGGGGCTTTGGATGTATGATGCACCGATGCCTGAAATGGGGCCCAATGATCTTTTGATCAAAGTGAAAAAGGTTTCACTTTGCGGGACGGACCTGCATATCTACAACTGGGATGAGTGGGCAGAGAGGGTGATTCCTGTGCCTATGACAGTGGGCCATGAGTTTATGGGGGTTGTTGAGGGCGTTGGGCAGAATGTGCACAGCTTTAAACAGGGCGATCGCATATCAGGAGAGGGCCATATCGTTTGCGGGGAGTGTAGAAACTGTAGATCGGGTAGGTTTCACCTCTGCCCGCATACAAAAGGGCTTGGGGTGAACCGGCCAGGCTGCTTTGCAGAGTATGTTGTAATTCCTGCCTTTAACGCCATAAAGCTTCCTGACGCAATTTCAGATGATATAGGGGCCATTTTAGATCCCTTGGGCAATGCCGTTCATACGGCGCTTTCTTTTGATATAGTGGGTGAAAATTTACTGATAACAGGAGCCGGGGCAATAGGCCTTATGGCAGTGGCTATTGCCCGAAAGGTGGGAGCTCGAGATATTGTTGTTACCGATATAAGCGAGCTGCGACTTGAGATGGCTCGAAAGCTGGGAGCTACTCTTGCGATTAACACGCGCCATACTCCGCTAGATGTAGCTATGAAGCAGTTATCTATTGAAGAGGGCTTTGCAGTAGGGCTTGAGATGTCAGGCGCCCAAAGCGCGCTTGATGAGATGATCGATGCTATGAGCTGGGGCGGAAAAATTGCGCTCTTGGGGATTTTACCCATAAATACAGTAATTGACGGCACAAAAATAGTATTTAAAAGTTTAGAGCTAAAGGGAATTTACGGCCGAGAGATGTTTGGCACCTGGCATAAGGTGATTGCCTTACTTGAGGAGGGGCTTGATCTTACGTCTCTTATCACCCATAGATTTGCGCTTAGCGAGTTTGAAAAGGCTTTTCAAGCAATGCAAGAGCACACCTCTGGTAAAATTATTCTCACCATTTAACCTAGATTCGGCAGTTGGAAACGCTGAATCGACGCAACCTTTTGAGCCATAGCCGCTTCGGACCGGCGGCGCCTTCACCGTATGGGAATGTTCGCCGCCGGTCCGAAACGACTCTGACTCAAAATCTTGCATCGCTTCAGCATCTCGAACTGCCGAATCTAGGTTTAATCAGGGCGATTTCATAAAGATTACTTGAGAATTCACATGTACTAAGTTCCTAAGAGGCTGTGAAAAATGCCAACGGTTCGTCCTCCGGAGGAGGACCTCTTTTTGTAGCCCATAGCAAGCGCTAGCGCCGCTATGGGTATTAGAAGGTTGAGAAATTCGTCCTACGGAGTAGGACATCTTTTTATGAGCGTGTGTCAGAAAAATGATGTCCCCCGCTGGGGGACGGGTTTCCAACTTCATGTTACCCATAGCTGCGCCTACAGCTTGCTATGGGCTACAAAATGATGTCCTACTACGTAGGACTGAGCGCAGCCCTAAATGTCCAGTTCTCTTCCGAGAGGAGAGATCAAAGGGCATTTTTCACAGCCTCTTCGGAACTTGGCATATTTGAATTCTCAAGTAATCTTCATAAAGTCGCCTCTGGTTCTTTAATCTCCTGCCTGTTATATTTTGTCACTTAATGTTGGGGGAACTGTATGAAGTCGATTGAAATTCTTGATATAAAATCGTGGGAAAAGATCATTTCAAAAGAGATGCAAGAGAAGGCTGTAGAGGCTTTAGAAGAGGGAAAAGTACTCTATTTTCCGGAGCTTGCATTTGAGCTTTCCGATAGTGAAAAGCACTATCTTAATCCCGATATTGTCGATCCAAAATCAAAAAATATAAGCTATGATATACGCTCAGATCGCCTTCAAGGCTCGCGTCTTTCAGGTGATGATGCAGCAAAGCTTCAAGCGATGATAAAGCGCTACGCTACCTCTAGCCGTCACTTTCTCTTAGATCTTATCCCCCATTATGCCAAGAGCATCATTCAGGCAAGAACAAGCTTTCGCCCGGTTGAAATTTTTGGAAGAAAAAGCTCATATAAAAAGGATGACACCCTGTTGCATGTAGATGCCTTTCCTTCAAGTCCCACAAAGGGCCAGAGGATACTGCGCTTTTTTGCAAATGTCCATCCCGGCGATAAACCTCGCGTCTGGCACCTTGGCGAGCCCTTTGAAGATGTTGTAAAAAATATGGCCTCGCGTACATCGAGTCCCATTCCGGGCGTTGCATCGCTTATGAAGCTCTTGCACATAACAAAAAGCTATCGTACGCCCTATGATCACTACATGCTGCAGATTCACGACGCCATGAAGGGCGACAAGCAGTACCAAAAGACAGTTCCGCAAGAAGAGATGCTATTTCCTCCGGGCTCATGCTGGATGGTCTACACCGACCAAGTATCCCACGCTGCCATGAGCGGCCAGCACGTACTTGAACAGACCTTCCACTTGCCGGTAGAAGGGCTTAAAACGCCTGCGACAGCACCCTTGAAGGTGTTGGAGAAGTATTTTGACAAGGCTCTGGTTTAATCAACGTGGACTTCAACGCCTTGGCCTAGGCTGCAGCTGATGGTATGGGCCTCGCTTAGGGGCTTGAAGGTTTTGGGATGGAGGGAGACGACGCGGATCTGGACGGTGTTGTCTTGGTTAAATGTGTATTTGATATGTTCGTAGCTTGGCGTTTCTAGATGTTCTGTAAAATGAAGGTCTGATGTCGAGACATGCTCTTGGGAAGTTGCGCTTTCAGGCAGAAGCATCATCGCATGTGGGGTAAAGTAGCCGGTCGGCATGCCGGGCAGCTGTAAACATTCTGAAATATCCAGTACTATTACAAAGCGTTTTCCATCTACCATAGCAAGCTTTAACTCTTCATACGAGCTTACAGGGCTGGCACTGGCCACATTTATAAGAAAGAGAGCTAGCAAGAGTAGTTTTTTCATAATTTTATTCCATATTTTAAGTGTCAAAGAGGGTTGTTGCGGAGGCTCGCTCCTCGGATGTCACGATAACGGTGCACATTACGCCGTCGCCGCAGCCGGCATCGCTAAGGCCAGCTCCTGAGATGGCTGTTATGCCAACCTGCTGGGGCTGAAGATTTAGTGTGCGGGCGATTTTTTTCTTCATTTCAGGGATCTGTTCTTGAAAGTGGGGCTTTTTTGCTTCAAGAGAAATGGCTATATGGGTAATTTTTTGAGCTTTGAGAGTTTTTAGGGCCTCTTTTACATACACTTCGCTGTCTGTTATGCCGTCGCGGGTTGCAAGCTTTACTGCTATATCGCTTAGTATTGGAACACCGCTCAGTGATGTTATAGCATTGCAGAGGGCATGAAAGACAACATCGCCATCTGATTTTGACTGAAAGCCGGGAGTGTCGGCAAAGATTATTCCCCCGATGATGCAGGGCTTTGTAGATTCAGGAGGCAAAAATCTATGCGATTTTTGGCCAATTCCTATTCGTGTGTAGGATAGTTCGTTTTTCATAAAAAAGGGCCGCTAAGTGAGACTTAGCGGCTTTTTTGATTGTTATGCCATTAGGTTGTGAGTAATTACTTCAACATAGGTAGTCCAGAGGTCTTGCTCGATTTTGCCTTGGCGAATCGATGAGATAAGCTCGCGCTTTAGGCCGCGAAGGTCTTTTCTGGGTGTAAGCTTACGGATTAGGTCTTTGTCGCCGGCTGTTCGGGCTATCTGCAAGATATGGTCTATGTCAGATTTTGTAAGGACGATTTGATCTTTTTTCTTGCGAGAGCCGCGTGCTGCGCGCTGCTTTGGAGCAACAGTTGATGGACGTTCTGTATCGGTAATAAATTTCTTAATCATCTCTGAAAGCTTTTCAGGAAGCTGTGTTTTCATCTTTCGAAGTGTGAAGTGGTGCATGTAGCCGCCAGTTGTCATTGGCAGATAACGGCAGAGGTCATTTTCCTTCTTGCCACCAATTTTTTTAATAGCTTTGCCGATCAGGTCTTCGAGATCGCGGCTTGAGGTTGCAACCATTTCAGATTTGTTTTGCTGAGTAAGTGCCATTTCTATTCCTTTTTGTTTTTTAGTTAACAGCTAAACGCTTCTTAGCTACCCCCCGGTAGCAGTGCGTTTCATTTGTTGGGGATATTTAGTACGATTTTATGCTTAATTGTCAATCGTAATTGTGTATATTACGAGCGGGCGTGTACAATGTAGGTGATGAATGTAGAGAAAAAATGATTGTATTTCGCATTTTGGCTAAAGCCTGCCTTATCCTCCTTGTTTTTACAGCTTGTAAAGAGTCTAACTCTTCAGAGTTAGACCGCTGGATGCTTTCTGATGGCAAGTTAAAGGTTTTGTGCACTATTCAGCAGATCGCCGACCTTGTTCAGGAGATAGGTAAAGAGCAGGTAGACTGTCTTACGCTTATTCAAGGAGAAAGTGATCCTCACTCCTACCAGCTTGTGAAGGGAGATGATGAAAAATTTTTGCGAGCGGATTTAATTTTTTATAATGGGCTGGGCCTAGAACATGGCCATAGCCTGGCACAGCGGCTAAGAAACCATCCCCAAGCTTTTTCTATAGGAGACCTTATAGCAAGCAAGCATTCGGCCTCCATTATAACCTATAAAGGTGCTGTCGATCCGCATATCTGGATGGATGTAGCGCTCTGGCAGCAAGCTGTGCCTATAATTCAAGAAAAGTTATCCCAAAGATGCCCTGAACAGGCTCTCTTTTTTCAACATGAGGCAGAAGAGCTATCAAAAAAACTCAACCGCCTTCAAAGTGAAATCGAGCAGCTCTTTCAGCATATTCCGGAAGAAGATCGCTACCTTGTAACTGCGCATGAAGCATTCAATTATTTTGTACGAGCATATTTGGCAACAGAGCAAGAGCGCCAGGATGGTTCTTGGACAATCCGTTCTATGGCGCCTGAGGGGTTAGCACCTGACAGTCAGCTATCGACGCAAGACATTCAAAAGCTTGTGGAGCATATTGTCCAGTTTCATGTGAGAACAATTTTTGCCGAATCTAATGTCAGCCGGGATTCATTGAAAAAACTGCTGGATGCCTGCAGTCAAAAGGGGTATAGCTTGCACATAGCAGAGGAGCCTCTTTATGTAGATGCCATGGGGCCGAAAGGCTCAATGGCCGGCACATATGATGGAATGCTTGCATATGATGCTGAAACGATTGCAAAAGGGCTTTCTAAAAGATGATAACTGTTTCAAACCTCACCGTACACTATCACGACGCGCCGGTGCTTTGGGATATTGATTTTAAAGTGCCAAAAGGAAACTTTGTAGGTATTTTAGGGCCGAATGGAGCCGGCAAAAGCACTCTTTTAAAGGCAATTTTGGGGCTTATCCCAACAGTGTCAGGATCTGTTTGGGTAGATGGCTTGCCGCTTGATGCTACACGAAAAAAGATTGCCTATGTGCCCCAAAGAGAGGCAGTCGATTGGGATTTTCCGATCACTGTGCGTCAGTGCGTGCTCATGGGGGCAATACCGCGCCTTGGCCTTTTTTCATTTATTTCAAAAAAAGAGCATGAGAGGTGCGCCCAATGCCTTGAGAAGGTGGGTATGATCGAATACGGCGACAGGCAAATAAGCCAGCTATCAGGCGGCCAGCAGCAGCGCACCTTTTTGGCAAGAGCTCTTATGCAAGAGGCTGAGGTCTACTTGCTTGACGAGCCGCTGGCAGGCGTTGATCATACAACGGAAGAGATTGTAGTTTGCTTGTTAAAAGAGCTTGTAAGGCAGGGTAAAACTGTTCTTATGGTTCATCATGACCTATCGCGCGTTGAGGACTATTTTTCTTGGGTGCTCCTTCTAAATGTGCGTCTTGTAGCCCTTGGGCCTACAAAAACTACCTTCACAAAGGCACTCGTGCAAAAAGCCTACGCAAAGGATTTTGCGCTCTTTGATGAAACCTATAAGCTTTCAAAAGAAATTGCCTCAGGGATGCAATGATCAACTATTTTACAGATCCAGTGCTTAAAGCGCCGACTATTGGCTCGATGCTGATGTGCTTTATTGCAGCATTTGTGGGCACGTTTTCTGTATTAAAAAAGCGATCGCTTGTTGGGGAGGCAATTTCGCATGCCTCATATCCCGGCGTTATCTGCAGCCTTCTTTTGGGGCAGATGTTTTTTGAAGGGCAGTGGTGGCAGGAGCTGTTGATCCCCCTTATTGGAGCTGCCATCTCGAGCCTCCTTGGTATGTTTTTTATCCAAAAGCTCACTACAAAATATCGGGTTGCATCTGATAGCGCCCTCTGCTTTATCGTGGCATCTTTTTTTGGCTTCTCTTTAGTTATACTTACGGGCCTGCAGGCACGCTTTCCGGCACTCTATCGCCAGCTCCAGGCTTACCTTTTTGGCCAGGCTGCAACGCAGACAATGGCAAACGTTTATGTATATACTATCTTGGTCGTTGCCAGTTTTGCGCTAATGCTTGTCTATTATAGGCATATAAAGGCTGTGATCTTTGACCCGGATTATGCTCTTGCTATCGGAATTAACGTAGATAAAATTAATGCTATTTTGCTTGCCATAACCGTGCTTGCAGTAGTTATTGGCATACGATCATTGGGTGTTGTACTACTCTCGAGCATGCTTATCTTCCCGGCTGTTGCAAGCAGGCTCTGGACCTCGCGGCTTGAATATGTTCTTCTTTTTGCAGGTCTATTTGGCCTTCTTTCCGGCTTTTTTGGGGTGGTGCTTTCTCACGAAATGAGTGGGGCGCTCTCTTTTCCCACAGGCCCTATGATTGTGCTTGTAGCCGCAGCGATTTTTCTCTTTTCCATCTTTTTTTCGCCTGGAAGAGGGCTTTTTTTTCGCATTGTAAGACAAGCATCTTTTCGCACGCACTGTCAGCAGGAAAATCTTCTCAAGGTGATCTATAAGCTTAGCCGCACTAAAAATAGAGCAGAGATCGCCGTCAACGAAATTGCGAGCCACTTTCAATGTAAAGCCCTTCGCTTGAAGCTGCTTCTTTGGTCGCTTCAAAAAAGGGGATGGGTAAAATCAAAAGATGCAGACTATTACGAGCTTACTGCCTCAGGGCTGCTATGGGGAAGAAAAATTATACAGCTACATCGCTTGTGGGAAGTCTATTTAGTTGAAGTATACGGTCTTGCAAAAGAGAGGGCCCATCCGAGCGCGGAAGAAATGGAGCATATCATCACCCCTGAAATTCAAAAACGGCTTGAAAAAGAGCTTGTTCTGGGGGGTGCTTTATGAGTCAAAATCCCTACTGGGGAGCCGATTTCGTTCAGTTTTTTGTAACCCTTATCGCAAGGATCTACCATTTTTTTACTGGAGGCGAAAGTAGGCTTGCCAGCGATGAGCTGCAGCTTTTAGTACTTGTGCTTATGTCAGTTGCGACCGCGCTTATTGGAACATTTTTTGTGCTGCGAAAGATGACGATGCTTGCAAACGCGCTTTCACACACCATTTTGCCGGGGGTTGTCCTCTCATTTTTGGCCTATCATATGTACAAGGGACCGAGCGAGTCTTTTGACTTTTCGCATCTTTTGCCCTCTGATACCTTTTTAATCGGAGGCGCACTTCTTTCAAGCTTTGTAACTACCTTTTTGACGCGCCTGATAGTGGTCTATTTGCCTGTGGCAGAAGATGCAAGTATCGGCATGGTATTTACGCTGCTTTTTGCCCTTGGGATAATCTTGGTCACAACACTTACCAAAAGCGCTCATGTAGGCGCTGAGCTTTTAATGGGAAATGTCGACGCGCTTCATAGGGCAGATCTTGAGCTTATGTTTTGGATATTTGTCTTTACCGTGGCTATTGTGCTCTTTTTTTGGAGAGCGCTTTTTCTTACATCGTTTGATCCCCTTTTTGCAAAAATGTGCCAAGTCTCATGTGAAAAAGTAAATTATCTGTTGATGGCTCTTGTCTCTATTTCTGCTATCGGGGCATTTAGAGCCTGCGGTGTTCTGATCTTTTTAGCCTTTTTGGTGACGCCCTCTCTTCTTGCAAGGCGCCTGAGTCATAGCCTCAAAGCCGTTGCAGCAATATCTTGTCTTGTGGCGGCAATAGCATCGGTAGTAGGCGTTGCGCTATCGCGCCATATTCTATCGGTTTATGGCCTTGCATGCTCAACGTCGGGGATTATCGTTACGCTTTTGGCTTTGGCCTATGGCTTAACCCTCATGTACACAAGAAAACCGAAGAAATAGTTTGTGGTTTCAGTAAGGGGTACATTCGTGCCTGTGCCTCTGCCCTTATCATTACCTTTTTTTCAAAAAAATAAACACAGAGGCACAGAGAACACAGAGACGCTTCGCGAAACCTGCAACAACTTTTCGATTACCGCTATGGAACATTATTCTGAGAATAATGCCCCAAAGGGGCAGGCCGCTAAACGCGGCAGAAAGCTTCGCCCTGGATCAATCGTTATTGAGTGGCACATCCTGCCGCGTTTAGCGGCAATGCCCATGAGCCGTGGCTTGCAAGACATTCGAAATATCGCAAAGCGTCTCTGTGTTCTCTGTGCCTCTGTGTTTATTTTTTTGAAAAAAGGGGCACGGGCACGGAACCAATTCTTCATTCGCGGTGTGTATAAATATACCCTTGCAATCTTTCGTGTGCTAAGGCATAATTTCTTGTAGTTTAAAATAGGAAATACTCGTGAGCCTGCTCTATCTTCTTTTTGCAATATTAGGACTTGGCTTTTTAATCTTTATTCATGAACTTGGTCACTACTGGATGGCAAGGCGTGTTGGCATGCGTGTTGAGTCTTTTGGGATTGGGTTTGGCCGTCCGATTTTTACGCTCATGCACAATGGGGTGAAGTGGAATATATGCTGGCTGCCCTTTGGAGGCTATGTAAAGATTGCCGGCATGGAAAAAGAGGATGGCAAGGAGCCTGACGAGATTCCGGATGGCTTTTTTGGCAAATCGCCATGGGATCGCATAAAAGTGGCGATTATGGGGCCGCTTGCAAACCTCGTTTTTGCCTTTTTAGTCTTTACTGTTATCTGGCTAACAGGCGGGCGCGAAAAGAGCTTTGTTGATACAACTAATCGGATTGGTTCCTTAGATCCACAGTCAGAGCTTTATAGGGCCGGTATTCGCCCCGGAGATAGTATTGTAAGCTATAACGGCGAGCCTGTTCGCGGAGCAAAAGACCATTTTCACGCGGCAATGACATCTGGCGATAGCATACTGGTCGAGGGCAAGCGCTGGAATGATGCAAAACATGCCTTTGAACCCTTTTCTATGCAGATTCATCCCTATGCTCACCCTCACTCGCTTGAGTCGGGAATATTGACGACAGGAATTATGAGTGGAGCAAGCTTTGTCATCTATCCCGCTACTGTAAATGGCAAAAAAAATCTGCTTCCTACTGCAAGTCCACTTATTGGCAGCGGCATAGAGCCGGGCGACCGGATTCTTTGGCTTGACGGCGAAAATGTCTATTCACAAGCAGCTCTCAGCACTATCCTCAACGAAAATAAAGCACTGCTTACCATAGAGCGCGAAGGCCATGCCAAGCTTGTACGCGTGCCCCGCGTGGTTTTAGAAGATCTGAAGCTTCCCAATCAGGTAAAAGATGAACTTGCAGACTGGCAGTACGAGGCAGATCTTAAGGCTGCAAAGTTTCAAAAGCTTATCTTTATTGCCTATAACATTACCCCAGACTGTGTTGTCGAGGGGCCTCTCTCCTTTATCGACGGCGAACATAAACATGAATCGCCTCTTATGGCAGGCGACAGGATTATTGCAATAGATGGCACTCCCATCACTTCTGCTGTAAAGCTTTTGCAGGATATTCAGAAGCATAAGGTGCTTGTAATCACAGAAACTGTGCCAAAAGGGGCTATAAACCCAAGCGAGCTTTATGATCGGGAGTTTCACGGCAAAAATCTTGGCGACATCGTAAACTCCATCGGAACAGACCACGAGCTCTATCAAAAAGGACCCTTAAAGCTTTTAAAGCCTATAGAGCCAAAGACTCGCCAGGAGCTGTTACAGGCAGTCGATAAGCAGCTTTTTGCAAAAGAGCTAGAAGAAGAGAAAAAAATTATTCAGTCAATTGACGATCCGGAAAAGCGCTCTCAGGCGGCAAGCTTCTTAGAAGCTCGCCAAAAAGAGCTTCTTTTAGGCCTTCCCGGCGTAGAGGACCTCCATGTTACCTACAATCCTAACCCCTTTCAGATGTTTGGCGATATCGTCGACGAGGTGGTGCATACTCTCAAAGCCCTTATTGGAGGCTATCTCAACCCAAAATGGCTAAGCGGTCCAATTGGCATTGTTCAGGTAATCCATGTCCAGTGGATGGCTGGGATTAAAGAGGCCCTCTTCTGGATGGGCGCTATCAGCCTGAACCTTGGCATGTTAAACCTATTGCCCCTGCCGGTACTTGACGGCGGCTATATACTTCTCTCTATTTTTGAGATCGTCACGGGCAAAAAACTAAAGGCAAAAACGATCGAAAAGATCGTAGTCCCATTTGCAGTTGCGTTAATATCGTTTTTACTTTTCTTAACTTATCACGATCTTATCCGCCTGCTTACCTCTTTTATACGATAAAAAAAAACCCTTGGCCGGAGTGGACAAGGGCTTAAAATGCGGTTATTTGCAGCAGGATGATCCCTGGCAGCGACGGAAAATCGTGTAGATTGCCGCGAGGCCAACGAGTCCATAGACGACGCGGTCAAGGGTAGTGCCGGCACCAAAGATCATGTCAACGGCGTTATAGTTGAGGGCAACTAAGCCCCAGTTCAAACCGCCTACTATAAGTAGAATCCAAGCGATTATATCCAATATTTTCATAAGGTCTCCTAATTTAGGGTTTTTTAAAAAAGCATATATCTGCTAACCATAGGGATACCACGATATTTTGTCTACTTTTTTGAGTTAGGGGTTTTAAGAAAATAAATTTTACAGTTCTAGAGGGAAAAATCGATTCATCTTCTGAGGATTTTTCCTCGGGAGTATATGAGATACGCCACTCGGAAAAATCCTCAAAATCTGAACCGTTTTTCTCCTCTATAACTGTAAAATTTATTTCCTTACAACCCCTTAACTTTGGTATACTGATATGATGGGCTCTTTTCTTATAACACTTGCGGCTTTTGATATTGGCTCCGGCGCTATCCGCATGCAGGTGGCAGATGTTGACCAACAGGCAGGAAAAATCAAAAAAGTTCACTTTGCTGGCCATTCTCAGATCGATTTTGCTCGCGATCTCAAGATGGGGCAAAAGGATCACTTTAGCCAAGAGATAATGGATGAAGCCGTGGCTTTGATCTTAGAACTCAAGTCCGAAGCCCAAGCCTTTAAGCCTGCAGCCTATCGAGGTATTGCGACAGAAGCCTTTCGGATGAGTAAAAATGGCGACGAACTTATTAGAAGACTCTTTAACGATGCCGGCGTGAGCATTAAAATTGCCTCTCATGAGGAAGAAGCCGTCGTTGGCTTTTATAATGCGATGAGTTATAGCGGCCTATCCTCTCACGAACTTATCTCGTGGGATAGCGGCGCCGGGAGCCTGCAGGTAACATCACATGACGGCAAAAGCCACGCCATGTTTTTAGCTCGCCTTGGAAGGGTGCCTGTGCAGCACTACATCGTAGAGACGCTTCAAAATAGAGATTTTAGCCGGCACCACTCGCCAAACCCAATAGAAGAGCAGCATGCCCATCAGGCGATCGACTACATCAAAAGCCAGCTCACAAATATCCCTGAACCACTGTTAAAAAAGCTTGAAAACCCCGACATCCGCGTCTTGGCAATAGGTGCCCATTCAAAGCTTATACCGGTAAACGAAGAGTACTCATTAGAAGATATTGAAACACTACTCTTTACCCACCTCAACAAATCAGACCACGAGCTTGCTATAGAAGATGCTCAATATGCTATTTCAGACCTTATTTTAGAATATAGCGTCATGAGTTCTTTAGGCATTAAAAAAGCCTATCGTCTCTCCACAAAAAGTGCTGGCAATACTTCGGGGTTGCTTATAGACCATGCTTTTTGGCGATAATATACAAAACCCTGTGCCTGTGCCAATGGTGTCAACCTAAACACTTTTTTTCTTAATCTCGATCTTAATCTCGATCTTAATCTTGATCTTAATCTTTCTTTTTTTCTTCATACATATCGCTCTGAAATCAAGAACAAGATCAAGATCAAGATCAAGATCAAGATCAAGATCAAGATTAAGATTAAGATCTACTCGAGCGAGATGATGACTAGTTCGTAGGGGAGTGTCTCGGGGATGCGGCGGCGAAAGACCGGGATGTCGGGGAAGAGGCTTTTTATCCAGCTGGCATCGCCTGCAACGCAAATCAGGAGGGGGAGGCACTCTTCGTGGGCGATGTAGAGTTCGGTGAGGCTGTTTTTTAGGTCGCTTTCGCTTAAGAGGACGACAGGTCGTTTGCGTGGATATGCCTTAAGCGCGCCAATGCTGGCTGCTAGGCTGTAGTGGGGGCTTGGCATGTTGGTGGAGATGGTGTCTCCGGTAAAGTAGGGGGACATTTCATCTAAAAGCTCCTGATCGCATGAAGTGATAAAAATGTCTTCAAGGAGTGAGTCTGGGCGGCTTCTTGCCTGCCAGATCTTCAGTCTTTTTTGCGGCTCAAGGCTCGCTAAGGCAGCCACTACCTCTTTTAAAAGAAGATGAGGGTAAGTTTTCTTATCTATCTGGACATATTGCGAGCAGATGAGGATATTTTTACCCTTGTGAGGCATTGTTAGAGGAGTAGAGCCAACGACGCATACAAGATCTGATCGAGAGACAATCTCTTCGGTAGGGTTTCCGCAGTAATTTGGATGGGATTCTATAAAGAAAGATTTTGCCAGGTGTGAGCTTGTGATGGGAATATGCCAGCTCTCTGCAAAGTGTAGAAGCAGCGCTTCAGCCTTGTGGGCAGAGGCATCTCGGTCTAGATGGATGAGGGGATTTTTTGCCCTTGTAAAGAGCGCTTCCAGCTCTAAAAGCACGTCGTCTAGGGTGTCAGGATCTGATACGCCAAACTCCATGGGATGGTAAACATGATCGGGGATCAGCATATCTACTACTTCGTCTGGCAGTTCTATGCAGACCGGTTTTTTAAAAAAGAGGCAGTAGTCCAGGACACGGTCTATTTTTTTTGCGGCAAGTTTGGGGTCTGAAACCTCAGTCCAGGAGACGCTCTGCTGGCGAAAGAGCTTTTCTAAAACATTGGTTCGTTCATCAGGCAGCTGAAATTCATTTTTTCCAAAGATTACTACGAGAGGGACAGATTCAGAAAAGGCTCTTGTAAGGATGTCAAGTGTTTCGCCGCTATAGCCTGTAATGGCCAGGGCCCCAATGCCCTTGGCTTTGGCATAGCCATCTGCCATCTCGCCGCACGATTCTGTGGAGGCATTTGTTACGAGCGAGATTTTGGGGTGCTGTTCAATACAGCGAGAGAGCGCTTCAAGGTCTTTATGGGGGGATAAAAAAAAGTGTGAAAGCGACAAACCCTGCAGCCGTTTGAGCAGATACTCTCCAACGGTGAGTTTTTGCGGGCGAGGAGGCGGTTTTCGCCTTTTTAGGGCACGAGGCCGACCTGATGTTAATGAGCTCATACCAATCATCTTACCTAAAACTCGATTTTTTGTTACACTTTATGCGATTAATTGGAGAACGACTGTCATGTTGGACATAAAACTGATTCGCAAAGAGCCTGAAGCGGTGGAGCAAAAAATTAAGACAAAAGTGCCTGATGCCACGCTCGGCCCCATAATCGGTCTCGACACAGAAATCCGTGAAAAAAAGACACGCGTAGAGCAGCTGAAGGCAAGCCGTAACCTTGCGTCTGATACGATCGGCCAGCTCAAGCGAAAGGGTGAAAATGCCGATGTTTTGGTAGCAGAAGTTGCTAAGCATTCAGATGAAATTCATACGCTAGATCACCAGGTGACAGAGCTTGAAGGGCGCTTTGTCGACCTGCTTGCTCGCCTTCCGAACATCCCTATGAGCGATGTAAAGGTGGCACTCGATCCCAAAGACAATGTGGAAGTTAAGTCATGGGGCAAAAAGCCTGAGTTTAGCTTCCCCTTCAAAAACCACGTAGAGCTTAACGAAAAGTTAAAACTTTTTGATTTTGAGCGAGGCGCGAAGCTTACAGGCTCCGGCTGGCCAATATACTGTGGAAATGGGGCGCGTCTTGAGTGGGCGCTTTTGAACTACATGATAGACTTTCACGTAAAAGATGGCTGGCAGCAGATCATGCCGCCGATTGCTGTAAAAAGAGAGGCTCTTTTTAGCGCAGGCCAGCTTCCAAAGTTTGAAAACCAGCAGTATAAGATTGCTGATGATGAAAATACACTCTATCTTATTCCAACAGCTGAGGTTGCTCTCAATGGCATGCATTTTGATGAGATACTGCCCGAAGAGATGCTTCCCCTTCGATACATTGCCTACACACCCTGTTTTAGACGTGAGGCCGGAGCTGCAGGATCGCAAGAGCGCGGCCTTATCCGCATGCACCAGTTTAACAAAGTAGAGATGTTCTCTTTTTGCACGCCAGAACAAAGCTCTGCCATGTTTAACGAGATGGTAAGCCGTGCGGAACAGATTTTAGAGGGACTTGAGCTTCACTATAGAAGCATGCTGCTTGTAACGGGCGATATGTCGTTTGCATCAAGCCGCACAATTGATGTCGAGGTGTGGCTTCCGGGACAAAACCGCTACTATGAAGTCTCCTCCATTTCCAACTGCACCGACTATCAGGCACGAAGAGGCCAAATTCGCTACAGGAAAAAGGGCAAAAAGCCCGAGCTTCTTCATACCTTGAATGGCTCGGGACTTGCAACCTCTCGTCTTATGGTGGCCATTTTAGAAAATAACCAGCAGCCGGATGGAAGCGTGATTATTCCAAAGGTCTTAAGACCCTATCTGGGTGGGCTTGAGCGTCTTCAATGACGATCAACTTAAAAGAGTTTTTGGCACTTGATTGTCCTTGTATTGATGTCAGAAGCCCTAAGGAATTTTTGCATGCAAAAATTCCCGGGGCAATATCGCTTCCTCTTTTTACAGATGAGGAGCGCGCCATTGTTGGCACGCTCTATAAAATGCAGGGTAAAGAGGCCGCCATCCGCGAAGGCATTAAGATTGTCGGGCCAAAGCTTGACGGCATGCTCTCAAAGGCTCAAGAGGCTCTACAGGGCGCTAAAAAGGCACGCATCTACTGCTGGCGGGGAGGCATGCGCTCCGGTTTTGTGCGCTACTTTCTTGACTTTGCAGGCATCTCTTCACTACAGCTTAAGGGCGGCTATAAAGCCTATCGACGCTATGTGCAAGAGGTGCTTACACGGCCCTACAGAGTGCATCTGCTCGGCGGTCTAACAGGGTCCGGAAAGACCGAAATGCTTGAAGAGCTGCAAAAGAGGGGCGAGCAGGTGCTTGATCTTGAAGCGTTAGCTTGCCATCGCGGAAGCGTTTATGGTGAGATGATAGGCAAAAGCCAGCCAAGCTGCGAGCAGTTTGAAAATGAGATCGCATATGTGTTAGAGCAATCCGATGCAAGCTTGCCAATCTGGATTGAAGATGAGAGCCGTTTAATTGGCCGCTGCCAAATTCCTGGCCCGATGTATGAAGCTATGCAAAAAGCGCCCCTCTATCTTGTCAGCTGCTCCAAAGAGGAGCGTGTGGAAAGAATATTTTCACTATACACTACGTTCTCCAAGGAACAGCTTAAGGCGATGACTGAAAAGTTGCAAAAACGCCTTGGCGGACAAACCACAAAGACTGTCTTATCTCTTATCGACCAAGACCTTCTGCGCGAGGCGATACGCATTCTTTTAGACTATTACGACAAAGCTTATCAGCATGCTATAGAAAAGCATATTGGGCCTGTTTCTTCGTTGGATCTGTCAAATTAAGCTCTTTTTCTTGATCTCGATCTTGATCTTGATCTTTCTCTTCATTCATTTCGCTTTGAAATCAAGAATAAGATCGAGATCAAGATCAAGATCAAGATTAAGATCAAGATTAAGATCAAGAATAACAGCTTAAGTTGACACCATTGGACACAGGCACAGATAAAGAAAATTTGCATCTAAGAGAGTAATTCTCTATTGTACGAATATGACGCAAATTTCAATTGATGTACAAAAACTTACGCGCTACTACAACGCCCATCCTGCTGTCGATAAGATTTCGTTTCAGGTAGAGACTGGGGCTATTTTTGGGCTTTTAGGGCCAAATGGGGCAGGAAAAAGCACCACGCTTAAAATGCTGACAACACTTCTTCCTCCGACAAGCGGCACTGCGTTTGTTGCGGGATTTGACATCAAAAAAGAGGCGCAAGGTGTGCGTCAAAGTATAGGGTATGTTCCGCAGCTCTTATCGGCAGATGGTGATTTAACAGGCTATGAAAATCTACTGCTTTCTGCAAAGCTCTATGGATTAGATTCTGCGGTGCGAAAAAAGATGATGCATGAAGTGCTGGAATTTATGGGTCTTTTAGAGGTAAAAGATCTTTTGGTAAACCAATATTCAGGCGGGATGATCCGCCGCTTAGAAATAGCTCAGAGCCTTGTCCATCAGCCTAAAATCCTCTTTTTAGATGAGCCGACAGCAGGACTTGACCCGACAGCTCGTGCTACATTATGGAGCCACCTTAGGGAGTGGCGGCATAGGCAAAACATTACCATCTTATTTACCACGCACGATATGGATGAGGCCGATCTTCTCTGTGACATCGTAGCCTTTATGGACCATGGACATATTGTGGCGATCGATTCGCCAAAAAAGCTTAAAGAAAAACTGGGTCCGGAGGCTAACTTAAACGACGCCTTTATTTACTATACAAAAAGCTCAGAGTTAGGAGGCTACAGCCATGCAAGGCAGATCCGTCGCTATCTTTCCCAGCATCGCTAGGGGCCTTAAGCAAGTTTTTGCGATTGTTGAATCTGACCTTCGCAAGCTTCGGCACGACCCCTATGAACTTTTTATGCGTATGATTCAGCCTGCTTTGTGGCTAGTGCTGTTTGGAACTGCTATGAGCCACGTTGGAGCGATAAAGGTCACGGGGGCCGCCTCCTATCTTGATTACATTGCCCCCGGCGTGCTTGCCCAGAGCGTGCTTTTTGTAGCTATATTTTATGGTATTGCCCTTATTTGGGAAAGAGATAGCGGTATGCTCTACAAGATCCTTGTCACACCTACCCCAAGAGTGGCTCTTGTGCTTGGCAGGGCATTAGGAGCCGGCATACGAAGCATTTTTCAGATGGCGATGATCTACTGCCTCTCGCTTCTTATGGGAATAGATGTACGGCTTGATCCTGCAGCGCTTATGGGTGTTATCGCTATGGTGATGCTTGTAGCAGGGGTCTTTTCAACATTTTCATTAGTTGTTGCAACCATTGTTAAAAAACGAGAGCGCTTTATGGGCATAGGGCAGCTTCTTACGATGCCCTTTTTCTTTGCAAGCAACGCTCTCTATCCTATCGACAAGATGCCAACGTGGATTCACACCCTTTCAACCTATAATCCCCTGACCTATCAGGTTGATGCCCTTCGCGCACTTATGATTCGAAATGAGGTTGCCCACTTTGGGCTTGGAATGGACTTTTTAGTGAGCTTTATCGTCTTTAGCGTGCTGGTAGCTATAGCGACAAAGCTCTATCCGAGAATCTTGTATTAGACCTCTTGCGAAATAACGTTATTTTCCCCATACTTATACTCTATTTTTTTAAAAATAAGGCGTATGTAATGGATTGCTGTGAAAGAACGGATATGAATGGAGCGGATAATTGTACTGTTGTTAATTTGCATGGGATCGGGGATGATGTTGGGGTTGACATAGAGCGCCCATTTTCCGAAGTTATTATATATAGAAATAGCAACCAAGTTAGAGGTAATTATGCACTGGTAGAGCTATTTTCTGAGTATAAAAATAGTACTAAAAAAATTTATGACTGTACCTTAAGAAGGTTGTCCGAGTTGGGTGCAGAACTAATCTTTCCACCCTCTTTACGAGTGTCAGATTATCACAAAGTTGCTCAAGTTGTTAATTGGCTCTATAGGCATAATCATATGACAGAGGCTGAGAAACAAAAACTTGACTTATGCATTGGTCAGCTTGAGAAATTTGCTCAATTTGCAGCTTCCGAGCCAAAGGGATAAGTTTTAGAGAACATACTTATTGATGGCAATAAGAGCCGCAGTCATGAGAAGAGAGTATTTAAGAGCTTGTTTTGCTCTATCCGGCATCATGATCGCAGCGGTAAGCAATGGTACAGCGAACGTTGCCTGTGTAGCTCTATTTTTAAAGAGTGCTCCGCCAATATCTTGAAGGGCCTCTTCGAGGTGGCGAATGTCATCAGGAAGGCGTTCTAAGTATGAATGAAGAAGGCCAATAGCCCATAATTTTGGGCCGGTTGCTTGCAACACCTTTTCTGCAACGACAAGGTCGTGGCTTGAGATAGAACCTGCTTGAAAGCGCCTTACTAATGATCTAATGCGCGTTTTTTCAGCTCTTTCTACCTTCTCTGGATTGCTTTGGAGCACCTTCGTGGCAGTAGTAAAAGAGCGTAAGGTTGCCTCTTTATTTTCTGTGCTCTTTTCAGCTGAGGTGAGCATCACATCTAGCCATCTATTAAGGAGGGTATTGTGGTTAGTCATCTGGTACTTTAAGACCATTTCACATGCAATTTCGTTGATTTTTGTGGTGAGAAAGTCTAATTGGGCAAAGGTGTAATCAACGCCTTGTGTGCGAAGCAGCGCTGCAAGCACCTTGGGAAGAGGCTCTAAAGCAGAGAGGGAATATTGCCGGGTATTACTGCTTAGTTCAGTCAATAGCTCCACTATTCGTTGCTCGCAAAATCGCAAAGTATCCTGGTCTACCATAGTTTGGAGCTCGCCATAGGCTCTTTCAAGTTCTTTTTTTTCCATAATAGAGGGAGCTTTCATCCGGGCAATTACCTGAAATGCCGCATCTAATCGGCAGCTTGTCTGAGGCATGGCAATAGGCCCCATGATGCCTTCAATATAGGCTTTTGCCTCTCCAGGGGTTTGAAAAGAGGCCTTTGGCGACTGGATGAGGCCGGCATTGCTGTTAAATCGCTCTATCTCGTTTGCAAGCACTCCCAAAGTGGTGCAAGAAGGGCTTTGTCGTTTTTCATGCGCTGGATCAACTATGTCGCTTGCCTTTGCTACAGGTAAAATCTGCACTGTTTGAGAGAAGGCGCTATCAAAATAAGAAAAGCCGCTTTTTACGGCTTGAAAAAGGCGTGTGGAGATAGTATAGGTAGTTTCTATGACCGGGGCAAGCACATATTCTCCAAAAACTTCAGGGATGCTTTTGGGCAGTATTTCTAATGAACCATCGGGATGTTCATAGAATCTGCCATTTTGGAGTCCTCCGTTTTGAAGCCAAAGAGCTGTCGGGTGTAGTGCTGGATTGGTCGAGGATGAGGCTACAGTCAAGTTCATACTGTTGGCCTGTTTGTCTTTAGATCGCAATTATAGCCGCCGCTTGCATAAAATTTGTCCAATACCCAGCGGTCGATGTAGATGGACCAGCAGAGATAGCCCGGTTTTGTTCCCCAGTTATATATAGCAACGTGCTTCTCGTCGGGGGTTCCTGCGAGTTGGGGCCTTCTGCCGATTTCTGTTGCTTTATAGCACTCCATTCCTGAGTTACGCTGATGGCACTCTTTTAGTGAATCTTCGAGCAGCTTTTCCTGTTGTTCGTGATGTTTTAGGTTGTTTTGATGTTCCTCGTTCATGGCATCGTATGTATCATCTGCAAAGCATTTAGCGCGAAATGGACCAAAAGCCATTTCTGCAGCTTCGACCATTTTTTCGTTGTTTTGTTGGAGGGCATGACCTGTAATGCGAACCATTTCAGCAACAGCCGGCTGAATACATTCTGCAAGTCTTGTTTTTCGTGTTTCAACAGAGCTTGCCTCTGCGCATGGCAAGAAATTGATAGCGCGAGAAAAAAGCGCATCAGCTGCATAAACAGTATCTCTTGCAGCTTCAAAGGCCTGCACCGATAAAGACCAGGTGTGATCAATAAGCGGTCGTAACACCCTCTCTCCAAATACTTCTGCAGGGCTTTTTGGCAGCACCTCTAATGAGCCGGTGGCAGTTTCATACAATCGATTTTCTCCTGCCGAAAAAGCGATCAGGCCAGGTACTGCTCCCATTGCATGTGGAAGAATGGCGGATGTGCTTCCATAGACTGTTAAACTCATAATAGGCACCTTTTTAAAAGTAAAAAACGAGCATGCCATATAACTATCATTAGGAAAAGTCATAATTACTGTTAAACAAATGTATGTAATAAGAGGAGCGTGTCGAAAGAATATTTTCACTTTATGCGAATGATCGTCGCAGTCCAAAGGCTTTCGCCGTTGACCGAAATTTCTCTGAGAAAAGGTGAATAAGGCCCGGGGTAGGTAATACGGCCCCATCTTTAAGCCATTCTGAATCAAAATCTTGCATCAATCGACATTCCCTAACTTGTAAACTCGGGCTAGCCCAACGGCTAGCTCTCTTGCGAAATAACATTATTTTGCCCATACTTCTGCTCTATTTTTTTAAAAAATAAGGAATAAGTAATGGATTGTGATGAAAGAACGATTATACATAGAGCGGGGTTTTATTGTACTAGAGTTATGTTGCATGGGGATGGAGATTGGGTTTCGGATGGGGATAAGGCTACCAGAGAGCGTCCTTTTTCCGAAGTTATTATATATAGAGATCGCACTGAAGTCCAAAATAATTATGCGATAATAAAGCTTGTTTCTGAGTGTCAAAGTGCTGATAAAAAAATTTATCAGACTGCCTTAAAAGAGTTGCCCGTGTTGGGTGCAAAACTAATCTCTGGACCACCCTCTTTTGAAGTGTCAGATTATCGTCATGTTGCTGGGGTTGTTGATTGGCTCTTTAGGCATAACCATATGACAGAGGCTGGAAAAGAAAAACTTGATTCAAGCATAGTCCAGCTTAAGATATTTGCTGAGTTTGCAGCTTCCGATCCAAAGGAACGAGAAAAGCTTCAGACTGTTCTCAGCATCTATGTGCAAGAGCTGATGGGCTTTTCGTCGGATGTCAAAAGTGCTGGAGATTGGTTAAAAATCATGATCGATGTTTGCGGGAGGGCTAGGAATGAAGATGAGGCCTTTGACGGTTTTTGGGCATGTTTTAATGAGGTACGTCCAGATAACGTAACGCTTGAAGCACCCCTTTATGCACTTGCAGACTTCTATTGCTACCCAGAAAAGATTGCAGCGCTTTTTGAAGAGGGGCAATGTCCTAGATTGACTTACCGTGTTGTGAGAAAGATAATTTGGGATTCAGTTAACGAATACAAGCCAAAGGGTGCAAAGGTTTTTGAGGCTGATGCGAACGTGTTTTTGAGACCAAGTTCTGGTTTACAGTTTGTTTCTGCCAGGACATATGTTGTTAGAGGAATGAATGAGGCCCGTACCAAGCAAGAAAGGGCTCTAGAAGATATCAAAGATCTTGCTGAGTATAACGAGTGCAGCTTTCGAGACGCGCTGAAAAAACTTTCTCAAAAACCTGCTGCAACGTGCGTGATACGGCCATCTGAGGCTGACACGAGTAGAGTAGTCATAAGCTTTGTAAATGGACGGGGGCAGATCGAGCATGTTCGCCTTAAGGTCTCTTCTAAGGGCAAAGTCTCTTCTGGTCCCCGTCGTCTGGAGGATGTTCAGGATTATGTGCAAAAAAAACTTTTTATGATTCCCCCTAAAAAACAAATCGCCATCGCCTCGATAAAAACAGTGATTAGTGCTTCTCGTATTGGGCGTGTAGAGTATGGTGTAAGTCATGTAGTGATGCCTCATGGGGCAACCTACATATGTGCAAGGTCACCAACTGATATTGGGTTAAGCGTCTGGAAAGAAGATGCGGCTGCAGTTGTGCAGCTCTCCGGTGCAACGAACCGTTTGTTAAACATAGGTGATGGCATTACTGTAGAATACCGCGATGAACAGCTCTTCTTTGCAGGGCCGGATGATAAACGCTCACAAGGTCTGAGCTTCCGAAAAGTTGTTCTGAAGCGTGAATTTGAGCGTAAAACCGCCCAGCAGTTTACTTTCGAGATGTGGGAAGAGGGTGAAATGCCAAATATTGATCTTATGATGCGCCTCATTAATGAAGTAGATGAAAAAGAGAAACCAATAGTCATACAAAGTACGAAGGCGAACCGCGCTGGCTTATTTGTGCTGTTACATCATCTCACACGTCTTTTAGAGAGAGGTGAAGGGGTGAATATCCAAGCGGTTCTAGAAGAGACTGTTAAAGGATTTAGCGACCCAAATATGGTGCTAACGCGTGAGCAATACCAGTATGTTGAAGGGTTTTTAACAGCCCATTTTAGAAGAGATACCTATTGATGGCAATAAGAGCCGCCCTACTTTTATAAAAAAAAGCTTGATTAGCCCTTAGTTTGGGATGCGCTGTCGATGTTGAGGGTTGGATCGATAAGGTTTAAAAACTGCTTGGTAGGGTCGATAAGGGCGTTTACGTCAGTGTCGGGGCTGTAGGCTGAGAGGAGGTTGTTAATGAAATCTTCTCGGGCATTTTCAGGGAGGTTGGCAAGCTCTGTTTGGATGCTTTTTATAAGGCCCTTTTCCAGGTCGTCGACATCGCTCTCTTCTAGCGGGTTGTGCACGATCATTCGGGCAAGCTCGTCGGCAGTAAATTGGCCCTGGAACTTTCTTAAAAGCACTATGCGCAGTGCTACAAGGGCGTTCATAAGGATAGAGATCTTCATGGCCGAGATGAAGGTTTTCAGCTGCTCTAGGCTTATATTTGGGGCATTTTTTGCGATAAGGGCTGCAAGTAGTTTGTCAAAGCTGGGGTCGTTAAGAAGCGTGCCGAGGGTTATAGCAAAGGCGCGCACCGCGCTTTGGGTTTTTGAGCTGTCCGTAAGCTCTCCGCCTGTTTGAGTCATAATCGAGACGGCAGCAGGGCCTGACCAGTAGGGGGCCATTTGGGTATAGACAGCACTTAACATGCCAAGAGAGTCCACAAAGGTTGATGGCAGCTGAAAGCCGATTTTGTCGGCAAGGGCCGAAAAGCTAGAGGTAATGCTTACAGTGACAGGAGGGGGTATAGGTATAGATGCTTTTTGATTTACTTCACTGATTTTTGTTTGAGCTGTAACAGAGGTGAGAGTTTTTTGAGTCTCCGGCATGGTGATTGCTGTCCAAAGTACTAAAAAGGTCTGCATATTCAACGGAATGGCGCTATCTTGCAGCGCTTTTTTGATGTCGTTTACAAGCTGGTCGTGGATGACGTTGCTTCTACTCTGCTCGCTATTTTGAGAGGTAATGTTCGAGGTGTTTATATCGGGAAGAAGGTTTATTAAAAGCTCTTGAGAGGCCTTGTCATAGGCTTGAGAAAGCAGGGCGGGGTCTGCAATTTTTAGGCCGGCAAGGGTAATGGCGTTATTTTTTAAAAATTGAAGCGAGCTCATGTTTATGGGCTGGCTTGCTTGTGTTGCAAGGTAGTTTTGCAGGGCGAGGTTGAGAGGGTTTGTGTGGGCAGAAGATGTAAGAGATACACCCGGTACTGCACCCGATGATCCTGTTGTTGCAAGCGTCAATTTTTGACCGGATTTTAGCCATGATATCAAAGCATCAAGGACAATCGCCTGTTCTGCTGTGCCAAGTTCAGACGAAGTAGGCTTGAGGTCAGTTTTGTCGCCGGTTTTACCAAGCCTTTCGGCGATGCCTATAGTAAGTTCTGGATTTGCAAAAATTTCAGTGATGAGCTGCTGAGGAAGCGCTGGGTTTGGAAGGGTCGATGCAACATCTTCAATAGTCTTTTTATCTGTCGCCGATAGCCCTATAAAATCTTGTATCGCAGTTGTTAATCCGTCGAGATCACCTGCTGTAATTGACTCAGTGACCTGATCCAAGACAGCTTTTGCTTCTTGTGAGAGTCTTGGAGGGACTGGGGTTGCAGGTTCCATACTTTTTTCTCCTTCGTTAACCAGATATTGGTATTTGAGAGATAGATCCTAGTGTGTCGTGACCTGTAGTTTGTCTTGTTACTATCGAGAAGTTTTTGACGTAGGTGTCGGCCGGGCTTAAGATGAGCGACAGCGACTTATGGTAGAAGTCGCTCTGGTCACGGAAAAGGTCTGCAAATTTATTTACAACTTCTTCAATAAAGCTTGAGTTGTCAGCCTGCTTTGAGGTGGCCTTTATGCTGGTTGCAACCAAGTTTACAAGGTCTGGAAGCTGGCCTGGGGCTCCGGGTTCGGTTGTGGGTTTTCCTGCAGGCTCTTCATTCGATGCAAGGGTTGCAATAGTTGGGTTTGTCTTTAAGATTTGTTCATGTACATACTTTCCGACTGTAGTCGAAGCCTGTGCAGGTGTTATAACGCCCGTTGCAAGGCCAATAGCGACAGTATTTCTATCTGCAGCTGTAAGGCCAGGGATAGTTGGTGCGGTGGCATTAAGGGCATTTGTAATCGTTGTTACCTGTTCTTTTGGCAGGTTTTTAAACCCTGTAGGGTTTAGTGCAACTATGCGGCTTGCAAGGGTTGGCTGCTCTTGTAAAAGACGTGCGTGGAGTGCATCGCCCTGGGTTTGAGCAATCTTGTTGAGCTCAGCGCGAATGGCTGCAGCCTCTGTTGGCGCTGCTGTGAAAAGTCCTTTTTGTACGGCTGTACCTAAAGCCGCAGCTGCTGTAGGTGGTGTGAAGGGGACGCCATTATTTGTAAATGCAGTTACGATATTTGTTACAAAGCCTGCCCTTTCTGCCGGGGTAAGAGCAGGAGCTACGGCATTGATGAAGGTAGGTAAGAAGGTGGGATTTGCGGGGGTGGTTCCTGGCACGGCAGCCGGGACGCCTAACCCTGTGAGGTTATTTGCAGTAGTAGTAAGGCCATTATGGCTTGGGTTAGTAAAGGCTTTTTGGACGATATGGTCAATAGTTGTGGTGCCTTGGCCTCCTGCTACAACTAGTGCTCCAAGAAGCTCTGCAACAAGCTGTTCGAGGAGGGTTAGGAATGCAAGGAGCTGCTTGGTATCCTCTGCGCTGATGTCTTTATTGCCAGCAGCTTTTATTATTGCCAGAAGGTCATTTTGTATCTGCGGGTTGTTTTTTGTTGTGGTAATAAGCTCATTTACGCCGGCGTTTAGGGCGGTAAGTTGCGTTGCTGTAAGCCCTGCAGTTGGGGGAGCAGTCGGAGTTGGCTCATTTTGCACGAGGCCAAACTGAGAGTAGTTTTGAGGAGCTGTTGGTAAATTTGTTAATGCAGTAAGGCCGGCTATGACGCCCGCTTTATTGAGCAGTTCTCGGCTATAGTTTATAAAAGCCGAAGTGCTCAAAAGTTGTGTTATAGATTGTCCGAGGCTTCCTGTTGTAGTGAAAAGGTTAGCTCCGCCAAGGCCGGCACCGGTACCGACAGCAACGCTTGCGCTGCCTGTAGCATCTCCTGCGATATTAGGTTTGCCAAATAGCTGAGCAACACTAAAGAGCGCGTTAGTAGGAGCTTGGGTGTTCGTTGCTTTTTGAGCCGTTTGTTCGTGGATTATGGCGCTGACAAGTACAGCAAAGATAAGAAAGCTTTCAAAGTTAAATTGGCTTGTCGTGTCGGGAGCCGCTGAGAGGAAGGGACGTATAAAGAGTGGATTTATAAGCGAGGCATTAGGGTCTTGCTTTTGTATTGTTGGAAGAATTATTGCTATACCCTCGTCAAATGTTGCAACTTGTTGGTTGAAGGCTGCCACAGCAGCCTCTTGTGTAGGATCGGGTGCGGTTCCAAAGATGTCGTAGAATTGGCTTATCATTGGTACGTCATTAATAGTGAGTGGAGTAGGTTGGGTGTTAATTAGTGGGATATCGTGAGGAGGGGGCATGAGGGGCACTTGAGCTTGGCTTGGCAATGCCGGAGGTACGCTGCTTCCCGCTGTTGGGGCGACGGAATTAATGAAATCTTGCAGGCCTCCCAGTATAGTTGTGGGCTCTGATGTATCATAATAATCGGGTGTTATTTGAAGTACTTGTTGTGCAATAGCTCTAGTCTGGTCTGTATAACGAGTGCTACTTGTTATATCTTCAGCTGGCTGTATAATATAGTTAGCCCACGTTTTTATGTTTGAGATAAGACTTGTAAAATTGCTAGGGTTAATTGGAGTTGCTGTAAGGGCTTGAGAGAGCAAGTTGAGGTTTGTATTCAAGTTCGTCATTCCTGTAGCAAGTTGGGTGAGGTCAGTATCCTCGGGATTCTGAGCTGCTATGCTAGCAAACTCTTGAGAAAGAACTGTGAGCTGGGCTGTGCTGGTGGCAACTCTTGTGTTAAGGGCGCTTGCTATGGCAGTTGTTGAGGTTGTTAAAGATGACTGGACATTGTTTAGATCGTTTACGGTTGTCTGAATGGCTGTTTGCAGGTTCGCGACAACTCCCTGAGAGGTAGGATCAAGATTTGAAGGAAGAGCCTGGATTGAGGCTGCAAGGGTTGCCTGATCGGTTGCAAGCGTTGTTTGAGCTTGCTGAATTGCCGTTTGGTTTAGCGGGTTTCCAAGCAGCTGGGCAATGGTACTTAAATCATTTACAACGGTTGTTGTGTTGCTATTTACTTGGGAAAGCGAGCTATTAGACGCAGCCAGGGTGGTAAGCTGGTTTTGGTAGGATTGAAGCTGGCCAAAATCGGCATAGAGCTGCAGTTTATTATCATCCGTTGCTATTTGAACTGATGAGTTTAGTCCTGTTACGGTGGTAGCAAGGACATTATTTTGTTGGTTAATCTCGTGGTTTAGTATGCCTAGAGCCTCAGTGATATTTGCTCCAAAGGGACTTATATATTCATTAATCTGATTTTTGATCGTCTGCACGGCGGCTGAGTTATCGTCATTAACCTGGTTATCGTACGCGCTGATCGCGTTAAGTAGTTTTGCGGAATATTCTTGAAGGGCTGAACCTTGGCCGCCTTCAGCACTTCCAACGCCTGCATATATTTCAAGACATAGGGCGTTAAATCGGGAGTCAGATTGTTGAATTTCGCGTTTAAGTTCACTAATAAGTGTTTCGACCAGGGTGATAAAACGCATAAGTTGCCCAACTGACATTTCTCCTGCAGGCGGGAGTTTAGGAATTTGAATATGGCTTGTTTGCGGCGCAAGCTCCGAAGCTTGGTTTGAAAAGGCGGCAACTGTGGCTGCAGCAGCAGCGTAGGCATCTGCGATAGAGGAAATTGGCTGGCCATTTATTGTTGGAAACTGCGTTGCAAAGGCATTGTAGTCTGCAGTGTCGTTATTTTGAGCGGTGGTAAGGATATTTTGTTCTTGAGTTTGTGCGCTTTGCTGTGCGCTGAATAACGAGAATGTGGCCGATTCTGTCTCCATTATCGTTCCCGCTTGACTTAAGATAGCAATTTGAGCGCTAAGTGCTGTTTGATAGTTGCTAGAAGCGGTTTGAACGTTTGATAGATCTTGATTTACCGTATTATTTAAGGTCGTTACATTTGAATTGTCTACAGCCACTTGGCTTTGAAGCGTGTTGACATTTTGCTGGTCGGTAGGTACTTGGCTTGGGTCATTGACCTGATCTATTGCAAGCTGTGCTTGAGCGATCAGCAAGTTATCACTATCTTGCTGCAGGGTGCTAGTGGCACTGTTTAAGAGCGCTTGATCTGAATAAAAAGTTGAAAGACTTGATGTAAACTGCCCTCTTGCTGTAACTCGTGCAGCATCCGCAGTTGCAAACTGCGTGTCTAAGTTGTTGGGTACTTGGCCATTATTTACGGTAAGCTGCTGGTTCATTACACCTTGAAGCTCGCCTGAAAAGGTTGTCATGTTTGTATCAACCTGGCTATCGACATCTTGGCGGGCGTTATTTTCTGCTGCAATAAGTGCTTGTTGGTCAGCCTGTACTTTTACAAGCAAGGTGTTGTAATCAGATTGTGCTGTTTCAAAGTTTGACTGGGCCGTCATTATGGCTGAAGTATCGGTTCCGCTTAGTGCGGTTTGCAGCTGGCTTTTGGCAGTAGCATACGCTGTAGCGGCACTCTGTAAATTGCCATAGTCGGTATTAAAGCTGGTTTGAGCGCTCTGTATTGCCGGAGTTATCGTGCCTGTCCACTCTGTGTCTACGTACCAGTTAGGTCCTAGATTGGCTATTCCCATGAAGTTACTCCTTCTGAAGACTATTCTCCCACAACTCTATTTTATCAAAAAAATATTATAATTGGAATAGTCTTGTTAATAGGGTATACTTAGCCTCTTACTTTTGGACACTTTATGACAGATGACCATTTTAAGGGAAAAGCAGCTCTAGAGCACATCGTAGAGGTGCAGGCCGAGGGAAAGCTCACCTCCGCAGAGATCCACGGAGCTGAAACTCCCGGCTATTTTTTTGCCGCCTGCGATGCCCTGAGGGAGACCGTAGTCGCAATTTTACTTATCTCACTCATTTTAAGCCACTTCGAGTTCGTTCTAGAACAGCTGTTTTTAGTCCTTATCGCCTTCAGTGCCGGTTTTATCGCATGGAAAATCGGAAGAGCTGCCTGGCTTGCCTGGTCACGCCTTGAGCGCCTTCACAGGGTTATGGACGAAGAGAAGCGGGAAATTGAAGAAAATCGCTCTCAGGAAAAGCTGGAGCTTAAGGAGCTTTATCAGGCAAAAGGCTTTCAGGGAAAGCTTCTGGACGATGTTGTAGACGTGCTTATGGCCGATGGCGACAGGGCGCTTAGAGTAATGCTGGAAGAGGAGATGGGCTTTCGCCTGGAAGAGAATGAGCACCCCCTCATTCAGGGCTTAGGGGCGGGCTTTGGGGCCTTAGTTGGGGCTATTTGCATGCTATTTGCCTTAATGTGCGCAAGCGAGGCGCTATTTTTAGCTACGGGAGCCATTCTTTTTGGCTTGAGCGCCTACGTGACAAGTAAACGGGAGCATAACAAGGTGATTCCGGCTATCTTCTGGAACATAGGAATTGGCCTTTTTGCCTACCTTGTAACCTACTTTTTCATGCAGTTTACCCTATGAACCACAAATGTACAAAAATCCCCTTAGCAAAAAGACATCATCAAGAGTTTAATGTCCGCGATTTTTTTGAGATGGGGCTTGAAGAGAGTGCAAGTCCATTTTTGACCCCCCTTGCCAGGCGTGTAAGTAAAAATTTTCCCCTCAAAACCTCCATTTTTGCAAGCCTTCTGCTTTTGGCAAGCTACCTGCTTTCACTTCATAGCGGTTACAAAGAGCTATCGTTTATCCTTTTGGCCGCGGTTTTTTTGATTGTTGGGGTTCCGGCGCTTATAAATGCTGTCGAAGATCTTGTTTTAGAGCGCGACTGCAATATAGACGTCTTGATGACCCTTGCTGCTTTTAGCGCTATTTTTATGGGCTCCGGCTTTGAGGGGGGGCTGCTTTTAGTGCTGTTTGCCCTATCCGGCGCTATTGAAGATAGTGTCACGCTTAAGGCAAAAAGTGCCCTTTTAGAGCTGCATCGCATCGTCCCTACAAAGGCCTATCTTTTGGAGGAGGGGCAGCTTCGAGAAGTAGCCATACAAGATGTGCCGATCGATGCAAAGGTACTTGTACGAGCAGGTGAAGTTGTGCCGCTAGATGGCATTGTTGTCGAAGGCGCATCCCAGGTAAGCCTGCAGCACCTGACGGGAGAAAGTGTGCCTATGCGCAAGCTGAAGGGAGATGAGGTTGCATCAGGGTCGCAGGTAATTGACGGCTCGCTGACTATTCAGGTGACGCACGTAAGCCAGGATTCTACAGTAAGCCGCATTGTGCAGCTTATCACAGAGGCGCAAAGTAAAAAGCCTGCTTTAGAGCGCTGGTTTGACAGGTTTTCAAGGGTGTATGCCATAAGTATTATCGGCCTGTTTTTTCTTTTTGCAATGACCCTGCCCTTTCTTTTTGGAATTGACTATCTTGGCAAGGAGGGCTCTATCTACCGGTCGCTTGCCTTTTTGATAACAGCATCGCCCTGTGCACTTATTTTGGCAGTTCCCATAGCCTACCTTAGCTCGCTTGGCGCCTGTGCGAAGAGGGGGATTGTGCTGAAGGGCGGTATTGTGCTTGATGGCCTGGAAAAGTCGCACGTTGTGGCCTTTGATAAGACAGGCACCCTTACACTGGGAGAGCTTACCTTAGAGGAGATACGAGGCCCTTTTGAGAGAATAGGCCTTGCACAAGATGACCTGCTCGTTGTGGCGGCATCGCTTGAGCGCAATGCCGTGCATCCAATAGCAAAGGCTATCGTGAAATGCTGCCAGGAGAAGGGGCTGCAGTTTTTAGCTGTAGATGAGGTAAGGGTCATTCCGGGTTACGGCGTAGAGGGCACAATATCGCAATCAAAAGCATTTATTGGCTCAGTTGATAAGGGTGAGCTGCAGGCGCAAAAAGAGGGCAACATTGTGGCAATGCTTCGCTTTAAAGAAGAGGCCTTTTTGTTTATCTTTTCAGATAGAGCTCGCCCCGGCGTTAAAAGAATGCTTAAGGCCCTAAAAGGGATGGGAAAGAAGATTCTTATGCTTACGGGCGATCATAAAGAGAGCGCAGAAAAGATCGCCCGCCAGGTAGGCCTTGAACAGTTTGAAGCTGACTTAAAGCCGGAAGATAAGCTTGCGAGAATTTCAGAGCTTTCCAAAACATGCGGCCTTGCCATGGTAGGCGATGGGATAAATGACGCCCCTGCGCTTGCAAGAGCCACCGTTGGCATCTGCATGGGTCAAGTGGGCAGCGCAACTGCCAGAGGCGTGGCCGATGTCATCCTTCTTCACGACAACATCGAGCTTTTAGACTGGCTCTTCTTAAAAGCTGCCAAGACAAGAAAAATTGTCACCCAAAACCTTTTTATAGCTACCGGAGCTATTATCTTAGGCACCATCCCCTCCCTGTTCGGGCTGTTGCCCCTCTGGCTTGCCGTCGTGGTGCACGAAGGGGGCACAGTACTTGTCGGCCTCAACGCCATCCGTTTATTAAAAAAATAACAGTATCGCCTTCGGCGGCCTAGGCCCTTTTCACTTGACTACTTTCTTTTGGTGAGAGAGTCTTTCTCGGTTAAAATCCTGAAATGAGTACCTCAAAACCAGTCAATTTGCTAGGATTAACTCCCAAATAATATCAAGAATCGGCATGAGTGCGAACAAACCTACAAGCAAAAAAAAGCCTTTTGAAAAGGCCATTTCTACAGGGAGTGCAAATCAGGCGTTTACAAAGCTACTGGATTATGCCACAACTCTTAGCCCAAAAATTGATGCAAAACGCTACCTAAGCTTGGGTGAAAAGATTACCCAGACTGCCGATAAGGTCAGTGAACAAGTTGCCTCCTTCCAGATAGCGCTTGCAGAAATGCCCTATATCGCCCTTATCATGCTATGGGCGGCATCTATCAAAGATGATCGCGTGTTTGGAGAACGCTATATTTTGATGATGAAAGAGCTACTCGAAGCTGACGTGCTGCCGCATAGAACTAAAACTGTAGCACAAGCGGCCATTATCGACTCAAATAGCATTTTGGACGCCATTCGCTGCTATAAGAAATGGTCGCTGGAAAAGCGAGAGGACTATGCAAGCCTGTATTGCCAGTTTTCTCATTGGGCATCTGAAACTACCTTTGGCTATTTTACTAAAGCCCAAGATCCTGACCGACAGGCAACCTTCAAACGCAGCTTGCCCTTCGATACGTATATAAAGATCTTACGCGAGCTGTCAGATAGAGATAGAATTTTGGCTAAGATTTTTTATCTGGGAGGAAGCCGCGCACTTGAAGAGGTGCTTGCCCTGCAAGTCAAAGACATTAATTTCAGCAAAAATACCCTCACCTTCTCTCAAGAGTACGTTTCGTATCCCAAACATGTGCTTGAAGACATTCAGGACTATATTGGCAACCGGAAATCCGGCTACGTATTTTTAGGCCGCCACGGGGAAAGAATTGATCACACGGTCCCCTACAGAGCCTTGAAGACAGCTCTTGCAAGACTTGACCTACCGCCGGCGTTCACCTTCAAAGACTTTGTCAAAAACCAGTGACAGCTCTCTTTTTTTTGCATATATATGCAAAGTGATATTGCATATATATGCACTAAATGTTACATTTTGAACGATTGCAACAAGGAGGGCGGAGGAACTATGGATAAAAATATATTGTCAGCACTAGCTCAGACCGTTCACGATGAAGTGTTTTTCTATTGGGTCTCAGAGCATTTTTCCCACTGGGTAGACTCTGGGTTGATCCCAGAGGAACTTTTAGCCCCATGCCGCGTACGTGAGCTCTATGAATACTTGTTGAAAAATCGATATACACTCCTAAAAAACCTGCGAAAGCATTAATATGCGACAAATTAAAGGCTAGATTTGTGAAAAATAACACTTGTAGTTTGTAAGAAAAATATGCTAGTATTTCTTACATGAAAGACGATAGAAAACATAAAAGCATTGACTATCAGATACTTGCGGATATAAATGCCCGTGGACAGGGCGCTGTATTTGTTCCGACGGATTTCTTGGATTTAGGCAGCAGAGAGGCTGTTGATGTCGTTCTTCACCGACTTGTTCAAAAAGCGATTATTCGCAGACTCGCAAGAGGAATATATGATTTTCCTGAAGAGCACCCTATACTTGGAAAGCTACTACCATCTCCAGAAAAAATTGCGGAGGCATTAGTTGGCCGCGATTGTACACGCATTCAACCAACTGGCGCTCACGCAGCAAACATTCTGGGATTATCCGAACAAGTTCCCGCTAAAGTGGTGTTTTTAACAGATGGGCCAAGTCGATCGCTAAAAATTGGTGCAACAATCATTCAGCTTCGGCGAACAACTCCAAAAAACATGGCAATGGCGGGTCGGCTCAGCGGACTGTTAGTTCAAGCTCTGCGTGAACTAGGAAAAGAGCATATTACTCCAGAACGACTTGAGCATTTAAAACGAATTCTTCCGGCCGATAAACGACGGGAACTACTCAAGGATATTCGACTTGTACCAGAATGGATGCATTCGATTTTCAGGAAACTAGCCGAGGAGATAGCATGAAGCTAGATTTTCTAGAATTACCTTCTAATGAACGAACCTTATACATTGAACAAGCTGCCATTCAAAAAAATGTATCCCCCATAATCATGGAAAAAGATTTTTGGGTGTGTTGGTTGCTCTCTATTCTATTCAAGTCGTCTTTTGCTGCAAGCCTCGTATTCAAGGGTGGAACTTCTCTGTCAAAGGTATTTGGAGCAATTGAGCGGTTCTCTGAAGATATAGATCTCTCATTATCTCCTATTTTTCTAGGACTTTCTCAAGTTCCTACAACTCGTAATCAGGCAGACATTTGGATGGAAAAAGCCGAAGCGGCATGCGAAATTGCTGTTAAAACCCAAATTATGCCAGAGCTAGAAGCATCTGTGCTGGACGTCTTAGGAAAAAATCAGCAGGTAAGATTCGAATTTTTGAAAGATCCCCATACTAAATCGCCTGTGCTTCTTTTTCACTATCCATCATTGCTAACAACAGGGTTTGACTATATCAAACGATCTGTAAAACTGGAGTTCGGTTCTTTGACTGACCAGCAACCGACCGCGTATCATCCGATACGGCCTTGGATAGCTGAGGTTTTTCCCACAGCATTTCCCGACTGGCAGTGCGAAGTCGTAGCTCTAGAGATAGAACGCAGTTTTTGGGAAAAGGCAACTATTCTACACGCAGAATACCACCGACCACTCGACAAACCAATGCGGGATAGGTTCTCCCGTCATTACGCCGATACAGCGGCCCTTGTGAATCATCCAAAGGGAATTAAATCTGTAGATCAACACGATCTTCGAATGAGGGTTGTTCAATGGAAGAAACTATTTTTTGGTAGCTCGTGGGCAAACTATGATCTGGCCAATCCTGGTTCCTTTCGCTGTGTTCCTAGATGCGAAAGATTACCTGAATTGCGACGCGATTACCAGCTGATGCGTGACATGTATCTTACTACGCCTGTTAGTTTTGATGATATACTCAGCACTTTGTCGGACCTAGAAAATCGTATCAACTTTATTGCTTCAGAAAAAAATAAGAATCCCCCTCTGATTGTTTCTCAAACTGAAATCAAACAGGGTAAAGTGGAACTTACTCAAAACAATACAGTTCCTTTATCTGGAGTAGTTCATGTCAAAAATAATTCTTAACAGTTGTCTTTTTTTGATTCTGCTTTTTCCTTTTAGGGCCTTTTCTGTAAGCATACATGATATTGAAATTGATAAAGGAGGATTTATGGTTCAAGAATCTTCAATTGTGATTGATGTTCTTAAAGGGAATGAAGTCATTCCTCACCTGCAAAAATTGATTGAGATCAGGCTCTTGTTCTATAGAGATTATCCTTATCTCTATGATGGAAACATCGAAGATGAAACAAATTATTTTCGTATATACGGCAATTCAGAAAATACTCTCCTAGTGATGGCTAAAAAAGATGATGTGGTTGTTGGAGCTGTGATAGGGCTGCCTTTACCAGAATCACCAGAAGAGAATAAGGAAGCATTTCAAAGTATAGAAATGTCCCCAGAAGAGCTGTTCTATCTGGGAGATAGCATTGTGATAAGAGAGCTTAAAACAGATGATGTACAGAAACAAATGTATGATCGATTTGAGACTGAGGTAAAACAGCTTGGAAAATATAGAGGAATCGTAGTCTGTGAAATCGAAAGAGATATAGATGATCCTAAAAAATCAGCAAATAATAATCCTTATGAGTTTGCTTGGAATAAACAAGGATTTATCAGAGAGCCGAATCAAGTCGTGCATTTTTCTTGGAGAGAAATAGGTGATTTGGAAAATTCAGATCACCGCATGATTTTTTGGAGTAAATGGTTTTATACTGAAACAGACTCATAAAATTGGGGAATGGAGTCAGGAAAGCCTTCACTTATAGCTCTAAGATGAGCAATTCTTTTGTTTACTGAAGGATGTTCATCGTTGTTCAGATCATCACCTTGCTCGGTAAGGCCCCTTATATTATCTTGAAGCCAGCCAGGATAGAGGCGCCATTGTGGTCCGTGCCATTCTCTGATGATTGCTTCTCGAGTATAGTAGCGGGTCATAAGATCTGCTTTTATGTCCATAAAGTAGCTAATACCTGCCTTGCAGGTTTCGGGATCAGATGCTGCAAAGGCATCTGCCTCAAATTCATGCTGTTGTCGGTTCCAGCTGACAAGTATCCTATCTGCTACCTTCTTCACAGCAAGCTGGGCAGCATATCCAAACAGTGCAGCCGATGCTCCCCAATTGAAGTAGGCCAAGGCAGCTGAGGTGAGGAGAAATGCCCCAGCCCCCCACATCGCACTCTCTTGCATATGTTCTATAGTGCGTTCAGTGTCATTTTTTACGATGTGGCCTAGTTCATGGGCAATACAGAAGCGATTTTCTGCTGTGAGCGCTTGTTTTGCAACTATTTTGTCATACTGGTCACTCGAGATATAGATTATGCCTTTCTTACCTGGCTTTAGTGATCCTGTCGCTTCATAGTCCGACTTCATTTTAAATACAAGCAGCGTAATTTGACGAGGGTCTATGCCATGTTTTTCGATCACAGGCCGTACAAGCTCCATCACCTTCGGCTCTGCATGAAACCCAATTGCCAGATTCCGCTCTAGCATTTTCTCTGACTGCTCACCCTGGCGCTCGGCCACGCTCCCTGCATCCCAGAGATTATAGAGAAAACCGAGCCCTATAGCCGCTGTCTTGCAAAGCGGGTTGTGATTAACGGGAGAATACCACGAAATTACACTTTCGCCAAAACCACTTATTAAATGCATAATTAAAACCACTATTAAATGTAATTAGCTACTATAGCAATTTTTTTGATTTAAATCAATTAAGAAAGCCACTTCTTCTCTCTCTTATTCAGTGGCTTTTTGGTTCTATTATCAATTAAATTATTCTATTGACGTGATTAAAGAAAATACTTATAGTTAGGATAGAGATCGTTCTATTGTTAGGAGGTTTTCTATGACAGGAGTAACTGACGATTTTCTTCAGCCTACGATTGAGCTGTTTAAGCTTGGCGATATGAACAAGCTAAAAATCAATCTTCAAGACGAAAAGACGCGTAAAGCCTTTATGCAATGGTTGCAGTCTAGCGAATCTTCTACAATCATGAAAGATCCCAGTAAGGCCGAGCGATCCTGGGAAGTGCTTGGGATGTTAGCTTCCCATGCAACTGCCGAAGAAGACGCAAATCTTGCCAAGGTTGGCGCACTCTTTCGCAAGGGCGTGCCTCTTACGGAAAAATCCAGGCAGGAACGTATGGCACTTGCAGAGAATGCATTTGCCAGAGGCTTAATGAGCACTTCGTGGGTCCTGATGAAGAAAACAGATGGCTCCTATACTGTCAAGTCTGCACTAGATAAGTGGGCAAAAGACCCATCAGAGATGAACATTCGATGGCTTGAGCGTTTGGTTCAAGAGCCTACTGTACGACCTCTCTTGAGCAGCCTAATCGAGTCTTCTCAACCAAAGCTTGCCACTCCTCTGTTTACTCAAGCTGAAAAGCTTGGATGTACAACACTTGCCGAAATAGCGCAGGAACTAAAATTTTGGGAAGATCTAGAAAGAAAAGTTGCCAAAACGCCGCCGGGCACAGATGAGATCTCCCATGTAAAAGGTCGTGTTGGCGAAATTGCGCTACCCACCTCTCTTCTGCAGAAAATAGTTGCTTTGAGGAAAGACTATTCTGAACAGAAAATCCCAACTCTCAGTCGCGACGATTTTTTTCGTAACGTTTGCTTCTGCTCAGAAGGAGAGGATGCCAAGAGTGTATCGGTGCCGATGGCAGTGATTTGGGGGAGCTCTCAGTATTTTCGAAACCTGTATCAGGATGCTGAAGAATTTCAAAAAAACAAGGCAGAGGGAGCGATCAACATCACAGTTCCAAATGATTCGGTTTTAGATATATCGTTATTTCAAGACTTATTCAATTCAGACAAGACTTCATTACAACATAAGGAGCTTGCTGACCTGCTCAAATTGTCGCAACAGGCAAACTACCTGGATGTCCCTTCAATCTTCCCTAAGATCGCCCAAGCCATCGCATCAAAAATCTTGAATCTTCCGCCGGAGGCGTTTGAAGATGGTGCTCTGTTAAAGGAGATTGGCAACCTGATAAAGCAAACGGACTGTAAGGAGTTACGAGAAGCCCTTGACGCTTCTGCGCAAAAATGCTTTGAAATAGCTAAAAATTCATACCGTTTCATTGGAAGACCTAGGTTTACGAAGCTATTGCAGGAAATAGTTGAAAAATTCGCGCCTGTCTCTCTAAAAATTAAACTAACGTCAGACGACGTCAATTTACTCATGAATATCAAAGGCCTACACACTCTTATTTGCGATGGCGTTGATGATGAAACAGTGCAGAATTTAAAGGGGCGGGAATTATCACAAAAAGTTGTCTTAACTAATACGAAGATTACAAGACTGCCTAGTACAGAAGATTTCCCTGGCCTAAAAGAACTTGAGATACACTGTTCTGCAAATATAAATGATGCAACAGTTATAAACGATGCAACAATTGATAATTTGTTGAAAAGTAAGCCGTCCTTCAAAGGAGGTGTAGTTTGGTCCAATGGGTGTAAATATGTTGGTAAGTATGTCAATGGCTTACAAAACGGCAAAGGAAGTATCACTTGGCCTGATGGGGATAGTTATGTTGGTGATTATGTCAACGGTAAGCGAACCGGCAAAGGAACGTACACATGGTCCAATGGGTGTAAATATGTTGGTGATTGGGTCAACAATAAGCTAACCGGCAGAGGAACTTTCACGTGGCTCGATGGGCGTAAATATGTTGGTGATTATGTCAACGGTAAGCAAGCCGGCAAAGGAACGTACACATGGCCTGATGGGGATAGTTATGTTGGCGATTTTGTCAACGGTCAGAAAGCCGGCAAAGGAACGTACACATGGTCCGATGGGCGTAAATATGTTGGTGATTATGTCAACGATGAGCTAACCGGCAAAGGAACGTACACATGGCCTAATGGGAATAGATATGTTGGTGATTTTGTCAACGGTCAGCAAAACGGCAAAGGAACGTTCACATGGCCTAATGGGAATAGATATGTTGGTGATTATGTCAACGGTCAGCGAACTGGCAAAGGAACGTTCACGTGGGCTAATGGGGAGAATTATGTTGGTGATTTTGTCAACAATCAGCGAACCGGCAGAGGAACATACACATGGCTCGATGGGCGTAAATATGTTGGTGATTTTGTCAAGGGTAAGCGAATCGGCAAAGGAACTTTAACATGGCTCGATGGGCGTAAATATGTTGGTGATTTTGTCAATAACCTCCTAACCGGCAAAGGAACTTTAACGTGGCCTAATGGGGATAGATATGTTGGTGATTTTGTAGACGGTCAGCGAACCGGCATAGGTACTTTAACATCGTTCGATGAACGTACATATGTTGGTGATTGGGTCGATGAGTACCAAACCGGCGTAGGAACTTTAACGTGGCCCGATGGGCGTAAATATGTGGGGGAGTTTGTCAACAACAAGAGAACCGGCATAGGAACTTTAACATGGCCCGATGGGCGTAAATCTGAAGGTTACTTTAAAGACGGCGTATTCCAGAGTAAAGAGACTTTAGAAGCGGAACTAAGAGGTTCTCTTGATAGCTTTTTTGCCGATAAGGAAAACCTCAGTAACTTCAGACTACGTGTGGGACCATTTGTGGATACAGTTCTCAAATTCACGGATAGGCTTCCTCTCGAAGAAATTGTGAAAATTGCCGAAGAAAAAATGAAAGCCAATAAAGTGAGAATGCAGGGTCTTGCTCAGTTACTAGAAAAAGGGCTAAATAAACCTGAGATCCTGGCCAAACTTCCTTTAAAGACACTCGAACAATTTCAAGAATTGCTTCTCGAACGAGGTATACAAAAGCTTGAGGCAGTTACCTCACAAGGAACAATCACGCATCAAAAGGCGGTACGTTGCCTTTATGACGCATGCAAAGAGATCAACTTTTATAAACGACAGGAGCAGGGCATACCAGAAAAGTATCGAGAGCGGGTTATTGCTGTAAGCAACAAACTACCACAGCTCTTGCCAAAAGATTTTAAGCTTGATAACGATCAAAATAGGGAAACCAACAAGAAATTTCAACAGCTATGGAATGAGCTTATGTACAAATTTACTCTTGATATTCCTTACACACTCGATATGGCAGAACTAATAAAAGGCGATGAGGAGTTAGCTCGATTTTTAGAAAGAAACCCAAACATGAGTGTTGATGATTATTTTAAAAACAAAGAATCAAAGGGTCACACAGGATAGAGAGCGCTCTTTGTGCCGCGATAAAGAAGCAATAGGTTGGTTTTGAGCCTGGCCCTGTTTTTTAAGAGATAATCTCCCCGCTCCAAAGTTTTTGTAAAAAATGCTCCCAGGGCAGTACTATAACGCCATTATTGAGCTGCCTCGGGCGCAGGTCAAGTGAGACGATAATGGATTTTTTGGCGATATACTCTTCTTGAAATGCAAGCAGGCCTTTTGTATGATGGCTATCGACATGCTCTACCCCTTTAACCTCAATTGCAACTTCGTGATCACCTAATATAAAATCAACTTCGAGATCAGATGTTGTATGCCAATATGAAATAGGATATTTTAATCCAGAGTAATGACTGTGAGCCATAAGTTCTTGATAGATGAAGTGCTCGAATGCTTTGCCAAATACTTCACTCTTTGGGACGACGTTCTTACGTTTTAGTAAAAAATTTGCCAGTCCCACATCAAAGTAATAAAATCTGGGAGATTGCACTACGCGCCTTTTGGGCCGTTTTTGGAAAGAAGGGACAAAATTGCCTATAAGCGTATCTTCCAGTATATCAAAGTACTCTTTCACTGTAGGGCTGCTTATACCACATTCTGAGGCAATATTTTTATAAACTACTGTTTGGCCATTGCTAAATGCTGCAGCTTCTAGAAATCTACTAAATGCAGGAATATTGCGTGTGAGGGCCTCTTGGGCAATCTCTTCTTTGAGATATTCTCCAACATAGGATTCAAGCAAAAGCTCTGGTTTGTTCGTAAGATAGTGGCGCGGAATCAAGCCATTATTTAGAGCACGTATCAAGTCAAAATCTGGGATTTCAGGATACACCAGTGGGAATAATTCATAACGCAGGGCTCTTCCGCCAAGTAGGTTAGCTCCGGCTCTTTTAAGTTTCCTTGCACTAGAACCACACAAAATAAATTGAATGTTTTTGTTTACAATAAGCCATTGAACGTCATCTAACAACTGAGGAATTTTTTGAACTTCATCAATAATTACCGGTACATCAACAGGTGGGTCGGCCAATATCTCTTCAAGCATTAAAGAAGGATGTAGCTGAAGCCGCCCATACTCGCTAGACAAGAGCAGGTCATATCTTGGAGAGTGCGGAAAGAGCTCTTTTAAAAGTGTACTTTTCCCTGTTTGCCTAGCTCCCCACAAAAAAAAGGATTCGTCGCCACGCTGGGCTAAAGTTTGCTTGCGTTTAAACATGAAAAATCGAAACCTCACCTTTATTATTCATGATATAAGAAAGGATATTTTACTGCAAGAGGGGGCTAGAGGGGTAGGAACCGTTCTTTAGGCTAATTGGGGAATGGAGTCAGGAAAGCCTTTACTTATAGCTCTAAGATGAGCAATTCTTCCGTTTTCTCTAATTGCTCACCCTCGCGCTCGGCCACGCTCCCTGCATCCCAGAGGTTATAGAGAAAACCGAGCCCTACAGCCGCTGTCTTGCAAAGCGGGTTGTGATTAACGGGAGAATGCCACGAAATTACACTTTCGCCAAAATCACTTATTAAATGCATAATCAAAACCACTTATTAAATGTAATTAGATAATATATCAATTTTTTTTGATTTAAATCAATTAAGAAAACTCCGCCTCGCAATAAGTGTGCTAATTCTTTCTTATCCTTTATTTGAGACGATATCTTGTTGCCTTTGTGTGGCCTGTTCGTTCAAGAATATTCGCTTCAAGTAAAGCAGTTAGCGCTCGATGCAATGTGGTACGGGCTACCCCTAAAACTTTTACAATCTCTTTAGTGGGAAGCTCAGGATGTCCCTGAAAGAGTGCAAGAATTCGAGCTTGCAGGTCTTCAGCTTCTTGATATTTTTGGTAAGGCACAGGTCTTGACAATACGCATTTCACATAATCCCCCCCATCAATTACTTGAGGAGTGGGTAATCGGTAGGAGAGGTAGCTATCAAGCATCACAACAAACCCTGAACCTAGTTTTTCGATATAACCTGCTTCTCGAAATGCCTTGCAGATGTTGGGATTTCGAATATAGCTTCTTCCAGTTCTGAGGTTATTTACATCAATCGGGCCTGGAAATGCTCCAGGACTGAAAACTTCAATTCTATCAGCCCATATAGCTACTTTTATAGATGCCTGAATATGGTAATTTCTATGGATAAATGCATTTAAGAGCACTTCTCGTACGGCTTTTTTTGGAATTTCCAGTTTTTCTGTTCGTTTTGGGTCTTCAACTGTAAACGCTGTTGTTAATCTAGTAAGGACAAAGTCATATGCCATATTGAATTGTCTGAAAAGATCACCTTCACAATCTACTGTAGCAATCACTTCTCTTCCTTCAGTACCCTGAAAGTGGGTACAGATGCACATTGCTTCCGAGAAATATTTTTGAGGGTTTTTTCCAAAAAGTACAATTCCAGCAGTTGTGGGATAGTGATGAGCATGTTCTGTCGTCACAAGACCATATGCTTTAAGCATTTCAATAGAATACTCTGACTCTCCATCATTTTTTCGTTTTTGTAAAAATGCTGTGAATAATTTCTTGTCTAAGTCATTAATTGATGCTCTATGAATTGGCATCGCCTCAAAATGAATCCCTGCTGTTTGCCATCGAAGCTCTTCTATGGTTTCTGGGGTTGCTCGTACAGTGTTTCGTCCAACACGGATATAGGTGCCTTTTTCTACCCCTTCGGATCTGCGATAGTAGGGCTTATTCATCCCGGATGATACCTCGATGATGAGGAGTGCCTTGTCTCCTATCCGTTGTAAAGATACCTGTGGAATAATTGGAGGGAAACTTGCTTCATAGACTGCTTTTTCAACCCACTGCAAGGCCTCATCCATCTCATTTTCCGCCAATCCAACGATCGTTCGATCGTCTTCCACCCCAATTACAAGTTTGCCGCCAAGATGGTTACAGAACGAGATCATTGTTTTAATTATTTGATCACTTTTTGGGAGTATGCTTTTAAGCTCTATCGTGGAAGACTCCATTTCTGGATATCGAATTTTCGTCATTTTCCAACTCCTTTCTTTTGTTCCAAATATAACATACTGGAACAAATGGGGCAAATAAAATGTCGATTTTCTTCAAATTTTGTTCCATTTGCCCCATTTAAGGCCCATGGAATAAAACCCGGGATGCGTTTTGAAACCTTATGGCACTACTCCACAACCTTTTTTTCTAAACCAAAAGAATCTTGTAAAAAATCTTTTTTTGGAATAGATCTTGGTGAAGAGGTAATCATGGCCGATCAAGAGAGTTTTTTGGCAAAGGAAACCGAGCAGTTTCGCGCACTCTATATTTGGCTGCGAAATTCCTTTCCCACTCATTTTCTAGATGAATTGGGAGAGGAGTCGCTGCTTCTTATTGCCCATAGCCTTGTTGGGTTTAAGCTTCAAAGCTACTATAGCGCTATAAACTTTGCTACATCAAGCATTGTCTTAAGCCGCGATGCGCAAAATAGCGACTATAGGATCTATGAGCAGTATGAAGGGCGGCTTATTCGCTCCATGCATACCTTTGTTTCGCAAAATCCTCTTCCGGGGGAGACGCACTATGTTAGAATTTCTTTTTTGCTCTTTGGAACAGAAGAGGTGCTGCTGCCTGAGCATGCAAAATCCCTAATTGAAAAGGCGCGATCTTCGGACTTTACCCAGTGTGAAATTACCTCTTCAAAGGATAGGGAGGGGGTGTTAGAGCTTAAGATGAGCACAAAAGAGGCTCCTCAAAAGGCCTATGTGGGGCGTCTATTTAAGGCGCTTTTGATGCGCGATCTTGCAATCGGGAGGCTCTACTTCGTCTTTGTGCAGCCTGACATTCTCTACTTTGAAGCTGACCTTCACGGCAAACAAAAGGCTCTCCTTTGGGAGGAGCTTGATGTTCAGGAGCTTGTACAAGAGCTTGCCTTAGTGCGCGACTTTGCGATGGAAGATCAATTTGACGAAACCTTTATTCGCCAGGTCTATGGCAGCGGGCAGATCGTTATTTTTTTACGCAGTGTAAGCTGCTTTGTGCAAAAGCTCCTCTATCATCTAGACCCGCACATGTACTCGCTAGAAAACGTCCAAGAGGCCTTTTGCTACTGGCCCGAGCTTACTAAAAATCTCTATACACTCTTTTGCAAAAAGTGCGATCCGCATGAAAAGAATCTAGAAGATTACGCACCGCTTCGCCTAAAGCTTTTAGAGCTTATTGATAAGCAGGATACCGGGAAGGAGAAAAGCGACCTTCGAAGAAAAACGGCTCTTCGTTATGGGATGCATTTTGTTGACAGCATTCTTAAAACAAATTTCTTTACCGTCAAAAAAGGGGCAATTTCCTATAGGCTGGACTCGTCGTTTTTGCAGGAGCTTTACGATATTTTCCCAAAAGCGCCCTTTGGGGTCTTTTATATCTATAGCCGCGACTTTTTTGGCTTTCACATTCGCTTTCAGGATTTGGCTCGCGGCGGCATGCGCACCATCGTGATGAGGTCTCTAGAGGCAGCGCTTGAAGAGGCGCCTTACACCTTTTTTGAATGCTACCAGCTTGCCTTAACGCAGGAAAAGAAGAACAAAGATATCCCGGAAGGCGGTGCCAAGGCTATTTGTTTATTATATCCTGAAGGAAATCTCTATCGTGCGCAGCGTCTTTTTATTAAAAGCCTTTTGCAGCTTGTTGCTGAAAAAGAGAGCGACATCGTCGACTACTATGGCCTTCCGGAATATCTCTACCTTGGCCCTGACGAAAACATGCATGACTCGATGATCGAATGGATTGCAGCCTATGCGACAAGTATTGACTATTTCCCCAAAAGCGCCTTTATAACAAGCAAGCCAAAGGTAGGCATCAACCACAAGCGCTATGGCGTCACCTCTTTTGGGGTAAATGTCTGCATGCAGGAGGTGTTACGGTATCTTGGCATTGAGCCAAACCTCAACATCTTTACCGTGAAGATGGCAGGCGGCCCGGATGGCGACGTTGCGGGAAATCAGATACTGAATTTAGGGAAGTATTTTTCAAAGACTGCAAAGCTTATTGCCCTTGTAGATATCTCTGGGCTTATTTATGAGCCAAACGGCCTTGATTTTGAGATTTTAAGGGAGCTCTTTTTACAAGCAAAACCCATTCGACACTATCCATTAGACAGGCTTACTGATGGCGCATTTTTGCTCGATATGCGCTCTGAAAAGAAAGAGGCAGCTCACATCGTCAAAATCCTCTGCACAAAAAAGGTAGGAGATATTCTGAAGGAAGAGTGGCTTTCCGGAAGCGAGGCGCTGTCGCTCTATCGCACCTTTGTTCACAAGATCCCGGCAGATGTTTTTATTCCCGCAGGAGGAAGGCCTGCTACGCTTAGCCAATTTAACGTTGCAGAGTTTTTAGATTCATCCCTTCGCCCTACCGCCAAGGCTATTATAGAAGGGGCAAACCTCTATTTAACCCAAGAGGCGCGCGACTTTCTCGAGCAAAAGGGCGCAATAATAATAAAAGATAGCTCTGCCAATAAAGGCGGGGTGATCTGCTCTTCTTTCGAGGTGCTCTCGGGCCTTGCATTAAGCGATGAGCTTTTTTTGGAACACAAGGAAGAGATTGTCAAAGAAATTTTGCAAAAAATCGAGCAGTATGCGCAAGAAGAGGTGAAGCTTATTTTACAAACTCATGCCCGTTCCGAAGAATCGTGCAGTCGTATATCAGAAAAAATTTCAGAAACCATCAATCGTTATAGGGAAGAGATTAGGGACTATCTCTTACCGATGAATTTAGAGCAAAGCTCTTTTCTGAGCTGCTTTTTTGAATATAGCCTCCCGATACTTGTCGACAAATTCTCAGATAAGCTTATGGCCAATATCCCCGATATGCATAAAAAAGCCATTATCGCAGCCTGGATTGCCTCAAAAGTGGTCTACTCAAGAGGGCTAGAGTGGTCGCCCTCCATCGTCGATATCCTTCCCTTCCTCATCCTGGATCCTAAAATCACAGCCTGCCCCATCAAGAGGGTGTAAACGAAATTTCTCAAAAAGTCATGGCAAAACTTGCTTGAGAGAACCAATAATTTGTACATTCGAGACCGAGACCGTGACCGAGACCGAGACCGAGACCGATAATTTAGCCTAGAATGGTGTCTGGGCAAGATAATCGGTCTCGGTCTCGGTCACGGTCTCGGTCTCGGTCTCGAATGGGAAAGAATTTCCTTGCCTCAAGCAACACGTGCCATGACTTTTTGAGAAGTTACGTGTAAACTAAACAGCAGCTGGGAAATAGACTGTTGATTTGCCGATCCCATTTTTTAATATCAGTTTTAATTTAATAAGATGATTTAATTTGCGCAAATATTGCCAGTGCAAGCATCGTATCCATGCTAAACCCTCCAAATTTTGCGACGCAAATGCGTCGTATTTCCACCGCAAATTTACTGGTTTTTTTTCTATTATTGTCAGGGGTGCTTCCAGCGGGGTGAGGCATGAATGATTGTTTAGCAGACTTAGGTCTTGAGTGCTAAATTTCGTTGACCAATAATCCATCTCTCGCGTAGAATGGGGTTAAAGCAAGAGAAGAAGCATGAAACCCGAGAGCAGTCGCACAGGCAAAAAAGACAAAGAGAAGCGCGTCCTTGTGGCTTTAGTCGAATACTACCTCAAAACCGGCAAAGCTGTAGGCTCTAATACGCTTAAAGAGACAGGCTTTCCCGATTTAAGTTCAGCGACTATTCGAAACTACTTTGCAAACCTGGAGGAAGAGGGCTATTTGATGCAGCACCATACCTCAGGCGGGCGCATTCCCACAGAGCAGGCCTTTCGCTACTATGCTCAGGAGTCAATGGATGACTTTGAAGCATCCCTAAAGCAGGATGGCCATGCCCATATTGCATCGGCGCCGGATGTTGCAGAGGATCTAAAAGCTGTAGCTCTCTTTTTGCAGCGTATGGCAGAAAGTACGGCTGAAGAGACGCGCTTGGCCGCATTTTTAACAGCGCCTCGATTTGATCAGGACTTTGTTACAGATATAAAGCTGCTTTCATTGGACTCGAGCCGATGCCTTGCGGTCATTTTAACAAGTTTTGGGCAGGTCTATACTGAAATTGTGCATGCACCCCATAAAATCAGCGTGCATAGCGTACAGCGGATAGAAAGCTACTTTCATAGCCGCCTGATGAATAGGGACCTAATTGTGGAGCCGCTTTCAGCCGAAGAGCATGAGCTTGCCTTGCGCTTTTACCAAGAGATCATGGCTCGCTATCTTGTAAATTATGCAAACTTTAGTGCTGAAGATGTCTACAGAACAGGCTTTTCAAAGCTTTTACGCTATCCTGAATTTCAAGAGGCGGAAAGCCTGGCGTCAAGTTTAAGCCTCTTTGAAAACGTAACAGCCCTTCGCTCGCTTGCTCGCGACGTACAGCGCCATGGCAAGATGAAGTGCTGGATAGGTGAAGAGCTCTTTGCCTTTTTACCCTTAATACCAAACTGCTGCTTAATTTCGGCTCCTTACTCTATTGGAAACAAGACAGTTGGCAGCGTCGGCGTCATAGGGCCGATGAGAGTGCCCTATAAACAGCTTTTTTCTCTAATAGATGGAATCGCGGATGAAATTACCCGCTTCCTTGATAAGAACTTATTTAAATATAAAATTGAATATAGAAGGGCTCAAGGAAGCGGTTTTGAGCTAGACTATCAAACTCGCAAGCTTTTAGCCGGTCCAAAAGCTGCTTTAAGCTTGGAAGATTTTACACAAGGAAATGATCATGACGACTGAAGATTCGCCGGCTATGCAGCCAGTAGAAGAGGATGAAATCGTAAAACTCAAAGCTGAACTTGCCGAATTTAAAGACAAGTACTTCAGGCAGCTTGCTGAAACGGAAAACACCCGAAAGCGCCTTCAAAAGGAAAAAATTGAATCGCAATCTTTTGCCATCCAAGATGTGGTGCTGGACTTCTTACAGCCTTTAGATCATTTTGAGCAGGCCCTAAATGCCTCGCAAAATTCTTCCGATGAAGTAAAGCACTGGGCAATAGGCTTTCGCATGATCCTGCAGCAGCTAAAGCAGGTGATACAAGATAACGGTATTACAACCTTTGACAGTATTGGCGAGATGTTTGATCCCCACCTTCATGAGGCAATAGAGACCGAAGAGATGGCAAATTTTGCCGAAGGTACCATTATACAAGAGTTTACGCGTGGCTATAAGATGGGCAGCCGCGTAATACGCCCGGCAAAAGTAAAAGTAGCCACAGCCCCAAAAGCATAACATTGAGGAGAATATACCATGGCTGAACAGCAGACAAAAAAACAGCGAATTATCGGCATTGACTTAGGAACTACTAACTCCTGCGTCGCTATTATGGAAGGTGGACAGCCGGTCGTAATCCCTTCTGCAGAAGGATCGCGTACAACCCCTTCTGTCGTTGCCTTTAAAGGCAATGAACGCCTTGTAGGTATTCCTGCAAAGCGTCAGGCCATCACTAACTCTGAAAACACAATCTATTCATCAAAGCGCTTTATCGGCCGCAAATTTTCAGAAGTTGGCGAAGAGGCAAAAATTGTTTCCTACAAGGTGGTTGCAGGCCAAAATGGCAATGCAGCCTTTGAAGTGGGCGGCAAAATCATAACACCTGAAGAGGTAGCCTCCTACATCCTTATCAAGATGAAAGAGACAGCAGAAGCCTATCTTGGCGAAAAGGTAACCGAAGCCGTCATTACGGTTCCTGCCTACTTTAACGACTCACAGCGCCAGTCTACAAAAGATGCAGGCCGCATCGCAGGGCTGAATGTGCACCGGATTATCCCTGAGCCAACAGCTGCCGCTCTTAGCCTACGGCCTTGACAAGCAGCATCGAGTCAAAGAAGATCGCAGTCTTTGACCTTGGCGGCGGAACATTTGATATTTCCATCCTGGAAATTGGCGACGGCGTGTTTGAAGTGCTTGCAACAAATGGCGACACCCACCTTGGCGGCGATGACTTTGACGAAGTGATCCTCCACTGGCTCCTCGATGAGTTCATGAAAGAAACACGGCATTGACCTTCGCAAAGACAAGATGGCCCTGCAGCGCCTTCGCGATGCTGCTGAAAAAGCAAAAATCGAGCTGTCCGGCACTCCGACGACCGAGATCAACCAGCCGTTTATCACGATGGATGCCTCAGGTCCAAAGCACCTTACGATTACGCTTACTCGTGCAAAGCTCGAATCGCTTACGCCATAGTCTCATCGAGCGCACTCGCGAGCCTTGCCTAAAAGCACTAAAAGATGCAGGCCTTACAAAAGATGATATCGAAGAAGTGATTCTTGTCGGCGGTATGACACGTATGCCTGCCGTGCAGGAGATGGTAAAGTCAATTTTTGGCAAAGAGCCACAATAAGAGCGTCAACCCGGATGAAGTCGTCGCTGTTGGCGCAGCTATCCAGGGCGGCGTGCTTGCCGGAGATGTAAAAGACGTTCTTCTTCTTGACGTCACACCCCTTACCCTTGGTATCGAGACTCTAGGCGGCGTCATGACGCCCATTATCGAGCGCAACACGACTATCCCAACGCAGAAAAAACAGGTCTTCTCAACAGCAGCTGACAACCAACCTGCTGTGACCATCCGCGTTCTGCAAGGGGAGCGCAAAATGGCCAAAGACAACAAGGAAATTGGCCGGTTTGATCTTACCGACATTCCGCCCTCACCACGAGGCATGCCGCAGATCGAAGTCGCTTTTGATATTGATGCTGACGGGATCCTCCATGTCCTGCAAAAGACCTTGCGACCGGTAAGGAGCAAAAGATCCGCATCGAAGCAAAGTCTGGCCTTGATGAAAATGAAATTAAAAACATCATCAAGGACGCTGAAGTGCATGCTGAAGAGGATAAAAAGCGCAAAGAAGCCATCGACGCCAAAAACGAATGCGACGCCGTCGTCTTCCGCGCCGAAAAAGCCCTTCGCGACTATAAAGACAAGATCCCTGCAGAGATTGCATCCGATGTTCAGGCAAAGATCGACAGCTGCAAAAAGGCTATGGAGACAAACGACCAGGGCCGCATAAAGCAGGCTCGCACCGATCTTGAAGAGCATATGCAGCATATTGGCGAAGCAATGGCAAAGGCAGCAGGTCAAGCCGGCCCTGACGGCCATGCGCAAGCAGGAGCTGAGACGCACGCAGGCCCAAGAACTGACGCGAAAGAAGACAACAACATTGAGGACGCCGAAGTCGAAATCATCGACAAGGATGAGCCTAATAACAAGTAAAAACAAAAAATAACAAGATCAACAGGATCGCCTTCGGCGGCAGGATAAAAAGAGATAAAGGGATCTTTCTCTTTTATCCTGCCGCTTGGTTAGGCCAACTCCTCGTGTCACCCCTGATCTGACCACTTGCGTGAACAAATCGCACGAATCGCAGGATCCAGCCCATTTTGGTTCGTTTTTTGTGATGAATGACAAAAAAGTGAACGTATTTTCGTGAAAATATCACGTTTTCTAAACATATGCTTGCTCTTCCCGAGCTTTCGATAAAACGGCTCTATTTTTTGTTTTCTTGCTCAGCATTGAAAAAAATATTTAAATGTAACCGTTTTTAAGAGATCAATAAACTTGCACCATAATACCCTCAATCCATATAAGCACAAAAATAACTCCAACCAAGAGGTATTTTATGGGTCATCCGGCAATCTCTCCAATCGTTGCTCTTATAGCAGGAATTCTAATCCTTGTTTTCCCGCAATTATTAAATTTTATCGTTGCTGTCTACCTGATCATCATTGGTCTTGTAGGTCTTTTCGGCGCATTTGGCTAGTTTAATGAGGCCCTTGGCCTCGCAGTTAGGGCTCTTGTAGCGAAATATTGCCTCGTGATATAACGCTATCATGACATCAGCCTCTTTGCTCCTTTTACTTCTGCTGGTTTCTTATGGTGCAGTTGGTGCTGTACTTATTGTGCCGGCTCTTCCTGCGATCCAGCAGTTTTTTGACGTCTCTGTAGGGCAGGCGCAGCTTACCGTGACGGCATACCTCATTGGGTATGGTGTGGGGCAGCTTGGCTATGGGCCCTTGGCTAATGGCCTCGGGCGAAAAAAGGCACTTGCTATAGGCCTTAGCGTTGCAATTGTGGGCTCGCTTGCTTGTATTTTTGCTGCAAGTGCCGGCTCTTTTTCTTTACTTGTCTTTGCGCGCTTTTTGCAGGCGCTTGGGGCAACAGCAGGCCTCAAAATTAGCTACACAATGGTTGCCGATTTATATGACCCTAAAGAGGCTGCCAAACATATATCCCGCTTTATTTTAGCCTTTGCCATTATGCCAGGCATAGGCACTGCCCTTGGAGGCCTATTCACAGAGTGGTTTGGATGGGAAAGTTGCTTGTATTTTCTTGTTTTTTATGGAGTGTTGCTGCTGGCGCTGTCTATATGCCTTCCGGAAACTGCCAAAACAATTTCGCAAGCAGCACTTCAGCCCCGCAATATTATCGAAGGCTACCTCAGCATGCGTACAAGCAGGCAGCTGATACTGTGTGCATTTATTACGGGAAGCTGTGCAAGCATCCTCTATACATTTGCCTCTAAATCGCCATTTATTGGCATCAACCTCATTGGGCTTGGCCCGCAAACGTTTGGGCTCTATAGCCTCATACCATCGTGCGGGATGGTTCTCGGCGCCTTTATAAATCCGTTCTTGATAAAGCGATTTAGCCTTCTGCGGCTTGTTTTGTGCGGATCTTGCGTGGTTTTTATTGGAATATTAGGGATGCTCATTCCTTTTGCCACTGTAGGCCCGAGTGCTTATTCGCTGTTCTTGCCAACATTTGTAATTTACGCTGGCCAATCAATTGCCTTTGCCAACGTTGCGGCCCACGGTCTTTCCGGCGCAACTAACAAGGCAAATGCCTCGGCGGTATTAAACTTCATCACCATTGCATGTGCTGTTATCACACTTTTGGCATCAGAGCTCTTTACTGGCGGGTCCCCCACAATCCTGCCGCTCATCTTTCTCTTTTTCATGGGTGTGATAATCACCCTTGCATCTAGACTTAGGTAAAGAACTGCTTCAAAGTAGCTTAAATCAACACCCTGTCCTTTTTCATCAGTCTTCACGACTCTCTTGCCCCTTCGAAATGCAGCAGCTAGTCATAGAATAGCCGAATATAGCCCATGCTGTGCCGCCAAGAATCAAAAAGCATGCTCCGTAGACATTGTATGCCAGTGCTGTTTGTGAAAGCTGCTCGCAGGAGGTGATGTTGATAAACGTTCTATTTATGCATTCCTGGCCATAAGCGTACGCAGCTGTCTCGGCATTATAAAAAGGAAGAAGACAGCTTGCAGCAGTGGCTGATATTGCCAGAGGCAATGATAATACTGCTGCCCAAATGCGCCCTTCTCTGTCTGAACTTTTTTCCTCATCTGTCAAGGGCTTTTCTCTGGCTTGCACCGCTCTCCTAGCTGCATTGCATGCCAGCGAAACACCGCAAGCCGTCCATAATGCTGGGGTAGCGACGTATAAACACCTTGAAACAATTCCTGTATTACTTACGAGAGTGCCTGCATGCCAGCAAGTGCTATTAAAAAGTGTACTATTTGCTGTCCGGCATAGAGTTCCTGCTTGCGTGATGTCCTGTTGATACAACTTCTCAACTATTGGCGTCATAACGGTTGCTGCAACTGATGCAACACTTGAAATGACACTGGATACAAAACAACTCATATTATTTTAACCCCCCTAATCTTTTATTACGGCTTTTTTTCAAATATTTATTTTTCTAGATGGTCGTTTATAAAGCATGTTATGGCATTTTTGATGGTATCTGGTGCCTCAAGCCAAGGGCAATGGCCAGCTGTTTCAATGCAGGTGAATGAGATGTTGTCTCGCAAAAAGCGGGCATCTTTTGTAAAGAGTGTGACAGGGCACATGCAGTCATACTTGCCGCTAATGATGAGGGTGGGCACTTTTTGTGGTATCCATGTGGCCTCAATTTCTCCTTGAACGCCTTTATACTGGAACCAGAGGGCTGGTTTGAAGTTAAAAGGTACTTGCAAGAGGAGGTTTGTCCCTTTTTCAAGGTGCTCTTTAGGAAAGTAGTAGGGCATGCAGGCCTTTAATGCTTCGTGAAAGGTCTCCGAGCTAGGATTTTCGACAAATGCTTTCATCTGGATGGTGTAATCTGGCAGGTCAAATTGTTTGGAGTAGGCTACAGCTTCTTCCGGCCAAAAGTGTGGTGTGGCATTAAGGAGAATAAGACCACGCAAAATGCCTTCAAATTCAGGGTGGAGTAAAGAAAAGGTGCCGCCTGCTGAATGGCCGACGATAACAGGGTTTTTAAACTGCTTCACAACGTTGCCATAAAGCTCAAACCAGGCGTCAAAGTTGTCGGTATAGTTATTTGACAGGTTGCTCCCATTACCGGGAAGATCAATGAGCCACACATTGCCAGGTAGTTCCAAGACATCGGCAAGGCTCTTCATATAGCAAGAATCTGCCCCAGGCCCTCCCGGAAAAAAGAGCCAATTGTAGCTATTTTCACAATTACTTGATTTATAGAGCTGATACCGCACCTGTTCTTGAGATATAAATATTCGTGTTTCATCGAGTGAAATTGACTCTGCAAAAGCGCATGTAGTGAGGGCGAGGGTCAGCATTACTAAACGAAACATAAATTAGTGCCTTTTGAGCCTTTTGCAAAACTCGGCCGCATGGCAAAAACGCCCTTTTGAGCCATTTTGCCCCCCTGCCCCCGAGCCCTACTCAACAGGAGTATGTGCTCGGGGACAGGGAGGCAAACTGGCTCAAAATCATCGTTTTTTCCAAGCGCCCGAGTTTTGCAAAAGGCTCTTTTATAAATAATTTTCCAAAGCTTGCAGCTTTTATCTGCGAGGTCTAATACTACACGAACTTTCTTTGCGCGATCAACCAAAAAAGTACGGTTATGGGCAATGGCAGGTTACAACGACCAGACATGCTTGCCCAAACAGTAGGCATTGCAAATTCTTTTATGCAAATCGAGAGAATCTCGAAACCCCGGCCCCAATGGTGTCAACTTAAAGAAATTTATAGAAACTCTAGCCGCTGTTTTTTCTCTCCCGAAGGGAGAGAGCTCGAGTTTGGACATTTGTAGCTTGCGCATAACATCTTGGAGGTAAACTGTTCGGTCTCGGTCTCGGTCACGGTCTTGAGTCTCGACTGTAGACGTTGTGCAGGCGAAGCTTCGCCTTTAACTAAGCATACTTCGTACACTGGAGACCGAGACCGTGACCGAGACCGAGACCGAATGGATCACCAATATGTACGTTAAGCATACAAGAACGGTGTCCGTCGAACCTTCAAATGTCCAAACTCGAGTTCTCTCCTAAAGGGAGAGAATCTGCATTTCACTACCTTTTCAGAACTAATATAAATTTTCTTAAGTTGACACCATTGACCCCGGCCGCTTTTACAGCTCTACATTATGCATTTCTACGTAAAATTCGAGGTTATTATGAAAAAAAATACTATTATAATTAGAGATATTATACAATAATGAATATGAGAGGATAAATATGATTCCACCAGATATGGCTCTCAAAGAGCAGGCTATAATGGAACGTGCCGAGCATACATATGTACAAGTGTTTGGCGATCGCGAAGAGGTTGAGGTTGATGAAAATGATCCTCGCTACGAAGCTGTGCAGGCATTTTTTAGTGGTCTCATTGCAGAATTTCAGTTTCCCACTGCAGCAAATGGCAGTGCGTATGTAGATTGCCAGTGTGAAATAACACCTTCCGTTCACATTATATTTCCCGCCTCAGAACCTCTCATCGATGATCGTACCAAAGTTATTCGCTTAGCTCCCTTAGAAGACCCAATCCTGGGGAGAATCACGCAAGAGGCTACCGTCCTACAAATAAGAAACATTCATATGATTCCAGGGGCTCCCATACGAGAAAATGAATTTTCAGAGGATTTTGTTCGTGCCCAAAATAGTAAGCCAGGTGGTATTTTGCTTAAAAAAGACGATGTCGTTGGCCAAGTAGATATTGACCCAACCAAAAAAATAACGCAGATACTTGCCAATATTACCTTGTATGAAAAGGAAGAGGAGCAGGTTTGCGAGGTAGAGGTGCAGAGGGGCGTCAAGACACTTGTCATAGAGCTTCCCAAAATCACGGTGCCATTGGGCTATGATGGTAAGGTCACTCTACCAAATGGTACCACCTTCAGTATCGAACAATTTATAGGCTCCGAGAAGAAAAACTATCTTGGCCGTACATTTGATATCCCAGCTCCATTCGAGCGCAAGTTTGCTATAAAATAAATTTTAATATATAATTAGGCTTGAGTAGAAAAAGGAGACTTATGTCCCAGCCTGCCGACGACACATTAAATACTGATTATGAACAACTTGCGTCTGATCTTGCCGCAAAAAAAGCAGAAGATGAGCTTTTTGCCCATCCCAATGCTCCTTTCTCAAAAAAGACTCTTATAGAGCGCTATAAACAGGCTCTCATGGAAGAATTTCTCCACTTTAGAAAGCAGCAGGCAAGTGGCGCCGAGCAGCTTGCAACTGTTTTGGATGAGCTTTTTAAAGAAAACCCTGACCTTGCCACTGAAGAGCTTGACGAAGGTCTGGATCGGCTAGCAACCCTTTCTGACAAGATCGAGGCCAATGAGGCGATCTTTTCTGAAAAGATGGCCCAAGGCCATACCCTACAGGACTTCGGTCAGATTGACGACAACACCCTAGAGGTTCTCTACACAGCAGCCACACGCCTATTAGATCGCGATCAGTTTGACGGCGCAGCCGATGCCTTTAGCTTTTTACTAGGCATTAATCCCCAAATGGCAGCCTTTTGGCTGGGTCTTGGTGCGGCAGAGTATAACCGTGGACATTTTAAAGAAGCACTTGCAGCCTATACAAAAGCAATAGAAGCCACGCCCTACGATCCAGCCACACTTCTCACCATCAGCCGCTGCTATACAGAGCTTGGCGAACTTAACAAGGCTATCGACACCCTTGACGAAACCCTCACTGCCATCGATGAAAGCCAGCAATTTCTCGAATGGAAAGAGGACATTCAGGCAGAAAAACAGCATCTTACCCAACTTTTACAACCCCTAAGGAGGAATGTATGAGCAGCGTAAAAGGCCCAGAAGCACCCAGTCCCTCTCATGGACCCGAACTAGTAGGTGACACAGGAAAAACGCATTTGCCTATTAAGAAACGGGCGGCGAAGGCGCAACCAGCCAAAGCCAAGGGTTCAGGCAAGCTTGCCTCCCCAGCTGAGTCCAAAACTGTTGGAGATATAACAGCAAAAGCAGCCTATACTGCTTTTAAAGGCAGAACAAGAGTCGTACGGCAAATAATCCCAGAAAGCAAAGAGCATGAGGATACATTTCAAGATATGGCTAAAGCCATCAAAGAACACGCCCCAAGAAGGGTCGTTGTTGAAACGCCCTCTCGTATCTCAGATGCGGCATTGGCACGCATAATACTAAAGAATGAGACTGTCGATGAGGTCAACGCGGCAGAGGAAAATAGAGCTGAGCTAGAACAATTTATTGAAGAGATGCCATTTGTGGATGAAGTTGAAGAGGAAAATAGAGAAGAATTGGCAAAATTTTTAGCTGAAATGCCATCTGTTCGACCCGAGGAGGAGCTTGCACACGATTTGTCAATACTTACGCATGAGCGCATTCCATCTAGCGATCAGGTTGATGTAAAATCAACTACTCATAAATTGGACCCTAAGGAATTCGTAGTGCTTAAGGGGAAAAATGATAGCATCGTTGTAAAAATGAAAAATGAAATTAAACGCAAGGATGGCAGTACAAAGCGTGTAATCCTTACTGGAGTCTTTAAAATGGGCAAAACAGCTCCTCAAGAGACCCTTGACCAAATTGTGAACCGCGTGCAAGCAAAGGGCTATACCTTAAGACGCGATAAACTCACCCCAAAAGGTCAATTGGCCAGCCCAGAAATAAATACATTTAACGAACAGTATCGGGGTCTAAAAGCAGTTTGAACAATAGTTGCCCTGAGAGACATTTAGGACCATTGCTGCGCTCTTGGTTATTCTGTCTGTCTTGTTTTTTTGTTTTTTTCTTGCCATTAATTTTAAAATTGGATATTCTTATGGCTAAACGATCAAATAAGGTGTTATCCAATGATCACCCCTTTCACATCTTTATCCCGCGTCCTTGTAGCTTAACTTAGCTCCACTGTAGTTTTACACGTTATTTTTTAAAATTTTTTTATCACACGGATTTTTTATGCTTAATAAAGAATGGAAATATCTGCTGCTTATTACTGTTACGTTTATAGCAGCATGCATTGAGACGGACATCTATTTGCCAACATTTACCGATATGATGGCCTATTTTGTCATATCTGAAGAGACTATCCAGAGTCTTTTAACCTGGAATTTTATTGGCATTTGTATTTCGGGGCCGCTCTATGGGCCGATTTCTGATGCTATTGGAAGAAAAAAGCCGCTTCTTTTTGCCCTTGGGCTCTTTTTGGCAGGCTCCATACTTACCCTCTATGCAGATACCTTTGAGGTAATGCTCTACGGGCGCGTGCTGCAGGGACTTGGCTCCGGCGGATGCTTTACCCTGGGTACGGCGATTATTTTTGATGCCTTTAAACAGGAACAGGCTGTTTTAGCTATTGGAAGGCTCAACAGCATAGTGCCGCTTATTATGGCAGTAGCGCCTGTTGTCGGGGGTTATTTAAACTATGCCTATGGCTTTCGGGCAAACTTTTTGGCAATCACGATTTGTGTCGTATTAAGCCTTGCCATCTGCCTGCTCTTTTTAGATGAGACCCTGGATAAGGATAAGCGCGTCTCATTTGACTTTAAGAGGGTAGGCTTGAACTTTAAGAAAGTACTTTTAAGCGTGCCCTTCTGGCAGACAACATCTGTTGTAAGCCTTGTCTTTGCAGGGTATTTAGCCTTTTTGTCATGCATATCAGTGCTCTTTGTGCTGGAATTTGGCATAAGTAAGCATATTTTGCCCCTCTTTCAGGCATCTCTGTTAGGGGCGTGGGTGGTAGCAAGCCTTACCTACAGCCGCGCTATAGCATACTTTGGCACTCAGAAGGTAAAGGGTATTGGAACGGTTTTCTTTGTGGCAGGAGGCATAGGCTTTATTGTGGCCGGGCTCTATTGCCCAAATAATCCCTACATCCTCACCCTGCCCATGCTCTCCTACACCTTTGGAGCAAACTGGGTGCAAGGTCTCTACTTCCCTGAAGGCATGGAGATTTTTCCTGATATCAAAGGCACTGCGGCAAGTGTGCTGACAAGTATTCGTCTGCTTCTGACGGCCATTATCGTTGGCGTGGCAAGCTATTTTTACGATGCTACTATCTACCCGATTATGCTGCTTATTTTGGCGATAATCGTGGTGGTATATGCAACAATTGTTTGCTACGAAAAACGAAAAAAAGAGACTTCCTCCATCCGGGCGAGTTTGCCAACATAAACATTTTTACAATACCCGCTTGCTTTCAGGCAAGCGGGTATTGCTATTGGAGAAGCCCGCACCAGCAATCTTTCAATCTGGCACCCTTTTAGAGCTTGCAAAAACCCTGGAATTTGGAGTATACTCCAAAAAAACAGCTAAATTTCTGGAGTGTACTCCAAATGATACGATTTATCTATGAGACCTTTCATCGTTTGATTAATGAGTTATCGATAACTCACACGCGCTACCTTTATCCTTCTTTTAACATTAATAATCGGCTTACAGGTTTGATTGGACCTCGCGGCGTGGGGAAAACTACACTTTTGTTGCAGTATATAAAGAATAACTTGCATGCAAGCGAAAAGGCTTTCTACTTTTCGGCGGATCTTATTTACTTTCAGGAATCTTCCCTGCTTGAATTTGTGGCTGATCTGCACCAAGCGCAAGGGTATAAAATCATTTTTATAGATGAGGTTCATAAATATCGTCAATGGAGTGTGGAACTCAAAAATCTTTATGATGCTTTTCCTTCACTCAAACTTGTTTTTTCAGGAAGCTCTATGCTCGACTTGATAGAGGGAAGTGGCGATCTTTCGCGCCGAGCAAAGCTCTATCATTTACACGGGATGTCGTTTAGAGAGTACGTAAATTTTGTGACGAACCAAAATTATGCCCCTGTAACTTTTGAAGAGCTGTTAACGTGTCAAAATAGGTTGTCCTCTATTCCACAGGTTCTTCCTTTGTTCAAACAGTACCTCGAACATGGGTATTATCCGTTTGTATTTGAGGATGTACATTCCTATTACGAAAAACTTACACGAATAATTGATAAGTCAATCTATGAAGATATTGCTAACTTTTATCAATTGAAAGCACAAAATCTTTATCAATTCAAAAGACTGCTTACTTATCTTGGTTCAATCCCTCCCGGTGAGATTAACATTCATAATATTGGCAATAACCTCGGAATTGACGACAAAACAGCAGAGCACTACTTAACGATCCTCAATTCAGCAGGGTTAGTGCGCTTCTTGTATCTTTTTGGTGGGGGATCAAAGACGCTGCGCAAACCACAGAAAATTTTTCTGAATAATACTACGCTTATGCATACGCTACGGCAGTATCATGGTCATGAAATTCACAAAGGCACCCAACGTGAGTTATTTTTTGTCCAGGCCATGCAGGATGCAGGCTGCGAGGTCTATTTCTCAAATACTGGCGATTTTTGTACAGAAAAGGCCGTGTTCGAGATAGGTGGAAAAAGCAAAGGACGAAAGCAGCTACGAGACGCAAAAGGTGCCTCATATGTTGTTAAAGACGATATTCTGATTCCACTCGATGGTGAGATCCCGCTTTTCTATTTTGGATTTTTATATTAAAATGAAAAGAGCCGGCCCTTTACAGTAAAGAGTGGACCCCCATCTTTAAGCCATTCTGAATCACAATCTTGCATCAATCGACATTCCCTAACTTGTAAACTCGGGCTAGGATTATTTGTAGCAGGAGGCTACATCCTTGTTGCGATCCTCGCTCCATAAAATTTGATGCCAGTAGGGGTATGGTAGGGAGCGTTCGCTTATTTTATCAAGGCGCTCTACCTCTTCTTTTGTTAATGTCCAGCCTACTGCGCCCAGGTTTTCTTTTAGTTGCTCTTCGTTTCGGGCGCCGATGATAATGCTTGTCACCGATGGCCTGCGTAAAAGCCAGTTGAGGGCAACTTGCGGGATTGTTTTGTTTCGTTCTTTAGCGATTACTTCAAGAAGATCTACGATGTCGTAAAGCTTTTCATAGTCTATTTTGCCGGGAGTGTCCCAATGGGCAAGGCGCGTGTTTTCGGGCTTTGGTTTGCCTCTACGATACTTTCCTGCCAGAAGGCCAAAGGCAAGCGGGCTCCATATGAGCATGCCAACATTTTGATCGAGGCTTAAAGGCACAAGTTCATTTTCCAGCTCGCGGGCAAGTAAGGAATAGTACACCTGCTGCGAGATCATCGGCTGATAGCCTCTTTTATCCTGGATAGCAAGGGATTTCATCAGGTGCCATCCTGAAAAGTTTGAGCAGCCTACATAGCGAACCTTACCCTGTTCTACAAGGATTTCTAAAGCACTTAAGGTCTCTTCAAGTGGTGTGTGGCTGTCTTGTTCATGTAGCTGATAAAGGTCTATGTAGTCTGTTTCAAGCCTTTTAAGGCTCGCTTCGCATGCTTTGATGATGTGGCGGCGCGATAGTCCCAGGTCGTGACGTCCCGGTCCCATCGGATAAAAGACTTTGGTTGCAATGATAACATCATCGCGCCGCTTTTGGCCAATAGCCTTACCCAAAATTTCTTCCGATTTTCCAACAGAGTAGCCATCGGCGGTATCAAAGGTATTTATGCCTGCTTCTATGCAGATGTCTACAAGGCGCGTGGCTTCATCTAGTTGAGCGCTTCCGGAATGCTTATACCAGTCGCCTCCACCAAATGTCATCGTTCCAAACGTAAGGCGAGACACTTCAAGTCCTGACCTGCCTAAAAATTCGTATTCCATAAAACGCCTCCAGAATTATGGGGGCATTTTAGATGATGCCAGACCTTTTCATAAAGTGGTTTAAAATTTAAAAAAAAACGAGTGGTTAGCAGTGAATGTGGCCAAATGCATCTTCTACGATTGAGAGAATTTTTTCCAGTGTGCTCACGACTTCTGTAGTTAGCTTTTCATGCAAGTCCCTTATTGCTTTTGGGTATCCCTGTTCAATCGCGCATAGATTTATGTGCCACTCTTTTTTATAAGCAGCTATATCACCTTGCAGTTCAAAGAGTTTAACGCCTGAACCTTCAGGAATATCCTCATAACATTCCCTTGCACTCTCTAAAGCGGCGGCTACTACCTTTCTATTTGTTTGCCCTCCAGACATGATGGTCCCATAAAGACAGTACATAATGGCGATAATACGTTCTGGATCTTCGTCTGCAGTCTTGCGAATATAGTCTGCAAATTCTACTGCTGCAGAAGGAAGTTCCCATACTTCGATAATTTTATCATCTGCAATCTTTTCCCAGATGACAAGATCCTGTTGGATTGCTTCTGATCGAAATAAATCTTCAGTAACACAACCGGCAAGGTAGGCGACTTGGGATACGCGCATCTGGGCATCTTCCAAGGCTATATGGATGGGGTGAAGTATCTTCAAATACTTAGTAAAACTTGTTTGGCAAAACCCTCCGGTGGCAAGACTTAGGAAAAATGGGTTCGCTACAAGCTTATGATGTACCTTCGTGCGCGCCTCATCAAGCACCCGCCGGATGACCTTGCCATCTCCAGGAAGACGCAGCGTTCGGCGGATTTCTGCATCCTCAGCGTCTTTTGTTGTTGGCGGAGCATAGCCGGCAATATGCATCATATAAATAGCTTCCTCAGAGTAATCTGTATGAGGTTATAGCATGGTACAGGTTTTCAAACAACTTTGTTTAATCTTGGACGAGACCTATGCAGTCTTGTGATCTCTTCACTCCAACCTTCCCAGCCCTTTTGACAGGCTTTTATGAAACATATAGTGAAAAAGGCAGATGGCGCCGCCTAAGAAGAGGATGTTTAAGCCAATGCTTGCCCAGAAGTAACTCACAGGGAAAGCGCCCTCGTTTAAGATCACCCTCATGCCTTCAAAGATGTATGTTGTTGGAAGGCACCAGCTGATGCTTTGCGCCCATGCAGGCAGTACTGAAACAGGGTAGTAGACTGCGCTAAAGGGGGCAAAAAGGCCGCCTACCATCCAGGCAAACATCTCCACATTGTGGCCCCACCAGATGATGGCGCTGGATGCCAAAAAGCCAATAGACCAGCCAAAGATAAGCAGCGATGCTGTAAATGGAATAAAGGCCCAGCCGACAGTAAAGACATTTAACGCGTAGAGAATGTAGATGGCAAAGGAGATAAAGAGCACGGTGCAAAAGAGCTTGCAGAACGACAATAGCAAAAGACCTGCTATCCACTCGCTAACTTTTAAGGGCGTTGAGAAGAAATTTACAAGGTTTCGCTGCCAAAACTCCTGCAGAAGGGATACCGATATGTCGACAGAGCCTCGCCAGCATATTTGCCAGAAGATAAGCCCTGTCATTAGCATAAGGGGAAGGTTTGCGGTATGTTGGCCCTGTTTTTGAATCCAAATGGATGTAAGCCCCCAGAGCAAAATATCGACAAGGGGAAAGTAAAAGATGTCTGAAAGGTGGTGCAGCCCCTTTCTCATCACATAAAAGTAGCGTAAAAATACCCCTATGATGCGGCTCCAGCTCATTCTTTGTTTCCTGCTATTTTAAGAAAGTAATCTTCAAGGGTAGGCTCTATAATCTGGATGTTTACGTAGGAGACTTTAAGCTCCATAAGCTGATGCAGAAAGGAAGGAATCTCTTTTTCTTCAAGCATGCAGGTGATAAAGCGGTTATCTACTTCATAGCTGATGCCTCTTTCCACCGCAAGGTTTTGGGTGCGTTTCATGCCGTCGACAATTGTAAGACAGAGTCTATGGAGCTTAATGCTCTTGGCTAAGTTTTTCGGAAGGTCATCTGCGATGATCTTGCCCTCTTTCAATACGATTACGCGGTCGCAAAGCTCTGCTACCTCCTGCATCTTGTGCGAGGTAAAAAGAATAGAGATGCCGCCCCTTTTTCGCTCATCCAGCAAAAAGGTGCACACATCGCGCGATACATCAGGATCAAGCGACGCTGTAGGCTCATCAAGCAGTACAATCTTGGGGCTTGTAAAAAAGGCTTTCACAAGCATAAGTCGCGTTACCTGCCCTGCCGACAGCGATGCTACCTTTTCTTTTCGCTTCTCATAAATTCCAAAGCGCTGAAGCAGGGGGCCTGCCCTTTCCATGGCGTTTTTAATGCCATATAATCGCCCAAAGCAGCTGAGGTTTTCTTCCACAGTAAGCACAAATGGCAGGCTCGCATAGGTGCTGGCAAACGAGACGTGCTGCAATGTGCTTGTGCGCGCTGTAAAAAAGTCCTTTCCAAAATACTCTATGGAGCCTGAAGTTGGCGATAATGTGCCAAGAAGCATCTGAATGGTGGTGGTTTTTCCCGACCCATTGGGCCCAAGCAGGCCCAAAATTTCTCCCTGTTTTAGCCCAAACGAAATTTCGTTAACGGCCGTAAGCGGGTTCTTTTTCCCATAGACCTTTTTAAGCTTTTCTACGCGAAGGATATGACTCATGCGTTGATGTTACAGAATGTATTCTATGAAGTCGAGCGAATCATCTGGTTGACATGATTTCATCCTCTTGATTACTCTCTGATATAGGAATTCAGGAGGCTATCATGAACAAAAAAATTTGGGCGTACTTTGTTGTGAGCATTTTATCCATTTTGCTGCAAACAGATGTGCATGCAGGTAAGCGAAACAGCGTCATTGCTACAATCAATGTAGGAGTAACCCCAGATGCTCTTGCAATTACACCTGATAATCATTACGCCTATGTCGCAAACAACAATAACTACGCCATCCCTAACCAAGATTCCGTAAGTGTCCTAGATCTCAAAAACAACACCCTCAAAGAGACCATTTATGATAACAGTTTTGTTGAACCGTTCAGAATAGCCATTAGCCCTGATGGCAAAAAAGCATATGTCGCCAATAGCAATGGCACAACACTCTCTATTATCGATACAAAACTCAATCAAGTTATAGGTGTTATTAATGGCTTCGATGGTCCATCAGGGGTTGCGATCACACCCGATGGTACATTTGCCTATGTTAATAATTATGGCAGCCCTGAAGGGGTAGGAAGCGGTAATGGAACAACGGTAAGCGTTGTAAATTTAGAAACCAATGCAATTATCGAAGAAATTACCGTAGGGTTAGCTCCTGCGGCGTTAACGCTGTCGCCTGATGGTAAATTTGTATATGTAATTAATTATGTTGATGGGAATCCCGGCACAGGCACCATGAGCATCATTAAAACAAAGAATAATTCTGTAGTCGACACTCTCCCCGGATTTTTTGGACCATTTGGCATAGCAGTAACGCCTGATGGCAAATATGCCTATGTAACCAATTTTGGCAGCAACAATTTTGCGCCAATAGGCACCACCGTAAGCGTCGTGAAATTGTGTCATAATCCGGAAATAGTTGAGACTATTGACCTTGCAATTCAACCATCCGGAATTGCCATTACCCCAAATGGACGTTATGCATACGTGACAAATTACAATACGCTCTATGCAGGCGCTAGTTTCACAAATCTAACAGCAGGTGGTGGAACGGTAAATATTATTGATCTTCGTACAAATGAAGTGATTCCTCCAACAATAGCTGTTGGGCAATCTCCTAATTCAGTTGCAATATCTCCAAATGGTAAATTTGCGTACGTAACGAACTTTATTTCAAACACGGTTGATGTTATCAAGCTGCGTTAACCGGAGGCCTTATTCACCTTATCTCAGGCGATTTTCGAATAGCAGGATAGGCAGGCATACGCTTTAAGCTAACTCTAAAAAACAACATTTAAAACATTGATTGTTAACATATTAAAAATATTGATAGGCTTGAGACATGCGCGTGTTCCTCTTTTCTATTATAATAACAGGATCCGCTACGCTGGCAGGATCGGGCAGGATCAAAAATCTGGTTGAATTAGTTACTCGTGAATTTTGGACAAAAAGACCTGAAATATAAGAGAGTACGAAACCCTTTTCTTAAAGCAAATTTTTTCAAATTGTCTTTCTCTCTTTGATCCTGCCCGATCCTGCCAGCGTAGCGGATCCTGTTATTTTTTTCTTGATTCTTTTTCAAGTCTATGGTCTCTTTATTTGCCGGGGATCGCTAACTTTACATTTTAGGTTGGCAAAAGACTCCTAGTTCAAATTATTTTATATCTATTATTTGAGGTAAGAGATGAAGATAAACAAAATTTTAACAGTCCTGGCCGCGTCTATGGCTATTTCGGGAAGTGCTTTTGCAGATCAGCACGCTAAAAGCCCGACAAAAGTTGAGAATGCTAGACACAAAAAAGGTAGCCCAACAGCTGTAAAAGCTCGTCCGGATGCCCATAAAAGGGCAAGGTTTGACGACAGTCCGATTTCAGATAGCTCAGACACTAGCGTTGAAGTGCATTGCAAAAGAGGGCCAACAGGACCTCAAGGACCGCGAGGCCACGAGGGCATTAGAGGACCTCATGGGCCTCGAGGACGCGATGGCCACGAAGGCACTCGAGGACCTAGAGGGCATAGAGGACATAAAGGAGTAACAGGATCTACTGGACCTAGAGGAGTAACAGGCTCTACAGGACCTCAAGGTCCAACTGGCCCAGGTGGGGTTGGTTCTTCACCAGGAATTACCGGTGCAACTGGTGCCACTGGTCCTACAGGGCCTACTGGAGTAGGAGTTACCGGCGCCACGGGAGCTACCGGTGCTCGAGGTTCTACAGGTGCAGAAGGAGCCACCGGTGCCACTGGAGCTACTGGAGCCAACGGTGCGACAGGAGCTACTGGTACGATTGGTGCTACCGGTGCTACAGGTGCAACTGGATCAACAGGAGCCACTGGAGCCGTGGGTTCAACTGGATCAACAGGTGCAACAGGAGCTACTGGAGCCGCTGGCGCAACGGGTGCAACAGGAGCCACAGGAATAGCCGGTTCAACTGGATCAACAGGAGCCACAGGAGCTACTGGTGCAATAGGTGCTACCGGAGCCACTGGCGCAACGGGTGCAACAGGAGCCGCTGGAGCTACCGGTGCAGCTGGTGCTACCGGAGCTACAGGTGATGCAGGTGCAGATGGAGCCACTGGTGCTACTGGAGCCACCGGAGCAACTGGCGCAACAGGTGCAACAGGAGCCGCTGGAATTACCGGTGCAGATGGAGCCACTGGTGCTACTGGAGTCACAGGTGCAACAGGAGCCACCGGAGCAACTGGTGCAACGGGTGCAACAGGAGCCGCTGGAGCTACCGGTGCAGCAGGTGCTACCGGAGCCACAGGTGATGTAGGTGCAGATGGAGCCACTGGTGCTACTGGAGCTACCGGAGCCACTGGCGCAACAGGTGCAACAGGAGCCGCTGGAGCTACAGGTGCAACAGGTGCTACCGGAGCTACAGGTGATGTAGGTGCAGATGGAGCGACTGGTGCAACAGGAGCCATAGGTGCTACCGGAGCAACGGGTGATGCAGGTGCAGATGGGGCCACTGGAGCCACTGGCGCAACAGGAGTTGCTGGGGCTGGAACGATTATTCCTTATGCTTCAGGAACGCCTATAATTATGACGTCTCTTAGTGATGGGTCTGAAGGTACCGGCTCGTTAATAGCCTTTGGTGATTCAACAACAGGAATTGATCTTACGGGAGAATTTCTTGACGCCACCACTATTTCGAACTTTGCATTTTCGATGCCTCGAGATGGCACTATAACTTCTTTGACAGCCTGTTTTAGCACAACAGTGGGTTTAAGTCTTGTAGGTACTACTGTAACAGTAAGCGCGCAAATATATACCTCTACTACACCGGATAATTTGTTCAGTCCGGTAGCTGAGGCTGAAGTAACTTTAAGCCCGCCGCTAACCGGTGTAGTAACTGAAGGTACAATCAGTAATGGAATAACTACCGGCTTGAGTATACCAGTAACTGCCCAAACACGCGTGTTGGTAGCTTTTTCGATAACTGCTACTGGAGATAACCCCATGAATACCGTAACAGGCTATGCAAGTGCGGGGCTGACTATAGAGTAGGTAAACCGTTCGAAAAACCTGTTTCGAATTTTTTAGAGCCCCGCCATAAGGTTGGGGCTCTTTTTTTTCACGACTATTTGACCTGAATTTTCATATGTGATAAGTAGATTTAGCTCAACTTATGGAGGTTTATGTTCATCACACGCGGATGTTCACCCTATGTTGGGTATTATCTCGGCCTGGAAGAGATGGTTTCTTTTACTGAAACTACTGCAGAGGTCCTTTCCTACAAAGATCCGGCAAATAGTAAGAAAGTTGATCTAAAGATCCCCTATGTTGCAAAAATGGCTTTTAGAGATGCTTTCAAGCCGAAACGGCGTATACGCTGGCTTTTAAGAGAAGGGTATGTGCCGCTTTTAAGGGGTGCTGAGATGACCTTTGTTAAAAAGGCGCCTCGCGTTCATGAACTTCGAAAAGCTTGCCAAGAAATAAGAAAAGATGTGACGCGCAATCAGCTTCAGGGACTCTCAAGTGATCAGTGTGAACTGCTAATAACTCTTCTTGACGAATTTACCGAGAACGTTGAAAAAAAACCTCCTATTGCTCTTCTCTGCATTGAAAAGGCGTTTGAAGTTACGAAGGCAGGTAGTGTTGAACGCCTTTTGGCAGACTCTCTTTTCTATCTTAAGAGCGATGAGGCGTGCTATTCACTATGTAAATCTATACACGACTTCAAAAGACCCTCTGGATTTAGTAAGAGCTATCTTAAGCAATCCAAATGATGGGCAGCTTATTGACTATCTTGAGACGAAGGATATGGCATCAGATGTAAAAATAAGTCTTTGCGCAACTGGATTTTTAGCAAGCAAAGGCGCGGCTGGAGCGTTTTTCAAAATCTGTGATGCCCCTCTTGTGCATTTGGCCAAGATAGAAATTACCCCGGATAGAGAAGAGAAAAAGCGTCAGCTCAAGCAGCTTGTAAAGGCAAATGCAAGGTTTGGAGAAGGGGTTGAGGCAATCCCGCGTCTCCACTTCCGCTCCTGGAACGCCTCGCTTACGGTTAAGGGCTATTGGTAATACTGTTAAAGCTGTAGCGGTAGCTGCTGTCAAAAAGTCCCCTAGAGGTAAGCTTAGTGACTCTTTTCCTGGCTTAAGAATTTCTGATGCCCAGCCGGAAGCAGTAGATCTGGCCAGAAGCGGCCCTCTTGCTGTCTCATTTCCCGTTGAGCCAGGGCAGCTAAAAGAACAGAAGGAGCATTTTCTCTCTCAAATCGATCAGCTTATAAAAGCTAAATTGTATGACGATGCAAAGCAAAAAATCGCTCAGGCCATCAAACAGTGTGGAAGGCTCATCCCCTTTTACGAAAGGATGCTGAGGATCTTACGAGAAGATGAGACTCAAGAGACAATTGACTGCCTTACGCGGCTCCTATGGGATTCATGTGGCGATGAGAGGATCTACTATCTTGCAAAAAAACTCTTTAGCATGCAGCGCATTTTTGATGTAGGAATTTACCTTGCAGAACTATACGCAAAGCGAGGCAAACTTCAGAAGAGTTCCCATCTTTTGCTTTCACTTGCAAAGGAGCATGCAAATGCCTCTGACGATGTGAGTAAATGTCTTGATCGGTTAAAAGTAATTCCGGAGTTTACTGAACAAGATCTCAAGATGCTCTATTTGCTTGGCCTTTCTGTCGACAGGGTAAATAACGATCTTTTGAATGATCGAAGCATGCCTGTAGAACTTGCTGCAGCAGACTGTACCGGCGATGCGGCCTTTTTCTTGTGCGATCACCCTCAGTATGTTGCATGCTGGATGAACCTTGAGATGCAGATCCGATTTACAAAAGATCGCGCTGAGGTCTATGTTTTTACGGAGGCAGCATCACAGTTAGTACCCCTTATTTTTCCTCCCGAGGTGCCTGACGAGGTGCGCATTTCCTCTGCTGGTGCCGTTCGCTGGCTGCTAGGCACAGGCTATAGTCCAACTATTGTAGATGAAGGGATTAGCTTTACTCGATCACAAGAGAGCCCTGGCAAAAATGTCGTACTGCAAAAGGCAAATTCGCTTGCAAGAGGCCTAAAAGATCAAAATCTCACGGATTTTATACACTATTTTAGTGAAGCTAACTACGGCCTGGCTCATGCGGCCATCCAGAAAATCAAAGACAAACGCGTCTGGGATCTCTTGGCAGAATTTTATGCCTTCTTAAAGCGACCAGAGGCAATCACCATCTTTTTAGATAAGAGCAATGGCGACGATGCACTCTACTATTTGCAAAGAGCTCTTGCTGTGAGTGTAGCCATTAAAGATGATCGAGCGTATGGCATTTTTTTGAAGATAGAGAATATACTTGGAGGAGGGCATCTTCATAAAGAACAGCACGATGCACTTTGCCTTTATGCTTTTTTATACTTTACCCTTCGCAAACAAAATGAGGGAGCTGCTGGAGTTTTCTACGAAAAAGCGTCCCTTCCTTTTCGCTCGCTTGCTCGCGTAGCATCGCTTGGCAGACCAAAAGAATTTACAAAACCGGAAGTGAGCAATAAAAAAGTTGAAGAGGCCTTTAGAAAATACAGCCGTGTTCGGCAAAAGCTTGTAGACTGGGCTCGGGATCTCAATATATGTGAGAATTTAGAAGGCTTTTTTGTTGAAGAGAGTTTTGAACCTAGACTAGCGGCAATGAGGGATGTTTGTTCTGAGATAAGGGACTTAAGCCAGCAAGCAAAAGGGCCGCTGGATGTAGGAGATGAATTAAATATTTGGTTAGATCTGCTTATAGGCAGGATAGAAAAGATTCAAGAGTTTCATGAAGGTGTCGATGCTGCGCTTGAAAATCAACAGTATAAGGAAGCAAAAAAGATTTTGCTTCTAGCTGCTGACTGCTGCAGTCACCAAGAAAACTTGTTGAGGAAGAACGCCTATTTAGAGCTTGAAAGAGTGCCCAGGCTTTCTCCTTTTTATGGCGCTAAGAATGTATGTGATGATGAGAGGAAGCCTCAAGCATTGTCTGATGCCTTTGACAAGATAATAGATGTTCGTCTTAAAAAAATAGCTGTGGAAGATGCCCTGTCTGGCCTCCGAATAGATCCTCCAAGCTGCACCATAACGACGCTCTCTGAAAAATGCAAAGCTATCCGAGGCGCTCCTGATTGTTTTAAAGAATGCCAGGGTTTTTTTGAAGCTAATCAGGCAGGGGAGGCTGAGGTGTGTATATTGAGAGCGATTGACGAGTCCGCTTCAGAAAGCGTAAAAAAACGAATAAAGGATCTCTATTTTCATTTGCTTGTCTTTCTTAATAGGGAAGAGGCTATCTCTTATGGTTTTGAGCTTCTTCAAGAAAGAGCGCAACCTCAGGATCTAACAAATAGCAGATCAAGTCAGGGGTGGGTAAGGCCGGTTCCCAATTCATTGTACATTCCTATTACAAGTGAAGAGCTTTCCTATTTAGAGCTGATGCTTGAACTTTCTTTGCGATTAAATCATCCCAGGCTTTTAGATGTGTACAAAAGAATTGAATGGATTTTTGTTCAGAAGAAAGTTCCCGCAAAAGTTGTTACTCTCCTTCATCTGCATGGCTTTTTTCACTATCTTGATCGCGATCGTAAAGTGGCCGAGGAATTTTTTAAAAAAATCGACGAAAAGCACCCGCTCTACCCATTTGCGTGTCTTGCGCGGCTCCATCGTAAGGCAAAGTCTTCAAGGCAGCTATGCTATAATACCCTCACAGCATTTTTTGAGGATCCTGACAAAGTAAAAGAGTACTTAGGCGATAATGCCACGAGCTCTCTTGAGCTTTTTGTTCATGAAAAATGTTTACAGGTTTTCAAAAATGAGCAGATGCAGGAGATCAAGAAATTGGGGCTTGTCTTTGTTGATACCTTGTTAGAAAGGGGCTCTTATGAACGTGCTGAGGATATGATAAGAATAGTCTTAGCGCGCCTTCACACATTTACTTCGCATGAAAATAGATATTCACACCTGCTTGACGAGCGTTTTAAACAAGAGCGCTTTTCCTTTTTGAAACGAGAAGCTGTTATCAGCATGGCGCAGGGACAAGCCAGAAAAACGGTATCAGTGCTGCGAAAGCTTCGCGAGCTTTATGAAAAACACCGAAAGCCTGAAAGGTCGCTACTCTGTTCCAGGCTGCTTTATAAACATGTAAAAGATCAAGATGCTTTTTATGAGCTTGTCCGAGCGGCATCGCCGGAAGAGAGTGTCTCTCTTTGTTTAGACAATGCCGTGCGATCTCTTGCAGCTAATCAATTGTCTGACGCACGTGTTTGCATTGATACTTTACGGGGCATGAGATTGTCTTCAGATGAAAGGATTATGTTCGATCTTCTTCAAGCTCTATGCTCAAAGCGCGAGGATGCAGTGCTTGCAAGCGGGGTATCTCAAATGAGTCTTGAAAAGTAAGTCGCCATTTAGTATGCTCAATTGCGACATTAGGGGTGCCTACGGATGGGCTGAGAGGATCGATTCCAACCCTTTGAACCTGATCTAGCTTATACTAGCGGAGGAAAATGTAACATGATCGAGTATCTTTCTGGCTCTATTGCCTTTATCACGTCCTTTATAGGACTTCTGCCTCAAATATATAAATCTTTCAAAACGAAGTCTTGCCAAGATGTCTCTATGACCATGCTTGTGAACTATGCTGTCTGTTCGGTAGCTTGGATTGTCTATGGAACTGCTTCTGAGTCAATTTTTGTGCTTTCTAGCAATATCGTAGGGCTTGTTGCAGCAAGCTTCCTTATTGTGCAAAAAAAGATTTTGGATGCGCAAAATGAATCATAAAAATTTCTTTGAGTTTGTGAGGGGCAGGGGATATCGCTCTATTCTTGCTCTCAATGGGAATGGTCTAGATGTAGCTAAAGAGCTTAATCTGCCGATTATTGCCGTGGATGGGGCTGCCAATACCCTCTTCGACAAAGGCGTTCCCCTGCAGCTTATTGTAGGGGATTTAGATAGCGTTCGCGATGATGTGCGCCAAAAAAATAAAACCGTGCACCTTCCCGATCAGGATACGAGCGACTTTCAAAAGGCGCTCAAAGTAGTAGCGGAGCTTGATCTTCTGCCGGCCATTATCTTAGGTATCAACGGCGGCTATCTTGACCATATCCTAAATAACATAAATACTTTTTTTGATTCTGGCTGCCTTTTCTACGATCCTCCCATCGTGGGGCTGCTTTTAGACCGTTTGCATGAGTTCCAGCTGCCGGCTCATACCAAAGTCTCGCTCTTTGGCATGCCAAAAGCCACGGTTACCACATCGGGCTTTAAATGGGATATTGAGAATGCGCATTTGGCCTTTTGCGGCTCAAACTCCTGCTTCAACCGCACCGAAAGTGAGGTCGTTACGGTTAATGTACAGGATGGCAAGGTACTTGCCATGATCTATCTAGAGCCTATCGATGATGCAGGGTTGTGACAAATTAAAAAAATAACAGGATAGGCAGGATCTGGCAGGATAAATACAAAACGGTAATAACGATTAAACGATATGAACGATAAAAAAGAAAAAACACAATTAATTTCCACGCTTTGGTCTTAAACCTTCGCCTTTAGGCGAAACTGCTTCAGCATGTCCTTTTTTGCTACAGACTTTATAATTCTCACTCCCGAATGGGAGTGATGGCGATTAGCCCAGGTCACCGAAGGTGCCCTGGGAATATGTTGTACACACATATCGCACGCCCGAGAGGCTGTGAAAAAATACGTTTTCTTCGGCCGCAGGTCTTTGGAGTGCGGCGATTCTTCGCCGCTTTTGCTTCTGCACACACGTTAATCACAAGATCGCTTAAGGTTCACAAAGCACCTCTATCGATTCTTGTAGATCTGTTTTGTACGCCTTAAGCGATAAGGAAGCAAAGGTGCGTGGTCGAAAATGAAAGCGACAAAAAATTGTCGCACTCCAAAGAGCTGCGCTCGAAGCTACATTTTTTCACAGCCTCCGAAGGGTGTGCTGGAACCAGAGTGCGTATCCAGCACTCCCATTCGGGAGTGCATTTTCTTCTTATGCATAATTCCCAGGACGCCAACGGCGGCCTGGGCTAATCGCCATCACTCCCATTCGGGAGTGTAATCTATGAATTTATCGTTTAATCGTTATTATCGTTTTGTATTTATCCTGCCAGATCCTGCCAGCGCAGCGGATCCTGTTATTTTTTTAATTTGTAGCTGGCCTTGTGCGTATGTTTTTTGTGTGAAAAATCATGAAGCCTCTGTATACGTAAAAAAATGTGGCGATGTAGTAAGGATATCTTTATACTATTACCCTATGATCATAGTAGAGGCGTATTTTGGGACTAATAAGAATTGAAATTTTTGGCTTTAAGTCGTTTGCAGAGCGTACTGTTATTACCTTTTGCGATGGGGTGAACTCTATCGTTGGGCCAAATGGCTGCGGTAAGTCAAATATTGTCGATGCCTTTTTGTGGTGCCTTGGGCAGCAGTCGGCAAAGACGCTGAGAGCATCATCGATGCAGGATGTGATATTTGCAGGAACGAGTACCAGAAAGGCTTTTAAGATGGCTGAGGTGACAGTTGTCTTTTCTAACGAAAAGGGTATATTGCCGATAGAGTTCCAGGAAGTTGCCATCACACGCCGCCTCTACAGCAATGGCGACTCTGAATATCTTATCAACAAAGAGACGGTTCGACTAAAGGATGTTGTAGAGCTGCTGGCCCATACAGGGGTCGGAAAAGAGGCCTTTGCCGTTATTGGGCAGGGAAAGGTTGCCGAGGTTATCACCCAAAGCCCTGAAGATCGACGCAGCCTCTTTGAAGAGGTGGCTGGAATTTCACACTTCTTACTAAAAGAAAAAGAGAGTAAGCGCAAGCTTGAGCTTTCCAAAGTAAATGTAGCCCGGGCAAAAGATATCACCCAAGAGGTTGAGCTGCAAAAAAAGACGCTTGAAAAGCAGGCGCAAGATGCCAAGCGCTTTCAGGAAATGCGCACCAAGCTTGCCTGCTATGAGCGCCTTCTTTGCCAGATGCGCTTTAACGAGTTAAAGACTGCTTGCCAAAAACTCTCAAGCGAGGCAAAAGACTCTAGCGATAAGCTGCAACAGTCGCAAGAAAATGAAGCGAAGCTAAAGGCGCTTTTGCAAGAGAAAAAAGAGGCGCTAAAGAGCAGCCAAAAGAGTTTAGAAGAGCTTTCAGAGCAGGCCCATATCTTAGAGCGCTCGATCCAAGCCATAAAAAAAGATATGGATTTTTGCGAAGAAAAGAAGGGCACGCTTTCATCGCAAGAAAAGGAGTCATCTGCCCAGCTTACAACCTTTGAAGAGCGTCTAAAGACCATAACAAAGCAAAAAGATCTGCTTGAAAAGGATCTTTCAGTCAAAGAAGAGGAGCTCAAGGGGCTAAAAGAGAAAAAAGATGCAGCCTTTGGCGATTGGCAAAAGATTCATCAGGAGCAAGAGGCTTTAGAAAATACCCTCAAGAACTTTTACTCAAAGCGCTTTTCCTTGCAAAGCCGCCTGCAGTCTTGTGAGGCCGATTTAAAGAAGAGCCAGCTTGCTGAAGAAGTAGCCAAAGAAAAGCTGCAAGAAAGAAAAGAGCAGCAAGAGCGGTTTGAGACCTTAAAAACGGCTATTATTCAAGAGCGAGATCAAAAAAATAGCGAGCTAAAAGAGGCTCTAAAGCTTGTTGAAAGCTATAAAGCTGCCCTTGATGAGGATTCTAAGCGCTTAAAAGAGCATGCAGCTTCCCTTGAAGAGACAAAAGAAAAACAGGCAAAGATTAAGCAAGAGCTCTATGAAAAAAGCGCCCGCTCTAAAGCGCTTTTAAACCTTGCAAACCACTTAGAGGGCTACACTGCAAGTGCAAAGACGCTTTTACAAGAGGCAAAAAAGCCAGGGACACCTCTTTTTGGAAAGATTTCACCCCTGGCAGATGCCGTTACGCTCGATCATGAGCTCTTGGGAAGCCTTTATGACACAAGCCTGCTTGTGCGTACAAAAGAGGATCTGCAGCTTGCCTTGAGCCAGTGTGAAAAGCTGAAGGCGCAGGATGTCTCTTTTGTCTGCTTAGAGCTTATTGGCATCAAGGATCCGCAGGACTTAAAGGGCTTTTTCCTTCAGAAGATAACAAAAGAGAGCTGGCTTGAAAATAAATACTATGTAGATGGCTTTGGCGTGCTCCACTACCGAAAGGCCAAGGGCGAAAACATCTTCACCCGCTCAAAAGAGATTAAGACGCTTCAGGTTGAAATAGATAGCCTCACCCATGAGCTGAACCACATCGACGAAGCGATAAAATCGCATGAAGCAAAGCGCCAAGAGCTTCTATCCCGCGTCCAGAAGCAAGACCAGGAGATGCGCAAGGCTGATATGCAGGTGGTGTCGATAAACTTTCAGGTGCAGGCAAGCGAAAGAAGGCTGCAGGATGCCCAAAAAGATTTTGAGCGCCTAGCAAACGAGATGGCAACGCTCCGAGAGCTATCCCAGAGCCAAAAGGCGCAGCTTGCTGCTAAGGAAGAGGAGCAAAAGCTCGCCCAAAATGCCCTAAAAGAGCTAGAGGCTGAATTTAAGGCGTGTGAGATAAAGACGCAAACTGTCAGGCAGGAGACAGCAACTACCCAAGATCGCAAGCAAAAGGCATTTTTCCGCTTCGAAGAGTGCCTAAAAGCTGTTGAAAAGGATCGCCATGCAAGGGAGCTTCTCCTCGTGCAGCATAAAGAGGTTGCAAGCCGCCTTGAGCAGGAGATAAAGCTCCAGAAGACAATCCAGCAAGAGCGCGCATCCCTTGACGGCAAAAAAGATGATACGAAAAAGGTGCTTGAGACAAAGGCCTTTGAGCTAAATCTCCTCCAAGAAAAGCTCAAGAGCCAAAAAGAGCGGGGAGGGATCCTTGAAGAAGAGGTAAAATCTTCTGATAAGCAGGTGGCTGAAATCCAGGCAAAAAAAGAAGAGTATATTAAATCCTCATCCAGCCAGCAGGCAGAGCTTGAGCATATGCAGGCCGAACTTCTTACCTACCATACAGCCTTGCAGCAGCCGGCGCCTGAGGGCTTAAAAGAGTTTGAAGGAGCGAGCCCGACAGAAGATGAGATCGTCAAGCTGAAAAATGCTGTAGAAAGAATGCGAAATGTGAACCTGCTGGCAGTAGATGAGCATGAAGCTGCCTGCCAAAGACACGCACTTTTGGTGAGCCAGCTGCAAGATCTAGAGCAGGCAGAGCAAGAGCTTATCACTATCATCGCAGAGCTTCAAAAAGAGAGCACAAAAGCCTTTAGTAAAACCTTCCATGAAGTGCGAGCTGCATTTCAGACCCACTTTCAAACCCTCTTTAATGGCGGCGAGGCAGACCTTGTGCTTACGCCAGACGAGCAGGGCGTTGAAATTATGGCAAAGCCTCCCGGCAAGCAGATGCGCTCTATGCAGCTTCTTTCCGGCGGTGAAAAGACGCTTACTGCGCTTGCGCTTCTTTTTGCCTGCTTTGATGTGCGCCCAAGCCCCTTCTGCATACTCGATGAAGTGGATGCTCCGCTGGATGAAACCAACGTCGAGCGCCTAGGCAAGCTATTAAAACATTTTTGCGACCGCACCCAGTTCCTGGTGATTACCCACAACAAAAAAACCATGCAGATAGCCGACACCCTTATTGGCGTATCGATGGCCGAAAAGGGCGTCTCGCAGATCATCTCCCTCGACTTCCGCCGCCGCGAAGCTTCTCAGGATGCGGTTCTGGTCAGTTGAGGATTGTCTTAATCTTGATCTTAATCTTGATCTTGATCTTTTTTTCTTTTTCTTTTTCTTTTTCTTTTCATACATTTCGCTTTGAAATCAGACCAAGACCAAGACCAAGACCAAGATCAAGATCAAGATCAAGATCAAGATCAAGATCAAGATTAGGATTAGGATTAGGATTAGGATTAGGATTAGGACCCGGGGAGGGGCGACGAAACCAATACTTTATTCTCGTTATGTATAAAACAGTGTACTAAAAATAAATTTTGTGATATGATTTCGTTTTATTAAAATTAAAAATTTAAATAGGAGAGTGGAATGGTAGGGAGGCAATCAATCGTTGTTGGCGTACCCAAGGAGATAAAAAACCACGAGTATAGAGTGGGTGCAACTCCTGCTGTTGTGACTGCACTTGTAGCTTCAGGCCATAAGGTGCTTGTTGAGACTATGGCGGGAGCAAAGATTGGTTTTACTGATGATCTCTACGCAAAGGCCGGCGCTACAATTATGGGATCAGCAAAAGAGCTTTATGCCCAAGCCGATATGATTATCAAGGTAAAAGAGCCTCAAAGCTCAGAATACTCCCTCCTTCGTGAAGGCCAGATCCTCTTCACCTACCTGCACCTGGCACCGGATCCAGAGCAGACAAAGGCACTTCTAGAGAGTAAAGTAGTAGGCATTGCCTACGAAACCGTAACAGATCCTGAGGGAAGGCTGCCCCTTCTTACCCCGATGAGTGAAATTGCAGGCCGAATTGCCATCCAGGCAGGGGCCACCGCACTTCAGATTGCAAATGGCGGAAAAGGCGTTCTTTTAGGCGGCGTAGCCGGCGTATCTCCGGGCAGGGTGATTGTCATTGGCGGCGGCGTTGTGGGAACAGAGTCTGCACGTATGGCGCTTGGCCTTGGGGCGGATGTTACCGTACTCGACACAAATCTTTCTCGCCTGCGAGCGCTAGATGCCCTCTACGGCCCGCGCCTTAAAACGCTCTACTCCTCGCCGGCAACACTCGAAGAGAGCTTCAGGCAGGCAGATCTTGTTGTGGGCGCAGTGTTGATACCAGGAAAGCTTGCTCCAAAGCTTATTAGAAAGGAGCACCTCAAGTTAATGAGCCCGGGCACCGTGATTGTAGACGTTGCGATCGACCAGGGCGGATGTGCTGAAACATCGCATCCTACATCGCACTCAGAGCCTACATATACGGTAGATGGCGTGCTTCACTACTGCGTGCCGAATATGCCGGGCGCATGCGCTCGCACCTCTACGCAGGCATTGACAAACGCTACTATGAGCTATGCACTTCGCATTGCAAATAAGGGCTACAAACAGGCCCTCAGAGAAGATAAGGGACTGAAAAACGGACTTAACGTATGCCTTGGAAAGGTGACGCATGCAGATGTCGCTTTCGACCTTGGCCTTCAATACTATCCAGCGGATGAATTTCTTACGTGAGAAGCTTTCCAGACTTTCTAGAGCCATATAGAGCGGCAGGGCAAAACCTCGTCGCTCGCAATGCTATAAAAGGGCTTGTCTTTTCAGGCCCCACCTATCAGGTTGAAGTAGACGACCCTGAGCGTACACTGCCTCTCTGGGTTTTTTTGCAGTTTGATGAAGAGGAGACCATTAAGGACCTCTTTTGCAGCTGCGAAGAGTCTTCAGAAAAGGGAGCCTGCGCCCATATGGCTGCAAGCTGTTTTTGGGTCTACCACAATACCACAAGGCCGCTGCACGTCCTGTTTAGGGAGAGTTTTTTTCATCACCTCTTCTTACGGCTGCAAGAAGAGCTAACCACGCAAGCCCCAAAGGTGACACAAAACAGCGTTGCAACAAGCGAAGGGAAAATCCTTTTTCAAATCAGTGGGAAAGGGGAAAATTACCGCTCGTTTCTAAAGCTGTTGGAGCCAAAGCCTGAAGAGACAGAAGAGACCTCCATCAAGTTTTCAAGCCTGACAGACGAGGAGCTTGAGCGCTTCAGAACAGGCAGGCCCTCCCTTGGACTTCGCTATGAGCTCTCCTTTTTGTCAGATATTGCCAAGTGGCTTTTTTTAAAAGAGGCTACGGTTCGCTTAAGTGTGCCGGATAGGGTAGAAATAGAGTGCGAGGGGCTCCTCTTGAATCTACAGATCGACCTTATGCCGCTCATTCCAACCCTCAATACGGTAAAGGCCAATCTTTCGCTCTTAGACGAAAATCTATTCTTTTTAGAGAAGATCGACTTTGACCCGAAACAGGGCATATTTACCCTCTATACAGCGCCTAAAGAGTATTCGTTTGTAGAATATGGCGACTACCACTTTTTGCCGGGGCTTGGCTTTTTACCCAAGGACAAAAAACCGCTCAAAAAGCGGCTACTAAAAGATAAAGAGGATATTATTCGCCTTCTTAACGAGGCGCTGCCTGAGGTAAAAAAACATCTTACTGTGCCTATCGAAGAGCTGCCCCAAGAGCTATCCTACAGCCTCTCTTTCGACGCAAAAAACCGACTGCATATAGATGGCTACTACAAAACGCCTCGCGATCTTGATAAAGCTCTGTCGTTCGATGGCTGGGTATTTGTTAAAGATAGATTTATAAAACTTGCTCCGAGAAAATTTGAAAAGCTCTCCTTTGATGTTCCCCAGAACGAAATGTCTGCATTTCTTATGGCCCACAAGCAGTGGCTTTCTTGTTTTAAGGGCTTTCATGTGCATGTGGCAAAGCTTGAAGAGCAGATTTTGTATGAAATCGATGCATATGGAAACCTTACCTTCCGCTCAGTGCTTCAAAAGCTTCCAGAAACAAAAAAGTGCCGAGATCTTGGAGATTGGCTCTACGTTGACACAGAGGGATTCTACATAAAGAATTTCTCTGAAGAAAACCCGCCCTTTCCTTTAGGAAAAGAGATTCCAAAACACCTTGTAGCAGAGTATATCCGCCACACTATGGACCTTTTGCAGCAAGTGCCGGGCTTTTTTGCTGAAACTAATCCCATAAAGAGCGTAGGCCTTGAGATTAAACTCAAAAAAAGGGGCGTAATCGACATTCTTCCCAAATATGAGTGGAAAAAGAAGCAGTATGCAACTCAGTGCTTATTTTATGATGAGTTTGTTTATGTGCATGAAGAGGGTTTTTACCGCCTTCCGCTCGAGCTTCGGCCGGTACACCTTATGCGGGAGATCTCTTCAGAAGATCCTGAAAGCTGGCAAGACTTTTTCCAAAATCTGCTTCCAAAGCTAAAGGAGGAGTATCCGACAACGGTCGATCCTCGCCTTGAAATGGCTGAAGATTTGGCACTTACTGTGACTCCCCAAGAGAAGGAGGGCGGAGATCCCTCAAGGCTTTCTGACTGGGCATTAGATGTCTTCTGGCAGGGACATAAGGGCACCATTGCGATGAAGGATGTCGTGCAGGCAAAAAAACGAGAAGAGCGCTTTTTGCCGACGGAAGCTGGCGTGATAGACCTCTCTGAAGATCGCTATAGATGGCTTGATTCGGTAAAAGAGAGGGAAAAATCGCTATCTCTTCAGCCAAGCGATTTTCTCAGAGTTATGGCCTATGACACCATTCATGTCGATACAAAGGGCATTCAGTCGAGAGAGACCTTTAGAGCTATTTTAGAGCGGCTTTTAGAGCAAAAGCCAACATCTCCTGTCGAGCTTTCATCGCTTGCTTGTGAGCTCCGGTCTTATCAGAAGCATGGAGTAGAGTGGCTCTGGTTTTTGTATCAAAATAGCCTTTCCGGCCTTTTGTGCGACGATATGGGCGTGGGTAAGACCCACCAGGCTATGGGGCTTATGGATAGCGTACGAAATCTTTTGCGAAAAAGGGATAAAAAGGCGCTCTTTCTTGTGGTCTGCCCTACAAGCCTTGTCTATCACTGGCAAGATAAGGTATCGCGCTATTTACCTGACTTCAAGATAAAGGCCTATGTGGGGACCAATAGATCGCTTGATGACTTTGAGGGCGACTATGACCTGTTGCTTGTAAGCTACGGAATATGGCGAAACGAAAGCCAAAAGCTTAAAAAATACTTTTTTGACGCCGCCTTTTTCGATGAGCTCCAGATCGCAAAAAATCACGTAAGTCAGATCCACACTGCGCTTCTTTCTGTTCACGCATCGCTAAAAGTTGGGCTTACCGGTACTCCTATCGAAAACCAGCTAAGGGAGCTTAAAGCCCTTTTTGACCTCGTCATGCCGGGCTATATGCCTGTCGAGGCTGATTTTAGAGAATTTTTTATGCGTCCTATTGAAAGGGGTGATAATCCCAAAAGGAAGGAGATTCTTTCGCGCTATGTGAGGCCATTTGTGCTTCGTCGAAGAAAGCGCGATGTGCTGCCCGACCTTCCCGAAAAGAGCGAAGAGCTCTCCTTCAACGAACTTGCCCCTGAGCAAAAGAGCCTATATAGAACCGTTGCCTCGCAGCAGGCTCTGCCCCTTATCCGCCAGCTGCAGGATGAGTCGGCAAGCATCCCTTACATGCATATCTTTGCGGTGCTATCGGCCCTAAAGCAGATCTGCAACCATCCTGCTGCCTATCTAAAAGATGTTGCAAACTACGAATCGTATGAGTCGGGCAAGTGGGAAGCCTTTGTAGAGCTTATTGAAGAGGCGATGGAGAGCGAGCAGAAGGTGGTGGTCTTTTCGCAGTATTTGGCAATGCTTGACATAATGGAGCTTTTTTTACAAAAAAACGGCATAGGCTACGCCCAAATCCGCGGCCAGACCAAAAACCGCGGCGACGAGGTGGGACGCTTCCATTCAGATCCAAACTGCAAAGTCTTTTTAGGCTCGCTTCAAGCCGCAGGCCTCGGTATTGACCTGACACCTGCCTCAGTAGTCATCCACTACGACCGCTGGTGGAATGCCGCACGAGAAAACCAGGCCACCGACCGCGTCCACCGCATAGGTCAGACGCGCGGCGTCCAGGTCTTTAAACTGCTGACCAAATCCACCATCGAAGAGAGAATCGACCAGCTTATCTCGAACAAGGCAAACCTCTTAGAAGATGTAGTCTTCTTCGACGACCATCAGGTAGTCAAACGGCTCTCCCGCAAAGAAATTATCTCGCTTCTTGAGGGGCTGCCGGAAGATTAATCAACATTACCAATGTTAGCTTTACAGAAAATAACAGCCATAGATACTCTGGAGTTCAATTCTAAAAAAGGGATTAGATAATGAGACTGGAGACGTTACGCAATTTACAAGCCGCGGGATGGAATTTACCTCACTTTGAAGAGTCTAAAAAAAGCCGTAAGGCTGATACCTTTCGCAATAATCGAGAAGAGGATATAGCTAAAGCCTCAAACTCCAAATGGGGGTATGGTTTATCATCTGTTGCCGTTGGCGGCGCTGCAGTGGCTTTCGCTCCGGCTACAGTTGTAGTTGTAGGTGGCTTAGCATTGGCGGGTTTCCTAGGGTTAATAGCCACGTCAAAAAAATTGGCGGCCGACCGCATTACAAGCGCAACAGAGAGATACCTTTCGGCAAATGAAAATATCTACTACCTCTCCTCATTTCGCGGCCAGATAGCATCTCAGCTTAAACTCTTGGACAAAAAATCTCCAAAGGACTTACAGGGGAATATCGCCAAAATTCATTCTCTTTGGACCCAGCTAAACCCCTTTATCCTCGAGATCAAAACTACGCGCAATGGACACCTTATCCTGGACTTTATTGCAAAGAAGGATAAGCTAGTTTCTGCCCTTTCAGATTTACAAGAGCAGCTTAAAGCCAAAACTATTACCCAGGCGCAATTTAACAAGCAAGGCGCAGCTAAAATAAAACAAATTTTCGCAAGCTTCACCAACGAAGATGGCATTATTCCAAAATTGATTCGTGAACGACAGCTATTCATGGGCCATTTACACAATGAACTTGTCGATTATGTAGAGTCTGTGCGGTAATTGGAAAACGGTATCAGCCATGGCAGGCTGTAGGCCCATAGGCATCAAGATATAAAAAAATTTTATATGTTTTCACACTCTCTTCAGAAGTGAACTCGAGTTTGGACATTTGTAACTTGTGCATAACATCTTGGAGGTAAACCGTTCGGTCTCGGTCTCGGGTCACGGTCTCGAGTGTTACGAAGTATGCTTAGTTAAAGGCGAAGCTTCTCCTGCACAACGTCTACACTCGAGACCGAGACCGTGACCGAGACCGAGACCGAATGGATCACCAATATGTACGTTAAGCATACAAGAACGGTGTCCGTCGAACCTTCAAATATCCAAACTCGAGATCACTCCTTTTGAGAGTGTGAATAAGAAACGACTTCTTAGCCTGATGCGTATGCCGCTGAGCTAAGCTCTGTTTTGGAGCCCGTCTTAGCCTCTACAGCAAGGACGTCCTCTACAGAGGACAAACCCGGCAATAGCAACGGCAGCACCTCCAAAAAAGCAGATCGTCTGGGTTGCAACTATACCAAGCGAAAATAATCTGAAATCAGTGAATGCAGGCAGCAGCGGCGAGCCCATGGCCCATGCTGTTCCACCAGCGATGAATGCTCTGCCCACATAGAGACGCACCGTTTCGGTAGTTGCGGGATATCGTTCTTGTGGCAGAGCAATACCTTCAGATGTATCCACTCTGAAGGTATCAAGATGAATTGCCGGGCTAGACATAAACTGACTCCTAATTAATAAGCCTTAGATATCACTGTAGATGATTAAGGATGAAGCTGAATCCAGTAGCCTTGCTTTTGCGAGGAGCTTACTGTTTGGTAGTAGGTGGCAAAGTCGCTGTCGAGGCAAGAGATGCGCTGCAGGCCTGATTGTGTCATGACCCAGGGGTCTTGGCCGGTGAACTTGCCGATGATGTGGGTGTCTGCTTGGTCTTCAGATACCACTTTAAAGGCAGTTTGCCATTTTTTGAGCCGCTGCATCTGCAGCTTGATGTCAGGATCTGTGCTTGCGTTTATTTTGTTCCAGAGCACGTCGTCTGTTGAAAATTTTATTTCATTAAAGCTGATAAGACCAATTTTTACTGCTTTGAGAAGAGCCTTTCCCATACAGTTGTATGCAAAGGCATGCCAGGCAGCGCCCCAGCGCATCTGGGGCAGCTGCACAGATGCTCTAGCATATTTTTTTGCAAGTGTTAGATCATCGAAAAACCAGGTGCCATTTTTAAAATGGACATGCTGTACTATATCGCGGATATCTTGCTCTGAAAAAATGCCTTCGATGAGAGCGCCATTGAGCACATATTCAAAACGGTCTGCACAGATATTGGGCTTTTCCTGCTCAAAACAGAGCTGAGACTTTTTCGCCTCTTCAGTTACTGCATGGCTAAAGCCATATTTTTGTAAAATTGTCATGAGGCCGGAATCGACAATATACTGCTCATGCATTTCATCTTGCATCACCTTCTCAGACCGAATATGGCCGTAGATATAGTCCCCGACATGTGAAAAGGCGGTGTGGCTTACATCGTGCAGCAATGCAGCTACCTGCTCATCAAGAGGTGCGCCATACTTTCGAGTCAGATAAAATACACCCAGGGAGTGCTCATGGCGGGTATATTCATATTCATCTCGAATAAACCAGGTAACGCCATATTGACGAATGCGTTTAAGGCGCTCAAATGCAGAAGATCGTATCAAGTCAAGCAGTACCGGCTCGCGTATAGTTGTAGCTCCATACATGGTCTCAAGCTCGATATGATCGCTATTGTCCTTCACGCGATACCAACCCCAAGCGGGGGTTGCTGCAAAGGCGAGTAAAAATACAAAACATACAATTTTTTTCATAAACTGCCTTATAAGCGGTAAAGTTCACCAAAAACCCGTCAAGCATAGCGCTCGGCAGTTTTTTTTGCAGTATAGATTTGGCTTTTTGCATTTTTTGGAGGGCTGTTCTACATTCGAATGACTACTTTGCCTTTGAGCTTTAGACCTATTGCTCGCAAAACCAAGTAAACGATACGTTTGCCGGTACACAAGAGAGTGCCAAGCAAGAGCGTAAAGTGAGGGCTTTGAAAAAAGTACCGTAAAAGGGAGTGAAACTGGTAAAATGCTTGGTGAGAGTCCATTGTAGCCTACCAATGTTTAGAAAACAAGCAGTATGCATAATGGAATACTCACTATCAATTTCTTTATTTTTTCTGACGAAAAAATTTGCTCTGAGGTGCTATGTCACAAGATTGCAGCAAGGTCGAACAATCACTCTATACTACGAAAGTTGGATACTTCGACCACGAAAAATGGGACGTCTACCAAGCCGCCCTAGACTTGGTTATTTTGATAAATGATATTGTAGAGCAGTTGCCTCGCGGCAAAGCGTATTTGGCAGATCAGCTCCAGCGAGCAGGGACATCTGTCCCGCTAAATATTGCAGAAGGCGGTGGAGAGCATTCTTTTAATGAAAAGGCGCGGTTTTACCGAATGGCCAAACGCTCTGCGACAGAATGCGCAAGCATTCTGGATGTTTGTGAACGACTAAAGTTGCTGGACGAAAATGAATATCTACGAGGGAGGGAGCTGTTGCTTCGCATCGTGGCAATGTTAACGAAGATGTCGCGAAGCGATTAGGCTTTCCGAGAAAAGACCTATTAACCCTCGAGACCGAGACCGTGACCGAGACCGAGACCGTCATTTTTTGCGTCCTGTTCGTGTAGGCCAAAAATAACGGTCTCGGTCACGGTCTCGGTCTCGGTCTCGATAAGGTTACCAGGCTTTCCGAGAAAAGACCTATTAACCCTCGAGACCGAGACCGTGACCGAGACCGAGACCGTCATTTTTTGCGTCCTGTTCGTGTAGGCCAAAAATAACGGTCTCGGTCACGGTCTCGGTCTCGGTCTCGATAAGGTTACCAGGCTTTCCGAGAAAAGACCTATTAACCCTCGAGACCGAGACCGTGACCGAGACCGAGACCGTCATTTTTTGCGTCCTGTTCGTGTAGGCCAAAAATAACGGTCTCGGTCACGGTCTCAGTCTCGATAAGGTTACCAGGCTTTCCGAGAAAAGACTTATTTACCCTCGAGACCGAGACCGTGACCGAGACCGAGACCGTCATTTTTTGCGTCCTGTTCGTGTAGGCCAAAAATAACGGTCTCGGTCACGGTCTCGGTCTCGGTCTCGATAAGGGCAATTTTGTACAAAGTTGAGATAAAGGCAAATAATGAAATACAATACTGCACAGATGATGCGCCTTCGGCAAAGAGAGCTCATAACGCGCGCTGTACGAGAAGACCTGTATGGGCAAGACTTTCTAGAAGTAGAAACGCCGCTGCTTGTAAAAGGCACATGTCCGGATGTTCATATTGATTCTATCCGGGCAGGTGATGGCTATTTGGTAACCTCTACTGAATATCAAATAAAGCGTTTGATTATTGGCGGGTTTGAAAAGCTTTTCACCCTCACGAAAAATTTTCGGGCAAATGACCGCGGACGCTACCACAGTACTGAATTTACCATGCTCGAATGGGCACGCGCCTTTGACACCCTCCATAGCATAGAAGAAGATGCTATTCGGTTTATTCGTAAAGCGCTATCTGCACTCTATCCCAACAAAAACAGCATCCACTTGGCCGGACATGATATTGATATTATGACAAAGCCTTGGGAGCGCCTGACAGTGCGAGAGGCCTTTAGGATGCACCTTGGGCTTGAAAATTTGGAAGATTTTTCCCTCGAGGCCCTTGTGAAAGCTTCAAAAAAGGCCGATATTGCCTTGCCGGCTAATTTTGAGTCAGACAAGCATTTAGTCATGTCCTATCTCTTTGAACAGCTTAACCCCTCGCTTGGAATGAAGACACCAACCTTTTTGCAAGAATGGCCAGCCTATCTCACAAGTTCTGCGCCGATCATGGCATGCGATCCTCACGTAGCAGAAAGAAGCGAGCTGTACATCGGCGGCATTGAAATTGCCGATGGGTTTCCTTTTTTAACGGATGCTGCACTGCAGCAAGAGCTCTTTACCAAAATGGCTTGCACTTCGAAGAGAGCAAGGAAAACCGGAGGTTGCCATCGACGAAAAATTCCTCGAAGATCTCAAGCAAGGGATGCCGCCCGGTGCCGGAATGGCCCTTGGCATGGACCGCCTTGTGATGGTGCTTACAGGTGCAAGCCAAGCTATCAGACGTGCAGGCCTTTGACTGGGATGAATTGTAGTTGCTCTTGAGAATAAAATTGCACTGCTGTATAGATAAATTTTGTTTTTATGGAGAGCTTTATGATCTCGGCGATAGGCTGCTTACAGGCAGTGTATAGATTTATCTGCTGCGTGCCCTCTGAAGAGGAGGAGGCTGCAAAAAGAGTGTGCGGCGAGCTTTCGCGCAGTTTTACAGTGGCCGGACGAAAGGATAACTATTATCGCAATTTAGACAGCGCTGTAAAGGCCTACGTGGCATTAGGCCATATGATGAAGGTAGAGGCGCTTGGCATGCATAAAGATGTTGTGGAGGACTTTTGCCTCTTAGTCGATCTGCACCAGGGGCTGAAGGGCGATAAAAAAGGGCTAGAAGGGCTAGCATATAAGGCCCTTGATCGAAAAATACCCCTTTTTATAGTGGATAACATAGTTGGCGAATTTGTGGATTTAGAGCCTAAATTTGCTCATTATATGGCGGTAGTAAAAGAAGAAAAAGAGTGTACCCAATGTATAGAGCCCATCACCGCAACCGATTGTAAAGATAAGCGCGTGTTGCGAGTAGACTGCTGCCGAAACTATTTTCATACTGACTGCGGCATATCTGAATGGCTGAAGGCGAAAAAAGAATGTTCTATCTGCAAGCTGCCTGTAGACTATGATAGGACAACAAAGCGCTGGGCAGGCTATCTAGAGCGTATCCACCATAGAGTATTGATTGAGTTTGGCTTTAAAGAAGAGGCCGAAGCTCTAGATCGAGCCTATGCTATTCGTCTTCACTTTCAAGAGCTAGGTCATCTAGATCATCTGGATCGATAAATTCATCAAACACAGGGACATCGCGGTCAAAGGCAGAGCGGGCTGCTTTTTCTTCCCGCGTTTTCTGGGGCGCTTTTGCCTTAAGCTGGAAGGTAAGGGGTACTCCCTTGAAGCCGAAGGTGTCTCGCAGCGTATTTATAAGGTACTTTTCGTACGTTGGCTGGCATAGCTTCGGCGAGTTTACAAAGAGCACAAAGTGGGGCGGCTTTATATCTACCTGCGTCATATAGTAAATGCGAAGACGCCGGCCGCCTAAAACAGTCGGGTGGCAGAGCTGGAGTGCCTTTACAAGGCACTTATTTAGTTGGCCTGTAGAGACTCGCTTTTCATACGCTTTAAGCACTTCGTCAATTGTATAAAAAATCTTGTCCAGATTTCGCTTTGTAAGGGCTGAGATGCAGATCTTGGGGCAGTTAGCGAGGAAGGGCACCTCTTCTTCAATACCCTTCAGGGTGTGCTCCATCCGCATGCCGTGTGTAAGGTCCCACTTGTTGATAAGCACTATGCAGCTCTTTTTTGCCTCTTCGATCATCTTGGCGATCTTCTTTTCTTCGCTTGTCATGCCCTGCATGGCGTCGATCATAAGCAGGCATACGCTTGAGCGCTCTATAGCGCCTTCAGTGCGTATGTGGGCATATTTTTCGACAACTTCTTTCTCTTTTTGCTTCTTCTTTATGCCGGCAGTGTCGATAAATATATAAGTTTTATCTTTAAAAAGTACTTCGCTGTCGATAGAGTCGCGCGTTGTTCCTGCAAGGGGGCTCACAATACTTCTATCATCGCCTACAAGGGCGTTAAGGAGGGTAGATTTGCCAACATTTGGGCGGCCTACGATGGCGATATTTGGGAAGGGGGATTCCTCAACTTCACCTCGAGGCGCCGATATATCAGCTAATGCGGCTTCTATGAGCTCTGCAATCTGGTAGCCGTGAATGGCGCTTACGGGGATCATCTTTTCTATGCCAAGGCAGGCAAATTCGTAGAGGGTGTCCTGGAGTGCTATGTGGTCAATCTTGTTGATGGCAAGGCAAACGGGCTTTTTAGAGCGGTGTAGAAGCGATGCTACCTGCATGTCAAGATCCAGCGGGCTAGATTTTCCATCCACCACCATGATGATAGAATCTGCTTCTTCGATTGCAATCTTTGCCTGGCGAACAATCAGATCGCCGTAAGGGTCATCCTTTCTGCCCCATGCCGCCGGTGTCAATGATTTCAAATGGCGTGCCAAAGGCTTCAGTCTTAGCATAGAGTCTATCTCGCGTAATGCCTTCAGCTTCATCGACGATAGAAATCTTTTTTTTACATATAGCATTGAAGAGGGCAGACTTCCCAACATTGGGCCTTCCGACAAGAGCGATTCTAATATTCTTTTTCATAGGTCAGAAAGTATACAGGCATCCTATATAAAAATCAAGGTGCGATTTGAATGATATTGCCGCCGTTAAAACCTCGTAAAAAGGCCTCGCTTTTAACGGTTATTTCCCAGCCATGAAAGGGGTCTCTAAGGCGCACTTGCTGTAGATCGTCGCTTATCTGGTCGACGACGACGACATGGGCGCCAATATCATTGCCGGTACTTACAATTGCCGAACCATTTTTTTGAAGTAAAGCTTTAAGATCTAAAAGGAGTTCTTCCGCATTATCTCTTTTATCTAAAATGGTCAGAAGGGGGGTAAGAGCCGCTGCTCTAATAGCACCCTCTATGGTTGAGCTGTTGCCCAGATTTGTGTTTTTCAATTGAACTACGTCAACCTGTTTTCCTGCATCATAGATGAGCATTGCACTTGCAGCTGCTGTGCAGCCTCTCATTGCCTGCTGCTGGATGACTACTTTGCCGTGGCTTGCAATATCGGCAACGACGCCGTCGCCAAGAGGGAGGGTCTTTGTTGATGGACTTAGGTGAATAATTTCATCGTCAATATAGAACTTTTCATTTCCGTCGGAATGTTCACTTTGTATCTTCCCATCTTTAAAAATGATCGTGTCGCAAAGAGATAGGGGTGGGTATCTTCGATTCTGAATCGAAGTAGGGTACTCAGCGTGTACTTCTAGAGCTGATAAGAAAGGATTGAACGGGGGAAGGGTTCGATACTGCTCGCGTAAATCTACACAAATCTAGAAAAATCTACACATTTTGTGTAGATTTTGTCTCATTAGGTTTTACTTTAATAAAAAAAGGTTTCAGAAAAAGCACCAAGAAAATATGCTCAATATCTGTCCTAAACTAGAATGTATTGGAAGCTGCAAAAAATGCCGAAACCCACATCTGAAAGCCAAATATTCACCTACCAGACACGTCTTGTATTAGACGAGAATCTCTCGCGCATCCTCTCTAGCTTCGCAGCAACCATGGGCAAAATCGAAAGAACACTCTTTGCCGATTTGCAGCGGAGCAAAGATGTTTCCCAGCTAAAGTCTGATTACATCAAACGCTTTGAAATCACTGCACGCCAGTTTAACTCAGTGAGAGTGCAGGTAGAAGGAAAAATCGATTCGGTCAAAGAACTCCATAAGAACCACATGGCAGAATTAAGTCAACGTATTGACTCTCTCGAAAAAAAGATTCCAACCATTAAAAATGAGCAAACCCGACATCAAAAAAACCGCCGTCTTTCACAATTAAAGAAAAAGCTGTCTGATCTTAAAGAGGATGAAGCATCTGGTAAAGTGCGCATCTGTTTTGGCTCTCGCAAACTATTTCGGGCTCAATTTAATCTACAAGAAAATGGCTATAATTCGCGTGAAGAATGGAAAGACGAATGGCAAGAGTCGCGCAAGAATCATATATTTCTCTTGGGGTCGAAAGATGAAACGAGCGGCAACCAATCGTGCACTGCCCGTATTCAAAAAGATGAAAGCTTAACACTCAGGCTTCGTTTACCGAATTGTATGGTTCCGCAGTTCGGCAAATACGTCGAAATCCACAATGTCAGATTTAAATATGGCCATGACGTCATCCTAGCAAGTCTTCACAGCTGTTTGGATAGAAAAAATGGAGACAAAGAATCAGGTGTTGCCATAAGTTATCGCTTTTTACACAGTGAAAAGGGCTGGCAGCTTTTTGTAAGCACTGCTTTACAAGCGCCTAAAAAAACTACTTGCGCAGATCTTGGAACTATTGGTGTCGATATCAACATCGATCATCTCGCCATTGCAGAGCTTGATAGATATGGCAACTGTGTCGGGCATAAAAAAATATCCATAAATCTGCACGGAAAAAACAGCTGCCAAATAAAAGCCCTGATTGGAGATGCAGCAAAAGAAGTTATTGACTTATGTATCGAAACAAAAAAGCCACTTGTTCTTGAAAAGCTTTGCTTTCAAGATAAGAAGGCTACTCTTCGTGAAGAGACGTCTGCTAATCGGGCAAGAGTTCTTTCTTCTTTTGCCTACAATGCGACTATTCAGGCGATGAAGTCCCGAGGTTTTCGGTTTGGAGTAGAGGTCAATCAAGTAAATCCAGCCTTTACATCGGTCATAGGCCGATGTAAATTTGCTAAAAAATATGGTTTATCAATTCATGAATCGGCAGCGATGACAATTGCTCGTCGGTTTCAAGGAGTATCTGAAAGCTTGCCGCGCAATCTGGACAACATCCCAGATGGCAAAGGTGGCCACGTCACTTTATCTCTACCTGTAAGGAATCGAGATGAACATGTGTGGACATTGTGGCGGAAAGTCAAAAGAAAACTTCAAGTGGCCCTCGCAGGGCATTTTCGGGCGACAAAACGTCGATCCTCAAGCCCACAGGCCTGTTGTGATAGTGAGATCTCGGATTTTGCAGGTGAAACTCCTGCACACGAATCGTCAGCAGCACTGTTCGGCTGACGTTATACTCTCACATTATGCCCTGAGGGCATAATGTGTAGATTTGTGTATATTTTTAGGAACGGTTCCTGTTTGTGGCCGATCTCTTCTTCTGGCCGGTTTTTTACCATCGTCATCTTCAGTTCCAGGCAAGCGCTTCATTTCAAAAGAATTTATTTTTGCAACTGCATTTGCGGGTTGATTTTCATTAAATTGTCGAGCCCGGACAGCATCAAATCGTACGTGGGGTTGTTTTGCCTGTATGAGGCGGTCTTTCATGACAGCAGTAATTACGTAAAAGGCTACAGCGCCGCCAATTCCCACAGTTGCGGCACCAATAAGGATTGAGGATGCCACACTTATGGCTTTTTGTGCTGTGGAGAGGGTGATCGGCCCCCGCTTAGTCTGATGGGTAAATGGAGAGCAAATATGCTCTTTACTAAAAAGGATCTTATTTATTTGCATAAGTAATTTTTCCCCAAAAAAGTCACTTAATTATATCATAGATAAAACTTAATATCAATTATTTTATTTTTCAGGTGAGGGAGGGAGATGGCGTGAAAATAATTTACAGTTTTCTAGGAATTCATTGTCAAATTTTTCCTGTTAAATTTTCAAACTATTTTTCCAGCGGCAGCTGGAGAACTGCTTTAGCCCCACGTGAAACGTAAGGCCGTAGGCCTGAAGTGGAACGTGGGGTCATGGTAATAAAATAAAAAGAGCGGCGGCAGCTGCGACACAAAAGAATGTTTCGCAGCTGCCGCCGCTCTTTTTATATTTTGATCACGACCCCACGTTCCACTCTAGGCCTACCGGCCTATCGTTTCACGTGGGGCTAAAGCAGTGTTCCAGCTGCCGCTGGAAGAACGGGATTTTAGAGGGCGAAGCAATTGGGTTTTAACTCCATTCTTTTCACCCCAGGCGGGGTCCGATGGCCATGTGGCCTAGAAGTTCAACAGCTCTTTGAGGTCGTTGAACTGCTTGCGCCAGCCGCATGCAGCTTCGTTGGCTTCTTCCCAGACGCGCTCTTCATCTTGTGTAACCTGTTCGATGTCGATTGGGGTATCGATAATTCGGGGGCGGATATACATGATGATGTTGCGACGGGTATCCGTGATGTTCTTGTTGTTGAAGAAATAGCCGATAATGGGAAGCCCGCCAAGGCCGGGAACGGAGTCGATATTTGCGGTGATTTGCGTCTGCAGCATGCCGCTCATGAACAGGAAGTAGTTAGAGGGCAGGTGCACGCGCGTGGTGGTTCTTGTTTCGTTGATTGTAGCAGGAGGGGCGTTGTTGTTGCCCTGTTGCGCGACCTGTGTTGAGTTGGCGTTGCTGATCGTCTGCGAGATGATAAGCGTTACCATGTCGCCGGAGCTGATTAGAGGCGTAACCTTGAGGTCCACACCGGTCTGCACGGTTTCATAGTTTGTAGAGACGATGTTTGTGGCGTTGCTCGATGTTGCGTTTACAATCGACTGGCCCTTAATTGGCACCTGCTGGCCCACAAAGATTTCGGCAGCTACGTTGTGTTCGGTGACGATTTTTGGGTTGATGATAAAATGTACGTCGTTATCGGTGCGAAGGAAGTTGACAAAGGCTGCAAAGGCCTTAAAGGCGTTTCCATTGTGGCTGATTTTACGGCCAATTGCAGCAGCGCTTAAGCCTTCGTTAATATTTAAAGCGCCAAGTGTTGTTGGCGGTACTGTGGGAACGGGGTTTGGCAGCGTAACGTTATTCAGAGGCGTCTGGATGGCGCTTGATCCGCCTGTACCCTGGCCGTTTAAGAATCCTGCAGAGTAGGCGTAGTTTTTCATCTGGTACTTGCCTGCCCATTCAACACCAAAGTTTAGCGTGTTGGAAAGCGTTGTGTCAAGTACTAGCACCTCGATAAACACCTGTCGTACGGGGGTGTCGATCTGGTTTATAAGCTCTTTTGCGCGCGCCAGGGTAGATTTAGTACCGGTAAAGACGAGGGCGTTATTTTCAGAAAGTGGCTGTACGCTATTTAACGTGACGACAAGGTCGCTTGGCGGAAGTACGTTTCTTGTTGCTGCAGCTCCAGCTGCTCCCGCAGCACCGCCTATTGGAGCTGTGCCTACGCCGCCGCTTAAGCTTGCAGCTATTGACTGGAGGGCTTTTACGACATCTTCAGCTTTTCTATACTGCAGTCTATGAATGAAGAACTGAGTAGACTCTATCTGCCCAAGAGGCAGTTCGCTTTCAAAAATGCCCTTTTTCTCGCCGAAAATCTTTTGGCGTTCTGCCTGTGAGAGGCCGGTTTCTCGTAAAATGCGCGAAATTTGCTCGGCCGACATCTTGCTAATCTGCTCAGGGGTAAAGCCCTTGCTCGATAAAATGGCATTTCGCTCGCGCGCTGTAAAGGTATCGATCTCTTCTTGTGTAAGAGGAACGGGCTTTTGACGCTCTTTTTCTTCTGCTCTTAGCCTTTCTTCTTGCGCATCTTTAGCTGCTTTTGCATCAAATTTCATCTGGTCGACATTAAGCAGGCCGAAGGTGGTTTGGTTAAGGTCCAAAGACTGAAGTACCGAAAGCACCTTCTCAACGAGGTAGGGGGTCGAAATGACGAAGATGCTGTTTGATGCCTGGTAGGGCACGAGGATTAAGGTTTTATCACCGGCAAGCGGGGTTACAATGCGCTGTGCGACGGAAATAAGAGAGATAGGGGAGTTGTTTAGCGCAACATACTGACCGATATCAAGCCCGCTATTTGGAACATCCAATTTTTTAAGCAGCTCCTGGAATTTGTCGATGTTTGTCACGATGTCTGTCACAACGATGCGCATCGTCTCTTCCATGGTCTCTATGATGGCATCTTTTGAACACATTGTTTTAAAAATCGTTGCAATGCGGGCGGCTGAAACGTTACTTACCTGAAAAACAGCTGTTGCAATCTCCGGGCCTTGCTGGCCATTTTCATCGGTGTACAAAAGCCCTGCCGGTGACACTACGTCGCCTGACTGGTGGATGATAAAGTTATTTCCCTCTTCGATTAAGAAAAAGCCATGGACGCGCAGGTTCTGAAGGAGGGCTGCAAAGACATCTTCAAGCGATGCCGGCGATTCAGAGATAATTGTGACAGGAAACTGTAAAAGCTGCGGGTCGTAGACGAAGTTTTTGCCCGTCAGGCGGCTTACAAAGCGCAAAAACTCTGTGATACTGACGTTGTTAAAGTTAATCACAGGCCCGAGCGCCGGAGCGGCTTTTGCCGGCGTTTGTGCGTTCGGGGCAGCTTGTGCTTGAGAGAGGTTTACAGGTAGCTCTGGAGCTGTACCTTGAGGTGTAGTAGTATCTGGAGTTGCGGCATCTGCAACGAGTGTGCTATTGCCTGTAGTACTCCAGGAAATGCTTTGAGAAACACTTTTTGGTGCGTTAGTGCTGTCGGCATAGGTATACGATGCAAAAGAAGCAGCTGATGCAAAAAAGAGTGAAAAGAGGTGTACTTTTGTCCGTGCATTTAAAAGCATATGTTAACACTCTGATAGGTAGTTATTACTTTGGAGCCTCTTGCAAAATTTATACGATGTTTGGCAAAAGGCTCGTTGCCCATCAGTTATTTCAGAGGAGCCAATTTTTTTCCATAAGAATCACACAAAGAGGGGGTTCTTTTGATGCACTTTCGGTTTTTAGGCGCATTTTTTGCAAAATATTTTCTGCAGGCTCCTGTTGGAGGTCGGAAAGAGCCGCATCTTTTTCATCGATGAAAAGAAGTGTATCACCCTTTGCAAAAGTATCCTTTGCCGTGAAAAACTGATTTTTTTGAACTAAAGGCATAGGTTTATCTTTAGCGATTAGCACTCCAAGTCCATACTGACAGAAACTATAGCTATTTTGTTTTGTATCAATGCAGATGAGTGCAAATCTCACTCCTGTTTCGAAAAAATCCTCCTCAATATGCTCAACAAGAAGGGAGGCAATTTCTACCGGGTCGGATGCGCCTCTTTTTACAAGCGCTCTTACCGCCATTCGCAGCATGCAAAGACTCACTAGTCCCTCTATGCCCTTTTTGCTGCTTTTTGCAATAAAGATGAGCCTTTTATTGTCACTAAGGTTGAGAAAATCGATATAAAGTTCGCATACCCCCATTGCCTGAACATGGGCAAGATCGATCTTCAAATCGGGCCATAGGGGCGGATCGGTTGGCATCAGGCGGTTTTGGATTGCTTCTAGCTTCTCATATATTTCAAGAGAAAGGTCTCGGCCCTGTTTGTCCTTTTCAAAATCGCTCGATTTGAGATAGGCCGTAAGATCTCCTATAAAGTCGCACATGTCGCTATAGCGGTCTTGCGGCTTTGGCTGCAGGGCCTTCTGCAACAGCTTCTGAAGTCCTGTTGGAGCCAGGGCGATATGTATGCGTCCATGGCAAAGTTTACCGGTGGCAAGCTCATAGGCGATAATGCCAAGAGCAAAGATATCTGACTGAAAAGAGAGGTTTTTTCTATCTATCCCAAGTTCAGGACTCATGTAGATAGGGGTGCCAAGAAAGCGCAAGGGCATCTCAAGCCCCGAGTCCGTGAGCAGTTGGGCTATGCCGAAATCTATTACTTTTACTTGGCCCTGCTCGTTGATCAAGATGTTTTCAGGCTTTAAATCGCCGTGTACGATGCCATGGGTATGCAGGTGGCTTACGGCAGAGGCGATCTGAAGAGTTACGTCCATTGCCCGTTTTAGGGTATATGGCTGGTGCTCGAAGACCTGTTTGAGAGAGGTGCCTTTTACAAACTCCATAGCAATGAAAAGACCCTGCTCCCACTGGCCTGAGTCTACAAGCCGCACAATATTCGGGTGGTCTGCAAGGGATATGATGTGTGCTTCGTTTAAAAAGCGGTCGGCCACATCTTTTTCTTTTATGTAGAGCGGGCTTAAGACCTTGATGATAAGCGGTGCATGAGTTTCAGGGTCGCTTGCAAGATATAAAAGACTCATCCCTCCATGGGAGATGAGCCCCTCTATCTTGTATTTGCCTATCTGTTTAAATTCAGGAAGATGACCTTCTAAACTCATACGCCGATTTGAAGAATGCGGACGCCTAAAGTCTCACCGATTTTAAGAAGCTCGCCTCTTCCAACAACCCTGCCGTTAACCACAAGGTTAACTCCGTTTTCAGGAGTAATATTGAGATCTAGCACATTGCCGGGAGCAAGTTCTAACAGCTTTTGAACGCTAATGTCAATAGATGCAACTTCAACGATAACAGTAACAGGAATGTCATTTGCACTAAGTTTTGTTGATGAGGGAGGGCTTTGAGCTACTTTTACAGAGGCTTTTGGCTTTGGAGTTTGTCCGATAGGCGCTTCGGCCTCTTCGGCCTTTGCCGCTTCAACGAGCTCTAGACTTTCATCTTCATCTTCATCCTCTGGTACATCAGGGAATGGGTTTTCCTCTTCGTGCTCAGGATGCGGTTCAACGTCAGAAGGGGTCACTTGTTCTACCATGGGAGTATATACCTCGTGTTGTAAGGGTATTTCGAGGATATGGAGGCTGCCGTCTTTTAGGCTTGCTCGAAATAGGGGTTTGCCATTCAGGGTAAGGAGGAGGCGGCTTTTTTCATTATCTTCGTTATAGTACATCTGATCAAGCAGCAAAAAATCTCCGGGATGAATTTCCAAGAGCTCTTCAAGCTTAATGTTTGTCCTGCCGGCCTCTAGATGAACTGTGGTTTGAATTTGATCAAGCTTTGCCGTTTTAGGCTGGGACTTTTGAAAGAAGGCGCTCCAGGAGGACCTAAATTCAGAAGAGATGATAACGCGTGCTGCAATCTGCTCTTTTCCAAGCGTAATTTTGATATCTTGGCAGAGGGCGCGCTCAGGGACCGCATCTGAATAGGAAATAATCTTAAACGAAAGGCGCGGGTCATATTCAAGCATGTTGAGAAGGCATACTGCTTCAATACTCAAAAAGCGGTGAAAGCTTGTCACTACATCTTCTGCTTGAAGCTCTGAGACTACTTCCGAGATCTGCAAAACCTGTGCCATAATGTGTTCTACATCTTCTTTGCAAATCAATAATGTAACAGCCCCATCTAGGCCGGTCGCACTGCACTGGGTAGCAAAGCATGGGTTTGCAATTCCTTGCGTAATCTCCCTTTTTTCTTTCCAGGCAAGCTCTCCGGGCGTTATCTGAAGGCTATCCAGCGAAAAGGCTTTGACAAAGCTCTCTCTTAGCTTTTCCCAAGGGAAAGGAGGACTTGCACCTAAAAGCGGGGTCGCATCAAGCGAGTAGAGCTCGCGGCTAATAGACTTTAGCCAGGGCAAGGTGTGAGAGTGTTGCGTTTGGACGGTCACAGTTCATATCCTCGGTTTACTAATTTGGGTATATCATAGACGAGATCTTATTATGAAGTGAAAAAAATAACAAAAAACAGGATAAACAGCCATATGCATCAGGCTAATGCAAAATAAAAAAATAACAGGATAGACAGGATCGGGCAGGATAAATACAAAATGATAATAATGAGTAACGATAAAAAAACAAATTAGTTCTTATCGTTTTATCATTATTATCATTTTTTCTTTTTTATCCTGCCCGATCTCTGTCTATCCTGTTATTTTTTTATTATTTTTGTTCTTTGTCAGTGCTTGAGCCTGCGTCTTCACCCTGATCCTGCTGGCGTGGCTGGCCGAGCGCTACATCGCCTGTTTGTGTTGAGGCAAGGCCGGGGATTTTCTGCTCGACTGTGATCATCTGGCATGTATAGCCTTTGTCGATAAGAGCCTGCTGCAGCTGCTTTTGGTTGGCAGTTGATGCGATTAGGGCTCTAGCTGTTGGGTCGTTTATGTCGCTAAAGGTGAGGTTGAACTGTTTACTTGCACTGTCATACTGTGTAATTTTAATTTGAGTGCCTTCAAAAATTGGTGGTTGTTTGAGGGTGATAGTTGTGTCAGTCTGTCCCGGCTTTATCTTCTGCTCGATGTGATCTATCATCGATTTTGCAAGTGATTCGAGGGTCTGGCGTACGTTTGTTACAGGCACCGGTTTTTGTACTTCAGCATTCATAATCGGTGCCGGATTTACTTGATGCGGCGCTGCAACAATAACAGTTGTGCTATCTTTTTTATCGCCATCGTCTTCTTTAACAGGTCCTGGGGCTTTTATTTCGGTAGGTTTTGTTGGGTCTTTTACATCTTTTGGATGTGCGGCGGGTGCAACAATCGGTTGCGCTGTCTTATCAACCGTTTTTGGTTGAATAGGAAGAGCTTTTGGAAGATCTTCATCCACCGGTGTTATAGCGATGTTCACATCTTCAACAGGAGCTTCATGAAAGACGCGAGTTGCCGTAATCGTAGGCTGTGGCTTTTGCTTTTGGGCATTGGCTTTGGCTGCAAGCTCAAATGGAGATACTATGTCATCGTCATCATCGTCATCATCGGATTTCACTTCTTTGACGTGATTTGGAATAGGTTTCGTCTTTTTTTCCGTCATTGTTGCATCAAGAACCTGCTTAAACGGTTTTTTTGATCCGTCATCGGTATTTGGGGTCGTCGTTTTCACAGGAGGACGGTCTTTTTTTATAACTCCACCCGGTGTAGCTGTTGTTGCATCATCCGGATCTGTAACTGGGTTAAAATTGGTTGGTGGTACCATACTTACTCCTCCCTACGTAAATTTTTTTTAGCTGCGGCTTTAATTTGCATATATTTTGACAAGAATATCGTGGATCCGACCTCATCTTCTTCTCGCGTCTCCATGACGGCGAGCTCTTTTAGCGTCTCTTTAATCCACTCTTTTTTATGTATTTCTATCTTGTCTTGCTCCTTTTGCCGCTGCTTTAGCTGGTTTTTGGCAAGATCGAGGTTTTTTTCTGCTAGCTCGACCTGTGCTTTTTGGTCTTTTACCTTTTTTTCTTCTACTACTAACCTTTCCTGCACCACTTTTATGTAAACTTTTGCCTGGTCGATCTTAGTGCTTGTCGTTCCGGTGTCATACTCATGGCGAAGCTGCAGGAGCTTATCTTCGTAGTGATGTTTTACTTTATCTCTCTCTTCTTCGCGTTTTTTTAACTTTTCCTGCTCTGCAAGAAGCGCCTCTTTTTTCTCTTTTACTACAGCTTCTGCATCTTCTACTCGCTTAATCTTTACTTCGAGCACCTGCCCGAGCGGATAAGGAGGTAGGTCTGATATTTGCGGCACATCTCACCTCACTTAAACAGGGCTCTAAGCTGCTGCAGAGTCTCTTGCCAGCCGCATTTTTCGTCTATTCCTTGCTTTAAAAAGCGGTTTACTTTGTCTATGTAGTCTATAGCAAAGTCTACGTTTTTGTCTGATCCTCTTTTGTATTCGCCGATTTTGATAAGAAGTTCGTTCTTTCGGTATGTTGCCAGTACCTCTTTGAGCCTGCCTATGAGCTGTACATGCTCCTTTGTCGTAATGGAGGTAAGCACGCGGCTTGCAGAGGATAAAACATCGATTGCAGGATAGTGATACTGCCTTGCAAGCTCGGCAGACAAGATAATGTGGCCGTCAAGAATTGAGCGAACTTCGTCAGCGACAGGTTCGTTCATATCGTCGCCGGCAACGAGTATTGTATAAAAACCGGTTATTGAGCCAACATCTGAATTTCCGGATCTCTCAAGCAGTTTTGGAAGCGTAGCAAAGACAGAAGGAGTATATCCGCCTCGGGCAGGGGGCTCGCCCGCTGCCAGGCCAACTTCGCGTATTGCGCGGGCAAAGCGGGTAACAGAGTCCATCATCAAAATGACAGATTTACCCTGGTCTCTAAAGTATTCGGCAATAGCAGTGCCTACGTAGGCTGCGTTTAGGCGAAGCTGCGAGGCTTGGTCTGATGTTGAGCAGATAAGAACAGATCGCTTTAAACCCTCGGGGCCTAAGTCTTTTTCGATAAATTCGCGAAGCTCCCTTCCGCGCTCGCCGATAAGGCTGATGACGTTGACATCGGCAACAGCGTTACGGGCAAGCATGCCCAGCAGGGTAGACTTACCGCCGCCGGCTGCAGCAAAAATACCGACGCGCTGGCCAAGGCCTGCAGATAGCACGCCGTCAATAGCTCTAATTCCCGTAGAAATGGGCTCTGCGATGATTTTTCGCTTTAAGGCATCAGGTGGTGCCCTCATGACAGGAACTCTGTCTGGAAGGTCAAGGGGGCCCTTTGTATCAAGATCTAGAGGATTGCCTAAGGCGTCAAGTACCCGTCCTAACAGTTTTGGGCCAACTTTGATGGTAAGAGGCAGCCTTGTAGGGATAACTTCCGAGGATGGACCAATACCAGTCATCTCTCCGAGAGGAGAAAGCAGCACCTCTTCGCTTGTAAAGCCAATGACCTCTGTCATCAAAGGTTCCATCATATCGCGCTTGACAAGGCATATCTCGCCAATTTTGACATGAGGCACGATTGCTTTGATCAGAAGGCCGATTGTCTCAGTGATTCGGCCGCTGACTGTGGTGATCTGGACTTCATCCAGACGATCCATCATCTTTTCGACGCTTGAATCGACCTGAAGATTTTCTAATACTTCTTGTTCTTTTACCATCGATTTTCCTTAGGGGCTACGGGCTTTCACGTGATAAGCCCATAGTTTATACTTGAACGTTCATGATGGTTTTTGTTCCTTCAAGAGCTTTGTTCAGGACGTTTGTGAAGAATTCAAGCTCGCTTTGCACAAACCCGAGCTTAATCTGTACTGCTAAGAGCTTTTCAGGAGTTAGGCGTTCTTTCGAGTTTTGCAGAGATGAAATCTCACCTACTAGGGTGTAAAGCTGTCTGTCGCTGTTCGAGAGCATATTGAGGAACTTCACGAGCGGCTTTTGACCCACATTTTGCTGGATCTCTGACGCTGTTACCTCTACGCCCACTTTGTTGAGCGCTGTCTTTAAGCTTGAATCGACGTGAATCAGCTTATCGGTAAGAAGGGCATCGTGAGCCGGGCTAAAACGAAGGTCGGGATTTGTCCTTTGGGCTTCCTCAAGCTTCGCAATAGGGGCTTGAACGCTTGCTCTTACATTGTCAGCCTGTTCGACGATTTGATCTACAGTTACAGGCTTTAGCCTTTCGATCCTATGAGAGCTTATGCTCATCTGATCTATGGGGCTTAATTTTTGAACAGGGTCAGAAGCTGCCACAAGATTTGTTTTGGGATTGGCAACATCCCACTTCGTTTCCGCTTTTGAAAGAGCATCGTCGAATTTAGCCTTCTGCGGGGCAATCACCTCTTCAGTCGGCAAGACTTCGACAGTAGCTTTTGAAGGATCTACCTTCTCAACTCTTTCCGATCTTCTCGATTAACTGTTCATGCTTAGTAAATGCTTGTTCTGACATAAATTACCCACAAGTAATGGGTTTTAAACACTATCCCTCTTCGCTCTCATCGCCTTTGGCGGGAGCAAGAGGTGAAAAATCATTTTTCTTCAGGTCTTTTTCAGCCCAGTCCATACAGATGTTTGCCAAATTTTTTATCGTCGGATTGTCGCTTTTGGCTTTTGCATCTAAAATGAGCTGTTCACCTTTTTTTAATTTATTCTTGGTCAACATATAACAGATGCCAAGTAAGCTTTGGGCAAGGTAATGCTCCTTGTCCTTCTTTAAAATGCCCTCAAATATTTTGGCCGCTTCATTAACTTGAAGCTTATGCAGGGCAATGTAGCCCAGGCCTAATTGAGAGGCCGGATTATCAGGATGGAGCAGTTCGGCTGACTTAAATAGTCGCCTTGCAGCTATCTCATCGAGTTGCTTTACGGCTACGAATCCTGCTTCGATGAACAGTGCAAAATCCTCTTTGAAGTAGTCTAGTAGACTTTCTTCGCTCATAATATACGCTCCATCTTCAATTGTACTAATCCAGCACTCTCAATTTTCCTTCGTGACTGCCTCCAGAGTGCTTTCAGGAAGCAATGTTTTAGCAAGAGATTAAAGGCTATTAGCCTTTCATGTTTCTTGCTACGTCGTTTATAGATGAGTTCATGCCCGATATGACGTTAGTTGACATTTCTGAGAACTGTGTCAATTTGTTCATGGCCATCTGTAGGTCAAACATGTCAGCAATACTCATAGCACTCTTCTTAGAGCGAATGATTGCAATTTTTGACATTGTCAGCGATGTTAAGTCGTTAATTGCACTAACGAGAACGCTGAACTGAACGCCTAGCTGTGGGTTTGCTAACCAACCGCCTGAAGTAGCGTTAGTAATACTTGCCCATGGGTTTGGAAGCGGTGTTGACATTAGAACCTCCAATAAGGTTAAGGAGTTTCACAAACTGGCTCCCAGGCAACCTTTGCCCGAAAGCTACTCACAAAGCCCAGAGTCCCTGAGCTCAGCAGTGGGATATTATCTTGGAGGCGCACCCTGTTGAGCCGCTCTTCCTAAGACTACTGCCAAGGCATGGTAGCCATTGAGCAGAATCCCTAAATAATCATATTCTTCTTTTTTACTGCCTTTGCGCAGTAGATCCTTAATCTTGTTCACGCGCTCTTCAATACGCTTTGCGTATTCCTTTTGCTTGTCTTGATCTTTCAGCTCCACTTCCAGATCGAAGAGAAAGGGAGGCTGACCTTTCTTCTTTTGCTTTTCCATTCCGAACATAGATTTACTCCTCTTAAGGGGGTTGCCGGCCGCTATCGGGAGGCCTTAGGCACTCTCCTCCCCTCTAATATTTATTTTACACCCAATCACCTATTAAAATCAATCCTATAACGTATGCCATCCTTTTCGAGGAAGACAGTGTTAGTGCTTATCTCGGTAATTGTCATGCCGTCGATGATATCGCCTTTAGTCAATATCTTGCCATTTATAACCACGTTTACGTTATTTCCCTGGAGGGAATAGCCGCTAACCTGGTAGCGATCAGATATGTTTACAAGCGTCTGCTCTGGCGCTACTTCGTTTACGAGGGACTGTACGCCTCGTATGCCGGGCAGGGCCTTGATCTCTGCAAGGGTGGCGTTGAAGAGGGCTATAGAGCCATTGGCGATGCTTCCCGAGAGGGTAAGATCGCCGTTATTGAGCGCAATTTGCAGGTTTTTAAAGCCCGCTTCGGTAAGCTTTTGGCTTATTTGGGCCTTAAGGTCTTCCTCTACGACGACCTTTTTCTCAAGCAGGTCTACATACTGGAAGTTTTGTGAGACGTAGTCATAGAGGTCTTCTGCCTGCTTTCGAGTCTTTAAAAAGCCTGAGAGAATAAACTTTCCGGCTACCGGGGAGGTGATTGAGACCCCTCTCCAGGCGGGATTTTTAGAGATAACCTGGTTAATTTCCCTCCATACAAGCTCGTCTATAACCACGTTTGTGGCATCTACCTGGGTGACAAACTTTAGATCCTGGAGGTTTGACAGGAGCTGGTTTCTATCTAGCGGGGTAAGGACATGGCCTATAAGTAAAAGCCGTCCGGATGCCGGGTTAAAGCTATATCTGATGGCAGGGTAGTCTTTTAATGCTTTTGAAATAATCGCATCGGCGTCTGTAATATGCTGGTGAGGCACTTCTTGGGTCTTAAAGAGGAATGTGGTTCCAACGCCGACAATCACTAAAAGGCCTGTAATTGATGCTAAAACGACTAAAGCGGAGATGGCGTGGGAGATGCGAGCCTCTTTTCGCTCCTCTTCCTTGATGCGCTCAACTTCTGACTGCATAGGGGGTAAAATAGCCTGTGGAATAGGGCCAAGTTCTTCTCCTGGAGTCTTTGTGGGCACGCTTTCAGGTTTTATTTCTTCTTTTTTCTCACCTGTTGCTGCAGCAAGCAGCGGCGATACGATCGTCTCTCTTTGTCCTTCCCGGTCGACAAGCATGAAGGTGGTGGTTCCCATTGAGACTAAGGCATTTGTGGTTATCGCTTTACGAGCTGTCAGCTTTTCGCCGTCAACAAAAGTGCCATTTCGAGAGTTAAGGTCTTCAACTGCAGCGTGATCTTGTGAATCGATGCTAATGCGAGCATGCTGTCTTGATACGCTTAAATCTTGAAAAACGATATCACAGCTTGCAGCGTCTGTTCCAACGAGATAGCTCGAGCCGCTTTGCATGTTGAACTCAGCGCCGGTATTTGGCCCTGACAATACCTTCAGGAACCATCTTCCTGTGGTGTCAAGCAGGTCAAAATCCACGTGCGCAGGCTCGTGTTTTTCGCTTTCGTCTTCATCAAATAACGTATCGTGTCGGTCGTCCATCTCTAGGAGCTCCGCTTGTGTTTTTTTCTCGCTATACCCCTTTTATCTCACGTTAAGGACTATTTTGTAAAGATTAGAAAGGACTTAAAGGACATAAAGGACCAAAAGGACATAAAGGACAAAAAGGATGGTGCTTATTGTCCTTTATGTCCTTTTGGTCTTTTTTTAAGTAGGAACAGGATGGTTTTTGATTTGGGCTTTCCAGTAGTCTACCACATTGATGAAGTCCTCTACGGCGTTGTGAAATTCTTGGTAGGTTGGTTTGTTGGCGTGGTAGTACTGTATGAGGACCTTGTTGCCGGTTTCGTCGAGCCCAAGGGTAGCAAAGTGGGTTGCCTGGCCAAAGAGGTTGCCTCGCAGCATTGAGGTAAGAAAATCTTCGACTTGCTGGGTGGGGAGGGTGTCTAAGTAGCAATAGAGCTTAAAACCGGGGGGCTCTTCTGTTATCGAGATAACAGAGTCGTCAAGTCCAATGGCAAAGCTTGCATCGTTTGCTCCGCCCAGGGGTTCCTTTAGGTCGAGTTCTTTTTGAAGCTTTACGATAAAGTCATACAGCATGGCACTTTTTCCTTTTTTTCCCATCCTAGCAGAAAATCAATTATTGTGAGCGGTACATACTTTGCGAGATTGTATTAGCAAAGTCTTTATAAAGCTGTACAAAAGATTCCCAGTTCTTTTGTGCTGCCTGCATTTCATCGCTTGCGCTCTGTATCGTTGAGGTAACAAGCTGCATAAGCTGCGAGATCATCTGGTTGATAGCGTTGGCTGAAGCTTCAAGCAGTACGCTTGGTACTTTTTCAAGGTCAAAAGCACCTGTAACTATGTTAGATAGCGCTTGAAAGCCCGGTTGCATGACTTGCGTCATAGTCTGCGAGCCTGATGACTGCATTCTCTCCTGGCTCTTTTTCGCAATGTGCATATGATCAGAAAGGTTTAGCTTCGTGAATGTCTCAGAACTGACTGGTGGTCTGTTTTGATACTTTAGTTTTACGTCACTCTCTTCATCGAGTTTTAAGTTAGCATCAGGTGTACTTAAGTTGCCTTTAACTTTTTTGGCTTCGTACTTCGCGTTAATACCGGCTAGTTCATTTTGTTCTAGATTTTTATTGTTTTTATTGTGTTGTGCTGCAATTTTATCAGCTATTTGTTCATTCGCGGTCTTTCCTGTAGATTTATCTTTTGGTAAGGGGTTATCAAAATCATCCTTGGGGGGATTTTTGCCCAAAACGGACTCTCTAGCATCTGCAAGCGTTTTTGCTCGTGATGGATCTACGAGTTCACCATTCGGTTTTTTTTCATCCACCCAGTCATCAATTTTTTGGCCGATCTGCTTTTCTTTTAAGTCGTTGTTGACTTTGCCTTGTTCGCGGTTTGAGACTGCGCCTGCAACTACGGTCATTCCGGCCTGGGCGATGTTTACGGCGGCAAGGGTAAAGGACTTTTGGGCGTCGAGCATAAGCTGGTTGGCTTTGGCTTCTCCGGCGGTGATGGCGAAGTTATAGGCCTCTTTTGCCATGGAGACGAGCAGTTTCATCATGTTCTGCTTGAGTTTTGAGCTTTGGCGGATGATGTCGTTGTTGACGGCGAGGATTTCGGATAGGATTGGGGCGAGCATGCCCATGATGCCGGGGGATAGGAAGGGGTTGCTGGCAGGCTTTGCGCCAAAGAGCATAGACTCTTTAAAGACGTTTACCGGAGGAGGTGTTGTTAGTGTTATGCCTCCCAGCGTTCCAAGCCATGTTTTTAGTACCTCTTGGTCGGCAGGTGAAAGCTGGGGCATAAGGTCTTGAGCCATGTTTTGGAGCGTGGTTACCTCGTCAGGTGTCAGGGTGCCATTTTGGCCGGCAAGCATAGCCGATGCATACTGCGCAAGGTTAACAAGTTTGGGGTCGAGGCCCTGCTGGGTAAGAAGGAGGGGCGACTGAGGATTAGTGAGCGACTCCGGAAAGTTTGAAAGCACTTTTAAGAAGTTTTGCAGGGCTGCAAGGTCATCGCCTTCTGCGCCGCCTGCGATAAGGGCTTCGGCAGCTGTCTGAAGTTGAGCTTTGTCATCCTGGGTAAGGGAGTCATTGTTTCCTTGGGCGTAGGCTACTGCCTGGTCTCCCAGCTGGGTAACTTCATCGCTGAGACCGAGCTGGTCCATGGCAAGGCTTTGAGGGTCGGCGGGTTTGCCCGATTTTGTCGTAGTAGAGCCCTGAGTGGCCTGGCCGGTTGGGGTCGAGTGGGCGGTGGTTGGCTTGCCGGGTGTGGTGGGCGCACCATCGGTAGTTGGAAAGTCGCTAAGCTGGTTTACGAACGACACAAGGACAGACCTGTCTGTATCTGTCAAAGCGCCTGAATTTGGGTTCAGAAGGTCGTTTGCTTGAGCTGAGAGCTGCGTACTCTGGTCAGGGGTTAGTCTACCACCTTGGGCGGCAGCAGTCGTTTGGGCGAGCACTCCAAGCATTGCTACGGCGGGGCTCGCGTCAGGGCTGTCGGTAAGCAAAACAGCCGGATCTTCTCCAAAAACTGTTGCGGCAGCTTGCTGCTGAGCCTGGCCCTTGGCGGTCGTAGTGCCTGCCTGCGCTTGAGGCTGTTCTGCAACGCTGGTAGTTGCTGACTTGGCAGCGCCTGGTTGGTCGTTTCCATCCTGTTTGTTGAGGGCGACGATATAGGTTTCAAATGATTCCTTCGATCCTTCAGGAAGCTCAGGCTGGCTCATAAGTGTGGCCAGGGAGGATTTGGTACTCTGAGCCTTTTGGTCCTTATCCGTTGCAACAAGTTGATCTTGCGAGTTTTTTGCCACAGCATGAGCATGGGATTTCGCATCCGAAATCTTTTGCATGTCGGGGAGCATTAATAAAAGGGCATTTGGATCCACATCAGCTGAGTGTTTTGATCCTGCTGACTCATCTTCATCTTGCGGCAGCTGCTGTTGCGGCGTATTATTTATATTTAAACCCATCATGTACCTCCTAGCTTGATGTCGCTGTTGTGTTTGCTACAATGGTTCCGGCAGACTGGCAGGCGTCTGCAAATACTTGAACCATGCCTTCAAAGAGTTTTAAGGCGTCATTTGACGTTGCATCGAGATCTTTTTGTGTCATATCAAATGTCTGAACTGTGGCTTGAAGTTCGGTGAGAAGCGCCTGTGTTTGGGCAGTAGCCATAGTAAGTATTGCCTGCGCCTGACTTAACTTTCCCTGCTGTATATTTCCTATCGCATTAGCAATGCTTGATCCTGCTTCGCCAAGGCTTCCAAGAGCTTGCATTATCTTTAAAATTCCTTGTGGAGTGGTTGCAGTCTCCTTTGCGGATTCGGCAAACCTGCGAGCAAGTTTTTTAGCAAGCAGCGTAACGGGGTTGTCGGGAGACTCTGCAGCATCGGCAGTAATGTCTGCTGCATCACCTGCATCGCCCACAGCAGATGTTGCTGAGTTGCTGGCTGTAGATGCATCGTCTGCCGCTTTGTTTGCCTGTGATGCATTTTGTGCTGCATTCGCCGCATCGTCGGCATCTGCAGAAATGTCAATTTCTGCGTTTCGAGATACTGCGGTTGCGCTTTTTGAGTCCGCTGTAGCTTGCGAGAGAGCGTCATCAGCAGCGTCTGCTCCCGCTTTAGCTGCCTCTCCGCCTAAGGCTTTAACAGAGACAATCAATGTTGCAACAGCAACAACCATTACCATGACCATAGCAGCGGTATTTGCATCTGCTTCGCTCATGCCGGCGGCTTGAAACATGGCAACAAAGCCATCACTTAATAGGCCTGATGACATTAAGATGTCCAGGCCTTGGCCTATGCCAAAAAGAGCAAATGACTTGGTTGCAAGCGTTGCTACCTGCTCTATAACAGTTTCTACGGTCACTTCAGCGGCCGTTTCTGCTGCTACGAGCGGTGCTGCAAGTCCCAGGGTGAATACAATCATGATCGCCTGCATAATTGCCTGAAGGGCGGCTACAAAAGCATCCTGTCCGGCTTTGCTTGTAATGCCTAAGTCTTTTGCAAGCTCATGCAGGCAGTTTGTTTCCATGTCTGCGATCGCAAGGATGGCAACTGCGACCACGACTGAGGCCAGCACTGCAGCCATAACGGGTGCAGCAGTACCATAGGAGAAGACAATTACTATTACCGAAATAATAGTCACAATTGCGATGATGACAGGACCCAGGATCTTCATCAAGGCTGCCATGTGAATAGAGTTTAGCATTGACTGCAGTTGGGTTTGAATCTGCGATAAGCCTGCTGTATAGGATGCTTGAGCGGCTTTTGTTTCATCTTGAATGGTTGACAGTTTTCCCTGGCTTTCTTGCAGTCTAAGCTGTGCGTCAAGCATAGCGACGCTTGCACGTATCTTTGACATAAAGGCAAGGGCTGATGCCATGGCCGTTAGGTAGTTTATATCAGTTTGCTTTTCGGCAGGGGTCAGGTTTGGGTTGTTGTTGATGTTGCTCAGGTGGATAAGCGCATTGAGTACAACGCTTTGGTTTGTTGACTGCGCAAGCGCGGTGTAATAGGTTGTGTTTTGTGCTGCATATGCTGTTGCAAGGCTAGTTATTGCATTGTCAAGCGCAGTGTCTGTGTCGCTATAGCTTGTGCCAAGAAGGGCAATTAATGCAGCTTGCAGAGAGCTTGCGTTTGTAATGTCAAGGCCTGATCCGCCCGCGGCATTTTTCGCAGCAATTGTTGCAGCAAGCGTGCTAAGTTCCGGGATAGCCGCCATTTGCGTTGATGTCATGCCAAGCATTGTCTGCATGCTTGCGAGCACATCCGCTGTATTTGTTGACTGCATGCCCTGCATGTCAGCACTCTCCGGAGGTGGATTTCCGCTTGCAGCGTTAACGGAGCTGATCTCAGTAGAGGCTTCGTTGATTATGCCTTGAAATGCGGTCTGAGCGGTTTGTGGAAGGCTCGATATGGTAAGCTGGCTTAGAAGGTAGCTGCTGATGTCGCTGGAGTTGTAAGAAGTAAGAGCTGGAGGAGGATTTCCCGAGCTGTTTGCCGCTGCGATGTTTGCGGCAAGGGTTTCAAGCTGCGCTGTAAATTCTTTCTGCTGGTCAGCAGATAGATTTGTGTTTTGATTTACACCTGTAAACGATACCAGTGCATTATAGACGTCAGCTTGATTGTTCGAAGTGAGTCCGCTTGTATATTCATCGGCAGAAATAGTTGTAGAGGCGTTTGATAGAGATAATTTCAGTGTGCTAAGCTCAGTTGGGCTAAGGGAAGAAAGATTTGTGCTTTGAGAAGTGAGAAGGCCTGTAAGGTAATTTCCGATTTCAGTGCTGTTGCCGGATGTAAGCTGGGCTATTGGGCCGCTGGCGTTCTGTGTGGCGATTTGCCCGGCGATTTGATTTAGGACTGTTGAGTAGGTTGATGACTGGCTGGAAAGGCCTGTATATTTTAAAAGGGCATTGTAGACGGTTGCCTGGGTTGTCGATTCAAGGTCTGAAGGTGCAGCCATAGTAATGCCGCTATCTACAGGGGACGAGGTTGTTGTTGTCGTTGGAGCCATGCCACCTGCAGCATAGCTTGCATAGTTTTGTGCCGTGACGGTGGGGTCATATAGGGTGCTGTTTGCAAGGCTTGAGAGCTGCTGCATCGAGTTTATAAGATCTTGTGGATCTACTGAAAGCGGGGTGGTTGTTAGGGGCGTTGCAAGCGATGGCGCTGCCATGTTGCCTGTAACTTTCACATCTTGCGAGGGTTTAGCAAACCCTTGAGCAGTACTTTGGAAAATTGTGGGATCCTGACCCGCTATTGTAGATGGGGTAACCGTCCCCCCTCCGGGACCGGTCGTTACCTGAACTTCATCAAAGGGCTGGTTTTGCTGCTGGGCGGCAAGAAAAGATGGATCATTAAATTGTTGTCCTGATGATACGCCTGTCATAATAATTAATCTCCATTAGTTACCTAATGCTTGTTCACTTGAAGAGACATTTTCTACAGATGCTGTGGCAGAAGCTTTTGCTTCAATTTGTTTATCAATAGCCTCTTTCATCAGCTCTGCGCGCTGCTTTATTGCCTGATATTCCGGTTGATCTCCGGCAGTTGTGATGGCAAGCTGGAGAGAGTATGAGGCGATGCCAATTGCCCCAAGCTGTACGTAGCAGTCAGTTGCATGAAAGTGCGGCAGTGGGTTGTCAGGATCTAGTGCAGTGCATAAAAAATATAAGTTTGCAGCGTTAGTAAAGTCTTGAAGTCGGTGTGCGCACGCTGCGAGTCCCAAAACGTATTTGGGCGTCGTAAAGTCTAGAAGCATCAAAAGCCGAAAGATATAGGAGGCATCGCGAAATCTACCCTGGTTATAGAGTGTGTAGGCCTGGGTATAGATCGCCTCCATCGTCTCGTCGCTAATCTGGAGCGCCTGCTTGGGCATAATGCCCTTTTTTAGAGCTACTTCCATTATCTGCTTTACAGCTTGCTCTGCTTTCTTTCCAGGGGCGCCAAAGTTAACTCTCTGGAGTCTATCCTGTATTTCGGGCAGGTTCATTTTATCGTAGTCGGGTCGGCTTTGTGAGCTCATGAGACAATTCCTCCTTTCCTATCTAATTCCATTCTATCATAAAGATAATATTTTAAATAATAAAATTTTGAAAAGCACCCTAGAAAGCACTATTAACTCTCGAGACCGAGACCGTGACCGAGACCGAGACCGTTATTTTTGGCCTACACGAACAGGAGGCAAAAAATGACGGTCTCGGTCACGGTCTCGGACTCGGTCTCGATAAGGGCAAATTTTGTACAAAATCGAGCTTATTTTAACGCTGGAATATAGCATGAACAATGTCCTGAATAGTCTGTAGCGTAGAATCAAGCATATCCGATTCATCGGTAACGCCCTGTCTTGTTTGGTCGAGGTTTGTTTCGACGTTTTGGGCCTGGTTTTGCACGGTTTGACGGCTTGCGCGGAGGTTTTCGATGAAGTTTTGCAGGTTGGCGTTGATTTCAGCGCGAGATTTAGCCTCTGAGTCGGAGAGGTTGCCGGCAGGTGTGATGGAACCATTGGCGGTGTTGTGCTGGCCGGAAGGAACGACATAGCCATACTGCCAAGGAATTTCAAGGGCGCTATTGGCGCCGGTATCTGATGTTGAGCGAGGGTCTATCTTAAAGCTACTTGTGAGAGAAGAAACAGTGACGCTATTTATAGCCTGGAGGTTATTGCTGTTTACAGTAGAAAGAAGGGATTGAATGCCTGTCGAGCTCTGGTTCCAAGCAGTGGCAAATGAACTTTCAAACGAGTCTGCATAGGAGGTGATGGCGCTTTGCAGCGGACCGCCTGTGGCGGCAGTTGCGGCAAATGTGTTTAGAGCAGGGAGTGTTTGGCCTCCTGTTTGGGTAATGCTGACGGAGTAGGTGCCCTGTGTGCCGATAACAGGCTGGGCATAGCTCCAGGAGATCGATCCCGGAGTGGTTCCGGACTGTGGAGTAAAGGTCAGGCTAAAGAGAGGAACGGTTGCGCCTCCGGCAGTTGTCACCGTGCCTTGGCTTGCCATAGTAAATGTTTGAGGAGAGCCTGATGGAACAAGCGAGTTATATGCCCACCAGTTGGCGATGTCTGCTACGCTGATGTTGTTATAGCCGAAGGTAAATTTTGTCCAGTCAGTGTTAGGGCCGACAGTGCCTTGTGTCTGCCCGGTACTGCCCGGTATCTGCACGTCGTTGTTTGGTTGTCCAATGTAGGTTGGGACGCTGGTCATCTCTGTCGTAAAGGCCTGCTGCACGTTGCCGAGGTAGATGAGGTTGTCACTCTGTACGCCGACGGTATCTTGCATGGCATCCAGCATGAGCACAAGCGTATCGAAGGTTGCAGTCATTATGGCTCGCTTTTGAATTTCACCCGGGGATTGAATCTGCTCGCCCTGCATTGCACCTAGGACGTTTGAAGCATAGGTGACAAAAAGCTGCTCATCTTGAGCGGTCTCAGGAGGCATTGTAGTTGCAAAGTTGTTTTGAAGGAGAAACTGGGCCCAAATAAGGCTCTGCTGAATGGGTGTTTCTCCGCCAAAGTAGGCTGCAAATGTCTGGCCATAAAAACCTGTCGTAGGCGGGCTCATAAGGGCTAAGGTAAAGCTGGATGGCGGGTTAACATAGTTTGTTATAAAATTATTAATTGTAGCGGCATACGTTCCAAAAAACTGTTCCAAACCGGGATCGGGAGCCGCTGTTGTCACGTTATAGGCAGATAGAAACTGCACCCAAATCTGCTGCTGCTGCGTAGCTGACAGGTTGCTGAAGTAGGACTGCATCACTTGTCCAAAATAGCCTGTGGTGGGAGGAGTTAAAAGAGGCAGGTTTATATTCAAGCCTGGCTGGGCTAAAATGGCGTTTTCGATGTAGGTATAGGCCTCTTGGGCATAGGTAGTAAAAAGGCCTTGTGTCGTAGTGTCTTCAGGAGGTGGGTTTGGAAGACTATTTACCTGTAAAAAGTCTGCCCATATAGCCTGCTGCTCCGGAGCGGATAGGGTGCCAAAGAGCGGCTGAAATAAGTTTCCATAGGTGCCGGTAGTTGGTGCTGCCGGCTCTGATGGGTTTAAGGTGCTAGCGTTGAGGCTGAATTGTACTTGTGATGTCATTATTTTATCCTCACCTTTTTTGATAGAGTGCCGAAATAATAGTACTTAACTGCGAAATCGCAGTTGTAAGAACACCTGCTGCTTGGGTAATACCTGTTTGTGCTTCGTTTTCGATCGATGTTTGGGCATCAGAGGTGTTTGAAAGGATCTGCTGTTTGGCCTGGGCGTTTGATAGAAACTGCTGGAGCAGGCTATTTTGGTTTGCCCTGTTTGACGATGCAGTTGACTGCAGGGCGCTTGCTGTCTCGTCTGTGGTGGAGGTGTAGGGGATGTTGAACGAGGTGTTGTCTGAATCCTCTGGGTTATTTGGGTCATAGTTCTTACTTGAGTTCCAGGGTATAGTAATGGCTCGTATTGCTGTTATTACTGAGGGCTCATTGTTACTAAAGTAGAAGTTTTGCGGCTGGGTCATGGAGTTGTAGATAGTCTGCTGAGGAGCTGATGGGATATGTGAAGTGACGTTTGTGTAGTTAAGGTCCGGCCCTGCGCCGCTAATTTCACTTGGCGCAAATGCCAGCTCGGAACCGGCAGGGTATGGTGCATTCGTGGTTGGGTCTGCCGGTGGAAAGCCTGTAGGCTTAAACGACGTGTTCATAAATGTCTGAAAGGCAGTCGTTACTGTGTTAAGCTTGTCTTGATACGTTTCGTCTGGGTTGTAGTTTACCGTTTGCTGCACAGTGACCGGATAAAAGCCGGTAAATGGACCTTGCGTATTATTGGTTACATTGCCCTGTGCATCTGAGGTAGTCTGTGTGTAGGAGTAGTCATACTGCTGCTGGTAGGTGTAGGTAAATGTGACTGATGAGGCAGTCGATGAAAACTGCAGCGTATTCATAGCCTGGCTTGAGTAATCTGTACCTCCTATCGGTAGTGTAACACCTCCTAGTGTGAGTCCTCCTACATGGCTGAGCGCATCCGTAAGGAGCGCCTGACCCTGTTCTAGCATTCCCGGGGTGGTTGCAGGATAGGCAAGGTTTACTGAAGAGAGGGTAAGAGGAGAGCTTGTTGAGTTTGAGACTGGGCTGCTACTAGGCAGTGGAAAATATGTTGTCTGTAGAGCTCCGCCGTCGGCAGGAGTCACTGCTATGCCGTTTATGGCTGTCTGAAGGTATGCTTGCATGTTGACGCCGCCGTAGCCTAATGTCCATTTGGCAAGATTAGAAGTATCAGGGCTCGGTGTGCTCAGCGATCCGCCAATATAAAAGCCGCTTGATTCGGTACCTTGAAGCTGTGCATACTGGTCTTGGTAGTTTGCTAAGAAGGCAACGTTTTTACCGAGAACGCCGGCATTATTTTGCAGTGTTTCCATCATAAGGACCATAAGGTCATATACTGAAAATAAAAGACCTCGCTGGTTTATTTCGCCGGGAGAGAGAGAGCCTGTCTGCAGGCCTGAGTAGGTTTGCCTTACAAAATTGACAAATTCCTCGAGGACGGCAGGGTCCTGGTTCACAACCTTTGGGTCTGTAGGACTTAAGTTGTTCTGTGCTAAGAAGGCATTCCATAAAACGTCTTTTTCCGTGAGAAAGCCCTTCGTCTCATTGGCATAGCTTGAGCCAAGATAGGCGTCGAGGATATTTTCATACATGCTTCCGCTTGGAATCGTTGTCATAATTTTTTCAGCCTCCATCTATTATCTAAAGATTGATGCTATTAAGCCCTGTAGGCTTGTTACTATTGCTGTAATTAAGTCGGTCTGCTGGCTCAACTCCTGCTGGGACTGGTTGAGGTTTGTCTGTACGTCCTGCGAAACGTTTTGTACCTGCTGACGTGCCGACGTAATATTTTGTATAAACTGCTGGTCGCGCGAGTTAATTTCAGCGCGGCTTTTTGCGTTGCTAGAGCTTAGGTTATAGTGTGGGTCGGTTGTCTGTGTGATGTTAGGGGATGAAATGTAGGTATAGGGCTTTAAGATTTCTATACCGGCGTAAGGGTCAGTATTGGGGGTGGTGCTTTGGCCAAAAATTTGCGCTTGGACAAGCTGTCCTGCCCCCGGTTGGGTAGTTGTACTGGGGTCCAAGTTAAGAACGTTTGTCGAGGCTATGTTGTTAAGAGTATTTTGGGCAACCTGTTCAACAGGGAGAATAAAATCAGTAAGTAGCGCTGGTAATGGTAGTGGGCCAACACCACCAAAACTACGAATCACTGGAGCAGTGCCATTCCAGAAGTCAACAAAGGTTTTTTCGAAATTGGCAACGCTTTGTGCAGTGGTTTGCCCTGGGGTGAGAGTGACAAAGTACTGAATCGCCCCAAAGTTTACGGATATAGAAGTGGGTGTAAAAAATAATCCGAAACCGGGGTCTTGGCCCGTAAATCCAATCGAGAAGGTGTTGCCCGGGCCGCCTGGGGCAACCTGAGCTGCCCACCAGTTGGCAATGTCTGCTACGCTGATGTTGTCATAGCCAAATGTAAATTCATTGAGGTTGCTAAGGTCTACGTGAACGGCGCTATTTTCACCGCCGACATAGGTTGGAACGGCAGTAAGCTGATCTGTAAGCTGCTCTTGCCAGTTCGTAAAAAATTGAAGGTTGGTTGCTTGTGTCGTTACGGTGTTTTGAAGCGATAGGAGCATGCTGACGCAGCTATTAAAGACCGCAAACATAATATTGCGCTTTTTAATTTCGTCAGGTGAAAGTGCTGTGCTTGTATCGATAGGGAAGAGCAGCTGAGAGTCAGCCAGTGTCTTTTGGATATAAAGTAAAAAATCTTCCTGTGTGCCAGCGTCATCTGGAACTGATACGACAGGGGTGTTGACAGGTAGGTTGATACTTTGTAAAAAGCCTACCCAGATGCTTTGCTGTTCAGCTTCTGACATCGTACCGAACAGAGCATTCATAATATTTCCATAGACGGTTCCAGTGTCCGGAACTTGTGACTCAAATGGGTTTACTGATGATACTGTCATAGTTTTTGCCTCCTCGGCAACTTTTAATGGCCGCTTATTGCATCTGCCATCTTCTTGATAAGCGTATCAAGGCTGTTTAACATATCGCTTGCAGATTTATAAAACTCTTCATACACAAACATCACTTCGCGAAGGTTTTCGCGTTCAGTATCGTTAAACGACTGTGAAGAGGTAACAGCGTTTGAAAGGTCCTGCTGGAAGCCTCCCGGGTCACTTGCTTGCGTATCTTCTATCCATGTTTCAAGAGCTGTAGTTGAGTTTGCACTGACAAGGCCTTGGAAGTCCTGTTTGACCTGATTAAGTGCAGTAAGAAGACCGCCTGCGGCCGATGATCCACCGGCTGCACCTACCTGCTGGATAAGGTAGGAGAGGTTATTCAGGATGCCGTGTACTGAGTAGTTTGCTACGGTGTTTGTTGCAGACTGAAGCGAATAGAAGGCGCCTGCAGCAAGGGGGTTGCTACTCGAAGCGGATCCGCCGGCCAACTGGTTAAAGTAGGCCTGATAGGCAGCTGAGTTTTGTGCTCCAATCAGCGATATTGTCTGCAGCGACTGGTTGTATGAGTCCTGTTCAAACTGCGTAAACTGCGCCTGTGGGTTAGAGCTGTTGATGTTAACGTTGTTTAAGTCCTGCAGCTGCATGATAAACTGCTGAGGGCTCTTTTGGTTCATCAGGTCTTGCAGCGAGTTAAGGTAGCTTAGAGCCTGCTGGTTAATGTTTACGGCAGATTGTAGCTGCTGCATTTCGTTAAAGAGGATCTGGTTGCCTGTTGATACATAGTCAACCATCAAAACCTGTTGGATCGAAGAAGACTGCGTAGATACCGCCTGGCCAATAATTGAGGCTTGAGCTCCGGCTGATGCTGCCTGAGTAAGTATGCTTTGGAGGTTAAAGACCGCTGAGTTAGGGCCAACAAGGCTTGCTAGTACTGCTTGGGCGTTACTTGCTGCACCTGTTGGGTCTGCAATTGGGTCCCAGCCGGCAGCTCTCATGGTGCGGATAAGCTGGTCAACAGCGGTTGCCATATACTGGTCCATCGTTGTGTCAAGGGTGCTTGAGCCGCTAGCTGCAGCATCGCCCGGGATAAAGTTTAGGATGGGTGGGTTGAGGGCTTGCCCGCTTGAGTTGGTGTAGGTTATATACTGCGTGTTTGCTGGAGGGGTAGTATCAGCCCAGGGGTTAATGGAGAAGCCGGTACTGGAGTTTGGGTCCGGATACTCAAGGTTGCCATTTGAATCTGTTTGCAGAACTGTAAGACCGGCGCCTAAGGTGGTACCGCTTGTTCCGTAGGCTTGAGTCTGGTAGCCTGAGCTGTTTACCTGGATCATTTGCGACCAGTTGTTCAGGTAGTTGATGGCATTTGAAATTTGGGTTACTTGAGCTGCAGTTGGAGCGGTTCCTGAGAATATGATTTGGCCATTTGTAAGCTGAGACAGAGTTGTTGCGTCTGTGATGGCTACAGGGGCCGCGCCGGTGTTTGGTACAATTTCGGCATTAAGGCCCGAGAGAACTTGATCCAGTTCGTACTGGTAGTAGTTTTGAGCATTTTGCGAAATCTCAAAATCAAACACGCGTGGGTCTGTACTCAGCACCTCAGTTGTAGGCGTCGCGCCATTTGCCGCAGTTGGCTGCAAGAAGTTAATTACTACTTGGGACATACTCTTTTAGCCCTCCGTTAGGCATTAAAATTTTTTATTCCACTTAGAAGATCATCTCTATATTTCTCTGCTTTTTCTCTCATATCCTTCTCTGTCCTCTACACCCTATTATACTATATTTTTAATTTTAAAACAACCTTAGGCGTATTATAGCCGGATTCTAGAGAGAAACTGTTGCAACTAAAGGTTTTATAATATAGGGTTTGGCGTTATGAGGAAAAGGTATGGCGGACCTGTTTTACACATTTTTTGACTTTTTTGAAAAAAACGAGCATCTTTTGGGCATCTCTTCGCTCATAAAAAGCCCAAGTACTGCCTACGACAGCCTCTCCTCAAATGAGCCCCATTTTCCCTGGCTTGTAAACTTTGCCGACGCAAGCGTGTTTCGTACGTCAGAAGAGGCCCATCAAGCCTCCCTTACGCTTGCAGGCGCCCTTTTGGTAGGGGAAACCTTTACAAAACGCTACCCCTTCTCGCTTGCGCATTTGATACAGGCAAAAGATGGCCAAACCTTCACGCTGCCGGACAAGTTTCAGCACTTTTTACCCTTTAAGCCCTGGTATCCATTCCGCTATAGAGAGCCATTAGGGGAGGTAAAGGTTGCAACTTCAAAAGTGCCCCTTATCTTTCTAGAGCCCTTAAGCGGCAACTTTTCTCAACTTGCGGCTCAAATAGATGGCAGGCCTTGTCTTTTTGTGGTGAAGACGAGAGCTGATTTTTTTCACATGCTGCAGTATAAAGAGCTTGAAGCCTCTCTTTTAGCCCCTGAGCATGCGCTCTATATCCTCGAGATCCATCCTGAAGAGCAAAATCTACCCAAATATCCCGCCCTGGAGCCTATACTCTGTTTTCAAGATCCCTTTGTACTAGCCGCTCTGCCGCAGATTGTTTCGGCTCTATCAGAGCAGAGGTTCGATGCTCTCTATCAAGTCGCAAGGCACCTTCTTTTTTGCCTTGAAGAGCGTCGCCTTGGAATGAGCCGAACTCAAGCTCTCTTTGAAAGAACAGGCTATGCGAGCTGGAACGACCCTTATAAGGCAAATCCCTTGCAGGAAAATGAGCTTTTACCTCGAAAAATAGACTTTATGGGACAAAAGCTTACAGATCTGTCAAAAAATCCATTTATAAAAACAGGTAAAAAGCGTCTTGTCCATATAGTGCCGCAGCTGATTGATGGCGGCCATGCCCCCTCAAAGCTTGTCGAAAACCTTATTTGCCACCACGATAGATCGCAGTATGACCTCTATTTAGTCTGTACTGAGCGCATGCAGTTTCACCCTGTAGACTATCCCTACACCCCCTTTAACTCGCGTCCATCAACTGAAAGAGCCTCTTGGCGCCTTAAGCTCTTTGATTCTTTAGGGGTGAGCATAAAAATGCTAAATCCCCATCGCTCGTCAGAAGATACCGCAAGAGAGCTAGCTTGCTTTTTACGCGATATTGCTGCAGATTTTGCCATCTTTCATGGCCCGGACAGCATCAACTGTATGGCAGCTGCCCTTACTTCTGAGCCGTGTCGAGTGCTTTTTGAGCATGGAACGCCCCCTCAATACCCCTGCTTTGATCTTGCTATCGTAAGCGCTCACTCTGCAAAAGAAATCTATAAAGATCTCTACGACAAGCTGCACATAGAGGTAGCATCGTTGCCCTTTCAGGTAGATGCAAGGGCTGAGTGGGATGAAAAAGCTTTTGCAAAAGAAGCAGTTGGCTTTCCTCCCAATGCCAAAATCTGCACCACCATCTCAAACCACCTTGCAAGCCGCCTGGGCCGGGGAATGTGCGATGCTGTCGCAAGGATCTTGCAGAGGGTAGAAAATTGCTACTATGCCCCGATAGGGTCGCTTACAGATGAGGAAAAGCAAAAGCTCACCAGTTTTTTTGATAAATATAATCTCCAAGATCGTGTGCGCTTTGTTGGCCCTGTTAAAAACCCAAGCCAATACGCCCGCACAATGGACCTCTACCTAAACGAATTTCCCTTCGGCAGCGGCATCGCAATCTTAGATGCCATGGCAGCAGGCTGCCCCATCGTCACCATGTACGACACGGCAGGCCCCCCGCAAGCCCGCTACGGCGGCGACTACTTCGGCATCGAGCGTGCCGTCACCTCCTGCAAGCCAGAAGAATACATTGATTTAGCCTGCAAGCTCCTTAAAGATCCGGCAATGCACAAAGAGTGGCAAGATCACGCCAGGCAGCGGTACGAAAAGTATTCAAACCCAGTGGGTTATGTTAAAGCTTTTGAAGAAATCCTGAAACTGTGGGAAAGGCAAAAAGGACAGTAGCCATGGAGCTCTCGTCTGTGAAAAAATACGTTTTCTTCGACCGCAGGTCTTTGGAGTGCTGCGATTATTCGCAGCTTTAGATTTTGCACACACCTTAATCGCGAGATCGCTTAAGGCTCACAAAACGCCTCTACATGATTCGTGTAAATCTTTGTGTAAGCTTGGGCGGTTAGGAACTAAGGTCTGTGGTTGGAGTAAAAGCGGCGAAGAATCGCCGCACTCCAAAGACCTGCGGTCGAAGAAAACGTATTTTTTCAGCAGCTCTCTCCGTCCTTTTGGTCCTTTATGTCCTTTTGTCCTTACCCTGGGTGCCTTGTGTTTTTTTTGCAAAAGATTGCAGGGTTGAACTAAGCATATTTTGAAGAGCCTGCACGCGCCGTGTGATATCGTGGATCACGATCTGGAGCTCGGTTTCGAAGATGCGGCGGCTTGCCGGCCCTTTCCAGATCTGCTCTTTTTCTAGAGAGCTCGGGCCAAGGCCGGATATTTTTATTACCTCTCGACTTTTGGTTTTGAGGATTTCTACCTCTTTTGAGAGAGAGTGGGAGAGGGAGGCTGCTTTCGCCCGATAATTTCAGGAATTTATTTGAAAGGGCTTCTAGTGAACGCACCTGGTTTACCATGTTGCTGATAAGGCTCAGAGAGGGTCTCTGTGTACATAGCAGCTTGGCTAAAGTAGTCTAGGATAATCGATGGGTCTACTAGGATGGGGTTGCCGTTTGCATCCCACTCTTTAAGTACAAAATTTTTAGGGTCATGTTCGTAAATTATTTCCAGAGCAAGCTGGCCGTTTGGATGCCACTGCCTTGCTGTCCCTTTTGGCGCATCTTGATCAAATTCAGCTTCTATTATCAGCTTGCCGGCCTCATTCAGAATTCGTTCCGGGCCATGGCGCATTCCGTCAACAAAAAAGAGCTCGCGCTGAATCTTGCCGTCCGGATAAAAAAGCTGTACTTTCCCATGAAGGAGCCCCTTTTTGTAGGGAATAAAGGATTTTTGCTTGCCGTCAGGGTAGTAGTAGTTTTGTACGCCGTGAAGATCACCTTGGCAGTAGGAGTTTTGGGCAATAAGCGCCCCTTCAAGGCTATAGGAGTAGCTATTGCCTTCAAGTTTTCCATCCGAAAAGTGATGCCGTGAGAGAACATTGCCCTCTTCACTATAGTAAGTTGATGGGCCATGTAAGAGATCATTGAGTCGATACTCTTCGTGCTTGAGCTTGCCTGAAGGGAAGTATTCAGACGATCGAGTAGCTGCAGGGTCTATGGTAAAAGGCTTTTCGGAAGAGGCTTTTAGGATTAATGGCTTGCCCGGATCATTAATTTCTTGTTTTAGCACTTCATTTAGCACCTCTTGACTAGTAGCTGCCGTCCGTTCAAGAAATGAAAGGCGCCCTTTTTCAAGCTCTTTAAGTCCCTTTTCTATTTCAGAGGGGCCGAGCTCTTCGGCCTCATATCTCAAAACTTCAAAATCGTGGCCGTGCATCTCTACGTACTTTTCGCTAAACACCTTGAGGAGAAATTTAAAGGCGATTTCATTCTCAAGGGCCTCTAAGTCGTTTGTTTGGCAAAGCTCTAAACTCTTCTCTAGGCTCTCTAGAAGAGTGTTTATGACTTTTTTAATGTGAGGGATTGTGACGCTTTCGGGAAGTTTTGCGCCCGAAATTTCAGCCTGCACCATCCCATCTAAATCATACTGTTTTTGCAGATAAGCCTCTTTAATATGCTGAAGAGGCATATTGGGGACGTTATAAAAGCCGATGCCGCCCTGCGTTGCATTGATAATGGCAACTTCCGGGGTGTGGCGATGGAAATTGCTGACGAAGAATGATTCGCCAACCCACTTCCAGAGCGTCTTGGTTGGCTTGCCGTAGATATCATTTTTGCTGATTACATCTTCTATCGGAGATTTTGTTATAAAGTATTTTTTTCTAAGGTGGATGGGGTGGTTATGAATTCCCGGCGAGTAGGAATTATCGTCTGTATAGGCAAGGTCCATGCCGGTAAGTATGATCGGGTTGCAGCCAAGGGCGTAGGCCAGTGCGAGGGAAAAGTTCATCACGCTGCAGCCCTCTTCTACGGTCCGTCTTTCGGTCATGCCAAGCTCATCTTCAACCCAATCCGAAATCTGATAGCCGCCTGACCCTGTGATATAGAGGTGCTGGCCATGTATAAGCTTAAGGGCGTCATTAAGCACCCTGTTGCGATAAAAGTAGGGTACTTCAAAGGCATCGTTCATCACAAGGCGGGTAAATTGGGCAGTATTTGGGTCGATACAGGCGCCAAAGTGGGGTAAAATGCCGGCGCTATTAAGGGCGTTCATAGCTGTACCGGCTGCAAAAATAAGCGCCCTATCTCGAACTGTTTTAAGAAGCTCAAGATCTTTTCCTAAAGATGGGCCGGCGCCGCAAATGATTGCCGGAATGTTTGAGAACTTGCCAAAGAGCCTGTTGCCATAGGCCGATTCGGGAAGGTGTAAAAGGTTGCGAAAGTAGTTAGAAAAAAAGCGCTTGCCAAAGTCGCCATACTCTTTAGGAATTGCCATCTGCAGGTCCATATAGAAGCTTATAAGGGCTGAAAGCTGGCTAAATTTTTCACCTTTTGTCTTGCTATAATAGTCGGAGGGGAGAATGGTAAATGACTTAACGCCAAAAGAGGTTGCAAATTGCTTAAAAACAGGTTTTTCAGGATCAAGGTAGATGATGCGGGCTTGCCTGTCGTGAAGAATCTCTGTTGCGACCTCTGTAGAAAAAAGGTGGTAAAGTACTTCTAGATCATCTTCTATGAAGACGAGCACTCGTTCAGGATCGGACTGCTTCCAGTGATGCAGAGCTTTGTAGAGAGCCCCGGAGCCAACTCCATAGATAAAAATGACCTGGAAATTGCCGATATTTTGGGAAGCTACCCAGGCTCTTGCATCATCTAAAGAATCTATTACTTGCTTATTCTTAAAGACTTGTGTAGAAAGAAGCGCGGCTGTTTCGCTATTTGATTGAGACCACCTCTCGCAATTCAGTTTGAACTGCTCGAGGGATCTTTCCATCAGGAAGCCTGGCTGTCGTGGATGGCCTCTCTACGTATATGCGGCAGGCTATTGCCTAACACAGAGTCTTTGTCGACAAAGATTTCGCGGATTGTCTCATCGGTCGGCACTTCAAACATTAAGTCGCGCATGAGATTTTCTAAAATGAGGCGAAGGGCGCGAGCACCTGTTCCCGCTTCGTGAGCTTTTTTGGCGATTGCTTTGAGGGCATCGTCTGTAAACTCTAAAGCTACTCCCTCCATTGTAAAGAGCGCCTTAAATTGTTTGATAATGGCATTTTTGGGCTCGGTGAGGATAATAACTAAGTCTTCAATAGAGAGCTCATTGCAATTTGCAATGCAGTTAAAGCGGCCAATAAATTCAGGGATCATACCAAACTGGATAAAGTCTTCCGGCTCTACTTTTGATAAGAAATTATTTTTTTCTGTTGGGTCAAAGTATTCTTTCTCGTCAATTTCAAAGCCAATTGTCGTTCTTCCTAGACGCTTTGCGATAATTTTGTCGAAGTTTACAAAGGCGCCGCCTGCAATGAAGAGGATATTTTCTGTATTTACGCGAATATACTCTTGGTTTGGATGCTTGCGTCCGCCTTTTGGCGGGACATTTGCAATAGTACCTTCAACCATCTTTAAGAGGGCTTGCTGCACGCCTTCGCCCGACACATCTCTTGTGATGGAGACATTTGAGGTTGTGCGGTGAAGCTTGTCGATTTCGTCGATGTAGACAATGCCTTTTTCTGCGCGCTCTACATCGTAGTCGGCATTTTGAAGCAGGCGCAAGATGATATTTTCTACATCTTCGCCAACATAGCCCGCTTCTGTAAGCGTTGTAGCGTCGGCAATAGCAAATGGAACATCTAAAATCTGCGCTAAGGTGCGCGCGATAAGCGTTTTTCCCGATCCTGTAGGACCAAAGAGCATTACATTAGATTTATTAAACTCAACCTCGTTCGGGCCTTTTTTGGCGTTGATTCTCTTGTAGTGGTTGTAGACTGCTACGCTAATTACGCGCTTTGCCTGCTCTTGCCCGATGATATATTCATCAAGTTTTGCTTTGATTTCTCGGGGTTTTAGAACCTTAAACTCAAAGTTGGCTTGAGGTTTTTTGTCCAATATGCCGTTACAAAGCTGCACGCAGCGATCGCAGATGAAGACATTAGGTCCTGCAATCAGCTTTTCAACGAGATCTTCGGGTCTGCCACAAAAGGAGCAGCACGCTGCTTCTTTATTAAATACCGAACGCTTAGTCATATTATCCTGCCGCTACTTCTTTTACATCTTTCTTTTTAGGAACAAGCACTTCATCAGCAATGCCATAGGCTACAGCTTCATCTGCGCTCAAGAAGAAGTCGCGCTCAGAGTCTTCGCGAATTCTTTCAATCGGTTGGTTGCAGGTGAGCGAGAGGATTTTGTTTAATCGATCTTTTTGGAAGAGAATTTCTTTTGCCTGCAGTGCCATGTCAGCTGCAGTACCACCCATGCCTCCGCTTGGCTGGTGCAGCATGATGCGGCTATTTGGCAGAACAAAGCGGCGACCCTTAGTGCCGGCAGAAAAGAGCACAGCTCCCATAGAGGCCACCTGGCCAATGCAGTAGGTGTTGAGGTTGCAGCCAAGGTACTGTATGGTGTCATAGATCGCAAGACCTGCAGTAAGATAGCCGCCGGGAGAGTTAAGATAGATATGTATATCTTTTTTTGGATCTTCCATCTTCAAGAAAAGAAGCTGGGCAACGACAACGTTTGCAACATGGTCGTCAATAGCAGTTCCAATAAAGATAATGCGGTCTTTTAACAGACGTGAATAGATGTCCATCACTTGCTGGCCGCCGCGGCCAGTGTCTTCAACTACATAAGGGGTGCTCATGAAAAATCTCCGTTAATTCTTTTCATAATAGACAAATGCGAATAGAGAGCAAGTATTTACTTGCGATTGAGCAGAAAGTCTTCGCATTTTCTCATCATGATCATCATAACGAGGCGGTTACGCACCTCATCAGGCTGCAGGCCGGCATAGATAAGGCGCTGCTCGCGAGGAAGCTGCATCTGATGAGAAAATTCTGTTTCAAGCTCGGCTTGAGTTACTGAAACGTTCACTTGAGGTGTCAATTGGCGCATCAAGAACATCCACATAAAAAAGCCTCGTGCCTCAGCTTCGATCTTCGCTTTAAGCTCTTGCTCTTTGGCAGCGTCCATAGGAAGGCTGCCCTGCTTTAGGTTAGAGCCCTGTTTGCAAAATGCAAGACGCCCTCTAACTTCTGCCTCGACAAGCGATTGTGGAAGATGGAATGGGTATTTTTCAAGAAGTTCGCGACGCAAGTTATAACGAGCAAGCTCGTGGGCATACTCTGTCTCTTCGCGCAAGAGGCGATCTTCAACAAATTTTTTAAGGTCTGAGACGGAGGCCGCACCAAACTTTTGGGCAAACTCTTCGTTTTCTTCAGGCATGACTGCCTTCTTAATGGTCTTAAGAGTTACTCGCGACTGTTTTTGAGTGGTTTCATCTTCGTAGGCGATAATATGGGCCGGATCTTCTTTATTTGCCTTTGCCACAACCTCTTTTGACTCATCGATCTGCATGCCAATGCAGGCATCGTAGAGCCACTTTGGCATTTCATCTTTTTGCACTAAGAAAAGGTGGTTTACGCATACGTTGTGGGCCGGATTTTCGATAACGTCGATGTCAAGCTCTACATAGTCTTTATCTTGGCATGCCCTATCCTGAACTTGCTCCCAGGTTGCATGCATAAGCTGAAGCTGTCTGTAGGATCGCCCTACGGCTTTTTCATCAACAGGACGCGCCTCTTGAATTTTTGCTTCGATATTTGAGTAGTCTATGGTTGGAACTTGAGGTTCGGCTTCAAATTCAAAAAGAGCGGTAGCGCCGGACTCTAGAGAGCATTTTTTAAGCTCAGATCGCTTCATGCTGTTGCGAGTAAAGGGGCTAATCTTTGAAAGCTCGAGGCTGTCTGTAAATGCGCTGCGCAGTACGATATCGCGCCATTCTCTATCGATTGCCTGGTTAAAGTTATGCATGAGGATAGTATCGGGTACTTTGCCCTTTCTAAAGCCGGGAACAGAAACTTCCTTCCGTACTGCTCTTACAGCCTTTTCATGGGCTGCTTTTACGGCCTCGGGAGTTACTTCTGCCTCCATGCGCACCTGACAACCAGGCTTATGCGTAATTTTTAATTTAATCGAATCGTTTTGGAGCTCTTGTATATTATCGGCTGTTTGCTGCACTGTTAACCTCGAAAATTAAAGAGAAAAAGCGGGTGATGGGATTTGAACTCACGACCCTCACGTTGGCAACGTGATGCTCTACCACTGAGCTACGCCCGCATTAAAAGATTTTCTTAGCGGGTGATGAGATTCGAACTCACGACATTCAGCTTGGGAAGGTGACGCTCTACCAACTGAGCTACACCCGCACCACTACTAAGTGATGCGAAAATAGTATGCATTATGCGAATTTACCGCAACAACAAAAAACAACAAAAAATCGGCATCCGGTCTCGGTCTCGGTCACGGTCTCGGTCACGAGGGTAACAATATCTCGTAAGTTAGCAGCTAGAGCTCTTTCGAGACCGTGACCGAGACCGAGACCGAGACCGGTTTTTTTCATTCTGGCGGAAAAAAGTTGTTGATTAAATCCACGATTTTCTGAATAAGGTTCGAAACACGGAAAAACATTACTTAGGAGCTAAATTCAGATGACAGCACTCACTCAAGCGCAACTGCTCAACTTTCGTAAGATGAAGCATGAATTTTCCCCGCAGATGCTTCGCGAGGGCAAAACTCTTCATGAAAAAGCTGCCGTAAAAGAGGCAAGGCTCGTTCAGTTTGGAGAAAAGACAATTAAGATATCAGCACAAGTGACAGGCGCATATGCCAATGCTTTTACATGTGAAGTCGAAATCGACCGCCACGAGTCTGAAATTGTTGATTCAAACTGCGACTGCCCTCATCACTATGACTGCCTTCACCTTGCATGCCTTCTTTTCTACTTGGAAGATAATTTCGAAGCGCTTGTCTTGCAGCATTTTGAAGGGAAAAATCGCACAAAGGCCCCAAAAGTTGCTGAGAAGGCTACAGAAGACCTTAAGAAGGTTCTTAAGGTAGCAGAGCAAAAAGAGCAGGAGCGTGGAAGACGCGAGCGCGAAAAGCAAGATATTCAAGACTATCTGGCAACTGTCGAGATGCTTGGAAGATCTGCCTTCTTTATTCCGGAAGAAGAGGGGAGTAAAGAGCAGGGGGAAATTTCGTTCCTTTTTGTTCCAACAGGAGGTATGCCATTTAAGCAGGTTGAAGTGCAGATGGCGCTTCGCCTTCCCTTTAGATCAAAGCCGCATATCATCCAGATGCCAAAGCAGTTTTTTTCAGCACTTCAAGGGCAAGAGCCATTTATGCTTGGCTCAAACCGCTATATCTTTGGTATCGACTCCTTTGGACCATTCTCAGAAGAGCTTCTAAAGTCCCTTCGCCAGCATCTGCAGTTTCCCGATGCGAAAGCTGAAAAGTCTGCAAAGTCAAGTTTTCTTGACCGTGAAGGCTTTGGCGAGATTCTTGCTTGTGCGCATGAAGTGTCGCAAAACTACTCCAATATTAGAAAAGATAGCAGCTCAAAAGCCGACTCCTTTTCCCTTCCAGGCCTTTTCTGGCAAAATTTTGACACGCCGCTCCAATTTTCTTCAAAGCGCGTAGATTTAAGCTTTCAGCTGCACCATATGAAAGAGCCTTCAAAACGTCTGCTTTTATCGCCAAAGCTTGCCATCGCAGAAAATGATCACATTTCTATTGACGATACCATCCTTTTAGAGTGTACAAAACCCGGCTGTATTTGGGATGGCCTCTACTTCCGCTTTAACCCATTAATTAAACGCCAGCACCTTTTAGAGATCGACCCAATTCAGAAGATGGCAATTCCAGAATACCTCTTTGGCAGCTTTATCGAAAACTCACTGCCGGAATTGCAGCGCTTTGCCCTTGTAAAAAATATTGAAGCTATAGAAGAGATTCCTACCCTTCCCCATACAAAGCAGATCACCGCTCGCTGCGACCTGGATTATGCACAAGGCCAGCTCGATGCTAGGATTTTCTTTAACTACGGCAATGCTGCCGTGCCGGAAGCGCAAACTTCTGTTGATCTTGAGCAGATGAAGAGCTTTGTGACAAAACAGGGCGTTCTTGCCCGCAACCTCGTTGAAGAAAATACGCTTGTTCGAGAGATCTTCCAGGGCTTTGTGCGGGATGAAAAGACAGGTTCATACAGTGCGTCAAGCGAAAAGAAAATCGTCGAATTTATGACGGAAATCGTCCCCAGAAATAGCCACAGGATTGAATTTAACTGTCCCGAAAACCTGCAAAGCCGCTTTGCATACGACGATACGCAGTATGTGCTCAATCTTTCAGAAGGAGATAGCTTCGATCGAGTACAGGCAAAGCTTACTGTTAACGGCGGCTTAAAAGGCGCTTCGGTAGATGCTCTCTGGGAGTGTGTTTCAAGCCGAAAAACCTATATTTCGCTCACTCCGAAGAAGGCAGCAAAAGGCTATTCTGATGATGACAACGTTACCCGCCTTCACAAAATTTTGGTGCTGCAGCTGGAGCCGCTTGCAGCATGCCTTCAGGTCTTTGATGAGCTGCAGATTAAGCGGCTTGCAGATTCTACCTTCGAGCTTCCGCTCTGGATTTTGGTAAACCTCCTTCCTGAGCGCTTTACAGGGCTGCCTTTGCAGGTAAAACTTTCCAAGGGCCTCAGCAAGATCCAAAGCCAGATCTTTGATCCAAAAATTACAAATGCTCCGGCGATACCAAAAAGCGTGCTGGCCGAGCTTCGCCACTACCAAAAAGATGGCTGCGACTGGCTCTCCCGCCTTCGTACCATGGGCCTTAACGGTATTCTTGCCGACGATATGGGCCTTGGCAAAACGCTGCAAGCCATTGTTGCCATTACCCAGTACTTTGACAATAGAAAGGCAAATCCGCAAGAGGACCTTCCCGGCCGCTGCTTTATCGTCTGCCCAACATCGCTTGTGGATAACTGGAAAGAGGAATTTTCTCATTTTCAGCCAAGCCTCAAGGTTACAACCGTTACGGGAACCCCCCAAGAGCGTAAAAAAACGCTTTCCGAGAAGAAATGGGATGTCCTCATCACCTCCTACGGCCTTGTACAAAAGGATATAGAGCTTTACGAGCAGATGTCCTTCGGCTACTTAATCCTTGATGAAGCGCAAGCCATCAAGAACCGCGAAACAAGAAATGCGCGCTCTGTGAAGAAGATTCCTGCCCGCCACAAGCTTATCCTTACAGGTACGCCGCTTGAAAACTCTCTTGAAGATCTCTGGAGCCTCTTTGACTTCCTCATGCCGGGTCTTGTCGGCTCTTTCGAGCGCTTTGTCAACACCTACATCAAGCCGGCAGGCGGCCAGCAGGGCCAGCTCGAAGTGCTTCGAAGAAAGATCTCTCCATTTGTGCTGCGCCGCATGAAGCAAGATGTGCTGCACGACCTTCCGCCAATACAGCATATCGTCTACCATACCCACCTTTCCGACAGCCAGCAGCAGCTCTACTCTTCCTATGCGAAGCAGGCGACAGAGCAGCTTAAAAAGCTTGTTGAGAAAGAGGGCTTTGACAAGGTTCGCATCCACGTTCTTGCAACGCTTACTCGCCTAAAGCAGATCTGCTGCCACCCTGCAATTTTTGCAAAAGAGGCACCGGAGCCCGGCGACTCATCAAAGTACGAGATGCTGCTCGACCTTATCGGCGGTCTTATCGAATCCAAGCACAAAACGGTAATCTTCAGCCAGTACACCCGCATGCTCGGCATCTTGCGCGACGACCTTAAGAAGATGGGAGTCAAGTTTGCCTACCTCGACGGCTCAAGCAAAAACCGCCTCTCTATTGTGAAGCAGTTTAACGAAGATGAAAGCTGCCCGCTCTTCTTAGTCTCCTTAAAAGCCGGCGGAAGCGGCCTAAACCTCGTTGGCGCCGACACCGTCATCCACTACGACATGTGGTGGAACCCCGCTGTTGAAAACCAGGCAACAGACCGCGTCTGGCGCATGGGCCAAAAGCAGGCAGTATCCTCCTACAAGCTCATCACCATGGGCACCATCGAAGAGAAGATCTTAGAGCTGCAAAACCGCAAAAAAGAGCTCCTCAAAGAGATCGTCCAAACCGACGAAGAGGTCATCTCCAAACTTACATGGGAAGAGGTGCTCGAGCTGCTTAAGATTTAATAGGGTAGTTGAGTTTGGACATTTGTAACTTGTGCATAACATCTTGGAGGTAAACCGTTCGGTCTCGGTCACGGTCTCGGTCTCCAGTGTACGAAGTATGCTTAGTTAAAGGCAAAGCTTCGCCTGCACAACGTCTACACTCGAGACCGAGACCGTGACCGAGACCGAGACCGAACGGATCACCAATATGTACGTTAAGCATACAAGAACGGTGTCCGTCGAACCTTCAAATGTTCAAACTCGAGGATCTTGATCAAGATTAAGATTTGTTTGTTTTCGCAGAGATGAACCCAGAATTTCATGACTAAAAAATTCTAAAAAGGGGTCGGGCGTGGCATACAGTGATGATACTTGCATGGCAAAAGTGTTATATAAGCCAGCGTGTCATTTTTGTAGTGAATTATAGAATGTTGCAACTGTATTAAATCCCTCGCTTAGGCTCAAATTCAAGCCGCATTCGGCAGACATTTTAGCGAAATCGTTTTCCCATACCACTGGTGGCTCGGGCAATAGCTCAGGAAGAGGATGTGTTTTTCGACATCTAAACACGTGTTTAAGTGCATTTTGAAAGTCTTGAGGCGCTTGTCCTGTATGTCTGAGAAAGAGGACTAGATCAACAAGGTATGGTGTTGTCATAAAGCTGTCCTAATGTTTCAAGTGCCGCTGCAATAGAATGTGGGCCATGAAAGTAGACGTTTCTTGACCCGCTCGGGTCTGGGTTATCCTCTGCAATGGCTATGCCAACAAGCATAGGGAAATCACCTATAAATTTCCACAAACCAGAACCACTCAACCCTTTAAATTTAGAAATTGCTTTCCTTCGCAAATTCCGCATCTCATAGGTATGGCTGCTAACGGGGCATACGAGGTAATCCACATCAGAAAACTGGCTGTAGCTTGATGCAATAAATCCAAAGGGGCCGGCCTGTAATTCATAAGCGTTGCTCTCTTTAGAATAAGTAGCTTCAATGCCCCCCATTGATACAAAAGCATCCTGCAATGAAAATCCAGGCGGCGTTTCGGCTAATTTATAGAACAATTTGAACATACGCAGCAGATCAATTATATTCTCAGGTAAGGTGATGATGCATAGGTCTTTTGGGTGTTTGCCAAGGACATCTTGTAGTGCTTCTTCTTGCATTGATGGATCCCATTCAATCACTGTAAAGCTCTTACTCGGATATTCTGGCCACCTTCGCACGTGATGATCAAACCGAATAATCATTTTCACGGATTTAGCTTTGCGAAGAGCTTTACCAACATGACCTGCCGAGAGCAGAAAGCAACGCTCTTTATGCTCGCATAGCACTGCCGTACCAAAGCCTTGTCCTTCCAAAGCAAGCCCAATAGTATAGGGTTCGATGAGTCTGCCAAAACCTTCCAACTTACTGTTTGCGAGAGTCCATACCTCATCGATGGCATGAAGGATGATTTCCTGTATTTCTTTTGAGCTTGAGACTGTTACAAGTTGTTCCGCTTCCCTGATAGTCGCTAGGCCCTTAAGCAGTGACTGTTTAATAGCCAGGTCTAAAATTGCACGCTCTATCTGTTCGGTCTGTGTCGTCTCTTCGCGAATGACATCAGCAAGTGTTCGCAGAGTCTTAGTAACGCGGTATCCCTGCCTTATCTCGATATCACTTTGTGGCAGCTTCTCCACATAGTGCAAGCAGATGTTGCTAGGGATTTTCGTAGCTTTTCTGAAGCTTTTGGGCACACTCATATGTAACTTGGGAGGGGAAACCTCACTCAACCCGTGAATATCCAGTGCAGTTTCATGAGACCATACGCCTTGGGGGCGACCCTGCTTATCAGCACTCCATAGCGTCCAAAGTGCCAGCTCTGGTCGTGCTGTCATGGGATAGTTTGCCAGTTTATAAACTCCGCGCACCTTTGCTTTTTCCCACTTTCCCAAAGCGATTTTTCGGTGAAAGTTAGCAGGTGAAAACCCACATTCCACTGCCTGGCGGCTTGTGAAATACCCCTGCTGGCCCTCTGCGATGTGTGTTAGTCGTGTCTCTTTATCCATACACCAAACTTATCAAATTGATAAGTTTTATGCAAAATATATCTCAAACTTGCTAAAAAATTCTCATTATGATAATATATGTGAGGTAAAACAGATTGGTCTCAGCAAGGTTGAATGAAAGCAAGATCAAAATTTGTTTGTTTTCGCAGGGATGAAGCCCGGGACGCCCGTCTTTACCACTTCGTTGAGCCTTTGCCTGGTCTGAATGCGATTGATTTCGGCAAAGGCATCTTCCGGAAGGGTGGAGATATCAAAATTTTCTTTTGCACGAGCTGCGGTTTTTGGCGTGGTAAGCACGGCCGTGCCACGCTGCACCGCCCATGCCAGCAGCACCTGTGCCGGACTTTTTCCAACTCGTGTCCCGATTGCTGTAATGACCGGATCTTCGAGCAGCCCCGGGTGCATCCCATGACCCAATGGCGCAAAAGCAAGCAGGACAATGCCTCTTTCCTTGCAGAATTTCAGAAGCTCCAGCTCCGGCAGGTAGGGATGGGATTCGACCTGGACTACGGCCGGTTTGATGCGTGCGGATTCGTAGATGGGGATGAGTTCATTCAAGCTGACATCAGACAGTCCGATGGCTCGGCATTTGCCGCTGTCTACAAGACTTTCCATTGCTCTCCAGGTGTCGAGTAAAGTGACTCCATTATCGTAGATGACTTTGCCATTTTGATCCCGTGGGTCCTGATCATCTCCGGGCTGAAATGCAAAGGGGGTGTGAATGAGGTAGAGGTCCAAATAGCTAATCTGAAGTCTATCCAGACTTGCCTTGAAGGCCGGCTCGACGCGCTCGGGCCGATGATTGCTGTTCCAGAGCTTTGTGGTAATGAAAATCTCTTCGCGCAAGAGGCCTCCTGCTTGCAGCGCCTCGCCCACCTCGCGCTCATTCCGGTATCGCTCCGCACAATCGAAGTGGCGAAACCCTGCCGCGAGCGCGTCTCTTACCGTGTCCCTAGTTTCAGTTGGGTCTGGAATCAGTGTGCCGCAGCCGAGTGCAGGCATATGGCCGCTTCCGTTGTTGAGTGCAATTCGAGTTAGCCGAAGATCTGAAGTCATGAGAACACCTCTGATAGATTTGTAAGAACGTTAAAAACTACCTATATTCATGTAGAAAATTCTTTTCTAGTAAATAAGGTAGTGTGCTCTTCCAGCAATCACTAAAAAAGCAGCCATTTCGCCCTGTCTTGGATTGCATTCCACATAAATTGACGAAAAAATGGGATTGCATTCCTACTTTTATTATGATAATATGGGATTAGAATCCAAAATAGAGAGGAAAAGCAATGCTGGATGACCTCAAAAAGCTGAGTCAGGAATTTATCAAACTCAAAAATTCGCCCTATAGGCGTTATTTTATTCGATCAAATCCTTTTAAACACCGTCTTTCACTGTTGCTGGGACAGCGCGGGATTGGAAAGACCACGACTATTGTCCAATTTCTTCTCGACCAGGTCGCACAGAATATCTATGACTCATCTATTCTTTATGTTCAGGCGGATCACTTTTTGGTGGGCTCATTGTCTCTTTATGAAATTGCAGATGAATTTCAAAAGATGGGTGGCAAATATTTAGGTTTTGATGAAATCCACAAATACCCGAATTGGTCCCAGGAGCTGAAAAGCATCTACGATACGTTTCCAAAGCTTACTGTAGTGGCATCTGGAAGTTCGGCTCTGCAGATGTATAAAGGCAGCCATGACCTTGCCAGGCGAGCAATCAAATACAGCATGGTGGGGCTGTCATTTCGTGAATTTTTAGAGATGCTCCTCGGAATGAATTTGTCCTCCTATTCCCTTGCTGAAATTTTGACAAATCATGAGTCAATTGCTTCTGAGATCATAGAGAAAATAGAGGCAAAAGAGGAAAAAATTCTCCCGCTCTTTCAAAGGTATCAAAGCCATGGATACTATCCCTATTTCTTTGAATTGCCTAATGAGGAACTCTACTTAATCACACTGGAGCAAAACGTTCATAGCACTATCGAGGGCGATCTTGCATCGATCTATCCTCATCTTACGGGATCGACTATTCAAAAGCTTAAACAACTGCTTGTCTTTATCGCAAAGTCTGTTCCCTTTACCCCCAACTGGGGCAATATAAAAGAGGCTCTTGAAATAGGTGATATTCGTACGCTTAAAACGTACTTTCAGTACCTTGAAGATGCATCTCTCATCCGCTGTCTTGCAAAAGGCACACATAAGTTGAACCATGTAGGCCATGCGGGAAAAATATATCTGGACAATCCAAACCAAATGCATGCGCTTTGCTTTGGAAATCACAATGCGGGCACGCTTCGCGAGATTTTTTTCTTGGACATGCTCTCTGTCCACCATCAGATAAACCTGCCGCCTGCTGGGGACTTTCTTGTCGATGGCAAGGACCTGTTCGAGATAGGAGGGAGAAACAAATCCTTTTCCCAGATAGCCGGCAGCCTGAATTCATTTGTAGCACGAGATAATGAGGAACGGGGTGCCGGATCAAAAATTCCCCTTTGGCTATTTGGGTTTTTATATTAAACTTGGTGCGCCTTAGGGTGATCCAAATAACAAGAGGTTACTATGTTACACTTTCCAAAAGCTTTCGTTGTAGTGCTGGGTGTTTGCATGGCCAATCGTGTGGCTGCAACAGATCCTGCACCGGCTATTAGTCAATGGATGGAATCAAAATGTAACTTTGTTAAAACCGCTGAAAATGGCGTCTGCTTAACCAATGACTACGATGTTTCACTTTTCATCAAGAAGTGGCTTGTTGTCTCGCGGTGCAAAATTTTCAGCGATGTTCTTACGATTAAATGGTTCGGGAACCGGCGTCCTTTTCGGTTGGCAAATTATCACCCAAACAATGAGCTTGATTTTAGCTATTGCCAGATGCAGCTTGTTGGCAGACTTTCGATAATGGTATATCTCACTGCCAGCTATCCCGAAACGAAAAGGGAAAAATCACACTCACAGAGCATTTTGAATGGAAATCACGACCGGGTGAATATGGTACTAATGTGTTTCAGGAGCTGTGAGCGTATATTTGCCGAATTTTCATTGGTGCTGGAAATCACCTTTTCAATTAGAAATATTTGGTTGAACAGTTCGATGCCTTTGGAGTGCGACGATTTCTTCGTCGCTTCCATCTTTGACCACGTACCCTTACAACAAAACCTCCCAATCTTAAAAATGCTTTAACCCTATGCCTTAAAGTTCGTCATTCAAAGGCTTTTGGAATGGTTTTAAAGGTGATTTGTAGCTTGGGCGGTGAGGCTTTTCGAGTGTGTGGTCAAAGTGAAAGCGACGAATGGATCGTCGCACTCCAAAACCTACAGTGTGGTCTTCCGCTATCAGTGCGGTATCAAGGCTTGGGAACATTTAGGGTCGATCGCAAGCCTTCCAAAACCCACCTTCGAAAATCAATGCCCATCGTGTCTTCTGGAGGAGGTGCTCCGGTGGATGCTATTTGGGTATGTTTTTTTCCACCAGTGAAAGTCGGTGGGACTATTAAGGGCGAAGATCACAAGCCGGGCAGCTCGCAGCAGGTCATGGCATATTGCATCAGGACGTCTTGAGGGGTGTCCCAAGGCAATTGGGCAGCAGATATCGCCTGCATATTGGTATATCAGCATGGCGGTTATTTCGGATTCCAGGATAAGAAGCGGCTTGTTTAGTGGGTTTCCGAATATGCTGGGGGTATCAAGACTTGCCGAAATTTCGATATTCTCAATTTTGAGTTTTACGGGATCTCAGGTGGCGTCTTTAACTGTCCATGCAAGCTCCGGATGCCACAGCATGGTGTGGGGTTCTCTGTCTGTAGGCATTCCCAGGTATTTGCAGGCTTCAGTATAGGACATCGCATGAAAGTCTCGCAAATACTGTATGGGATCGCCGCGCCTTTTGCATTGTCTGCAGTAGTAGCAGTTTAGCTTGTGCCAGATAATGAAGGGATCGCGGCCGCCGCAAAGAGGGCAGGGGCTGTGGTGTTCATCTCCTGCAGCTTTAGGTGCAAGGCCATCTCTTATGACGAGATCGAGAATATGCATATATACTCCTTCGTGTTTCGGGCCAACATCTTGAGAATACAGTATTGGTCATGATTAATGCAATGTAGAAATGCATTTTACATTTAAATATTGATTCTGTGGGCAAAAAAAGGGGGCTTAAGAATAGCCCTAGAAGGTTTCGACGAAGTCTTTGAATGTAAAGGAAGGATCAAGATTAAGCTTAGATGCTACAGATTTTAGGGCTCGATAAGGGACTGTGAAATCAACTCTATCCCCAGAACGGCCAGTGAAGACATGCCCCTTTGTGCGTCTTCCGATGAAGTATCTTAGGTCGTGCAAGACGTGTTTTGGGTAGGAAATAGGCTTTTCTGACATGTATATGATGTTTTTAGCGAAGTCGACATCTTCGATTTTGAGTGAAAAAACCTCATCAAATGATCTTGAGCCGCCGAGATAAAAAATCTTTGCGAGAACGCGCTCTCTCTCGCGAAGATTTTTGAGGATTTTTATATACATGTCATAAGGCACTCTACGCTTTGAGGTAAGGGTGCGGTCAGGATCGTGCGCTTCTGAAATAAGGCCGTTCGTAAGTTGTGAGAGCCTATTTGCAAATTCGCTATAGCTGCTTACATACTCTTCTTGTTTTTCGACCGACCAGTCATTGATGGTGCGTATGGCATCAAAAATTTCTGCATGATCTCCCAGGTGGAGTTCAGCCAGCGTAATGAGTTTATGCGTCTTTTTGTTTTCGTAGGGGAGTATGCCATTTTCAATAAGGTCGAGAATGCAGGCCACATGCCGCTCTCCGGCATCAGATGCCCATGCTATCACAAGTGCCAGCAACGGCATGCTGGAAATTTGCCTGTGAAACTCTCTTTTCGCATCTTCAACAGCATCTGCAAGTGTCTGCACTTCGGAGCCAAGAGTGAGGAGAAACCTTGAGCTGGCGCCTGATTGTAAATCATCACAGAACTGTATGAGCTTCTCAAAAGACTTTTTCTGCCCATGTGGTTTATTTTGATGCTCTTTCGCAGATTTGTTCTTTTTCGGTGCCATGAACCCCTTCTCCAAAGCAAATCAACATAGGCTATTTTGTGATTATTGGACAGCATTAAGAGCTTGAAAACTCGGGTGTCCTGCCGCCAAGATGCGCCATGCAAGAGCTTTGAAGTGAAAAAATAGTCGCAGCCCCGGCCTCAATGGTGTCAACTTAAGAAAATTTAAATTAGTTCTGAAAAGGTTGTGAAATACCATCTCTCCCTTCAAAGGAGAGAACTCGAGTTTGGACATTTGAAGGTTCGACGGACACCGTTCTTGTATGCTTAACGTACATATTGGTGATCCATTCGGTCTCGGTCTCGGTCACGGTCTCGGTCTCCAGTGTACGAAGTATGCTTAGTTAAAGGCGAAGCTTCGCCTGCACAACGTCTACAGTCGAGACCGAGACCGTGACCGAGACCGAGACCGAACGGTTTACCTCCAAGATGTTATGCGCAAGCTACAAATGTCCAAACTCGGTGATTCGTGCGATTTGTAAATCGCACGAATCACAACAGGGCTAGATGGGATTATCTATCAGATTTGAAATCTGCGATTGCAAGGCCTGCCTGGCCGGCAAAGCCTTCGCCTACATTTATCGTTTGAATAAGTGTCAAATCGCCATTATATTTATCAATTTTATATGCATAAATTGCAGCCTCGACACCTTCGCTTAAGAGATACAGGTAGTCCCCATCTGATGTCACGCGCATGTCAAGTGGAAAGCCAGGAGCGTCCATTCGGCCCCAGTGTCACTATTGCTGCATTGATAAGCTCTAGGGTGCCATCTTTATGCACCTCATATAATGAAAGAGAATTGCCTGCATTATTGGAGGTATACATAAATTTACCGGAGATATCGTTCCAACAAGTTGCAAACCCACCGTTTGGCACATCAGCGCTAATGACCTCTAACACCCCATTTGAGTGTAGTTTATATGATGATGCGGCGCCTGCGTTAATAATACTATCTGGCGGCGTTCCGGGGACGCCATCATTTTCGGTGACTAAGAGATAGCCTTGTTTGCTGAAGATAAACGAAAAGGGAAATTGTCCGTAGGGAGATCTTGTGTTGATATTGCTTGTAACATTTTCGCAATCAATAACCGCGCATTTATCAAGGTTATAGACATCGATACGTCCGGGTCCAGCTAACGGTGCAAAGGGATTGCCCTCAATTACACCCTCTTTTCTGATGACAATCAACTGTCTACCATCAGGAGAAAAGCCTATCTGACCTGGCACTATGGTAACTATTGGCTGATTATCCCCAACAAGAGGTGCTTGGTTTAGAGGCGCGAGCAGCTCACAAGTAGGGCTACTTGTAAGAGGATTTAGGTAGCCATTTGGATCTACTTTAAAGCCGGCGATGGTAAAGGTATCTGCCGAGTTCATTACATACAAGACATCATCATGAACAGTTAAACTATTTGGGAACACCCCGCCGGAGGGAACGGTTTCAATAAGCTTAAGTTTATCGCGATGGATTCTAAATACAGACACCTCATTGCTGCCTGTGTTTAGAGCAAATAAAAATTTGTTACCTTTATCAACGATCAAGGAACTTTGGGCGGCTATTGGATTTGGCGGCAACTCAAACCCTGTGCCTGTACCTTGTCCTAATGTTGAAAAGGGAGATCCTGCAACTGAGGATAGCGTTCCATCAGCATGGCGATGAAACATAAAAATACCATTAAACTGCACGTTTCCAGATTCATCAAATGGACCAGCATTCGTAGCAATATATACCGCACCAACAACATCGTCTTCACTGCTGCACGAACTTTTTGCAGCCGCCTGAGACATCCCAAAGCACTGTATCAGCCACAAAAAGCAGGCTAAAAGCTTACTTGATCTGCCTATCTTCATATAAACCCTCCAAGGTTTATTTTCCTTATAGGCAAGAGCTTTTTTGTAAGCAAGAAAAACATGATGGTGAGAGTCGCTTGTTAGGGGCTTCTGTAGTCCTAAGGTTTAAGCTGAGCTATTCGTCTAAACGTAGTTTTTTTGGTTCGGCAGCTGTAGACACAGCTTTCCAAACGGCCCCTGCAAGTTTTATAGCACCGTTTCCAACCCCATCGATTATACCCGCTTTAACCAAAATTCCTCCTAGCTGTCCAACAGCATGCGCAGTGGTTGGTTGGAGTGTGAGTGCTGTAAATTTCCAAGCGGTTAATCCTGTTGCAATCAGAGCAGTCTGCAGCGCTGGCCTGGTTCTAACTGCCTTAACAAATCTTCTGGTTAAGGATTCTTCCGGCATAGCAGGCTTTTCTACTGGGGCTTGCTCTTTTTCCGCCAGCGCCCGTTTGACTCCTTGCTGTGGCTCTGCTACCTCCACGTTGTGATCTAGCTCGGGCAGCTCGTCCTCATCCTCGTGTCTGCCAAATGCTTGTATTTCGGCATCAAGAGCTTTTATGCGTTCTTTGACATTGGTAACGGTTTTTTTAGTGGCCTTATCATATTCTTTTATAATTTTATTACACGTTGTTTGAAGATCTGGATCTTCGATCTTTCGCGCAATGGCTTTACATGTGTCTATTTTCGCACTTTTCTTTGACTTGCTTGTTAAAATTTGCTGCAATGTGGTGAGGCAAGCAAGTTCTGTTTTTTTTGCTTTAAGTTCTTTAGGTCCTTCGGGGGCTCTTGGATAATCTACTTGCCGAAAATCGATATTGTCCATAGCTAATTACCTCCTTGTTGCTTGAGCGGCTCTATATAGCCGAACTAGCGTTGTAAAAAAATTATTGTCGCCAAAAAGCCCATGATCCCATCTCATCCATGAAGCCTGCCGCAAAGTTTTGTACTGCTGTCCCCGTAATAGTCCATGATGCCATCTCCTCCGTGAAGCCTTCTCCTAAGTTTTGTACTATTCCCGGTTGCTGTGCTTGTGAATCTTGGCTGTCAAGCTGTCATTACACTTGTTGCATATCCGTGGGTTGGGAGGCGGTTTGTGGAGGCGCACTACTAGTAACATTTGTAGGAACATGAGGGGGCCCCTGGTCTAAAGGCACATCTGGTTGTTTTGATGAAAGGGTGTATATCTGTTGCTGGGGCATTAGATAGTCCACTCCATAGATTGTTATAAGCGCTGCTGCCCAGGCCTGAATACATGAGGCGACAAGTCTTGCATTTTGTGACATTTGCTTTGGAAGTATAAGCTCACCTGTTTTTTGTACTGCAATGGTTGCAACGCCGGATGCAACAAACCCTGCAGCCATGCGCGGTATCGCAGCTGTCCCGGATGTCAGTACCTGCAGAGTCATCTGTTGGCCATGAGGGCTTATCAAAAATGCACCTGCCGCATCAGCTACTTTAAGAACAGTGCCGGCAGCGGGTGCTAGATAGCGGATGGCTGTGTGTGTACCAAGAGAAGGAATTTCTTTTTGTGAGAGAATTTTTAGTTCGTTCTTTATTACTGCTATGTTAGATTCAAGCTGCTTCTTAGAATCAGAAAGTAAACTTCGGAGTTTAGCTTTGTCTTCATCAGTAAGCCATGGGTCGGTTATAACTTTCGCAAGCATGTTGTTGCAGAACAGATCTGCTTCTTTGCACACGGCTTTCAGCTCTCGGAGTTCTGTTTCCCGGTTTTCATCAGGTTGGACTGTTTCAATGGATTTCAGTATATCTACACCTGCTCTTTGAATCTCTTTGGAAGTGCTTTCGGCAGTAGAAAGCAAATCTTGTACAAAAGGTGCATAAAGTTCTTTTTTCTTTTGCTCTACATAGGCATCAGTTTCTTCTGGTGCAGCAGTTTGGGAAAGGGGTTCGTTGCCTCTATTCTTAACAAAGTCTTCAAATGCTTTTTGCATTTGAACTCCTGACCCTGCTTGATCGGGGCAATACTGTGTGCTGAGCTTTGCTGCTTCTTCATCACAGGCTTGTTTGAAGGTGGTAACAGAGGCCTGATTTATTTGCTGAGCAGCAAGTGTCTGAAGATTCTTTTTTATCTCTTCAAAATCGATGTTTTTAATTGGATTTGCCTTATTGTTGCTCATATGAGATGTCGCATGGTCCCGTATCTTCTCTATCCTTTCGAGAAAGGTTGTGAGCTTCTTAACATTATCATCAGTGAGGGAGTCATTTGAGGTTACATTATTAAAGAGTTCTAGAAGCGCCTTAAGGTTTTCATTAAGGTTGTACCTTTGCGGGCTAGAGCTTTTGCCCAAAAGATGCGTTATTGAGATGCGGCTGAAGATACGCTCGACTCTTGCTAGAGGGCCTGTTTTTTTAATCTCAAATGAAGATGCATCCTCATCGACCGATCGAATGAAGATATGTGTAAGCGCCTGATCCTCAGGCTCCTCTGATGGTTTCTGCTGTAAAACGTTGTTTAAAGCTTCTGAAAGCTGTAAGAGGTGGCCAAGAGACGAACCTGTGGGCAATGTCATAACTCTTCCTCTTTACAGTATATTGCGATTCATAGGGGAAGAGCATAAAATGCTTTCTCACCCTCTATTTAAGATTATATAAATATTTTTAAATAAAAGGCAAGCGGTTACCGGTAATTTTCTAAAATATTCTTATGTGTTTTTCATGCAAATATCTTCTGGATTTTTGGAGAAGTGCTGGTAGTCTTGGCGGTCTGGCCAAGAGCTTCCTCCCCAATGGTAGCCTCTTGAGATAAAGGCCTGGTAGCAGATGTTGTCGGGAGAATCTGTGATGCCGCCAAAGTAGCTGACTGTCCTGTCAAGATAGGCTTTTCCTCCTTCCGGCAGTACCCGCGAGCCCTTTACATAGGGGTTTACAAGGGGGTTGATATCGATTGCAATGCCGTAGCTATGGTTGGAGAAGATGCCGGGTGTAGTGGTATTTGGCCTAAAGCAAAAGCAGGAGGAGTTGTTTGCTGACATAGAACGATCGTCATCTGCCTCGTAGAGGTCAATAAGTTCCATCCGCTCTATGGGAAATTGATGATCGAAAAGCTCTTTAAAGATCTCAAGGAGCTCGAGGGCCAGCTTTGCATGTACAACCATATGGCCAACATGGACCTTTCCATCGTATCCCCAATGACTTACGCTAATATAGCTCAAATCTGTTAATAGCACGGGACAGCCCTCTTTATAGGAACGTCCAATCATAAGAGCGGCTACCGGTTCCGGAATTTCTTGGCTCATGCCCCAGAATGTATGCTCTGCAACTTGTGCGGTTTCAGTGGGACAAATAGCTGTTTGCAGTGCAATGGGGCCGCCTGTTAACGCTGCGGCTAGGCATCCGGCTGCGATACGACTCATAGTGGGTCTCCTAGTGCGAAAATGTATCGAGCATTCTATCAGGAGAGGAGTGCATCATCAAACGAAAAGCGGCATAAGATTTACCTTGCAAAAAAATGGTTAAAAAAATATTTGTACTAAAAATGAGGTAAATGATGCTAAAGCGTATCCTCGTCATGCTGTTGTATGTACTTCTATTTTCTCAAGCGGCCATTTTTTGCCAAAATGACTACGAATTAAATCGTAAAAAGCTACTAATAAAGAACTTAAGCTCGCTGCAAAAGATGGCGCAAGAGCAGAATAACGAGCCTCTTTTACGAGCTATACGTGCGACAAACTCTCTTTATCAGCGCTATAAACAGCCCGGCATTAACAAGGTGCGTTTTTTACAGGCTGCCTACTATATTGAGGCGCACAAAAACCTCATTAAAAATTCGCTAAAGCCCTATTTCACCAAAAAAGATACAGGCCTAAAACACCACATTGAGCACGATCCAATAACCGGCCATGTCTTTATCGTTTTAGAGAACAAAAAGTCTTATATAGGCAGAGGCAAAAAAAAGACGGTTCACAAGACGATTCACTACCTGCCGGATCCCAAGGTGCTTGCAAGAAGCCAGCAAAGCCTTCTGATGGATGATGAGTTTAAAGCGCATAAGGCTCTGCAGGGCGCGCCCGGCCTTATGAATGCTCACGCCTTTACCGTGCACCAAAAAGATGGCAAAAAATACTATACTTTATACTCTGATTGTTACAAGGGAACGCTCAAATCAATCATCCATAAGAAAAGGGTGAGCTTTAAGAATAAGCTTATAATTATGACAGACCTTTTGAGGGGGCTTGAGTCCCTTCACTCAAGAGGCTATGTTCACAGGGACCTTCACCTCGCTAACTACCTCATATTTGAAGAGAGCTCAAAGACCATTCGTGCTGTGATAGCAGACCTTGGAAGAACCATCAAGATAGATCGCGCCAAGGGCCTTCCCGGACAGATGACAAAGCGCCTTACAGCTCCGGAAGGGTTTAAACAAAAAAAACTGAAGGGCCCCGACTACTTTGCAACGGATGTCTTTGCCTTAGGCTCTATCTTCTATTGGCTCTATCACAACGAGGCCCCCAAATGGCAGGGCGAATTCCTTCGCTCTAAGAAGCTGCCCTCGTGGAAGAAAAAGGCTCTGCTCGTAAAAAAGCTTAAAAAAGAAACCCAGAAAAGGCTCAAAAAGCTTCAAAAGAGAGGCGGCGCTCTTTCTGCCCAGGAAGCGGCCGAGCAACTCATCCTCAAAATGATCAGCATAAATCCTCAGGAGAGGGGCTCTGCCTCCCAGCTGCGCCACAGCATGCAAGCAATTCTCAACAAAACATAAAAGCCCTTTGTCCTTTATGTCCCTTTGGTCCTTTTCCTGTTATTCGCAATTTTGCCCTCAGTTAAGGTTATTCATAGTCTGTGATAAGATCCAGTCTGATTATCTTACGGAGTTAGGACTCATGAGTCTCCAGCAATTTCTTCAGCAGATGTATAATGCATCAAATAAGCGCATGTCGCGGTTTCGCGGAATGTTTTCAAATGATATTGGCATCGACCTTGGAACTGCAAACACGCTTGTGTTTGTTCGCGGAAAGGGAATTGTGCTTGCAGAACCCTCTGTCGTGGCTGTCGATTCTATGACAAACGAAGTGCTTGCTGTCGGCCATAAAGCAAAGGCGATGCTTGGTAAAACGCCGCGCAAAATCCATGCCGTTCGCCCTATGAAAGATGGCGTTATTGCCGACTTTGAAATTGCCGAAGGCATGCTGAAAGCCCTTATAAAACGCGTAACCCCTGCACGCAGCCTTTTTCGTCCGCAAATTCTGATCGCAGTTCCTTCCGGCATCACGGGCGTTGAAAAGCGCGCGGTAGAAGATTCTGCCCTCCATGCAGGCGCTCAAGAGGTGCTCTTGATCGAAGAGCCAATGGCCGCAGCCATTGGCGTCGACCTTCCCGTTCACGAACCATCTGCAAGCATGATTATCGACATCGGCGGCGGTACGACAGAAATTGCCATCATCTCTCTTGGCGGTATCGTAGAGTCGCGCTCTATTCGTATTGCAGGGGATGAATTTGACGAGTGCATCATCAACTACATGCGCCGCACCTACAACCTGATGATCGGCCCAAGAACGGCCGAAGAAATCAAAATTTCTATCGGCTCAGCGTTTGCTCTTGGCGAGCATGAGCTTGAAATGGAAGTGAGAGGGCGCGATCAGGTGGCTGGCCTTCCTGTAACGAAACGGATCAACTCCGTAGAAATTCGCGAGTGCCTTGCAGAGCCTATCCAGCAAATTATCGAAGGCGTAAAGCTTACCCTTGAAAAATGCCCTCCAGAACTTGCTGCAGACCTAGTAGAGCGCGGCATGGTGCTGGCAGGCGGCGGAGCACTCATCCGAGGCCTTGACAAAGCCCTGATCAAAGAAACCGGCCTTCCTGTTATTGTTGCTCCAAACCCTTTGCTTGCTGTTTGCCTTGGCACCGGTAAAGCGCTTGAGTACCTTGACAAGTTTAAAAAGAGAAGGGGGCTTGTCAACTAATGCTTCCTCAATATCCCTCCCTAAACAGTTGGATTGAAGAGGTAGCTCTGCTCACTCAGCCGGAGCGCATACAGCTTGTGACAGGATCTGTAGAAGAAGCAAAAGAGATCGAAGAGCAGCTCGTAGCAAATAAAACTTTTATCCCTCTCAATCCTGAAAAGAGACCCCATTCCTTTTTAGCACGATCAAACCCAGATGATGTTGCGCGCGTAGAAGATCGCACTTTCATCTGCTCAAAAAATGAGGCTGATGCCGGCCCCACAAATAACTGGAAAGACCCTGATGAGATGAAAAAAACCCTTACAGGTCTGTTTAGGGGCTGCATGCAGGGCCGCATCATGTACGTAGTGCCCTTTTGCATGGGGCCTATAGATTCTGAATATGCTCGCATTGGAGTACAGCTTACCGATTCACCCTATGTTGTCGCAAGTATGCGCCTTATGACGCGCATGGGCGATAAAGCGCTTCAGCGCCTGAATGACAAGACGTTTGTGCGCTGCCTGCACTCTGTCGGCGTGCCGAAAAAAAGCGATGCTGCCGATGATTCTTGGCCATGCAACATTAAAGACTTGCATATTGCCCATTTTCCGGAGACTATGGAGGTGTGGTCCTTTGGCTCAGGCTATGGCGGCAATGCCTTATTAAATAAAAAGAGCTTCGCTTTGCGCCTTGCCTCCAAGATGGCTCATAGCGAGGGCTGGCTTGCTGAGCATATGCTGATTGTAGGCATCACAAATCCGGAAGGTGTAAAGCATTATATAGCAGCCTCCTTTCCAAGCGCCTGCGGAAAGACTAACCTTGCGATGCTGACCTCTACTTTGCCTGGGTGGAAAGTTGAGTGCGTAGGCGACGATATTGCCTGGATGCACTGGGGAAAGGATGGAAGGCTCTATGCGATAAATCCTGAAGCGGGCTTTTTTGGTGTGGCACCGGGCACTTCAGAGCAGTCAAATCCCAATGCCATGAAGTCAATTAAAAAAAACACTATATTTACGAATGTAGCACTCACCGATGACGGCGACGTCTGGTGGGAGGGGATGACAGAAACTCCCCCGGAGCATCTTGTGAGCTGGACAGGAGATGACTGGAAGCCGGGATGCGGCCGAAAAGCTGCCCATCCCAACTCGCGCTTTACGGTAGCTCTTACCGAGTGTCCTATTTTAGACCATGCCTGGAATGCACCTGGCGGTGTTCCAATTTCTGCCATCATCTTTGGCGGAAGGCGATCGCACACTGTACCGCTTGTTCGAAAGGCGCTAAACTGGACTCATGGCGTCTTTATGGCAGCTTCTATGACTTCTGAGACGACTGCTGCAGCAAAAGGTGAGGTAGGGGCGCTTCGCCATGATCCCTTCGCTATGAAGCCTTTTTGTGGATATAACATGGGCGACTATTTTAACTACTGGCTTGAGCAGGATAAGCCCGATCGAAAGATGCCGGAGATTTTTTATGTAAACTGGTTCCAAAAGGATGAGACAGGCAAATTTTTATGGCCGGGATTTGGAGATAATATCCGCGTGATTAAGTGGATGTTCGAGGCGCTTGAAGGCAACGCAAAAATGGTAAAAACTGCGATCGGCTACCTCCCAGCGGCAGGGGGGATTGATATTTCCGGCCTAACACTTGCTCAGGGGGCACTATCACAGCTGCTTTTGGTAGATCACGCTGCCTGGAAGAGTGAAGCCAAAGAGCTAGCTAGCTATTTTGAACGTTATGGCAGTAAGTTGCCTGAGAGCTTAAAACAAGAAACTGAAAATCTGAAAAAAAATGTCTAACGAGCTTTTATATCGCACGCGCCAAAAGCGCCTTAGTATTGCCTTGGGGTTGAGCTGTTTTTTAAATATCAGCCTGCTTGCCTTTGGCATCTACGAGTGGCAGGAGGCGGGATTTTCATTTTTAGCTACAAGTTCATTTAAGCCTCAAACGTCAAAGCTATATAGGGAAAATGGAAAAGACCTTCCAACGCTTACGCAGAGCCTTCGGGAGCTTGAACTTTTGGATTTTGATGCGCTTGTTTTGGCACTTGTCGATGTGGACAGTGTTGCCTGCGGCTATAAAAAGCAGGACCTGGCCATCAGTGTGCTTGCCCTCCGACATCATGTCGATGTAGAGCGCGCTTTAGGCTCTATGGTGCCGGTACGAAGGCTATTTACCTATATGTCGCAAGATCAGGCGCTAACGCCTATCGTGCTTTATCCGGATCTCACAGCAGATCAGATTAGATCAATTTGTGAATTTACACGGACAGAAAAGTGGCCCTACACTCTTGAAGGGCTTCTTATTACATACAAAGAGACTCCGGATCCTCTTCTGAAAGAGACTATTATCCATACGAATGCCTATAGGACTGTTCATATCCTTCTTTCTCGCTCAACTCAAGTTTCTCCCGATGCGATATTTGATTTTGTGCTGCACGTGGATTATAAGCATATTAAAAATCTTCACAATCAGATGGTAAAGGTACAGGATTTTTCTGCAGAGGTTCGAAGGGGCTTTTTGCTTGATACGATGCCGGAATCCGGCTTCATTCTGTATATGACGGACCCTCGCTTTTGCCTTCAGAGCCTGAGCGACAAGGAGGCTCTAAAACTTTTACAAGCCTTAGAAAAACATCCTGAGGCTGCAAAATCGTATGCTCTTGATCTTTTAGAGGCGCCCCGCTCAAAAGCGGTCTGGAATCAGGCTATTGTGATGCTCTCTACACAGATGCAGCTTGATCCCCAAATCGAAAATCGCAAGTCACTGCTGGAACGTGCCGGCCGTAAAGAGGCTGAAAAACCGGTTCAACCTGTGCAAAAAGCTGCAAGCAAGCCCGAGCCAACAGCACAACCCAAACCACAACCCAAGCCGCAACTCAAACTACAGCCAAAACCGCAAATAAAAGAGATACTCTACGTTGTACAGCAGGGCGATACCCTCTGGCATATCTCAAAGCGCTTTGGCGTTGAAATCGACCAGATCAAAAAGCACAACAAACTCACCTCTGATGCATTAAAGCCGGGATCTACGCTTCGCATCCCGCAAAAATAATTCATTGCGTCGACTTTGTACAATTTTGCATTATCGAGACCGAGACCGTGACCGAGACCGAGACCGGTTACTTTGCCAAAGTAAACAGTAGGCAAAACAATCGGTCTCGGTCTCGGTCACGGTCTCGGTCTCGAATTTGTATATTGTACGGTTACTTTGCCACAGTAAACACTAGGCAAAACAATCGGTCACGGTCTCGGTCTCGAATTTGTATATTGTAACAAAATGTGTTGAGGCAGTATAGATCAGGAAAAACATTGGAGGATCCGATGAAGTCTATCTCAACGCGATTGATCGCACTTGCTTTCGCAGCAGCATGTATGGCTTCCACACTAGGTTATGGTAGTTCTTCGAGCTCAAGCAGCTCTGAGTTTTCAAGTTGTTATGATAATCCTAATATTCAGGCTAATCAGGTAAATTACTTCGATTTTTATCTTTCTGATTTAAATAGAGAATTTTTTTATTCTGTATTTCCTAACAAATTCTACACCTACAGTGGAGAGGGAGGAACAGGCTATTTTAATACGAGCACTCCAGGTTTATTCTCGGCAAATCCTCGAAATCCGAAGAATATCATCGGCGCTTTATTTGGCGATGTCGTATCGATAAACCAGCAAAATCCGCCCTATCTTTTTAACGGGTTAAAGCGAAATCCTTTTGCCATCTCTAAAGATGGGGGAAGAAGCTGGAATTATAGCACAGCGCCTACGACGCATCTTTCTCAGTCGACGTCATGCGAGCTCTTTTTTTCACCCTGCGGCACGGTGGTCTATGCGTTAGGAAGCTTTGCTGATAGCTATACAAACCCTGTCTCAAGCTCAAATCCAAAAGGCCTTTTTGACTTTTCATACTATACAAGCTATCTTCCACACCCTTATGGACCGGCATCTATCTTTGTGCCCATAGGGCCGATAGGCGTAAGCAATCCTTCAGTATATGTAAGTAGAAATAACGGCCCAACAGACGTTAATACTGTTCTTTCTGCATCTATTGCAAGCTTTGGTCTGGGCGGCACTGCAAACCCCGCTGCAGGCATTTTTCTTTGCAAATCGACAGATGGCGGCAGGACCTTCAAAAAGCCTGTTCTTATCAGCGCAACACAGTCTAACATCTTTTTGGGGACACTGACAGGCGGTTTAATGGGCTATATCCAGGGATCAAACGGCCTTACAGACGAGGCGGCAGATAACTTGCTGGTAGATCCGCACCATTCATCTATTCTTAACGTGATATGGAATAGAATTGACCAGGTGTCGTTCCTTTGGGGCAGCCTTTACAACTCTCGCTCTACTGATGGCGGCAAGTCGTGGAGTACTAATCCAAATGGCGATAACCATCTCATGAACATTACAGCATCTCCGCTCTATGCCCTTGAGTTTGATACCAATTTTGCCAACACTGTTGTAAGTACAGATCCCAACTATCTTACCAACTTTCCAAACGTAGGCCAGGCCACAAGTCCCGGTTCAATTGTTGTAGAAGATGTAGGCCAGGGAGGAAATAACGGAAAACCTGTCTATCTTTGCGGCTTTACCAGGTTTTATCCTCGGCCAAACCAAAGCTCTCCTACTTTTACAGATTCACCGGCTGACACAATTTCTGATCATGGAATACTTATCTCGATGAATAGGGGAGAAACATGGGGAGATGGTGTTATTTTTAAGCCGGCAAAGACAAACGCTGTAGCCCTGCCAAGCTATACCTTCGCTACTGCCTTTGATCCGCGCTCTTCTTCGCCTTCAATTGGCTTAATAACCTTTGACGGAGCGCTTAACCCAACCCTTGCAGCAAGTCCAAAGACAGGCCGCGTCTACTATGTGTGGGAAGGCGGCAATGCAAATATTGATTCAAACCCACTTGTAAACCAGTATTTTCCTGAAATTCAGATGTCGGTGTCGAGCGGATCACTGGATGAAATCGGCCAAAACTGGACGGACCCGGTAAAGGTCAATCTCACTCCGGATAATTTTACAAATCCTGAAACAAGCCAGGCCTTTAATCCCAACGTTGCTGTAAATAAAGATGGCATCGTAGCTGTGGTGTACAGCGACTTTAGAAATTTTGACGTCTCTCAAGTCGGAAACTCTAGCGGTACTGTCCTCACTACAACCTGGATAGCTTTTTATCAAGAGCTTGACTGTCCAACCGCAGGAGAGCTAGGTAATGGCCTTACATTTATTGGCGAGCTTCAGGTGTCGCCTATCTATAATACGGCTCTTTACGCAGGCCCTCCGTTCACAGGTATTACAACAGGTAATTACATCTCTCTTGACGTGGATGCAAATGGAAATTTTGTTGTTGCTTATCCAGTAACGAATACAAACAATGGCACAAATCCGATTCCTCAAGTGCCGTTCTATACCCCCTACAGCAATGCAAACTACAACATCACAGAAAACACAAGCAATAGAAGCAATGTTTTCGTAAAGGTGATTCCTGCTCCTTGCACGTAAGCATTCTACAAACTCCCCTCTCACAGATATGAGAGGGGGTTCAAAAAAAGAGCCTTGATATAAATTTAAGCTTTAGTGATAACAGGGGATTATTTCAATTTGGAGTTCATCCTATGGTTAAGTGTAAATATAATTTTTTACTACTCTTTTGTGCAATGGTTTGCACGAGTAGTCTGGCTCTAGCCAATGCCCCAGCTAGCCCTAAAATGGGACCAGGGCAAGATCAATTTGCTCAAAAAGGACAGCGCGATATTGCAACTATCGCAGCTCAAGCAAAAAAGCCTAATAAAAAAATAGACAATAAAGTTGCACAGGCCGGAGCCGCACAAGCAGCTGCTGCACAAAATCAAAAAGGGACAAAGAAAACACTCCCAACAGATCTCTTTAAAAAAACCACTGTGCCAGCCCAAGTAAAGCCAGCTCAAGCCAAGCCAGCTCACGAAAAACCAGCTCAAGAAAAGAAGGCATTAAGTAATCGATCGACAAGAGCTAAAGCTTTAAAAGCGCAAAATCCATTAAAGCCGACCTACAAGGGTCAAAAAAAGAAGTCAAAACCAACTGCTGCAGTACCCGCCTTTAATGATTCGGGCATTTCTATTAGTTTTGATGGAACAAGTTCATCGCATCTGCCAAGTCATCATCATCAACCAAGTGCGCCTCATGCAACATGCCCTGTTTCCCCCTACTGTCGTAAAGGAGAAAGGGGACAGAGAGGCCCTCGCGGAAAGCAGGGGAAAAGGGGCGAGCGCGGCAAAAAAGGAAAGCATGGTACAAGCGGTGCTGCCGGCGCAACAGGACCTACCGGGCCTGCCGGAACCGGCGCAACAGGTCCGACAGGGCCAACTGCTCCAACCGGCCCAACAGGGCCAACAGGGCCATCTGGCGCATCAGGCCCAACCGGCCCATCGGGACCGTCAGGTCCTACAGGTCCCACAGGCCCGACAGGCCCAACAGGTCCATCCGGTGCTAGCGGTGCAAGCGGATCCACCGGCCCAACAGGCCCAACAGGTGCTACAGGAATGGGTGTAACCGGTGCAACTGGCCCAACAGGTCCATCAGGCGGTCCAACAGGTCCGACAGGCCCTACCGGTATAATTGGCCTAACAGGTCCTACTGGCCCTACGGGTCCAACAGGCCCAACAGGTGTTACAGGAATTGGTATAACAGGTGTAACAGGTCCAACCGGTCCTACAGGTCCATTAGGCGGCCCTACCGGCCCAACCGGCCCAACAGGTCCATCAGGCGGTCCTACCGGCCCTACAGGTCCAACTGGTCCTACGGGTCCGAGCGGCTCAATAGGTCCATCAGGCGCTTCTGGTCCGACAGGAGCAACAGGTCCAACAGGTGCGGGCGCCCTTGATAATTTTGCCTCGTTCCTTGCTATTGCCCCTACGGGTGGAATGACACTTGCGGCCCAAGCAGCTATTCCATTTACAACTATAACCGAGTCAGCCAATGTTGGCTTTACAGTCAGTAATGGTGTACTAACCTTTACGACAGCAGGTGACTACCTGGTCATTTGGGGAGCGGCATTTAAGGAAACAGGTTCACTTTTTGCCCTGAAACAAGTGACAGGTTCTACTACTGTTATCTGGGGAATCCTCTCTTCCGGAACTCCCGTAGATAGTGGTGGAGCTTCGCTGCAGCTTCTTTCATCGGCCTCAGCGTTTGTCACGGCCTCAGTAGGTGATACGCTCCAGGTTGTAAACTTTACATCGGGCACGATTACCCTAACCTCAGATCCTGCTACATTAACAGCAGAAGCTGGGTTCATGACCGTACAGCAAATTCAGTAAAAGTTAAAACCTTACCTTAGCGGCTCGAACTTCTTTTCGAGCCGCTTTCTTTTTATGACTCAAAACTGAAGGACCTAAAGGACCAAAAGGACATAAGGGACCTAAAGGACCATGGCAACATGCCACGCCCGAAGGGTGTGCTGGAATCGATTGCTTCCGGACATCTGACGTAAGAAATCCTTCCCACACCCGATGTTGCAAAAGGTGGTCCATTATCATTTCGCATATAATCTAGTAAACCATATTCACGAAATGTTGCTTCTAGAATAGCCCAGACATGATCTCCATCATTTTTATTTAGCTTTATACAGCTCAGCAAAAAACATCTAAAGTTATCTTCAAGCGTCAATAATTCACATTTATCCCATCTTTTGTAAGCCACCAGCCTTTAAAATCCACATACCAAACTCTATTAAATTCCGTCTCATGAGATAGTATATCTGTTTTTACGAGAAAACTTTTCCTAATTTTCCTAACATATATAATACCTTTTCTTTCTAATATGTGCCCTATAGTTTTCTTATAAAACCATATTATTGTTACGTTCCTCTCAACTAAATCATCTCTCAACTTTTTCACACCCCATTCACACCATTCTAATTTTATTCTAATTTTCTATAAAAATGAGAGCGAAGCTATTTGGAGTGACTCACATAAGTTGAGTCTTTTGTGAGGCCGATTTATCGGCCGTTTTGCACACACAGACGGCCGATAAATCGGCCTATCAAAAGACTCAACTTATGTGAGTCACTCCAAGGAACTTCGTTCATTATGTCCAAACTCGAGCCCCCAAGGCCTGAAAGGCCTTGGGGTGAGAGAGATTATTTTGCTTTGGGGTTGGCTCTTGTTGCTTTGTAAACGGGAGCGCGTTTTAGAAGGCCTTTAAAGTTCTTCTTTATTTTTTTGGAGTTAAGATCTGCAGTGAAGGAAGATGAAAATGAAACAAATGTCGTATCCGGCGGGAAGTTGTTTGCAACGACATCGCCGCGCTGCTGGTAGGTTACAGGGCCGTAATTGACAACGGTGCCAAAGGAGGTATCGCCTGAATCAAAATCTAAGAAGAAAAGGCTCTCTTGTATTCCTGCATAGGGCTGCAGGGGATTTTCTACATAACCTTTTCTATCCCATTTGATGTTGTTGTTTTCGTAGTAGCCTCTCCAGTAGTTTGGTGTGACGTAATTTGTCATTCTCCAGTGGTTAACCTTATAGGAGTTTAACAGGCTTGTGACGCCAAAACTTACAGGGTCAGCATCTTCTTGCAGTGAAGTAAGGAGGCCGCCGGCAGGATATGTATCAAGAAATGTGGGAAGATATACATAGCCATCAGCTCCTACTGTGCCGTTAGTGCAGTTGCCATTTGAATCAAATTCAGCATAGTACCAGTTTGCAACTGTCGGAGCGTAGGTATCGTAAAGGTCCCAATTTTGCAGGCTATCATCGGTGAGAATTTCTTTAAACTCATGGTTTATGGAGTAACTTAAAAATTGCAATGGCTCTTGAATGCCATATGGGTTGTTATTTGCAACGTTTGCGCTTGCTGCAGCTTGTACATCTGGAATGCTTACAGAACCATAGGGAGTCCAGTAAGGAAAGTTGTAGGGCACTAGTATGCCAAGAGTATCGAATATTGAAGATCCCGACCATAATACAGAGTCACTATTGGCCGGCTCTGAGGCTTGAACGTCGTGAAATGAGCCCGTTCCTACAGTGTCAACAATAAAGAAGGGAATTCTATCACCCTTGAAGAGGTTAGGGTCATTCAGGGCTTTTGCGCAATAGAGCTTTATGTCAATACCTACACCGTAATTCTTTTTGTAGTGGTTCCATATGTCCTTTTTGCACGCTACTAAGATTGACTTCAGATCATCCATGCATACAAGATCTTCAGCCAAGTTAAAGACGTTTATTTTGTAGACAAAGGTTCCATCTTTTCGTTCTACCCAAGGGCTTAAGCCATTTTGATATTTTCTGAGTCCACCCGGGTAAGGACTGTTTGAATGAGATGATGACGATGATGATGAGCATGAGGAAGAAGACGCAAAAAGTGAGCATGAAATGGCAGCCATTGCAATCCATGCAGAGAGAAAATATTTATTCATAAGGTACCTCTAAGGAGTTAAAAAAAAACCGACATCGCAAAAATGAAAGATGCAATGTCGGTTTGAGAATCGCTGTAGGAGGCCATTTTATGGGTGGCCGTCCCACTTGTAGGGTCTACGAACTTCACCTCTTTTCTGCCCGATTCTTCCGCCAGTTTCTCTTTTACGAGATTGGCTGAGAGTGTAGTCGTTTGCAGAACTTTTTGGTTTTCTTTTACTTACTGTTACTTCAGGAAAGCCCAAGATTCCTCGCGGCCAATTCTTGGTGTTATTTGACTTCCTTGTGAACTCACACACGAGCCTGTTGATGAGACGATCTACAACAATGTGAGTTGATTTATCTTTGTACATCGGTTTTTTCACGGCAAACACCGCAAGAGCTGCAAACAGTACTACCGAAAGTGATAGCCAAGTTTTCTTGGATAACTTTTTGCAAACTGCATTATTAGACATGTGCTTCATACCATCCTCCTTAAATCTAGGTATAAAAACGTCTCAAAAAGTCCGCTTGTTGAGACAATACACGATAGAGTGACAACAGGCATAAAGCATTTCGAAATTATTTGCAAGTACTTAAGAATTTTTTTTCAAAAAAAGGCCTGATAGTATGTTATGAGGACTTATTTTTATAGTAAGGATTGCACTTGGCAATGCGCTTTATTGTAAGCCATGACGCTTTCCAAAATGAATGTTCTTGAAACATCTGCAGCGCATATTCAGAGCAGGTAGGACTAAATCGGCAGCACGAGCCAACCAGAGGGCTGATCGTGAGCCTGTAAGCTTTTATAAGGAAAAGTGCGGCCTTAGAAAACATCATGTGCAATATTGAGCAGTACTTCTATTACGATAAGCCAGATGATGATCCATTCAAGTTTACTTGAGTGCTGATGGTTTAATTCATTTCCTAACATTTCAAATAGGTCGTGAACAATGTCTAGGCGCTGATTTAGCACTTCCACTCTCGTTTCCAAGTCGAGGTGATTTGCAATCATCACATAAAGCGGTTCTAGTTCTGAATGGTCCCAAAAGAATTCCGGAACATCAAGAATATCAAAGTGGAGGTTAACAGAGCTGCGTTCCAAAAAGAGTTCGCCCATCTTTTTTCGAATTTCTTTTTTCGATAGGGGGATTCTGCCGCGTGCTGCAAGCTGTTCTGGAATGTTTCTTGTTTTATCTATTGTCTTTTGGATAAGCGCTTCAAAAGTAGCCAGGCGAACAGATTGCGCCAGGCCGTGAGAGAGTGCAAGGCGCGTTAGCACTTCTGTATCCGGCAGTTCAATTACTTCTTCAACGATGCGAGCCTGAGATCCGAACGTAAAGCTCATGAGTTCGCACTCATAAATTTCTTGTGAATCGTTTTGAAATTCTTTGAGCTCTATTAAAAATTCCTGTTCCTCTTCGACATTAAGCCCCCATATTACGACAACGCCGTAAGGAAAGCAAAATACATCCTTCACAACTTCTGAATGACCGGGAGCAAGGTCAAAATGCAAAACTTCACGAAAGAGATTAGCCTTGTAGCGAGCCTTAAGAGCATCTTGCAAGCGCCTGATGTTGTAGGATGCGGCTGTACAATAGGCCACACAGCGCATTGGAGCTGCCTCTTCGCTATCAGACAAAAACATGTTGGACATAACTCACGAAATTTTAATGCCGAACAGTATAAGGGATTTTTATCAATGCTGTAAAGGTTTAAAGCATGCCTAACGCCCAAATGCAATTATCGAGACCGAGACCGAGACCGAGACCGTGACCGAGACCGTTATTTTTTGCCACCCAATAGGTTAGGCTAAACGCCCGGTCTCGGTCTCGGTCACGGTCTCGGTCTCGATAGCAGTGTTTGGGCGTCAGCCGAGTGCAATGAAAATCCTCTTGAGTCAAAATTGATAAATCGCGTAAGATCTCCTGCACATTCTAAGCGAAAGTGGCGGAATTGGTATACGCGCTACTTTGAGGTGGTAGTGAGGGTTTCCTCGTAGGGGTTCAAGTCCCCTCTTTCGCATTTCTTTTTTTTCTATATGATCCGAATCAGCTTCTGGTAGTATCCAAGGTCCATATTTTCTGGGCCTGTCTCCTTTTCAAGCATTCCCTCTGCGACAAGAAATTTTTCTAAAAAAGTGCAGGCGGCTACGCACGGCTTTTCAAAGCTTGGCATATCGCTTAAAAAGCTGCTGAAGAGGCCATATAGGTTGGGTACTGGGTGATGCAGCGGCAAAAGCCTATCAAGGAGAAGACTGATCTCAGCGCCATAGCGCAATGCTTCAAGAGTTTTACGCAAATGGGGATAGGAGGTTGTTACAATACATTCCGGGCATTTCCAGAGCTCTTTATCTGAAACAATTACCTGCATTTCAACGCCAAGTAATGGCCCAAGACCTCGTATAGGCATCTTTTTCGTGCCTTTTACTACGCACTTGATGCGGCCATACTCCTTTGAAAAGACCGATAAGATATGGCTATTTTCTTGAAAAGCAAAACTTGCCAGCGTTATGCCCTCTAAAGCGTGAGTGTTATGCATTGACCTTGCCAGAAATAAAAGCTTAATATACTCTAAGAGACCATTTTATGCACCGATAGCTCAACTGGATAGAGTACCTGGCTTCGAACCAGGTGGTTAGAGGTTCGAGCCCTCTTCGGTGCGTTTTTTTTAAGCTGTAATGAAGAACATTTTATCACATACCCACTCCCAATACTGCTCCCGTTTTGAAAAGGGCAAGCTCATCGCCGGCGAGCTTTATCGCCAGTGGTGTAAGAAGGGGGCGCTTTTTCTTGATGCGCCTGCCTTGGTGCAAGCTAAGGCAAGAGTAGACGAAATTGTAGCCTCTACAGACTTTTCATTGCCGGAAGTAGATACGCATAGAGCCGAGGGCGATACCCAAAAATTTTTACTTCGCCTTCATGACGGAAATGTTGTTGAAAGCGTCTTAATTCCCATGAAGAGCCAAATGACCCTTTGCGTCTCATCGCAAGTGGGCTGCAAAAGAGCTTGCGCCTTTTGTGAAACTGGGAGAATGGGCCTTCTTCGCAACCTTACGGCCGCTGAAATTGTCTCGCAGGTATTTGTGGCGCGCTTTGTATTTAAGGCTTCCATTCGAAATGTGGTTTTCATGGGTATGGGAGAGCCTTTTGATAATTATGACGAAGTAAAGCAGGCAATTGGCATACTGATCGACCAAAATGGCTTTGCTTTTGGAAACTCCCGGGTTACGGTCTCAACAAGCGGCAACATTGAGGCAATTATAAGGCTATCGCTAGAACGAGATATTCAGCCAAATCTTGCAGTCTCTCTCAACGCTCCAAATGAGGCTCTGCGGACAAAACTTATGCCTCATAACCGAAGAGAAAACCTCTCAATGCTTCGAGAGGCCATCAAAACCTACACTGCACGGACCTCTAAAGAGGTGCTTTTGGCCTATGTCTTGATAAAGGGGGTAAATGACGATCTATCCCTTGCCGATGAGCTTATCCGCTTCGTAGAAGGCCTGGAGATAAAAATAAATCTTATTCCCTATAACCCTCAGTCAGTAGATAAGTTCCAAGCGCCTGATAATGAGACGGTTGACGCGTTTACAGCCTATTTGCGCAGAGCGGGAGTCCCCACGCTCCTCAGGCGCACGAAGGGGCGCTCTATCATGGCCGGCTGTGGTCAATTAGGAAATGCTAGAAAAATAACTATAAACCAGGATAGAATAGGTGTGTAGGGAGCCATAGCTTTCTACTTTACCTACATTAACCTGGAGGGTTACCATGACTAGAGAGACTCTTACTCGAAAACAGAGAATCGCAGAATTTGAACCTGGGTATAATATCATGGTGACAGGGCGCCACGTCCATGTCACAGATGCAATGAAGGCGTATGCCGAGGAAAAGCTGTCAAAGCTAGACCGCATGAGCGATCGCATCATTGACATTAGCGTCACAATGGATATTCAAAAGCTTGAACATCGAGTCGATATCGTTATGAAGTATGGCCATACATTAATAAAAAGCCATGCTGCAACTAGCGATATGTATGCATCGATTGACCAGGCTATAGGAAAGCTGCAAAACCAGCTCAGGAAGTATAAAAGACGCTTAAAAGAGCACCATGCAAAGGGACACCCTGTTGAAGAGATGTCAGAAACGGTCTATAGACCCCTGGCAGATGCTATCGACGAAGCAGAGGCCAATCTCGATATTGATGTAGTTAACAATCAAGAGCAGCTGGGGATTTTGCACCCGCACCCTATCGTAAAGGTTGACGCGCAGCAACTGAAAATTTTAACAGATGACGAAGCTATTATGAAAATGGAGCTTTCCGGCCACCCTCTGATAGTGTATCGTCAAGAAGAATCAAGAAAGCTTAAGGTGATTTATCGCCGAGATGATGGAAACTACGGTGTCATCGAGGCAGAATAGCACCATTTATTGCCAAGTCCGTAAGGACTATGTAAAAGAAACCCCCGAAGAGAGGGTGCGTCAAAATACCCTCTCTTCGCTCTTTTCTTTGGGTTTTTGCCCATCGCTTGTGCTTGTCGAGCGAAAGATTGCTGATTTACCTCATCTTCAAGCCCATCACTCAAAAATGCCTAATAGGCGCGTAGATATACTTTGCTATGAGGGACGCACTCTTCAGCCCTACCTTCTTGTTGAATGCAAATCTAAATCGTTTAGTAGCAAAGAGTTAAGGCAGCTTTTAGGCTATAACTACTACGTTGGAGCGAGCTTTATTGCTCTAGCCAGCCCGGACAAGGTAGAGCTTTTTGATAAAGGCGGCAAGTTTTTATCAAATTATTTCTTCTATTACAATAATAATTTTATGTGATAAGATTAGGAAAAGAAGAAGTGAGGGTACTATGTCGTCTGAGCCAGAAAAGCCAAATCCAGAGGAAACACCATCTCCTGCTCCAGCCATCAAACAACCAGACATCTACACTATTGTAGCTCAGCTAGAAGACCTTGTGCGCTTTTCGATGGAATGTGAAGAAAAAGAGCTTAAGCCTGACGTTTCATTTGTGGAGGTGCATAAAAAGCTGATGCAAATTCAAAGGGATATCCAGGCATTTCAAGAAAATTCCCGTATATTTCTGCAGCAGTTCAACTTAAAGCCCGAAGATTTTCGCCCAACACCCGAGCAGATCGAACAGTTAAACCCAAGAGATAGAAAACTTCTAGAACGCATTCAATCCCTGCAAAACACCTGCCAAGTCGAGCGCGACAAGCTTTACGAGTCCATGCAAGCAAGCCCGGAAACTTTAAAACAGGTAAAAAACGAGCTCAAAGACAAAGGCAAAGAAAAATTCCGCCGCAAAAGCAAATTCAAAGGCATGGGCGGCAAAGAGGGTTGGCTTCCAACCTAAGTTCTCTTTGCATAATTTACTCTGAGACCGAGACTGAGAAGTGCGAGAGGAGAAATTTTAATCATTTTTTCCTATTCTTGGTCTAATTTATCGTCTGGTCTCGGTCACGGTCATGGATTCTGCGATAATGCAAGCTTATAAAGTTCGTGTTTGCCTTTTTTTCGATTTATGCTACCTTTATGATTTTATACTTATGGTAGGGTAATGTCATTTCTTAGCATTTTTAAACCTGTCCCTCATCAAGAGGAGATTCAAGATTCCGAAGATGTAAAAAAGAATTATAATTACTGGAGAATTCGAGTATTTTACTCGATGTTTGTAGGCTATGCTTTTTACTACTTTACGCGTAAAAGCTTTACCTTTGCTATGCCTGCGCTCATGCAGGATCTTGGCCTCGATAAAAGCGATCTTGGCATCTTAGGCAGCATTATGGCCATCACCTATGGCCTCAGCAAATTTGCAAACGGCATCCTTGGCGATCGCTCAAATCCACGATTCTTTATGTCGGTTGGCCTTATCATGACAGGTGTTTTTAACATTTTATTTGGCTTTTCCTCGTCGCTTATCATGTTTGCTGTTTTTTGGGGATTAAACGGCTGGTTTCAGGGCTTTGGCTGGCCGGGCTGTGCCAGGCTTCTTACGCACTGGTATTCACATTCTGAGCGCGGCAGATGGTGGTCCTTTTGGAATACTTCGCACAACATTGGCGGAGCAGTAATTCCGCTGTTTATTGGCTTTTGCGCCCAAGCTTGGGGCTGGAGATCAGCGATGATTGTGACGGGAGCTTTCTGCATTATGATCGGCTTCTATCTTATCAACAGACTTCGCGACACGCCGCAGTCATTGGGCTTGCCGCCTGTAGAGCGCTTTAGAAACGACTATCCGGACAATAAGGCAAAAGAAGAGCAAGAGCATGAGCTCTCCGTTCGAGAAATCCTTGTAGAGCATGTTTTAAAAAATCCATTCATATGGATTTTGGCCTTTAGCTACTTCTTTGTCTATATCATTCGCCAGGCAGTAAACGACTGGACAGTTCTCTATCTTGTCGAGGCAAAGCAGCACTCTCAGCTTACCTCGGGCTTTATTGTGTCGTGGTTTGAAATAGGCGGCTTTTTGGGAAGCCTTGCAGCAGGCTGGGGGTCGGATAAAATTTTTCAGGGAAGGCGCGGACCTATAAATGTGCTCTTTTCTTTGCTTATATGCTTTGCTATCTGGGGCTTTGCCTCCTATACAGGCGTTTCGGTCTGGTTTGATTGTGCTATGCTGTTTGCAATAGGCTTTCTAATTTTTGGCCCCCAGATGCTTATTGGCATGGCAGCAGCGGAGCTCTCCCATAAAAAAGCAGCTGCAACAGCAAGCGGCTTTACAGGCTCGTGGGCATATGCCGGAGCGGCAGTAGCAGGGTATCCTTTGGGTCTTATCATCCAAAGCTATGGCTGGGAAGGATACTATGTTGTCTTAACCTCGTGCGGCGCCATTTCGTCGCTGCTTCTTTTGCCGCTGTGGGCTGTCAAGACGCGAGAAGATGGCTTTTTCAAAAAACGTGTTTCTAAACCCGCTCCTGAAGTTGTTACATAAGCCATATGTTTGAACAAAACCTGCAGGACTTTCGGCTGAACAACCCAAAGGCTGCAGCGCTTTTGTCATTTGTTGAAAAGGGCTCCTTAGAGCTTGCCAAAGATGCGACGGGCTCTTTAATACTAAAAGACAATAGCTACTTTTATCACTCACCGCAATCTGCAAAGAGCGAAGCTAAGAGCTGGGCAAACTCTTTGCCGCTTGAGGGGGTTGAATACCTTGTCGTCTTTGGCCTCGGTCTTGGATATGGCTATTATGCCCTGAAAGAGTGGCTAGAGCAGGATAGGCAGCGCTACCTCATATTTGTAGAAGATGACTTAAGGGTCCTTTTGCATTTTTTAGAGCAAAAGCATGCAGGCGAGATTTTGCGCGATCCCCAGGTAAAAATCTTTCATATCGAAAACTCCGAAGTTGGCATACAGGTCCTTCAGAGTATCTCTTGGGCAGCATATGGCAAAAAAATGCACATAGCGTGCCTGCCCTTTTATGAAAAGGCGAGAAAAACTACGTTTGACGATGTCGTTGCCCGTATCGAGTATGAGACATCAGATATCCACCTTGTGCTTGATGAGTATGCAGGCTACGGAATTTCTTTTTTTAGAAATTTTTGGCAAAACCTCTTCTACCTTCCCGGTTCCTATAAGGGCAATAAGCTTGCGGGGATGTTTCGGGGCTGTCCGGCAATAGTCTGCGCTGCAGGACCATCGCTTGAACAGCACCTTGAGATGATAAAAGGCCTTCGCGATAAGGCGCTTATTTTTTCCGGCGGAACAAGTGTAAATATTCTTTTAGAGGCTGGCATTGTGCCGCACTTTGGGGCAGGCATTGACCCAAATCCCATGCAGTACCTGCGCTTTCGCCAGGCGTTAAGTTTTCAAATGCCCTTTTTTTACCGCAACCGCCTGCTCAATAAGTCGCTAGAGCTTGTGCATGGCCCAAGGCTCTATCTCAAAGGGGGCGATGGCTACAGCATCTCCGACTGGTTTGAAAAAAAGTGCAAAATTCCCGGCAAAATTATTGGCGGCGGCCACAGCGTTGCCAACTTTATCATCGAAATTGCCCACATGCTTGGCTGCAGCCCTATAATTCTTGTAGGCTACGACCTTGCCTATGGCAAGCAGCTGCAGCTCTATGCGCCGGGAGTTGAAGGCCATAAAACCCCACAAGATGCCCCCGTAAAGTGGAAAGATCGCAATGGCAACCCAATAGATACTGCCTGGAAATGGCTTTTAGAGGCTAAGTGGATTGAAGATTTTGCAAATGATCATCCCCGTATGAAGCTTATCAACGCAACAGAAGGGGGGCTTGGGCTAAAAGATATCCCTCACATGAGCTTAAAAGAGGCCGAGGAGCGCTACCTTACACGCCCCTGCGATTATGACAGCCTCGTCCATACCGCAATTCAAGAGGCAGGACAGATCACTGCCACCAAGGAGATGCTTTATAAGGGCACGCGTGAGGTGTATGAAAGCCTGGAGCGCGTAAAGGCTATCCTTGAAAAACTCATTACCAAAGCGCCCAAATACCGCTTTTCTGATTTTTGCCAGGATCCTGAGATCATCATTTTACAAGAGACACTTAAAAAAGAGATCGCCTATAGCTACATTCTCGAGGTGTTTGACCGGATGAGGGCCAAGCTTGAATACTATCGCTTGCAGTTTGCCTACCATCCCGGCATGACCCAAAGTGAAGAGGAGGCACTTGAGATGGAGCTTATTATCGAACGCTACCGTTTCTTGCTTGAAACGGCCGTAGTAAACCAGCTTATCATCCAGAAAGTATATGACAAAAAAACTTGAAGAAATAGCTGATAACAAGATTCGACGCTTCCGTCCCGACGGCACCCTCATCTGGAGTGCAGGCTACGTCGAAGCCGTTCTTGATGGCGACTCTATTGGCTACTATAAAGATGGGCAGATAAGCTCGAAAACGACCTTTAAACGGGGAAAGCGAGAGGGGGATGCCCACTTTTACTATCCCGACGGCAAGATCTGCAGCACGCTGCGCTATGCTGACGGCAAGCTTGAAGGCATGCAGCAATTTTTTTATCAAGATGGAACTTTAAAACTAGAGATCCCTTACGTAAAAGGGGTCCTATCGGGCACGATACGGCTCTTTTACCCCCATGGAGGCCTTTTGCGCGAGGTGCAGGTAGAAAATGGAAAGCGCCATGGCTTTGATAGCCTTTGGGGCACGCTTGGAGATGCCATTTTCGCCCTTGAGTATGACCATGGAGCCATTTTAAGGGCTCAACTTGAGGACCCTGTCGCTAAAGCATTTGGCCTATAGATCACTTTTTTTTCACGATTTGCAACTTATCATTGCCAAAAAAAATGCAAATATGAGATATTGGCTGCTTTCTTACGAATTAAGAGGATTTACACATGTCACGTTATACAGGTCCAAAAAACCGAGTAGCCCGCCGTTTTGGCATCAATATCTTTGGCCGTATCCACAATCCATTGGCACATAAGCCAAATCCAGCGGGTCAGCATGGTGCGAAAAGAAAGAAGAAGTCAGACTTCGGCATCCAGCTTGAAGAAAAGCAAAAGCTAAAGGCTTCGTTTGGTATGCTTACCGAAACACAGCTCGTGCGCTACTACAAAGAGGCTGCACGCCACCACAAAAATACGCCTGAGCTTTTCCTGCAGATGCTCGAGTGCCGTCTTGACAACATGGTCTATCGCTTAAAGTTTGCAAACACCATCTTCCAAGCGCAGCAGCTTGTAAGCCATGGCCACGTATATGTAAACGGCAAGCGCGTTGACCGCCGCTCGTTCCAAGTAGAGCCGGGCATGACCATCTCGATTAAAGAGAAGTCCAAAAAGTCAAAAACAGTGCAGCACGCAGTTGAGGGTACAAGCCGAACAGTTCCTACTTATCTTAGCCAAGATGCAGCAAACTTTTCAGGCCAGCTCTTAGCTCGTCCAAGCATGACGGAGATCTCGCTTCCGCTTGAAATCAACATCCCGATGGTTTGCGACTTCCTCGCCCACGGCGCATAATTAAAGTTCTCTTATTTTTTTGTTACATTACCCCCACAAAGTGCAAACTTTGCGGGGGTTTTTTTATCCCCCGACCCTAATCGAGACCGAGACCGTGACCGAGACGAGACCGTCATTTTTGGCCTACACGAATAGGAGGCAAAAAATAACGGTCTCGGTCTCGGTCTCGAAAAATTTGAGGCCCGCAATTTTCTGTTGACAAATTCCGAGAAATGTCATAACAGTAATTGCAGTCGGGGGACAATTTTTATGACAACACAAACTCAATCAATTCCAAATTCTTCAATTCAAAATCGTGCATATGATGCGTGGACTCGTGTGGAGCCCTATGTTGTGCCGGGTGCTGTTGTGGCAGGGGTTACGCTCATTGTAAGTCAAGTGTGGGGACATGTTGCAGCTACCTGCTTTTTGGCAGTTGCCGTTGGGGTGGGGGTCACCTTTCCCTTTCTCGTCACAGAGCTTACTAAGGGCAATTTTTATTTAAGTATTGCGCAGCAGATGATTGTTGTTGTAATGCCGCTTTTTGGTGCACCAGGCATTATTGGCGCGGCTGCGCTATCGGCTCTTTTGATAGTAGCAAAAGATATTCGCATCTATCAGCTGCGAGGTGAAATTAATTCTGTTGCGCAAAAGGTATCTACCTATAGCGCAAAACTTGCTGCTGAAATAGAAAAAACCAAGAAGCAGATCGACGACTTTAACAAAAAAGAGACGCAGATCGATACCAAGCTAAAAGGTCTTGAAACTGTCGATCAGAACATCTCTCGAGCCGATAAGCTCCTTGGCGAAATTAAAGAAAAGCGCGAATTTCTTGATGCAACATTAAAAGAGTTTGACAGCAAAGAAAATGAAAGAAAAGAGGCAACTGGTAAGAAAAAAATTGAAATCGCCGATCTGAAAAAAATCATTGACGAGACGAAGCAGAAAATTGATACGCATATTGCAGAGATAGAGCCTCTTCTGCAGCAGGTTCGCGAAGCTTTGGGGAGGAGGTAATCGTATGATGGCACTTGTTGGCTGGGTGAAGTCTCATGCATCGATAAGTCCTGCTTGCGATGCCTTAAAAACAGCGCTTAGCGAGCTTGATAAAGAGGTTGAAAAGCTTGGAGCGCTGCACACTCAAGAAGAGACTCTTTTTGCAGATGAGGAAAAGGTCTGGACGAGGGTAGACCAAATTCAAGATGCTGTGCTTGCTAAGACAGATGCTGTAAGCCTCGCACGGGATCGCATGATTACACTCCTTGCTGAAAAAGAGGTAGATCATCAAACGCGACTTGAGCTTGTGCAAAAGCTTGTAGATGCTGTGGCTCGCTTTGAAAATCTTGATTATAAAGACTTTGAAAAGGATCGTGAAGGGCTTCTTTGCTCGCTGCGCACCCTTGAGGATGCAATCAATAGGGCTAAGGGGATTCACACCTCTTATGATGAATTAATTAAACAATTGAGGTAGTGTATGTTTGTAAGTCTTGCCCCTGAGCTTTTAAGAGCCGCCCAGGTCGCCTCTTCTAGCGGCGTTCCCATTTTACAAATTGCGGGGCCAATTATTGTGGTTGCAATCGCAATAATTTCTCAAGTCAATAACCAGGTCGAAAAAGCAAAAAAAGATGTTGAAGAGCTAAAAGAAATTGTTAAAAAGTATGATGACCTGCGCCAAGTAAGGGGCGAGCAGCGTGAGGTATTAATTCGCGCCCTTGGTACTATCGACCAGACGGTTGAAAGGGCAAGCCGGCTTCTTCCTCAAGTAGCTCACGAGCATGAACGGCGCGTACAGGCACATCACAGCGAGCTATTTAGCTTTGCAGAGTCCGTTGCACGGATTCATGCGCAGTATGATGAAGCAGTGCGCTTTGAACAGGATATGATTGAAGCGGCTGCCATAGCAGAACGCATAAAGGCAAGCAAAATAGAGGATTCTTTTGTCAAGTTCGGCGAAAATTTAAAAATACTGCTCAAGTATTTGAAAACTCAAAAGGAGGCGTAAGCTATGACGTTAGTTATATCGACACAGTATACAATGGTTCGAGCTTTGCCTCAAGAGCTGCAGGAGAAAGTGTGGAAAAAACATCCGGTGAAGTTGACGAAAGTGGAGAGAGATGCAGTAGGTTTTGATTTCGTCCAGTCAGTTATGAACCTGGATAGAGGACAAATTCCCAATCGATCTCCGTCGGCCTTGGCATCAATAAAAGCTGAAGATGTTGTTTCTGATCTTTTGAAGGTATTGGATGCAGCGTATAGACAGTCGATGGAAGGGTATGCGATAAGCTTACTAGATGCCACAACGAATGACTTAAGGACTATTGCGCACAATAAAGAGCGCTGTATCAGAATGCCTGAGGCAGTAGTTTCACCTGTTAAAAAGATACAAATGTCCAAGGTTGTACAAAAAGTTGCTCCAGTTTTTAGTAAGAAGGAGGTTAAGTCCTTTGATGATGTTAAACGAGAGGCTCACAGCTTCCGTAGAGAATGGATTAAAGAAGTACATACTTTAGAGACTCATCGCTTAGCCGTTATCAAAGCATCGATTGAAACGCGCATTCCAAAGTGTAGAACGCTTGTTGCAAGTGTAAAGGAAGATCATCCAATGCGACAAAAGTTTGTACAAGAAATCGATCAGTTGCAAAGGGTCTACAAGGCAATTTTTCAATATGATTATCAGGGGTAGCATGCAGGTTTTATTCTCTGCCATACGCGGGCTGGTATCTCTTCCAGAACAGGTCACCGGAGCAGTTTCTTGCCTGCAAGAAAGTGTAAATACCCTTTTTTCATCCTCTTCGATCGATCTTGAAGAGGGGTGCAAAGACGCTCAAGCAAGAATCAACTCACTTGAGCGCCAATTTTGTCTTGCAAATGCCTTTATAGAGGCACGCCCGGATTTAGCTGCGCTTTTTCAAAGGACGCTGGCACAAGATGGCCGATTTATCGTGCAGGGCAAGCCGCCGGCAGAAAATCAGGCAGATGATGCAATTAGCGCCTGGAATGCCCTCCTTTCAAAGGAAATATACCTAAAATTTCGCTGGAATGAGCTGCTTCACTTCGTAAACAGCCATTCTGAGCTTAAAGCGAGCGTTATGGCACATGTGCTTGCAGCTCAAAAATCAGATGATATCTCCTTAAGCGACAGGGACTTCCTGTCACTTTTTGCTACCCAAGACTCCGAATAGTTCTATAAAATAATTGTCATTTATGATAATTAGTTAAATAGAGGGAACTAAGGAGTTATTATGGTCGCTCATAATTATTTCGAGTCTATTACAAAAGCTGTTCACGATATTTGCGAAAAAGAAAAAGAGAAGCATGGAAGCTCACTCGAGTCTTTTGAATCTTATCGCAAAAGGCTGCAGCTTGATGCACAAAATGAGGGAAAGGCGCATCTTGCGGTCTGGACGCAAGCTTTTGAGGTGATAATAAGCGAGCTTCTCAATAAGGGCGATCAGCATGCCATCCAGCAGCTTATTCAGGGGGTGGACAGGCTTAAAACTAATCTGAAAGCAAAGCAGAAAAAGCAGTTCGAAACAGTTGCCGCCATGATTGGCTTTGACGTCGACCTTCTTGATAAAATGTTTTCTGTTGGCCGCCATCTTTTCGAAGAGGATCGCATAGGCGACGCGGCTAAGGTCTTTTCCCTTTTAGTATCGCTAGATCCCGGCTACGGTGCCTGCTGGACAGCGCTTGGCATCCTGCTGCACGCTGAAAGGCGCTATCAGGAGAGCCTTGCCTCCTTTACCATGGCAAGCCAGATCGATGCACATAATCCTATCCCATACCTCTACGCTGCCCGCTGCCATAAAAAGCTTGGGCAGGCAAGCGAGGCAAAGCATGAGCTGAAACTTGCCCTTGCGCATGCATCAGGCAAGCAGCAGTATGCAACGGTAGTTAACTCGATAAAAGTAGAACAGTCTCAATTCTAAAGGAGAATTTACTATGGGTGTTCAAGGCATTAGACCATCTCAGGGTGCGCAAGGACCTAATACTTCCGAAATTGTTACAGATCAAACAGCGATGGGCCTCTTAAGCTCGTTAAAAGAAACTGTTCATGCAACAGCAGTTCAAATGAAAAATTTTGAAGCGCCAAAACACACGGAGGGCATGTTGATAAAGAGCGTATGTGTCGGCGCGGCTGTTGCAACTTTATGTCCGCCAGTTGGTCTTGGCATTATTGCTCTCGGAATCGTTTCCAGTGCGATAGAAGCTTCGCTTGTTTTGGGTATAAATATTACTGGAAGTGTCGTTGCAGAATATACACGACCTCCCGAACAGTAGATGAGAAGAAAAAATGGACATTCGCAACTCTACAGGATCAGCAAATGTAGGCGTGGGAGAGGAGCTTGGAGTAAAGGAGGCTGCTCGTCACTCTTCTGGCGATGCCAAGACACAAGCGGTTGTTGCACGCGGTCCTTTTGCAAAAGCAGAACCTTGTGCAAAAAATAGTCGCACAGCCTCTTTGCAGCTTAAGAGCGTTTCTGTAAAATCCGTCGTTGCATCTGTAAAAAACCTTTTTGCAACAAGCGCCCAAAAGCTCTCTTCGAATGGCAAGCTCTTTTCTACAGTAAAGGGCATTCCTGACAAGCTAAAACAGCTCTTTTCTCAGGATAGAATGCGGCGTGCCGAGCTTTTGAGTACATATGAGCAACAAATACTGCCTTCTGCCGGAAGAAATAAAGAGGAGGCAGTTGAAAAAACCCGCTCCATGTTGCAAGAGGCAGAAAAGGCCGGCGTACTGGATTCTGGCCTCTATAAGCGCGTAAGCGGCCAGCTTGCCAGACAATTAAATAGGCAATCGATCCAGCTAGAGGACCTTGAAAACCCCCCTCCAAGTGTGCATAGCCTGCTTTTAGACGGAAAAAGCGGCCCATTTTTTCAAAAACTCTCAGATCTTGCCCTTGAGGCCCAAAAAGACGAGGCGCTTCAAGAGATTAAAGAAAAGCTATCAGATTCTGGCCCAGTCGATAAGAAAACTGCCCAAATGCTTGTTGAAGGGGCTCTAAGTGGTTTTCCGGCACTTGGGGAGTCTGTCATCCATCTGGGTGGTGGCAAGGCCTACACAACCCTTGTGGTGCCGGATAAGGACCATAAGCCTGATGTCTTAATAAAAGAGATGGAGCAGGCAGGAAGCGGTGCAGCAGCCATTGTCTTCAAAGCCTATTCTTTACGAGCGCAAACCAACATCGTTGTCAAGTACGCAACCGGGTCAGCAGAGCATGCCAGCGAAGAAGAAACAGCCATCAAGAATAAAAAACACTTGGGCGAACATGCGGGCATTCAAGATGAGATGCGACTTGTGACCCTCGCTTCAGCAAGCGGCCCCAAAAAAGTGGTCTATATGAGCTATTATGGCCATAAAGACCTTGGAAGAGCTGTTCGTAGCGAACAATTTCTAACAGACAATCTCAACATGTCAGAAGCGGATCAACAGGATAAACAAAAAGTGCTCGCCGAAATCGATGCGTTTGGCCAAAAGCTTATTGATGCTTTTTCAAGCCCCGTAGAAAAAGCTGTCAAAGAGAAGATGTTAAAAGAATTTATTGATAAACACGGCGGTATTTTACGCGCTCTTCGTGGAGATGAGGAATTTTCTCATCTAATTGACATGTTTAAGCAGATGATCGAACAGTCGCCGCCACAAACGTAATTTTTCTTGTCATAAAACAGTCCCTGCCCTATACTCATAATGATTTTTTAAATCTGGTGGGGTATATGCAAGCAGCCGCAGTAAGAGCCTATTTCCGAGGAGTTGGAGAAGCTGTAACAGCCGAGCTTCCTCATCTTTTGCCTGTAAAAAAAGAAAATGCAAAAACTTTTCTTGATGCAATCATACATATGATTCTAAAAGATTTTTGTCACGGTGATATAAAGGTGGACAATGTATTGCATGATGAAAAGAGGTTTCATATTGCTGATTTGGGCGGATCAAAGATCATTAGCGAACTCATTGCCAGAATGAATAGCGCCTATCGTTTCAACTCGGAGCAGGAAAAAATTGCAATGCAGAAGGTAGTTGTTCGATTTAGTGAGGGCACAGTCGATGAGGCATTTTTGGAAAGAAATGGAACTTCTGTTGCAAGACTTGCTGCATGGGGAATGATCTCACTTGATGCACCAAAAACAAAACTATTTCAGAAAAAACCAATACCGATTTGCGGCTGGCATGTCGACCAAAAAAAACTACAACCTCTTCGAGAATATCTAAACATTGAACCTTTTCCCTCCCATACAAAAGGCTATGGTTATAGTCGCTATATAGATGCGGTAATAAATTCCTTCTGGCGCTGTGAACCAGAAAATTATAAAAATGCCTGTCATGCCCTTGATATTCGCGCGGCAGGACTTACTGTGTACATTTATTTTACCGCAGACCACACTCCAAAAAATGAGCAAGATGCAGCCTTCTACGACAATTTAGAGGCCAAGCTTCGCGCAAAGCAGATATCAGAGAAGGCGATTTCTATTATTCGCCGCATGGCAGAGCCTATGAAAGAGATCCCGGAGCCATTTACGCTACCCGTAAAAGTAGAAGAGATTCAAGAGCTTATTCAAGAACTTACGTAGCAATCAAAACAGCTAACAGGCAAAAACCCGTAAACCGGCAAGTAGGCCTTGTTCACCTTTTCTCAGAGAAATTTCGGTCAAACGGCGAAGCCTTTGGAGTGCTGCGATTCTTCGCAGCTTTTACTTTGACCAGACACCCTTACAACAAAACCGCCCAAGCGTAAATTTGTAGCTTGGGCGGTGAGGCTATTAGGGTGCGTGGTCAGAGTGAAAGCGACGAAAGATCGTCGCACTCCAGAACCTACGGTGTGGCTAGACGTAACTTGACCGAAAAGGTGAACAAGGCCGGCAAGTATATTGCCGATTTACGTCGTAAATTGTCAGATGTGGTTAGCCTAAAGAGATGTTCCCGCAAATGCAGATAAAATCCTTCCAAGCAGATTGCGATTGGGATTTTTTAGCTTTAAGAAAGTATCAAGTGCACGACCAAGCCACTCTTCTTTTTTATCGTCGCTGCAGTTGGCAAGGCAAAGCATAAGCTCGATGTTTTGTGGATCTTCTGCAAGAGCCTCTTCGTACAGCCCTACTCGTATTCTGTTAAATGCGGGTATGTTAAAAAGATCTGCAACAAAGGATTTGGACCATCTGTTCGGGTGGCTGATACGGGTGCGAAAAATCTCGGATATAAGATCAGTATGCGCAAGAGCGATTGAAAGGGGCTGCACCGCTTTTGCAAGTGCAATGAGCGTGGGCATGCTGTCATCTCGTTCGAGATGGGCCGCGCGATGCTTTTTAAGGGTGGTGGTGATTTCGTATTCAATGCAGTCTTTTAGAGATTTATGCTCGCAGGCGGCTTCTAGAGATTTATGCTCGCAGACGACTTTTAGAAATTTATGCTTGCAAGCGAAGTGAACAATGGCTTCTATATCTTCTATGTAGGAGCGGGCATTGGCAAGGCGGGGTAGAGCAAGTTTTACCAGTTCTAATGCGTGATTGGGAAAGTAGACTGCAAGGGCAGAGGCTGCTTTTAGCAGTTTGCTGCACCGCTTGCGATACAGGTCAGGGTCGGCAACGGTTATGCTGTTCAAATACTCCTCTACTTGTGAACAAAATGCCTTTAGCGGTTCTATTGCTTCCTTTTGCTTGCCCATTTTTAAAAGAGCCTTTATCCAACGAGCGGTAAGCACAAAGTCCAGCTGAAGCGATTGGGGAAGTTGTGAGGATTTACAAACTATTTCAAGGCGCAAAGTTATGCTTGCATTTTTCAGAAGATCATTGTTTGTCTTGACCTTGTTGACTAGAGTTTCAATGTCCGTTAACCTTTTTTCTTTCGATGACTCTAGCACTAAAAGTGCTGCTTTTGCGTCAACAGAAGGCGATATATTTACAATGGTTGCAACATGTACTGCCAAATTAATATTTGCAGAAAGTACCTCTTTAAAAAACTGCATAAAGTGTTTTTCATCAATGGGCATGAAACAATTAAGGGTGTCAATATAGTGCTTGGTGTAGCGTTCAAAATCGGGAAAATGAAAATCACTTATTAAATGCGCCGTTTGTGCTGCAAGTTTTCGTAAAAGATCAAGCGATTCTACATTTGGACTGTTCGTCTCAACAGCATAACGGAACAATGTATCAGCCTTCTTAGGGTCATCCTCTGCAAGAGCCAGTGTCAGGAGAGTGTTAAATCGTGTTGAGGGGTCTTGGATGGTTGCTGCTGTGAGCCAACCGTTAAAGGTCTGGGCCATTAGGCGCAACTCTTCGTCTGACGGATTAGGATTGGTGTGTAAGCTTTGAATTTTATAAAATCTTTGCTTTTCGGGAAAGTGCTTTGCCAAAGTGCAAACAGCGCGCGTGCGATATTCTGGGGCTTGGTGTTTGTGAGCAAGCTCCAAAGCGGACTTGAGGTGCGCCTCTTGTTCTGAGGGAAGCCTTTTTGCAAGTGCTACACGTGTCAAAAATGATTCATTAGCAAGCTTATTTTCATCACAATAAGTAAGCGCCAGGCGAAGTGCAGATACCATTTTTGCCTCAAATAAAAAAGGCCCTACTTTATCACATTTTCGCGAATATTGCTAAAAGAAATTGGGCGTTTTTATCATTATTATTTAGGTTGCAATTAGATCACGTATCATTTAGAGTTTTTCCCTTTTTAGGAGTTTTTGATGTTACCTGCAACTAGCCAATTTGGACCGCATGAACCTAGTGATTTATATCACAATGAAACGAGAGTAAAGGAGCTGCTTCGCAAACGTGGGGATGTTGCCCCTGAGGTATTTAACCAATGTATAGCAGAGGGTGTGGTTGCATCCAAGCGCCCTCCAAGCAATACTGATTCACGTAGCATAGAGAGATTTCCCCAAAGGGGGTTTAGTTCCCTAATGTATAATAATAATTATCGGGCAAGTGCGTCGCTTGCTTCAACAGATAGTCGTTTATATTATGGAGGAAGACGTTCATTAGAAATGATAAAACTCCCCCAAGCTGTGATAGACCGTCTTGGATACAAGGATGTCCAATCGGTAGCAGACTGGGTGCGACAGGGACTTCCCATAGGTAAAAGAATTAATTGGGATGAATCAAAAAAATGCATGTTAGAGACGAGTGTCCAGACCAGCCTTGTGGCGATGAATAAAGAGAGCGATAGAGCTTCAGTTGGCGTTGAAGCACATGGGTACGGGGGTGAAACCTGGATATATCTATCCTATTCTCTAAGTGGGAATACGATTGGTGAAGCAGTGGTTACTTACCCCTATAAAGGCACTCATATCGTAAGAAGCGGGCGCATTGCAGAGCAAAATAAATATAGGCCGCATGATCAAGATCAACTTCTTGAAAAATTAGCAACCGTTAAACCGTTGCAAGAGACCTGGGATACAGATGCTATTGCAGATGCAACTTTAGTAACTATCGGAATAAAACTATGGAAGGCGACCTCAAATTCTGATTATACGACTGATCCTCAACGCGAAAGATCTAGGCGACAGGAGGGATTCCCAGTTACATATCCAACTGATCTACTTCAAGGCCGAGTTTTATTTGGATACGATGGCAAATTTACACTCGACCAAGAGCATAATTATATGTCGGTGTCGACGGCTATTGGCGTAGATTTTGCCTCCCAAGGAGACCACAATCTTGCTTGCTACTTTGACACACTTTGTAAAAAAGTCGATAGCGGGCTTGATGAGGCAGAAACCACCGCATTTGGTCCAACAGCTGAAAAGGTAAAAGCTCTGATGCTAGAAAAGCTTAATTTACCTTCCCAGCCAGAACCTAAGGTGACACTGCTTGAAGATGCGAACAGTGCGCGTTTAGACTTTACTGGTGCTGCTGTATCATTGTTCGATAGCGATGGAAAGGTATGTATCGGGCATCCGGTAGCAGAACCACTTCCAACCACAGCCCCTAAGCAAGCAGGACTATGGTGGGAAAACTATCCGCAAGTAATCCGATTTTATACGGAGAAGGATGTTCATCTACCACCAGAGCAGCGAGTGCTCAAAATCTTTAATTATGATCCGAAACAAAGTAGCTATGTAGAGTATGTTATGACATACACTGCCCGCAAGGTTTTATTTGAGGACCTTCAATAAGCCTGAATCATGTTATCGGACAAAACAGCTAACAGGTAAATAACCCGTAAATCGTCAGATTTGGTTACTATTTGAGTTTTTTCTAGAGCCATTCCGAACCCTCGAGCCCCTCACGCTCCACTCAAAAAAGGGCGATATCGCAATCGAAGAGATAGCTATCCTCTGGACAGCATAATGATGAGTTTTATTAGTACTTGCTCTCTAAATCTTTGTTACAGCTAGTGCGTAGGCGGTAAGAGAGGCGTGTATTGATTTTGCCGCTTGTTCGGCTCTAGCAAAATCTACCGACTTCAAAGCCTCTTCAAGCCTCTGGAAGCCGTCCTGGATTGGCTTTTCTAACATAGATCGTTCTGAATTTGGTTGGATAATATCCAAATAGCGAGGCAAAAAGTTTGCCCGAAACTCACTTACTTCTTGTGCTTCGAATCGACTTACGTCTTGCATACGGTTATCAATAACTTCGCAACATGTAAACAGGACATCCTCAATATGGGTACTTGCATCTTCACACTGACTTTTTAGATCAGGGTTACTAGTCTTACGCTCAAGGGCTATCCATGGGTCTATGCACGCACAATCTTGCGGGTTTTTAAGGCGAGAAATTCTCTTATCGACGTGAGTAACAAGATCAGACTTTAATACTTTAAATTTACCAGTCAGCTCTTGATCTGGCTTGCTGATCAAATCCAGTCGTAACGTAGAGACAACATCCACTAGTCGAGTTCTTAAATGGGTTTTTGGCAAATACCCTTTAACCATTTCAATTTGGTCTGGGGTGAATGTTTTGAGATCGCCCTTTAGCTGGGTGAGATATTGTATAGTCTCTGAATTTGGGATCATAGGTTACCACCTTTTTGACTCAACATTGATAGATGCTCAACTAGTTCATTCATAACATGAGGATCGCATGATACGCAACCTTCTTTCTCTGGAATATCCAGCAATGTAGGCTCTGTCTTAAGTATATCGACCAGCTTTTGAGCAGCAGACTCTACACCATGCCTTAGATCAGCTATTAATTGATCCTTGTTACAGGCAAGCCGTTTTCCACCCTCATTAAGTAAATGATCTGCCCGTACTTGTAAACCATTGTCTTTTCCCAAAAGGTTCGTTAGATTATCCCTAATTAAGGGTAAATTGTCGCGTGTTATATTAAAATCGTGATCTATGCATACAAGTTCTTTATCGTCGGTCACCATAAAATTTGCTTTATTGCATATACTCTCAGACACTCGGTCAGTATTGTGTAAGACAGTATCAATAAGCATCATTTCGCCCAACTGAAAAACAAATTTTTTATATGATAATAACTCAGCTCGATCCGAAGCCAGCATGTCTTTAAAGGCCGTCGCATCCATAAATTTTGCAATAACCAGTCCCTGATCTAAAATCCAATTTAAGCCATTAAGTCTCATAGAAAACGTTGTAATTACTGCATCTTGATTTGTATGTTCCGTCTCACTCTTTTTCTTTGCAGCATCTAAGTGTTCTTGCAAAAAACCTCTTCCCTTATCAGAAACAAGTGCAACTGTAGCTTGCGCTTCTTTCATGTCAGAAGATAAAGATTCATATACAGGAACCTGAAAGAATTTACCCAACAGCCTATCGGCTAAAATATGCCTGTGCACATCGCTGCAAAACTTAACCACAACTTTTGGATGTTCAGGGTGTTCAAGATAGAAAACGCCATCTCTACCATCTCCGGACCTGGAAACTTGAGGATTTGCGGCTAAACAGTCTCTAAGTTCACGAAGCCTCTCAGGTGAAACCAGGTTATGCCCTCGCACTCCAAGAACCACTTCCGGCAGGTTTTGGACCGGAGCAATTTGCCGAGGAAATGTCTTTTTCTGAACAAGGCTAATAGCGCTTTGTCCCCCATCTCGAATTTGCTTTGTCTGTTTTGCAGCAAGTAAGGCACCAAGCGTTTCAAGATGCTCTAATAAAGCCCTGCCTTCATGACACCGCAACATAGGCAACGTAAGTTCTATGATTCTTTTCAGGGGAATTTTGGTAAGGCCGCTATGGACCCCTGCCTCTGTTTTGCTAAAGAGTTTATACTGCATGTCAGGGGTGATGTACACATGCAAGTGCCCCTGACTCAAGAGCTTTTTCCTAGAGTCGACATACTTATCTAAGATTTGACCCCATTCGAGCGGAGTAATGCCCTTATTTGGTGATGCGTCCATGCTCTTCATTATACATAATAAAGAATTGAATGTCAAAGAAGGGTAACAGCTGCATCGAGAGCGGGTTTGACTCGGCTGGGCGTCACTTTTTTGTCATTTATCATGAAAAATAAACGTAAGATATAGGAAAACAAGCATGTGTCTCTCTTCCTCCCGGGCAGAGCAGCCTCTCATGGCCCCATGCAGCCCCCATTCTGTCCTTGACATAGAATGAATTTTTTTATATACTGCATGGAACTATTCCAGCGTTAAAGAATATAGACTATACACGCGAAATCGTAAAAAAGGTAGTTGACACTATCCTCAGAGTAGCCCTAACTCCAGAGCAAATTGACTCACTATGCGAAACTGTAAGGAAAAAAGTAACCGTTGTCCAGGAAGACTATCCATTTGTAAAATCTGAATTCACTGTAGAGTGCGATTCAGAAAAAGGTGGTGAATTCTTTATTGCACTTCGCGATACTCAAGACTCTGACATAAAACCAAATCGCATTGGTTTGATTTATTTTCGACGGGATCCTAGTAAGAACCCGCCTTTATTATCTGTGGGCATTTTTTTACCGGCAGGCGATGATTCTTCTATACAAACAGCCTTTTCATTCCTGACAAAACAGAATATTAAGTTCGAGTTATTAAACAAATTTAACCTTCTCCTGAAGACAACTGATATCAAAGAATTTTATAGGGGTTGATTTAAGCTCTTTTTCACACAATAGTTTTCCTGCAAGATTTGTCCTTTAATCACAAACATTATAGCCCGTAAATGAAAGCCTGTTTTGGAGCCCGTCTGAGGGCGACTGCCTATAGCCCATAGCGACTGATAAGGAGCTATGGGTAGCAAGAAAACATCATAGGGAGCCCTTCAGGGCGACTGAAACCACCGCGCGTGTAAGTCAGTCGCCCTGAAGGGCTCTTGAATTTTTTCGCACTACCCATAGCTCCCTTGGGTCGCTATGGGCTAAAGGCAATCGCCCTCAGACGGGCTCCAAAACAAAGGACAAATTGTGCTGAAAAACGATAGTGTGAAAAAGGGCTTAAATCAACCCCCTAGGCCTAACCTGACCCCAATACCGTTCACTTAAGCCATTTCTTGCTCTTAATCTCGATCTTGATCTTGATCTTAATCTTTCTTTTTTTGGTATTTTCTGAGTATGAGCGCTCTTGTCAAGAAGAAGATCAAGATTAAGATCACGATCGAGATCAAGAAAAATTGCTTAAATGAACGGTATTGAACCTGACCCTTTCCTTAAGGAAGGACCTTCAATAAGCCTGAATCATGCTATCGGATTTTGAGTTCAGGAAACTGCTCTCGAACTGTGTCTTGATCGTTTTTGAGGTAGAGGAGCTTGATGTTAGGGCCTGCGTCCATCGTGAAGTAGAGGTTCATGCCGCCCTGTCTAAGGTTCCAGATTTTTTGCATGCAGGCAACAGATTCGGGAAGCCAGTAGAGGATGGGTGGGGTGGCAGCGATCATGGTGGCGTGCATGGCAAGGGCGTTAGTTTCTGCGGTTTGGCCTAAAAGCGTAAAGTCTTTGTTGTAAATTGCCTCGCGCATCAGGCGGAGATCGTGCGCTACCTTTTCAGGCCAGGCTCGGTAGAGGGAAGATGTTGCCACCGTCTCATTCATCGCCGTGCGAGAGTCTATCGGCTTTTGCTTGCTTGAGATGATAATAAGGCCAAGCTCAAGTTCTTCCCAGGTAGCATCAAGAGGGGCGGAAAAACTATCTAGGCCATCCTCTTGGCATCCGGCCTGCCATTCTACAAAGCCTGTATAGATCGAGCGGCTGGCACTTCCCGACCCTAGGCGAGCAAGAATGGAGAGCTCTTTTGGTTCAAGCTTCCAGCCATAGAGGTCGTTTAAGTGCTAAAACAAGCGCTGCAAAGCCCGATGATGATGAGGCAAAGCCGCTGGCTGTTGGGATTTCATTTTTTGTTTCGATCTGAAAGCGGGTATTTGGCTCTCGAAACAGGTCGCAAAAGGCAAAAAGGCGCTCGTAAAATGGCCCGGAGGCAACGGGAGTGCCGTTGAGGGTGCAGCTGTCACCTTCACCTACAGTAACTTTTGTGTGGGTGCCAACGGCAAGTGAATAGGAGAGGCTGCTTGTAACGGGAAGGTTTAGCTCGCTATTTCTTTTTCCCCAGTACTTTATCAGGGCGATATTGGCAGGGGCAAAGGCTTCAGCTGTTTGCTTTGCAGGTGCTCTTTTTTTTCCTAGAAGGCGCTCTATAACTTCTGCTTTAGTAATCATAAAAGCATACTCCCTGCTTTGAAATTTCGATGGGGATTTCGCCCGGCATTGAGCAAGATCCCAAGCCAACAGCACAGTCTCCAAGGCCCGATCCTGAAATTTTGGCGCCAAATATAGTAGGAGAGGCTCTCAAGCGAGCTACTATTGCAGCCAAAGCGTCGTTACAGGTGCCAAGAGCTACTTGATAGTCGTGGTGAGAGTTAAAGAGAGCTCCAAGGCGTATAAGGTCATTATCTTGCAGCGCTGCAACTGCCTCGCCTACTAACACATCCATGCTTAAAAATATTTCTTTAAATTTGATTGGATCCTCAGCCTCTTTTTCAAGGACAAGGCGTATTACCTCTTGCGTTGCCATCTTGCTGCCGGAATAGACAAGCGTAAGGGGGATTTTGGCTGTAATAGGAGTAATTTCTTGCGGCTCCATGCGGTAGAGGACAATACCCCCAAAGATAGAGGCTGCAACGTCTGCGCCGGATCCTATCTTTTGCACCTTGCGTATTACCTTGAGGCTCTTTTCAAAGAGGGTCTTGAGGGGGATGTTCGGCCCATGCAAGCAGCCAAGAGTTGCGATTGAGACAGCAGCAGAGGAGCCAAGGCCAACCGTGTGAGAAAATTCAGACTCTATAGTGAGCTCTAGCCCCTCACTTTGCCCTTCTAAACAGGCAAGCACAAAGCTAAAGCGCGGATCAAAGATAAGATTAGAAAGGGTTGAGGAATACTTGCCAAGGGCTGAATGGATGATGATTTTGTCATCATCTCTTGCCTTTTTATGCACATGTATGCGTTTATTTACGGCGCATGAAAGGGCCCTTTTCCCTTGAAGAACAGCATGCTCGCCCATGAGCATAATACTGCCCGGCACGCTACACGATAAGTCTTGCCCCAAGGCTTTCTCCCTCTAACGTATCCAGGTTATAGCCATACTTTGTTGCAAGCTCATGCGGCGCATTTTCCGACACTACAAGCAGCACGCCGCTACGATCGCCGCAAATTGCGCCCGCACCGCAGATTTTTGATGCGCCGCCGCTTTTTTCTACTTCGTCGATAAAGCTCTGGACCTTTTTTGGAACCACTCCAAGGGCTACAAGCAGGCGGTGGTTTTCGCGGATAAGCTGCTTTAACATAAACATATCTTCACAGGTAAGTGCTTCGCTTAACCTGCCGGCAATCGATCCAAATTCATCCCATATTTCGCTTGTCTTAAAGCCATTGGCAACATGCATCACGCACTCGCCGGTAGAGGTGAGCGGCTTTCCGGTATTTACGATAGAAAGAGAGAGCTTATGTATCTTTAACGGCTCAGCTTTTCCCTTTTGAAAGCGCACGCAGCCGCCGTTTAAAGAGACATAGGAGTCAAGACCGCTTGAGTAGCCATGCTGCAGCCTTTCTGCTTCCATACTCAGCTTGTGGAGCCATTCAGCCTTTAGCTCTAGCCCCAAAAAGGAGCTTAGGGCGCGAATTACAGAGACAAGCGTTGCAGCAGAAGAGCCCATGCCGCATCCTATCGGGATGTCAGAGTGCAGGTTTATATGAAAACCTTTTTGAATTTCCATCTGGAAGGTATCTATAAGCGAAATCAGGGCAAATTGAAAGAGTTCGGATGGCTTTTGCAGCACCTCGCGAATAGAGAGCTGCCCTTTTAGGCAGCGGTGGTAGCTTTCAAGCAGCCGCTCTTTCATAATGCGAAGAGCGCGTATGGTGCAGGATGCCTTCTGCTTAAGATCTTTTAGTGTAAATGAGATGGTAGGGGATGATCCCGGCAGGATTTCTGCACAGGCAAAGCGGTTTACGGCAGTGACTATTGCCGGCTGGCCGTAGACGACAGAGTGCTCGCCTGTAAGGATGATCTTGGCTGGAGCTAATGCTCTAAACTGTTTGCTCTTTGCCATCACGCCTTATCCTAAAGAGTACTAAAAGGTCCTTTGCTCGAAATAGCCACGCTGCAACAAACAGCGTTGCCAAAAAGAAAAATCCGGGGATAGCTAAATAGAGAACCTGGTCAAAAAGGGATGAGGGAAGCGAGCTATCGGTTGCAGCAAAAAAGTTAAAGAGCTGCGGCGTTGCAAAGAGGTAGACCTGCAGCATAAAAGCTAATGCGCTGCAAAGAACGCTTATTAAAGTTACCTTTTGCATCTCCACAATGCCCTCCGGGCTGACTATCTGCTCATAATGTTTTTTTAAGCGTGTGTAGAGATAGATGATGTTGATCCAGGAAGAGATGCTTGTAGCAAGCGCAACACTTAATGCCTTAAAGCCAAAGCCGAAAATAAAAATGCAGTTTACAACAAAATTTATAATAAGCGAAAGAAAGGCGCCCTTTGCCGGCGTTTTAAAATCTTTAAAGGCATAAAATGCAGGGCCAAGCACGATGATCAGCCCCATCGGAATAAGTCCTATAGCATAGGTGTGAAGGCATTCTGTCGTCATAAGGATCGAATGAAGCTGAAAGTCGCCGCGGTGAAAGATGCAGTTAATGAGCGGCAAGCCCAAGACAAAAAGGGCAAGCGTGCATGGTAAAAGCAGGGCAAAGACGCGCCTTTGGGCAAAGTCTAAAAAGCGCAGGTACTCATCCTTTCGCCCGGCCTGTATGCTGCGGGCAAGCGGCGGCAAAAGTGCGCCGGATATTGCAATGCCAAAGAGCGCTAAGGGAAGCTGAAGCAGGCGCTGCGAAAACCAAAGCTGGGCCGGCCCCTCAGGGTCAGCATAGCGGGCAAAGAGGACGTCGATGGCATTATTGATCTGTGTGGCGCCGACTCCAAGAAGGCCCAAGGCAAGGGGTGCTGCAAGGCGGCGGATATCTTTTGAATAGATCTGGATATTTTTCCATATATCTTTGCCAAGGTGTGCTCTTAGTGTCTTCATAGTAGGAACAAAGGTTGCCCCCCACTGCAAAAAGCAGCCTACGACGATAAAGATGGCAACGTAGGGCATGGCAGCGTTGGGATCCCACCCATGGAAAAAGAGGCTTCCTACGGCAATGGAGATATTAAAAAAGGTGGGAGCAATCCCCACAATAAAGTAATGTTTTTGGCATTGAAGAAGTGAGCTGTTTAGTCCAAACAGGCAGATAAAAAGCAGGCTTGGCAGTATAAGTATTGCAAGGTTTACGATCTGGCTGTTACCTGCACTCCAGTCGACAACAGAGTGAGAAGCAAAAAGTGCACAGCCGCCTACTGCTATAAAGCCCACCAAAAAGAGCGTTAGCAGTACGCTTAAGTCGCGAAAGAAGCGAAAGGCCTTATTTGTCTCTTCTGATCGCATCTCCTCAAAGACAGGGATAAAGGCCGACTGCAGCGCTCCCTCCCCAAAAAGGCGCCTTGCAAGCTGCGACAGCCTATAGGCAACAAAGAGTGCAGCAAGCGCCTCGTGCGTGCCAAAGCAAAAGGCAAGCACCATATCGCGCACCATTCCCGTGATGCGAGAGAGCATGGTCCCTGAAAAAAAGCGAACAGCCGAACGCGTGATTGAAGAGATGGAATCTGGTACCAACCCGGTTGGCGCCGCCTGCGCAGAAGATGGTTCTACTGACAAAATGCCCCCAAAACTTGTATCCCGCTATCTATCATAAACCTATTTAACAAATAACGCCATGGGCGAATTTTTTTAGCTATATCAAAAAAATATTTACCGAAGAGCACTCGAGAAAGCGCAGAGAGACATTTTGCGTTGTCTTGGCTCTCAAGAGCCACGAGCTTTCAGGCACTATTCGCATTCGCGAATAGTGCCTAAATGGCATGCCGCTAACGCGGCAAGAAAACTAGGGCCTCGCAGTAAGATTTTCTCTGCGATCTCTCGATTGCTCCCTAGTAACTTCAATTAAATTACTTAACATCAGTAGCTTATAAAATTGGCGAAGCTTCTTTGAGTCTTTGTGACTTTGTGTTCAATTTTGTAGCTAATTGAAATCTACCTGTAGCCTCAGGTGCTTTTACAAAAATAAAAAAATGAACACAAAGTCACAAAGACTCAAAGAAGCTTCGCCCTGATACCCACTACACTTGTGCGCCTATTTACCTCGCGAGACATCTGCGTACCACTTTAGTTACCAACTTTTATAAAAGGAGGACCCCGTCCAGCCGTCGGAAGGCTCTGCGGTAAGCCCTTACTTAACCATCCCTGCTCGATTTTTTATGTTATTTTAGGGGAACAGTTGCTATGATCGCTGGCTGGTTCTTTATAAAATATTTGATATAACAAAGTCGCGATTCGAAGGTGTAAAAAGATGAAAGAAAAAGAACTTCTTATTGGGGCCCATACATCAGCTGCAGGCGGCGTTCATAACGCCCTCTATGAAGGCAGAGATATTGGCGCCACGACAATACAGCTTTTTACTTCAAATCAGCGCCAGTGGCATTCAAGGTCGCTATCTCTTGAGGCAGTAGAGCTTTGGCAGAAGGCACTTGATGAAACGGGCCTAAAAAGCATTATGAGCCACGACAGCTATCTCATAAACCTAGGCGCTCCCGACCCCGAGGTGCTTGTCAAAAGCAGGGCGGCCTTTCGTGAAGAGATCATCCGCGCCCTGCAGCTAGATCTTGCTTTTGTAAACTTTCACCCAGGTGCTGCCCTAAAAGAGGGGGTCGAACCATGTCTTGACCGCATCATCGAAAGCCTAAAAGGGGTAAAAGACCTTCTCGCGGGCAAAAAAAAGTTAAGGCTCCTTCTTGAAGCAACAGCCGGCCAAGGATCTGTCGTGGGAGCAAAATTTTCTGAACTTGCCTACGTTATAGAGCGAGTAGAGCATGATATCCCCATAGGCGTCTGCATAGACACCTGCCATATATTCGCTGCAGGCTACGACATCCGCACCAAAAAAGCCTTAGATGAAACCCTCGATGACTTTGACCGCACTGTCGGCATTAAGCATCTCTATGCCCTCCACCTTAACGACTCCCAGAAAGGCCTGGCTTGCCGCGTCGACCGCCACGCAGATCTTGGCGAGGGGATGATCGGCATTGACGCCTTCAAAGCAATCATGCAAGATGCTCGGCTCGTAAACCTTCCCAAATACCTCGAAACCCCGGGCGGCTGTGAAGTGTGGAGAAAAGAGATTGCGCTCTTGCGCTCCTTTGCCTCAAAGTAATATAGTTTGGATTCTTTTAAGGAGAGAATATGACCTCGCTATCGACCCTCATCCCTGTTGCAACAGATAACAACCACATTGTACACAGAGCTGCAGAAGTACTCAGAACCCGGCCAGACCTGTTTAGGGTGCTGCAATTTGATATAGGATTAAAGGAGCCTGCTGCAGGAAATCTTTTTTGTGAAGTAGCGGCGGGGCGCGTTCAGTCATTTAGCCATCAGCGCGAGAAGGGCTTTTTTATATGTGGCCAGCAATCAAAAACCTACTATTATCCTAATCTTCACCTCAACGATGCAGAATATGCAGCAAACTCAGATAATGTAGGTGATGGCGAAAGCGTACCTCTTATAGGGGCAAGAAGAATAACAGATTGTTCTCGCTACACACTCTTGCAAGAAATTTCTAGTTCTCACTATTATCTCATCGATCGTGAGGAGCGCGTTCGCAGTGACGCTCTTTCTGAGCAGCAGATCGTCAATACCCTTTGCGGCCAAGAAACTAAACATGTTCGGATCAAAGATATAACTGTTGTCGATATAACCAGAGAGGGAATTCCCCATCTTGGCGTTGGGCTGGAAAGAGTTGGCGATCCATCTGATCTTGTCCCAGGGCTTCTTTGGAGGCTTCTTGGACGCGATAACAAAAACCGCCTTCTGCTTGCAGAAGTGCTGCCCCAATGCAGCATCTATGACGTGGAAACAAAATTTCAAGTACCCCCGCCAAAAACCATCGACGCCCGCGTTGTCGATACTATAGCGCACGCAGCTCTTGGAACCGCAGGCATCGTTGCTACAGCAGTTGCCGAATCAGCAGGAGCCAAGCTAGCTGGCACAATAGTAACAATTTCAACGTTTGCTCACGCAGCATCGCGTATATTAAGACAACCTAAAAACGTTAGAGTGCCTATCTGATCCCAAGTGATTCGAATGACAGGTTTTCTATTTTGTAGTGAGGCCACTCTTTGTATTCGAAATGCCACCATTCGTGGGGGTGCACTTCGAAGCCTTCGGCTTCCATAGCTTCGCGAAGGATTTTGCGGTGAAGGCGCTCTTCGACGGATCCGCCCTCATAGTCAGAAAAGGCTCTTGGGGTCATTTCGTCAAAGTCGCTTGGAAACGGGACCGGCATGCCGGTCTCAAGGCGGTACATGGCAGCATCGACAGCACAGCCTCTATTATGTTTTGAGCCCTGTTGCGGGTCTGCAACGAACATCTTTTGCGGGCCCTGGGCGTGCTGCCAAAAGACCCATGTTACAGTCCATGGCCTGTAGCCATCATAGATGATAAGCCCATAGCCTTGCGACCTGAGCCTAGAAGATACTCCCGCAAGCGCCATGGCAGCAGGCCTTTGTAAAAAGGCTTTGGCTTGTGAGTAGACCTTTTTGCCGACAAAGTTGTTGTCTGTTGCATAGCGAATATCTAGCTTAAATGATGGGTCGACCGTTTCAAGATCAACAAGGTCGCTTTTTCTGAACTTGTGCGAATCCTCTTCTTGCGGGGGAAGTTGCTTTTTGGCTTGCTCTAAGAGGTCGTTGATTACCACTTATCCGCCCTCGATCGTCATTCTATAGCCAACATAGCGATCATCATAATCGTCGCCATACTGTGCAGGGCTGATTTGTAAATCTTCGTGAAATCCTGCATTTGTATAGAGCCTGCGAGCATATTCATTAATTTTACGAGTGATAAGCTTAATCTCTGTAACTTTTGGGAAAATTGCTTCAAGATTTTCTTTACTGAGAGCTTCAGAAATCCCTGTAGTTGCTATTTTTTTGTTTCTAGAATCAGCCTCTAGCGAACATTGGCTCAGATAGACCTCTCCTGTTTTAGAAACAGGGGTATGGGTGAGCCAGCCAAGCAGATTTTCGTTCTCATCTGTGAGGTATACAAACTCTTTTTTGCCTTCAGTAAATTCCGTATAATCTCCCTCAAAGGTAGCTTCTAGCCAGCTGTTGAGCGTAAATCCATCTCGTAAACGAAGCCATTTCTCAATCGTATCTACTGACTTGCTGTTGATGTGATACTGCGTATAGGTTGTAGAAAAAGCCTCTACAAAAATTTTCTTGGCAATCTCTTTTGTTTTTGCAGCGTGTTCTTTAGACGGTCTTGATACCGAAAGCATTCCTTTCTGAGTCTTAATTTGAAAAAGGGGACGTGCGGAAGTTGTGGCAATCATGATAAATCCTTAACAAAAGAGACAAATATACTCTTCTTGCTCATATTGGTCAATCAGGTGAGAAACCAGTTGCTCTTTAGCCGGTTTTAGAGAATAATGTTGCCTTTTTTGGAGATCGTTATGCGTACAAAAGTTAAGACACTACTTTCACAAAGTCACGATAGCATTGTTGGCAAGGAATTTACCGTTAAAGGGTGGGTAAAAACAGTACGTAATCAGAAAACTAATACCTTTGTTGAGGTAAACGACGGCTCATGCTTTACAAACCTGCAGGTGGTAATAGATCCTGCTGTGCCGGGCTATGATAAACTGGTAAGTGGGTTGACAACAGGCGTAGCGGTTGAAGTTGCTGGAAAAATTGTTGAAAGCCCGGGGCAAAACCAAAATATCGAAATGCACCCGAGTCAAGTTGCCGTAATTGGAACGATCGACGCTGAAAGCTACCCCTTGCAAAAAAAGCGCCATTCGTTTGAGTTTTTGCGCACTATTGCTCACCTTCGCCCACGTACAAACACCTTTGGAGCTGTGGCAAGAGTGCGAAATGCTGCTGCTATGGCAACGCACCTCTTTTTCCAGCAGCGCGGCTTTTTATACGTCCATACGCCCATCATCACAGCGTCAGACTGCGAAGGTGCCGGCGAGATGTTCCAGGTGACAACGCTTGATGTTGCAAAGCCGCCTGTTAACGATGGTAAAATCGACTACGCTCAGGACTTTTTTGCAAAAACAGCCTACCTTACAGTGTCAGGCCAGCTAAACGCTGAAACCTACGCCTGTGCCCTATCTGACGTTTACACCTTCGGCCCAACCTTTAGAGCCGAAAATTCAAACACTTCGCGCCACCTTGCCGAGTTTTGGATGATAGAGCCCGAGATGGCCTTTGCCGACCTAAAAGATGACATGGAGTGCGCCGAAAGCTACATTAAATTTGTCATCAAGTACGTGATGGACCACTGTAAAGATGATATGGAATTTTTTAACCAGTATATCGAACCCGGCGTAATAGAACGCCTTCAGAAGGTAGTGGAAACGCCCTTCGAACATTCTACCTACACCTACGCCATCCGCGTGCTGCAAAAGTCTGGTAAAGCCTTCCAGTACCCTGTAGAATGGGGACTTGACCTTCAGTCAGAACATGAGCGCTACCTTACGGAAGAGTTTTTCAACAAGCCGGTGATCCTGACAGACTACCCCAAAAAGATAAAAGCCTTCTACATGCGCGATAACGACGACGGCAAAACAGTTGCCTGCATGGACGTTCTTGTGCCAAAGATTGGCGAAATCATCGGCGGCAGCCAAAGAGAAGAGCGCATCGACTACCTCTTAAGAAAACTGCAAGAGTTCAACCTTAACCCAGAATCTTACCAGTGGTACTTAGACCTTAGAAAATATGGCTCAGTACCTCACGCAGGCTTTGGCCTTGGCTTTGAAAGGCTTTTGCAGTTCATCACCGGCCTTGACAACATACGCGATGTAATCCCATTCCCACGCTACCCAGGAAACGCCGATTTCTAATAAACAAAAAAACAAGATAAACAGGATAGAAAAAATAACAGGATAACCAGGATAGCCAAGATGGTAGAAACAGTTGCAGGGTCTTGTGGAGAACAGGAAGCAGGTATTACAGACAAAGGTTTGGATCAATATAAAGATCTCACAGCAGTGATTATTGGTAGTTGTTTTGAAGTTATGAATGAGCTGGGATCTGGTTTTCTTGAAGCTGTGTATAAAAATGCACTTGTAGTAGCATTGCAAGAAAAAGGGCTAACTGTGAAGCGTGAAGTGCATCATGATGTGATGTTCAGAGGAAAGCGTGTAGGGTATTACATAACCGACATCTTGGTTGAGGATCAGGTAATCATAGAACTAAAATGCTGTAAAAGCATATTGCCTGAACATAAAGCACAAGTGATCAACTACCTGAAGGCAACGCATCTAGCTGTGGGGCTTTTAGTAAATTTCGGCAATTACAATTTAGAATATTACAGGATGTATGGGTAGCGGAGTGTCAGGTTCAAAAGGAACAAGATAAACAGGATAGCGACAAATAACAAGATAGCCAGGATAAAAAACAGGATAAACAGGATGGCGACAAATAACAGGATAACCAGGATAAAAAACAGGATAAACAGAATAATAAAATAATTATTTTCTATTATTCTATCTATCCTGGTCATCTTGTTTTGTTGTTCTATCCTGTTTATCCTGTTTTTTGTTGCTATCCTGTATATCCTGTTATTTGTTGCTATCTTGATTATCTTGTTATATGTCGACAACAGGATAACCAGGATGTTAAAAAATGTTAACTCGGTGAGCTTGTGAATTTGAAGACGATTGTTTTTTTACGAAATAGTAGAAGCCAAGCAGGTGTGCTGAGTGCAATGTCGAAGGGGCTTGAAAAGGCGCTTAATCGCTTAGGCGTGAAGACGGCAAGTTTTGACTTTGAAGAGTATGAAAATGGGGCTGCTCTTGATGCTATTAAAAATCTAAAGCCTGACTGCACGATTGGCTTTAATATTTTGCTGCCGGAAGACTCACCACTCAACGAACTTGGCATTGTGCACTATGCACCGCTTTGCGACTCGGCAACATACTACCCCGAACTTCGATTGACATCCCATATGATCGCAAGCTTTATGGATGAGGATTCCTACGGCTTTTTGAAGATGCTTGGTGTTGAAAAAATATTTTATATGCCCCATGCGATATCGAGCGACGACTTGTCTGAAAAAAAGGGAAAGCGCGATTTAGATGTGGTTATGGCCGGCTCTTTTGTCAACCCTGAGGCTATCGGCAAGGTGTGGGATGAGCAGCTTAGCCCAAAAGGCCGAGATACCATGTTAGAGATTGCAGAACGTGTGCTTGCAAGCCCAAACCTCTCCCACCTGCAGGCCTTTTTTGAGCTTGTAGAGCAGCATGGGCCCTTTGAAAAGGAGCTTTTATCCAAAAAGCTAGACTTTTTCAGCCAGCTGAATATGCTTGAGGTCTATATTCGCAATACCGACCGTCTGCGCCTTATACAAAATATCGAAGGCCGCACCGTGCATATCTTCAGCGCAAAAGTATTCCAGCACAACTGGCAGCGTGCCTTGCAGGATAAAAAGAATGTCCAGTATCACGACGAAGTGCCATTTGAACAGCTTGCCGAAATTTTTGGCCGCGCCCGCGCCGTCATTAACAGCATCCCAACCATCAAGCGCGGCCTGCACGAGAGGCTGCTTCTTGCCCTTGCTCAGGGCGCAAGCGTGATCTCTAATGAGAATATGGTGGTGCCGGTAGAATTTCGCCAGCCTAATGCAGTTTTACTCTACCTCTCTCCAGACTACAAAGGGGTAAACACTCTTTTAGACGAAGCTTTTACAGATGAAGAGGCAAGGCTTAACGACGTCCTTGCAACACATAAAACCATCAAAGAGCGCCACAGCTGGGATGCGCGAGCTAAAACCCTCATTAAGACCCTGCCCACTTTCTGTTGATGAGCTGGCATACTGTTTCATCCAGTACTTCGCAAAATCCTCTCGTATCGAATACCCTCCAGGGTGAAATGGCAGCTTGCGAAAAAGAGACAGAAGGCAAAGTGTATCTTCTGTGGTACATAAAATCCACAAACAGCCACGCTGCACTCGTTGTCGATGATAAGCCTTTTGGTGCTTTCGCTGGTTTTTTAAGCAAAGAAAGCGGCAGCCTAAAATCTCTTATTGAAAGAGCGAAAACTGACCAGCTGAAGAGTACTTTAGCAATTGCTGTACAGCGTGTAAAAGTCGACGCTATTCAGTACAAAAAAATTAATGAAATTATATCGACACCTCTTCCGCCTCTCTCTACCGGAACTTGCATGGATACAGTCTTTCGCATTTTGCGAACGGCCGGTGTGGAGATACAGGCTCCTCCCTTTCCGGTAAATCAACTACCCGATGTCTCAAGGAATTATCTTCAGGAAGCACGAGCAAAAGATCCAGGCGCGCGGTTAGGGAAACTAAAGTATTTCGGCAAATCCAAGGATATAAATGAACATGGTTGGACGCGATATATAACTAACGTTGTAGCTATGCCTTTTGTTACGGGCTTTTGTGCAACAGCCCTTGCTGCTCTCATTTCACCAACCGTGTACCAAATAGTTTATCCATTAGGAATCGGCATAGGTGGGCTAGGAGCGGCCTATACAGCTTATGCTACGCAAAAAGCTTTTTCTAGGTTAGGGATCGTTAGGAAATAACTTCTTTTTGTTGATGAGCTGGCATTGGGGACAGCGCGAAAAGGGTTTTCGGCTCTCTTCGATGTAATGATGGTGGCAAAATTCGCATAGGTGATGCTGCAGGGTGAAGGGGGCGACCTCTTTTTTTCGCGTGGCAAGCCAGATGCCTGCAACGACTGCTATTGCAATCGCCAAGTAGAGAATGCAGGCAGTCTCAGGGGCTATTTCAATCATTCATAAAGCTCTTTATTTCATCGCCTGTGCAGCAAAATACAATCGTTATCCTGCCTGTACGGCTTTTTTCTGAAAAGGGCTTAAATGCAATCATGTTCACTATTTTATCAGCTACCTGCTGCAGCTTTTTGTCTAGCAGCACTTGCGAGCGATCCGATCGTATCACCCTGCCGGACTTTCCATCTATAGTAACGGTATAGTCAATAGAGAGATGGTTTGCAGCAAGCATAAAGGGGCCCAAGCGATCTTTTTGTCCCTTTTCTTTAAATAGACTCGAGCCGTCATTGATAAGCGATAGCGCTTTTAGCTCGCTTGAGAGCTTAAGCTGCAAGGGATACATCGTAGGGGTGTAGGAAAGCTCCGGAGTAAGCTCAGAGAGATCGTCATCAGAAAAGGCTATTTCTGTCTCGCTTGCAACGGGGTTTTGTGCAAGGTGCATCATTTTACACTCATCCGGGTCAAGCTGCAGCGTGACAAGCGTTAGGGGATCGTATGAGTCCCTATTTTGTATATCGAGAGTGGTATTGGCCTCATCGGCTCGTTCCGGCTCGATCGCAACGTTGAGCGGCTTCATTTCGATTTTAGTGTCAAGAAAGTCGTTTAAACGTATGCGAAAGGTGGCAAAAAGAACGAGGTGTATAATAAGCGACCAGAAAAGTGCCTGAAAAAGGGCTCTATCAAGAAAGGGGCTTTTTTCTTTTACAAGCTGCATCTTCTACCCCGATGGCTTAAAGGCAAGCCGGATTCTTGGAGAGCACTCCTGCACCTGCGAAAAGAGGCGTAAAAACTGGCCATAGTCTACGCGTCTGTCAACGCTGAGTACTATCGTGGGGACGCTGTCGGGGTTTTGCTCTTTTAATTTGGCAATATGCTCTTTGAGGCGCTCTTGAACCGACGCCATGTCGACAATCTCTTTTTTTGAGCCAAGGTAGATAACATGGTCCCTATCCATAATGACGATAATCTGAGCAAGCTTTGCAGGCTGATCGCAACTAAGCTTGGGCGTTTCAATAAGAAGCGACTTTATCGGCAAAATTTCAGACGTTACAAGAAAAAATATGAGCAGCAAGAAGATCACATCCACAAGCGGCGTTAGATCAATTAAGTTATGACATGGCTTTAGTCTTGCTCGAAAGCGCATAGCTACTCATCATTTCTTGATTCTAAAAGGTCTACAACTTCAGCGGCTGTCGCCTGCATCTCCACAGTCATGGCCTCTATGCGGCTGACGATATAATTATAGCCGATAACGGCAGGTATAGCAACCACAAGGCCTGCAGCTGTTGTCACAAGGGCATATTCCATAGCCTCGCCAATCTGCGTAGCAGATATTTCAACAAGGCTTGAGACGCGCATCTCGCCAAAGGCCTTTATAAATCCCACCACTGTGCCAAGAAGGCCAATTAATGGGGCGATGTGGGCGATAATAGAAAGGATGCGCGCATTTTTTTCCATCTTTGCAATTTCGATAAGGCCGCGAAGTTCCATCGCATTTTCAATATATTCCGTCGCCCGCGAGTGCTTGCAAAGGCCGGCTCGGATGATATTTGCACAGGCCCCGCCCGTCTTTTCGCATACGTTCATCGCCTCAACGATGTTTCCATCCATAATCTCTTGTCTCAGACGAAGCATGAGCGAGCCTGAGTCTATATCTATTTTTTTGAGGTAAAGCACGCGTTCAAAAAATACCCCCGCCGCCAAGATGGAGCAGAAGATGATGACAACAAGTACCAGGTTTACATGCGCAAGATAGGCGCCAATTTCCTGAAAGATCAACCACAAGCTATCCATATCCGTATTTTTCCTCTAATTTCTTTTTAGCAAGGTTTCCCCACTCTCCGCCCTTTTTTACCGTGGCCTGAAGCTGCCTAAAGGCAAGATCGCGCCGTCCCTTTAGCTCATAGAGCTCTGCGCGAAGAAACATTGCCTGAATGCGCAGGCTCGATGCGCTCTTTTCATTAATGATACTCGATAAAAGCATCATCGCTACATCATACTCTCCTACCTTGCGGTGAAGCTGAGCTTTTGCAATCAACACCTCGAGCAAAAGTTCTGTTTTTAACCCCTTTTGCTGAATCTCTATTGCCTTATCGAGCATTCTGAAAGCGGTGTCAAAATCGCCCTCCCTTGCTTTGCCTTGAGCTAAATCGCAAAGGGCAAGCAGGTGGGCCTCGCTCACTTCAAATCCCGAAGATGCTGCATATTCTAGCAGATTGCAAAGTTCTTCTCGAGCTTGACTCTCATTTCCTAATAAAAGTTGAGCTCTTGACTTTAAAAACGAAGCTTTGTGCCACAAAAGATGCGGCCTCTCTTTGGCCGGAAGGGCCAAAATGTCAGCTTTTAGGCCATCAGAGTAGATGGCAACATCTTGAAATTTTGCCAAAGTAAAGGCGGTAAGCGCTCGCTCATATTCTGCTTGTAAAATTTTAAGAGAGAAGAGCGACTGCATTTTTGGGGGAAGCTGTTTTACTATTTTTCGGCCCTCAAGAATGGCGTCATCCAGATTGGTAAGAGTATCTTGCAAGAGCTTTGTCTGCGACTCTGTTAAATCTTTTTGTGGACAGTCTTCGCGATTTTGGGTGGCCACATAAAAGGTGGCAAGTATCCCAAAAGGTGTATGAGCATACGCTTTGGGCATTTTTCTGAGGTGGGCAATAGCCTGAACGTCGTTTGAGGCATAGAGCGCTTCGGGATAGTAGCGAAAGTAGCTTTCAGGGGCATATTTCGAGTCTGCAAATCGGGTGAAGAGCTCATAAAAAAGATTTTTTGCGTTGATGCCCTTATCTTCTCGTAGAAGGCCTAAGAAAAAGAGCACCTCATCGCGCGCTTTAAAGTTTGGGTAGTGCTTTTCAAGCAGCGAGAAGGCAAAAATGGCAAGCTCTTGGCTATTTTGCTTCCAAGAAGCGAGCGCCTTTTGGTGCAATACTGGGGCAAAGTAGTCGCTTTTAGGATAGCGCTGCAAGAACTCATCAGAAAGCCAGAGCGTTTTTTCAGTAGATTCTGGTACCGAGCTGAGGATATAGAGCCAGTGGTAGGTTTCAATAAGGGATGGATCTTTTTCAACCGGAAGAACTATTTCAATGAGGAGCGAGGCAATATCATGCCTTCCTTTGCCGATGAAAAAATGGACATAATTGCTACAAGGGGTGTGGTTTTCTTCAAAGAGGCGTCTTAAGCCCTTTTCTAGTTCCGGGCTCGTTTCTAGATTCGATGCGCAAAAGCACGCCTCCCATAGCACCTTCTCTGTTGGGTTTTGGACTTTTGAAAAGATGCTAAAGGCCTTTTGGTAGTTTTTTTGCATCTTTTCTGCAAGGCCGCAGATTGTGTAGGCAGATGTTTTTTCCGGTAGCTGTTCGGCAAATACCTGCAGGCACTTATCATATTCGCCGTTGCAAAAATAGCAGGCTGCAAGGCGCACCTGCAGCTCTTCTTGGAATCTCTTAAAGTTTTGTTTTGATAAAGTAAGCGGGAAGGCTCGGTTTTTTGAGGCTTCAAAAAGGTACTGGTAGAGGTTTTGGGCGGTTTTATACTCCTTTTGCTTGTAGGCAAGATTTGCGCTTGTAAGCTTGAGTTCTGCATGCTTTTCCATTTTTGAAAGGAGAGAGAGTATATCTTCTGCATCTTGAGAAGAAAGTCTGCGTTTAGGCGTTCTTAAAAGCTCTTTTGTAAGCTTTGAGGTTTGCAGGAGTATGTCTTGTGCCAAATAGCAGTGCCCAAGCGATACCTTAAGTGGTATCAAGTAGGGCTTAAAGGCGTTGTCAGAAAGGAGCTGCAACAGGAGTTCCTCCTGCTTTTTAAAGGCCTTTGCCTTGCTGTAGGCGGCGGCAAGAGTTGTGCAGATGTTGATCCTGACATCTACCTGCTGCTTTCGAAATGAAGGGTCTTGTGCGATTTCTTCAAGAATGAGCGTTGCAGCAAATAGCCCCTCAGGTGTATTCTTTTTAAGTTCGACATCGGCTTTTAGGGCCTTTGTGAGGGTTTTTGATGAAGAATAACGCGGCAAGTTTTCCGACTCCACATTTACGCTTGCGAAAATGTGGCTTTTTAGAAGCAGGAAAACAAAGAACGCTTTTTTCATAAAACACCATCTGAAGACCATTACAATAGCGTAAGAAGGCACTTTTGTAAAGAACTTGATGACCCCCCATGCGAAAAAAAAATCACAAAAAGTGAGAAAAGTCTTGCACAATATCTTGCAGGTGGGTTAAGTACAGTAGTTGTCCATAATTTTTAACAGAGGAAACAATATGGGACTTAATGACACAATAAAGCGTATGCGTGAATTGCTTGCTGGCATTTCGGTTGATCTCGAAAAGTCAGTAGGTGGCAACAAAGCGGCTTCTCAAAGGGTTCGCACGAGCACAATCAAGCTCGAAAAAGTTGCTAAAAACTACCGCAAAGAGTCTATCTCTTCAGAAAAGAGCGGTGGCTCGAAAAGACAAGCTCAGAAAAAGGCTCCGGCAAAAGCAAAAGCAAAGCCCGCTGCAAAGGCTCATCATAAGCCCGCTGCAAAGGCAAAAGCTCCTGCTAAGAAGCCTATGATGATGAAGCGTCCAACAGCTAAAATCCCTGTTCGGAAGTAACAAGTTCTATCGCAATTCGCGAAAAGGGGGAATATTTTTTCCCCCTTTCTTTTTTTTCCTTTTTCCCTATTTTATATGAATGAATAACATTGAACTTAACATCGAAGAATTAAACTCAGAAGGGTGGGGAGTAGCAAAATGGCTGCGTCCGGATGGTATTCTTCGCTCTGTTGTTGTTCCAAATTCACTTCCCGGCGAAAAAGTTGTGGTGGATATATTTCACTGCAAAAGCCGCAAAACGCCCGGCGGCCTAATCGGTAAAGTACAGCAAGTGCTTTTACCATCAAATCTTCGCATTGTTCCGAGGTGCAAACATTTTTCAGTCTGCGGCGGCTGCACCTGGCAGCAGATGCCCTATGAAGAGCAGCTGAAGAGAAAAGAGGCATCAATTGCTGCCCTTTTTTCGGATATGGCTCAAGAAACATCTCTTTTTCATCCCATCATCGCCTGTCCGGATGCCTGGTGCTACCGCAACAAGATGGAATTTAGCTTTTCAGAGGATCTTAAGGGCTCAAAATTTTTAGGACTCAATATGCGCGCCTCTAAAGGGCGAGTCTTTTGTGTTGAAGAGTGCCACCTTGTAAAGCCGTGGGTGAGTACTACCCTGCAGGCCTGTTTAGCATGGTGGGAAAAAAGCTCCCTTCACGCCTACTATCCGCCCAAAAATAGCGGACAGCTTCGCTGCCTTACCATGCGTGAGGCTGATACTACAGGTGATCGCGTGATACTTTTAACGGTGTCTGGCAACCCAGACTACCCAATGAAAAAAACGGACCTGGATAGCTTTGTAGAGGTGTGTACCATGCATGCTGCACCCAAGGAGGGGGCAACCCTTTCTGTCATTTTGCGCATCCAGCAAGCAAATAAGGGAAGGGAAACTCAGGTTTTTGAAATGCGCCTTCATGGCCCCGACAGCTTCCGCGAAAGGGTGACTATCGGCTCTACAAGCTTAGAGTTTTGCTTAAGTCCAAGCTCCTTTTTTCAGCCAAACTCGTTGCAGGCAAGCCGCATCTATGAACGGGCGCTTGACCTTGCAGCCCTAGAGCCCCATATGGTGCTATATGATCTTTATGCCGGCATAGGCATTTTCGGCATGTGCGCCGCACACCGGGTAAAAGGGGTGATCTCTATTGAGCTGTCTGCGGATAGCGCCTACGATGCAAAGGTAAATAACGACAGGCTAAAACTTAAAAACTATCGCATGATCAAAGGCGATGTTGCCAAGGTGCTAGAAGATAAAAGCCTTCCCAAGGCCGATGTCGTCATCGTCGATCCCCCAAGAACAGGCCTTGGCCCTAAAAGCCTAGAGCATATTATAGGCCTGATGCCAAAGACCATCGTCTACGTATCCTGCAACCCCAAAACCCAAAAAATTGACCTGGCGGCACTGCTTGCTGCCGGCTACAAAATAACCCACATCCAGCCGATCGATCAGTTCCCTCAAACCATTCATGTTGAAAATATCATCATACTGAAGTTCGCCTAGGCACCCTCGACTGAAAAACCGCGAAGATCGCGAAGGAAGCGAAGAACACGCGAAGACATTCTGTTTGGTAAAAAAAAACAAAAAACTAATAAAAAATCTTCGCGTCTCCTTCGCTTCCTTCGCGATCTTCGCGGTTATATTGTACCTACTCGGAATCCCAAATGCTGAAGACGAGCTAGCTTTTTATCATAAAAAGTGGAATAATTGGTCAAACGTTAACTATGAGGATTTAGACTATGATGAAAAAGGCTTCCTATCTCACGAGCCTCTTTTTGGCACCCGTAATGCACCTTGCAGCCGCAGATCAAGCAGCGCCAACACCTGGCGCAGATCAAGGGCTTACACAAACTCTCGTAATGGTTGCAATTGCCATTGCATTTTTCTATTTCATCCTCTGGCGTCCAGAGCAAAAACGAAGAAAAGCGCTTGAAGCACAGCGAAGCGGCATGAAAAAGGGCGATCGCGCCATCTGCATGGGCATTGTCGGCACCATCAGCAAGATTAAAGAAGATACCATCGTTCTCAAAACTGCAGGCACTGAAATCGAATTCCTAAAAGCCGCAGTTTCTGAAGTCCAGCCTACAGCTACAGCCGGTACTGAAGAAGAACGTAAAGAAAGCTAAAAAAGTAACTTCTCAAAAAGTCTTGGCAAAACTTGCTTGAAGTAACCAATAATTTGTACATTCGAGACCGAGACCGATTATCTTGTCCAGACACCATTCTAGGCTAAATTATCGGTCTCAGTCTCGGTCACGGTCTCGGTCTCGAAAGGGAATGAATTTCCTTGCCTCAAGCAACACGTGTCATGACTTTTTGAGAAGTTACGCAAAAAATCCTAAAGTGTCTCTGTTAGTTATTTTCTAATTTCTTCCCGAAAAGTGGCCGTTCCGATACTATTACTCTTCTCAATTATAGGATTTTGTTATGAAAGTAGGTAATTATAATATCACAATTGGTGGAAGTAGTAATTTTCCTCGTTTTGGCGAACAGCAGATCTCATCCGTTGCGCATAATACACGGTCAAAAGCCGCTTCTGAAACCCGATCTATCTTCGACGTAAAAAGAAACTTTTTTCTGGCTACGGACTATTTCAAAAAAGTGGTTGGGATAGATACAACAACTCCGGATCTTATGACGCGATCGCGAAAAACCGTACGCGTAGATATCGGCTCCGCTGAAGTTTGGTTAGGAAGATGCGCTGCCGTTGCAGCTTGTTTGCGCATCGCTAACATTCTCTAGGCTTCTTTCTCCCTTTCGGCTATAGAGAGGAAAGGAGGGAAGTTGCTGTGAAAGAAGTAGAGCGTTTAGCCAGTTTTATTCACAAAAAAAGGTTTGAGGATCTTTCTAAGGAGGCTCTGTTAGCTCTTAAGATCCGCATACTTGATGCGCTAGGCTGTGCCTTTGGGGCATGCGATGCTCTCCTCATGGCCCAGCTTCGAGAGCATCTTGATGATTTTGGGGCAAAACCGCTTGTTACACTTATCGGCGCTCAAAAGTCATCGCCTGATCGCGCAGCATTTTATAACGGCGCGCTTGTGCGCTATCTGGACTTTAACGATAGCTTCCTTGCTAAAAATGAAACCTGCCATCCGAGCGATAACCTGGGGGCAATCCTTGCTGCAAGCGAATATGCAAAATCAAGCGGCAAAGAGTTTTTGTGCGCTTTGGCTATCGCATATCAGGTGCAGTGCCGCCTTTCAGAAGAGGCTCCCGTCCGTAAAAAGGGCTTTGACCACACAACACAGGGCGCCTTTGCCGTAGCTTCCGGCGTGGCTAAGGCTTTAGGGCTTTCTATTAAACAAACGGCTCACGCTATAGCTATTGGCGCCGCCAGCAACTGCGCGCTTCGCGTAACAAGAACGGGGATGCTTTCGCACTGGAAGGGCCTTGCCTATCCTAACACAGCCTTTTCAGCAACACATGCAGCCTTTTTGGCCATGCGCGGCGTTACCGGGCCCTTGGAAGTCTTTGAAGGCAATAAAGGGTTTAAAGAAGCGATCTCGGGGCCTTTTACCATCCACTGGGAGCAGGAGGGGCTTGAGCGTGTCACAAAAACAATTATCAAAAAATACAATGCAGAAATCCACTCACAGTCTGCCATCGAAGCTATTTTGGAGCTAAAAAATAGCGAAGGCCTTTTGGCCGAAGATGTCGAAAAAATCGATGTACATATATTTGATGTTGCCTATCACATAATCGGAGGCGGCGAGGAGGGGTCAAAACATGAGATCCGCACAAAAGAGGAAGCTGACCACAGCCTGCCCTACATGCTGGCTGTCGCCCTTTTAGATGGGCAGGTTCTTCCGGCTCAATATACTCATGAGCGTATTTTGCAGCAGGATGTCCAGGCGCTTCTTCGAAAGATTCACATTCATCCGGATGAGGCCTTTAGCAAGAAATTTCCAAACGAGATGCCTGTAGCAATAGAGGTGGCAACAAAAAATAAAAAAACCCTCAAAATACAGAAAAATGACTATGAAGGATTTTTTACAAGGCCCATCACGTGGGAGCATGCCGTTGCAAAATTTACAGCATTGAGCCAAAAGAGGCTTGCAAAAGCGCATCAAGAGCATATTATAGAGGTAGTTTCAAAGCTTGAAACCTTTGATATTACTGTCTTAACAAAACTACTCGGGGAAAAACCATTATGAGCGACTATCCTTTTGACTTTGTGCGTATGAATAGGCCAGCTCCCAAACCTCGCAGCAAGGGGGTAACGGAAATTCGAGGCCCCTACTATTCCGTCATGGGAAAAAACTATTTAGAAGATGTGCTCTCTACAATGTCGCCCTATATCGACAGCCTAAAATTTGCAGGAGGCTCCTTCAGCCTGATTCCTGAAAAGCAGCTAAAAGAAATTATAGATCTTGCCCACCGCTACAACGTGCTTGTTTCAACAGGCGGCTTTATAGAATATGTGCTGACACAGGGTGTAGAGGCGGTAAATCGCTACATCGACACCTGTAAAAATGTAGGCTTTGACATTATCGAAATTTCAAGCGGCTTTGTCACCATCACAACTGACGACTGGCTGCAAATTGTAGAGCGGGTGCAAAAAAGTGGACTAAAGGCAAAACCTGAAGTTGGCATCCAGTTTGGAGCCGGCGGAGCAACAAGAGCCGAAGAGCTGGAAAGTGAAGGCGTGCGCGCTGTTGAATGGGCCATCCAGCAGGCAAAGCGCTTTATCGATGCCGGCGCCTACATGATTATGATTGAATCCGAAGGCATTACAGAATCTGTAAAAACCTGGCGCACCGACGCCGCTGCCAAAATCATCAACGCCCTTGGCCTGGAAAAGATAATGTTTGAAGCCGCTGACCCCGACGTCTTTTCCTGGTACATCAAAAACTATGGCTCTGAGGTCAACCTCTTCGTCGACCACAGCCAGATCGTGCAGCTCGAAGCCCTGCGCGCCGGCATCTGGGGCACAAAAAGCACCTGGGGCCGGATTGTTACGTATAAACCGCAACCCTAAACAGTATTTTTCCCTGGGAGAAAATATGTTTTTCCGTTATCTCCATTGCTCTTTTCTACCCAATCTTGAAATTCCTTCAGGGTAACTCCAAGGCCTGCAAGACGGCTCTGGTCTATTTCCCGGAGATCTTCTGCAATGTCTTCTTGCACGGCTTTTTGCTCTTCTTCTCTTACAAGTTTTTGTATTTGAAACAAAATAAAGTCTTGCATTTTTTGCCCTGTGAGGCCACTCAGGATGATGTTTCGAATAATTGATCTGCGTTCTTGTCGATAGCGTGCACGCACTTCATCAAAGCCTATAATTTTCACCGTGGAGTCATACATGGCACAGGTTCTCATATAGGAAAATGCATAGAGATCAAGAAGAGGGTGGATGTCTTGCAACTCATAAATGGCTATTATGGCAGATGTATACTCCTCGCGCTCTACATCGTTAAAAGATTGAGGAACTAAATTGTTTTTGATTAACGGGATATTAGCAGCAAGGCGGGCAAGGCGCTTATTAACGTCTGCAAAAGCTTGTAGATAGCTAATATGCACGAGTAAAAAAAAGCTCTGCTCGTATGGGTCTCTGATGCGTGCAGCTTTTGCAATAATTCGAGAAAGTCGCGTTTGCAATTGCTTTGGATCTTCAAAGGGCATATATGTTGACCCACCAATGCGAACCCCATGGTCTCTGACCTTACCGGCGTATCTTGGCTCGACTAACGTATCTGCTAAAAGGTAATGCAGCGTATAAATGGTATCATCACATACCTGAATCTTTGAAGCGCTCTCAACTAAATAGCGAATAGCCTCTTTATGGTTAAGGATCATGATTTTTTCTTCATCAAGCTTACCTTCAGCACTTGCCCCTTCTAGAACAAGCTTTTGCGTATCAAGAAGGGAGTAGGTATTACCTTCTAGTCTGGAAGAGTTATAGGAAAGATCAATTAAAAGGCGATTAAAAATTTGACGTGCATAGGTTCCCGCGGGATCATCATTTCTTAAACGTTTGCCAGCTTTTTGCAGCTGAAGGCGCGTTTCAAGCGGTATGTAATAATCGCTATTTGGTTGATATGCCTCTATCCAAGCATCTGCGTATGTTGTAGGCATTCTCTGAAAAATAGGCAGTCGTACGCGGGCAATTGCATCTTTACTTTCCTTACTAAAGCAATTGCCCCCTGCGTGAGGTTCCCTTTGGGTACGCTGTATCACTCGATAACGTGCGCTTTTTCGACTTCCAATTTTTTCGACAAGGCCCTCTTCTATCAGTTGAAACAACCATCGCCGGACGCTTCGCTCAGCGTGGCTACCTTCAAGCCGTTGGAGCAATTCTTCCAAACTAATTGGATCAACCTCTTGGCTGAGCTGATGAAGTACATGTAATTTTTTTGTTTGAATGGCCATGTTTTTCTTTCTCTTCATACCCTAATATAACATGAATTTGGCCATTTTTCAAGCTTTATTGGCCATTTTTTGGCCAAAAAGTGGCCAATATAGGTCAAAAATGGCCAATATGTGGCCAAATTGCAGCATTTTGGCCACAATCGGCTTGAATCAGGCTGCCTTCAGCACTCGTTTCACTGTAGAGGCAGCGAGTGGTTTATTTCCTGGGATTTATTTTCTCCGGAAGGGCTATTTTTTGCCTTCCGTGAAATTAAATTAGTAGCAGAGAGCTGTTGCTTGAGGCTTGTGGCGAAGTGAACGAAAAAGTCGCGAAGCGACTAGCGTGTCCGAGAAAACTCTTATTAACGCTCGAGACTCAAGACCGTGACCGAGACCGAGACCGTCAATTTTTGCCGCCTATTCGTGTAGGCCAAAAATAACGGTCTCGGTCACGGTCTCGGTCTCGATAAGGGCAATTTTGTACAAAGTCGAGATAAACTATAAAAGTAGTGAATGAAGGCTAAAATATTTCCGGGGGAAGAACCTTCTGGGTGTAGCTATCCACAACTTCGCCATCTATGCTTATTGACTGGTAAAAACGGGCGGCGTTTGTAAGCTCGATAAGCAGAAACTGGCGGCATGACATTGTTTTTGCAAGATAGGTGGTTCTTGAGGCCTTTTTCGGTATGCGAGGCTTTACACCCCAAGAGCCGTCGCCAAAGTAGAGGACGCCATCGGGCATCTCGCTGCCGTCAATAAGAGGGTAGGTTCTCTTGTAGGCATGTTCGTGATTTTCAAAGGCAGCATGCAGGCTATAGCGTTCAAAGAGCGGCACCCAGTTGCGCCGTATTGCTGCACTCTCTTTGGCTCCATAGTAGCGAACTGAGGGGTATGCCGGCACATGGTATATTGCAAAGCGGTGGGTGTAGCTGTAGGCAGTTCGCAGGGCATCGTGCAGCCATTCAGTTTGAGATCCGCCTATAGGGTGGGTGTGGTTTGAGTCCAGCACGCAAATTGACATATACTTGCCAAAAAGCAGCTGATTATAGCCTTGAGGCCCGGGAAAGGGGAAGAGTGCGTAGAAAAACTTTGCCTGTTCCGGAGTTTGATTATAGTAGCCAATAACCTCATGGTTACCGATTGCAGAAATGATGGGTATAATGCAGCCCTGAGCATCTTTCATGCCGCTTGACCAGCCTGTCAAAAAGTGAAGCCAGCGGTCAAATAGGTCTTGGGTTGTCTTTTTGGTATGGACGCTGTAGGCAATATCTCCACCTAATAGCACAAAAGCGGGGCTATAGGATGCGACCTTCTTTATCATTTCAACGCACTCTTTGCCATCGTCGTGGTAGCAATCGCCGCCCACAGCAAAGCGAAGAGGCTTTGTCAGCTCTTTCGGCATTGTCCGAAACTGATGCACCGTTTGGCTGAGAGGCAGGCGAAAGCTGTAGATTGAATCAGGCTCTAATCCAGAGGCCTCTACAGTATGCACAAAGTAGGGCGCATCGTAGGGAAGCGCCTTGTGCGAGCCTGTTACCTTTTTCCAGTCGCTATCCTGAGTCCTCTTTACTTCTACTTCATCATTTGGGCTTTTCATATCAGAGAGCCACTGAATGGTCATCGTAGTGGTAGGATCCTTTTGCCAAGTGAGGTAGACGATGTCGTCCGCACATAGGGTGGAAAAGCAAAAAATTACTATTAAAATAATACTATTATACATCATCTTTTTCCGTTTATACGAGTGACTCTGCTACCTTCTGAAGCAGCTTTGTGCCTCGTGTAAGATAGGCGCGAAGTTCTTCAGGGCTAAGCTCTTTTTGTCCAAGTGCTGCAAGGTCATATATTTCTCGTACCATCATGCTGGCAAGCTCCGGCTTGGTTTCGGAAAGCTTGTAAACAGATGATATGAGGGGACTATTTGTATTTACTACAAAAGTTTTTTTTATGGGAGCAGATGGTGCCTTTTCCTTTGAAATACGTGCAAGGTAGTCTCTGAGGCGCCTCTCTTCTTCTGAAAGGATGATAAAGCCGTGAGTATCTTCAGAACTTAAGCTCTTTGCTTCAACTTCAAGGTTTGGAGTGTCGAGGCTTTTTTGAACAAAGTTTTTAATATGGCCGGCACTTTCCTGATCGCGAATAAGAGACTCTTCCACCTTTGAATCAATGCGCTTAAAGCGAACGCTGTTTGACCGTTCAAGATGCGACATGACAGCAGCATCAAGCGGCATTTTGGCAACTAAGATGTCGATTCCTTTTTGTTCATAGAGTGCTACAAGCGGCGATCCAAGCTGCTCTTCGGTTACGTAGTAGTAGGTAGAGCTTGTGTCGGGACAGATAAAGGTCTCTTTAGTGGTCTTCCAGACAAGCAGCTCTTTTGCTTTTTGGGCAAACTTATCGTCGTTTAGAAGGCCAAGTTTTACTATCACTTCGGCATCTTCCCACACCTTGTAGAAGCGCTCAGGGTCTGTTTTGTAGAGAACGTGAAGTGCATCTACCACCTTTTTTGCGATGTGGCCGGAGAGCGCTCTTACTGTTTTATCCACCTGCAGGTAGCTTCTTGAGACGTTAAGGGGGATGTCAGGACTGTCGATCACCCCTTTTAGAATAGTCAAATATTCAGGCAAAATGTCTTTACAGTCGCTTGAGACAAAGACTCTATTGGAGTAGAGATTTACGTGGTTTTTTTGGAAGTCAAAGTCCTTGTGGATACGTGGGAAGTAGAGAATGCCCTGTACGTGGAAGGGATAATCGACGTTTAGATGTATCCAGAAGAGCGGTTCCTCCTCAAAGGGATAGAGCTCCTGGTAGAATTCACGATATTCGACATCGGTGCAGCTTGCAGGCTGTTTTTGCCAGAGCGGCTCTTTTTTATTTACAAGCTGGTCGTTTACATATATCGGGTAGGGCAAAAAGAGGCAAAAGCGCTTTACGGTGTCAAAGAGGTGCATGTGGTCTAAAAACTCTTCATGCTCTTTACCTATGTGCAGGACGACATCTGTTCCCACACTGCTTCTATCGGAAGCTTCGATTTCATACTCTGACGAGCCGTCGCAGCTCCAGACAATAGAGCTTGCTTCTTGTTTATAGGAAAGGCTTTTAACCTCTACCTTGTCTGCCACCATGTATGATGAGTAAAAGCCAAGGCCAAAGTGGCCGATAAAGGCATCGTTGGTTTGATAGGCCTTTACAAACTCTTCTGCGCCGGAAAAGGCAATCTGCGCTAAATACTTTTCTGCTTCATCAGCCTCAAGACCGATGCCTGTATCAGAAAAGGTAAGGGTTTTTGCCTCTGTACTAATGCGTATGTCGATGCGAGGGGCAGTCTCAGTTTGTCCATCAACGATCGACCGTTTTACAATGGCATCGCAAGCGTTGGAAACAAGTTCTCGAACAAAAATCTCTTTTTCTGAGTAGAGCCACTTTTTGATAATCGGCAAAATATTCTGGCTATGAATCTGCAACTGTCCCTTTGTCATATACTTCCTTTATCTGTTTTGCCAAAATTATCTATCACAATTCCTTCATTGTCAACATCTTTTAGCTAAACCGAGATTCGCGGGTTTTTAGTCGAGAGCATCACCCTTGGCCGATTTTCATCGCCTAAAACCTCCTTCATTGAGTAAAATAGTCTGTTTTTATGGAAAATATTTTTTCGAAAATTGAAGAGCTTACGCAAAATGTCTCCCTGAAGGACCACTACGCTGCACTATCGTCGCGCTACCGTCACGGGCAAGACAAAACCTTGCAGAGCTCTGAAGAGTATCTTGCCTACCTTGCCTGCCGCATGCCGGCAACCCTTGCGGCCTGCTCTGAGGTATTTCGCCGTTTAAAAGAAATAGTTCCCTCGTTTTCTGCGAAGAGCATGCTTGACGTAGGCTCCGGCCCTGCAACGTGTGCACTTGCCTTTATGGAAGAGTGCGCCAATGTAGCAGAACTTCACATGGTGGAGAGAGACGCTACCTTTATCAGCTATGCCAAAAAATTTCTTGAGTCGTATCCGGTATCCTGCAGCTGGGATAAAACTCTTCCCCAAACGGGCTCTTACGATATTATATGCGCATCCTATATGCTTTCAGAGCAAGAACAGCCCGAAGATTTGGTGACAGCCTTTATGCGCCTTGCTCCCTCCTATATCGTATTGATCGATACAGGCACCCCAAAAGGCTATGACACACTGATGATAGCAAGAACTATGCTAATTGAAAACAGCTATACGATACTTGCACCCTGCCCGCACAATAAACCCTGCCCGATAATTGCACCCGACTGGTGCCACTTTTCTGTACGACTGCCCAGAACCCGGCTGCATCGCCAGATCAAAGGGGCAGAGCGCGGCTATGAGGATGAAAAATTTTGTTATCTTATTGCAACTAAAGCAGCCGCACGAGATAAGGAGTATGACAGGATACTTGCACATCCTCTTAAGCGCTCAGGGCATATGTACCTTAAGCTCTGCACCCACCAAGGATCGCTTGAAGAGCAGGTCGTATCTAAAAAAACGAAGGATCGCTATAACCTGGCAAAAAAACTTGATTGGGGAGATAGGCTTTAATGCGGCTGTTTATTGCTCAGTGTAATCCCATTATAGGGGACTTTGCGCATAACCTTTCGTCGATGCTTCGCGCAATCGACGAAGCAAAAAAGGAAAAATGCGACCTTATTGTCTTTCCCGAGATGGCAATTTCCGGCTACAACCCTGAAGACCTTCTGTTAGAGCGCTCCTTTGTTGCAAAAATTGAAAGTACGCTCCAGTTGGTAGCCAAGAGCTGCACCGGCATTCAAGCCATAGTGGGAACGATCCGAGAAAATAGGCAGCTTCCCGGAAAGCCCCTTTGTAACTCGGCTTGTGTCATTGTCGATGGTGAAATTGTGGGCTTTCAAGATAAGTGCCTTCTTCCAACCTATGATGTCTTTGACGAATGGCGCCACTTTCAGCCTGCAAAGTCTGAGCGCATATGGGAGCTTGGCGGCAAAAAAATAGGCATCACCATTTGCGAAGATATCTGGCCGGCCTTTGATGCCTTTTTAGAAAACCGCTATAAAGATGACCCGCTCGATACTTTTGAGGGCAAAAATCTTGACCTTCTCATCAACATCTCCGCATCGCCCTATTCCTATGGGAAGATAAAAAACCGCTTTTTTGTAGCTAAGAAGGTGGCAAAGAGACTCTCTTGCCCCGTGGCACTTATAAATCAAGTTGGTGCGCAGGACGGCCTGCTCTTTGATGGCTCAAGCTTTGTGATATCGCCGGATGATGAGCTGTTGGCTCTTGCCAAAAGCTTTAAAGAAGATTTTGTAGTTTATGATACCCAGAGCCGCCGCACTGTCCGCCCTCCTGCATTTGAACCGGGCGAGGAGCTCTTTTTAGCCCTTACGATGGGTTTAAAGGACTACTTTCATAAACAGGCCTTCTCAAAAGCATGCCTTGGCCTTTCCGGCGGTATCGACTCAAGTGTTGTGGCTGCAATAAGCGTTGAAGCGCTTGGTAAAGATAATGTCCTTGCCCTCTTTATGCCGTCGCGCTTTACAAGTAAAGAGAGTGTTGAAGATACCTTTGAGGTAGCAAAAAACCTTGGCATCCAGTGTAGGGAGTACTCTATAGAACCACTTTTGGAAGCCTTTTTAGACACTTTAGGCGACCATCCCTCTTCAGACTCTTTTACTATTACGGAAGAAAATGTACAGTCGCGCATCCGCGGCGTGCTTTTAATGGCTATCTCCAACAAGGAGGGATACATGGTGCTGAACACCGGCAATAAAAGCGAAATTGCCATGGGCTACACAACCCTCTATGGCGACTCTGTAGGGGCGCTCGGAGTATTAGGCGATCTTCTAAAGCGTCAGGTGCAAGAGGTCGCATCCTACATCAACCGCCATAAAAAAATTATTCCTGAACGGGTCTTAAAGCGGGCTCCGACAGCAGAACTTCGCTTCAACCAAAAAGATTCAGATACGCTTCCGGAGTATCCCATCCTCGACACGATTGTGGATGCATTTATCGTCCACCATAAGAGTGCTGAAGAGATCGCAAAAGAGCATGGCTTTAGCCCGGCTCTTGTGTCCCAAGTCCTGAAAAAAATCCACCAAAACGAATACAAAAGGCGCCAGCTTCCCCTGGCCTTGCGCGTCTCCGAAAAGTCCTTCTCCACAGGCCGCAAGGTCCCGATCTGTAGCAGGAACTAGAAGAGTTATAACGCTATTAACATTTTACCTATGTTTTTTCCCTCAAATAGATCTAGGAATGCCTTCCAGGCATTGTCAAGCCCGTCTACAATGGTTTCACGATATAGTATATTGCCATTTTTATAATGAGTGATCATTTGTTGCTGAAATTCGGCCATTAAATGGTCATACTCTGTAACAATGAACCCAATCAATTTCGCGTTCTTGGAAGGCAGATTAGAAAAATTGCTCGGCCCTCGCCTTGGATTTATAGTATTATATTGTGATATCATGCCGCATAAAATAATTATCGAATTTAGATTTAAAAATTCGATAACTGACTCCAATAATCTACCGCCAACATTCTCAAAATTTATATCGATCCCTTGAGGTGCATGTTTTTGTAAAACAGCTCTATAATTATTTTGATATAGGTGATAATTAAACGCGGCATCATACCCTAAATCATTGATCAGATAGTCCACTTTTTCGTCTGTGCCAGTGCATCCTACCACATGGCAACCCTCTATTTTAGCTAATTGACCGGCAAGACTTCCAACAGCGCCTGCTGCACTCGAAATAAATACTGTTTGCCCAGGAGTGGGTTTAGCAATATGGCACATGCCAACATAGGCGGTTAAACCAGGATATCCTAAAATACTGAGTTGTGCGCTAATCGGCAGATCTGTTTTCATAATGGGCGTAACGTGCATGGCATCAATGACAGAAAAATCCTGCCAAGGCATCATTCCAATAACAAGATCACCGGCCCTAAAATTTGCAGTTTCTGATGTCACAACTTCACCGATGCCCATACTAACAATGGGCTCGTGCAATTTGAATGGAGTACTATATTGCGTGCCTTCAGGCCGCATCCTATTTCGCATATAAGGATCAACAGAAAGAAACAGCGTACGAATAACCAGTTTATTCGACGAGCAATCACCAAGCGCGATTCGAACCAACTGTGCGTCTTTCTCCGTCGGATAGGTCGCCGGGTAATTTTTCAGAATAATGGCACGTGAAAAGAGTTGCAAACGACGCCCCACAATAGGTCTATTTCATTGAAAGAGCTATGGAATGTCCTCCATCCACAGTCAATATCTGCCCTGTCATCCAGGAAGATTCTTCCGTTGCAAGGAAAAGAGCGGCAGATGCCTGATCACTGGGAAGTCCTGCACGTCCTAGAGGAATATCTTTAAGAGCAGGATCAAACTCAGAACTTTCTTCATAAGGAGTGTATCCCGGAGCAATAGCGTTTACTCTAATCCGATGTCGGGCTAGTTCCAGGGCCATAGTTTGCGTTAACATGTTTAATGCAGCTTTACCTGATGCATGCGCAACTCGATTCACTGTTGGGCGTGTGCCAGCAATGGAAGAAATATTAATAATGTTTCCTCCGGTTTGCTTTTGCAGCATTCCCTTTGCAACAAGTTGTGACAAGTAAAATGAAGTCATTAAAGTGACCTGCAATAACTGTTCAAAATCATAGGGGCTCAATTCAAAAAAACCTAGTGTGTTATAGCCTCCTGCATTATTGACCAAGATATCGACATGTCCCAAAATATTTATACTCTCTCGGTAAAATTGCTCAACACCGATATGAGTAGAAAAATCTGCATGCAGCGCTTTAACTATCCCATTTGCTTTTTGAATGCTTTGGACTGTCTCTTCAGCTCCCTTCTTGTCAGATCGATAGCTAATGACTAACTCCGCTCCCTCTTTAGCAAAGAGTTGGGCAATCGCTTTTCCAATGCTGCGGTTAGCACCCGTCACAATTACCTTTTTCCCTTCTAATCTCATGCTCTACCTGCCTTACAAATGAGTCCAGAGGTCAATCTGGACTATGGAAAAAAATTTCTTGATGCAATACTATATCAATATATCGCTTTTTACACAATTTTTACGGACCTATCTTGGAAAAAACTGGCGTAAAATGGCGTAGTAGGCGAGTATAGAAAAATTATTCATTGGCTTTCAGCCAATTCTTAAGCTAAATCCCTAGATTCCGTACCGGGTTCTTTTCATGTTGACAAACACCTATCTGATAGGTTATATTACATATTAGATAGGTGGAATATGCTTGAATACCTTTTTGCAAATAAAAACGTTGAAAAAGTGCTTATGTACCTTTGCGTGCATTCTAAGGCAAATGCTTCAGAGCTAAGCCGCACTTTTGGGACTGCTCTCGACCCCATCCAGAAGACGCTCAAGAAGCTCGAATCGGGGGGGTTATTAGCAAGCTTTTTGGAAGGCAGAACTCGGGTTTTTTGCTGGAACCCGCGCTATCCTTTTCTGAAAGAAATACAAGAGCTTGCACAAAAGGCCTACAGCTTTCTGCCGACCTCGATTCAAGAAACATACTACCTTTCAACAAAAAGAAAACGCCCGCGAAGATCTGGTAAGCCGCTATGAAAGACTTTTCCGCTATAGACCTGAAGACACTAGCGTTTCTCGTGTATAATACTCTCAAAGAGCATGGCATCGAAGCGATATTGGTGGGTGGGGCGTGTGTATCGATATATAGCGAAAATCGCTACATGTCCTATGACCTGGATTTTGTTACGTATGAAGACCTAAAAAAAGTGGAGAAACCTCTAGAGACGCTCGGTTTTAAGCGAGTAGGCCGCTGCTTTACACATGAAAAGTGCCCTTACCTTATAGATTTTGTGAACCCGCCAATTGCTGTAGGCCATGAAGCTATCCGTTCGTTTGAAACGCTCAGATCAGGTTCAGGAATCTTGAAACTCCTAACACAAACAGATTGCGTGAAAGATCGCCTTGCAGCCTATTTTTACTGGGGCGACCCTCAATCACTTGAACAAGCTCGTCTAGTTGCCAAAAATCACCCCCTTGATATTAAGAACTTGACTGCATGGGCGAAAAAAGAGGGTCATCTTGAACAGTTAGAACGCTTCTTAGGAAGCATCGAGACCGAGCGGGATGCACTTTGAGTCGAGAACTAAGTGGTAGAATGTCAGAATGTCAAGCCTCACACCAATCCGTGCATTGCGTGATGGGGGCCCCATCACATTTCATATGGACTAAATACCATTGATTTGACAACCTCTTCATTTTATTCAAAAACGTATATAGTTATGTTAAGATTCACAACTCATATCGATATTCACTCTTCTGATTTCTGCCATAGAGCAGGGCAAGCATTGTTAAAGCCGGCTACGCTTCTTTTTGGCCGTTCGTATAAAATTACTGGAGCATGTGAGCTTGAGCTGCCTGCTGCCTCTCTTGCTGAGCGTGTTGCTGTTGCAGCGGTTGCTGTTTTATTCTTGCCTTATACTGTAATTGCTTTTGGAGTTGGTGCGGCGCTATTAATTTTTTCAAGTACTCACAAAAGAAATTTTGAGATGCTACAAGAGTCTGACACTATCAGTGTGATTTGGAAAGATGGATTCCCTAAAATCTGCACAGCAAGATTAACCCTTAGGCCCATTCAGGAAGGCGATTTGCCCTTCTACAAAGAGCTTTTTAATAGCCCGGTAGCAATGGCAAAGTATGCTGGCGGTGTTCGGGATATCACAAATCGATTCCGAGGATGGTTGGAACGGTGGAATGAACATCCTTTTTCTGCCCTTGCTGTGCTTGAGTCTAAAACTAATAAAGTGATTGGACATGTAATTTCAGGGCATGGCGATTATGAGGGAGACCTCACAAAGGGCTGGTCTGAAATGGCTGTTGTTATCGATCCTAACTACTGGAATTCGGAATTTAAAAATGAAGCCACCGGAAATGCTGGCTTAAAGCATATTGGTTCTGAAGCCGTACGTGCCTCTGTAGCGTATGCTAAAGCGCTTAGTTTAAGCCCTGGTCTTGTTCCTTCAGATGTTACCGCTGAACAGCGCGATGAGTTAGAGGTGCAGATTCGCTCGAACAATAAATTACGAGTCCATCGCAATGCCCAAGGGCAAATCGATTGGGTCTACCTTCCATTTACAGAGCTACGAGCCACAGCTAGCAAAGAAAATGCCGCAGGCTATCAAATTCTAGAGCGCGTATTCCATAGAGAAAATGGCGCCGAGAAAAAAGCAAAAAATGCTGAAATAGACCTATTTACTATAAAGTTATAAACCTAAGAGTTTGGGCCCCCTAGATTTTGCCCTTCTTTTTATCTTATCGTTCTTATCGTTATATCGTTCTCGCCTTTAAGAAATGCAAAACGATAAAAATGATATAACGATAAGAACGATAAGATAAAAAGAAGGACAAAATCTCGGGGGTAAAATAGCTAATAGTTTTTTCTCGAAAATATATGATTCGTTTCACCCCAGGGGCAATGGTGTCAACTTAAGATAATTTATATTAGTTTTTGTTTTCAGCCTGTAGGGCTGGGTTATAAAAGCCTATGGCATCGCCATAGGTAGTTTAGAAATTATGTGGCAGGCTGTAGGCCTGCGTTATAGCAAGCACTGAAGGTGCGATTTTCGACTACAACATGTTTGGATACAACAATATAATGCGCACCTTCAGCGCTTACTATAACGCAGGCTTACAGCCTGCCAATTTTGTTTTTTACCATACCTATGGCGATGCCATAGGCTTTTATAACCCAGCCCTACAGGCTGAAGACGGCGCATTCAAAGCTATATAAATTACCTTAAGTTGACACCATTGACCCCAGGGGGCCATGCGTGCATTGTGCATAAGTCTTTGTGAAAAGTCCAAGACTTATGCACAACGCACGCACGGCCCTGCTCACTCACACGACCCCGCTCACACAGGCCGCAAGGTCCCGATCTGTAACAAGAACTAATTTACAAATTGGCGTCAGTTCTGTTATGGCATGGTTATGGAGCAAACATATAGAAAGTATACGCTTGGTGCTTGCTTAAGCATTATAGCCATTTTTTTAATCTTTTCCTCGGACACGGCTACGAATGTTCCAATGCATCTTGTGCTTGCGCGCGAGCTTCAAGCAAATGTGCAGCCGGAAGATAACAGCTACCGCCACAGGCCCTCTACCGTTGAACTGGAGGGACGTGATGGTGCGACAAAATATGTTTGCCATACCGACTGTAGCGGACTTGTGGCAGCGCTATTTCGCTATTCTTATGGCTATAGCCGCAAAGAGCTGAGGCTTTGGCTACATAGGCCAACCGGCCATTCGATAAGCTTCTTCGAGGCGGTCTCGCACGATAGAGGCTTTAGGCGCATAATGCGTGTTCAGGATATTTTGCCGGGCGATATACTAACCTACAAGCTGCCGGCGGGCGCAAGCAATTATGGACATGTGATGATTGTAAATGGAGTGCCGGAAGAGATAAAAAGCTCAAATAATTCCCTGCTGCGATGGAAAGTACCTATTATCGACTGCACCGGCAAGGGACACGGCACAAGCGACAGCCGCTATTTAGGGGATGATCGCTTCCAGAGCGGCATCGGAAAGGGCAACTTTTGCATCTATAGCGATCAAGAGGGAAATATCGCAGGCTGCGCCTGGAGCCTAGCGCCCGATGCTAAGTTTTATAGCATCCAAAACCGCCCATTTGTTGTAGGCAGGCTTATTCCCGGCTATCGGCCTTAGCGTGGGTCAAGTGGAGAACTGTTTAGGAATCAGGCCGAACAAGATAAATCACTTGATCCACAAATTCGACTTTTGACACACACGATTCCACCGACTGATAGAAATTAAAATCACCACCAAACGCTTGAGCCCACCCTCCTTGCGAATTACATCGGCTGGGAACTGCACCCATTGGAGTTCCTATATGGCTATAAGCAATAACGGGCGTCTGCCATAAGATTTGACCATTTGCATACTGCATCTTAAAAATGTAAAGGGTATTGTCATCAGTACAATGTTGCCGAACTATATCAAGAGCATTTTTCGTATATATGTCGTCATCATCGGCATGAAGAATAAAGTCACCTTTTAATTCGTTGTGAGCCTGACGAATCCCATGACCCCAAAATCCACGATTAACCGGTTCCATAAAGAGTGTGCATGAACATCTAAATTCCTTTAGGCACTCCTCCACAACCAAATAAACATTATTATCGTCTCGAGCATCAAATACAATAGTTAAGTAATCCTGAGTTTCAAGCTGTGGCTGCAAGCTTTGCAGCATGCGTAAAAGTGATTCTCTGCCAATTGTTGCTATAAGAACATGAAGCGATGGAACAGATGTATCTGAAGCAGACAGCTGCTTGCCCCCTAAAGAAAAAAACAAACCAGCACAAACAACTACGTAACATAGCATCTTGTTCACGATATATCTCCTTTGTTTCTTTGCGAATGTAGTAGAAACAGGAGAATTGGGTCAAGAGCCGTTTGCAAAAGACGCTAATTACTCATCTCTTAAATTTACCAATACTGCTCGAGGCAAGTTCAGTTATAGGAGAAGCCACAGCTGTCACTTCTGCTTTTGGCGATACAAATGCCCGAATGCCACGCCTGACCTGGGCTGTCAAAAATTTTAAAAATACAATACAAATACAATTTGAAATATGTGACTACAAGCCTTCCGTTAGTGAGGCGAAGTTTCTTTGCGTCTTTGTGTCTTTGTGTTAATAATAGATCGCACACCTTTACAAAATGATGCTTACAGCATATTCTCGAAGACGTGTGTGATTTTTTTTAACACAAAGACACAAAGACGCAAAGAAACTTCGCCCTGGCTGGAGTGGAAGATTTATGGACCCGTTCTTAAATTTATTTATACTTTAAAATTTTTGACAGCCCAGGCCTGACCCCAATACCGTTCATTTAAGCAATTTTTCTTGATCTCGATCGTGATCTTAATCTTGATCTTCTTCTTAACAAGAGCGCTCATACTCAGAAAAAACCGAAAAAAGAAAGATTAAGATCAAGATCAAGATCGAGATTAAGAGCAAGAAATGGCTTAAGTGAACGGTATTGGGCCTGACCCCGTCCTCAAACCGCCCATTTGTTGTAGGCAGGCTTATTCCTGGCTATCGGCCTTAGCCTTCTCAGCCGGAACCCAGCGATGTTCTTTAACGAGCGTATGCAGCTGATAGTCGGCGACGGCAGTATCTAGTTCGGGAGCGGCTTTTGTGGCAGTATAGTGAAAAGAGATCGATTGGATTCCATGCTTGTGGCAGATCTCTTCGACGCTTTCTATCTGCTCCAAGCGGTCATCAACGAAGATGATTTTTTTTGGCTTGGCATTGATTTTTTGAAGGACCTCTTCAAGAACAGGACCTTTGAGGGGACATTCAGTTTCTAAAACGCCATCGCTATATTCAAAAGAGCTGCCTGAAGAGAGCTCCGGAAGGTCGTTGTTGATGATCAGATCAAATGCTGCAAGCTTGTTGGCGCGATTTCCCTTAAGGCCTGATACCTTTGTAAAGGCAATAACTTTTGCGCCCCGATTTTGCGCTTTTATAATAGTTTCAGGCCACTTTTCGTCGACAAGAAGCCAGTTTTCTGTTGCAGCTTCTACAATCCGAACAAGCTTTGTTGTTTCTTCTTTGGTAATATTTGGGCAGTTTTTCGTAAACCACTCTCTAGTCCATTTTTCATGGGATTTATGTAGCAGAGGATCGCGAAAAGCAAGGAGCGTTCCTCCAATATCGATGAGCACAAGCGTATCATTATCAGAGCATTCAAATGCAGAAGCAATTGGCACAAGGCTTTCTGTAGTTTTCATTTCACAATAGCATACAGAGACACAAAGAATAAATAGTAGAGATAGTTTAGTCATAAGCATAGAATATAGGCTAATACAGCAATTATTTATAGCAATAAATTGAGGTGAATCGGTATAATTTTTTTATGAATATATTACCTGTGCTTGTAGCCATTACTGCTAACGTATTAGGGATTTTTAATGATCCTTTTGAATTTGACGGCGATTATGGGCCTGAAGTTAATCCCCTGCGTCAAAAAGTATTTGAGCGTGTTTTAAAAGAAAATCAATATGATCCGACGCTTTCGCAAGTTGTTACCCCAGAAATTCTTACCGAGCTTAAAAAGAAGCCTCTTGATGCTGATAACTTAAAACAAATTCTTGTCTTTATTGAGGCAAATAAAGACCAAAAGATGTACCGCTTTTTGCGAAGCGCTCCTAAGGAAATGATGCAGCTTGATAAAGTCCTGCGCGATAAAGCTGCACGCGAGGGGCAGGCGTTAACTGTTCCGATCCTTGGATCAACTGCACCAATTGTTGGAAAGAGCGCCTTTGAGCGCAAAAAAGCGCTTTTAGATGCGCTCTTTACGGAGGAAACAGCTGCCCTTGCAACTTCGCAACAGATCTTTTTTTACTGGCTCTATCAGGCAACAACACTCGATCTTATCTCGCAAGAGCCGGATTTATGTGATGATGTAAATAGAGTAAAAGAAATTTTTGCAAAAACTATAGGCGATTCTCAGGCAAGAGCCATTTCATTTAAAGAAAAGGTGCAAGAGTTTGACGCTTGCGTGCTTTTCACCCAAGAGTGCGATGGCTTAACCGCCGACATCCTTACCAACGACGGCCTCTTTTTGCCCACTAACGGCCAAAACCCTTTAGACGGCACCTTTATTTTCCTGAAGCGCGATATTTGGGAACCAAACTACCAGGTGCTATCGATAGATAACTACGAAGGGGCAAAGGCAGGTCGCATAAATGTGATCCTTGCTACAGTAAAGGCAACTCAGCAGCAGTTTTTACTTGCCTCATGCCATGGCCACTCCACGCGCTCCGTTGATGGCCGTCTGCAGATTGCACTCGTGATGGATCTTTATAAAAGCCTCGGGATATCCGGCCTGCAGCTTATTATAGGTATAGACGCCAACACAAAAAGTTCAGAAGATGTAGCCTTGTTACATGCCCACCTTAACAGCTTAGGCCTTGAAGCGACAAAGACAGGCCCTACGACGGTAAAACGGAGAATGTGTACCACCCAGCATGCAAAAGCTGGCCGCTTTGCAGTCGATGAAGAGGACTTTCTGATCACGCTCAGTGCAGAGTCCGGTGGCGACTACTACCTTTCCAACGTAATCGTTGGCTTCTTGCCGCCGCCTGCCGATCAAAAAACCGCTCTTCCTAACCTTGCAAACCCATCTGATCACTACCCGGTAGGCGCTCGTTTGACCGCTAGCTCCTGAAAGCCTGTAGCAGAATCAAGCTCTCGACAAAAAAAGCTTCCAAACCAAATCATGCTTTTTCTACGATTCTCCTTAATTTTTGCAAAATCGGATTTCTCTCTGGTGAAATCAGGCTGGGGGGCTTATTCTTCCTGTACCTTAGCTTTTGACAAAGAACCCGGGTTGCTGATATGAATGTGTAAATTGCTAAACGGAGGAGAAAAGATGAAATCTCAAAAAACTGGAACCATGCTCATAGTTGTCTTGATGCTTTCGCTATTCGGCAAACTGAGCGCCGATCCTTGTGCTGATTGGGCCCTCTTGCTGCCTCCTGCTCGCGAAAACGCTAGCATGGCCTTTGATAAAGTGACAAACAAAACAGTTCTCTTTGGGGGTTTTGGTCCGGGTCACGATTTGAACGATACTTGGAACTGGGATGGAACGGTTTGGACTCAAAACTTTCCTGCAACTTCTCCTTCTGCCCGCACTGGTGCGAGCATGGCCTTTGACGACACGAGCAATCAGCTGATTCTCTTTGGAGGCAATACAAATAGTGGAAATGTAGCCGATACGTGGCTTTGGGATGGAACCAATTGGAATCAGGTTTTTCCGGCAACGTCCCCTTCTGCGCGATCAGAGGCAAGCATAGCTTTTGATGCAGCCACCAATCAGCTGATTCTCTTTGGAGGCTTCAATGGCAGTGTTGGCCTGAACGACACCTGGATATGGGATGGAACGACTTGGAGCGAGCTTTCTCCTGCAACGAACCCTCCGGCACGCTCAGGTGCGAGCATGGCCTTTGATGACGCGAGCAATCAGCTAATTCTCTTCGGAGGATATGGCGTATTAGGCCCGATGAACGACACCTGGAGCTGGGATGGAACGACTTGGACTGAATTTTTTCCTGCAATGAACCCACCTAGCCGTTATAGCGCCTCTTTTGCCTTCGATCCAACAAGTCAGCATCTTATTCTCTTTGGGGGCCTCAATAATAGCGGCAGTCTGGGTGACACCTGGAGCTGGGATGGAACGACCTGGACTGAAGATTCTCCCTCTAATGCTCCTGCTGAGCGCTTTTACGCTGCCTTCTCCTTGGATTCGAATAATAAGCTGCTTCTTTTTGGAGGCCAGGGTGATAGCAGTATCTTAGGCGATGTCTGGCTCTGGGAGGGCAGTGACTGGACGGAAATTTCTAATCCTCCTCCACTTCGTTCGTATGCATCTTTTGCCTTTGATGAAGCGAGCGATCAGCTTATTCTCTTTGGAGGCTACAGCTTTACTGGAGTGTTGAACGATACCTGGAACTGGACTGGAACGGCTTGGGTTCAAGCATTCCCTGCGACGAATCCACCCGAGCGTGGAGAGGCTAGCATGGCCTTTGATGACACGAGCAATCAGATGATTCTCTTTGGAGGATATGGTAATAGTGGCGTGCTGAACGATACCTGGATCTGGAATGGCACAACCTGGATTGAAATTTTTCCTGCAACTTCCCCATCTGAGCGCGCAGGCGCAAGCCTTGCCTTTGATCCAGTGACAAGTCAGCTGATTCTTTTTGGTGGTTACGATAATAGTGGCGAGTTAAACGATACCTGGAGCTGGAATGGAACCACTTGGAGTCAAATTTTTCCTCCAACTTCTCCCTCTGTCCGGGCCGATGCCTGCATGGCCTTTGATCCGGCAACGAACCAGCTGATTCTCTTTGGGGGTTTTGATGATAGCGGCATCTTGAACGATACCTGGAATTGGGATGGAACGACTTGGAGTCAGCTTTTTCCTTTTGCTTCTCCTGCTGCTCGCGCAGGCGCTGCGATGACCTTTGATCCCGGGACCAATCAACTGATTCTTTTTGGAGGATCCGGAAGTCAGGGAGACTCTGACGACACATGGAGCTGGGATGGAAATAATTGGTTGCAGCTTTTTCCTGCGGTTTCCCCGCCTCCTAGCGATGGCATTAGCATGGCCTTTGATCCATTGGCAAGCCAGCTGATTCTTTTGGGGGGAAATACTTTAGGCAACACCTGGAACTGGGTGAGCTTTCCTCCCTTCTACGCTACGGCAATGCCTTCAAGTGAGATGATTTGCAGTGAAGAAACGATATCTATTGCGTTAGATGCAAATGTTGCAGGCGCAACGTTTAGCTGGACTGCTACTGCCATTGGCGTCTCAGGCGCATCAGACGGAACTGGTTCATCGATCGTGCAAACTTTATCGACCAACACAACATCATCTGGCATGGTCATCTATACCATTACGCCTACAAGCCCGAGTGGTTGTCAGGGCTCTCCCATTACTGTAAGTGTCCAAGTAAATCTCCTCCCATATGGCGCAGCCACACCACCTACTCAGACAATACCAAGTGGAGGGACGACATCTATTGCCTTAGATTCAAATGTTTCCGGAACAACATTTAGCTGGACGGCTGTTGCAAGTAACGTCTTTGGCGCTTCAGCTGGAAGCGGCTCATCAATTATGCAAACCCTATCGAGCAGCACAAGCGCGCCTGGCATGGTCACTTATACGATTACCCCCACAAGCCCGTCAGGATGTATCGGATCGCCCTTTCTTGCGGCTGTAACGGTAGGGTCAAGTTCCACAGCTCCTTTTGTTCCCAGACATGCCCGAGGATGTCAAAAAGCAGAGTGTCAAAAATCTGGACGCTCCAAATCCTGCAAGATCAACATCATCCAATGGGAGCCTCCATGCATGGGTGAGACACCTGTGGCCTATCGCATTTATCGCGATGCAAATTTAAGCAACCTTGCAGCTGAAATTCCCGCAACTCAAAAACTTACTTTCATAGACAGCTTCTGCCAATCTAGCAAGAGGCGAAAATACTATATCGTCTCAGTGGACAGCTCTGGCAATCAATCCTGTCCAGCGCGTGTCTCAATTAAACCTGGATTCGGCAGTTGAAGATGCTAAAGCGACGAAAATGGGGTCAAGTCCCCATTTTTTATTTCTGAGGTACTGTAGCTTCTATAGGCGTACTGAACGCACCCTTACCATTTACTGATACGACCGAATAGAGGTCACTTCTACTTTTACTTGCCCTATCGTAGTAGATATATGGGCCCTGGGTAGGGATTTGGGCGATGAGGCTGTTATTGCGGTAAAGATTGTAGTTTACAATCGAGGTGTCCCAGCTTGGTTTAAAGCTGATGTAGCGATCGCGAGCATTGTCCTTACGCTTGAGGTTTACCTGCAGGTTATAGGGAGCAATTGGTGGGAAGAGGTCTGTGGCAGAGGATGCCATTAACGTTCCCGTTGATGATTGATCCCAAATGATTACGACTGCAGAATCACCGTCGCTTCCTACCTTGGGAAGGGTTGATCCTAAACCACTAGCTGACACTTGTGTAGGATCACTCCAGCTGCCGTTAAAGGGCAGCGTTGCTGCTTGAATATTTTCGTCTGGATCTGACCAGGCGGCCGAGGCATTGCCTAGGGTGTCCATCGTCACCTCAGGCGTTGATCCGGTGCCAATTTGTATAGCTGGTTGCCACTGTCCTTGCAAAGCTGGAAGAAATGAAGCAAAGATGTTGTTGTCTTCATCTTGCCACACTGCAGCTGCGTTTCCAATGGGGTCTACTGCCAAAGAAGGAGCAGAATTGCCAGCTGTTGGATTCAGTGTGGTGACATTGGTCCAGCTTCCACCTTGAGAAAGGTATGCGGCAACGACATTAGAGTCGACATCTGTCCAGAGCGCATAGGCATTGCCGTTTGCGTCCTGCTTTAGGCGTGGAAAGCCTCCATCGGATGTGCCGACTGAAGTTATGTTGGACCAGATGTTGTAGTCCGGCGCGTTATCCAGCTTATAGGTTGCTGCATCGAGAGTGTTTTGGGAGGTATTTACCCACACGGCCACTGCCTGGCCCAACACGTCGCAGCTAATCGACGGATAGATCCCGATAGAGCCGGGGATGATGAGGGGTTCAGTCCAGATAGGCTCTGGCAAGAAGGGCGCTGCAGTATAGAGCGAATAGTAGATAGGCGGGTTTGGAATCGTTTGATTCCAAACTGCAATTCCTATGGGAATAATAGATGGAAAGACATACACATTGTCATTTAAGGCAACTGCTGGAAACTCTGCGTCTGGATCGCTTGTAATAACAACTCCTGCCCTCCAGCTTCCATTATTAAAGACAAAGCCGTAAATGCCGCCAGAGGCTCCCTGCATCACACCAAGGCCAAAAGCTGGGGTACTCAGAATTTGGGGAAGAATAGCAGTTTTATTGTAGAGCTGCGGGGAAGAAAGCAGCTCATCGTTTTCCACCCACTCACCATTGGTGTTAAAGAGATTCCAGCCTAAATCCGGCCCAAACGAAAAGCCATTTACATCCCCCACACCGGTGTTAAGAACGATCGCAAGACCTGGATTTGCATCCAAAGAGTAGTAAGAAAGTGGTTCTGCCCCGCCGGAACCAGTTTGTGCAAGCGCTGTTGGCGTGGCCCACTGGGCCTCTGCCGGTGTATAAGAAACAAGTGCCATTGCGGCAAGAATAAGTGTTAGACGCATAGTGTTAGATCCTTCAGTTTATTTTACTACAATTTTATGTGGCTTTGAGGGGATGCCGTTGGCAACTACCTCAAGTGTGCTTTTGCCCTTTTCAATGCTATATGGCACGTCAAAGAAGGTGTACACCGTTTTGTCAGAGGCTACAGCCATACTGCTGTGGTCGTGCGTACGGCAGTAAAAGAGGTGGCCTGTCCTGTGATTGGTGATTCTTACAAGTGGATAGTTCGTGGCTTGGGTAAAGTCATCACCGGTCTGTCCACATTGAGACATGCCGTTAAAGCGGATGCCTTCAATTTTATATGTTTGGCCAGAGGCTACCTTTTTGGGCATATGCTTTACAACAGGAGCCCACTCTTTTTTGTAGCACATATTGTCCGGTGTGTAGATTTCTACATCATTGCTAAAGTCTGTAAGCAAAACCTGGCCGGTAGGCAGAGTGAGAAGGATGCACGCAGCGATATTTGCGCTATTGGGTACTGTTGGCTCTTGCACAAATTCCATAGTATCGTAGGTGAATTCAAAGAAATTGATTGGGGGAACATCCAGATATCCCGTTGTCGCCACTAAAATATTGCCATTAGGAAGCAAGGTGGCGCTTACGTCAGCATTTGTCTGCTGCACATTATCCACAACGGGAAATGGAGCCGCGGGTGACCACTTATTTTTTTTAGAATTGTAAATGGCATTTTGGCCCGTACCATTGCCGCTAAACTGTGCCACGAGGCCATCAGGGCGCAAAATCGCTGCTCCCATTTCGCCATTGATAAAGTCACTTATCGGATAGATTGTGCTGCCGGCAAATGACCAGATATTTGTTTCGGGATCAAAGAGATAAGATCCTGTTGGGTTCACAGGTGTTGGGTACAAATTGGGCAGAAAGATAGACCCAGCATAGCACTGAACAGTTAAGACCTTGCCATTTGGAAGGAGGGTTAGGTTCTGCTCGTCAAGAAGCTCTGGAAAGGTGCTTGTGCCAACTTCGGTCCAGGTAAGTGACTTGGGATCTAATTTGGCCATCTGGCTGCTCATTTTAGAAAAGACTATGTAGGAGCCATCGGCAAGGCATATGGCGCAAGAATCTCCAATATCGCGCGGGGCAAAGAGTCTACGAGGAGGGTACATGTCCTGAAAAAATGGTGGGGGAGGCAAACTTGTCCATGCATCCGCTACCGGGTCGTAGATGTAGCCGACGTTTGTCAAAGCAAAATGCACATTCGTGCCATTATATTCTCCGCCTTGGACAATGACCCTGCCATCGGACAAAACAACCGCAGCATTTGCATATGGGGCATAAAAATTGGGCAAAGAGGCAACCTCTGTCCACGTACCGTTCAGATAGCTTCCAAAAGTATCGGGGGTGAGTTTCCAGATCTGGCTTGTGACTAAGTCGCCGCTATTTTGTACCAGGATGGATCCATCGGTCATCAAAGCAGTAAAACCTGCCCCGCCTGCTAGCGGTCCGCCAGGATATCCTGTATTTATAAAACTAGGTTGGTTGTTCAAAGGCGCCCATGTGCCTGCCGGCAGAGAGGAGAGTGTACACATGCTGATAGCGCCGAGGATAAAAATCTTGAGTAACTGCATCGTAACTCCTACGTTAAATGTTACAATGTGTTTGTAAAGATTTTAGCAAATTTTGTCAACGCAGGCGAGGTGACTAAAGCCTAGCTTAACTTTTAAAGTCAGGCTAGATCCCGAAGTTGATGATTGTTAAAAACAGCACGCTAATGATAAATTAATGCCGTTAATTAGCAAAGAGAATTAAAAATGGTTTCAAAACTACAAAACCCGTTAGACCCACTTTCGTTTCCTGATACTACCACTCCTCTCACATTTTGCCATCCTCAATCACGTCCGTTCATTGATCTGTTGGCTGAAATTTTTGCCGTAAATATAAAGAATTGTCTCGATAGTACAGCTGAAAGCAAAATAAAAAAATTCGAAATATTGAACTACCCAGATTCAAAACTCATAGCATACGGGTTACTGAATGAGCCTGAGGAAAAAAAACAGTATCCGGCATTGCGCCTGAGACCATTTCTAGACGCCTTAGATATTCTAGGGGGACAAATCACTCATAAGCATTTTTTAGCTGTTGAAGCCTGGTTATCTTGGCCATCTCATCCAGACTTTGAAGAGATTGAGGATATAGTGGATACAAAAAGCGCCTATGAAGACCGGAACGAATATAAAGGCTTTTACGGAGAGAAGTATCTAGCAGCTAAAACTATAGAAATTTTTGCAAGTCGTTTTCCGGAGCATCAATTTAGATTAGAACTCCGAGACACAAAGACACTTGGGCACGAAGAAGGCGCATTTACGAAATTTCATCCTTACGCCGCTCGGTTAAAGGCAGTGAGAAAGTAAAAGGCGGCCTTTGCCCTCACTGTAGGAAACATGCACCGCCTATCAAGCTCGGCTGGACAGGCTGAGGCGGGGGCTCTGGCGTTGTAATGAGAGCGAGTTCTTCTATTTTTCGAACAACAAGCGTCTCTACGAAACTGAACCATGTATCTATAACTTCCTGTACATTTTCGTTGTTTGCGAGACGTACTATCATGCGGGAAAGAAAATCATATACCTTTGGAAGATCATCCTTATATGAAGGATTGGCGATCACACCGACCATATCTCTAAGTGCATCATAAACATCAACAGTAAAATTTTCGCTACGTTTTGAGTATTGCTGTATGCAATAGAGGCATGTTTTTTGCAGAGAAGGATCTGCCCAGCCAAGGGTTGTATCCGAAGCAAATTCGTATAAAATCTGCACGGCTTGTTGAGATTTTTCCCCAGCAAAAAAAAGAGTAAGCATTGCCCATGCCTGTTCACAGGCAGGCATTTGGCTCAAGGCCTGCTTAAAACGCTCAAAGGCGCTTTTAACAGCCTCCTCATCTACATGGTAGTGGAGCATATGAGCAATAGTTTCAATGTCTGGAGTGTTACCCATCATGCGTATACGGCTAACTTCTGTTTTCATAGCCCTCATATACGCCAAGATAGTACTTACAAACTCCTCTCTAGTGTAGAATGCTCTCTCATGAGTTATCGGTTGTTGCATAACTTTATGAATCATGCCGGAAATGCACCTTTGGACTGGCTCATTATTTGATAAGGGTTTTGCCATCTCTTCGAAAAGCGCCTGAATAGCGAGCATTTTCATTTTAGACTCATGCCCAATAATCAAAAATTCAGGACATGTGATTTCTACGATTCTTCTCTCAACTACATACAAACAGGCCTCCTGCATAACAGGTAAGGCCCATGTAAGGCTCTTATCTTTAAGAAAATCGTTTACGAATAGAGCCACTGGATCCGTCTGATCCTTAACTGAGATAAAGGCAGCAGCTAGCCCTAAAAGCGCCTGAGCCTGCTCATAGCCGTTCATGCTGTTCCACCCCGCCTTGAAAGCAGTCACATAGAGATCATTTGGGCTTTGCGATGCTGCAAGACAGCCAGTGGCAACGCTAGCAAGAGCTTTGGCTGTAGAGCATACCGGGTCTCTTTCTTGCAGCGTGTGGGCAATTGAAAGTAAACAGCGTAACAGTGGTGGGCTTTGACGTACTCGGCCAATATGCGGCATAATATCCCGGGAATGCTCCATCCAGATTTTGCACCCCAACTCAACTAAAGCACGGCGTGTTTCAGAAGAAGCAGCAGCTGAAGGCAAGCGAAAACGTACACCTTGCCACCTTGCAAAGTCATAACCTCTAAATAGATGCGCACCAATGTCCTTAATATCAGACACCGCGCTATCGGTTGCAAAAAGTTCGTTAAATTGGGTAACGACTCTGAGAGAATCATCAGGTGGTATTTGTCGCAATGCTTCCATCGTTTCGCGATTAGCGCTCGCCACATCCTGAAGCTCAAGTGGCTCAATTGGAGCCGGCAACTCCTGATTATTAGGCCAAACATACTCTTCGGGACTTTTACCAGTAACAGGAAACATTAACTGCCTCACTCACGTAAATTAACAAAAAAAACATACCAATTTCAGTAAAGAAAGTAAAATAAAAGGGATGCGCCATTTTCAAAATAATCGCCAATTAGCCCTGTTTTTGCATGCGTTTGGCGAAATGTCAGTAAATGTACAAAGTAGAGAATAAGCTTTTGACTTCTAGAACCATCTTTTGTACCATCCTCGGGCTGTATGTAAAGGGTATGAATATGCGATATCTAGGTATGGTATTGTTAGTATTGGTATTTGGTAATGGAGTTCTCTTGGGAGTTGTGGATCCATTGCGAGGCAAGCCTCATCTTACTCCTGAGAAGATTATTGGAACCGCTTTTCCTCGGGATGCCTTTAAAGATATTCGAGTAGCAATTGTTGGGTATTGCCCGCCTGCCCCCATAATACAAAAATATAACCCCATCGTTTTGCCGGATCAATACTTTTTTCTTGTACCATCTTCTTGTGTTCAGGTTTGCGTCTATAACGATATAAAATTTCTTTCTGTTTCGCATATTTATGGGGGACCCCCATCTGCTGCACTCGTAGAAGATCTTGCTTATTATGGAATTGAATATATTCTTGCGTATGGTTTCGCAGGAGGGCTTAAAACTAAGGGCGTGAAGAGGGGAGATCTCTATCTAGCCAACGCTTCTTTGGTAAGAGACGGTACAACGCCTCACTACACAAAAGAAGAGATTGTATACCCTGATGCAGGGTTGAATCAAAAAATTCTTGATCTTGTGTTCAAAAAATCCATATTAGGCGAGATCCATGTTCTAAAAGTTATGACAGATGACGCAATTTATCAGGAATATGAGGCTGATCTAGATGAAGCCGTTGCACACAATTGCGATATTGTGAATCTTGACTGTTCTCATCTCTTTGCTGCTTCAAAACACGTTGGCATAGCTGCAACGCAATGCGGTGTTGTTTCTAATGCACGAGAAATAGCAGGTGAAGAGACAGCTGATGATCTTGCAAAAACCCTTATTAGCAATGAGTATTCTCTTCAGAATCCTCTCATTCGTGTAAATGACATCGTTCAGTTTTATGTAGAAACGCTTCTGCCAGAGCTCTATTAGGGGCTAGTTTTTGCCACTTATATTCAAATTCTGCTTCAGTCTGAACAGCTCATTTCAGTTGTGCTTGACAAAAACGGCAGCTTTAGTATATAATTGATTTTTTAATAGGAGTCTTTGTCTATGGCAAGTATAACGCTAAATAGATTTAATCTCGAAGAAGGGCTTTTCCAATTAGATGCTCCTGAGAGCGTGACGCAGCTTACGTGCAGCAATGACCCAAATATTTGTAAAGTACCTGCTGGGATAGAAAGACTCACACATCTTCAGTATCTTAACCTCTCTAATACGGGAATTGATTTGATTCCTGCCAGTGTAGCCGGGCTCAAAGAGCTGAGGGTATTGGATCTAAGAGGCACATCCATCAGCTTCCTCCCAAAGGCTCTCCTAGAAAGTACCCATGACATTACCATTCTGCTGCTCGGGTGCAAAAAGGCCGTTTCATCTAATTTTACGCATCATAGTCGCCACGTTACCCTGGTCTTTCCTCAGTAGGCAGCTGTAGCTCTATTGTATAATAAATATTTTTATGATATCCTTATAAAATGGGGAACATAAAAATATTTAGGTCATGTGATGGAGAGCCTGCATTCTGAAGGAAAAGAGTATGTTACTATTGGGCAAGAGCGCTATCAATTTGACCCAGCAACAGGTAGCCTTCATATGCCGGATGGAAGGAAAATCGCTGTCACGAGATCTGGCAAACCTATCCAGAACGTAGGCCTTGTTCAGGAAATTGTTCACAAACTCGCAGATCAACTTACGCTTGATGATAAGAGTATTACCGAAATTCAGGTTGGCGTCTCCGATCAGATCACATCTCAAGAGACCATTCAACTTCTAAGTGTACATCCTCGAGACATCACAGCGTCAAGCGCCCTCCAGAATGAAGTAGAAAAATATGCAGTCGACTACGGCAATAAAGCCGCAAACCTTGTTGTGCTTAACCGTATTGTATCTTCTGTCTCAAGCTCCATATTTCAAACGCAAGTTCCCACAATATTGCCTTTATCCCACAGGCAGATTTACGAGCATATCCAGCACCATTATCCAAATTTTGATAAAGATTGGGAGCAGTTTGTTCTTGCTCAAGAAAAGAAAGAGACCCTGACTCCAGAAGGGCAAAAGCTTCTTGAGACTCTTCGCGACAACGTTCGCACACTCTTTAAGGAGCATCCTTTTAACGTGGAACTGAATGCTCTTGGTGATGGGCCGCTAATGGTGCGTAGTACCGGCCGAGAAGATACTAAGGAAGGGGCGATGGCAGGTGCCAACGAATCCATTGCTGGAGTGAAATGCGATCCTCAAGAGGTGTCAGCGGCAATAGGTTCGGTTGTTGCGTCCTATTTGTCCGAGCCTTCGATGATGCAAAAGCTGATTGCTGGCATGAGCATTGAAGAAAAGCCCTTTATGCCCGTTTTACTTCAGGCGATGATTGGGGAAAAGCCACATACTCCTATCCCTCCAGAAGGGCTCATGGTGGCAGGCGTTGCCTACACCAAGGAGATGGCAGGTGAAACCAAGGATTTGACGGTTGTCGAAGCTGCCTTTGGGCATAATGAGGGCGTTGTGAATGCCCTCGTAAACAGTGACACCTACTACATCTACCCAGATGGCCCGACCCACCAGATCATCGCGCATAAACCTGACCGATTAGTTGCAAATACAGCCTCTTTGGGCGACTCTCGCTTTGAGCGCCATGATAACCCTGCATCCCTTGCGCGAAAGCCGGCCCTAACTTCCGAGCTGCAGCAGCACCTCCGTAGGGTCAGCAAGGCTATTCATGATGCTTATGGACAGCCCATGGACATAGAATGGGTGTATGATCCTTCCAAGAAAGCGCTTTATGTCGTGCAGGCAAGGCCTCTTGTTCAGCGTTTCAATGCAGAACCCGGTGTTGTAGATCAAGCACGCTTGTCGCAAGTATCTAATGGCCGCATGATTGTTCATAGGGGGGGAGAGCCGGTGGTGATAACCGATGCGCGTCAGTTGATACAGCGCCGAAACCTCGATTCGGCACTTAAAGAATTTTTGAACCCAGAAATTCGCGGGCAAATCCGTGCTGTCGTTGTAGAGGAAATGGGAAGCGCTCTTTCGCATGCAGCTTGCGTCTTTCGTGAAAATGGCATTCCAGTACTTGTGGCCTCTGGCATAGACGTTGAAGCATTTAAGGCAAAAGGAACCGTTGCTGTATTAGATGGCCAGCAGGCACTCATCGGTACTCTGCAGAGGGATGCTTTTGTTGGTAAAGAGCCTTCCCAGGTAAAAACGCTTCTTCTTGAAGATAACACCCTAAAACCCGGCTGGTTCAAACACCCTATAAGCCCCGACGAATCGTTGCAGGATTATGGGCTTTCAGATGCGGACTATGCTCGTCTTGGCCGTCATCTTGTCGCAGATACTTCTTTAACCGAGTTCAAACTCACAGATATGTTTACAAAACTTACATCTAGCGATGCGGATGTTGCAAAAGAGGCTGCAAGGCTTATTGTCACGCGCATCGCTGTGACAGTAAAAAATCTTAGAGCGTCTCAAGATCCATCTGTGAGAGGTCTTGCAGAAACGGGAAGCCGTTTATTAAGTAACGCGCTTGTCATACTCGATTCGATGCTTGCAACTGATGATCGCATGCAGCTTTTGCACTCTGCAAGACGCCTGGAAGCACTTTGCTACCAGGAAGGCTCCTCTCGTATCCTAGAAGTCGAATCCATCAGAAATCTATTAGTTGCACGAAAGACTGTTAAGGGCTTTAAGAGTCAAGCCGTTGCCCTTGACGCAGCCGACAAAACCATCCTTACGTTCCTTAAGCAGGCCGCTCTTTCTAAGATCTCTGACAAAGACATGGCAAAAGCGCTGCAAGAGCCGATGACTGATCAAGAGATAAATGCTTGCACCCTCGTCTTCAGGTCGTTTAAACCCCTGTTGCTGGATGAAGCGGCCAAAGTAAGATGGGAAGAGCTTACTACTAAATTGGTAGCTTCTAAATCGCGCATTGCCAATCAGCTTCTTATCGATCTTGTGACACAGGTTGAAAAGGCAGGAATTCTCACAGAATGGCTGAACTTCGTAGTGGCAGAGTCACCTCAGGATATGGGAAGCTCGCTTGGGCTTATCGTCCAGTGGCGTGATCGGTGGAGAAGCATGAGATCTTTTATGAACGAAATTATCCAGCTTCAGCGCAACCTCAATCAGCTTGAGTCTGCAGGTGCTGCCTGGAAGAATCCGAGGGCATTTGATGCTCTTTGGTATCAAATGCAGGGCGAGGTTATCGCCCCACTGAAAAAGCAAATAGAAGCCCTTGTTGCCGATACCGGGCAAAGCAAGCTCCTAACAGCCACACTTCACCGGGTCATATTGGATGGAATCGAGGCTTTTGACCATTGCATCAAGTTCGCAAGAAGCGATACGCAAGAGGCAATAGATACGAAAGTAGAACGCTTTGCCACCATGCTGGAATCCTACCATGACCTCATGCTCCAGCTTTTTGATGCAATTCCAGAAGAGTCCTTTAGCAAGTGGAGCGCCGGGGTATGTGAGGCTGACAAGCGCCTTGGAGGAAGTGCAGGCTATCGTCAATTGATGCGAAAAACAATTACAGATACTTTTGAGCGGCTAAAACATATGCGCAATGCTGCCCAAGTCGAGCCAAGCTCTGGGGCTAATGTCATGGCACAATGCGTAAACAGCGGCGCACTTTTTAGTTCAACATTTCATCCAGATGAAACAACTCTTGAGGACCTTTTCACACTTTGTCACCAGAATATGCTTGCCGCCCTTGACTGTTTTCGCCCTACCCTCGATTCTCGCCACTTTCCCGATGCCATGAACAGGGTAGTTTCTTCCCTCGAAAGTATAAGTGAGACCATTACGTACGGGGATCTAAAGCTCACCCTGCACCCTTCTATGACTTGCCAAACGATTCACTACCCGATTGTGACAACGATCTTCAATATGCCCATCAAGTACCATAGCGGTAAAATCACCGTCGAGCAGAATCTTGTCCGCCAAACTACCACTTTGAAATTCGATGTCTACGGTCATAACCTCAGTGAGCGCATGGACCTTATAGCCCTTCTCCTTGCTTCTCGAAGCTGGAATGAGGGTATAAAGATGACATCGATTCCTGCCTACGACAATGGTACGGAGCAGCTTTCCTATGCGATAGAATGCAAAGGTGATATAGAAAAGATAAGCACGCTGATTCTTGATGCCGCAAAGGCTACACTTGCGGGCAATTTTGGAGAAGTTCCCTACATCCAGGGGAAGACGCTCATTCAGAACAACCCAGAAGCGCTTCGTGCGATTACGAGTACTCCCGGACAAGTTAGGCAGCTCTTGCTGTCATCTCCAAGAGGGAAATACTATGTTTGGGATGTAGTGATGGAGGTGGTTGCCCAAGGAGAAAAGGTGCCTGTAGACGCTTCATGCAAGCTGCTTTCTGAAATAGGCATCAACGTACAGGCACAAGATTATCAAGAACTACTAGCAAATCTTGTGAAGTTACTCAAAAAAGAGCTGACTACCAATAAGAACGACGAGAAGATCACATTCCGTTACACTTCTGAACCAGTCGACCCCCTCAAACGGCTGATTCGCACCCAGCCCATGTATGGTGATAATTTAATTAATTTATTCTGGAGCAGCATCTCAAGAGAGGATTTTTCTCTTTTTCTCTCGCCAGGATCAGGAGATGTTGGAGGCAGTGGATTTTATCCGGAATTGTGCTCGACATTTGCAAACTACTTAATTGCCCTGAAGCAGGAGGACTTACTGCTCAATTTTGTTGATTACCTCTTCGAGCAGGGACAGTTTGCAAGCCTTCTTGCCATACAAGAAAGGGTTGACAGGCCATACGCTGAAATTGGCAAGGTTCCTACCGGTTTTCCAGAGCCAGAGCCAATAAAGAGAACATCTCTTTATTCGGATGACGAAGCTGGCACCGATTATGGTGAGGAAGAGGAGTCGGTAGAAGCAGTCGCCAATCTAGAGCAAGAGCCATACCAGCGTATCGATAATAGACTCGGCGAGCATCTTATACCCGGCCGACGCGCCACAGAAAGAGAATTGAAAAAAGATCGTAGCGTGCCTGTATCTGACCCTGGCTCTTTGCAGCCCGACCAGTGGATCCTTATTCCCGGAGCCGCACGACGTGAAGGAACATATATCAAAGGCCTCTACACCCTCGCACAAGTCAATAGTGTTACCCAAGATCCCTCTAAAGTTGTTGTCAGGCAAGGTGGTGGTAAGTCAGAAGCCCTTGAATCTCTAGAGTACCTCAAGTTGCTCCTTCCTTAGTAAAAGGGGCCGGCCCTATTCATTCGTTATTCCCCAAAAATGATAGTGAAAGATATGATTCAAATATCACAAACCCTAAATTGCCATGAGTAAAAAACTTCCATTAAAATTTTACCGTCAAGAGGATGTGCTTGCTATCAGCAGGCAGCTACTCGGAAAGTATCTATTTACTTGCTTTGACGGTTGTTTGACCGGCGGCATGATCGTCGAGACTGAAGCCTACAGAGCTCCCGATGACCGCGCCTCTCATGCTTTTGGGATGCGCAGAACAAATCGCAATGAAAGCATGTATCAAGCAGGTGGAGTTTGCTATATCTATCGTTGTTATGGGTTGCACAGCTTGTTCAATATTGTCACTAACCAGCATGGAATCCCGCATGCAATTTTAATTCGGGCCATTGAACCGACAGCCGGAATAGAGAAAATGTTGGAAAGAAGACAAAAAATTAAGGTAGACAGGAGTTTGACAGGAGGGCCCGGAGCGCTTGCCCAAGCTCTCGGTTTATCTATAAAACATAATGGATTATCTTTAGTTGGATCAGAGATTTGGGTGCAGGATAATGGCACAGTTGTGTTAGATGATGACGTAGTCACATCACCAAGAGTCGGGGTAGATTATGCAGGAGATGACGCTTTATTGCCTTGGCGCTTCCGTTTAAAGAATAACAAATTTACAAGTCTACCAAACAAACCCTCTTCCTAAGCTTGCAAACCCATCTACCCGGTAGGCGCTTGTGTGACCGCTAGCTCCTGATAGCCTGTAGCAGGATCAAGCTCTCGCGTGAAGGTAAACCCGGCAAAATCGCCTATCACAATCTCGCATGTGGTGCGTACAATGCAGCCATCCATGACATGGCCTCCAAGGGTCTTGCCATCTGCGTCGCCAATGGTAAGGTGCAGGTGCGGTCCATCGGGGCAGAGCGTGCCTACAAGTGAAAGAACCTCCATATCTCCTGTAATGAGCGTTGCACTTGGCCTTCCGGCATAGCGCAGCGCCGCCTGGCTTACGCTGCCAACACAGGTAATAATGGCGCCGGCTGTAATCCCATTTTCGGCCGTAAAGGCCTTAAGGGCAAGCTTGATATCCTCTCCGGGACGAAGTCGCAAGGCGTAGCTATTTTTGATTGTCATAGTATGGAACCTTTTTACTGAATGGATAGTGTAGTCGGCCTGATGCTTCAAAGCAACGGTAAAGCTTACGTTTTGCCCTTTTCGCCCTTTTGCTTGCGAGAGTCTTTGTCTTTTTGGGTTTTATTTGATTTGTCGGGCGTTTTGATCTCAAAGGGCTTTTGAGGCGGCGGCCCATGCGATACATTCTGGATATTTTGCGGCTGGTAAATATAGAGTGCTTCATCGTGTGAAAATTTGGAAATTGGTTCCATAGCTTCCTCCTCTCCTCTATTCTTCTATTATAGCATAAAATCTATTATAATGCCGTATGGGGTGCAACTTACTTTTTTAAACAATTTTTTTCGATTCCAAAAAATAGTACAAAATGATATAGTAATGATATCAGAAGAGGTGGATCATGTTACGCAAAAATGCACAAACAAAAGCTGTCCTAGTCAGGATGCCTATAGAGCTTTTCAAATTAGTGGAGAAGTCAGCTCTTGAGCACCGGCGTAGCAATACTCAGGAGATAATTGTTGCCATTGAAAGTGGCCTTACTGCGACACTGGCACCTATAAGAGAGCCTCATCGTTTGTCATTTGGAAAGAAAATTTCGAAAAAAGCCCTTCTTGAAGCCATTGATGAAGGTAGAGAATGATTGTTGCAGATACTTCATTAATCGCAAGTTTCTTTCTCGAAACTGAGCTGACGCCGCTTGCCAAAAAGGTGCACAAAAAAGTACCTATTTGGATTTTTCCTCCACTGTGGAGAGAGGAATATGCGAATGTTCTGGCTAAATTTGCACGCAAGGACATTACTAAGACGGAGGAAGATCTCCTGGCTCATTTCGAATATACAGTTATTGAACTTGAAAAATATGAAAGAAAAGTCAATCTATCGACCGTGTTGCGTCTTGCTCTTCGATCAAGAATTTCAGTATATGACGCACACTTTGTGCAATTAGCTATTGATAATCAGCTACTGCTCGTAACAGAGGACCAAGAAATCATCAGAAAGTGTCCTGATACGGCCGTTTCAATGCAGCACTTTCTCAGTTAACCCAACTCTTGAAGTTCATTGGATATATATAAAATTGGAGAGTTACTAGAATGCAGCAGTTAGAGCAGGAGCTTGCTGAAGAACTTCGTTTGTTAGAATATCCGCCGAAGCCATGGGTAGAGCCTGGGCCTGAGGGCGTATTAGATGTCGCTATTGTTGGCGCCGGGATGGCAGGGCTTGCGGCTGCGTTTGGATTGATGCGAGAGGGGATATTGAATATTTGCCTCTTTGACAAAAGTCCTAGCGGTTTTGAGGGGCCTTGGAACAGCTATGCCCGCATGAAGACCTTGCGCTCGGGCAAGAATCTGGTTGGACCGGCCCTTGATATACCCAAACTTACCTTTCAAGCCTGGTATAAGGCAAAGTATGGGGAGAGAGACTGGCATAGCCTCTACAAAATACCAACCCATATCTGGATGGACTATCTTATTTGGTATCGCAAGGTGCTGCAGATTCCCATCGAAAATGATACTACGGTTACTGACATTCGGCCTCATGAGGGCTTTATTCATCTTATACGACAAAATAAGCCCGATGTCATTGCTAAAAAGGTTGTGCTGGCAACAGGAAGGGGCGGCTTTGGGGGTATGTATGTTCCACCGATTCTTCAAGGCGTACCTAAAAGTGCCTATCGCCATACTAATGAAGAGATCGACTTTAGCCTATTAGCAGGTAAGCATATCTGTATTATCGGGGTTGGAGCTTCTGCATTTGATGCGGCAAGAGTGGCTTTAGAGCATAACGTGGGATCTGTTACTATGCTGGTGCGCCGAAAGTCGATTCCTAACATCAATAAATTTGCAAGCGCTACCTATGCAGGCTTTAGTGAAGGTTTTTGCGAGCTTGCCGATCGCGAAAAGGTGCTCTTTATTGAGCATGTGATTGACAATGGCTCGCCGCCTCCATTTGAATCTATCGACCTTGTGAAGGATTACCCAAACTTTAAAGTTTTAGAGAATATAGACATCAAGAAAATTGCACTCGATGACAATAAGCTCATCCTAACAACAAGCTGCGGCATCTTGACCTATGACTTTTTACTTGCAGCAACGGGATTTTGTATTGATGGCGCAAATGTTCAAGAGCTTACAACTATTTACAATGACATACTCCTCTGGAAGGACCGGCTGGCGGAGCTCTCTTCAGAATGTGGAGCTTTTCCCTATCTTGGCAAGCACTTTGAGTTTATGGAAAAGGTTCCAGGACGCGCTTCCTACCTAAAAGACATCTACTGCTACAACTGGGCGGCCTTGCTTAGCCACGGGATTGTAAGCGGTGATATTCCCAACATAAGCGTCGGTGCATCGCGCCTTGCAAAGGGCATCGCCGCCGACTTTTTTTCACAGCACGCTAAGACCTACTACGAGCGTCTAAAAAGCTATGTGAAACAGGAATTTACAATTAAGTCTTAAGTAATTAAAGAAGATGAAACACAGAGGCACAGAGAACACAGAGAGAGATAAAAAGAACGAACAGCAATAGGATAAAAAAATAGATGTAAAGCTTGTTATTGTTTGTATTTCTCTGTGTTCTCTGTGCCTCTGTGTTTCAATTTTTTTTGTGTCCTCATTTTGGTGATTGGCTAATAAATGGATGAAGGCGATATAGTGGAAACTTTAGAGAGGTCATATGCTTAAAAAACGAAAACTTGGAAAAGAGGGCCTTGAGGTGTCGATGCTGGGTCTTGGATGTATGGGCATGAGCCAGTCCTATGGCACGCCGGACGATGCTGAGTCTATTGCGACAATACATCGAGCAATAGAGCTGGGGGTCAATTTTTTTGATACCGCCGAAGTGTATGGCCCCTATACCAATGAGGAGCTTATTGGGAAGGCAATTAAAGGAAAGCGCGACAAGGTAGTTATCGCTACAAAGTTTGGCTTTTTGATCGAAAATGGCAAGATGGCAGGCATTACAAGCGATCCAAAACATATTGTAGAGCATGTAGATGGCTCTTTAAAGAGGCTTGGTATTTCGCACATAGACCTGCTCTATCAACATCGCGTAGATCCCAAGGTTCCTATCGAAGAGGTAGTGCATGTGATGGCTCAGCTTGTAAAGGATGGCAAGGTGCGCTATTTAGGGCTTTCCGAGGCTGGCTGTAAGACGATCGAGCGAGCCCATGCTGTCCATCCAATATCCGCCGTCCAAAGCGAATATTCACTCTGGGAGAAAAACCTTGAAGCTGAAATTATCCCCTTTCTTCGAAAGCTTGGAATCGGCCTTGTGCCGTTTGCGCCGCTGGGTAGAGGCTTTTTGACAGGTACAGTAAAGCGAGCTGAGGAGTATCCGGAAGGTGACTATCGAAAGATAGACCCGCGCTATCAAGGGGAAAACTTTGACAAAAACATCGCCCTTGCAAATGTCGTCTTTGCTTTAGCAAAGGAAAAGGGGGTAAAACCCTCCCAAATCGCCCTCGCGTGGCTGTTGCAGAAAGGCGATGACATCGTTCCGATCCCCGGCACCAAAAAGAGAGCCTTTCTTGAAGAAAATGTGATAGCTGCAAGCATCACACTCTCTACTGAGGATGAAAAGCGTCTTGACAGTGCTCTTCCTGCGGCACGTATTGCCGGAAAGCGCTATCCCGATTCACATCTTTCTACAATCGATCGCTAAAAACAATAATTTTGAGGTAGAGCATGAAAGCAATAAGAGTTTATGAGAATGGAGACCCTGATGTCCTCAAGCTGGAAGAGGTGCAAATTGATAAACCGGGACCTCATCAAGCGCTTGTACGCAATACGCATGCCGGCTTAAATTTTGTTGATACCTATATTAGAAGGGGAATTTATCCCTGCCCTCTTCCCTACACACCGGGCTGGGAAGGAGCAGGTGTTGTTGAAGAGGTTGGAAGCTCAGTTCGCAACGTAAAGCCCGGAGACCATGTTGCCTATGCGCACCAGCCGGGATCTTATGCTGAAAAAATTCTAACTAATGCCGAGGGGCTTATTGTACTGCCCGACGGCATTTCATCAGAAGAGGCCGCAGCCTTTCCTCTGCAGGGGATGACAGCGCACTATTTGCTGCACGAATTTCGCACGCCAAAGGCCGGTGAAACTATCTTAATTCATGCAGCAGCAGGCGGCATGGGGCTTCTTTTGGTGCAGTGGGCGCGCCATCTCGGCTTCAAGGTTATTGGAACTGTTTCTACAGAAGAAAAAGCAAAAGCAGCGCGTTCTGCGGGCGCACATGATGTGATTCTCTACACAAAAAGCGATTTTGTCGCCGAAGCCAAGCGCTTGACAGATGGCCGTGGGGTAGATTTTATCATCGACGGCGTCGGCAAAACCACTTTTGCAGGAAATCTAGAAGCGGCTGCCCTTCGCGGCCATATCGTCATTTTCGGGGCTTCAAGCGGACCGGCAGATCCTATTGTCCCTAATGCATTGATGGGTAAATCACTTTCCGTTTCAGGCGGAAGCTTAATGAACTACATTCTCACTCCGGAAGAGATGCTCTATCGAGCAAAAGCCGTGCTAAAGGGCATGCAAGAGGGGTGGCTCAAAATAACAATTGATAAGATCTTGCCGCTGGCACAAGCTGCCGATGCGCATCGCGCGCTGGAAGATAGAAAAACCATTGGTAAGGTGCTTTTAGCCTGTTAGGAAGATTACCTATTGTGTGTAGAGGTTTCGGGGTCCATGCTTTTGATGTTGGCGATGATCTCTTGAATAGCCTCCCAGCCTCTTTTGAGGTCGTTATAGACAGGTATTTGGGAAGATCCCTTGCCGGGCTTTTTATCTACTGATGCTTTCTTGGCTTTTACGGCTTGAAGAGCAGTCATCAAGATGTCGATGGTAATGGCAGTTTTTCTTCTCCACGACTCGATGGCCGCGCTGTTTACAAGGGTTTCAATATCGCTTGCTGTAAAGCCTTCTGTCTCTTTCACAATCTGAGTAAGGTCAAGGTTTGGCTCGCATTTTTTAGATTTGAGCTTGGCTTCGAGCATTTTTTTACGCGTCTCTTCATTTGGCGGCTTTACTTCAAAGGTGTGATCGATACGGCCTGTTCGCAAGATAGCAGCATCAATAGATTTCAGGTAGTTTGTTGCTCCAACGAAGATGACTCCATAATGCTTGCACTCTTCGATGATCTGGAGCATTTCGTCAAGCTCTTGCGTGCGCTCAGGAGCAAGAGTGTCACGGAAATTGTCGCGGGAGGGAAGAAGCCCTTCACACTCATCGACAAACAGAACGACAGGGGCCATCTTTTTTGCTGCTTCAAAGGCCTTGCGCATGTTGAGAACAGTTCCTCCCTTCCATGTGGAGAGAAGGTCGCTTGCCTTTATTTGTTGGAAGTTCATCTCTACCCCTTTGGACTTGGCGTAGTGGCAAAGATGCTTGGCAGTATAGGTCTTTCCGCAGCCCGGAGGGCCATGGAGGATCATGCCGGCAGGCATTGAAATCCCATATTCCTTTGAATTTTCAGGGTCTTCAAGTACGGCTAAGTAGTCGTCAAAGATTTTATGAAGGTCATCCATTCCGACAAAATCTTTTTGATCTTCTGTCGTTTGGCTGTTTTTTCCTGTATGCATGAGCTTTGCAATCTCTAAAGCGCTGGCTGTAGTGACAGTCGTTTTTGTGTTGAAGGCGTGCACTTTTATGGACTTGACCAGCTTTTCGATTTTCTTAATCGAGGCATCTTTTGTTGCAGCTACAAGGGCATTAAAGTCAAAGCCCGCTTCAAGCGGCACGTCTGCTAAGCGCGTCTTAATAAGATCAGTTCGTATTTCGTCGTTTGGAGGGGGAAGGTGTATCTGCAGCTCGCCTTGGGAGGAGACATTTTTTGAAATAAGTATGTAGGTTGCCTGCCGCTTTTTAAAAAGCGTAAGGAGCACTTTTACCGTTTCCAAGTCAAATGCTTTATTGTCAAGGTCAATCAGATAGATCTCCCCGGCAGGATCCAAGTTTTTTAAAAATGTTTCAGGCTGTTTGAGATCGCTTGAAAAAACCGTTTTTAGAGTTTTATTTAACCCGGTAGCAACATACAGTGCTGTATCTCGGCAAGAAGATTTTGATGGGCCGTGAAAGAGAATCGATTGAGGAAGAGGAAGATTATAACTTTCGAGCCGTTTCCTTTCTTCAGGGTTTATGTGAGGATGTATAAATTTTTCGTTGATCTCTTTTTTAATGTCGGAGGGGATGTATATTCCTTTAGGCTCTTGCTGAGGTTGCTGCTTTTTAGGGAGCTTTTGAGTCAATTTTGTGAGTCCAAGCTCGACGTGAAGTTTAATCATAGCAGATGGGCTAAATGGCGCAACAAGCAGCGATACTGGAGTGCTGACAAGGCTAAATAGAGCCAATTTCGCCGGTTCAACCACTTTTTGCATGAGAGATTGTAGCCGCTCTTCCTGAAACTGTTTATAGGTAAATTGCTTATTAGTTAAAACTTTGTGAAGCCCGATTCCTTGCCTTACGGGTTCTGAAATCACGAAAATAATGATGTTACTGGCTACATCTACAACGCGAAAAACAGCTTCTAGTGCAAGAAGCGCAGTTGATGCTACTGCAACAATTCGGCTAAGAACCACTTTTTGAGAATGAATTTCTGAATGGGTGAGTCCATAAATATAATTATCAACTTTACTAACCATAGCTATTCCCTTTTTATCGCAAATATTATACCATGAATATCAATTTTAAACAAGGTTTTTTATGGAATACCAAGATGTCATACGCGTAGCTCCTTCCCTTCCCCAGCGGCTCTACAGCAGCTTTGACGATATGGAGAAAAAATTTGAAAAGATAAACGCACGCCTGGACCAGGCGGCTCTTAAACCCTATCTTGGGAGGGTTTGCGGTCTGGTAAAGGTGGCTGTAGGTGTTATTGAGACCATCTCTTCGCTCTTTTTTTCAGTACTTTCTTTTGTTTCGGTTATTGCGCTCTCTGACAGAAAAACAGCCTTAAAGCTTGTAGGAGCCTCGCTTCTTCATGTCCCAAGAGGGGTAAAGAATGTGGGTCTTGGCCTTCTTCAGACGATACCCTACCTGGGAATAAGGGTAGCTACTCTCCAGCTTAAAAACTCATTACAGCCGCTTTCGGTAAACACAGAAGTGCGACCACTAGATGAAGGTCTAGGCCTCATGGTAAGAAATGAACCGCTCTGTACGCAGTTTAACTTAGCTGACAGGATTTTAGTGAAAAAAGAGCCGCTTGCAACCGGCTGTATACTGTTAAAGCTTGATACATCATCGGGCTATATGAACCTTACAGACGAACATGCTATGCGGGAAAAGATTTTGCAAATAGTGCCAAGTTCTGAAGCTTTTAGCCGGAGCCTTGTGGAAAACATTGCGAAAACTAAAAACGGTGAAAAACGTTCAGTTGCCTATAGCCATAGCTCTGCTCGTGACGGCTATGTCTATGAAATTACAGGGCACATAAAAAGAAAAAGCACCCCTGTAGCTGATCTTGCCAAACTCCGATTTTCTATAAAGGTGGCCTTCTTCGGAAATTTAGGAGAGAAGCTCCTTTAGTTCTTTTACCTTCTTTTGGCAAAAAGGTTCGATATTGCCCTTAAAGGCTCCCGTGATGAAGGGAGCCCACACCACAGCGTTTAATGAAATCATAACCTCGTAGGGGGTCCATTTGCGGTTCATTTTCTTCTGTTTTTGCAGCAAGCTAATCTGCTTCATCCACGATTCAAGCCACTCTTCAGAGGTGCCCCCAATTACCTCTGTTTGATCCTCTAAAGCTTGCCAGAGAAGCATTCTGATGAGGTTCTTGCTCTGCGAGTAAAGATGAAGGCGGAGGGTGACTAAATGATCAAGCAGTTCATCCAGGCTCTGAACGGAGGGCGCTTTTTTGAGATGTTCATCGCCTAGCATTTTAGAGATGATTCCGCTCTTAACCTCTCGCCAGAGCTCTTTTTTGTCTTTAAAATAGTGGTAGATAAGGCTTTGATTTATTCCTGCCTCTTTTGCAATAGACCCTATAGATGTGCCGGCAAAGCCTTTTTCCACAAAGAGCTTTTCTGAAGCCTCTATAATGGCTTTAAGCGTCTTTTCAGCTGCCTTTTGGTGTAGATTTTCTTTCATAGTGTTCATTTTCTCAGCTTTAGCTTCATTCGTCAATTGAATGATCATTCAATAATTGTTGAACGAATATTCAAAATATGCTATACTGGAAGAAAATAAGGAGTATTACCATGTCGTGGCAAAAGGTGCTGCTGGCGGTATTAGTGATGATAGTATTTGGCCTAAATGCGGTCTTTAGCAAGCTTGGGCTTTTAGAATTTCCGCCCCTTCTTTTTACCCTTCTTCGCTTTCTAATTCTTTTGCCGGGAATATTTTTTGTAGCACGTCCCTCTATTTCTTGGCCTATGCTTATTGCAATTACCTTTACCTTAAGCATCGGCTTTCTTCTTTTTGCAAATGTTGGACTAAAGCTTGGCGCAACAGCCGGCACCTACGCATTTATCCAGCAGACGGGGTCGATATTTGCTCTATTTGCAGCCTTTTTGCTTCTTGGCCATCGGCCCTCTTTATTTGACATTGGAGGGATAGTTTTAGGGCTTATTGGAATTTACTGGATCTCTACGTCAAATGGCATCGAAGGTTCGCCTCTGGCACTTTTCTTTCTTGTGGCATCAGCCATTACGTGGGGATTTGGCTTTACCCTTGTGAAAAAGGCGCATGCTCCCTCTATCCCCACAATTATCTGGACCTCAATTTTTGTGATCCCGTTTTTGGCTATAGCGTCAGTTGCTATTGAGGGAAAAGAGCTCATCCTTTCAAGTCTATCAAATGCATCGCCTGCTGCCTGGGCGACCGTATTTTTTAGCGGCTGGGTCAGCATGCTTGGCGCAGGCGGCATTTTGATGTATCTTATGCGAACAGAACAGGTGGCAAAAGTGGTTCCCTTTAACATGCTAGTACCTGTTACAGCCTGCCTTTTTTCTTACCTCTTGCTTGGCGAGCAGCTGACGCAAGACCTTTTTATTGGCGGAGCCTGGATCCTTTCAGGCCTTGTAGCATGCCAAATTATACCAAAGTTATTTCGAGGCTGTGAAAAAGTCTAAAAAGCAGCGAATCTTTGGCGGCACATACTTGTGTGGCGGGTAGTTTACAAGTATGGGCTGTCGTGGTTCGTTATATTGTGAGAGTATCTCCACTAGTGTGCCCTCTTCCAGGGCATCTAGTACAACATATTCATGCAGCTTTACTATGCCCAGCCCTTCCAGCGCCGAGCTCTTCATGGCGTCTGTATCGTTGAGCAGGAGATAGGGCTCTACATATACCTCAAGGTCATTTTTAAACTTTATGATATTGGCTGGAGGGCGCAGGGTGTGGTTGATATAACGGTGGTTTTTCATGTCATTCGGCTCTTTGGGTGTGCCATAAGCCTTTAGATAGCTCGGAGCAGCACAAAGTACATAGCGCGTATAGCCGATCGTCTTCTGAATGCAGCTGGCAGATACCGGGCGGCTCATGCCGATGCAGATGTCTATTTTTTCTCTTTCTAAATCCGGAAGTCGTTCCATAAGTTCAAGCGTAAGCGATATTTTGGGGTAGGCTTTTAAAAACTTGGGAAGGCGCGGCACGATGTTCGTTTTTGCAAAATAGTGCTGTGAAGCTACTTTAAGAGGCCCAAATGGCTCTTGGCGCATTTCTTGAGCCAGGCTGTCAATAACAGCCAATTCTCGTATGATTTTTTGCGCGCCTTCAAAATAGGCATCTCCTGAATCTGTTAGGCTAAGGCGCCTTGTTGAACGTTTAAGAAGCATAAAGCCAAGCTCCTCTTCAAGAAGGCTCACTTGTTTGCTTACTGCAGCAGATGAGATGCCCAGCTTTTTTGCACATGCAGCAAAGCTTCCTTCTGTCACTACTGTCACAAATGTCTCTATACGATCAAATTTGCCCATTCTTAACCTGTAGTTAATAAAACGTAACCTTTAGCTCTATTATCAATAATTGGTGAATATTTTACAATAGGGCATATAAAACAACAAAAGGAGTAAAAGATGAATACAGTATCATCAGCACAAAAAAGAGAGATGTTCTTTAACGAAGTATTTCCAAATTATTATGGATTTATTTTATCTCGATCAATTTATGTTATAACAAAGCTGCAGGTGGCCCAGTTGCTGTCAAAGCATGGCCCGCTCACTGGCTCAGAGTGCGCCCAGAAGCTTGGTATCAACCATGCCTCGAAGTTAGAGAGGCTTTTAAACTTTCTTGCCTCTTCTCACATTTTTACAAAAGGGGACGATAGGAGGTTTTCTCTCAGCACGCTTTCACAAGATCTTCTTAATGAGGCGACAGTAAGGCGTATTATAAGCCATCACGACCATCACTGGAATGGGGAATTAGATGAAGAGGATGAGGCTACATCACCTATAGAGGGCCTTGCTCGCCTCTATATGCTTGCCAAGGCAATTCATACTGCATGCCGTCAAAACCTCTTTGAAACACCCGAGGCGATTGATGGTGCGCTGAAAGTGCATCTTGAAAGGGCTGATCTTATAAAAGGGGGGCGTCTTTCAGAAAAGGGCGAGCTCTTTTTAGATAAGAGCTTGAGAGCTTTTGTTTTGCATGACAGCGAAGCGCGCTGGAAGGCTCTTGGAGGTCTTGAGGAGGCTGTCACTGATGGAATAGTCCCCTTTGAAGAGAACGAAAAAATGGCCTACTTTGACTACCTTAAATTCCACCTTGAAGAGGAGGCGCTCTTTTCGGAGGCCATGAGCTTTATAAGCGGTCATGAATATGCACGCTTAGTGGCGCGATGTAAAGAGCTCATATCGCCGGGAGACACCGTAATCGATGTCGGCGGGGGAAAGGGCCTCTACCTTCAGGAGATTTTAAAGGCAAATCCCGAAGTAAAGGGGATACTATTTGACCTTCCGGACACGGTGAAGCAGCATATCCTAAGTGATGATACGCTTGCGCGTTGCGAAGTTGTTGGGGGAAGCTTTTTTGAAAGCGTCCCTCAGGCGGATATCTATCTCTTCAAGCGCGTGCTTCACGACTGGAGCGACGAGGCTGCCATCAACATCCTCAAAAAATGCAGAGAGTCCGCCCATCCAGGCTCACGCCTTGTCCTGCATGAGATGATGTTGCCTCAGCCAGAGGCTTTGATGATGGACGTATACTCCATGACCCTCTTAGAAGGTCAGCAGCGCACCGTGGAAAACTTTGAGCGCATTCTGAACGAAAGCGGCTGGAAGGTAAAGTCTGTATCGCCTACCGGCTGCTTCATAAGCGAACTTGTGGCAGGGGTTTGAGTTTGGACATGTGAAAAAATACGTTTTTTACGACCGCAGGTCTTTGGAGTGCTGCGATTCTTCGCAGCTTTTAATTTTGCACACACCTTAATCTCGAAATCGCTTAAGGCTCATAAAGCACCTCTACCGATTTATGTAGAACTGTTTTGTAAGCTTAGGCGGTAAGGAAGTAAAGGTGTGTGGTCGGAGTAAAAGCTGCGAAGAATCGCAGCACTCCAAAGACCTGCGGTCGTAAAAAACGTATTTTTTCACATGCTCTGCGGAGGAGGAAAATCTTTTTATCGCAGAGATTGAATCACCTTGAGGATAGCATCTCTATTGCCGTCAATTTGGGCTGTGATGTTGTCTTGCGCCTTTTCGTCGGTTGCAATCTTTTGCCAGCTTTCGCTCCAGACTTGGGCAAGCTCTTCTGTTTTTTGGGGGATGGGGCTAGGAAGCAGGCTTCCCATGTCGGTGATGATGGCAACATGGCCCCAGCCAAGGAAGGGTGTGTTCTTTTGTTGGGGAATGTATATAGTTTCATTTACGATTACCTGAAGCTCGCCTAGGTTTTTTAGCACTTCAAAGGCAGCTGTCCGTGTGTTTCTATTATGTTCGGTTGCCTCTTCGCGCCAGGTGGTATAGAGAAGGGCGACGACAGCGATAACTAAGCTTAATATGGCTATAAAGTGCTGTTTAAACTGCTCAAGTATTTTCATATGCTACTCCGGGGTTTCAATGATGAAGGTGACAGGGCCATTGTTTACAAGATGCAGCTGCATTTTTGCGCCAAAAGCGCCCGTTGCAACAGGATAGCCAAGATGGTCAGTTAAAAGCTGTACAAAGTCGTTATAAAGGGGCTCTGCAAGCTCTGGCTTAGCAGCCTGAATAAAGTCTGGGCGGCGTCCGGTAAGGCAGTTGCCATAGAGTGTAAACTGGCTAACAACAAGCACGCCAAGCTGCAGCTCTTTTACGCTGAGGTTCATCTTGTCGTTCTCATCTGAAAAGATGCGAAGGTTGGCAATTTTGTCAGAGAGCCACTTTGCCTCTTTTTTGCCGTCGCTGTGGGTAATGCCAAGCAGCACAACAAGCCCGGCATCAATTTTGCCGATGATCTCTTCTTTAACTGTAACGTGAGCTTTACTTACGCGTTGGATGATTGCTTTCATGGCATAAAAAAAAGGGCCGTGCAAGGCACGGCCCTCTTCGTCTTATAGTGTTACGGTAGTGTTACGATACGAGTAATCACCATCGTTGCGGTAGCTTCTTCAAAGACACCATTAGGATTATCAGAAATCGTAGTCCTAGCATTTGATGCGGTGTCATATAATATTCCTGATCCGCCGGAACAGCCTGTAAATGCCGACGATGTTGATGCTCCGGTACAAACGATAGTTTGTACTCCACCAGAAGTAACAGCATACACAGTTCCGGGTGGCGATGCAAAACCCATTGTAGATACGACAGGTATCGTCATGGTTGGTAAAGGAACAGTTGCACCGACAGTTGTTACATTTGCACCAACTGGGCTAAATTGAGCTGGAATCCAAGGTTCTTCAGAAGAGGCTGCATTTGGCCCTACTGATAAGCCAGCAACGCCCGTATCTAATGTATTATCATTATAAACTCCACCCCACCATTGCAGTGAAAGTTTTTGGCCGGCTGTGTACATTACGAGAATTGTGTTTGATACAGAATATTGGTGATTATTAGAATAGGGCGATTCTGCAGCAGAACCCGAACCGGGAACTTCTAGATCATCCAATATTAACGCTGCAGCTGCACGCATAATATTTCCACCACTGACTCCTGATGCTGCACGGATGTCAAATTTATATGTGATTAGATACCATCCAGAGTTGGTTGATGAAAATGTGCTGTATTGCAATGTTTCAAATGGAGTACCGGGAGGATTTACAATAGTTTCTGATTGAGGGTTGTTGACAGTGATAGTATAGGCATTAGGAGGACCCGCGGGTGTAACTGTTAGGATGATTGTCCCTGGAACAATACCGGGTCCGGTGATATATGTATTGGTATTAAGAGTGCCAATTACCCCAGTTAAACCTATAGTGGTTGATCCAGATGTTATTGATGCAGTTCCGGTAGATTCGATTGCACTTGGATTAACAACCCAATCTGTTCCCGGACCAATTATAGGTTGTTCGAATCCAACTGCTTCAAATACCGGATTTGTATTGTCTACTAGTTTTGGCTGGCTCGCTGTACTCCATAGCAGTACCGATGAAATAGCGGCATTTTGTCCTACAGCACCTGTTGCACCTGTTGGGCCAACATCACCTGTTGCTCCAGTTGGTCCTGCAGGGCCTGTAGCCCCGGTATTGCTGGCAGTGCCTGGTGCACCCGTTGGGCCTGTTGCTCCCGTTGCTCCTGAGGGTCCTGCAGGGCCGGTGGCGCCGGTAGCACTTGCTGAGCCTTGCGGACCTGTTACGCCCTGAGGGCCGGTAGGGCCTGTGACGCCTTTAGGGCCTGCGGAGCCTTTATGGCCTGGGTCGCCTTCGTGACCTCTAGGGCCTCTTGGACCGCGCGGGCCTGTTGGACATATGGGGCATTTATGATGTGAGTCACTATCGGACGTACTGCAGGATGAGTCTTTTGCTCGGTTTTGCACTACGGCATTGTTTTTGGCGGCCTGGGTGGGCGCTGCAAATAAAATTGCTGATGATGAGAGCATCAGAAGTTGTGACAGGATATATTTCATTTTTCTAACCTTTAGTTTAAAAAACCGAATGGTAAAAAAATGTACATTTTAAAGAAAGGGATTTTTTTGACTTTCTGGCGCTTAATATCTTAACCACTGAGCACACAGAGATCAATGAGAGCAATGAGTGAATTAAGGTTTTTTTTCCTTCTCTCAAGTCTCATTTTCCTCTGTGTGCTCAGTGGCTCGGTGGTGAAGAATTATGCAACAAAGCTCTGGCCTATTCCAAAGCATTGAGCTGGTCTTGGATCCACTGTGTAGTGGGGTTTTGCTTTTGGCCGGCTGTGGGTTTGGGCGGATCTATCGGCGCTCCGGCCGACGGCTTTTCGTGTATAGGGATATAGGTTGGCTCGTAGGGCATGTGGGGTGCCCAGTTGTTGATTTTGTAGAATTTGCCGATGTCTATTTTATAGCCGTTGAGGAATTTGTCTAGAAGCTGCCAGGTGGAGATGTTGATGTTGGCGCTTTGCCAGTAGGGGTTTACTACGTTCATTGGTATGTTTATGGCTTTTGAGTTGCTAAAACAGAGGCCCTTTTTATTGCGGGGCTGCCAGTTCCAGTGCCATTCGTTTTCCATGATATTTGGATTGGTGAACTTGGTCTTTTTTAAGAACTTCTTTAAGTCTTTTTTGCGGTAGATGGTAACATCGGTGCTGTTGGGGTAGTTCCAGCTGCCCATGGCGCTGGGGTCTGTAAACTTCCAGGTAAACATGCCGTTTTTGCGATCTTTTCCGTTTGGCACGCCCACGTGAACAGGTTCAAGCGACTGGGTAACAGCAAGCGTGTTCTTTGTGATATTTTTGCCAAGGCGAAGCGAAAAAAACCAAGATTTATATTTATCTAAAGCAGCTGTGCACTCTGTGAGGTCGACACTTTCTGTCATGATGATGTCATCTACTGCAAACATGATGTAGGGGGATAGCGACTTGCTATCAAAGACGCATTTTAAGACAAGTTTTTTAAAGTCTTTGGCCGGATTTTTGCCCTGATGATGCCTCTGTACATAGGGGAATCGTTTGAATACAATAGCAAAGCCATCTTCAAAGCGCTGGTCGGTGGTGCGGTAGATAACGTGGATTCGGTGGGTGTGCAAGAGATAGTTTTCTACCGACTCTAAAAAGGCGTAGAGCTGCATCGGGCGATCGTAGGAAAAGATAACGAGGTCTACCTGCCTTTTACACAAGTCAACATAGGTTGGTTTTTTTTGTTTTGCATCAAGCGGAAGAAAAACCGCTAGGAGTAAGAGAATCAGGTATTTCATACTATCTACTTTTTAAAAAAGTTGTTTTAGTGCCGGATATCTGGGTAAAGACTTAATGTAGGCAGACACTTCATCCATAAGTGGACGCCGTACTAAAAAGTCGTTACTGCCTGTATTTACTCTATAGATATAAAGCACTTTTTTTTCAAAGTGGATGTGGCCTTCGCGCGCCATTTCAAGCATTGGGTGCATCATGCCGGTATCTGACACCACCGAAAAAAATCGGCCTTTATATTTGAGGTCAGTCTCTTTTATGTTTTGAAAGAGCTTGGCGTAAAAGGCTCGTACGGGATAGGCGACCCATGTGTAGTACCTAAACGTGCCATTTTTTATAACCTCTTCAGGAAAGGCGTGGCAGGAGTCGTGATGCCATCCCGGGGCATTTTTCGGGTAGGATTCGTAGTTTCCATAGCTTAGCCAGATGTTTTTATCGCGAAAGACTTTGGCAATATGGGACAAGACAGTATCGTCCTTAAACATATCATCCCCATCCAGCTGTACGACAAGTTTGTGAGGGGCTAGAGCTCGTATGGCTGTGTTGAGGTTCTCCATAGCCCCTTTTCGCTCTTTGTTATGCACGCATACGCAGTTTTTTTGCATGCTGTATTTAAAGACGCAGCGATCCACTTCAGTTGCTGTTCTATCTGTAGAGGCGTCGTTTATGTAGATCATCTTCCACTTCTGATAGTCTTGTCGGAAAAGCGATTTTAGGTTCTCCTCCACGTAGGGTTCGTTGTTGTAGGAGCAGATGACTACAACAATTTCTACATCGTCCTGTCGCTCGTGAAATGCAGAAAGTAACAAAGGGAAGAGTAGGAATAAAAGGAGTAATTTTTTCATATTAAAATAGCTTCTTTAGCGGTTTGCAGCGGCGCATTTTTCTAATATGACTATCACATTTTAATATTTTGGATAAATCCTTTTTCTCGTCGTTGATAGGTGTTGTGTAGTTGTAGATGTAAAGCTCGTCAGGAATATAGCGTATATGGCCTTTTGCGCTCTGTTCCAGCACGCAAAACATGATGGCAAGGTCGCACGCCATCGGAAGGAATTTGCCTTTATATAGAAACTGCTTTTTCTTTATGTTGTGAAAGAGCTTGGCGTAGTATGTTTTTAGATGCGAGGAGACCCAGTTAAATTTTCTAAAGGCATTTTTTTTGAGTACCCAGTCGGGAAATGGTGCACAGATGCGTGGAAAGTCATCAGGCTCCGGCCTGTAGTTTCCGTAGGTGGTCCATACATTTTTGTCTGCATAGGCGTAGGCAAGCCTTTCAAGCACCTTTGGATGGGCAAGTCTATCGTCGCCATCTAAGTGGACAATCACATTGGTTGGGTCTACGCTATTAATCCAGGTGTAAAAGTTTGCCATGGCGCCCACATTTTTTTGGTTGTGGACCACCTTTATTTTATGCTCCAGGTTGCGCTTTCGAACAAATTCTTCCACCATAGGACCTGTTTGATCTGTAGAGCGGTCGTTAATGTAGATAGCTTTCCAGAAGGGGTAGGTTTGGGATGCAAGTGATTCCAAACAGCCTATACAGTACTTTTCATTGTTGTAGGAGGGGATAATCACAACAAAGTCAGTCTGCCCGGGCATTTGAGCTTCTAGCGAATAGCAAAAAAGTATCAGGAAAAGGATCCTAATGAACATGCTTGCGATACTCCTTGAGGCGCGCAACTTTTTCTAATTTTTTCATAATAGTTACCCCGATTGCAATATGATCTAGCATAAATTTAGAAAAGACCATTTCACTGGAGCGCTTTGTCTTATAGCCTGGCGGCTTTACCGGAAGGTCTGAGATAAGAAGAAGGGCGCCAAGGGGCAGCCTATGGGCATAACTTGCTGCAAAAAGTGTGGCGCACTCCATCTCCACAACCTGCGGACGAGTCTCCTGCAGGCGCTTTCTAAATTCCGGATTAAATTCCCAAAAGCGCTTATTTGTGGTGTGGGTAATGCCGATATGGTAGTGAACTTTATTCTTTTCTAGATAGCCTGAAACCTCTTTTTGGACTGTGAAGTTTGCCATGGCAGGCACTTCTGAGGGAAAGTAGAAGTCAGAGGTTCCATCGCCTCGAATGGCAGCAACGGGAACAAAGTATTCGCCAATTTTATAATCTTCTCTTAGGCCGCCGCACATGCCTAGTAAAAGCATGGCATAGCATGGCAAAAAGGCGCAAAGGTCCATTACAAGGGCAGCTGCCGGTGAGCCAATTTTAAAATCGAGCATAGTAATGCGCTCTTTTTCTGCATGGGCCACCTTAAACATAGACCCCTCTACGATGGGGCATTTATACTTATGGGCAAATGCATCGACATAGCGGGGAAAGTTTGTAAGTAATATCCAGGGTTGAAACTGGTCTATCGTAGAGCCTGAATAGCGCTCTAACGTCTCTAAGGCAAACTGCCTTCGTTGTTCGGTCTCGTGGTAGAATTCATCGCTTCCTTGCATAGATCTCTCCTTTGCCCCCTATTATCGCAATAGTGGAAAAAGAGCAAGATAGATATAATCTGGACTTTGCAACTTTTAATGTGAGTATTCAGATGGCACAGATCAGCACCAACGAGTTTAAGGGAGGCGTTAAAGTCGAAATGGAAGGCCAGCCCTACACAATCGTCAGCAACGAATTTGTAAAACCGGGCAAAGGCCAAGCCTTTAACCGCGTAAAGTTAAAGCACCTAATGACAGGCCGCGTCATAGAAAGAACCTTCAAATCCGGCGATAAGCTTGAAATAGCAGATGTAGCAGAAGCGATGATGCGCATGCTCTACAAAGAGTCTGATGGCGTAGTCTTTATGGACGACAACAGCTTTGAGCAAGTAAAAATTATGAACGCTCAGATTGCTGACAACGAGAAGTGGCTAAAAGAAGATCTAGTCTACGACATCATCTTCTATAAAGGCGAGCCAATCAGCGTCGAACCGCCAACGTTCCTTGACCTTATTATTACAGAAACATCGCCCGGCGTGCGCGGCGACACAGCCTCAGGCCGCGTCCTCAAGCCGGCTATTGTGGAAACAGGAGCCAAAATCCAGGTACCAATCTTTGTCGAACAAGGCGAAAAGGTGCGTATCGATACAAGAACCGGGGACTACGTCTCTCGAATTTAACAAGAACCCGTGCCTCTGCCCTGGCACCAGTGGTCTCAATTTTTCTCTTAATCTCGATCTTGATCTTGATCTTAATCTCTTTTTCTTCACGCTGTTCGGTCGGAAAAAGAGATCAAGATCAAGATCAAGATTAAGATTAAGAAAACAACCTTAAGTTGACGCCATTGGGCACAGAGGCACAGGTTTAGTCTTGCCTCTACATCTCGTTTTTTACTCCTTTTGAAGGAAATTTTTCTTGAATTAAGAACGGTCCATGCTTTATGATGTATCCCCGTAACCATAAAATGGGTGATTATATGATTTTACAAGATTGTAGACCTTGTCTCTTAATCTTTTCATTCAAATGCCCCTCCAAACGTAAGCGCTAGGGCGCTTATTCTCTTTTTTTCATATTATTTTAAAGTTTTTTTGTTTATTAAGTTTGGAGTTATTTTATGGAATCACAAAAAAAAATGGGTTTTTGGGCTGTTACATCGCTTGTGGCCGGAGCTCAGATTGGTACAGGAATTTTTTTACTTCCGGCAAGTATGGCCGTTTTTGGCGCGGCCGGTCTTTCTAGCTGGCTTATCACTGCCACTGGGGCGATGCTACTAGCATTTGTCTTTGCAGGGCTTTCAGCAAAAATTCCAAAGACAGGCGGCCCGCACGCCTTTGTTGAAGAGGCCTTTGGCAAGACCTTTGGCTTTTTTTCTGCCTGGACCTACTGGGTAATCTCTTGGATGAGCACGCCTATGGTGGTGATCTCGGTTGTAAGCTATCTGAGCCCGATCTTTGGTACGCTGCATCCTTTTGCAAATTTTATTCTTGAAATTTCTATTTTGATGTTTATCACCGGGCTAAATTTGATGGGCGTTCGCTCGGCCGGCAGGGTGGAATTTGTCTTTACTGTTTTAAAGCTTTTGCCGCTTATCGTTGTGCCTGTTGCTGGTATTTTTGTCTTTAATGCTGATCACTTTGTGCCCTTTAACCCCACGACCGAGTCAACATTAAGCGTGTTAAATGCCGCAGCTCTTCTTACGCTGTGGGGCTTTATTGGGGTAGAGTGCGCAACAACGCCTGCTGAATCGGTAGAAAATCCGCGAAAGACTATCCCAAGAGCCATTATTACGGGAACGTTTCTTGTAGCAATAGTCTACATTTTTAGCAGCATTGTCATTATGGGCGTTGTGCCTCCGGAGGCGCTTATGCAGTCAAAAGCGCCATTTGCTGATGCCGCCTTTTGCATATTTGGCGGCAACTGGTACCTTGCAATATCGCTATGTGCTTCTATTGTTTGCCTTGGCACGCTGAACGCCTGGGTGCTGACAAGCGGACAAATTGCCCTGGGAGCAAGCTATGACGGGCACCTGCCAAAGCTTTTTCAGGTAAAAAATTCGCGCGGGGCACCAAAGTGGAGCCTTCTCATCTCATCTCTTGGCATGACGCCTGTCCTGCTTGTTACCCTAAACCAAGACCTCATCTCGCAGGTAAATTCTATCATCGACGTTTCGGTAACAGCCTTCCTCTTCGTCTACGTACTTTCAGTCTTAAGCTACATAAAGCTGGTAAGAAACTATATTATTGGCTTTGGAGCATTGGCCTTTTGCGCCTGGGCGCTCTACTCCTCAGGAATCAAGATGGTAGCTTTTGCCAGCTTAATTACGCTTGCAGGACTTCCGCTCTACCTCTGGAGAAGCCGCATAAAAACTGTCGAAGGAGAAGCTCTTGTAATGGTGCCTACTAAAGACTGATTGAGGTATTATGCGTACGTGGATTGTTGCTTGGTTCATCTTTTCTCATGCAGCCGGTTTTGGCCTCCATATAAATCGTCACTTTACCGATGTGAAAGAAGAGGCGCGTAAGCGCTGGAAGGCATTTCAAGAGGGAAAAAAGTTTGTCCCCTTTAAACCTGGACGATCCGATAAAGAGCTGGAAGATGAGTTTGAAGAGCTTTGCAAGATCCGAAAGGACGTTTGGATGCTGCCCGAATATGGCGTTGCTGAGCATCTTATCTACAACGGCCATGTGCGCTATGAAAGCCTCACAGCCTTTCACTACAATAATAGCGCATCATACTACAACGCCAGCACCATCTTTTTAGAAGATAGACCCTACATAGCACTTCAAGGACCGCGCTCAAGAGATGTCAGGCGATTTTTTAAGCTCTTAAAGTCAATGCATGTCACCCACCTTGTCCGTTTGACAGATGCCTATGAGGGCAAAAGGGAAAAATGCAGCCCCTACTGGGAGGGCATTTTGGACGAAGAGCACCTGCATATCCCGCACAAAGGCGATACATACCGCGTGCGAGCCTTTGACATTGCAGAATGGCCCGATAACAATGGCGTAGACCCAAAGCGGCTTTTGGAGGTGGTGCTGGAAGTGCGAGAAGATCTTAAAAAAACAGAAGGCCTTCTTGCCGTCCACTGCTCAGCAGGCGTTGGCCGCACAGGCACCTTCCTTGCTGCCATGGCAATCATCGAGATTATGGACAAGAAAAAAACTCTTAGCATAGAAGAGATAGTCTACCGCCTTTCCTTGCAGAGAATTGCAAGCGTCAGCACCGCCAACCAGTATAGCACCCTCTACCGACTGGCAGAATTATATGAGGCAAAAGCATTTTGAACAAAATAATCACCGCAGAGTCCTCCGACAGCGGCCTGGTGCCCTTGGCTTATAAAAGATGGTAACTGTGTTCTTCCAGCGGCAGCTGGAATACTGCTTTAGCCCCGCTGGAGTTTACAAGTTATGGGCCAAATACGAGAGAAAAACCGTATTACCCTTTTAGAGCCACTGGGATTTCTAGAATTTCGGTTAATTTCTTTTGACGCGGGCTCATCCTCGACATAGCAAGTTGATTTTTCTCTGATTTTTTAGTTGCCTCCTTGGAGATGAGAGCAACTTCTCTAATGTCGTTCAATTCGTCTATCATCTCTATCAAACTTAAATCTAAGCCCTTTTGGACTGTCTCACGATGGGTTAAATTGGCCAACAACATAGCCAGAACGCAATATAAGCCATGTACTTTGATCTTACTATCTGTCCAGTGAAACTCAGGCTGCCAGTGGAGATAATCTTTATTTTTCATGTGACGGAATACATTTTCGATTCCTTGCTGACTTCGATAGTTGGATATTATTTCATCTTCATCCCATTCTAATCTCGTACTCACAATAAGTGTTCTTCCTAGTTCGTTTTTCATCATATGGTTAAGCTTGTCTTGATCGATTCCATATTCTAAACGACATTTGCCGTTTATTTTTATGATTTTCACCCCCATCACTTCTTGGGCTCGTGGATACGTGAGGATCTCGTTAATTCTCTTTTGAACATTCGCTTCAGTATAGTACTTTTCGTCTACAGGGCGTTGGGGACCACTTTTTAGCCAAAGATCTAAATCATGAAGTTTTTCTTCGTATTTTCTTAACTTATCCATAAGATCTGCCATTTCGGAAGCAAAAAAGCTTTCTGAATAGGCTACGACTGCCTTATGACGTTTAGACCAAATCTCGATGACTTCAGCATATGCTCGTGTTCCTGGAAGCCCTGGAATAATTTTCATCGCATCTGTACTGGTTGAAAAGAGCTCTTGGCAGGTGGTTTTAGGCACTGCACAGACATAGTGCTTTTTGCCAACAATTAACCTATTCATTGCGTCTTCGGAGATGTTTCCTTTATCGAAAACTAATGTGGTATCTTCTGCATGACCAACACGCTTGTTCTGCCATTCCACAAGTTCATCTGCAACCTTAACAAACATTCCTCGGTCAGGCCTATCCCCCTGGTACACCTTGTGAAAAAGTGGAATTTGAAAGTCCTTTGAAACCACCAAGGCAAGCCCAACCTGTCTCAAATCATTTCTTTTAGCTTTATTCTTACCTCGTTGAGCAATTGTATTTCGCTTATTTCCAGTGGCAATGTACGTGAAGAAGTTAGTCGTGTCGTAGAGAAGCCCTCGTGGATTAATTCCAAAATCATGGATTAGTTTTTCTGTTATAGCCTCTTGAATATTATCGATATTTTTCTCATCAATCATATCCATATGATTCCAGAACATCTGGCTTGTGAACATTTCCTCAGGATACCTCCATAACCTATGCAAAACGGTCCGTTTGTACCAGTCGGGCATTTGAAGTTTGCTGCAAGGGTCTAAAATTCGGTTGAGTGCTGCAAGGACAATATATTGTCCTACAGACGCTCCTTGATCTCGTTTGGGAACTTCTTTGTCGATTATTTCTATTAAAGACAGTTTCTGAGCCATCCTCAGCATGGCAGCAACTCAGCCAGCTGAAAAGATATCCACCTCTGCAACCTCACCAGAGGGCGAAGAGCACTTTCGTACTATATCGTCGAGCGTGCCAAGATACTTTTGCCACACAATTCTTGGCTTGCCATTTACTCTTTTAGACTCCACAGCATAGTAATAGGCCTTTTTTGCTTTAATTTTTTTTATAATCGATGCCAAGTCATGCCATCCTTTTTTTGCTAATTTTTTCAGAGATAATAAGGGTAATACATTTTCATGATTTTGTCTATAGAAAGTGTGTAAAAAAATAGGGTAATACAAAAATTGCTCAAATAAAAATTGCATAAACCATTAAAAATAATAGGTTTATGCAAACATGGAGGATTTTAAATTTCAGTAACTTTTAAACTCCAGCCCGTGTGAAGCGGAGCGGAACGCGGGGAACGGATGCACCTCTAAATGGAGCGGCGGTAGCTGCGAAACAATTTTTTTAGATTGTTTCGCAGCTACCGCCGCTCTCATTATTCTATCTACTAACCCCGCGTTCCGCTTCGCTTCACACGGGGCTAAAGCCGTCCTCCAGCTACCGCTGGAATGAAAACTGCCTCTCAAGTTTGTAAGGCATTTAATCGAAGTTACTAGGAAGACAGCCGCGGAGAGCGCAGAGGAAAAAGTCGCCTTGAAGCTGCAATTTGCGCCTCTTCGTCATCTTCATAGGCGTTTATGAGGGTGGGAAAGTTGCTTAGATAGGGCAGTCCAAAGGGGTTGCCGAAGTAGCAGAGTACTATTTTTTTGCCAAATCGTTCTAGCTTTGTTAGTAGGGAGGCAGTCTCTTCGGTGATGCCGTGGATGCCATGCTGTCGGTGGGCTGATTTTTTGGGATCCAGAGGGAAAAGCGCTACAATGATTGTTGCATATTCTTCGAGTTTTTCTAAAAGAGCATCCTCATCCTCTTGCAGGGAAGTAAGGTGCAATTCTTTATAAAAGCGGCAGTCTTTGGCTCCCCCAATCTGCACGTAAGCCGCAGGTGTTGTGATTGGAAGCAGGCTGTTTTCATCTCGTTCAACTTGGACGACAGCTTGATAGAGCCTTTTTTTGAGCGCTTTTGCCTCTTCTGTATGGAGCTCATCGGCACTTGGGATTGGGGTGAAGCGGTTTTCATGCAGATTTTGGCGCTCTTTCAGCTGAAGGATTTTTAGCACCCTTTGGTTGACATCATCTTCGGAGATGATTTTTTCAAGAATTGCGGTTTTAATTGCAGAGAAGGATTTGGAAAAATCTTTGGGCATAAGGAGCATGTCGCTTCCGGCTAAAAAGGCCTGCAGGGCAATTTCTTCTTGTGACATATGCTCAGACAGGGCCTTCATCCGAAGGGCGCCCGAGAGGACAAGGCCTGTAAATCCCATTTTGTCCTTTAGTATGCCCTGAACTATGGCACTTGATAGGCTTGAGGGGGCAGTGTCGAGTGCCGGAAATAGCACATGGTCGGTTTGTATTGAGAGTACGCCTGCAGCTATTGCCGCATAAAAGGGCAAAAATTCTACCTCTTCCAGCCGCGCTCTATCGTGAAGGTTTACAGGAAGTGCAAGGTGGGGATCTACTGCTATGTCGCCAAGGCCCGGAAAATGCTTTGCAGAGGCTATAATGCCGCCATCTTGCAGGCCCTGAATCATGGCAACGCCCTTTAGAGCAACATCTTGAGGGGATGCGCCAAATGAGCGGACATTGATGACAGGATTTTTTGGTTCTATGTTGACGTCGATATCAGGGCTGAGGTTCACATGTACGCCCACAAGCTTTGCTTGGCGCGCGATCTCTTTTCCCATTTCGTAGATAAGGCTATTGTCTGACAAGGCGCCTAAGGTCATGTTTTTGGGAAAGCTCATGCAGTCGGTAAGGCGCATCGCGAGCCCCCACTCAAAATCCTGAGCTACAAGAAGGGGATACCGGCTCTCCTCTTGCAGCCTATTTAACAGTGCAACCTGCTTTACCGACTCACTTGGCCCAACAAGGCAAACTCCGCCTAAAATGGCGCTGTCAATCTCGTACGAGGCAGTTTCATGCAGCGCAAAGTCACTATCTACGTAGCCTGCCACCATAAAGAGCTGCCCGATCTTTTCATCAAGCGACATATTGTTCAGGGTCGTTTGAGCCCATGAATCAAGTGCCGAAAGCGCATGCGAAAAAAGAAGTAAAGCTGCAACAAAAAGCGCCTGTATTTTCTGGCCCATAAAAAATCTCCAAAAGAATCCATTATGGTTGATTACAGAGGGAATCACAAGTTATTTCCCGCTTTAGCAGTAATTTATCAATAACATGTCAAAAATACCTTGATTGAAATAGGGGAGTATGCAAAAATCACTGGTATAGCGGTAAAAACAATGAATCAGAAAGATATAGGAAAAATTATTCGCTTCCATCGAAAGCAGGCACAGCTTTCGCAAGAAGAACTTGCTACTTTATCAGGAGTCGGCAAAACCGCGGTTTTTGATATTGAAAAAGGAAAGCTAACGATTCGGTTTTCTACCTTGATAAAACTTCTTCATGCACTAAATATTAAAATAAAATTTGAAAGTACGCTGATGGAGCATTTAGATGAAAATAGCTAATGTGTTTGTAGATGGTGTGCTTGCAGGTCGGCTCGAAGAAGTCATAAAGGGAAAATTCTATCGATTTAGGTATGATATCACTTACTCAGGCCCTTCAGTTTCCCTTGAAATGCCTACCACGAAAAGTGTCTATGAATATGACCGATTCCCCCCCTTTTTTGAGGGCCTTTTACCCGAAGGAATAATGCTAGAGGGCTTACTTAGGCAAGTGAAGCTCGATAGGGACGATTATATGAACCAGCTTATCGCTGTGGGACATGACCTTGTTGGAAACGTTACTGTGGAGGCATCTAGTGAATCGCTGCCCAATAACCTATGAACTGCTTGAAGCTGGCCGCTATTCTAAAAAGGGCCTGCGGCTTCTTTCCACTCGTCTTATAGATCTGCAGGACTTTCCTTTTTCTGCAGAAGAGCAGCGAGCGCTTGCCATGCAGCTTGCAGCAAAGCTATCCATCCAAGGTGTGCAGCCGAAGTTAAGCGTAAAACTTAATAGCTCCAGGCAGCTATTTGAAGTAGTAGAAACAGGAGGTACTTTTATCGTAAAGCCTCCCCACCAGATTTACAATGAAGTACCAGAAAATGAAGCTATCACCATGTGCATGGCCGAAAGTTTTGGGATAGAAATTCCTGTGCATGGCTTGATATATAACAAAGACAATACAAAAAGCTATTTTATTAAACGCTTTGACAGAATAGCTAAAGGGCACAAAGTGGCCATGGAAGACTTTTCACAACTTCTCAACAGCTCACGAGACACTAAGTATAATTCCAGCATGGAAAAGGTTGCCTCAGTGATCGAAAAGCACTGCACTTTTCCTTTGTTAGAAAAACAAAAGCTCTTTCGGCGGACGCTCTTTTGCTTTCTTGTAGGCAATGAAGATATGCACCTTAAAAACTTTTCATTGATTCGCAGGCAAAACAAGGTCGAGTTAAGCCCCGCTTACGACTTGCTTAACAGCAGCATCCTCTTACAGTCCGGTGAAGAACTGGCGCTTCCACTACGTGGAAAAAAAAGCAGGCTCACCAAGGCGGACCTCTTTGACTACTTTGCGAAAAATCGTCTTGAGCTTTCTGACAAAGTAATCCAAGAAGAATATGCAAACATAAGCCCAATAGTCCCTATCTGGGAAAAGCAACTTCTCGATAGCTTTCTATCTGAAAGGTATAAAGAGAAGTACCTTAAGCTTCTTCATGAGCGCGTGAATCAAGTGTGCGGCTCGTAAATTTCGATCTGGATGTTTTCTACATCGCGAAAGGTATCTACAATCATCTTGCGAACTACTTGCCAGTCAAGTCCGCCATTGCCGCAGCCAAGCGGTGGAATAGCAATAGAGATAATACCCCACTTTTGAAGGTCGCTTTTAAGGAGATCTAGTCCCTGCTTAATCCATGCAAGACGCGATTTATCTCGCCAGTGATCTTTTGTAGGAAAGTTTATGATTTTTTTGCCATCTTCTTCATATATATATGGAGTGCCCGGCTTTACCTCGGCCTTTTCACAGCGCTCTTTATAGTCATTAAACATACTTTTGAAGCGTGTTTTAAAAGCGAGCGCTATGCCTGCACCCATGGCGCCCTTGCAGTTTACTGTGTTGACAAGTGTCTGCATGGGAGAGTCGAGGAGGTTGCCTCTTTTTAGCGTGATATGAGGGGGGAGCGTGATTTTTGATTCATAAGGAACCACTTTTTTGTCCTTTGTTGTTTTTACAAGCCACTGTTCGATGCCTCTTTTAGGGGAGGTGTGGGTCGTTGATTGGGGAGCAGGGGCAATGACGACAATGTTTCGCACTATTGGCGGGCTTGGCGGGGCAGGCGGGGCTGGCGGCGGCTCTGGTGCAAAGTCAATTGGGTTTGGAAAGCGTTTGTTGCCGAGTTGGGGGATGTATGGTGTAATGGCTTTTTGTTCGAAAAAAAATGCCGGGTGCACGGTAATTTCTACAGGGCAGCCCTCAGGAAATTTAGCAAGTACGGCTTGCTTTACTGCCTCACTTGCCACATACATGCCTGCAATATAGCTTGGATGGATTTTATGAGGTAAAAGCAGTTCTGCACATCGCAGCTGTCCATTTGTGCGATTTGTTGCTTCATCGTTATTTTTAGAGGTCCAAAACTGTCCAAAGAGGATATTTTCAGCGAGTTGATGTACGCCCTCGGCCGCCTTAAAGAAACGAGCTTCATTTGCCGCGGCATTGCGGTCTGCGATAACAGCTTCTGGCAGGTCCACAAGTGCAGACTTTAGCCGCAGCACGCAGATATTTTCTTTTTCTTTTTGACGACAGAAGAGCATGGGGTTTTTTGCATTCAGGTAGACGTTTGCGCAGTCGTGGATCTTTCGCTCAGATCCCATAGCAGAGGCAGGGATAACTTTATGGGCGCGGATGTTTTGCACTTCTTGCATCGACACATCGGCCTTTTTAAACGGCTCTGCTTCGTTATGCGAAAGTATCCCCTTGTCAAAGATCGACTCCAAATTTGCAAGCGGTGCAATATAGTGTAGTTCTGTTATGCGTTCTCTTCCCATTTTATCCTACTCTCCATTTCCAAAAGAGGCGATTATCGCTGATTTAGTAGGAAACCGCAAGCGGAAGTGTTGATGACCTTGTGCGGAAAGTGGCAAGTGATCTTTTTACAAGGGTGGTTACATAGCATTCTGCGTGGGTGATCTTTTGGACGAGGTGCGCCTTTCTTGTTTCAAGGAGCTGGTTGAGGTCGTCGATGTTGCACACTTTGCAGGTAGGCGATGCGAGGGCTGGGTTGATGTTTCTTGGCACTGCAAGGTCTATAAGAAGCGTTTTGCGGATGTGTGTGGGCGCCTCTTCAAGGATATGATGGGGGCATTTTGTGGCGGAGATTATAAGGTCAAACTCTTGCCAGCTCGTTTTTAATGATTTCCACGGAATGCTTTTTCCATTCAACTCGTAAGCAGCACGCAGGCCAGCAGCATCGGTGCGGTTGCAAAAGTGGATGTTTTCTACCCCCCTTTGCTGTAAAAAGCGGGCGATTTTCAGGTTTATCTCCGATGTTCCAATGAAGAGTGGAGAGGGAAGTGTCTGGTCAAAATACTCTTTTGCCTGCCAGAAGAGGGCATGTTCTAGATTTGGCAGGTGGCAGGAGAGAAGATGCTCGCGGCGTACATCTTTTGCGATCTTTAGCGCTTTTTGGAAGAGAAAATGCAGGTCCTTAGAAAGGGGCCGAAGCGTTGCGGCAATCTCATAGGCGGTTTTTACCTGGCCTTGGATTTCGGTTTCGGCAACGATGGCGCTATCGAGGCCGCTTGTTACGCGGGCAAGGTGTAAAAAGCAGTCATAGCCAAAAAAGGTGTAGAGCTTTTGATCGAAGATGCTGGTAATTTCTTCTTTTAAAATAGAGAGTATTTGCTCGTGGCTGTAGGTTGGGCTTTCGGCGTGAAAGTAAAGCTCGCAGCGATTGCAGGTGGAAAGCAGCACGAAGGTGCCATCTCGCAAGGGGTTGCCAAGGCCAAAGCGCCTTGCACAGGCCTGTGCGATTGCTTCTCGAAGCTCAAGTGGTGCAAGCTTATGGTTTATGCCTATCACGCCAATCTGCATCGCTTAGTACTCATCTTGCGTTTTTACTTGAGAAAGAAGCTGCCTGATGGCGTCGATTGAGTCTGTAAAGAGGGGGTTTTGGTTGGATGCGAGCACAAATTCATCGCTTGTCTTTTTCACTTTGCCCTCCTTTTCAAGATCTCTATAGTGCAGGTTGGCTTTTGAGCCCACAAGCGGCGCCACGGTAAAGCGATTTTCGCTTTCAAAGGTCTCTCTTGCCTCATCTTGCGATACTAAAAGCTCATGCAGCTTTTCTCCGGGGCGGATGCCGGTCACCTCTAAAGAGGCCTCAGGGGCAAGCGCCTTTGCAAGGTCTACAATCTGCACGCTTGGCGACTTAGGGATAAAAATTTCGCCCCCTACAGCAACCGGCACGCATGCAAGCACAAATTCCACAGCTTCTCTCAGCGTAATCCAAAAGCGCGTCATGCGCTTGTCGGTGATGGGAAGTGCTTTTTTGCCCTTGTTTAAAAGCTCTTGCCAGTGGGGAATGAGGCTTCCGCGGCTTCCCAAAACGTTTCCATAGCGTACGACAGAAAAGGTGGGACGGCCCTTTTTGCCGACGTAGGCGTTGCCCGAAACAAGGAGCTTGTCGGAGCAGAGCTTTGTTGCCCCATAGAGGTTTACAGGGTTTACTGCCTTATCAGTAGAAAGGCCGATCACCGTTTCAACGCCGGCATCGATGGCAGCATCGATAATATTCATCGCCCCATTAACGTTCGTCTTTACAAATTCACTTGGGTTATACTCTGCTGCCGGAACTTGCTTGAGTGCCGCAGCGTGGATGACTATGTTCACATCGCAAAAAGCGCGCTCTAATCGCTCGCGGTCGCGAATATCGCCCAAAAAGTAGCGCACCTTGGGACCGGAAAAGATACTAGAGCTTTGCTGCATCTGCCACTGCTTCCATTCGTCCCGGCTAAAAATTATCACCTTGTTGCAGAGGTCGTTTTTCAAAAGATAGTAGGCGCAAGCTTTTCCAAAACTGCCCGTACCGCCAGTTATAAGGATGTTTTTGCCGCGATAGTATGTAGAAATGTCCATGGTTCGTTTTCACCTTTTTGCCGACTTATAGCAGGAGATCCGATTTAAACAGAAGAAGTACTGTATCTGGCTTGGATTCGGAGTGGGGTCGTCGAGTAATAAACCGCGAAGTTCGCGAAGAGAGCGAAGAAAGCGCGAAGATTTTTAGTTGCCAAAAAAATAACAGGATAGACAGGATCGCCTTCGGCGGCAGGATAGAAAACAGCGAGAAGGGCAATGGCTTCTTTCGTTACAAATATCAGTTCCGGAGGATGAGTTTTAATCATATGCTTTTCCAGCACACCCTTCGGGCGTGGCATTTTTCACAGCCTCTCCGGAATTGAAAATTGCTACAATGTCTTTTTTTTGATCCTGCCCGATCCTGCGAGCGCAGCGGATCCTGTTATTTTCTTAATAGAAAAGAGGTTCATGAGCGTGTCTCAAGCCTATCCTGTTATTTTTTTAGCAACAAAAAAATCTTCGCGCTTTCTTCGCTTTCTTCGCGATCTTCGCGGTTATATTGTACGTACTCCATATTTCAGGTAGCTGGATTCTTATTTGGATTTGTGCTATTCTTCGGAATTATGGCAAAAAAATACGATGAAACAGCAGTACAGACTCTCGATGCGATTTCGCACATTCGCTTGCGATCGGGCATGTATATCGGCCGGCTCGGCGATGGCTCGCATCCGGACGATGGAATTTATATTCTTATAAAAGAAGTCATTGATAACAGTATCGATGAATTCATCATGAACCATGGTTCGGAAATTGAGGTGAAAATCGATAACGCGAAGGGGTTGGTATCGGTTCGCGACTATGGCCGTGGAATACCTCTTGGAAAGGTTGTCGAGTGCGTAAGCCGCATGAACACCGGTGCTAAATATAATGACGATGTCTTTCAGTTTTCAGTCGGCCTTAACGGGGTGGGCTTAAAGGCTGTAAATGCCTTGTCCGATCACTTTTTGGTGCGCACCGTTCGCGAAGGCAAGTTTTCTGAAGCCACCTTTAAAAAGGGTGTAGAAACAAGCCAAGAGCAGGGTAAAAGCAGCGAGCCTTCAGGCACCTATGTAGAGTTTATTCCCGATCCTGAAATCTTCAAAAACTTTCGCTTTAACCTTGAGATGATTGAAAAGAGGATCTGGCACTATGCCTACCTGAATACTGGGTTGAAAATTCTTTTTAATGAGGCGCCTTTCCAATCAAAGAATGGCCTGCTTGATCTTATCAACAACGAAGTAACGGAAGAGAGGCTTTATGAGCCGCTCCATTTTCGCTCAAAGTCTTTTGAATTTGCCTTTTTGCATACAGCTCACTATGGTGAAAACTACTTTTCCTTTGTCAACGGCCAGTATACGGCAGATGGCGGAACACACCTTCAGCCTTTAAAGAAGGGATTGTAAAGGCAGTTTGTGAGTATGCCAAAAAGACATTTCAGGGCGTTGACGTTCGCGAGGGGCTGGTTGGCGCTTTCTTGTTCGCGTAAAAGATCCTGTCTTTGAATCGCAAACAAAAAATAAGCTGTCGAATACCGACCTAAAAGGGCCGCTTACGCAGGCTGTGAAAGAGGCAGTGCTTGATATCCTCTACAAAAATCCAGATATTGCAAATAAGATCATCGAGCGAACAGTCTTTAATGAAAAGCTGAGAAAAGAGCTGTCAGCTGTAAGAAAAGAGGCCAAAGAAAAGCAGAAAAAAATTTCCTTTAAGATCCCCAAACTTCGCGACTGCAAGTATCACCTGCATGAAGATGTGCCGGATGGCGAAAAGTCAATGATTTTCTTGACAGAGGGCGATTCTGCCGGGGCATCTATCGTCGCATCGCGCGATCCTTTGACTCAAGCCGTCTTTCCCCTTCGAGGAAAGCCCTTAAACGTCTTTGGCATGAAGCTTGACCAGCTCTATAACAACGAAGAGATGTACAACCTGATGTCTGCCCTGAATATTGAAAATGGCATCGAAGGCCTTCGCTATAATAAAGTCATCATCGCAACCGATGCCGACGTCGACGGCATGCACATCAGAAACCTGCTCATCACCTTCTTTTTAACCTACTTTGAAAGCCTGGTGATGAATGGCCACCTCTACCTCTTAGAGACGCCGCTTTTTAAGATACGCCATAAAGATAAGGCCCACTACTGCTACAGCGAGCAGGAGAAAGATCAGCTTTTATCAAAACTTTCTTCAAAGTCGGTAGAGATCACCCGCTTTAAGGGACTTGGCGAAATTTCTCCCAACGAATTTGGGCAGTTTATCGGTGAAGATATTCGCCTTTTGCCTGTTACAGTCGGCCATATTGGCGATATCCACCCAACGCTTGAGTTTTATATGGGCAAAAATACCCCAGAGCGAAAAGGCTTTATCATGCAACATCTCGTTCACGAAGAGTAAAGACCATGCAAGATTTAAAGCAGATGATGCGCGAGCATTATCTTAAATATGCCTCCTATGTGATTTTGGACCGGGCCATCCCAAATGTTGCCGACGGATTAAAGCCTGTACAGCGCCGCATCATGCATACGCTATTTGAGATGCATGATGGCAAGTTCCACAAAGTTGCAAACGTTGTCGGCCAGACTATGGCCTACCATCCCCACGGAGATGCTCCAATCTATGAAGCGCTTGTAAACATTGGGATGAGGGGCTTTTTGCTCGACACGCAAGGAAACTTCGGCAACATGCTGACGGGAGATCCAGCGGCGGCTGCCCGATACATTGAAGCAAGGCTGTCGCCCTTGGCGCTTGAAGTGCTCTTCAACCCGGCTATTACAAAATTTATACCATCCTATGATGGACGGCATCAGGAGCCGGTGACTTTTCCGGCAAAAATACCTCTTCAGCTGCTTTTAGGAGCAGAAGGCATTGCTGTCGGCATGTCTACAAAGGTGCTTCCGCATAACTTTGTAGAGCTGATAGAAGCTGTAATTGCCATCCTTGAAGAGAGGCCCTATAAAGTACTGCCCGACTTTCCGACAGGCGGCATCATGGACGCCTCAGAATATAGCGGGGGACGGGGCAAAGTAAAGCTTCGCTCCAAAATCGAAGTGCGCGACCCTAAGACGCTTGTCATCCGCGATATCTGCTACGGCACGACGACAGAGTCGCTTATCCACTCTATCGATGAAGCTGCAAAGCGCGGCAAATTGAAGATCGAATCGATTTCAGACTACACTACCGAAAAGGTTGAAATTGAAATCAAGCTTCCGCGAGGCCAGTACGCAGAAGATGTGCTGGATCACCTTTATCACTACACAGAGTGCCAGGTAAACCTTATTCCGCAGATGATCTTGATTAAAGATAATCTTCCCGTCGATACGAGTGTGCAGGAGATTTTAGAGCATCATGTTACCCTCCTTTTAAGCTACCTCAAAAAAGAGCTTGAGCTTGAAGAGGAAAAGTACCTGCAAGATATCTTTGAAAGGACGCTTGAGCAGATCTTCATCGAAAATCGCCTCTACAAGCAGATTGAAGAGGTAAAGTCATCTGAAGAGATGTTTGACACCCTTAAAAAGAGCATAAAGCCCTATCACCACCTTCTTGCGCGCCTGCCTGAGATGCCGGACTATGAAAGGCTGCTTGCTATCCCGATTAGACGCATCGCTCGCTTTGACATTGAAAAGAACCAAGAAGATATTAAAGCGGTCGAGAAAAAGCTTTCTAAAACCCGCGGCCACTTAAAGAAGCTAAAGCCCTATGCAATCTCATACCTTAAGTCGCTTATAGAGCGCTTTGGAAAGCATTTTCCAAGAAAAACAGAGATTCAAGAGATTGCCGAAATCGACAAAAAGGCGATCGAACGCAAAGAAATTACTGTTGGCTTTGATCCCAAAACGGGCTATGTGGGAACAAAAGTGGTTGGTGCAAAGGAAATAAGCTGCACAAACTTTGATAAAATGCTTATTTTCTATAAGAGCGGCATCTACAAGATCATTAACATCCCCGAAAAGCAGTATGTAGGAAAAGACAAAAACCCAATTATCCACTGCTGGTAGCCGATAAGCAGACAGTCTACTCTGTAAGCTTCCAGGATCCAAAGACGGGCTATTCTTTTGCCAAGCGCTTTATTGTGAAGGCCTTTATCTTAGAAAAAGAGTATCCCTTTATTGCTGAAGGGGCAAAACTGCAGTTTTTCTCGCCCGATCCTGAGCCGTCGCTTTTAATCCAGCTGGTTCCTAAGGCGCGTCAGCAAAAGTCAGCTGTACAGTATGACTTTAAGAATGTGGTTATAAAGGCAGTTTCTGCCCATGGCGTTCGCGTTTCGACACGCCCTGTTATGGAAATGCAGGAGCTAAAAGTAAAAAATGCATCTTCAGCTTCAGCAAAAAGCACAAAATAGGGCTATAGAGCTTTTTTTAGAGGATGAGCATATCCTCACTGTGGACCGTATTTTTCTAAAATCTGAGCTCGCTTCTTGGGATGTTGCCTCCAAGGGTGAGTTTTTTGACCGTTTTTACCCGCTAGAGGAGCGTTTTGCCCTTAGAGTGGCCCTTCTGGCGCTCTCGCGCAAAGCTATGCACTCAGAGCAATTAAAGCAGCTTTTAGAGGATCGCTTCTTTTCTCATGGGGCCATAGCATTTGCTCTGGGGGAGATAGGCCGATTCGGCTACCTTCAAGATGAGGATTTTGAGCGCTCGTTTGTCCAAAAGCTCCAAAAACAGGGTAAAAGCCGCCATGAAATCGCATATAAGGCTAAATCCAAGGGAATACCCCTACAAAATCTCCCCTTCGGCTCTGAGGAAGAGGCCCTTAAAACCCTCATAGAAAAGCGCTATAGCGTACTGCTCCAAAAGGGAGTCCCTCATGCTCTTAAGCAGAAGGCAGTTAGGGCGTTATCTAGAAAAGGCTTTCCTATCTCTTGCATATTAAAATATTTTATAGTATAATAAAGGCAGGTGATAATAGAGGAGAGAGACTATGAGCGCACCAGATCCATCAGCAAGTGTAAATTTAAATGTGCTGGGAAATTTAGCAGGTGCCCAGTCCATCCAAAATAACCCATCCATAAATAACGCTACCAGCGCTACCTTAAGTGGTACATTTAATGGATCATTAGCAGATCTGCAGACAAAATATCCGCAAATTTATAATCAGGTAGTCCTCCAATCAATTGCCTATCAGATCGTTACCGAGTGCAACGAACAAAACGAAGAATACCTCGATCAAATCAAACAAGATGAACAAGAATCATAATTATTTTCAATTCCCCCTATAAAATAACCGTTGTGATAAGATTGTTTATTTAATAAAGGATCTTATCATGCCCTTTGCTTCTGTAGATGCGATTCAGCTTGAGGGAGCCCAAGCGGGTGCCGAGGCTGTTGAAAAAAATATTACTGCAAACGGCACTTTCACTATTGAGGGCGCCGAGTTTGATGGAACTATCGGCGATTTGAAGCTGAAGCATCCGGAGATATATGACAAGCTTGTCATTCAATCAATCGCACATCAGATTTGCCAGCAGATACGCCATGCCCACGATCACTTTATGGAAGAGATGAAGCGTCAAAGAAACAATGGATAAAATAGAAACACTATTTGTAGAAGCCGAAGAAAGCGAATTTCGCCTCGATAGATTTTTGAAGGGGCGGTTTATGGATCTTTCTCGCACCTATTTTCAGTGGTTGATAGCCGAGGGCTTTGTTTCACTTAACGGATCAATTGTCAAAAAAAGTGCAAAACTGGCTCCTGGCGATGAAATAGAGGTGCAGTTTGCACCGACCGATGAGCTTGATCTTATCGCAGAAGACATCCCTCTAGACATCCTCTATGAAGATGACCATATGATCGCCATAAATAAGCCTTGCGGCCTTGTAGTGCATCCCGGCCCGGGAAATTGGCAGGGCACTTTTGTTAACGCCCTGTTATACCACTGTAACACTCTTGATTTGACCGACAATGTGCGTCCCGGCATCGTCCATCGCCTCGATAAAGAGACTTCCGGCGTACTTGTAGCGGCAAAAACTTCCCAGATGCATGCGGCCTTGGCAAGCCTCTTTTCAGAACGAAAAATAGAAAAGCGCTACCTTGCTGTCTGCTTAGGCGTGCCAAAAGCGCAAACAATAGATGCTCCAATTGGTCGCGATCCGATGGATCGCAAGCGCATGAGCGTAGTAGATGTTGGCGGAAAATCGGCACGCACGCACATTGAAGTTCTTAAAACAAATGGCGATTTTAGCCTTCTTGATGTGCTTCTTGAAACCGGCCGCACGCATCAAATTCGCGTCCATTTAAAGCATATACAGCACCCTATTTTAGGCGATGAGGTGTATGGCAAAAAGCTTTTTGGGGCTACTCGACAGCTACTTCATGCCCATACTCTTAGCTTTAGCCATCCCATTACGGGCGAAAATATTTTGCTGAAAGCGCCGATTGCAGACGACATGATGCATTTTCTTGATTGTGCATAAATTGTTCGTCTGGCTAAATGAAGTTGAAGATAAAAAACTCCAAAAACGGAAGTGACATATGAAAGAATTTGTAGCTTATATCGTAAAAAACCTCGTGGATAATCCGGACAAGGTAAGGATTAACGAGGTTGGTGGAACACAGACATTGATTATCGAACTCGCTGTGGAAAAAAGTGATATCGGCAAGATCATTGGCAAAAAGGGCAAGACCATCAATGCCATCAGGACGCTGCTTATGTCAGTTGCAAGCCGCAACGGAATTCGCGTAAATCTTGAAATTATTGAAGACGACAAACCAGCATCCGGCGAGCAGCCCGCCGTCTAAGGGGGCGCTTTTATCATGCGTCGGCTTATTGGGTTCATTATTGTTGTTATCGTTGTTCTATTGTGTGTAGGCGCCTATCTTTACTTCAAAAAAAATGAAGTAAAGGATCACCTGACACTCTATGGAAACGTCGATGTTCGCCAGGTGGACTTAGGGTTTAGAGTCCTTGGAAGGGTAGATATAATGCCTTTTCAGGAGGGAGATACCGTAAAGCCCGGAACCCTTATGGGAAGCCTTGACAAGCAGCCTTTTCTTGATGAAGTGCTGCAGGCCAAGGCAAATGCGCTTGCAATCAAAGCCTCCTTAAAAAACCAAATAGCGCATTGTAAACAGGCGAAAAGAGATTGTCAGCCAAGGCGCTGTTGCCCTTGAAGAGTATGAAACAGACGTCTCTCAACTTGACGTGCTGCGGGCAAATCTTGCCCAGGCAAAGGCGGCCCTCGGTGTTGCCATAACCAATCTTAAAGATACTAAAGTTTTTGCTCCACATGAAGGAACCATTCTTACGCGCATACGTGAACCAGGTTCAATAGTAAATGTGGGCGATCCGATCTATACGCTTACCCTTACAGACCCTGTCTGGATTCGTGCCTTTGTATCCGAGCCTCAGCTTGGGTTGATCTATCCCGGCATGAAAGCGGAGGTCTATACAGACTCTAAACAGACCTACACTGGTCATATTGGCTTTATTTCGCCCGTGGCAGAATTTACCCCAAAGACAGTAGAGACAACAGAGCTAAGAACAGACCTTGTCTATCGCTTGAGGATCATTGCCGACAACCCGGATAAGTACTTAAAGCAGGGTATGCCTGTTACTGTAAAACTGAAAATATGACACTTGTTGTAGTAGATCAAGTATCAAAACTATTTCCTCCTGCAAAAACGGCGGCCCTTGATACTATAAGCTTTAGCTTTCCCAAGGGCAAACTCATTGGTCTTGTTGGGCCCGATGGCGCCGGAAAGACTACCCTTGTGCGCCTAATAGCAGGCCTTTTAGAGCCCTCTAGTGGAACTATAACTGTGGCAGGCTATGACACAATCAAGAATGCTGAAAATATCCATGAAATCATCGGCTACATGCCGCAAAAATTTGGCCTGTACGAAGATCTAACCGTCCAGCAAAACCTAAACCTCTATGCGGACTTGCGTGGTGTTTTAGGCGCTGAAAGAGAGGAGCGCTTTAAAACGCTGCTTCACTTTACAAGCCTTGGCCCCTTCACAGCGCGCCTTGCAGGCAGGCTTTCCGGCGGTATGAAGCAAAAGCTTGGCCTTGCCTGCGCCCTTATAAAGACGCCAACGCTTCTTTTGCTTGACGAGCCAAGTGTGGGGGTAGATCCCTTGTCGCGCCGCGAGCTCTGGAAGATGGTTCAAGAGCTTATCCGGGAAGATATTAGCGTTATCTGGAGCACTGCCTACCTTGACGAGGCAGAAAAGTGCGATGAGGTGATGCTCTTAGAGCAAGGAAAGCTTATTTTTTCCGGCCTGCCGGCTGCCCTTACCTCAAAAGAGGAGGGCAAAACCTATCTTGTAAGCGGCATTACAAAAAGCCGAAGGGTGGTGCTGGAAAACGCCCTTAACCAGCCTACGGTACTTGATGGGGTGATTCAGGGAAGTGATGTTCGCCTCGTTCTAAAAAAGGAAAATGAGCTTCCATTAGTACTTGATGGTACGTTGCAAGAGACAAAGCCTCGCTTTGAAGATGCCTATATAAGCATATTGGGAGGCGGCCCCGGCGGTATTTCGGTGCTTGCCCAGGAGATGCCGCAGCTTCATGAAGACATGGCGGCGATGATCGAGGTAAAAAACCTCACCAAAAAATTTGGCTCGTTTACTGCAGTAGATGATGTTAGCCTCACAATACGTCCCGGAGAGATATTTGGCCTTCTCGGCCCCAATGGTGCGGGGAAAACTACCATCTTTAAGATGATGTGCGGCCTGCTTACACCTACCTGCGGAACTGCTTTTGTACATGGCGTAAACCTGCAGGAAGCGCCGGGCCAAGCAAGAAGCTTGCTTGGCTACATGGCGCAAAAATTTTCGCTCTATGACAACTTAAGCGTAAAGCAAAACCTTGCCTTTTTTGGCGGCATCTACAACCTGACAGGAGCAAAAAAAAGGGAGGCAATAGACCATATGATCAACATCTTTGCCTTAGAGCCCTACATAAACCAAAATGCAGGCATCCTGCCCTTAGGCTTTAAACAGCGCCTTGCCCTGTCGTGCGCTGTCATGCACCATCCCCTTATCCTCTTTCTAGATGAGCCCACATCAGGCGTCGACCCAATAGTGCGCCGCGAATTTTGGAACCACATCAACGGCCTTGTGGAGAAGGGCGTTACCATCATGATCACCACCCACTTCATGGACGAGGCCGAATACTGCGACCGCATAGCTCTTGTCTACCGCGGAAAACTTATCGCCGAAGCCGACCCCGACACCCTGAAAGCGCAAGCAAAAACCCCCGAAATTCCCTCACCAACCCTGGAAGATGCCTTCATCCAGCACATTCTCGCCTACGATGCCGCGCATCCCCTCTAAGGCTACCTAGAGGCTGTAAAATACGTTTTTTTCGACCGCAGGTCTTTGGAGTGCTGCGATTATTCGCAGCTTTAGATTTTGCACACACCTTAATCGCGAGATCGCTTAAGGTTCACAAAGCACCTCTACAGATTTATGTAGATCTATTTTGTAAGCTTGGGCGGTAAGCAAGTAAAGGTGTGTGGTCGGAGTAAAAGCTGCGAAGAATCGCAGCACTCCAAAGACCTGCGGTCGAAGAAAACGTATTTTTTCACATCCTCAGCGGGGGACATCATTTTTCTGACACAGCCTCATAAAAAGATGTCCTACTACGAGGTAGTGAAAAAAATACCACTCGCGAAGGGAGTGGTGGCGATTAGCCCAGGCCGCCGCAGGCGTCCTGGGAATAATGTGTGGGAGATGAAAATGCACCCCCGAAGCGGGGTGCTGGACTTTCGCACGGTCCAGCACCCCGCTTCGGGCATAGTGTTGCACACAATTATTCCTTGATAGCCTTTGTAGCAATTTCAGTTCCGAAGGAACGGATTAATAATAGCCCACGGTGTAGCGCCGAAGGTGCAAACCGTGGGTATAGCATAGAAAAAACCATCAAGTCGCGTGAGCGACGGCTTGTGCGCTTGCGAATACATAAATTCAGCTTGGTGAGAGTCCAAGTCATAGGGAGCGTTAAACTATGTAGATGAATATAACTGCGGGCAGTGATGTACCGTGGAGAGCAATAGGAATCGAACTATCAGTCTATAGCAAAAGCGAACTTGATTCGGCGGGCCACCGTGACGAGCCACAGAGCCGACGGCGAAGTCTGGAAATAACTTCTTGCGTTTACGCGCGGAAACTAAAACGGCAAGAAGACGGAGCACGTGTTTGAAGATTGAATGATAGGAAGGATTTATGTTTAAGCAAGGATCACTTCATGTGGCAAGAGAAGCATGAAGATGACAGAGCCCTCATAGTACCGACGAAGCGCGGCAACATAAACGCGTGGAGGGAAGGGGGGTAGGAAATTTGGATGTTAGAAATCTATAAAACGCATCTTGAGGGATGATGGATATCATAAAAGAAACTCCGTTAGTGGCTGAAAAGCCTAAACAAGGAGGAGAGATACAGGCCAAGAAGCCGCAGGAACATAACCTGAGGGAAAAATGGCCTTGGATCGAAGCGTCAATATGGACGGACAACATGCTGATGGCCCTGAAAAGCGGGGTTAAAGGAAGAAAATGGTTCAGTCTCATAGACAAAGTCGTTAAACCGGTAAACCTAGTGAGTGCGTGGGAAAAAGTACGCAGAAACAATGGTGCAGCCGGTATCGACAAAGTCACGATTGAGAAATTCGAGAAATCGAATACACGGTACTTTGGAGAGATCATATCCGAAATCGGGAAGGGAACGTTCACTCCACAAGCCGTCAGAAGGGAATTCATACCTAAGGGGGGCGGCAAATTGCGTCCATTAGGTATCCCAACAGTCAAGGATCGTGTCATCCAAGCAGCTATCAAACATGCAATCGAACCCATCTTCGAGATAGAATTTCTCGATATGAGTTATGGATTTCGCCCTGGAAAGGGTGCCAAAGATGCGTTGCGAGAAGTAGATAAAGCAATCAAAGACGGGTACGTCTGGGTCATGGACGCAGACATACAAGGCTACTTTGATAATATTCCACATGACAAGCTGATGGGAAAGGTGGAGAGGAGAATCAGTGATGGAAAACTGCTGAGAATCATCGAATCCTATCTAACAGCAAAGATTATGGAAGAAATGAACGAGTGGGTTCCGGATAAAGGCACTCCACAGGGTGGAGTGCTTAGTCCTCTACTTGCCAACATATACCTACATGACCTGGATGTCATAATGACTCAAGCTGGCTTTAAGATGTTCCGCTACGCAGACGACTTTGTGATACTTACAAAAGACGAAGAATCTGCAAGGCAAGCCTTTGAACTAGTTAGAGTTTGGACAACAGAGCATGGTCTCACAATGCACCCTGACAAAACTCATATAGGCAACTGTATGATACAGGGTCAAGGATTTGAGTTTCTAGGTTATCGTTTTGAAAGCGGTAATCGGCAAGTGCGGAAGAAAAGCCTGGATAAGTTTAAAGATAAAGTCCGGGAGAAAACGAAACGTGCCTGCGGAAAATCGTTGAATACGGTTATCGAGTCACTCAATCCAATGTTGAAAGGATGGTTTGGATACTTCAAGCATGCGCATGAATGGACGTTCGGGAGTCTAGATGGATGGATACGAAGGAGACTGAGGGCAATACTCAGAGCGCAGGAAAAGCGACCTGGTAGAGGAAAGACGTTCAATGATCATATGAAATGGCCAAATAACTTCTTTAAGGTAAAGGGTCTATTCTCACTAAAAGATGCATGGATCTGTAGCTTACATCAGTCCCGATGTGGAAACCGGTGACTGGAGAGCCGTATGCGGGAGAACCGCCTGTACGGTTCGGAGGGAGGGGTGGTTAACCATCCCTACCTCTATAATCCGTCGCTCACGCGACTCCAGGTTATTTTTTACCAAATACCCACGACTTGCACCTTCGGTGCTACGTCATGGGCTATTATTAAGACGTTCCTTCGGAACTGAAATTGCCGCAAAGGCTATCAAGGAATAATTGTGTGTAACACTATGCCGCTTCGGGGGTGCATATTTTACTGGCATGAGGGCCCCAGAGCACCTCCCTCGAGGTCGGTGATCTGGGCCTAATCGCCACCACTCCCTTCGGGAGTGGCATTTTTTCACAGCCTCTACGTAGGACTCGGGGCTAGTATGCTACAAAGAGCCAAATCTCAAGAAGGTAGAGTAGAACTAAGACAAGGGTGCCCATGTATGTGAGAAGCGGGCTCTTTTTTTCGGGGGTAAGCCACCAGCTGAGAAAAAGTATGGCAAGAGGCATCAAGGGCCAGGAGATAAGTGTTACGCTGATGATGTTGCTAATAAATACTGCCACGGGCTGATTTAGAGAGGCTAGCTGCGGCATAAGAAATTTGAGCTGAAGCATCACGATGGGGTAGAGGACAAGTAATACGAGCATGGTCTGTTTCCAGACGGCTGGAAGCGCTTTATGCTGGTTTATGAAAGAAGAAAACCAGCCGGCATAGGGAGAGATGACTCGATGGCGCTCAAGCGATTTCACAAGCGACTTTGCCTCTTCCAGGAGCTCTTTTCGCTCAGATGATAGCAGCCATCTATCTAAATTTTCTTTGGTATCAAACTGCAAGAGGGTAAGCCAGTTCTTGGCAAGGCTTGTCTCCGGCGACTGAATGTAGAGGCCGCAAAAGCCCGGAAAGCACGCTTCAACCTGGTGAATCTTGGCGATCCACTTTAGATATTCTTCCTCGTCTTCGGGTGCAACCTCTGTTACAAATACCTCTGTGATCCCGCTAGAGCTTGGCTCAACCGGGCTTTCAATAATTTCCCCAGCAAGATAGGGCTTTACCTGAGCAAAAAGTGCTGCTCGCGCGTCAGATTGAAGCCATAAAGAGGCCTCCTCAAAGCTCCTAAAGCGCTCTATTATGGTCCATTCAGGCTTGTGGGGCATCATTGGAGCTAAAATTTCAATACTTACAAATCCGGGCGCCTTTCCGATAAGCATATGCAGTTTTGCCTGCCATTTGGAAAAGGGCTGTTTTTTGTCTTGGCGAATCCGAAATTTCGTAACAGAAGAGTCATAATGCATGAGAGTAATTTTCTTCTTAGGAGGATATTTTGCAAAGCGTTTTTTAAGTCAGGGTTGAAATAGCGGCCGGTACCAATCTATGTCAAATTATGTCCCCTGTGCCTCTGCCTGCTTATAAAGCTGGTTCCACCTTGTGAGAGCCTCATCAAGAGTGGGGCGCTTATCTGGGTTTGTAGAGAGCATGGCAGAGAGGATTCTATCAAAGTCATCATAATCAGGCTTTCCGGCCATACTTTTTATTGTTTGTAGGCTGCCATTTGCTTGCCTTACGTCAACATCGTAGCGAATCGCCGCAAGCGTCATCGCTGCGGAATAGATATCTGAGCGTGTATCGATAGCAGCACCCCTTGTATACACTTCTGGGGCTGCATACCCTGGTGTTCCTGCGCCCTCACGTTGCTCAGTAGTGCGGGCCATCAATCCAAAATCGGTAACGACAATCTCCTTTCTATCTTTGCTTAATAGCAGATTATCCGGCTTTAAATCTCTATGCACCAAACCGAGCTTACCGATGTCCATAAGATATTCGAAGAGCACAATTCCAGCACGGCGAAATACATCTTCTCTCATTTGGGGCGTCGTTGAAGTGTCTGAGACAAAATCGAACAGATCTCCTCCGGTAAAGTTTTCGCAGAATATATTTCTATCAGTGTAGGAATAGAGAGCTGGGATATGCTTTACTCCTTTCTGCTCCTTCCAAAATTCCATCTCACGTCGGTGAATTTCAAGCGACACATTTTTTTTAACAGCGTCAAGGTGCAGGTCTAAACAGGCAATGTCCTTGACAGCTGATAGAGTGCCAGCAAAGTTATATCTTTTGAAAGCACCTGCCGGCCCTTCCTTTTTGATGTCGATGTGTGCAAGAGCTACCTCAATCTGCCCTTTTTCATTCTGAAAAAAGACCTTTGTTAACCCGCTTGACCCAATTGGCACGCGGATTTCAAGAAGCCGATTGCGATCATATATTTCGTAGTGTTTGGCCACTGCAGTATTTAGGTCTTGTTCCGGCACTTTAGAAAACAGCTTGCGCAAAGCGCTTACTTGAATATCATGTGCAGACATCTGGTCTACAATCAGCCGTAGAGCCTGAAGTTTGTCATCAACTGAGCCTTGCCACAAATCGTTTATGACAGAAAGCTTACGTAACCCACTTACATTCGCAGAGGCGCTATAGCCAAGAGCTTTTGCCTTGCTTTCCAAAATCCTCTTCATGTCATCGCAGATCTCTTTATCGCCCTGAAAAAATCCATTTACATATTGATATAAAGCAATTCCTTTCACTCCAATGGCTGATCCGATAAGGGATCTGGTGTTGATAGTGTCTATATTTTTAATTTCCTCATCGATTTTTGCAATAACAGGTTTCAAGATTGTATTTTCATGATCAAGATCTTTTTCAAACTTTTCAAGTTCAGATTTTATCTCTTCCATACCTAATTGGTTTTTTTTCAGAGGTATTAGCAACTCCTGTATCACGTGCTCCATCTCATCTAAACCAATAGCCTTTAACGTCCTGGCGTCTTTCAATCCCAAATAGTCAACAGCAAGGTCATACAGACCATCTCTCTTCATCTGAGCAACCATGTTCCTTGCCCTCCATCCCTGAAAAACAGAGGATGTTTGGCCAAATACAGACTTAAGAAAAGCCTCCATGCGTGAAGGCGGCTTCTTTATAGGCGCCTGTCCTAAATTTGCTTGAGCCCGAGGTACACCCAATGGTTCCATATAACCGCCCTCTAAAATAAGTTAATGTACAGAAACCCTCACCTTTTATCATTATAATCTTTATTTCATTTAAGGGGCAAATTCTATTGAAATGTATTATAACCGACTAAAAAAGAGCATTTTAGAAAATGTCTCCCCATGACATCCTCGTTTTTGACCCTCGTTTTCGAAATAGCAATTGCAACACCTGAACGTTATAGTAAGCCTCCTCTTTAAATTGACTTTTATTAAGTTATAATATAAAATTTAACTCAACTAAGTTAAAGGAATTTTATGACGCTATCAGATGTAAAACGGCAGTCGCTGCCAAATGTTAGCTATTTCATCACCGACGAAAAAGAAAAAGATGTTCAAATAAGTAAATTTACTCAAGATTTTTTTGGAACCAAATTGCCTACACACCTAGACGCGGTTGAACAAAAAATAAACCTCTATCAAGATAAACTTACCAAAAAAAAGGGTGAAGCTAATGCACTAAAAGTAACAAATCAGCCGAAAATTGATAAGGTTGGTAGATTTTTTAGGTCATTAGGTTTAATAGCTCTATATACATTAGGTATTATAACTATTATGCCAGCTTTTATAGCACTAGTTGTAATAAAAGATAAAGTTATGGATGTTGCGCGCCGTTATATTACCCTTAAATCACCGCAACAAATACAGCTTGAAGTGGAGTGGGAGCAATTAAAGCAAGAAACAAAAACCGAACTTCGCGACCCATTGAATTATAGCGCCGAGATATCAGGTTTTGACACTCATCTACCTCCTGATTACAGCTGGTATCATATTAAACTCTCTGCCAAAATGCCCGAAATGCCCGCCGAACAAATGCAACGTATGGCTGCTTGCCAGGATAAAATTAACATTATACATAACACCTTAAAACAAGAACTATTTCTAATTGCATAAAATAAAAAAAGCTCTTCAGTGGCAAAATTACAGGGAAAAATGCTCGCCAAAATAGGTGGGCGGGCATGTTCGTTCGAAAATGGGCTCAGGCTTGGCATTTGGCCATTCAAAGCCCAAATGCTAAGCCTGACCCATTTTTGACCCATTTTCTCTCAGTAAGTAAGTACTTTTGCTTAAAGATAGCGGAAGGCATCCTGCCGAAATAATGGTCCTACAATTATTCCTGGGTTCGAAATACAGCTACAGGACACAATAAGCATAATTTTTTGTTGTTAAAATTACAATTCTACTTTAAGATTTTGAACTTGACGCACATCTAATCAAGAGAAGATTTAGAGGTCAACTTAATGCCAACAATTTCTGAATTTTTTGGAATTGTCATACTCATGTACTATAGCGATCATGCGCCCCCGCACTTTCACGCAAGGTATGGAGATTTCGAAGTTTTGATTCAAATTTCTCCACTTGGAGTTATGACAGGGAATTTTCCTCCACGAGCGTTAAGCCTGGTTATGGAGTGGGCATTGATCTATCAAGAATTATTATTGGAAGACTGGAATTATGCTACAAACCACAAAAAACTACAAAAAATTCCGCCACTCCGATAAATGTAAATTTATGGAGTTCAAAAGAGCAAAAATAGTTGATTGTAAGGCAAAGCCTAACTACCGAATTTGGATTCGTTTCAATGACGGACTAGAAGGTGAAGTGGACTTGAGCGATTTAGTCGGCAAAGGTGTGTTTGCCGCTTGGAATTCTATTGATTTTTTTAACCATGTGGTTGTTGACCCAAAAACCGATACAGTAACGTGGGAAAATGAAATCGATCTCGACCCCTATGTCCTTAGGGAAAAACTCGAAAAAAAACTCAAATAAGCTACAAGATAATGGATAACCTGCTAAAAAAGAACATCTTAGCAGATGTCTGTCCATGACATCCTCATTTTTGCGGTTTTCATTCACTCCTAGGAGAAAACCACCAGGCCCCGTTTGACCCCGTTTCATCAGGGAAAAGGGCTTTAGTTCACAGCGTTTTATAAGCGGCGACACCTGCCCCAATTAATGTCCCCATAACGGATAAAGCGGCCACACCGACTGGATTCAAAATAGTAATTGCGATAAGGCCAGATTTACCTGCTGCCAGGGCGGCGGCTCCAACAAGCGCACTTGATGCAAGATGGGAGACTGCGATTAATTTAAATAGTATCCCTGCATTTTGAGATGATTTTTTTGTAGACGGGGTGATAAATCAATAGCAAAATCATACAAAATCGTGTAGAATATTAACTGATATAAAATTAGGAGAATGATAATGAAAAATATCAGTTTAATTCTATTAATGGGTGTCTTAACTGTTTCAACCCAGATGTTTGCAGAAAATACCCCTTACACGCCAGAAAGCATCTTGCCTAAAGGGGTTGATGATAGTGTCTCTGTTAACCCTTACACCGGGGAATCTGGCCCTGCGAGAAAAGGAACTGTCGCTGCAACTGTTAATAACGTTGCACTGCTTAACAAATTGCTATTAGCGCCGCAATCGGCCCAAAATGAGAAAGAAATTGATCAAATTATTCAAACGATTGAGCCCTTAATCCCTTCTTTAAAATCGATCGGGATGTTTCATTTCTTTACAGTGAGTGAATGGTTGGCAGACGATAAGCAGCAGCCAGGCAGGGCGCTTGTTGGGATATTATATTTGGAAAAATTTCCTCAGGAACTAAATGATAATCTACGCACGAATTTAAATATGATATATCGAAATAGCAATAATACTTTGTTAAAAGAACATATTAAAAAAGTAGTCCCTGAAGCGAAATAAGCGTAAGGATAGGGGGGGCGGGGGCAATGGTGTCAACTTAAGAAACCGCGAAGATCGCGAAGAAAGCGAAGATGCGCGAAGAGATTTACTCTATCGGCCAAGTCATTTCAAAAAACATTCTAATCCCAGAGATAGCGGCGGAGAACTCGAGAGGAAAACGCTTCGCGAGGCAGAGCTTTCTTGCTGCGTAAGCGGCATGCGATTATAGGAACTATTCGCGGATGCGAATAGTTCCTGAATGCTCGTGGCTTTTGCGAGCCAAGACAAATGGCTCTTTCTCTGCGATCTCTGCCGCTATCTCTGCGGTATACTATTTTTAGATAGCGCTAAGCGAAAGTCGCTTGAATACACCTTCGCGTGTCTTCGCTTTCTTCGCGATCTTCGCGGTTTCTTAAGTTGACACCATTGGGGGCGGGGGTCAGGCCTGGGCTGTCAAAAATTTTAAAAATACAATACAAATACAATTTGAAATATGTGACTACAAGCCTTCCGTTAGTGAGGCGAAGTTTCTTTGCGTCTTTGTGTCTTTGTGTTAATAATAGATCGCACACCTTTACAAAATGATGCTTACAGCATATTCTCGAAGACGTGTGTGATTTTTTTTAACACAAAGACACAAAGACGCAAAGAAACTTCGCCCTGGCTGGAGTGGAAGATTTATGGACCCGTTCTTAAATTTATTTATACTTTAAAATTTTAAAATTTTTGACAGCCCAGGTCAGGCCCAATACCGTTCACTTAAGACATTTTTCTTGATCTTGATCTTCTTCTTAACATGAGCTCTCATACTCAGAAAATACCGAAAAAAGAAAGATTAAGATCAAGATCAAGATCGAGATTAAGAGCAAGAAATGGCTTAAGTGAACGGTATTGGGCCTGACCACGTTCTCTATGGCTATGATGGTATCATTAGCCAGCTCCAATTACCCCACTCTCACGGCTTTTTGAGATAGAGAATGCCGCCGCCGATTTGTCCTTTTTTTAACTCATCGAGCAGAAAAGTAAATGTTTTTTTGACGCGAGAAATGTCGCTGTCAGAATAGTTTTCTAAGAGGGCTGGTGACTCTCGCTCCAGCTTCTCGAGTAAGTCTTGGTACCACCTGATGTAGCTTTGAGTTACATCCTTGACCTCGATCACATTCCAATCAGTTTTCCTGCAGTCATCCAGGAATTGATCTACCACTATCGGATGCATTGGCTTGCCTGCAAGATCGTTCATGCGAAGCGGCGATTGCAGCGTCGTATAATCAAAGATCGCCAAGAGAGCGCCAGATTTTGCGACAGCGTGAAGTTGCTGTAGAAGGGCGACTTTATCTTCAATCGCGTAGGACACATTGAACATGTAGAGGAAAGTGAAAATGTCTTGCTCAAAAGATTCTGAGACTTTAAGGGCATCGCCGGCAATGAAATTGATCTGGGGATACTGTTCTTTGGCGTACATGACAGCCGCCTCGTCCAGATCGATCCCATGGATCGAATTGAAGTGCAATTGGCCAATGTAGGCAGCCGTCCCGCCAAATCCACTGCCCACGTCCAGGCACGGACCACTTTGAATGTCAGGAGAAAGCGCTAAGGCTCTTTCGATCACCATGTCCACTGCAGCTTTGTCGCCAGCATGGGCATAATCTCCCCCGCGCAAATGGCAGAGCAATTGACGCGCAGTATTGATGGGCGGGCGAGTATACAAAGGGCTTGAAGAAGCAACTCCTGGGGCAAGCATACACACTCCATTTGATATCAAAAGAATGCAAGAATAGCAAATTTGCGTTATTTGTGTCTATCTCGAGACCCGGGCCCCTTTTATTGTTGACAATCTGAGAAGCTGTGCTATTTTGCATCGATTAAAATAAAAACCATACGACAAATTTTATTACTGCGATTGCTCCATGCATGATGGCTGCCGAAATCAATTACTGTATCACCAGCTTTTAATAATGTTTCTTCATCATCCAAAATTAAAATCACTTCACCTTCTAAAACTATCGCATAAGAAAGCACATCCACTTGATGCATTAATGGATGTTTAGCAGCTTTTTGTTCCGTGGTAATTTTTTCACCATTCAGTAAAATTTCATCTAAACAGTGGATATAAGTGTCATCTGGCACAATATCGCAGATGCGAAATAGAGTGCCTCTTTTTGGAGGGAGAAATGGCAATCCTGATTCAGTTGGATCAGAAATGTTTTTAAGATCGATCGGACTTTCGTGCGTCGCCCAAAGATTAATGGAAACGGCACCCTCTATTCCAGTTATATAAGGATCAACATCTTTTGCCGGTTGATCTTCGAAAATCATCGAACGCTTGTTTTTATTTTGTCCGACAAGTACACGACGTATAGGTTTTATCATAATTACTTTCTCATTTATAGCGCTCAAGCGCCGTTCAGCAATAGCTAACAAAAGTGACACCCTTCTCCAATCAAGAGAGACAGACCAGGGCCCCTTTTGCTCTTTATCAAACGAAAACTTCTATAAATAGACGAAATCTTTCATTTCGGCAACAAGCTTCTCGGCAAGAGCATGCTGAGGTTCTGTGTTGTTGACGATAATTTAGAGATCCCCATTTCTAAGGCGCTAAAAGGAATTATAACGCCAAGCTTTAGCTTTTTTTCTAGCAAGAAAAGGCCTTTCATTGCATCATGACATGCATGTGCATAAGGAGAAACCATATGGCAGCAGCAGATGTTAATGGCCTGCATCCCTTATTCATTCTAGAAAGAGAATACGATGCAACGGCAAATGACATCACTAAATTAGTTGCTGATACAGAAGTCAAGTGTCAGCACCTACTCCTACAATCTGAAAGACATTACAAATTCGGGGCTTTTGCTGTGGGCATTGGTGCCTCTGGGGCAGCAATCTGTGCGGTCAAGACTTTTGGAGCAAGCGTTATACCACCCGCACTTTTGGCCTGTGCTACGTATGGGGCCTGTCGGCTTGCAAGGAGGATAACTTCTCAAAAAGTCATGGCAACTGCCTTTAAGACAATGAAATCCTTTTTCTTTCCAGACCAAGACCTTAACCGAGGTATTCCGTCTGTTAGCGATATTTCACTTTTGCCAAAAGTATTACACCCGCTTATTTTAATAAGACTTGGACGTAAAGACAGACTGAATATGAGGGAAGTATGTACAAGATGGAAGGAGATCGTTGACAGCTGCGTTTCGCCCAATCTTCCCGAACTATTCGACAAGATGGCCTATTTAGACCGTTCCATAAATAGGCTAGAAGAGTACAATCGCAAAAATCAAGAGCTCGTGTCTCAAACAGAGGACTTATTTCTGGAGGCTCTCTGCATCGGCACATTCGTACCAACGGTCTCACTGGCCTATCCAGGGGCGATTCGCTCTAACATTTGACCAAGGAGGGACTATGACTCTAGAAAGTGTAAGTGACCCTGCGCAGAGGCTAAAAAGAGAAAACGATACAATGGTCAATACCGTTGCTGAACGCGTACGGCAAAAGCAGCAGAGGTTGGAACAATTAATTATTGAGACAAACTCCCATTGTCAGAGGATGGAAGAGAGATCTAAATATTATAGTCTTCACGGGCGTTTTACTGCAGGCTTTGCAACCTATGGGACAACAGTGATTGCGCTCAGGGCTCTTGGGGTAAGCGATGTGGCAGCAGCACTTTTGGCCTCTTATGCTGGGTATGGGGCCTATCGGCTTGTGAGGTGGTATCAGTGCCCAGTGGTGTCAACTTAAGCGGTTCTTGATCTTAATCTTGATCTTTTTCCTAGCACACTCTTCGACAAGACTAAGATCAAGATCGAGATTAAAAAAAGGAAAAACGAGGTCATGCCCAATACCGTTCATTTAAGCTGAAAATCTCGAGCGATTAGAACGATAGAACGATAAAAACGATAAGGAGAATCGTAGAAAAAAATAGATTATGGTCTAAAAATAAAAATAACAGGATCTTCAGGATCTAGCAGGATAAAAATCAAAGCATTACAATGCGTCTTTTAATTTTGATCCTGCCCGATCCTGCCAGCGAAGCGGGATCCTGTTCATTAAAATGGTTGCCCTTGTTATTTCCTGATAAGGGACTCGCCAAGAAAGAGCCTAGGAAGCTTATCGTTTTATCGTTCTAATCGCTTGAGAGATTAAGTGAACGGTATTGGGCTTGACCCCAATTATGACCCCAATTATTAAATATCTGTGTAGGAAATTGTGGTCTTGCTTATTTTTGACTGCTAAGCAGGTTAAGCAAAGCTTCTTTATTTGGTTCTTTTAATGCGACGATTTTCCGAAAAATAGGATCGTCGTCTTTTTTAATCTTCACCTGAAGTTTGGCGCCATATTCCAGGAATACAGTAAGTGCTATATGATCTTCAATTTCCCCTTTGCGGCTGCCAGGAACCTTCGATTGTGCAAGAGAGGTGTAGGTTTTCTCATCAAAATATTTATAAAAAGCTCGAATTTGTTCATAGGTGGCATCATGAAGGGCTGTATCAACTGGCGCGTTCATAACTACTCCTGAGTGTTTTTGCTATGAATAGTAACTAATTATGTATTAATCTGCAAGATGCCTGCCATCTCAGAGGCGTCTCCAACTGAGGGGTCTTTTCATTGTAAAAGGGGCCGGATCCAATGGTGTCAACTTAAGCTCTTTTTCTTGATCTCGATCGTGATCTTAATCTTGATCTTCTTCTTAACAAGAGAGCTAAGACTCTGAAAATACCGAAAAAAAGAAAGATTAAGATCAAGATCAAGATCGAGATTAAGAGAAAAATGGCTTAAGTTGACGCCATTGAGTCCGGCCCCCTTCATTTGCTTCTTGCAGTCAGATTTCAACGATAAAAATAGACCGGCTCTGAATGTAAAAATGAGCAGAAAAAAACTCTTGCTTTGAAAAAATAGGCATGCTACCGTCCCATCATATAAAAAAAAGAGTGGTCCAAAGGGATGACTCCGATGTATAACAAAAAGAAAAATGCAAAGGGATACATGATGAATGCTTTTTTTACTCACTTACTTTTAGTGGCCGCTCTTGTTTTTGGCAGTACGTTTACTTCGTCTGCTTATGGGGGTAGCTGGCAACTACTTGAATCAACACCTTGCTTTGATGCATCCAACCCGCTTCTACTTACGGATGGCAGGGTTTTTGTACAAGGTCATGATTTTGCCACGTTTTCGATACAACAGAACTGGGTATTAACGCCCGATGAGACAGGTAGTTATCTCAACGGCACCTGGACGCAAATAGCTTCGCTACCTGCTGGCTACGATCCGAATGGACATGCTTCGGCCGTTTTGCCTGACGGGCGTATAATTTTTGAAGGTGGAGAATACAATATCAATTGGCAAGCTAATACTCCGGCTTTCACAGGAATGGGAGCAATTTATGATCCTGTTGCCAATACCTGGACTTCTATAGCACCGCCGCCATTTTTTCCTAGCTGCCCAGAATCACTTTGCACAGACCCAGGTCCTAACATAGGAGATGCGGCAAGTGTGGTATTGCCTAACGGCACATTTATGCTGCAGTCTCCTCTTTCAAGGCAAGCTGCATTGTTAGATAGCGTGACATTAACATGGACTGAAACAGGTACCGCTACAAAAAATGATCGTAATGATGAAGAGGGATGGACACTTTTGCCCAATGGGAAGGTGCTTACAGTAGACGTGTATACGGATGATCAACCACAGCTCAACAATTCCGAGGTGTATGATCCTCTAACTGGCACATGGAGTAGTGCAGGAAGCACTATTGTACCATTGGATACCGAATTCGAAATCGGACCCGCAGTACTGCGTCCTGATGGCACCGTTTTTGCTACTAGCTCCTACTTAACAGGCAACACAGCAATCTATAATTCAAACACGAATACCTGGTCGGTAGGACCTTCATTACCTTCTGTCTCTGGAGTGCCGTTAGGGATTCCAGATGGACCCGCCGCCCTTTTGCCTAATGGGAATGTGCTCCTTGCTGCTTGTCCAAATGGCAATGCCCCGACGTATATTTATGAATTTGATGGAACAAACTACACCAGTCAGCCTGGTACTACAGAGACTGCACTGACAAATAGTAGCCTATACAACATGCTTGTTTTGCCAACGGGCCAGATTTTTATGACAACCCGACGCAACATCTATATCTACACTCCTGCTGATACGAGTTATAATCCACTGTGGGCGCCAGTTATTACGTCAGCTCCTGCAGAGATTGCTCCGGGGGGTACCTATGTAATTGAAGGAATCCGTTTTAACGGTATGTCCCAGGGGGCGATGTATGGGGATGATTTCCAAATGGCTACCAACTATCCGCTGGTACGGCTTACCTGCCAAGATACAGGAAATGTTTTCTATTGCCGCACCTTTGGCCATAGTAGCATGGCAGTTGCCTCGAATGCCCCTGTTTCTACCAATTTTCAGGTTCCTGCCAGTTTACCATGCTGTTCATCCTTTTTGTTAGAGGTGGTGGCAAATGGTATTCCATCGGCGCCCGTAAGCGTTATTGTGCAAGCCCTAGAGGCAACAGCAACTCCTACAGCTACTACCTGCGGCTTAAGCAATGGCACTATCGCCATCAGCGGTATATCAGGAGGAATTGCTCCTTACTTTGTAAGCCTGGATGGTGGAACGCTAGAACCAGTCACCGGCACTTCGTACACCTTTACCGGTGTTTCAGCGGGCTCTCATACCGTAACTGTTTATGATAGCAATACTCCAATTGCGTGCTCATCGGAGCTAATGGTTTCTGTTGGAACTTCAGCTGCTGTTGGCTACATTGCCACTCCTACAGCTACTACCTGTGGATCAACCAATGGCACTATCGCCATCAGCGGTATTTCAGGAGGAACTGCTCCTTACTTTGCAAGCCTCGATGGGGGGACAATGCAACCAGTTACCGGCACCTCGTACACCTTTACCGGTGTTACATCAGGCTCGCATACTGTAACAGTTTCTGATAGCACTACTCCAACTGCGTGCTCAACAGAGCAGATGGTTTCTGTGGGATCTTCAACTGCTGTTGGCTTTAGTGCAACACCAACAGGGACTACTTGCGGATTAAGCAATGGCACTATCGTCATCAGCGGTATTTCAGGAGGAATTGCTCCTTACTTTGCAAGCCTCGATGGGGGGACACTGCAACCAGTTACCGGCACCTCGTACACCTTTTCCGGTGTTACATCAGGCTCTCATACAGTAACAGTTTCTGATAGCACTACTCCAACTGCATGCTCAGCAGAGCAGATGGTTTCTGTGGGATCTTCAACTGCTGTTGGCTTTACTGCAACTCCCACGGGGACCACCTGCGGAGTAAGCAATGGCACTATCGTCATCAGCGGTATTTCAGGAGGAACTGCTCCTTACTTTGCAAGCCTGGATGGGGGAACGTTAGAACCGGTCACCGGCACGTACACCTTTACTGGCGTTACATCAGGATCCCATACAGTAACTGTTTCTGATAGCGCTACTCCAACTGCGTGCTCAACAGAGCAGATGGTTTCTGTTGGATCTTCTATTGCTGTTGGCTTTACTGCAACTCCCACGGGGACTACCTGCGGCTTAAGCAATGGCACTATCGCCATCACTGGTATTTCAGGAGGAATTGCTCCCTACTTTGTAAGCCTCGATGGAGGAGGGCTACAACCAGTTACCGGTAGCTCGTACACCTTTACTGCTGTTACATCAGGCAACCATAACGTATCAGTTTCTGATAGCACTACTCCAACTGCGTGCTCAACAGAGCAGATGGTTTCTGTGGGATCTTCAACTGCTGTTGCCTTTACTGCAACTCTAAAAGGGACTACCTGCGGATTAACCAATGGCTCTATCATCATCAGCGGCATTTCAGGAGGAACTGCTCCTTACTTTATAAGCCTTGATGGGGGAACGCTGCAACCCGTTGCCGGTACATCGTACACCTTTACAGGTGTTACATCGGGCAACCATACTGTAGCCGTTTCTGATAGCACTACTCCAACTGTGTGTTCAGCAGAGCAGATGGTTTCTGTAGGATCTTCAACTGCTGTTGGCTTTACTGCAACTCCAACAGGTACTACCTGCGGCTTAAGCAATGGCACTATCGTCATCAGCGGCATTTCAGGAGGTACTGCTACTTACTATGCAAGCCTCGATGGGGGAGCTGCCCAACCAATTACCGGTACCTCGTTCACCTTTACTGGTGTTGCATCAGGCACCCATAGCGTAACTGTTTCTGATAGCACTACTCCAACTGCGTGTTCAACAGAGCAGATGGTTTCTATTGGAACTTCAACTGCTATTACCTTCCCGAGTATTACATCTACGAACCCAACATGCGGCTCATCAAATGGTTCGATATCTTTTAGCTTAGCGGGAGGAACAGCTCCTTACACAGCTACATTGAGCGGCGGTGCAACATCTAAACCGCCTATCACGAACATCCCAATGAACACGACCGAAACATTTAGCGGCCTGGCTGCAAGTTCAAGCCCCTATGTCATAACGGTCACTGATGCACGCGGTTGTATGGTGAGTTCCGGATCGATCACGATATCTGGTGTTAATCAGATTACCATCACGGTATCATCAACACCCCCAACTTGTTTTAGTGCATCAAATGGATCGATTCGCTTTACCGTAAACAATGCTGTAGCGCCTTCAACGGTCGTTCTGAAAAATAGCAACAATGTAACGGTAAAAACAATCACTAATGTTCCTAATGGAGTTCAAAAAACAATCACTGGCCTCGCAGCTGGCATGTATAGCCTAACTGCTACTGGTTCAAATGGTTGTTCATCAACTGTCCCTATCACTGTAGCGGCAGGTGCGAATGTGTTGATCAATGGGCTTTCAGCAAACCCTATCGAGTGCAACGGCGGCACTACTACAGTCAGCTTTACCCTATCGGGTGGTACAGCTCCCTATCTGTTCTGCTTAGTGGAAAGCAATCTATACTATAGCAGCTGCAAGGTATGTAACGATGGTGCGTGCAATGCAGTACAAACTTTTACTGGGGTACCAGCAGGTAACTTCGAATTAGTAGTAACCGATGCTAACGGCTGCTTTGCAGCGCAATCAATTAGCATCACGCAACCTCAGCCAGTTAATTTTACCACACACACAAGCAGTCAATCGTGCCCTAGAAACTCAAGCCAGCTCACGGTAACTGCAACAGGCGGTACACCTCCATATAGTTATCAATTAAATGGAGGAGCGTTTCAAAATAATGGAAACCTTGGCTGCGTGACAAATGGCACCAAACCAACTGTAACGGTAAAAGATGCAAATGGCTGCACAAAGACTGCAAAAGTTACGGTACCTTAAATACGATAAATAAGTATTTTTAGTTGATAAAGATAAACTGGCACTGAATGTGTTTAACATTCAGTGCCAATCTAAAGGAGTTAATGATGAAGATGACGTTGTTAGGATCACCACGTATGGTAGTTTCGCTCATGCTGTTTGGACTGACCTTTATGAGTAACATACAGGAAGTAGAGGCCCGCAGTCACAAACCCAGCGCCCCTAAAGTAAGGGTGACTTCGCATAATGATCCCTACGCAAATACTACGGATCTGCAGTTAGAGAATATTACATCGATGACGACGACCTGTTCCGGAGCAAGCGATGGCTTAATATCGTTTAGCGTATCGGGAGGGACAGCTCCCTATACAGCTGCCTTAAGCGGTGGAGCTACGTCTGTATCCCCAATCAAGCACATTCCGATGAATACTCAAGAAACGTTTAGCGGCCTTGCTGCAAGTGGTATCCCTTATTTCATAACGGTTACTGATGCCAGCGGTAGCATGGTGACCTCTGCTTCGATCGTGCTAGTGCCTGTGAGTCCGATTAATATCACGGTATTATCTACACCCCCAACCTGTTTTGGTAAGAAAAATGGATCGATGACGGTTACGGTTACCGATGCAGCGACACCACCCTCGACGATAGTATTGAAAAATTGCAAAACTAAAGCCATAAAAACAATCACTGATGTTGCCAATGGAGTTACTGAAACGATACAAGGCCTTGCTGCTGGCTCATATTGTCTTACCGCTACTGATGCTGATGGATGTTCAACAGCAATGCTTGTAAATGTACAAGCCGGACCGCTGCCTCTTAAGTTTAGCATAAAGACATCCAAAAAATCCTGCCCTGAATGCAGTAGGATGCTCACCGTAAAAGCAAAAGGCGGCATGGCACCCTATACCTATCAATTAGATAATGGACCATTTCAAAGCACTGATTTATTTTACTGTGTGGAAAACGGCAAACATACGGTAACGGTAAAAGATGCAAAAGGTTGTATGAAAACGGCGCAGGTTAAGGTTTCATAACTTGTAAACTCGGGCTAGGCAACCAACCTTTCCTGTCTGTTATTAAAAAAGCCTGGCCTGCATGAGGCATAACTTTAAGTAGTTATGCCTCATGCAGGCCAGGCTTTTTTTATTCTCAAGATAGGTGACTTCCTGAACTAAAGACTTAAATCCACTGACTTGCTATAACTATTGCTTGCGAAACGGGGGATTTATATGGAACCAGTATATACATTCACATTTATTTCTTCACCCGGTAAAATGAAGGAAGATAAATCAAAAATTCTGACTGATAGGTTCTTCTGCCCACTTTAAGGTTCTAATATTTAGACGGTTGCGTTCGTGGCTTGATACAAATGCCCCGGGCCTTGTTCACCTTTTCTCAGAGAAATTTCGGTCAACGGCGAAAGCCTTTGGAGTATCCAAGCGACAAGGTCGCTGATACCGAAAAGTAACTGGGGTGAATAATATTTCACCCTGATATAATTTCTCCAGAGTGGAAAAAATTGGCCGTCCGCACAATAGTGTTTTATACCTGTTTTGGAGTTTGGTCGGAAAAGTTGGCGATAATACCATTGGGAAGCCTAGCTATCCCGTTTAGAAGATGATTCATAAATCTGCACTTTTCCTCTACTCGGTTTTTTTAATCATAGGATGCCATTAGCTACGCTGTTTTTCTGGCTCCAAATAATTTATATACACACCTGCTCACAACATGTTGTAAGGGCACATGGAAACCAATTTGAGTTACTTAGAAGTGCGACGATCATTCGTCGCTTTCACTTTGACCTAGCACCCTTATAACAAAACCGCTCGGGGCTTAAAAATTGCTTTAATTCTATGTCTTAAAGTTTGCCATTCAAGGCTTTAGGAATAGTTGTAAAGGTGATTTGTAGCTTGGGCGGTGAGGCTGTCAGGGTGTGTGGTCAAAGTGAAAGCGACGAATGATCGTCGCACTCCAGAACCTACGGTGTTGGGACCCATAGCGTGACCGAAAAGGTGAACAAGGCCAATGCCCGAATGTCAGGCTCCGTTTTTTACCCCGTTTTCGTTTTATGATAACATATGAGGTGAGTCCTAGTTTAATGAGAGATATACGACAACTGATTTGAATTATCGCTAGTTATTTTCATGACCTTATGGTATCGTATGTTTTACTATATTGAGGATTGTCTATAGATGGCTACTACTACCCCTGCAGAATTTATGGATCCTTATACTCTATTGCCAACTGAGCTTTGGGTTGCGGTAGGTGACAGGATCCCGGATGTACAGAGCATTGTGCATTTTTCACACACATGTCGAGCCTTTCGTCCCCTACTCATGCGGCTCCTTACGGGAGATGCAAGAAAAATTCAGGAGGTAATCCAGCGCTGCATTAAGACATCTCCTTCTAACTTCCAAGAACTAAAAGATCAGTTTTTAGCCGAATGTGCCAAATCACCGCATCGTAATAGCGCCATGACACTCTTTTGCGATGCGGAATTCAAAGACAGCATTATGGAAATGATTCGACCTGTATTGCCAAACGCAGAATGTATCCGCCTACCCGCACCAGTCCCCCGAATCGTGGCAATCGACTTTGCTCAATATCATAATCCTATTCCCCTTTGGCGCGACCAACTCGGAGGAGCCCCTGTTTTCTTCAGACACGAAAGACATCATGTTGGCTCGAGACGCGGAAGAGAGCAGCCATTTTAATTCAAAGGAACCCTCATGTCAACATCTACTAATGAATGTCAAATTAGTAGGTTTTCCAGGGAAATCTACTAATTTGACATTTATTAGTAGATTTTAGTAGATCAAAATCAGGTTGAAGGGGTATGGTAAAGGGAGTGAAAGGAGTTCAAATATGGTAAAAATCCCTGAAAAGGCGCCAGACTGGCAAAACATCATTAAGTGCAACATAAAAAACATATTTAAATTGTCGCAAAGTCCTGAAATACAGGTTCTTGTAGAAAAAACAGACCAGCTTTACTACTACTGGGATAAAGTACGTTCACAGCCACTTCCCGCTGAATTCGACAGGAAAGAAGTCTGGGCGTTCATACGATTCAGAAGGCATATGAATAGCAGCTTATCGCCCGTTTTGGACGTTAAAGGCAAGCCTTTTACATTCTGGTTAACTGATGAGATACAGAAAAATCTGCACATCATTGATCAGAGTACGGGAGGGAATCTCGCTCTTTGGGATCCCGGAAGTGATAAGAAAGCTTCAGCTAAATATATGGTTGCCTCGCTCATGGATGAAGCCATTACCTCAAGCCAGATTGAGGGTGCAGTAGCAACACTCAAAGAAGCTAAAAAAATGCTTTTAGAAAACCGAAAGCCTAAGAACACTTCTGAGAAAATGATTTATAATAACTTTGTCACAATGCAAGCGTTAAAAGAGGCTTGCAAGCAGGATTTAAGTATAAAATTATTAAAAGAGCTTCATGTGTCTATTACTAAAGATACCCTAGATGCAAAAGAAGATGAGGGCAATTTTAGAACTTCTACTGTGAGTGTCGTTACTCCCTATGGAGATGTGCTTTTTACCCCGCCAGCGGCAGATGAAGTTCCCCAAAGAATGCAGTCATTGATAGATTTTGCAAATGACAAAAGCTTAAAACCTTTTATCCACCCTGTCATTAAAGCCATCATACTCCATTTCTGGATGGCATACATTCACCCCTTTGTTGATGGAAATGGGCGAATGGCAAGAACGCTCTTTTATTGGTATATGCTGAAACACGGGTACTGGCTTTTTGAGTACACCTCCATATCAAAAACCATCCTTAAAAGAACCACTAGATATGCAAATGCATATCTTTATAGTGAACACGATGACAACGATCTCACCTATTTTATCAATTTTCACATCGATGTCATTATGGAAGCCGTTGACGAGCTCAAAAAGCATGTTCAAGATGAAAGAGAAAAAAATCACCGCATACGGATAGAAATTGCAGAATACCCCGATCTTAATATTCGCCAGTCGCGCATCATACACCATATCTTGACAAACCCGCATGATATTTTGACCATTAAAATGCATCAAAATATCAATAACGTAGCCTATCAAACCGCTCGCACAGACCTGCAGGAACTAGAAGAAAAGGGATGGCTTAAGTCTATACAAAAGGGAAAGATATTTTATTTTGTGCCGAACGATGATTTATGGGAGAGGCTTAGGAAATGATCGTTCTACTTTTCATAATCGCAGAGTCCGGCCCCAATGGTGTCAGCTTAAGAAACCGCGAAGATCGCGAAGAAAGCGAAGATGCGCGAAGATGTATTCAAGCGAATTTCGCTTAGCGCTATCTAAAAATAGTATAAACCTCGAGAGATAGCGGCAGAGATCGCAGAGAAAGAGCCATTTGTCTTGGCTCGCAAGAGCCACGAGCATTCAGGAACTATTCGCATCCGCGAATAGTTCCTACAATCGCATGCCGCTTACGCGGCAAGAAAGCTCTGCCTCGCGAAGCGTTTTCTTCTCGAGTTCTCTGCTGCTATCTCTGCGATTATAATGTTTTTTGAAATGACTTGGCCGATAGAGTAAATCTCTTCGCGCATCTTCGCTTTCTTCGCGATCTTCGCGGTTTCTTAAGTCGACGCCATTAAAAAGGCAAACTGTGTATATAAGGGCGGTTCTTGCTGCAGCGTTTTGCTCGTAATTTAAACGCGTAAGCTTTATACAGTGCAGGTATGGTATGCATGCGAAGGTTCAAAGCATTGGTTGTAAAGGAATTTTTTCAGGCGATTCGCGATCCGAGTACGCTTTTGATTAGTGTTGTCTTGCCGCTTATTTTGATGTTTATCTACGGCTATGGGGTGTCGCTTGACTTGGACCATTTGCGTATGGGGCTTGTGATTGAAGAGAGCTCACAAGATGCTGTAAGCTTTGCTGAAAGCTTTTGCGGATCTCGCTATTTTGATGTAAAGGTTGCCCAGACAAGACAAGAGCTTGAACATGACCTTCAAAGCGGTAATATCCGCGGTATAGTGGTTATCCCATCCTACTTTTCACGCTTTTTAAACACGCCTCATGACATAGCTCCCATTCAGGTAATTACCGATGGAAGCGAGCCAAATACTGCAAACTTTGTTACAAGCTATGTGCAAGGGGCGTGGCAGGTGTGGCTCAATGAAGAGATGATAGAAAAGCGCAATGCAAGCACGCCTCTTATTAGCAGCCAGACCCGCTACTGGTATAATGAGCAGCTTGAGAGCCGAAATTTTTTAATACCGGGATCGCTTGCCCTTATTATGACGCTTATCGGCACGCTCCTTACTGCGCTTGTAGTGTCGCGAGAGTGGGAAAGGGGCACTATGGAGGCGATGATGTCAACGCCAGTTACTGCGACAGAGCTTTTACTTGGCAAATTTATTCCCTACTACCTCCTGGCGCTTGTTTCCATGGTTATTTGTGTGCTCATCTCCTATTTTATTTACAAGGTGCCCCTCCAGGGATCGCTTTTATCCTTGTGGTTGGTTACAACATGCTTTTTGTTTGTCGCCTTAAGTCTTGGAATACTTGTTTCAGCAATATCAAAAAGCCAGCTTGTGGCAGCGCAGCTTGCCCTTGTATTAGGCTTTTTACCTGCCTTTATGCTTTCGGGCTTTCTTTTTGAAATTGCAAGTGCGCCTCCCATTATTCAACTCCTTACCTACTTTGTGCCGGCCAGGTACTTTGTCACATGCCTGCAAACCCTCTTTTTGGTGGGCGATGTCTGGCCGCTGCTTATAAAAAACCTCATCCCTATGGTACTGATGGGTCTAATATTATGTAGAATTATTTTGAAAAAAACGGTAAAACGCATCGACTAACTATGGCAAGCTTATCGCGCATCATGGCGCTTCTTATAAAAGAAATACTTGTTCTCTTAAAAGACCCCAAGGCTCGCTATACGCTTATTGTACCGCCAATTTTGCAGCTTTGCCTCTTTGCCTTTGCTGCAACGCTTGATGTAAAGAATGTGCCGATAGGAATTTTAAATCGCGATAATGGCGAAAAGTCTATAGAGCTTGTCCAGCGTTTTATCGGATCTCCCTTTTTTACTAAAATCATCTTCTTAGAGTCTGTCAGCCAGATTCCGGAATTTATTGATAACCAGCAGGGGGTGATGGTGCTCTCTATTGACGAGCAGTTTTCGCGAAATATCGACGCAAATAAACCGGTATCTCTGCAGCTTCTCTTCGACGGCAGAAAGTCAAATTCTGCCCAAATCGTAGCAAGCTACTGCGGCCAGATTATCGACCAATATAATCAAGATATCACTCTTTCTGTACAAAATTCACAGCTTATTGTACGAAACTGGTACAACCCAAACCTATTATATGACTGGTACACGGTTCCAAGCCTTGCCGCCATTCTCACAATGTCGCTTGGGCTTGTGGTGACATCGCTGTCTGTTGCTCGCGAGCGCGAGATGGGAACTTTCGATCAGCTGCTAGTGTCGCCTGTGCAGCCCTTTGAAATTATGCTGGGAAAGATGCTTCCGGCAGTTATCATATCAATTAGCGAAGCTTCTATTATTGTCTTTGCTGCCATCTTTATTTTTCAGATACCCTTTACGGGGCATCTTCTTTACTTATACGTGAGCCTCTTTGTCTTCGTCTGCTCCATAGTCGGCGTGGGCCTCTTTATTTCATCGCTCTGCTCAACCCAGCAGCAGGCAATTCTTGGAAATTTCTGCTTTATTTCGCCGGCCATAAGCCTTTCAGGCTTTGCTACGCCTATCGAAAATATGCCCGAATGGCTCCAGTACACAACCTGCATCAACCCATTGCGTTATATGCTTGTAATTGCGCGAGGCCAGTTCTTAAAAGACATGCCCTTTGACATAGTCATAGGCAACATCTGGCCCATGGCGCTTATTGCCCTTTTCACCCTCACTGCCGCAACCTGGCTCTTTAGGAGGAAGATTGCGTAGTTTCGGGTGCTGTGGTGGTAATGGAGATGGGCGCAGTTAAGGTGATGGTGTAGGAAGGAGCGGCGCCCGACAGCAGATAGGTATTTAAAAGCGCGATAAAGGGCTGAGGGTTCTTTTTCGCGCTTTTTAGCTGGCTTGCAAGGTACTTTTCAAGCGGCTTAAAGTCAGACCTCTTATATCCTTGAAGGCGCATATATTTTTTGAATGCTGAAGAGTAGGTAAAGTGCTTCTTGCCATTTTTTAAGGAGGCTGTAAGCTCAGCTCCAGCAACAGTTGCAATCACAGCTCCAAGAGTAAGCTCGCTTGCATGGCTTCGCACGACGATGCGCTTTGGCACAAAGTAAAAGGTAAGCGGTGTTGTGAGCGGTATGGGGGTTTGTGCACGAGCTGCGCTAAAAGCAAGAGCAAATATAAGTAGCAATAATTTAAACATAGATTCCTCAGGTAGAATTTTGCACGCAATGCATTGTGAGATGCTTCAGAATCCTATACTGGTCATCCGTTAGAAGGTTGCTCTCTTTAAGTTCTTGAAGGGACTTCAGCTGGTTCTGTAAATTTTTTTCAGTAACCCTATTTTCTTCGTTGACCTTTTCTTGGGCAGAGAGTGGTTCCAGCGTAACGTAGATATTGTCCGGCTTTAAAGTCCAGGCAGCTCCTGTTGCTGTGTCAATGGCAGTGCCAAGCAGGGTGCATCCCAACAGATTGCCTGCTTCCAGGCTATTGACAACATGCTCAATCTTTATCGTTTTGGTCTTGTACCCCTCCTTGGTAATAGTGAGCAGGTAGTCGCGCTTGCGCTCAAGGGTAAGCTTCGCCGGTGTAATCTGGCTTGTGTTTTCCTCTGTAACCGTAGCCCCAGGCGGGTTAGTGGTAACAGGAATGTCCTCATTTGGACCATCAATAAGTGATGCGCAAGCCTGTAAAAGCAAGCAGGCGAGTAGTAAAGGTAGTTGTCTCATTATGCTAATAGCCTCGGAAGGTAAGGGGTTATAAAAGCTTTTCTGGAGTTAAGAAGACCTGCTTTGAAACGCAGAACTGCTATGGGCAGCATCTTCTCTTTATTAACTGATTGGATAGCTTTTGGGAAATTTTGGCTGAAGAGGAGCTGTAGGTCCCAAAAATTTTCGCCTAAAAATTCTACGTGCATGTCGTTTTGCTGGATGATCTGCGTGGCGGTAAAGGCGTTAAGGAAGTTGACAAGGTGCTCCATGGCGCCTTGGACGGGCGGAACCCAGAACCAAAGCTCATCTTGATGCTTCCACTTGCTGCTTTTTGGATGGTACACTTCATCGGCAGTTGCGATGGTGGTGATCATCTGCATGTGAAGGTCGATCTGCGGGGTTTGGCTGTAGACCTTTTTTGATTCGGCAAGCCAAAGGCTTTTTAGCCTGTCGGCATGTTCGGCAAATATGGGGTAGTTTGTGCTAAAGAGCTTTGTTTGCCCGATGCGACAGCAGCCATTTTGCACTTTCGTGTCCAAGAAGATGGTAGAGGGGCGGCCCTTTAGGCAGCGGGCAATATTGGTTTCTACCTCTTTTTCTTTATGGGCGTAGATCTTTTTATAGATCGAATACATATCTTCGTTTTGCAGGATGCGCTTTGTCGCCTCTTCAATATAGCGATCGTTTTGGGGGATGTTATCAAAGCTGATGATTTCACTATCCTTTTTGCAGGCAAGGCTCTTCATGCGGTTTAAGAGGGTAGCTAAAAGGTCAAGATCGCGCTTTGAAACCTTGGTAAGAAGGTCTGTGTCATCTAAGATCGCATGTAGGAAGAAGAGGTATTCGCTATATTCTCGAACTGGATGAATGTATTGTTTATGGTTTTTTTCACCATTTATCGCAAGCTCTGCAAGGCGCTTTAGCTTGCCCAGATCGCTTGCTGATTTTGCGTTGGCAGAAAGGGCCTTCTTTTCCCTATCTATCTCTTTTGGAGTCATACCAAGAAGGCTGTAGCGCTGGTTGAGCTTTACTACCTGTTCTGCCACGATAGTGTTTGCAGACTGGGCATCCCCTATGATGATTGTAGCGGCAGTTGAGGTGGCAATATTGCTTTTGTGGTGGTCGATAATGCTTACCACTTCAAGGTAGGAGGCCATTTTGGTTTCGCCTTCATTTGAAAAGTCGCGAAGCGATACAGTCCCAAGTGTTTTTCGCCTGATGTCGTTGGCATAGACAACGCCAACGGGAAACCAGTTGCCCTCCTCTTCCGGAATGGCGACAGTAAGGTATTCAAGGCTATTCATTTTGGTGCGGATCTCTTCTACATCGCTTTTTAGGGTGATAAACTGCGACGGGATGTTTAACACCTCTCGTTTTATCGCTAGGAGGACGTCGAGGCGGTCTAAAAAGTGGCGGCAGGCACTTGATGCATCAGCCGAGGCGCGAAAGAGCTTTTCCAAATGGGTAAAGATTTCAGGTCTATTTTCCTTTAGCGTACCCACGCTATCAAAGATAGCCTTTGGAACAAACTCGTAGGATGGAAGGGGAATGTTCATCGCTTTGCTGAGGGTCTCTACAAGCTCTTTAAAGGATATCTGAAGGCCTTTAGAAATTTTTAGCACCTTTTTTATAAAGATGTCTACCTGATGTCGTTGGCTCTCGCTAAATTCCATAGCAGGCTCGCTTTCGTACAGCTTTATGCTAAAAAGATCATCTAAGGCCTTCTGAATATCTTTTTTTGTCACCTTCATTTTTGCATAGGTGCTGATAAGGCGGTAGTAGATGGTGTGTTCAAGCCAGCGGATAAGGCTGTAAAAGGAGAGTACAACTTGTCGAACAGCTTCCGCATCGCTTGGCCTCCAGTCACCTTTAAAGTGGCCTTTGTCGTCAACGGCTACAATATGGCTTCCGGCATGAACATGGGTTAAGCGGCTCTTTGTATGAAGCTTTAAGACTCCCTTATTTGAGACAAGGTCTAAGGCTGTAAGTGATAATGTTGCCGTCTCTTTTGCCACCACATCAAGCACATCTTTTCCAAAAAGCGTCTCAAAAAGCAGGGCAAGTGTTGAGTCAGGATAGCTGCCCGGAAGCGACCAGTGGTGCACCCCTGTGCCTACGCGCGCTCCAAAGGCATCAACCCATCCCCAAAAGGAGGCGATGGTGGTGTCGATATCGGGCGACATATGAGCTGCAACAAAGTGCGACCCTGTAAGTACCTTTCTCATGCCTATGGGAAAGAAGAGCTGGTAGTCGTCGCGATTTATGGTTTTTCCAACGATCTTACAGCGTACTTTCCAGTTTTCTTCATCGCTTATATTGCTGTAGTGGTTAAGCCAAAATTCAAACTGCAGCATGCGGTAGGGCTCTAGGAGAAATTTTTCTTTATTTACGCAGGCGATATAGTCGATAACTGCAGGTAAAAGAAAGCAGGGATCGTCTGCATTTTGAATTAGCGTCAGCAGGCTTTTGTTGACATCTTCAAATTTTTTTCTAGCACTGAGCGCCTTAAAAGCTTTGCCCCGAAAGCGTGCGAGTACTCTCTCTCTTTCTGCAAAAGGCTGTAGCGCTACAGGAACATTCCCTAGGAGCATGAAAATTCTCAGTTTTTCCTTGTTCTACAGGAAGAGTAACTATTATTTCCAGCGGAAAGGACCAAAAGGACATAAGGGACATAAGGGACATAAAGGACGGTGGTTATTGTCCTTTATGTCCTTTATGTCCTTTTGGTCCCTTTGGTCCTTTTTTGAGTCTTTTTAAAATTTATTAATGATTCGGACTGAGTAGGATTCGAACCTACGACCACCCGCTTAGAAGGCGGGTGCTCTATCCACTGAGCTATCAGTCCATTTTGCGATAGGTGCCAGGCAATGATACCTGATTTGCCTTTTTGGTAGAAGATTAACGTTTTCATAGCGTATACTTTAGGGCTCAAAGTTTTGGAGATGAGTACTATGAATCTAGTCAAGATTGGTAAATTTTTGGTGGGAAAGGGGCAGCCCCTTGCCATTATTTCAGGACCTTGCGTGATTGAAAGTGAAAGCCATACGCTCTACTGCGCAGAAAAACTTGCTGAAATGATGCGAAAGTTAAATGTTAATTTTATTTTTAAAGCGTCATATGATAAGGCCAACCGCTCCTCTATCAACTCCTTTCGAGGGGTAGGCATTGATGAAGGCCTTCGCATACTTGAGAAGGTAAAGAGGGAGATTGGCGTTCCCGTGATAAGCGACGTTCATACGCCCGAAGAGGTGCCCATGGCTCAAGAGGTGCTTGACGTACTCCAAATACCTGCTTTTTTATGCCGTCAGACTGACATGATTATAGCCTGTGCAGAAAGCCAAAAGCCGCTTCATATCAAAAAGGGGCAGTTTGTGGCGCCCCACGATATGGGAAATGTGGTTGAGAAGGCGCTCTCAGTTGGAAATAATCAGATAATTTTGTGCGATAGAGGCGCAACCTTTGGCTACAACAACCTTGTAAGCGATATGCGGGCTATTCCTATCATGCAAAAGTTTGGCTATCCTGTCTCCTTTGATGCATCGCATTCGGTGCAGATGCCGGGAGGAAATGGCACAACAACATCCGGCGATAGGACCTTTATCCCATACCTTGCCAGGGCAGCAGTTGCGGCAGGCTGCGATGTGGTGTTTATTGAATCGCACCCAAATCCGCAAGAGGCAAAAAGCGATCGCGACTCCGTCTACTCCCTGCATGACCTGCAGCCTCTTGTAGAAAAGCTTATAGCAATACATGACGTTGTCTATGCATAATTTTGTCTACCGCTGGCCCTTCTTTTTCTGGTTGAGTCTGCTCCTTGCCTTTGCGGGCTTTTTGGCTGTAAAGTCTGTGAAAAGCTCTTCGCAAGAGGGGGATCAGCTCCATGAGATCATAGACTCGTCGCCGCGAAATATTAGAAAGCAGCAGCGAAAGGAGCATCGCGAGCTTACTCACCAGAGGCGCAACGAGGTGGCAAAGGAGATCATTGTCGTCGATGGGCCGCTTAGAAGAATAGTTGAACTAACGAGTGAATCGTCAGATATTCAGGTTATTTCAAAAAGGCCCCACATGCGGGTTGTAGAGACTTTTTATAACGTAAAGGGCACTGTTCAAAACGAGCTCTTTTACCTTTTGCCGGATGGCAAGGAGGTTGTCTACGGCGATGATAATAAGCTCTACTATCGAAACAAGAAGCCGCTCGAAGAGGGGTATGACCTTTCCAAACTTATGCCAAAGCAGCACTTTCGCTACTTTGAAGCAGTTAAGGCAAGCTATGACTTTCATACAAACCAGCTTCTTGCCTACGACGTGAAGTTTTGGAACTTTACTGCCTATGGCCACCATAAGGTAGAGGACCCCTTAGCCCTTGAGGCTGATGCAGAGGGAGAGGCCGCTCGCCTTTCCTTTTATGTGAGCAGGAATAATTCAAAAAATGAGTTTAGCGCAGAGTTTTTAAAAGTTCAGTTTACACCAGAGGGTGGCATATGAGGATCGCATTCTTACTCTTTACACTGTGTACGCTCTTGCTTGAAGCGTCTCCCAGAACAAATCTTGAAGCTGATCGCGCCGACTATGACGGCAACAAAATACGTGTTGAAGGGGCAGTCTGCATACGCCATGAGTTTGGCGACATACGCTGCGATAAGGGCGTTTTACTTATGAAAGCCGGCTCAGAAAAGCGCCTGGATCTTGATCGCATTCTGCTGTATGGGGCTGTTGAAGTGGTTTTGCAAGATGGAAGCGTGTTAACTTCAGATGAAGCTGACATTAACTGCCAGACGCTTGAGGGCGTTTTTACTGCAGCGCCCCCGGAAAAGGTGACATACCTTACGCGCGTTGAAGAAGATGGCCAAACCGTTCCTGTAAAGACCCAGAGCCGCGCCATGCGCGTGCAGATGAAAAAGCAAGAGGGCGAAAAGACGCAGTATGTGATCCACGATGTTCAGGCAGAGGGCGCTGTAAACATAGAATACCAACATGAAAAGTAGAGAAGTAATATGTCTTCAGGGTTAGTTGTTCAGGGTCTTAAAAAAGCCTATTCAGATAGGGTTGTGGTAAATGGCCTGTCGCTGCATGTGGCTCCCGGCGAGATTGTGGGCCTGCTTGGCCCTAATGGCGCAGGTAAAACTACGGCCTTTTATATGATTATCGGCCTCATACGCCCTGACGATGGGGTTGTAACCTTTAATGATGTCGATATTACAAATTTTGCAATTGACAAGCGCGCCCGCATGGGCCTTGGCTACCTGGCGCAGGAGCCGTCGGTCTTTCGCGAGCTTACTGTGGAAGAAAATATCCTCTGCATCTTAGAGACCCTGCACTTAAGTAAGCAGGAGCGTGCTAATCGCCTGGATTCACTTTTAGGCGAGCTAAACCTGCATGATCTTGCCAAAAAACGGGCCTCAACGCTCTCCGGCGGCGAAAGAAGGCGGCTTGAAATTACAAGAGCGCTTGTTACCAACCCCTCCTGCCTGATGCTGGATGAGCCCTTTGCCAACATCGACCCCATAGCCATACAAGAGGTCAAGCATATCGTTAAGATCCTTGCCAAAAAAAATATCGGCATACTTATTACCGACCATAACGCCCGTGAAATCTTCTCTGTCGTAGATAGAAGCTACCTCGTCAGCGACGGCAAGGTGCTTTTGTCGGGAACTGTGCAGGAGCTTGTCTCTAACGAGCATGCCCGCCACACCTACTTTGGAGAAAACTTCTCCCTTTAATAAGGAAAATGATATGAGAATTCGCTCAGAACTAAATTCTTTTAGCCAAAGTATTGCTTCCATTGCCGAGAAATGGGAGGGAACTGAGAGTATCCATATTACAGTGCCAATTAAACAAAAGATCCGCCAAATCGACACTGTGCACGACATGTGTCAGACCTTACATCAGCGAATTGAACAGTTCGTCAAAAAAGATCAGAGCCTTCTTGGCAAAATAGAGACACTTGATCAGCTCACATCCTGCCTTCGCACAATTACCAATAAGTCCCACAGCTTAAAGCCATGGTATGCAAGGATTTTAAGCTATCTTGGTTTTTTTATTACTGCACCGGAAAAAGAGATTTACAACGTGAAAGCCAGGGTTGATGCACACCTTGCCGCCTGCCGCAGTGAAAAAAGAGATGTAGCGTATGGGGGCAGTTTCCTCTGGCGCATTTTTGACGTAGCTATCGAAGGCACTTTTTTAAAGGCTGCACAAATGAATTGCGATACCCCACAAAAGCGGATGGTGCAAGATGCCTTTCGCGTGGTTAAGGGGCTAAATAGTCTTGACCTACAGCAGCTTGATCCTTCCTTTAGCGGCGCTTCCTATTCAGAAGCTGTGCGCGGCATTCGCGAAGATTTTGTAGCATTTTATACTACCACGCCGGCCGGAATTCAGAAAAAATTAGCTCCCTATCTTCGCTCTCTTGACCTTGCGCAAAAAATCGCAAATCACCTGACGGTTTCAGGCTCACTGCTTGTTGCAAAGGGGGAAAGTCCACTCCTACTCAGCGATGATCAGATCGACCACTATATCAGGCGACAAACTGCTGATATTGCCTACGAGATAGAAAAGGCGATAAAGGCTCTCCCGGTGGGCGAAAGTATTGTTATTCCCGGCGGATTTTCTAAAAAAGGCAGCGGCCACGCTGTTGCTACCATGGTGAAAAAGGTGGATGATCAACACGTGGCGATTTCTTGCTATAATACGGGCTTAGGGTCTGAGACAGCACAGGCGTTAAGTGGTATTTTGCTGAAGCTCTATAAATGGCGGGTAGAAATTCCTACATTTGAACAGGTGCCCATACGCACTGCTGTAAAGCAGGCGATGCTTATAAACCTGCTTGATCAATCGCCAACTGACTGGCAGCCGGTCTTAAAAGTGCGCAAGTTTATGCAGGAGGCCATGCAGAAGGGCAAATCTCCGGGCCAAGAGACAAAAAAGGACTCAATTGAGCTGCAAACGTGGGGAACCTGTAGTTTTGACTCCATCATGAGCTACCTATCTCACGATTTGCCGGCAGGCCTCTTTCTTATTTTGCAACTTTACATGATGAAAAAGGCCCATGCGAATATCCAGGCAGGCCTTCCGCAGGCACAGCAGGAGGCCTTTTTTAACGAATATACCACAAACCTGTTAAAAGTAAATCCTGCCAAATCCATTGCTAACCATAGAGAGCTATGTAATGACTTCTTTAAAATGTTCGTGGAGATTGAGAAGCAGCTTCCAAAAACTCAAGAGGCTCTAAAAGCGAAACTTACCTCTCTTAGAGATAATTTAGAAGAGCTTCAAAAGGAAGAGAAAGACTATGCAGTAAGCTTTTTCGCTTGGGGACGACCTGGCTTACAAAAGCTAAAAGATACAATAGCCAAAGAAAAGCAAGTTGTTTCTACCGTCCGCACGCTCATCCAACTAGCAGCTCCCCCAAATCAAGCCGAAGAGATCTTGGCAAAATCAGATAATCAGCTTTTTGAGCACCTGCTAAAGGCCGACCTGAGCTTTGTCACCAAATACCTCACCGAGATGAACGAGCTCTATATGCTCTTTAAAACACTTTAGTAACAATTTTCTCTTGAACATGAAAACCTTCCTGGGGTATAATAAAGTATATACCGGTATATACCAGGGGGTTTCATGTTCATTCACACTGTTTGCAGTGGTTTTGAGGAGGCAAAAATACCTTACGCAGTGGTTGGTGGGTATGCTGTCGCGTTTCATGGGGCCCCTCGCGGAACTTTTGATATTGATTTTGCTATCCGTTGGTCATTAGATAATCTGGAAAAAGTGGAAAAGGTGTTAAAAAAACTCGGGCTTGTTTCCAGGATTCCCGTTGATGCAAAAACTATCTATGCATTTCGTGATGAATATGTGCAAAATCGAAATTTAATAGCTTGGAATTTTTATAATCCTGTCCGCCCAAATGAGCAAGTAGATATCATTATCAACTATGACCTTGCAAAAGCTCATATAAAAACCATCCGAACACACTCAGGTAATATTATAATTCTCAGCAAGGATGATCTTATCGCTATGAAAAGGGCGGCAGGCCGTCCGCAAGATCTAGAAGATATTAAGTCATTGGAGCAGTTATGAAAGAGCGTCCAGTTCAGTATTTTAGTAAAGAGTATCTCGAACGTTGTAAAGAGCTGTCACCGGATGAGATCATCCAATTTCTTGAAGACTTTCGCAATCTCCACAGCGGCGTACTTGAAAAATGCCAGCTTATTAGCATGAAAATAGAACCCTCACTTTTGCGCGCCTTTAAGCAAAAATGCCAGTTGCTAGATGTCCCTTATCAAAAACAAATTAAAAAGCTGATGAAGGATTGGCTCTGATTATTTCCAGATCATGAAGCGGCGGGGGTTTTCTGGGTTTTCAGCTTCCGTTTTGTGCAGGCCGAGGGCGCTTGCAATATGTTCTGAGGCGATATTTCCCTCTTCGATGACGGCATAGATTGTTTCTTTGGGGATTATTTCTTGTGCAAATTGGACTACCATCTGTTTTCCAAGGCCTTTTCCACGCTGTTCGGGGGCTACTGTCCAGGAGAGCTCTGTTCCATTTTCGCAAATGGTTGCCTGAATAGATCCTACGGGCCTCATGTCCTGCTCTGCAATATAGAGGCGCGGCTTTTTTTTCAGCCAGGCCTGGTGCTCTTCAACTGCAATTTCGCGGCTGTTTCTTGAGTTTTTGCGCGTTATGGGGTCGTTTCGCCATGCTAAGAGCATATCGGCATCATTTGGAGTGACAGGACGAAAGTGCATGTAGAGATCCTCATTGACTTCACTTCTTAAATTAGTACACTATGGAGAGGATGTCAAAGGGTATATAATCATCATGGACACTTTAGTTGCTGTTTTGGGCGCAGATATCTATAAAGATGCATCAGGCGTCTGGCACACAAATGATCTAAACATTCGCAAAATGGGCGCACCCGTAGTTGGCTCTTTTCGGGTAGATGCGGCAGTTATTCTTGCAAAAAGGGGGTATAGGCTCTTTTTGCAGGGAGGTCTTGCAACAGAAAACTTCCCTTCCATTGCAAGCGTTATTGAAAGCGAGCTTTTAGAGGCTGGGGTAAACGCTGAAATGATTATTCGTGAAGAGCGCTCAACAACTACTATCGAGCAGCTGAAAGAGCTGCAGGACTTTGTGCAAAAATCTGATATTAAAAATATAATTATACTCACAAATGGATGGCATTTGCCGCGTGTGGAGGCTATAATCGAGGCTCGTCCTGAATGCAGCACTCTTTGCTCTTATAGGCCGCAGCTTCAAAGTGCAGAAGAGCTCCTTCTTGAAGAAGATGGAGCAATGTGGAAGGAAAAAATTGAAAAAGTGGCCGCACTTTCCGAAATGCAGGCCGCCATAAAAAGCGAACAAAAGGGCGTAGAGGATCTACGTAATGGCAGGTACAGATGAAAGCGATCCAGATAGACTCTAGAAAAATAGGTACAGGCCACCCCGTATTTGTGGTAGCCGAGATGTCCGGCAATCACAACCAAGATATAAATAGAGCCTTTGCCCTTATAGATGCAGCAAAAAATGCCGGCGCTGATGCCATAAAGCTGCAGACCTACACTGCCGATACAATTACCCTTAACTCCTCTAACCCAGAGTTTATTGTAAAATGGCAGGGAAGAGATAGAACGCTCTATGACCTCTATAGTGAGGCCTATACCCCTTGGGAGTGGCATGAGGAGCTTTTTCGCTACGCTAAAAAACAGGGTCTTATCTGCTTTTCTTCCCCCTTTGATGCAACGGCTGTTGCCTTTCTTGAAACGCTCAACGCTCCAGCATATAAGGTGGCCTCATTTGAAGTGGTCGACATCCCGCTGCTTGAAGCTATTGGCAAGACGAGAAAGCCTGTTATTATCTCTCGCGGCATGGCAACGCTTGAGGAGCTTGAAATGGCCTTCACAGTGCTTCGAAAGGCAGGTACTAGCGATATCGTCGTTCTCCAGTGCGTAAGTGCCTATCCTGCAAAGCCCGAAGATATGCACCTTAAAACCATCCCTGACCTCATGCAGCGGTTTAACATATCTGCAGGCCTTTCCGATCACACCCTTACAAACGATAGCGCAATAGCGGCCGTTGCCCTTGGTGCAACTGTTATTGAAAAGCACCTGACACTCCTTCGCTCTGAAGGTGGTCCTGACGCTGCATTTTCGTTAGAGCCGGCTGAATTTGCCTCTTTAGTTGCCTCAGTTCGCGTCGTAGAAAAGGCGGTAGGCGAGCCCTCGTATGAGCGTGGAAAAGATGAAAAGGCCCTCTTGCCTTTCAGAAAGTCGCTTTTTGCAGGTGCACCAATTCGAAAAGGGGAGCTGTTTACCGACAAAAACGTCCGGTCAGTTCGTCCGGGAGCCGGCCTTGCTCCAAAGTACTACCATGACATCATAGGCAAAAGGGCAACGAGGGATATTTCTTTTGCAACAGCCCTTTCGTGGGATCTTATTGAAGGAGGAAAACCATGAGCGTTCTTATTGTTGGTGCAGGTCCTGTTGGATCGACCCTTGCATGTGTGCTAAAAGCCACAAACCCTGCCCTTGATGTGACTGTTATTGATAAGAGAGAGGTTGCCACCCGAAAGTATGGCCTGTCACTTGGCGCCGATGCGATTAATAAGGTTATAAAAGTTTTAGGCAATTCCGATGAGAGCCTGAGCCAGGTTATATCTCGCTGGAAGGACCAAATTGTTCGCACAAATGAGATTGAAGAGAGGATGGCAGTTGAAGCTGCACGCTTAGGCGTAAAGATACAAAGAGGTGAAAAGCATGCCTTCAAGAAGGATGACCTGGAATCGCTTTGCAAAAGGGGTTCAATTATCATCGCAGCTGATGGCGCACACAGTACCTTGCGCTCTGCTTTGATAATTAAAAAGGTGCAAGAACAGACTTTTCAGCATATGGTGGAGCTAAAGTATGAAACCGATGGCACGCAAAGGCAGCGAGGCTATATAGACGCAACCCTTGAGTCTTCAAAAACGGGCCATTTGGGATTTGAAATTGTAAGCGGGCGCAAAGTAGATGGTAAAAAGCCACTTACATACCTTCTTATGTCAGATAGAGAGGCCTATAAGGCTTTGAGAAGCAAGGCGAAATTGACACTTGAAGAGGCAAATCTTCTTCTGTCGGATATGGAGGCTGGCAGACCTTTGAGACGCAAGAAGAAAACGACATGGACACTTAAGGAGCTCGCTTCTCATCAAAACCCTTCCGTTCAAAAGGTATATAAAGCCCTGCAGCACTATCTGCAAGGCAAAAGTATCAGCGGTGAAGAGATATCTCCTTTAAAGCTGAAAATCTTTCGCAACGAAAAAAGCGTTGCAGTAGTCTATGATACGCCGTTCGCTTTTGTAGGCGATTCCAATTCAGGCCTGCCCTTTCAGCGCGGTATGACCAAGGCTTTAGAGGAAATATCGCTCCTGGTTCCAAAGATTACAGCCGCTCTTGCCGCCCGGAGTCACGAGCCTCTTTTTGATTACGAAAAAGAGTCTCATGCACTTTTTGAACGGGAGCGAAGGGTTATAATTATTAAAGACAAAGCATTAGGGATGGCCCAAAAGTCTGTTAAGAAGACAGCGCATTCGAGCTACAAAGTTCAAGCGAACTATGCATGGTTTTGTCAGAAAGTCGATGGCATCGCCTCATTTGTCAAAAGATTGATTGGTTTTTAAGTAAGCTCTTTTCTGACAGCAGCATGATGTTTTTTAACTAGACAACTCATTTGCTTTTTAGGTACAAGGGCTTAGAAATACTTGAGGTATAGCATGCAGAATCAAGCCGCCCTTCAGCCAACAACTCCCTGGTTTTTTCGTCGCTGGCCATTACTTGATCTTCCTATTACCGGCGCTCTCAGGGGCGCGGATCTTGTAATTCGAACGCTGTTTAAAAAAGAGACTTATTTCTCAGAAGAGACGCTTCTTACCCATAAAGAAAGGCAGTTAAAAGTACTTGAAAAGCAGCTAGAGGGGAAAAAGGCATGCGCACCTTTTGTAGAGGCAACACACCGCTTTATTCATACTGCCATCCGCCATACTTCAGGGGAGGCCCTTACTCACCTTCCTAGAGTTGGTTGGGACTATAGCCGTTATTGGATGAAGCTGAATAGGAGTGGAGTCCTCTCATTTCTTCCTGCAGTGATCTGGGCAGTTGCTGCTGAAAGAATGGGTCTTGATAGGGGTGGAATGCTCTACACGCTGCCGATAGTTCTCTTGGCTCCGGTGCGAGTATTTCAGCCGCTTGAGGGATATGGCCTCGTCTACGCCTACGATCGCTACGATAGAGCCAATCCTATTGCCGAAACGAGCGCTATGCAGGCAGTAGCTCCCGCTATTGGCAGGCTGTTTTGCCGAGCAAGAACCCTTTTTGCGCATCATGTCATTGGCTCGCCAGTGATTTGGGATTATTCAGTGAATGTTAAACAGCTTGTTTACGGTGTATTGAATGGAGTAGATAAGATTGAGAAGAGGCTTATAGAAAAGAGCAGAGAAAAAAGCGATAAGGACTCGAAAATACCAAAACGGGTCGCTGCCCTTATTAAAGCAATAGGACCGCTCCTTAAAGAAAATAGTGATATTGATACAAAAATTGCAAAAAAAAAGTTTTCTCATCCGGACGATGCCTTTATGTTCCGACTGAGTTCGCTCGAAGCGGCAAACCTGTTGCCTCGAGGGCTTCCACTGCCAAACGAGGTAAGAGCAGATGAGCTTGCCAAAAAAAGAGAAGAGGCGCTTCTAGCCTATGGAAAGAACATAGCAGAGTGGTATTTTGATAAGCATGCCCCCGATAGCTTAGATAAGGGCTTGTTTGGCTGGATCTGGTGGTTGGAGGGCAAGCATCATACAGTAGAGACGCTTGGTGCCTTGATCACGGAATTTGGGCTAAAGCAAATTATAGATCCCCATAAATTTTATATTGCCATTCTGACAGCCTTTGTAGATACTTTGGGGCTTGAACCTGATAAATTTGGGCAGGATAAAAGCGATCGCATCTTTGAGACCGGGATGGCGATGATGGAAAAGTCGCTCGAAGAGGGGGTAAGTCCCGAATCAATTAAAAAAATATTTTTAGAATCTGGGCTGAAAAGCGGCACAACCGGAATAGCAGTAACTGAGCAGAAAAAAGAGGCTAGAGAGCAGCTTAAGAAGATTCTTTCCGGGTTGCTCTATAGCTACATTAAGCCAAAGAAAGAGCGTTCATCAAAAAATACAGTTGATAGCGTGATAGCCCAAGCAAGCAGGTTTCCGGGGCTCGGGTTTACAACGATGTTTGTCCGCGGTGTGGTAAATGGATTAATATTTACGGTGCAGCACATTCAAGATGGCAAGGGCTTCCATATCGAGGAGCTGATTAGAGAGATGGTCGGAAAAAATTACGTAGATGCACTTGTGGATAAAGCTTTGGACATAATCGAGCGTCCCGAATGGCCAATCTATGCTTTGAAGATGGTTGATACGATGATCAATTCTTTTTCAGCAAAAAAGCAAGATAGGAAAATTCCTGATGAAGTTATAAAAAGTAATATTGAAATTATCGGTACTTTTCTTGGTAAAAATGCAGCAGAACCGATTCTGGGGCAAGGGTCGCAACTTGCAGCTAAGGTTACAGCATATTTTACTACAGGAAAAGCATTTGAAGAGCTTCAGCAAGCCTCTGGCATTCCTCAGAACATAGCGATTTTACAAACAGCGTTGCCCCTTATTCAGCCCACAATGAAAGAGCTAGGCCTCTACATGCATGTGACAGATATCTTCAGAAAAATGGGTGTAGAGTTTGCAGGTGATTCAAAATTTTATGAGAGTCTCCTTCGAGTCCGCCTTGATCGCCAGACGGATCCTCGAATCGATGAGGCAACCGGAACGCTTAAGAAGTCGCCAAATTATGCGCCGCTTCGGGAAACTCTCATAGATGAACTATTGTCGCTTGATTCTCAAGGCTTGCGTCAAAAACTATCAACCTCTGGCGATTTTTCTAAAGTGCACTTTATCGAAGAGGAAAAAAAGAAGCCGCCTGCAGGTGCCCTTCTGCCTCAAACTCTTGTTGAGGCTGCGGCTCAACTTAAAGCTGTTCATGGCGGTCAAACGAAGACGCTGCCCGCAAAGGTTGCTCCTCAGGCTCAAACTCCTGCTGCAGCTGCTGCGGCTCAACCCGCAGCTCCTAAGCCACAAACTGTTATTGCGGCTGCAGCTAAAGCCTCAGTCCCTCAGTCACAAACTGCTGCTGGAGCTGCGCCTCAACCGCAAGATGCAAAGCCTGTTTCTCAGCCTCAAACTCCTGCTGTAGCTGCGCCTCAACTAAAAAAGTCACCTCCAGCAGCTCCACCCGCACCCCCACCAAATTGGGTGAGCGATGATTATAGTCCAAAAGGGCAACCAAAAGAAGAGATACCATTACAAAAAGCGAAGGAGAAGCCAGAAGGATTCATACAAGACCCCGTGGGCTGGCTATGGGGCTCAGCGACAAGTTTTACTGGTGCAGCGACAAGTTTTGTTAGCTCAGTAGTTTCTAATAAATAAACCAGCTAAAGATAGGGGGCTTGTTCAACTCTGTCTCAGGAAATTTGGGTTTGCTATATTGCAGTCTTTCAGACTGCGACTCGTTTCCTCACAATACCTAGGGCGTTGCCCTTATCATTACCCATTTTTTTCAAAATTTAGCTTTTCTATTTTCTTCCAGTGGTAGCTGGAATACAGCTTTAGCCCCACGTGTAATGGAAGGCCGGAAGGCCTGTATTGGAACGTGGGGTTCGGACGCACCTTTGCCCGGAGCAGTGGTAACTGCGACACTGGCATGTTTCGCAGTTACCACTGCTCTATATGGACATTGCACCCTAACCCCGTGTTCCACTTCAAGCCTACCGGCTCCTACGATTCACACGGGGCTAAAAGCTGTCTTCCAGCTACCGCTGGAATATAAAACAGAAAAGCTAAATTTTGAAAAAATGGGTAATGCTAAGGGCATCGCCCTAGGTAAAATTGGTAAGAAAAAATGCAGTCTGTAGGACTGCAATATAGGAAAATGAACGAAAAGGTGAACAACCCTAAGATAGGACCTCAAAGAAGAGGACCTCAAAAAAAAGACCTAAAGAACAGCGGCGCTAGTCCTTTAGGTCCCTTTGGTCCTTTATGTCCTTTTGCCGCTATTAATGCGCACAGCCGCAGCAGTGGCCTTTATGCGCCTTCTGGCGTGGACAAATCTCGGTTGGCTTAAAGAAATAATCGATCTCAATTTTTGCGTTTTCAATTGAGTCTGAGCCGTGAACGGCGTTTGCTTCGATGTCTGAAGCAAAGGTTCTGCGGATGGTGCCCATTTCTGCTTTTTGCGGGTCTGTTGCTCCCATCACCTGGCGGTTTACAGCTACTGCATCGTGGCCTTCTAGTGCCATAACAAGGCATGGGCCTGAGGTCATAAAGCTTACTAAGTCGTTAAAGAATGGGCGAGCTTTATGTACGGCATAGAAGCCTTCTGCCTGCTCTTTTGTAAGATGCAGCATCTTTGCAGCTACGACCTGAAGACCTGCTTTTTCAAGCATCTGGAGAATGCCGCCAATGGCATTTTTTGCTACAGCGTCTGGTTTTACGATTGAAAGGGTGCGTTCTTGATGCATATTATATCCTCTAAAGTTTTGTTGTGTAAAGGTAATAGTATACACAAGTTGCGTGCAAAAATCAAACGCATTCGCTACTATAGAAGCGTTTTATGGTGATTATATGAAAATTTTGCTCTCGTGGCTTCGGGAATACCTTCCTCAAGCGGATGCTACAAGCCTGCCTGATATTATGACGCGTGCAGGTATTGAAGTGGATCATATTGATGAAATAAAAAGTTTGTTTAGTGGTGTTGTTGCCGCTTCTGTGAAGAGGGTAACTTCCCACCCTGCCTGCCCGCACCTCTCTTGTGCGGTAGTATTTGATGGCAATAAGGAGCACACCGTTGTCTGCAGCGCCTCCAACTGCAAAGAGGGGATGATAACAGCTTTTGCCCCGGTTCAGGCGCTCATTCATGATAAGCGCATTGAAAGCTCCCGCTTTGGCGAAGTGCTGTCTGAAGGCATGCTCTGTTCTGAAAAGGAACTTGGTCTTAGCGACTTTCATGAGGGCATTATGGACCTGCCGCAAACGCTCGCGCCCGGCACCCATCTTGATAGCTACTTTAACGATACTGTCTACGAAGTATCTATTACGCCAAACCTTGGCCACTGCCAAAGCATTATGGGTGTAGCACGCGAGCTATCAGCCTTTATGGAAAAGCCTCTTTTAAAAAATCCCCTGAAAGCGCCTGTGGGCCTTCAAGTAAAGAGCAGTGCAAAACTTACGGTAACAGTAAAGGATGCTTTGCTCTGTCCTCGCTATAGCGCGATTTTAGTAGAAAATGTGCATGTGGGCCCGTCGCCGAGCCTCGTACGCATTCGTCTTGAACGAACCGGCCATAGAAGCATCAACAACATTGTCGACATCACCAACTACGTATCGCACGATATTGGACAGCCCCTTCATGCCTTTGATGCTGACCGCGTGCATGGCGGACAGCTGATTGTCAGGGCATCTGAGGAACATGAAACCCTCACGCTTCTTGACGAAGTGACTCACAAGCTTCCCGTTGGCACTATTGTAATTGCAAACAGCATGCAGATTTTGGCTGCAGGCGGTATTATGGGCGGAGAAAATTCAGCGGTTAGCCCAACTACAAAGCGGGTGATTTTTGAGTCTGCCTACTTTGCTCCTGCACCTATTCGCAGGGCAAGAACAAAGCTCAATATGTCTACAGACTCATCCAAGCGCTTCGAGCGAGGATGTGATAGAAATATCACCCTCAAAGCACTTGAAGAGGCAGCGAGCATGGTTCAGGGAAGGCTAGAGGCCGTAGTTGATGTTCAAGCAAAAGAAGAAATGAAAAAAGTAACATGCCGACTAAGCCGTGCAGGGCTTGTTTTAGGCTATGAGGTGAGTGCTAATGAAGCAGAATCATCCTTTTCGAGGCTGGGACTAGAGTATAGTTTTGATGGGCAGGATCTCTATACTATTACCGTTCCGAGCTTCCGGCACGACATCAACGAAGAGGTGGATCTTATTGAAGAAATCGGCCGCCTGGTTGGCCTTGAGCGAGAATCTACTCAAAGCCCGCACTACAGCACATCCAAGCTTAACCACCATCCGCTCTACCTTTTTGAGGGTGAAGTGCAAAGAAGGCTGCTCTCTTTGGGGCTGCAAGAGGCTATCAATTCAGATCTTATCAGCCCGGCACAGGCGCGCCTTGTAATGGATCACAGCATTACCGAAGATTCACTTGTAAAGATGCTCAACCCGCTTTCCAGCGAGCAGTCGATTTTGAGGCCATCGCTCATGCCGGGTCTTCTTGAAGTAATCCGGCGCAATATGAACCAGCGCGTCCTCGACTTGCACTTTTTTGAAATTGGCCACGCCCACCTCAGGAAGGGCGAAGGCTTTGTTGAGCCTCGCATCTTTGCCATTATGCTTTCAGGCAAGGCAAAAAGGCCCCACTTTTTAGAAGCGGGGCGCGAATGGGACTTTTTCGACCTTAAGGGTATGCTGGAAGAGCTCTTTTTTACCCTAGGCTTTAACGAGATGTGCGTGAAAAAGTCAGAACTCTCCATGTTTCATCCCGGAAGGCAGGCAAAGGTTTATGTGGGCGATGTGCATGTTGGCGTGCTTGGTGAAATCCACCCGGAATTGCTTGCAAAACTTGACATCCCTCAAAGAGTGCTTTTTGCTGAATGCGACATGCAGGAGCTGTTAAACCTTCCAAGAAAAGAGCGCAAGATGCAGGAAATGGCAATCTATCCAAGCTCTGAGCGCGACTGGACGCATACCGTATCCAAACAGCTGCCAATTGGCCACATTTTGGAAAAAATTCAAGAGAGCAGGCCGCAGATTCTAGAGTCTGTGTCACTTGTCTCAATCTTTCAGCATGAAAAACTTGGTGAAGAGAGGCAAAATGTAACATTTCGCTTTATCTATCGCGACAAAGCAAAGACTGTGCAGCAAGAGGAAGTTGAAGCGGCGCATCAAAAGCTTGTCACAACACTTGCACACTATTTGCAAGAAAAGTATCCTGTGTAACTGAACTAATTTGGGGAATTGACCTATGAGATCTTATCGAAATGTATCGGCATTTTTATTACTGCTTACCACGGGCTGTGCACCACGTCCATATGCTTCTCAAGATGGGTCGGTGAAAACTACCTATATCCACCAGTATGGTGTAGAGGTGGCAAATGTTGATGAGTGGAATGAACGCGGCGCAAGCGGCCAGATCGTAAAGCAGCATAAAAATGGTGCTGCAGAAACCCAAAGCTGGCAGCAGGGAAAGCTGCATGGGCTTTCGACGGTCACTTTCCCTCACGCGAGCACCCTTCACACTGAAACCTACTATGACAAAGGCGCTATGGTGTGGCAGACGGTGCACTATGCATCAGGTATGCCCAAGCGTCAAAATATCTTCCGCCCCGGCAATGTAACCCTCGTTTCTACATGGTATGAAGATGGCGCACCGCGCTCTAGCGAAGAGTATCACGGATCAGATCTTTTCAGCGGCGAATACTTCACCCGCGATCAGGAGCTTGAATCGCAAGTAGTTCAGGGCGCAGGCGAGCGCCTCAGGCGCGATGGCCACGGTCAGCTTATCTCCAAAGATGAGTTTGAAAATGGCAAAAAAATACTCCAGGTTGTCTACTACCCCAATGGCATGCCGCAAAAGTACATTCCTTTTGTAAACGATCAGATCGAAGGTACTCTAAAGACCTTCTATCCCGGCGGGGAGCCAGCCACTGCTGAGACCTGGAAGGCAAACAAGCAGCACGGGGATACCATCGTCTTCCGCGGCGGCGAGCGCGTAAGCGTTGTACCATATGTTGACGGCGAAAAAGAGGGCATAGAAACCGGCTATCGTCCAGGAACTGATATAGTTACAGAACAGGTGAGCTGGAAAAACAGCCAAAAGCATGGCCCAAGCACCTTCTGGGTAGATCAAGACAAGATAACCGAGTACTATTTTGACGGGCAAAAGGTCAGCAAAACTGACTTTGCCAACCGCCAAATGAAGTATTAATTTACGCCATGGGCGAATGTTGGGAGCGTTTATTTAAAATAGTATTCACTGCAGAACCCGCTGACATCAGGTTAGCGCCCTCCGTTTATAAAAAATGTCAACTTGCTGTTCTTCCAGCGGCAGCTGGAGCACTGCTTTAGCCCCGCTGGAATTTACAAGTTATGGGCCAAATACGAGAGAAAAACCGTATTACCCTTTTAGAGCCACTGGGATTTCTAGAATTTCGGTTAATTTCTTTTGACGCGGGCTCATCCTCGACATAGCAAGTTGATTTTTCTCTGATTTTTTAGTTGCCTCCTTGGAGATGAGAGCAACTTCTCTAATGTCGTTCAATTCGTCTATCATCTCTATCAAACTTAAATCTAAGCCCTTTTGGACTGTCTCACGATGGGTTAAATTGGCCAACAACATAGCCAGAACGCAATATAAGCCATGTACTTTGATCTTACTATCTGTCCAGTGAAACTCAGGCTGCCAGTGGAGATAATCTTTATTTTTCATGTGACGGAACACATTTTCGATTCCTTGCTGACTTCGATAGTTGGATATTATTTCATCTTCATCCCATTCTAATCTCGTACTCACAATAAGTGTTCTTCCTAGTTCGTTTTTCATCATATGGTTAAGCTTGTCTTGATCGATTCCATATTCTAAACGACATTTGCCGTTTATTTTTATGATTTTCACCCCCATCACTTCTTGGGCTCGTGGATACGTGAGGATCTCGTTAATTCTCTTTTGAACATTCGCTTCAGTATAGTACTTTTCGTCTACAGGGCGTTGGGGACCACTTTTTAGCCAAAGATCTAAATCATGAAGTTTTTCTTCGTATTTTCTTAACTTATCCATAAGATCTGCCATTTCGGAAGCAAAAAAGCTTTCTGAATAGGCTACGACTGCCTTATGACGTTTAGACCAAATCTCGATGACTTCAGCATATGCTCGTGTTCCTGGAAGCCCTGGAATAATTTTCATCGCATCTGTACTGGTTGAAAAGAGCTCTTGGCAGGTGGTTTTAGGCACTGCACAGACATAGTGCTTTTTGCCAACAATTAACCTATTCATTGCGTCTTCGGAGATGTTTCCTTTATCGAAAACTAATGTGGTATCTTCTGCATGACCAACACGCTTGTTCTGCCATTCCACAAGTTCATCTGCAACCTTAACAAACATTCCTCGGTCAGGCCTATCCCCCTGGTACACCTTGTGAAAAAGTGGAATTTGAAAGTCCTTTGAAACCACCAAGGCAAGCCCAACCTGTCTCAAATCATTTCTTTTAGCTTTATTCTTACCTCGTTGAGCAATTGTATTTCGCTTATTTCCAGTGGCAATGTACGTGAAGAAGTTAGTCGTGTCGTAGAGAAGCCCTCGTGGATTAATTCCAAAATCATGGATTAGTTTTTCTGTTATAGCCTCTTGAATATTATCGATATTTTTCTCATCAATCATATCCATATGATTCCAGAACATCTGGCTTGTGAACATTTCCTCAGGATACCTCCATAACCTATGCAAAACAGTCCGTTTGTACCAGTCGGGCATTTGAAGTTTGCTGCAAGGGTCTAAAATTCGGTTGAGTGCTGCAAGGACAATATATCGTCCTAGTGCAATGGAAGGCCAGCGGCCTGAAATGGAACGCGGGGAATAGATGCACCCTAAAAGTGGAGCTACGGTAGTAGCGAAACTGTTTCGCAGCTACCGCTGCTCCACTTGTTGGGCACCCATTACCCCGCGTTCCGCTTCGCTTCACGCGGGGCTCTACCGCTGGAATAAGATTGGTTTCTCTTTGTATCGTTTTTTACTAATTCCTGAGGAAACATTCGCCCATGGCGTTAATTTGTCTGTTTGAAACTTAGGGCTTCGAGAAGATGCTCTTCTTCGACTGAGTCGCTGGCCGCAAGGTCAGCGATGGTTCTTGCTACTTTTAAGGCGCGGTGGATGCCTCTTAAGGACATCTGGAAGCTGTCCATCGCCTCCTTTATCAAAGGCTTTAAAGGTCCATCTTGCGGAACATGCATCTGCAGCTCTTTTACCGACATTTCTGCGTTCGTTTTGCTTGAGCCAAAGCGCTTTCTTTGGCGATCTCTTGCATCAACTACTCGCTGTACAATTGCACGAGAGCACTCTTGCGGCTTTGCTGCAATAAGCTCTTCAGATTTTACAGCATTTACCCAGACGTGAAGGTCGATGCGGTCGAGCAGGGGGCCTGAAATTTTTCTTTGGTAGCGATCGATCTGCAGCTTTGTGTCGCGGCAAGGCTTTTCAGGATGGCCGAGGTAACCGCAGGGGCAGGGGTTCATGGCGGCAACAAAGAGGCATGAGCAGGGAAATCGGCTTGAGCCTTGGGCGCGGCTGATTGTTAGGGTGCGATCTTCAAGGGGCTGGCGCAGTGCTTCAAGAACCGTACGTGAAAATTCAGGGAGCTCATCAAGAAAGAGTACGCCATGGTGGGCAAGCACCACCTCTCCCGGACGAGGGATAGAGCCGCCGCCAATCAGGCCTGCATAGCTCACAGTATGGTGAGGGGAGCGAAAGGGCCTTGTCTCATGCAAAGATGCATTTTGAAGCAAACCTGCTATTGAATATATTTTTGTAACATCAAGTGCCTCTTCAAAGGTAAGAGGGGGCATAATGCCCGGCAGCGCCTTGGCAAGAAGGCTTTTTCCTGTTCCCGGGGGGCCTGACAGAAGGACGTTGTGGCAGCCGGAAGCGGCGATTTCCATTGCCCGCTTGGCCTGCATTTGACCCTGAATTTCTGAAAAGTCAACAAGCGGAGGAGCGCTTCTCTTTTTCTGTGCGAGCTTGGGCTGATATGCAGTTCTATCCCCTTCATTAAAGAAGGCGATTGCCTCTTGAAGGCTTTTTGCACCAATAACTTCTATCCCGGGCACCAATGCGGCCTCTTCACCATTTTGCGCAGGAAGCACAATTCCCTTCAGCTTGAGCTCTTTGGCAAGGTATGCATAGGCAAGGGCGCCAAGAATGGGCCTCGTGTTGCCTCCAAGGCCAAGCTCTCCCACCATCAGATATTCAGTTAACACATCTCTAGGAAGCTTGCCAAGGTTGGCAAGAAGGCCTATGGCTATGGGAAGGTCGTAGGCGCTTCCCTCTTTTTTTAAGTCTGCAGGAGCGAGGTTTACCGTGGCTGCGATGCCGGAAATATCGCAGCCGGAATTTTTAAGAGCGGTTAGCACGCGATCTTTTGCTTCACGAACCGCGGCGTCAGGCAGGCCAACAATCACTAAAATGGGCTTATCGCACTGTCTAGAGTCTACTTCAATCTCTACGCGCACAGCCTCGAGACCGAGGCATGCGCCCGAAGCAATGCGTGAGAGCGCCACAAGCCCCCTACTCTTCTACTTGCAAGACAAAGTAGGCAGGAAAGGCAAAGTTATTATTTGGACGGTCAGAGACCCAAAGTGTAGCAGGCTTGTTCACCCACGAAGCAAGGTCTGCCTTTGTGCTGTACAGGTATGCTATAGGCAGGTTTGTTTTAAGGTTTATAAGTACAAAGTCGCCAGGACGAGTGCTGATAAAGCTGTTATAGGGCTTAATAATGCCGTGCAGCGTATTTGCCTTTTTAAGCTCTTCAGCATAGTAGGCATCAGGAGATGTTACTTCAATTGCCTGAAGATAGCTATTTTCATGATCTTGCCATGAAAGGTTTGAGGCTGGCGGTCTTTGAGGAGTGGGGGTGCTTTGCGGAGTAGGAGTACTTTGCGGAGTAGGAGTAAATGCAGGGGCAACTGCAGGAGGAGCAGCCGGTTTTACAGGGTTAGGAGCGACTTGCGGCGACTCGATGTTAACTGCTGCTACGCTTCTTGTAAGGTAGAGTTGCTGCATGTGTGCAATAAGGGTTTCAGCTTGAGAGACTGCCTGAGGCATATCTTTATGGGCTGCGATAAACTTGTTAAGCCGCTCTGAAATGGAAGAAAGCTGAATCTTTTGAAAGGGCTTTTCAAGTTCGCGGTCAAGTTCTGCTTCTAAAGCGGTGAGTGTTTTATAGGCCTCTTGGCGTCTTTCTTCTTGGCGAGTAAAATAGGCAGTGTCGCCCGCTCTTTGTACGTAGTCTTTTGCTACATAAAAGCGCACATCTTCCGGAAGGCTAATTTCAAGCCATTTACTATTTTGGTTCGATACTACTCCCTTTACAACATCGCCGCTATTCAGCTGTGCTACAGATGGGCTTGTTCTATCCGGTCCCAGCCGTACAAATACATTTGAGCCTTCAACAACGCCATCAAGCACATAGGTGCGGAAGATATAGCCTTTTAGCCCTTTTGGCGGGATGCAGGCGTAAAAATCATCCACCATGCCAGTTACAAGCACAAGGTCATCGCGGTCGAGTTCTTTAAAGACTTGAGAGTCAAGATTTGGCTGCAGCCGCATGCGTACATTATGGCCTGTAATTTTGCCGGTAAACGACTCAAAACGCTTTGGCGCATGTGCAGGAGCCGTTTCTGTAGTGTCGGCAGTAAGTTGCAAAGAAGAGCATGAAAGAAGTGCAAAAATGGCAGCAGTTCGCATATGTTGAACCTTGGGCAAATGTGTTATTCTGGCTTTATTGTATTTGCCTCGATGTTTTTGGACAATAGACTTTTATCAAAATAACCCGTGCCCGTGCCCGTGCGCGTGCCCGTGCCCGGGTTATTTCGGGCACGCGCACGGGCACGGAAACTTTGGGGATTAATGTCTTAGGACAGCAACGATATGCTCGCAGTTTTGCTTGCCGCAGGTGCAGCCTATTGGGTCGCCAAGAAAGACGCGATACTGCTCTGATGGATCAAGTTTACTTGTGACAAGGTAGAGTTTGTCGCCGATAGATTCTACGGCCCACTCTTCAAAGCGAAGTTCCTCTTCGCCAACCTCTTCTTCAATTTGCGGCTTTTCGTCACCTGTTCCTTTTAAAATACGGGAGATCTGGCAGTACATGCAGTTGCAGCCATCGACAGGGTGTAAAAAGTTGGCAAGCTCTTCTTGCGGCATCTGTTTTGCAAGCAGCTCTATTTTGCTTACAATTTCTTGCGGCAGGGGAGCAAGATTTGAGTAGGCAGGATTATGCTGCAGCGCCTGTGTGAGCGATTCAAGCGTTCCAAAAAGGACGCGAAACGGGGCATTAAATGCCTGCTCCATTGAGGGCTGGGCAAGAGCAGTTTTCGTTGGTTTGATATCAAGGAAGTGGGCATGAGCAGTAAAAATTTCGCTAAGTGCGTCGTCAGTTAGATGAGGAACAAAAACGCGCGTACCATCAATTAAAGTAATTACTAGCTTATCTTCACTAAGGTGCAAAGATGAAATTTTATCCCATGATGTTGAAATATAGGGAGGAATTGATATAATTTTGTCAGTAATTTTCATACATCACCTCTTTATCTACTTCTATTATACGCCGATGTAGATAAATCGGTCAATAGAATTTAGCACTCTCGATGGTTAACTGCTGATTTTCTGTTTTGTTGACAAATGTTGCGGTATAGATTATGGATAGGCAAAACTATAGCGTACCATTTGGAGGTAATAATGAAAGATAAAGTATTTGTTCTAGATGCAAACGTCCTCCTACACGATCCAGAAGCCATATTTAAGTTTCCAAGGCATGAAATAGCTATTCCTGTCACGGTTCTGGAAGAGCTCGATAAGCTCAAACGCACTCCCGGAGAGCTTGGTAAAAACGCTCGCGCCGCCATTCGAGAGCTTGCAAATTTAAGTTCGCTTGGAAAAGGTGATCTACACAGTGGTGTGGAGCTACAAAATGGTGCAAAAGTGCAAATTTTAATGGAAATCAAGACCGACTTTGTCGAGAGCCTTGCCATGACCATTAATGACAATAGAATTTTAAGTGCTGCCTATTACCTCTTTGAAAAAGGAAAAAGGGTTGTTTTTGTATCAAAAGACTTTGCAGCGCGCGTAAAAGCGGAAGCTATAGGCCTTGAAACCGAAGATTATGAAAATTTAAAATTTTCTTACGAGACTATCCGCACAGGCATTCGCCACGTTGATGTTGAAAAGAGCCTTATCGATCACTTCTACAAAGATAGCCAGCTCACCATTCCGGGCATGCAGTATCGCCCCAATGAATACACTATACTGGGCTGTCAGGAGCACTCAAGCGCTGTTGCTCGCTATGACGTAGGAAGCCAGCAGCTTATGCCTTTAGTAAAAATTCCTACAATGTGGGGAATAAAACCTCGCAACGTCGAGCAAAAATGCGCTATGGATGCTCTTCTTCGCGATGAGTGCAAGCTTGTAACGCTTTTAGGACCGGCCGGTACCGGTAAAACTTTGCTTGCACTTGCTTGTGGATTAAGAAAAGTATTTGACGAAGGTATCTACACAAAGATCCTAATTTCTCGCCCCATAGTACCACTTGGACGCGATATCGGCTACCTTCCGGGCACTAAGGAAGAGAAGCTCTCAAGCTGGATGCAGCCTATATTTGATAACCTCGAGCTTCTTTGCGCATCCCTCGGAAATGAACCTACAGATACGCTTCGATGGGTTTTAGACAGCAAAAAGATCGAAATGGAAGCAGTAACTTACATTAGAGGCCGCTCGCTTCCAAAAATGTACATAATTATTGACGAAGCGCAAAACCTCACTCCGCACGAGATGAAAACCATCATCTCGCGCGCAGGCGAAGGTACAAAGGTAGTGCTTGCCGGCGACCCAACGCAGATCGACAACCCCTACCTGGACAAGGACTCAAACGGCCTCACCTACACGGTAGGAAAATTTGGCAACAGCCAGCTGCATAGCCAAGTCTTCCTGGATAAGACCGAGCGCTCCGAACTTGCTGCAAAAGCGACGGAGTTAATGTAAAAAAAGTCAGGCCATATACATTTTTCATTTACCGGGTGTTTTATGAATCAGCAAGGAATTGTCGATAAGTTAAGCAATCATTCAGTTGAGGAGACTGTGGATAGGCTCAAAAATATCCTGCAGTCTAAAGGGGTCACGCTGTTTGCCGTAGTTGACCATAGCAAAGAAGCCGAAAAAGTGGGAATGAAAATGGCACCGACTTCGCTGCTTATCTTCGGAAGCCCCAAAGCCGGCACACCTTTAATGCTAGCGGCCCCAAGTATTGCTATTGATTTGCCTTTGAAGATTCTTGTCTGGCAAGATGAGCAGGGAAAGGTCTGGCTTTCATACAATAGCCCGGCATATTTGATGCAGCGCCACAGCCTTCCACCGGAGTTGCTGCCAAATATTGCCGTCGTAGAATCACTTGCGGCCATTGCAACTCAGTGACTGGAGAAGCAGTTAAAGTAATGCTCTAAAGACGGATTGGGCGCCTCTGTCGCCTGATCCTGCCGCAAAGGCGAGCATGAAAAGGCCTGCACCTCCTAAGAGTAAGCCTGTCACTACCCATATTGGTACCATTACGTACGGGAAGAATACCGTGAGTGCTGCCAGGCCTGCAATGAGTGCGGCTACGGCCACTGTGGTTATGGTGGCGATAAGGATTGACTGTTTGTGGTTTTTAATCCAACTCCAGGCTCTATTGAGGAAGAATTTTTGTGAATGGATGACATCCTGTTCTTCTTTTGGGGCAAGGTCTAATGGGCTTTCATCTTTTGAGAATGTGGTAAATTTGTCTTTGCCCTCAAGGTGGTTGAGCATCGCTTGGGCCGGTAAGAATTTGTTGTCCGCTGCTTTTTTCAGCCACTCTTTTCCTGCATTAAGATCTTTTTTCACGCCTTTTCCTGAACAGTGGGCAAGGCCAAGATAGTACTGCGCTTGTGGAGAGTCAACGGCCGCTTGCTGCCAATAGGATAGCGCTTTTGCGTAGTTTGGGTTATTTTCATCGCTGTAGACAATGCGTCCAAGGGTGGTTAAGGCTCTACTTTCATCTGTTGTGAGGGGGCGATTTTGAGGGATGCTCTCTGCCATGCGCGTAAAGGCAAGTTCTACTTTTGCGCAAGACTTTGGATCTGTCATTTGGCTTATTCCAAATCTTCTAAAAAGATCTGGTTTTAGGCTAGCTTCGGCTTGCTCAATAACATCGAGCTTAGATGAAAAATTTTTTTCTTTGAGTGGGGTTTCTACTACAAAGGCAGCAAGAGCATTTTTTTCTGCTTGCGATAGATCTGGCTTGAATTTCTGAAAACAGCACGAGGAAAGCTGTGTTATAGCCTGCTCTTTACTGTTTTGATTCCATAAAAGAAGACCAAGCGAGAGCTGTGCTCGGCTATGGCCATGATGTGCAGCCACCTCCAGGTGCTTCAATCCCAGTTGCTCATCTTTTGGCACTCCATCTATTCCTTTCATATATATTGCTGCAAGGGTGTAGTGAGCCGAGACCTGTTTAGATAGCTTCAACAGTTCAATTGCTTTTAGAGGGTTTCTTTCTACGTTGCCGTGGCCGGTAAGATAGAGCATTCCTAATAGCAAGTTGGCTCCGTTGGCATCTGTTTTATTTTTTGTTTGCTCTATGAGTATTTTTTCTACGACAGTTGCGTAGTTAGGGTTTTGCTTCATTTCGTGGAGGGCGGCTCTGAGCAGAGGAGTTTCTAGGTAATTTCCATTAGTAAAATCAGTAAATTGTGGGATTGGGTAGGAAACAGATGAAACCATTTTTATTACTCCTTTCAAATTTATAAAAGATATTTTATATCAAAAGGGGGTTTGTGTCAAGGGATTTCGGGCAGGGTTCTTATTTTAATCTTGATCTCGATCTTGATCTTTTTTTCTTCAATTCTCCAGAGAGATTAAGATCAAGATCAAGAGCCTTTTGCAAAACTAGAGTCATCGGAACAATGGCCTTGTTCACGGTGTCACAGGAAATTTTTGGTAACTAATAAAATTTGAAACACAGAGACGCAGAGACCACAGAGACGCTCCGCGAACACATGTAATGACTTCTAGGTACCGTCTAGGTCATTTTTCGAGGAAAAAATGCCCAGAGGGCATCTGCCGCTAGCGCGGCAACGCTTTGCCCCGCTTCTAGTTCAGTCTGCAATCGCAATAGCTGCCATGACTTGTTTCAGGACGAAGTGTTGCCGCGCCAGCGGCATGCCCTGTTGGGCATTTTTCCTCGAAAAATGACCAATAATGGTGAGACAGGCTACGCGAAGCGCTCTGTGGCCTCTGTGTCTCTGTGTTTCAAATTTTTATAAATAAGTCGAGGTTGGCTTTGAGCATGGCCGAAAAGGCGCACAAGGCCAAAAAAACGATGGCTCAAGTTTTGCAAAAGGCTCTCAAGATCAGGAGTAAGGTTTGTTGGGGGGAAAAGAAAAGGGACCGAGAGGGGGATCTCGGTCCCAAGATATGGAGGTGGAGAGAATCGAACTCTCGTCCTAGACAACTTCCAGATACTAGCCTCTACATGCATAGTGTCTTGTATTTATAATAGGAGAGCTACTGCAAGACACCTCATTTTACTATCCTATAGCGGTTCGAAAATCTCGACTCTTCTTACAAACCACCAACTTAAGAACAGTCACACCAAGAGTATAAACGGCAGGCTTTGGGACCCTTGGTCCAGTCGCCAAACTGCCGAGCAGCTAAACTGTTAGGTTTAGGCCGCTACCGCTACTGGTGTAAAATCAACTACGTACTTCTGAGCAGAAAAACTGCCGAAGTTGCCAGTAACGATTTTGCTAGACTTATCGTTAGCATTTATTGTTTTGCCGGCTTTTTAAGGAGGCCAACCAGCACCCTCCGCATGCAACTAATACGGGCATTGCAAGTCGAAACCTGTTCACCCCCGTACTTATAATAATAGCAGAAGTGGGAATAAAAAGCCAATCAAGGTACAATTTCGCCAAATTTTATAGGTAGAGGAGCAAATGAGACGTATTCTGCTAACTTTTATGCTGTTTTTGGGCTCTCTTCAGGCAGAGGAGCGCATCTTTTCGCTTTTGCCAACACTTGATACTCCCTTGTGTGTCACTCCCTATATTCCAAGCGATTTTGTCGCCATGACAAAAAGCGGCAAACTCTCCTTTGATGAGTGGGTCTACTGGGGTCCAAAGGGTGTGCTTGAGGCCTATTTCGAGAAGCCCTCCTCGCTAAATCGCTCGATCTTGCGCGTGCGGCTTAGCGAGACGGTAAAGCAGCTCTCGGCTGAGAAGTTTAGCGCAGAAAATGACGACATGTGCAAGCTTATGGCGCCGCTTGGGCTAAAGCGGCTGTTTGACCTGCGCATGAAGTGGGGAAAATACCCCATCTACGTTATCACTGCCGAATTTGATAATAAATGGCTCTATACTGCCTGGGTGGGGCTCTCTGATCCGCAAGGCACGACGCTTATGTTTGAGCTTGTCTACCCGGGCACAAAACCCACCCCTAAAGATTTTGAGCTGTGGGACCTCTTTTTGGATAAGACTGCTATTATTAATGGAGCGGCCTACAATGAAGGCTTTCAAGCTACTTTCACGCAAGGAGCGACAGATGTTTTGCTCTACGGTAAGGCCTTTTCGGTGATAGGGGAGCAGCGCTTTTCAGATAAGCTCATTCAGATCGTTATCGACACAAAAAAATCGGGCTTTAAAACCATTTTAGATACTGTCCACTTTGCCCATATAGCATCCGAACAGGGCTATAGCGGTGCGGGAGCTAAGGTCTATCTTGCCCTTGTGCAAGATAATGCACAGCGCTATACCCAGATGATTCCTGTGGTAATTAAGCCCGTTGCTGAATTTTCTATAGATGCGGAAAAAGCGCATGCAAGGGGAGATGTTGTCTATGAACAAAAGCTTCCTTGCATGCTAAAAGAATATATTAACTACTGATGCTCCCAGGTTACTGTGAAGCTATTGCCTCCGCTTAAGCTTGAGGGCTGGGCTTTTACAATGCCTGATTGTGTGGTCATGGTCAATGGGTCATGCTGCCAATAGGAGCTATTTATCGGGCCTGTTATGCCATTCATTGTCGCTTGGCAATTGCTCATGGTAACAGGTGAAAAATGGGCAAGCGGCAGAACGCCCTGATTAGATGAGGGCGCCTCTACAATCCATTCAGCAGAATTTCTTTGTGCTCCATAAACTCGCGTGTATGAGTAGGGAATAGTAAAGGAGACATGCTCGGTCTGGTTTGTGATGGCGAGCCTAAATACATTATTGCCCAGGTAGTTTACTTGAGCTGAAATGCTATCTCCCGGCCTTACTGGAAAGCCAACAAGCTCATAGGCATACTGTGGATACATTTCAAACCAGGCATAATATTGGGCCCGGCCTTGGTACCAGTCATGTTCCGTGCCGATCTGCTCTACAGTGTTGCTTGCATAGCCATCCATTCCCACCCAAGCCGATGAGTAGGCGTTGGTTGGCGAGGAAGTAATCTGGGGTACATTCCACGTTCCCGAAACCATTGAAACCGACATAATGCGTGGGTTTGTAAGGCTTGTAAGGGCAGCATAGCCGCTCCAGTTAAGGCTTGTGCTCTCTTGAATTTTAATATGAGGGCGAGTGGCCTTCGCCTGATCTCTTGGCACAATCTGGCAGCTGATCTCGCGTATAGCATTAAAGGGCACGGGTAGCGTTTGAGCTGCACTAACAGTTGAAACCATTGCAATAGAAATTGATAGCAGGTTAAAGAGTTTTTTCATGTACTGTTCCTTTTTATTTATGTTCCCAGGTTACTGAAAAGGCCTTTCCGCCACTTGCAAGCTCAGATGTTGCAGCCTTTTTGATGCCGCCATTTGATGTCATCTGCAGTCTTTCTACTGCCCATCGTCCATCGTTAATTGAACCGCTTACACCGTTGATGGTGGCAGAGCAGTCGGTCAGCATCACCTCTTGGAAGTCGGCAAGCGGCAGTATGCCATCTTGAGAGGCAGGTGCTTCTACAATCCACTCTGCTGAGCTTCTTTTAAAGCCGGAGCCTGTTGTGTGGGCGACAGGAACTGTCGTGGTAACTGATTTTGTGTGGTTGTTGATTGTCATCTTATAGGCATCATTTCCTTGGTATGAAACCTCAGCTGAGATCACATCGCCCGGCTCTACGGGAAAGCCTGAAAGCTGGTGAGGATACTTTGGGTACATCTCGAACCAGGCATAGTGCTCCTCTTTGCCGTCATTCCAGTCGTGCTCTGTGCCGATCTGCTCCACAGATCCGCTTTTAAAGCCATCAATTCCAACCCAGATTGAGCAGTAGGTTGTCTTTTCTGAAGGCTTGATCGTTGGTACTGTCCAGGTGGCAGCCACTCTTGTAACGCTTGACACAGCAGGCTTTTGCAGCGATGTTACTGCAGCAAAGCCGCTCCAGTTTGCGCTTGTGTCATCATCATTTTTCATGTGAGGATTTTCAGGGGTGTGGCGCTTTTTTTGAACCAGCTTGCACTCCATCGGGCGAAGAGCCTTAAAGGGAATGGGCTTTCTGGGATAGACAGCTGCAAGGCTTGATGCTGCCATCATAAAAGCACATACGAGAAGCGTTGATTTTTTCATGGTAACCTCCATTTTTTTTTGGGTTGTAAATCTTTTAGTACCTACAAAAAATGAAAGCAATATATTTTTGTAGGCTGTTAAAAATAAATGAGGGTGCAATGAGCGAACTTGAGGTTGTGACAACGTTAGATGAAAGCCAGGCAAAGCAACTCTACGAGCTCTTTACAAGGGAGTGGTGGACCTTAAACAGAAGCTACGAAGATGTGCAGCATATCCTGAAACACTCTCTTTGTATTGCCCTTGTTGAAAAAAATAGTCGGAAAGTTGTTGGCTTTTCGCGCGTCGTCACCGACAGGCTTGTCTTTGGCATGATTCTTGATGTGATCATCGATCCTTCCTACAGAGGAAACAGACATGGAAAGAGGCTCCTTCATGAGATCTTAAACCATCCCGACCTTGCCCTGGTGCAACGCCTTGAGTTAAAATGCCTTCCTGAAATGATGCCCTTTTATGAAAAGTGCGGATTTAGCCCATTCAACCAAAATTTATGTACCATGACATTTAATCCAAAAACGGTGGTTAGCGGCGCCACATCGGCACAATCTTTTGAGCCATAAGTTGGGGCGTCTTCTTGTTTAATAGGGCAACATTCTTCCCCCAGAGAGGAGAGAACAGGCATACGTGCTTAAAATTCCCATCCTTTGGGTGCCTAATTTTTTGCTTGCAAACTATAGTACTTAGTGCTATAAATAAGGTATGAGGATATGAAGGTATTCAATGCGAATTTTCAAGAATAAGGCCTTTAATCGCTGGGCTAAAGAAACTGAGCTTTCGGACCAAGAATTAAAAATAGCGGTTTTGGAAATTAACCAAGGGTTGTATGAGGCTAATCTCGGAGGCAATATTTACAAAAAGCGAATAGCCCTGGAAGGACGTGGGAAACGAAGTGGAGCGAGAACCATAGTGGCTTTTAAAGCAGACCAAAATACATTTTTCATTTATGGGTTTGCAAAAAACGTTCGTGCAAATATTACAAATCAAGAAGAGGATGCTTTAAAGAAATTGGCAAAAATTTATTTAAGCTACAGCGATGCACAGCTTAACCAAGCTGTGAATGCTGGTCAACTGTTTGAGGTAAAATAATATGGATAAATCAATTTTAGACGTAGTTTTAGAATCTGTTGAAGGGTTGTATGATGCTGGACTCGTAGACGCAATAACCATGCATGAATTTAATGCCTTGTGTCTGACGCCTGTTGAAGATTTATCTCCAAGAGAAATCAAAAGCCTTCGTTTACGAGAAAAAGTAAGCCAAGGCGTTTTTGCATTATATTTAAATACAAGTGTCTACACTGTACAACAATGGGAACGGGGTGTTAAACACCCACGAGGCATTGCTCTTAAAATGCTTAACCTTATAGCTCGAAAAGGACTTCAGGCGATTGCTTAGGACCAGAGAATCGCATATCTCAGCTTTTAGCACACGCCCCTAAGCATTTGCCGTAATTTATCCACTATGATGTTTAAGAGAATAGATTGGTGAATAGGGGCCAACAAGCGTGCGCTTCCACCAGTTTCCTGTCTCTTTTTTTTCTTTACAGCTGGTGAATGAGTAGATGTACATATTTGCTCGGATGAATTTGGGGGGATTGTTGCTAAATGGGTTTTTGCGGATAAGGGCCGCGACGCAGGCTGTTCCTCGCAAGAGGTGTATAAGAAAACTCTGAAACCAATATTCATGTGAGATGTGTCGGAAGGGTAAAAACCATGCTTGCCAGTCAAGGCGCGGCTGGTAGGGAGAAATTCTTTTTGGGTGCCGCTTTAGGTCGCCTGGTTTGTGATAAAAGTCATACTCTTGCCAGACAATGCCATCCAGGCTGCCCTCTACAATAACCTCATAGCGCGTGGTGGTCATAATGGCAAAGATGCCGTAGCGGTTACAGCAGTAGATGCTTGAAAATCTGCTTAAGAGGCGGTGGATGCTGTGTGATGGAAAGAAGTGATTCCATAAACAGAGCGCCTGTAAAAAAAGAAGGAGGCTTCCCCCGATTGTTAGGGCAATGTTCAAAAATTCCGGCGCATTGCTAGTTTCGGGTAGGCTAAAGCCCCACTTAAGAAGCGTTGCATTATTTAATAAAATGAGCGAAAAGAGTGCCGTCATGTGGTTTAAGTAGGAAAAGTTTCCTGTAAGGTAGATAAAAAGCTGCAATCCTACAAAGAGCGCACATACAGCAAGTCGCATATCTTCACCAAAGAAAAGAAAGAACGGCACTACCAGTTCTATAACAAACATGATAAAGCAGGAGAGCTTATGCAGCCAAAGAGGCCATTTGTAGACATACCATGCAGCAAGGTTTGCTATCGGCTGGCTTTGGTAGTGGTAGGCAATAGCTGTAAGATTTCTCCAGCTAGGATCGCGGCTTTGCAGCTTTACCGCGCCCGACTGAATATGAAACCGAAAAAGCAAAAAGTTGATGCTAAGCCAGACCATCATGTTGGGCGTGCTTGTGAGGCTTAACAGCAGCGTATTAAGCGCTATCTCCTGTAAAAAGAGTTCCCAGCCAAAGCTTAAAAAGTCCTGACCAATCGAAATAATAGAAAAGTAGAGGAGATAGACCGCAAGGAGCATAAGCGATGGATAGACGCCCAGCACGAGTAAAATGGAAAAGAGTACACCTGCTCCAACTACTGCCATGAGCGCCTTATCATCGGCTCGAATCCAGAAAAGAGTAGGGCATTTATACCAAAAACTTCGAGGCCAAGCCCTTTTAACGTAGGCAAGAAAGTTTTCTACCGGCAAAATACCGCTCTGACCTAAAAGCCCCTTAATCTGAAACAGAAAGGGCCAGAAGGCAAAAAGGTAAATCAGCCCGAGCAGGCGCGGCATCCAGGCAGAAATAATCGTATAATCTTCCGTTGAAAACATAAAATCTCCATAGAGCGAACACTATCAAAAATAACAGTTGTCAACAAGCGATTTCGATAATAACCGCGAAGAGCGCGAAGAGAGCGAAGGAAGCGCGAAGATTTTTTTACTATCTTCTGAGTCTTCTTCGCTACCTTCGCGCTCTTCGCGGTTTTGCTAATGCTCACGAAAACATAGCAATTTTTGTTTCGCTTCTGTAGCATATTTTGCCATCACATGAAGGTGCCTATGTTTGATCCAGTCGATCCGAAAAGTAGCTTTTCTGAGCGTGAAGAGCGCGTCCTTGCATTTTGGGAGAAGCATAAAATTTTTGAACAGTCGGTTGAGGGAAGGAAGGAGTGTCCGCTCTTTTCAACCTATGATGGGCCCCCCTTTGCCACAGGTTTGCCTCACTATGGCCATCTGCTTGCCGGCACGATTAAAGATGTAGTTCCGCGCTATAAGACGATGAAGGGCTACTATGTACCGCGACGCTTTGGCTGGGACTGCCACGGCCTTCCTGTAGAAAATGAGATCGAAAAGGCAAAAGGGTTAACGGGCGCGGCATCAATCGAAGCCTACGGCGTTGCAAACTTTAACGAAGAGTGCCGCTCAATCGTCTTGCGCTATGCTGAAGAGTGGAAAAGCATCGTTACAAGAACAGGGCGATGGGTAGACTTTTCAAAGACATACCGCACCATGGACCTGCCCTTTATGGAAACGGTCTGGTGGGTCTTTAAAGAGCTCTATAAAAAGGGGCTTGTATATGAAGGCTATCGCGTCATGCCCTACTCTTGGAAGCTTGGAACGCCGCTATCAAACTTTGAAGCGAGCGAAAACTATAAAGAGACTGACGATCCTTCAATTGTCGTTACATTCCCGCTCCTGGACGAAGAAAATGTGAGCCTTCTTGCCTGGACGACAACGCCCTGGACGCTTGTCTCAAACCTTGCCGTAATCGCAGGGCCTGATATCGACTACGTTCTGATACAAGATCCCCATTCCCACCATCGCTATATCATGGCCGAAAGCCGCGTGGCAGCCTACTTCAAGCATCCTGAAGAGGAGCTGATACTTAAAAGATTTAAGGGCAAAGAGCTGGAGGGAAGGCCCTACAAGAGCGCCTTTGACTACTTTAGCGACCGCCGCTCAAAAGGCGCCTTCAAGGTAATTTTAGATGATTTTGTTACCGTAGAAGATGGTACCGGCCTTGTTCATGCAGCCCCAGGCTTTGGCGAAGCGGACTTTTATGCCTGCCAAAAAAAAGGTATAGATGTTGTCTGCCCTGTAGATCAAAACGGCCAGTTTACAGCCGAGATTCCCGAATATCAGGGCCGCATGGTAAAAGAGTGCGATAAAGATATCATCCGCCACCTCAAGCAGGAAGGGCGCATCCTCAAGCACGATACCTTGCGCCACCGCTATCCCTTCTGCTGGCGCTCTGACACGCCTCTTATCTACAAGGCGATGTCTACCTGGTTTGTAAGCGTAGAAAAAATTAAAGATAAGCTTCTTCGATCTAACGAGCAGATCCACTGGATGCCAACGCACATAAAACATGGCCGCTTTGGCAAGTGGCTAGAAGGCGCTCGCGACTGGAACATAAGCCGCAACCGCTACTGGGGAACGCCTATTCCTCTCTGGAGATCAGATGACGGCGAAGAGTGTGTGATCGGAAGCCTCGCTGAACTTGAAGCATTAACAGGCTACAAAGCAGACGACCTTCACCGCCACTTTATCGACCACCTCGAAATCAAAAAAGATGGAAAAGTATTTAGGCGCATACCTGAGGTGTTTGACTGCTGGTTTGAGTCAGGCTCCATGCCCTATGCCCAAAATCACTACCCTTTTGAGGGAAAAGAGGAATTTGAAAATAGCTTTCCGGCAGACTTTATCGCAGAGGGCTTAGACCAGACGCGCGGCTGGTTTTATACCCTTACAATACTCTCTAGCGCACTCTTTGACAAGCCTGCCTTTAAAAATGTGATTGTAAATGGCATTATACTCGCAGCTGATGGCTCAAAGATGTCAAAACGGCTCAAGAACTATCCCGACCCTGAGCTTGTGATAAAAAAGTATGGAGCCGATGCTGTTCGCCTCTATATGCTCAACAGCCCAGCTGTGAAGGCCGATGACCTCTGCTTTTCTGAAAGCGGCGTAGAGCTTGTGCTTAAGCAGGTGCTTATCCCGCTCTGGAATGCCTATAGCTTCTTTTTGACCTATGCGCGCCTCTACAACTTTCAGCCGAAAAATGAAGAGGCGCCCCCAAAGCCCGAAGCTACCATAGACCGGTGGATTCTCTCCCTTACACAAAAGCTTGTGCACGATGTAGAAAAAGGGATGGACGCCTACGATCTAAGCCAAAGCGTAGGGCCATTTGTTTCCTTTATCGAGCAGCTTACAAACTGGTACATCCGCCGCTCAAGACGTCGCTTTTGGAGCGATGAAGAGACTTCTGATCGCTTCCAGGCCTTTCAGACCCTCTACACTGTGCTCATACAGCTTACAAAGGTGATTGCGCCCTTTGTTCCCTTTGTTGCAGAAAGTATTTACCGAAACCTGGGTATGCCGCATGACCCTGAATCTGTGCACCTTTGCTCCTATCCGGTCTATCACAAGGAGCTTCGCCACGTGCACCTTGAAGAGGCCATGGCTCTTGTGCAAGAGGTAGTAAGCCTGGGACACTCGCTGAGAAAGGCAAATGAAATTAAGGTGCGTCAGCCCTTGAGTAGAGCCTACATCATCTCAAGCAATAAAGAGGCCTTAAAACTGCTTGAGCAGGAGCAAGCTCTTATCGCCGACGAGCTGAACGTGCAGCATATCGTCTTTACAAGCGATGAAGCGGAGTTTGTTACCTTAACTGCCAAGCCAAACTTTAGGGTGCTTGGCAAGAAGATAGGCAAGCTGATGAATGCGGCCCATAAAGTAATTGGAGAGCTCTCTTGGGATGCCTTGGAGATGCTTCTTGGCGGCCGGAGCATCGAAATCGAAGTGGAAGGCCAAAAGATAACGCTGACGCCGGAAGAGGTGCAGGTAGAGCGCAAGGTAAAAGAGGGGCTTGTAGCCGAAAATCAGGGCGACATCACTGTTATGCTCGATACAAGCCTTGATGAGACGCTCCTGCAGCTTGGCCTTGCACGCGAAATTGTAAATAAACTCAACCTCATGCGAAAAGAGCAGGGGCTGGATATATCAGATCGCATCTTAGTAACGCTTGATACCAGCGATCGTGTAAAAAAATGTATAGAAGAGCATAAGGCCTCCATAGCGCCGGAAATTTTGGCCCTCTCCTTCACCTTTGCACCCTGCCAGGGAACCGTTATAGACTTAAATGGTGAAGCGGCGACTGTCGTGCTTGAAAGGAGAAATAAATCAGATCTAAATATGGGAATGATCGATTCATGATTTTCATAAAATCGTCTAATAGGTATAGTCTTCATTTTGAAGTATTAGGTTGTATGCAATCAGTGTCACATTACATAGTGCTGCTTCTCCTGCTTGTAAGCCCCGCCTTGGCGGATGAGGCTGTCAAAAACAGGCCAATAATTTTGCTGCTGCTTGGCGTGCCGGGATCTGGCCGCGATGCACTTGCCGTGAAAGTAAGCAGCTCTTTTTCCCTTCCCTACATATCGACTGCAGACCTTCTTTTAGACTATAGCGACCAAGAGACAGAAACCGGCCGCTTTACCCGCGAATGCCTAAACACCGGCCGCATTCCTGATGACCTTTTGCTGAAACTTATCTCTGAGCGGATAAAACGTGACGACTGCAAAAGAGGTTTTTTACTTGACGGCTTTCCAAAGACAGCCGATCAAGCAAGGGCTTTAAAAGCTCGCTTTAGCCAGCAGTACTGTATGCTTCCTGCCTACATTCGAACATCGGATGAATGGCTTTTAAACTTTCATGAAGGGCGCCTTGTCTGCACGAGCTGCGGGCGCGTCTACCATCTCGACCGCTCTCCACCGGCCCGTCAAAACGAATGCGACCTGTGCGGCTATGAGCTTATCCAGCGATCAGACGACTGTCCGGAAACCCTAAAAAAACGCACTGAAAGCTATCGAGACACCATTTTACCGCTTCTCACCTACTACTCGACCGAAAAGATGCTGGTAGAAATAGACGGCGAGCGCCCCTTCGACGATATGTTTCAGGATGTAAAGATGCTGATCAACCTAAGACAGGTTCCCGGGCAATAATGTGTCGATTCATTCAACCTTTGAGGTTGTGAAAAAATACGTTTTCTTCGACCGCAGGTCTGGTCCGGAACTCACATCATTTACACTTTAGGGAAGGCACATCATTTACACTTTTTATCGGTGCCTATGGCATGATAAAAAGTGTAAATGATGTGCCTTCCCTAAAGTGTAAATGATGTGCCTACTCCGGACCACTTAGAAGTGCGGCGATTCTTCGCCGCTTTTACTCGGCCATAGACCTTTACTTCATTACCGCCCAAGCTTACAAAACAGATCTACATGAATCGGTAGAGGTGCTTTGTGAGCCTTAAGCGATCTTGTGATTAACGTGTGTGCAGAAGCAAAAGCGGCGAAGAATCGCCGCACTCCAAAGACCTGCGGTCGAAGAAAACGTATTTTTTCACATACCTTTTGTAGGACTCGGGGCGTAGCCCTAAATGTCCAAACTCCAGAAAAAAACCCCCTGCTTCGCACATAGTGCGAAGCAGGGGGTTTTTTTGTCTACCAGGCCTTTAAAGAATTAAAGTGCTGGTGGAACAGGAACCCCTAGTATGGTAGCACCGCGAAGGCCTACCATATAGGCAGCATAGCCAGTGTTGCCATTAGGTGACATTGGCAATACTCCGATATCTGCAATCATCAGGTTTTTTACACCAAACACATTCAGATTACCATCTACAACGCCGTCGGCAATGGAAGTGCCCATGCGGGTTGTTGCTACGATGTGATCTTCTGGGCTGAGATTATCGGGGGATTTCATGATGGAAAAGATCTCTGCATCACTTGCGGGATCTGTTCCTGGTGGGGTCGAGAAGAGCGAGCCGGGAGGCGAGATCATATTATTTACGCCAACACCCGTCGCAATCAGGTTCACAGCGGTCATTATCTTATTTGCATCTGTACCAGGCGTGAGATAGTCTCCGTCTGAGTACAGGTTAAGATTAAGAAGAGGCTGAACCAAAGGATTTCTGGTTACGATATGCGTATTACCTATGCTTTGAGGCTCTAAAATAAATGTTGCGATCTCAGTTACTGATGGGGCAACAGGCAATAGAATTAGCTGTATTCTTCGTGTATTATCATCTGGATAGTCATAGACTGGGTCAAAGGCAGGAACAATTGCTGGATTTTCGGCTAAATTCCAAAATGCTTCGTTTGCAAAATTATCAGTTGGTATGCTTACATCTACATAACCGCCATACTGGTTAATCAGGTTGTTGCCGACGTTAGTATTGGCTACTAACACATCGATTCCAAGAGCCCCAAGGACGGCAGGATCGCCAATTCCTGAGCGTTCCAAGATAGCGGGGCTGTTGAGCGCTCCGGCGCAAAGAATTATCTGCTTGCCATAGACGTTGAGTACTTCTTGATTGCCATCTTTTTCAACGGCATACTGTACGCCAATTGCTTTTTTGCCTTTAAAAAGCACTTTATTTGCGTGGGCATTTGAGGCAATTTCAAGTTTTCTGCCATGACGTCCATGACCATCCTTTGTTACAACGGATGAATCGAGGAATGAAAGGGCAGACCAGCTTCTGACGCCTGATCGCTCAACTCCCGGTGTGCAAGAAGGATCGCCAAGGGTAGCAAATGATTGAGCTGCGCTGTAGCCAAGGTAGAGGTGACCCGTTGAGCTTACGTCAGTTGGATCGTTATAGTCATCAATAAAGCCAACCGTGGTTGCCGTATTGAGTGCATCACATAATGGGTCAGTGAGCACGGATGGGTTTTGGGTGATGCTGATTGGGCCGGCAACGCCGCGCTCGCTAAAGTCAAAACTTCCGCATGGGTTGTAATTTTCAAGCGCAAGCATAAGCGGCAGCATGTTATTATATGACCACTGAGCATTGCCGGAGGTTATTGCCCAGGAATCATAAATATCGGGCGTACCGCGCACTGCTACCAGGTAGTTGTGGCTGGAACTTCCTCCCCAAGATGTGCCTTCTGTATAGGTTGTTGTTTGAAGCGGGTTAAAAACTTTACAGTCATAGGTTTCTGCATACTGTGGATCGTTCGTTATGCTCCACAAAGCGTTAGCATAATCTGGCGAGCTAGGGGTTGCTAAAATTAATGGATCATCATTTCTGTTTATGCCATCTGTGATTACGAATACGCTTTTCTTTTTGCTGTCAGAAAGCTTTCTTGCAAGGATACACCCTGCAGAGCCTGCCCCTACGATAACGTAGTCATACACTTTTTTGCCATGTGATGTTGATGAGCTTGACGAGCAAGATGAACTCGATGATGATGAACTTGATGAGCACGACGAGCGTGACTTGTGCTTTCTTTCACCAATCTTTTTGTGGGCAGGTTTTCTTGCCGCAAAAGCAGGTGTTGCCACTGTGGTAAGCGCAAAAAAAGCACCCCACAGACAGCCTAAAACTCGATTTTGTATATTCATGAGAAACTCCTTTATTGTTGTGCCTGCTAGTTGCAAGTAGAAAATTTCAGGCATCTACAGCTGGTATAGCAAAAAAGAAACTTAATATGAATAAAAAAAATGCCTTAGGTGAAGAGAATGGTCAAGATCAAGATTAAAAGAAAAATGGCTTAAGTTGACTCCATTAAGGCTGTTCTGGGATCCATCAAATCGGCGAAGAAAAAATGGGGCTTGCGGTTTCCTATATCTTATCTTATAATAATTTCCTAATAAAGGGATTAAACATGAAAAATTTCATGCTATCTATTATCTTATTATTTGGCGCTCATCTGTGCCAGGCAGAACTTGTTGAGGTGCGTACTATGAAAGAACTCCAGAGCCACTTTCTAGATGCTGATCCAAGCACACTTGTGATATTTGATGTTGATATGGTGCTCGTACAGCCGGATAATCCGGCTTTTCAGATGGCTAATATGAAGCGGTTTGGGCCCTCGGCGAGGCGCATTATGAGCGAACTTTCAAAAGATAAGCAGATGGTCTTTTTGGCCCTCATGACAGTTTCATCAAAGACGATACTCATCGATCAAGAGATGCCGGCGCTATTTCAAAAACTTGCATTGCAAAAAGTGCCAACAATGGCTCTCACATCTAATCTTACGGGTGAATTTGCTGGCATAAAGAATATGGAACAATGGCGCTTTACTACACTAAAAGATCTTGGTATTGACTTTTCAACTGCAAGTCCATGTAAAATGGCGTTTAGGTTTACTGAGCTAGCTTCTTATCGCGGCAACTATACCACGTACATCGATGGCATGATGTTTGTAAATGGTAGAGATGTTGCAAAAGGCGATGCTTTTATTGCTTTTCTTGATAAGGCAAAAATTTCCCCTTCCAAAATTATCTTCGTCGATGATCGCGAAGAAAATGTCAAAAGCCTGGAAGAGGCCGCAAAAAAGCTGGGCATTGCCTATACCGGCATTCATTTTCTTGGAGCACAACAATATCCTTCTGAACAAATCTCTGAAGCGCAGTTTGAATCCGAGTGGAATACACTTGCTGCTGCAGCGCAAAAAATGTAGAAGTTTCGCAGGCGCCTCTATTGTGCTGAGGGGGCCTCTTGCACTGCCTTTTTTAGATTTAAGAGATAGAATGCGCCGCCAAGCATAAGCAAGAAGCTCACAAAGAGTGACGCTTCCGGGCTGAAGGCTTGGGTAAAGGCAGCTCCTAAAAGCGGAACAAAGCAGCCGCGCACGCCAATTGCCAAGATATTTACCGATGTGTACTGCGAGCTTGAGTCGTTGCCGCAAAGAAGCGGGCCGGAAAGGTTCCAGACAAGGCGCGAGCCTGCTTGGGCCGCGCCGTAAAAGAAGTAGGCTAAAAAGATGCACCAGGGGGTGCTGACGGGCATAATTAAAAGCAGCGGCTGCAGTGAAAAGCAGGTTGCAATAAGGCTTGCTGTTTTGTGAACGCCGGCCTTTTCAAGGTATTTTGCCCAGAGGCTTGCCGTGAGGACAAAACCCAACCCCTCAAGCAGGGTAAAGAGCGAAAAGATCTCTAAAAATGAGAGGTTCATACTCGTAAGGTAGCCCGGAATCGAGGGTTTAGCAAACATAAGGCCTGACCCTGCAATAAAAAAGCCAAGCTGAAACTGCATAAAGTGTCTGTTTGTCTTAAGGAGCTTCCACGACTCTTTCCAGGGGGTGATGATAGCGCACGATAGGCTCTTTATGGGACGGGCCTGCGGGGCGGTTTTTGGTACATAAAAGTAGTACTTTACCCAAGCGGAAGCGCCATAAAAAAGCGCTCCAATACAAAAAAGCTGTTTCCACTGCTCCGGATTATACTTTAAAATAATTCCTAAAATAGGTCCGATGATCATGCCTGAGGCGTGCGATACGCTAAGGCCAAGGGAAAAGACCTTTTCGCGAACTCCTTTATCAAGATTTAACTTTAATATTTCTATTTGGGCGGGATTAGCTGCTCGCCAAAAGAGCACAAAGCAGCATTCTGCCACAATAAAGTACCAGATGCTCTCTGCCCAAGGAGCGAAGAAAAACAGGCTTGTAGCAAGAGCTGTTGCCGCTACCAGACTAAAGCGCAAAAGCTCCGGCCGATAAAAGAGCATAGAGCCCCAGTAAAAGGCCAAAACTGCGAGAACGGGTCTTAGCGTGGTAAGAATAGAAATCTGCAGTGCCGACGCCCCAAAGTGGGCGCTCAGCATTACATCAAGCATAAGGTTTAAGGCAATAAACGGCTCTTGGAGCAAATTTGAAACAACAAGCAGCCGCTTGGTCTCTTTTGCCCTGGTGGGAGCACTTTGTGTTGAAAGGAGCGAATCTTGCATCATTGTGCTCTATTTTACCCGGTTTACAAGATTTTATCTAGGGTCTTTTCCTGTATCTTGTGCGGCGGTTGTAGAGGGCGACGATGAGGTAGGTGATGACGATCGCGCTTGTTACAACAATCACGTTGCTTGTTCTAAAAAACGGGCGCTCCGGTTGCGGGGGTCTTCCCCAGCGCTCTCCGGGGGGCCAGAAGAGTAGGGCAGGTGAGCCTTGGAGGTTTTTTTGGGGGACAGAGCCAAAAAAGCGGCTGTCGTTACTCATGGCATGGTTGTCGCCAAGCAGGAGGTAGTAGCCCTCATTAATGGTAAGGCCGTAGGATTTTATAAAGTCGGCATCGATTGTGCCATCTTTTACCGGCGGGCCGCGGTCGATGAAGGGGATGTAGCTTTTTTGCTGCTTTTCCCGAGCTTTTTCTTTGGCTATAAAGGTGGTAAGCAGGGAGTCATCCCTTGTGAAAAGCTCTTTTCCAAGTGTATAGAGGCTTCCATCTCTAAAGTAGGTGTAGCGCGTGGGAAACTGGCCGTGCTTTTTGGTGTTGTTGGTGGAGATTGAAAAGTCGATGCCTGAGTTATAGAGCGCCTTTAATCCCTTCAACGTATGCGGATAGATTGGGTGGGTTGGAGGTAAAAGGTGGGTGACTGCTCCCCAGCCAATTTCGTAGGCCGCCCCATCGATAAACTCATAGCAGCCGTCGGGGATGGCAGTATCAAGCATTATGCCGCGGCCTCGAAGGTCTGGGCCTTCCGGAGTGTAGCGGTAGGCAATTCCCTTTCGTATATAAAAGCGAGCTGTGTAGAGCGAATTTCGAATTTTTTCTAGGTGCGCATGGTCGAGGCCAATCCAGCTATATTCGCAATCGATAAGATGAGATTTATGCCCTTGAGCAAGTGTTGGGCTATGTTTAAGCTCGAGGTAAAGCAGAGCATCGTCATTTGCGTATCCAAGCTGGTTTGCTGAGTTTGGGAGGTCTTGCGGCTCTAAAAGTCGTGAAATGGCAAAGTTATTGAGCCCCCAGTCGACCCCAAAGCTATGTTCTGATCCAATTGTAGACCCTGAGAGCATGCCTGTAGAAGAGACGGATATTTTAGCAACAGGGATGTTCATATGGCGGATGATGAAGCTATCGCCGGTAGAGTCCACCTTGCCCTCAAAAGAGATAAAAGGTACATACTCTAAATTTGAAAAAACAGGGCTTGAGATAAGGCTCTCAAGCGGTTTTCCCTCTTTGTCTATGCCGTAGATTTTGCCGCCATAAAAGTAGATTTTATCGCCATCTTTTGCAACCGAGCGCTTCACATAGCGTCTTTTACCCGGAAATAATCCGAAATAGACGGTGTCAACATCGGGAAGATCAAGCCCATCGCCTGTCACAACGACAATAGAGCCGCGTTCTACATACTGCGGCTCAAAGTAAAAATGGGCAGTTTCAAAAGGCTTATTTATGCAAAATGCATCCTTAAAGACGAGTACCCGGTCGCTTTCGCGAAATGTTGGCCGCATAGAGCCTGTTGGGATTTCATACAACTCAAACCACATCTGGCGTACAAGAGCTGCAATAATAAGAGCAAAGATGATGGCTCCGGTAAATTCCCAGATCTGCTCGAAAAGGCTTTTTCGGCCATGTTCTTTTAAAAAGTCCTGCACTTCATAAGCATAGAGGCTAGCATGATCCAGCTCTTTATTTTGGATGGCCAGGCCCAAAGAGTCGAGCTTCTGTTCAAAGCTGCCTAAAAGCTCATTAGAGAGCCTTTTTGCAAGCTTTTTATGGCGAAGAGAAGCCTCTTTAAAGACCTGTTTGCATTTGCGAAGGGAGTAGGTGCTGGTCATTTTGTCTGCTCATTAATAATTTTGCACATAGTGTACCGATAATGGATAGATTTTGCCAAGCGTGTAAAATGTTCGCCTTTTGTTCGCTTTCAAGCGAAAGTTTGGTCGTAATTGTGGGAGTTGTGTTGAAGAAGTGTCGATTGTTGTTGACAAGTTGTCGATATATCAGGAATATATGGCCGCATGCATTATTATAAGTGATTAAATATGAATAACTTATAAAATTTTCACTGGAGAGGGAGTCGGCGAAAAGTTGTCGACACGGTCCATTTTTGATTCTGTTCATAAGTGCCTGAGAAAAGCTTCTCAAGGCTGCTCCCTTCCTGAATCAATAGCCATGATTTTGGCTTTGCCAAGGCCGGCAAATACCTCTATCCAGTAAGGAAAGTAGGTGAGGGCGCCATTTTGAGGGATGTAGACGTCAATAAGCCTATCTGAAAGTTCGCTGTCATCTTTAGGCCAGCGCACTCTATAGGCAAGAAGCTGTGGGTGAATCTCTTTTCCTTCGTAGACAATCTTAGGAAGCCACAGCTTTCTAAAATCGGGCTCGCCGGGGGCTGGAGGAGGGCCAATGAGCTTTCTATCTATAGCCTCGATCGGAGTTAAATGAAGGCGAAAGAGGGTTGGCAGAAACTGAAAGGCGGGATTGGAGTTTACATACTCCTTGTCATCGACCGAATAGACTGATTCGACTTTATCTTCTTTTATATTGATGCGGCTTATGGTCCAGGAGGTGTGCCCCGGGGCGTTATTTTTCAGCCACTCTTGCCAGTTGCTTTCTATGCACGAGCGGGGAGCGCTAATTTCTTCTATGGTGAGGATGGGGGGTGTATTTTCTTTTACGCGCACAAGGACAAGCGATTCCTTATAGCCATAGACGATATAGTCGCCTTTTTGAGCCTTAGGAACCTCTTCTTTCAGACTAACAAATGGGAGTGCAAGTAATAAAAACCAAAGCATATCGACTATCTTATCAAAAATAACGTATCGATGAAACATAAATAATAATTTTAAAAATATAGCCATTTAGATATAATGAAGTATATATAAAGAGGGTGCTATATGAGTGCTGTATCCCCAAGGGCTCCAGAAGAGCCACAAGAATTAGGGCCAATAGATGCAAGCCCGAGGACAAGAACAAATAGCGAAACGTTTGCACAAGCGATAAGAGCTTCAAATGAGGAGCTAGCTCTTGATCTTATCAAAGAGCGTACAAAGATGGCTCTACAGAAGGAAAAGCCAAGCCTTGGCCGAAAAGTGATTTTGGAGCAGATGGCAAAAGAACCTAACCAGCTTTTATTAGATATAACAAGAAGTCCTATAACGATCGGGGATGAACCTCTTGCGAAAAAAGAGGGAGTAGGTGCAGCTGATCGGCTCACTACTGTTGGATTGAAGCTTCTAGACTATGTCTCTAAAAAAAATCCTGAGCTAGGAAATGCAACCGTTGATCTTATAGACGAGCTGCTCTACGCCTCAGTGCAGACATTTATAGCGGCGTCAGCAACAGAGGCACATTTTGCAGTTGGCACTCCGGGTGATTGGGCAGCAGATAAAGATAAAGTGGAAGCAAAAGTTACCTTTAAGATGCTTGAAGGGGCAATAGGCAAGGTATTTGGCCGAAAGCCTACCACGCTTGTAATATCGCGCACCTCAGAGATGTCGTACGTCCATCAAGAAGGCCAGGAAAAGGATAAAAAGGTTCGTCTTGAGTCCTCATGCCACTATGACCTTGTCCAAAAAAAGGCTATTTTTCACCTAAGCTACACAATAGATGGCAAAACAAAGCGATGCGTAACTGACAACCCTTTGGATTTTAATTCGCAAATCTGGAAATAATGGCTTCCTATAATAAATAGGACGCTATGATCGAAATCGCTCCGGGGGGGTTAAAAGGCTCACTTAAGCTTCCTCCCTCAAAATCGCATACTCTGCGCGCTATTCTCTTTGGTTCGCTTGCTAGCGGCACATCTACTATTGAAAATATTCTTGATTCTCCCGATACAGATGCAATGATTCAAGCTTGTAGGACGCTTGGAGCCAAGATTGAACGCACCGGATGTCGCCTTCTGGTTACCGGCGGGATTGACAATAGCCTAAAAAGTGCCTCCATTGATGCCGGGAATTCCGGCATCGTCTTGCGCTTTATGGGGGCTATTTTTGCTTTGACGCAGGCAAAAGTGCAGATTGTTAACGATGGTTCAAGGCGCCCTTGCGGACCTTTAATAGATGCCCTGCAGCAGATGGGGGCCATCTGCACGCTTGATCCACTGACGATTCAGGGGCCAATAGCGCCTGCTCGAGTGGTTATGTGCGGGGCCGACTCTCAGCCGGTATCTGCTATTATGATTGCCGCGGCAGTACTTGCGGGCACGACAGAAATAGAGGTAAAAAATAGTGGAGAAAGGCCGTGGCTTGAGCTTACCCTTGACTGGCTCAGGCGTATGGGGGTCTCTTATGAAATAAAAGGTGAAAACTGTTATACTATCGAGGGTAAAGGGGCTCTATCTGCATTTTCCTACAGGGTTCCATCTGATTTGAGTTCGCTTGCCTTCATGGTGGCAGCAGCGCTTCTTACCTCCTCAGAACTTCTGATCGAAGATGTAGACCTTGACGACGTGCAGGGCGATAAAATTATCTTGACTATCCTAGAGAAGATGGGGGCGAAATTTACATTTGAAAATAAAAATATTCACATAAAGGGTCCACAAAAATTGTCCGGATGTGATATTGACGTGAATAACTGCATAGATGCGCTGCCTATCCTCGCTACCATCGGATGCCTGGCTTTTGGCAAAACGCACCTTTACAATGGTGCCATAGCTCGAAAAAAGGAAAGCGATAGGATTATGGCTATGGCTGTAGAGCTTAAAAAGATGGGAGCAGAAGTAATTGAGCTTCCCGATGGCTTGATTTGTACAGGGTCATCGCTCTCGGGCGCCGAGCTTGATGCCCATAAAGACCATCGCGTGGCGATGTCCTTGGCGGTAGCGGCCCTTGCAGCGAAAGGAAAAAGTACCATAAGCGGCAGCGAGTGCGTGCAAAAAACATACAAGAATTTTTTTCTTGAGATTGAAAGGTTAAAAGATAGATCATGCTAAAACTTCTTCTTGCAGGCTTCAAAGGTGTGGGAAAAACCACTACAGGACGCCTTGTGGCAGAAAAATTGGGCCTTCCCTTTTTTGATACTGACGAGCTTTTATCTCTTCGTTACAAAAAGCCCGTCAGGCAGCTTCATGAGGAATTTGCTGAAGGGCGCTTTCGTGAAGAGGAGGCGATAGTATTAGAAGAGCTTAAAAATCAAAAAAAGGCAGTAATTGCCCTTGGGGGCGGAACGCTGCTCAGCAAAAAAGCACAAGAAATTGCTCCCTTTATGGGAAGTTTAGTCTACCTCTATTCAACTCCTGAAACCCTTCTGCAGCGCCTTCAGCCAGCAAGCTTCCTCGATGCAAAAGACCTTCCAGGTTCCTTTAAAAAAGTATTTGAAAAAAGACATCCACTCTTTTGCAAACTCTGCAAGTATCGCATTGATACAGATAGTCTAACTCCTGATGAGATAGCTATGACGATCCTGGATTTTTATGGGTAACAGATTGTTGGTACCATGAAGAAAGGACATAAAGGACCAAAGGGACATAAAGGACTAAAAGGACGATAGCATTATGTCCTTTTGGTCCCTTATGTCCTTTATGTCCCTTTGGTCCTTTCGTTATCTAGAGAAATCCCTCGCCAAAAAGTTGTAAAGTCGAGATAATACTCTTCATTTTTATAACAGGACAAGTCATGGGCAAGATTACAAAACTTGAAGAGATCGTATCGCTTTGTAAGCGGCGTGGGTTTATTTTTCAATCCAGTGAAATTTATGGGGGCCTTGCAAGCTGCTATGACTACGGTCCATTGGGCGCAGAGCTTAAGCGAAACGTGCGTCAGGCGTGGTGGAAGGCCGTGGTGCAGATGCGAGATGATGTTGTAGGCCTTGATGCCTCTATCCTTATGCATCCGCTTGCTTGGAAGGCGTCAGGCCATGCCGATAAGTTTGCAGACCTTGTGACGGTATGTAAAAAATGCAATACAAGAAGCCGCGTCGATCACCTTCCCGACCATCCCGAAGAGCATACAGAGCACGTTTCACTAGATACGGCAAAGAAAGATGCTGAAAAGCTTAGCTCGAAGATGTGTCCTGCCTGCGGCGCTCGCGGCCAGTTTTCAGAGCCGATGGAATTTAAGCTGATGTTTGAGACGCAGATGGGGGCAAATGTTGACGATGCGATGACACTTTGGCTAAGACCGGAGACTGCCCAAGGAATCTTTGTAAACTTTGTCAACGTTTTGCAGACAAGCCGCGTAAAGGTGCCTTTTGGCATTGCCCAGATCGGAAAGAGTTTTCGCAACGAAGTGACGACAAAGGCCTTTATCTTCCGCACGCGTGAATTTGAGCAGGGTGAAGTAGAATTTTTCTGCGAGCCGGGAACCGAGGACAAGTGGTGGGCGCACTGGAAAGAGGCGCGCTACAACTGGTATCTCAACCTCGGCATCAAAAAAGAAAATATTCGCCTGCGCGACCATGACAAGGATGAGCTTGCCCACTACGCAAAGGGGTGCGTTGACGTAGAATATCGCTTCCCATTTGGAAATGGCGACTGGCAAGAGCTTGAGGGCATTGCAAGCCGCGGCGACTACGACCTTCGCCAGCACCAGCGCGGTATGAGAACAGTGACAGCCTGGAACGAAGCGGGCAAAAATACCGTTAAAGTACCCCTTGCAGCTGAAGCGGAAGACTACCAGTCAGGACCGCTTTCCTATTACGACGAAGAAAAGAAGATGCGCTATATCCCCTATGTGATTGAGCCAAGTGCCGGTATTGATAGAAGCACGCTTGCCTTCTTAGTTGACGCCTATGACGAAGAGGATGTGGGCGGTGAAGTTCGAAGCGTCATGCGCTTTCACCCAAGCTTAGCACCTATTAAGGTAGCAGTCTTCCCGCTTGTGAAAAAAGATGGCATGCCGGAGACAGCTTTTGCTATCCATAAAGAGCTGCAGCGTCATTTTTCATGCTTTTATGATGAAAAGAGCGCAGTCGGCCGCCGCTATAGAAGACAGGACGAAGCAGGAACACCTTTCTGCATTACCGTAGATGGCCAAACCCATGAAGATGGCACCGTGACTGTGCGCGAGCGCGACTCGATGCAGCAGGTACGCATTCATAAGTCGCAGCTTCTAAACTACCTCAGGGACCAGTTTGATGAAAAAGCACCTCTTGCTTGCACACGATCGCCTTCTTGATCATGGCCTTGCGAGCCATCCTGAAAATCCAAACCGCCTAAGAGCAATCTTAGGCGCGCTTGAAAAGAGCGAGTACAGCCCCTATCTAGATAAAACTGTTGAAAGAAGAGCAACAGCGGACGAGATTGCCTTAGTGCATGATCAGAGCTATGTCAACTATGTACTTTCGCTTGCAGGACAGCGGGTAAATCTTGATCCTGAAACACCACTTACAGCAGGATCTGTCGATGCCGCGCTCCTTGCCTCAGGCCTTGGCCTTGAGCTTGTAGAACGGCTGCTGGAAGGAAAAATAGAAAATGGCTTTGCCCTGGTGCGCCCGCCGGGCCATCATGCCGAAGCTGATCGCGCAGTTGCCTTTTGCATCTTCAATAATATCGCAATTGCTGCCAAAAAAGCGCTTGCCCTTGGCGTAAAACGCATTTTAATTTTGGATTGGGACGTACATAACGGCAATGGCACCCAAAAAACCTTCTATGAAGATGATAGAGTGCTCTTTATCGACCTGCACCAGGATGGTCTCTTTCCATCCTTTTCAGGCTCAATTGAACAAAAGGGAGCAGGAAAAGGCCAAGGCTTCACCATAAATATACCGCTTCCTGAATACTGTAGAGACGATGACTACCTCTATATATTTGAACATTTTATAACTCCAAGGGTGCGCCAGTTTAAGCCTGAGCTTATCTTAGTCTCTTGCGGCTTTGATGCCCACGAAAGCGATCCCTTGGCCTCTATGAAGCTTACGACCGATGGCTTTTTTCGCCTCACAAATGGCATAAAGGCTCTGGCTGTTGAGCAATGCGCGGGCAAACTTATTTTATTTTTAGAAGGAGGATACCATGGGCCAAGTCTTGCGGCCAATGTTTTGGCTTGTACTAAAAGCCTTGTTGGCAACTACACAAATGCTCCGTGCGTCGAGCCCTATACCTATGGAATACACGACTATGTCAGTAAGATATTTGGATGAAGTTCCTGACTTTAGCTCGTGGGAAAAGGCCGCCCTCTGGATAGAGGAGGGGCTAAAAGATGCCGAAAGCTACTCAGCCCAAACCTTAGAAAATGCCCAGATCGGATCACTTTCGTGGAGCGGCACTGCAGCAGATTCTCGCTTTGGACTTTACGCGTCAAAAGAGTGGCAGAAGTTCGTTATGGCAGCCTACCTTGCAGACCTTCTCTCTTATCCCAGCCCTCCCGATCAAGTCACCTTTGATAGGCTAGCGTTTGTGATGCACTCCTTCCCCGAAGGCTTTAGAGTCTGGTTTATCAAGCAGCAAGATGGCCCATGGCGTCCAATAGGCTACACAGGCTGGTACCCTATGCTTGAAAGCGCCTATGAAATCTTCTCTCACAATCCCGAAAAGCTTACAAGCCGCATGGTAGTGCCCACAAGAGGCTCAAAACCCTATATCTACCTCTTCAACTGCAGCGTCGTCGCCCCCTTCAAAAAACAGCCCCTCACAAAAGCCCTGATGACCCATCTTGCCGATGACATCCAGCGAGAGGACCCCGAAGGCCTTGCCTGCATTACCGTGTCAGAAGATGGCATCCGCGTTGCCACGCGCTTTGACATGACCCGTACCGGCTCCATCGGCGATGAAGGTGTCTTTGTGAGAGTGCCAGCTGATTGACATTAATAATCAAGATCAAATAGACTCACTGCATATGAGAGGTTATTTGCTATGAAAAAAGCACTTTTTATTTTGATTCTTCTTTTTTCGAGTCTTGAAGCTGGCAGTTGGGGTGCAAAAGAGTATACTCACAATTTTGAAGAAACTGAGTGGCGCAATGTCTACTACAACGCAAATCAGCTCTCTTTTGAAGGTGTGCTCCCAAACTATGACGCCTCAGGGATGACTAACGATTTCTCGGTAGATATGGGGTATGGTGAAATTGTGACTAGAATAGGCTTTATCGAAGGACAAGCGTATTTTATTCAGTGGGGTAATTCATCTATAGGAACAATAAAATCGGGAAAAAAGTTTATGCAATTGGTTGAAGATAACTATATAGGCGCAAACCCAAGCTGGCTCGATGCAAAAAAAAGAGGCGCAAAATATGCCGTGGAATTCACACTCTTCCTAGATGGAGAAATTAGCTATTGTAGAGTTTTCTACAAAAATAAGCGCATGGTTAACCTCTGCACAACCGACCAAAATAAAGCTCGACGAAACCACTTCTTTCAAAGCTTCCACATGAAATAAATAATTAGGCGTCCCTAATCATTTAACTATTTCCGGTATTCGGATTTCTTGGAAGGCCACTACACTCCACTTTCCATCAGAAAAGCTACATTCCAACTCTCCGGTGTTCGCAACGGATAGCTCATTTGCAGCACAAGCTAAACCAAGAAGTTCTATTGCAATATTGCAAATAACTCGCTCATGCGTAACAACTAAAACCTTTTCTCCCATGTGTTTGGGGGCCGTTTCATTTAAGAATTCAAAAATTCTTTTTCTCATTGAGGAGTCATCTTCTTGGTCCTGCTTTTCGCTTGCCGGAGCCTGTTCAAACTCGCTTTCGAGCTTTCCTGCCCAGCTGCCGCGGTTGCGTTCGTTGATTCGTGCATCTTGTATTATACGAGTAGATCGGTCATTGGCAATGATTTCTGCCGTTTGGTGTGCGCGACGAAGCTCAGAAGTATAGCATGCAGAAAAAGGGATGTTCTCAACTTTTTTTGCAAGAGCCTTTGCCTGGCCTATTCCCGTTTCATTTAATGGAATTGGCAACCAGCTTTGTATTCGCTTTTCGGCGTTGTAGGCGGTTTGTCCATGTCGTACAAAATAGAATATTGCAGCTTGCATAGTATCTTCCGTTTTTCAGGATATAATGACACAAGCTTGAAGCTTTTGGCAATATTTTACACAACTTTTAATGATCAGGCCGGGCCCAATGGTGTCAACTTAAGAAAATTTGTATTAGCTTTGAGGTCACAATTATTTCTTGTCACTCAAGTTCCGGAGGAACGTTTTAATAATAGCCCATGATGTAGCACCGGAGGTGCAAGTCGTGGGTATTTGGTAAAAAATAACCTGGAGTCGCGTGAGCGACGGATTAAGCCGTCGCTCACGCGACTTGATGGTTTTTTTGTGCCATACCCACGGTTTGCCCCTTTGGGGCTGCACCATGGGCTATTATTAAGACGTTCCTCCGGAACTGAAATTGTCACAAAGTCTATCAAGGAATAATTGTGTGTAGCACTGTGCTCAAAGCTAATGCAAATTTCCTTAAGTTGACACCATTGAGGCCGGACCCAATGGTGTCAACTTAAGAAAATTTATATTAGTTCTGAAAAGGTTGTGAAATACCCTCTCTTCCTTCGGGAGAGAACTCGAGTTTGGACATTTGAAGGTTCGACGGACACCGTTCTTGTATGCTTAACGTACATATTGGTGATCCATTCGGTCTCGGTCTCGGTCACGGTCTCCAGTGTACGAAGTATGCTTAGTTAAAGGCGAAGCTTCGCCTGCAAAGCGTCTACAGTCGAGACTCAAGACCGTGACCGAGAGCGAGACCGAACGGTTTACCTCCAAGATGTTATGCGCAAGCTACAAATGTCCAAATTCGAGTTCTCTCCCGAAGGGAGAGAAAAAAACAGCGGTCAGAGCTGCTATAAATTTCCTTAAGTTGTCACCATTGAGGCCGGGCCTGCAATAGGCGCTCGACTTATTAAAAAGCTTTGCAGAAGAATTGGATTTATGTTTTGATGCTGATAGACTCAGAATGAGAGCGGCAAATATGACCTACACAGTAAAATTAGTTGTCTTTCTTCTTTCGAATCTCTTCATATTTGCTACTGTTTTTCCAAATGCAGCTCGGGGGGTAGGGTTAGCACAAGAAGTCCTCTTAACAGAACCTGACCCAGGGTTATTTGATGCGATTTCCAAGCAATATAACCTTTTGATCAGTGATTCTCCAGTTGCCATTGAGAGGGCAAGGAAAGAACAGATTAACAGTATTGCTCTTAGTTATGGCGCGCATGATAGAGTGTCTTTATTGAAAGCGCGGCCTCTTTATATCTGTGATACAGCTGATGAGTTAAATCGTTTATTATCAATCCCTGACCTTTCGACTACAGAAATTAAAAAAATAAACGAGAATTTAAGTGTTGAAGTTATTGACTTTAAGGCATTGGATGGAGAGCAGCAGAGACTCCTGGTAGAGGAAATTTATTGTGTCTATACTATCGCCTTAAAGGGAAGAGAGATAAATAGTTTTAAAGAGGTTGCCTTATTCGATAAGATGAATCCCGATTCAATCCAGGTCGTCGTATGGCGCAATGGCCTCAAGAAAGTTGTGGGGTTTCTTGTCACGAAAAGACACGACCTGACTTGCCTTCGTAACAATATGGATGCCCCGGATTCAGACAATCGTTACGCTGTTTTTAAATTTTATGTTTGCGGACTTCCTGAATGTGCCGGAAATGGAATGATGGAATACCAAAAGAAATTGTTTAAGGATTATCATATAAATAATCCAAATGTTAACGTCCTTGTATTTGAATATTCAGTTAACCATAAATCATTTAAGAAAGCTTGTTACACAAACTTGTTTTACCCTTTTATCGATCAGGAAAACAGTAACGTTAATGCATTTGTAGAATTTTTAAAGCACTACTTTGGGTACGAGTCTATCGATAAGAGAGATCCCTATGTTATAAAGGCAACCAGTCGGCCTGTAATGGAAGTATTTCTTGATCCGGAAGATAAATTGGGCAATTTTTATGCTGATAAAACAAATGGGATTCCTAACGCTGGGTTGTTGTTTTTCTGCTGTATTTATTTAAATCCAAATAATTCATTGGGGTTGCCAGGATTTAAACCTGATTGGCTTTAAAAACTACAAGGAAAGGGATACGGCCATGGTTAGTTCTGCAGGGGGGAGTTTTTCAGGAGGAAATTATTCATATAATCCACCTGAACCCGAGAAAAATAAGGAAGAGGGTACGCTGGGTAGTAATTCGCAAGAGGATGAGGGACAAAAACCTAATACCACTCCCACTACAGCAAAAGTAATACGCGAGGCAAGCGGCATCATAGCGGCCCCGTCCCTGCATCCTGCGGCGTCGTCCGCGTCAGGGTCCGTCGCAAGTACGTTGCAAAAAGCTGCCCAGAGCCCAAGCAATGCCACTACACTCGACTACAGCAGTCGTCCCTCTTGGCTACAAGATACCATTAGCAGCAATTTTGATCGGCTTATCAAAGAGGAAGCGCCCTATTTGGCAGAAGGGGCAGACTACTACGTATTTTGCGACTGCGAAAATGCACTTGGCAGAGGTGCTACACAAGATTTCTTGAAGGTGGATTCCAATACGATAGTCGATATCGCGGCAAAAAGAAAAGGTGGCCCGTCCCAAGTGAACGTGCTCGATCTCGGTGCAGGATCTGGTGCATGCGGGCAGAAGTTGCTACAGCAAGGATATAAAGCAGTTAGCGTCTCAGCCAATGCCTACCAGAATCCGTCAGATACCTATATTCGGCAGGACGTCGAGCGCCTTTTTGAATTCAGAGGCAATGCAGACGGACGGGTGCCTATCAAGCGCGGCAAATACGATGTGGTTTTATCGCGCATGACCTTTATCCACCTTTCAGATCCGGGCGGTGCCGTGCAGCAAGCCTACGAGGCTCTGGCTGAAGGCGGTGTTTTGGCCGTCGACAGCTTGCTCCTCTATGGCCTCTCCAAGGGTGAACATGCCGCTATGGTGAGCCATCTGCGCGCCCAAGGATATCCGATCTACGCTGGAGCATACGCTGGGCTTCATCACACTAAATCCAATAGAGGTTTTCTGCAGCCGCGTGATGGACTGAACTGTGTGATTATCCGTAAGAGCGCCGAACACCCTACCTTGGACCTGCCGCTGAAGTACCATCGGCGCGATCCCGGGGATGAAAGGCGCACGAGCTACCTACGTACTTGCACAAACATGCAACCGCCGAAGCTCACGCAGGAGCAAAACCGCCTGGCCCTCGCTTACGCGTTGGGCGACAACTCTGTTGTGGCTAGCACCGCTCATGATGCTATCCTGTGCGGTGACTTGGAGACGCTGCGGAGGTTTGTCGATACAAATTGCTGTGATGCAGAAAGCTGGGTTGCGGCAGTGCAGTGCGGCAATCTCAAAGCATTGCAAATCCTAGGCCGCCCCGATGAACAGGCTTTGACATCGCTGTTTGAGCGAGGGGGACTTACCCGGATTGCTATAGAAGGCGGACACTGGGAGATGGTAGCCGAGGTCGTAGCATTCGATGGCAATCTACGGTCTTCGCAGCAAAATGCACTAGATCTTTTGCAGCGTGCCTCGTCCCACCCCGAGGTCTTCACAGCGATTCTCCAGCAGATGCCAAGCCTTGCTACTGTGCAGGATGAGGAAGGTAATACCCCATTGCACAGTCTGGCCGAAAAAAATCCGGCGGCATTGGCCAGGTTGGTGCAAGAGCACGGCGTGAGCATCGTTAACGAGCGTGGCGAGCCCATCCTCAATAATCATGGGGAAAGCATCTTTCACATGGCGCTCCGTGCATTGCAAAACCCGATGCGCACACGGCTGTCTCTAAGCGATATCGAGGCATTGTACAGAGCAGTAGCCGGCAACTCCAAAGCCTTCGCTAACATCCCTGACAAAGACGGTTACACCTACACCGACTTGATGGTCGACGCCGCCCAAAAGGCGTTGGTCTACGGCCAACCGAACGTGGAACTCTTGGCAGGCAAAATCCAAGAACTGTTCGAGCAACCCTTCAAAGGAGATAAAGGCCCTGACAGCTTCAAAGGAACGCGCGTCACAGTGAAAGATGCCAAGCAGCTATTATTCGAAGTGGAGTTTCCGAAGGGGCGAAATGCGCGCGAGGTCGCCTTCATGAACTTCTGCCGGGTGCTTCGGAATCATTTTAGCGAATTCATCATCCAGGATCACGGTGGTACCGTGGTTCCCGCTGAGCCGGATGGAACGGTACCTAAGAAAAAAAATGAATAAAAGTGGCTGGCCTGGGGCCAATGGTGTCAACTTAAGGAAATTTATAGCAGCTCTGGCCGCTGTTTTTTCTCTCCCGAAGGGAGAGATGGCGATTAGCCCAGACCACCGACCAGAGGGAGGTGTTCTGGGAACCCGTGTGGATAAAATATGCACCCCCGAAGCGGGGTGCTGGATATTATCCAAACCCGATATGGTCCAGCACCCCGCTTCGGGGGTGCAATATTTTATTATGCCATTTTTCCCAGAGCACCTCCTTCCAGTCGGTGATCTGGGCTAATCGCCATCTCTCCCTTCGGGAGAGAATCTGCATTTCACAACCTTTTCAAAACTAATATAAATTTTCTTAAGTTGACACCATTGGGCCTGGGGCGTCAAAAATTTACAAGCCTTCCCAAAACAACGAGGCAGCTTTTATTACGCCCAATTTTCTACGAGAAGATGAGGAATCCGGGTAAATTCTTTTATATTATTTGTCACAAGAGTCACATCTAAGGATAACGCATGTGCAGCTATCCAGGTGTCGTTATTTCCTATAGGTGTTCCCTTTTGTTCCAACATCGATCGGATATGACCATAGTGTTTACCTGCTTCTGTAGGCATTGGAAGGGGCGGGATCATGCTTATTAATTCTTGCAAAAGAGCCATATTTTTTTTAGAGTGCTGACTCTTGTATACACCATAAAATAATTCCCCATAGGTAATCATTGACATGCACGCTTGGCCTACGACTAGCTCCTCAAACTTGTTAAAAATATGAATTGGTGAATGCTTTGCGATATAGATGCATATATTGGTGTCTAGTAAATACTTTATAGTCATTAGAAAAGCTTCCTTTTCTGAGGCAGAGGATCTTTTCTTCCCTCAGCAAAAAAATCATCCGAGAATCTTGTTAAAATGTTGAAAGCTTTTGCCAAATTTTTGGGAATTTCACGGAGGATAATTTCATGTGGACCCTTCTGAATGATCTCAACTTCCTTTCCTTCTAAATGAAACTCTTTGGGTATTCGAACGGCTTTGGAATTTCCTGATTTAAAAACTTTTGCGGTTTTCATAATGTACACTCCCTTTGTATCTACACCAAGTATATACAATTGCTTGTTTTTCTGTCAAAGGTTGTGTGGCGCATAATTTTTTGTTAACTTCTTGCCTTCATCCACTCGGTTGCGTGCTCAAGCAGGTTGGGCAGCACGCGGCGGACGATGCTGGAGTGGCCTTCTCCATGCACAACATAGTGCTTTTCGCCCTGGTTGATGATGGGAAGCTCTGAGTTTGGAGGGTGGACATGAGTCTCTTCCGTCGTCATGTAGAAGCTAAAGTCGCGCTCTACACCATTTGGGAGGGGCTCTCTTTGCTCATTTAAGAGGTTTTTTGTTACATCGCTTCCATAGGCTAGCTCTTGCATGATCTCTCGCGTGTAGCCAAAGAGGTCTGCAAGGCCATAGGCGTGGATCAGGTTCATCACATAGGAGCCGAAGTGGGCTCCTGCCACACATGATACTAAGACGGGGGTGTTTGGGGCCCGTTTTCTGAGCTTTGTCTCGATATAGGCGACAATTCTTCCTCCATTAGAGGTGCCTATGAGGCTTACCGGCTTTTCCGGGTTCTTTTTGATGTAGCTTTCAACAAGCTGTAAAATAGGCTCGCTTGCTTCAATAACCGTGCAGTTGCCCCCTTTTGGGACCACTACGATGGCAAGATCTGCCTCTGGATGCCTATTTTCAAGAGTTTTTCCATAATCATCGAAGGCAGAAGGATGGCCGTTGAGGCCATGTACCATCACGTAGAGTCCATCACTTTGCTCTTTCCATCCGGGAGTAGTTTGGAGGGGGTCTACATAGTGGGGATTTGCAAAACCGAGGCTAGTTTTTACAATAGAGGGCATTTTATAGAGGGTGTCTGCAGTAGAGCGAGCAAGGGAGACGATGCGGTCAAAGAGTTTTTTTGCAAGGGTGCGAGGGTCATAATAGGTTCTTCCGAGTATCTCCTGAGGCGAGGAGCTCAACAGAACTCCCTTTTCACGCTGCGTTAGAGCAACTGTATATGGGGAGAAGGTATCTTCAGTGGTAACTACGGGAATAGCGATAATGCCAAGAGAGGGCGATGACAGGATCAAAAAAAGAAGCATAAGAGCAGCTATTTTGATCCATGGTACTTTGCTAGAGGGCGGCGTCATAGAATTTCCTTTTATTTCTTTATCCTAGAAATTAGGTCAATTTATGTAAATATTATTTTTAAACTGAGAAGAGGGACAAAAGGGACTATAGGCCCTTTTGTTGAGTTTGGACATTTGTAACTTGTGCATAACATCTTGGAGGTAAACCGTTCGGTCTCGGTCTCGGTCACGGTCTCGGTCTCCAGTGTACGAAGTGTGCTTAGTTAAAGGCGAAGCTTTGCCTGCACAACGTCTACACTCGAGACCGAGACCGAGACCGAGACCGAATGGATCACCAATATGTACGTTAAGCATGCAAGAACGGTGTCCGTCGAACCTTCAAATGTCCAAACTCCGGAAAAGGGCCTATAGTCCCTTTTGTTGAGTTTGGACATTTGTAACTTGTGCATAACATCTTGGAGGTAAACCGTTCGGTCTCGGTCTCGGTCACGGTCTCGGTCTCCAGTGTACGAAGTGTGCTTAGTTAAAGGCGAAGCTTCGCCTGCACAACGTCTACACTCGAGACCGAGACCGAGACCGTGACCGAGACCGAATGGATCGCCAATATGTACGTTAAGCATACAAGAACGGTGTCCGTCGAACCTTCAAATGTCCAAACTCCGGAAAAGGGACTATAGGCCCTTTTCTCGGGTTTGGACATTTGTAACTTGTGCATAACATCTTGGAGGTAAACCGTTCGGTCTCGGTCTCGGTCACGGTCTCGGTCTCCAGTGTACGAAATGTGCTTAGTTAAAGGCGAAGCTTCGCCTGCACAACGTCTACACTCGAGACCGAGACCGAGACCGTGACCGAACCAATGGATCGCCAATATGTACGTTAAGCATACAAGAACGGTGTCCGTCGAACTTTCAAATGTCCAAACTCAAGAAAAGGGACTATAGGTCCTTTTGTTGAGAAGAAGATAGTGCACATATATTTCTTCTTCTTTACACTGTTTTGTTTTCTTTATGAGAGCAGCTTTTATGAAAATGTCTCTATCGCTTTTGACAGATTTTTACCAGCTTACGATGGCCTATGCCTACTGGAAAGAGGGGCTCGACTCAAGAAAAGCCTCTTTTCACCTTTTCTTTAGAAGGCCTCCCTTTAAGGGCGGCTTTACTGTGGCTTGCGGCCTTGAGGCGGCAGTCGACTACATCCAGAACTTTGCCCTGGATCAAACCGATATTGACTATCTTGCCTCAATCAAGAGTTCAACCGGCGCTCCTCTTTTTGAGAAGGGCTTTTTGGATATGATGCAGGGCCTGCGACTCAAGTGTACACTCGATGCTGTTCCTGAGGGGACGATCGTCTTCCCTTACGAGCCGATTCTTCGCGTCGAAGGGCCTCTTTTGCAGTGCCAGCTGCTTGAAAGCCCCCTTTTAAACCTTATTAACTTTCCTACCCTTATTGCGACGAAGGCGGCGCGAGTCTGCCTTGCTGCAGAGGGAGATCCGGTTATAGAGTTTGGCCTAAGGCGTGCACAAGGCATAGATGGCGCCATGACGGCAACAAGGGCTACCTTTGTAGGGGGCGCTACCTCTACTTCCAACGTATTAGCCGGCAAAACCTATGGCATTCCCATCCAAGGCACTCACGCTCACAGCTGGGTGATGGCCTTTGATGATGAATTGGAGGCCTTTAAGGCCTATGCAAAGGTCTATCCCGATGCATCCGTACTGCTGGTGGATACCTATGATACGATCGAAGGGGTAAAAAAAGCAGTCGCAGTTGGTTTGCAGCTTAAAAAAGAGGGCCATAAATTGCTCGGCATACGTCTTGACTCAGGAGATCTTGCCGAGCTTAGCATCAAAGCACGAAAGCTTCTTGATCAAGCGGGGTTAAATGATGTAAAAATTGTGGCAAGTAACGAGCTTGACGAGACGGTGATTTCAGAGCTTAAGCACCAGGGTGCTAAAATCGGCGTCTGGGGCGTGGGAACAAAGCTTGTAACCGGAGGCAGCCAAGCGGCATTAGATGGCGTTTATAAGCTATCTGCCCTGCAGGATGATACGGGCAAGTGGGAGTATAAGCTTAAGCTTTCTGAGCAGCTTGCAAAAGTGTCAAATCCCGGCAGGCTGCAGGTGCGCAGGTTTTCTAAAGATGGCCATTTTGTGGGCGATCTTCTCTATGATGTTGACCATCCGATTGTTGATCCAAACCAGAATGTCGATCCATTTGATTCTACAAAGCAGCTTTATTTTGACCCGGCCTGCACAAGCTGCGATCTTCTTGTACCGATTTTGCAAGAGGGGAGGCAAGTTTTTACCCCTCCCTCGCTGGTAGAGATTCAAAAGAGGACCCAAAGTCAGCTTGCAGAGCTTCCCGTGGGTATGAAGCGCTTTTTAAATCCCCATATTTACCCTGTCGCGATGGAAAAGAGGCTTGCAGATTTGAAGGGGCGCTTGATTAAGAAAATACGTAAATCTATGAAAGGTGAGCATAATGACTAAGAATGCGTTAATAGTTGTCGATATTCAAAATGATTTTTTACCAAATGGAGCTCTTGGCGTTCAGGGCGGCGATGAAATTATTCCCTTAGTAAACCGGCTTGTACAATTACCTTTTGATCTATGCCTGGCCTCCCAGGATTATCATCCTCCGCACCACTGCAGTTTCGCTTCAGCCTGGCAAAAAAATCCTTCAGAGCGTATACTTATAAACGGTCAAGAACAGACGCTATGGGCAGACCACTGCGTGCAGGGTACGTTTGGTGCTGCATTTTCCAAAGACCTTGATGTCTCCCACTTTACGCATATTACGCATAAGGGGATAGATCCGAGTGTTGATAGCTATAGCACTTTTTTTGACAACCAGAAGCTTCGCTCCACAGGTCTAGAAGAGTACCTGCAAAAAAAGGGCGTTACAGACCTTTACTTTGCAGGCCTTACTACTGAATACTGCATATTCTATTCTGTACAAGATGCCATTAGCCTTGGCTATAAGGTGCATGTGATTTTAGATGCATGCCGCGGAATAGACCTTCGGCCGGGTGATGTTGAAAAGGCCGTTCGCAAAATGATGGAACTCGGCGCAGAGTTAGTAACAGTTGAACAGGTGATAAAGAGATTTTCATGACAATTGAATCATGCCGGCAAAAGCAAGAAGAGGTAAAGCAGCTTTTTTCCGGCCTTATAACGGTCGAGGCCAAGTATGAAAAGATCATCGAGATTGGCCGTACGCAGTGCCACTTACCCTCCAAATGTAAAACCGATGCTCACCTTGTGCCGGGCTGTCAAAGCCGCATGTACCTTGTCTCCCACTACGTCAACAATAAAGTCTATTTTGAGTCTGAATCTGATGCCATCATCTCGGCAGGATTAAGCATTCTTCTCATCCGCGTCTACAGCGGCGAAGACCCTGAAACCATCTTAAAATGCCCTCCTACCTACCTCGAAGAGCTAAACATCCCCCAAACCCTGACGCCCGGCCGCGCCAATGGCCTTGCCAGCATCTACCTTCGCATGAAGCAAGACGCCTTACGTTATCTTGTGCAGCCTAATCAGCAAGATTAACAATATGATATTCATTCTACAATTAAAATAACTAAATTGATATAATAAAAATCTGGTTAATATTAGGGTATTTATTTATGTCCACAGAATGGAAAAGCTATTGGAGTTTAGAAGGTAATAAACTCTATTTTATGCAAAATCCGGAGAAAAAGGCTAAACAGAATAAACATGAAGTGCGCTTGACAGATGCAGGCGGTATGACAGTATCAAATGAAAGCATAAAAAAAACATTTTATACTTTGCAGGAGAATGCAGCGTTACATGCAGCAAAATACTGGAGAGAGGGGCATCTTGCGCTGCGGATTTCTCCTGAAACTAAGGGTAGTCTCAAAATTATTTTGCAGCCATTAGCTGGAGAGAGTATCGGTGTAAAACCGCAAATTGAAAAGAGGCGTCTTCATCCTAAATTTGAAGCAAGTGATGTTATTGCTCCGACACCCATTAAAGCTGGAAAACGCATAGGGCATGCAGAAGGGCCTGCTGTTGGAGAGAGGCCAAGTCACATTATATCGCAACAGGAACGCAGCAAGATTATAAAGCTTGTTCTTGAAAACAAACTAAAGCACGACCCAGCCCAGCCCCTCACATACCTCGACAAAAAAGAACATCATCTTACCTATTCGGTGATTGTTGGCAAAGAAGGGCAACTTATTGCCATCTATGAAAAGGGTGTGCTTGGTAATGGACTATATGGAGTGGTTTGTTTAGGTATGGATATTGTTACCGGCCAACCTTATGCAGTGAAAAGACCCCTTAAGGCAGAGTCTCAAGAAAATGCTGTCGAGGAAAAAGCGCTTCGAGCTATGGGTCAGTTTGTAGATAAGCAGCAGCTTGATGCTAATGGGACGAGTCACATCCAAGAACTTGCGTGGGGTATGGATCTTCGTGTCCTGCAACGCGATCCAACAATTCCTGATTCAAAGAAAGTTCACATACTAAACCTGGTTTTACAGAAAATGGAAGAGCTGCACCGGCAGGGCTTTTTACATAGGGATATAAAGCCGGAGAATATTATGTACGACCCTGAAGATGGAGTACGTCTTGTTGATTTTGGACTCTCTACAGAAATGTATGAAGGCGTGGGTGAAAACAGAATTAAATTCGGTACCCCTCTTTTTCTGCCAGTTGAAATATGGACTGCAGATAAGGAAAAGGCAAGGTATACCCCCAAAACAGATGTCTATTCGACCGGAGTAGTAGCTGCAGTTATGCTGCATAGGCCTTCATGGCTTGAAATAGTAAACGATGCGCTAGCAGTCTTTGAAAAAAGATATCTTTCCGCTGATTTGAAAACAGGTCTAAAAAATAAGTTATTAGAGGCTGCCCCAGATGTATGTATTGCAGAGCTGAAAGAAAATAGTGATAAATACAAAAAATATTTTGTTGGCGATGATGCTAAAAAGGAAGAAATGTTACAAAGTTTGGTTAATGATTTAACTAGATCATTGCAATTATCACCTTATGATTTATTTGACCACAGTGTGTTTAGGGCGTATAGAAATATAAAAAATATTTCAAAACTTCCATCAATCGTGAGAAAAGTGCTACCGGATATTTTTGGAAACGATGCATCTTGTGATCCGCTGCGAACTGCTCTCAACAAGTCGATAGCTCTGATGTGCCAAGATAATCCTGTAGATCGCCCTTCCGTAAAGGAAATAGCAACTATTATTGACCTTATCGACAAAGAGTATCAGAGGCGTGACAGTGGTGCTTTAGGTCCCCAGGAGGTGTCGTTCGGGTTTGAGGAGAGCATTTCGCAAATGCATCACACCTTCAAAGAGCTTCGAGATCTTTATACCAAAAGCAGGGTTAGTTTACATAAAGATAGGCCAGATTCAAAATTCCTTATTTTTTCAAACGGCGAGGATTATAAAAACTTTTTTGACCGTGCGACACGCGCGGGTTTCAAACAATCCAAAGGCGCAACGCTTGGTAAATGCGACTGGCGCGTGTCGCAAAACCCCAACATTATCGCTGTAGAAATTTCCAGTGCCTTCTATGCGAGTCTAGTCTAAATCTCTCTTTTTGCCCCCCTCTTCCAAGTAATACTTTATTGTAAAAAATTAACTTGCTATAATAGAGAAAAGGGATAAAGAGGGGTAATATGTTCCCAGATCGGCAAAACTACTGGAGTTTAGAAGGCGATAAGCTCTATTTTACCTATTTTACCCAAAATCCTGAGAAAAAAGCTGAACTGAATAAACACGAAGTACGTTTGACGGATGCAAGCGGTGTGGCCCTGTCAAGCGAGGGTGTCCAGAAAATATTTAACTCCTTGCAGCAGGATGCAGCGCTTAATGCAGCAAAATACTGGAGCAAGGGTCATCTTGTGATGCATATTACACCCGAAAATCAGGAAAGTAGGGCAGCTCTCAAAGTTATTTTGCAGCCATTAGCGGGAGTTAGTATCGGTGTTAAACCACAAATTGAGAAAACACGCCTTCATCCTAAGTTTGAAGCACCAGATGTTATTGTTGGTGAACGGGCAAGTCACATTATATCGCAACAGGAACGGGATAAGATTATTAAGCTTGCTCTTGAAAATAAACTAAAGCTACGCCTTAAACACAAAGTCCAGCCGCTCACGTACCTAAAAAAAGAAGAGCATGGGCTCACCTATTCGGTGATTATCGGCACGGAGGGTCAACTTATTGCCATATATGAGAAGGGTGTACTTGGTGAGGGGCAGTTTGGGAAGGTCCTTTTAGGTATGGATATTGTTACCGGCACACCTTATGCGGTGAAAATGCCACTTGAGGAAGCTCCTCCAGAAAAAGCTATTGAAGAAAAAGCACTTCGAGCTATGGGTTTATTTGTAGATAAGCAGTTTGTAACAGAAGGGACTATAAGCGTTCAAGAGCTTGCGTGGGGGACGGATCTTAGTGTCTTGCAACACGATCAGACAATTCCTGATTCAAAGAGGGTTCACATACTAAACCAGGTCTTAAAAAAAATGGAAGAACTGCACCGGCAGAACTTTTTACATAGGGATATAAAGCCGGAAAATATCATGTACGACCCTGAAGAAGATAAAGTGCGGCTTGTTGATTTGGGGTTATCTACGGAAATGAAAGATGGTGTGGGTAGAAACAAAGATGCGGTCGGTACCCGGATTTTTGTTCCACTTGAAATATGGCATGCAGCTCTGGGAGAGGCGCGCTTTAGTCCAAGAACAGATGTCTATTCTTTTGGCGTAACAGCTGCAGTTATGATGCATCGGCCATCAAAACTTGAAATAGTAAACGATGCAATATCAACCCTTGAAAAAAAATATCGACTTGCTAGTGATTTGAAAAGTGAATTGACAAAGAGGTTATTAGCAATTATCCCTGAAGATAGTTCAGATCGAGCGATGCGAGATGCATGTATTGCAGCACTAAAAGATAGAAATAGTGATACATACGAAATGCTCTTTGCCGATGCGAGTCCTGATGTGAAAAAAATGTTAAACAGATTGGTTAGGGCTCTAACTAGATCATTACAATCATCACCTTATGATTTAGTAATCCGCGGAGTGAGAAGGGAGTTTGCCAAATTAGAGCAAACTTGGATGTACCCCTCATTTATGAGAAACGCTTTGCCGGATATATTTGGAAAAGAGGCATCTACTGATCCGCTGCGAAGTGCGCTCAATATAACGATAACGAGGATGTGCCTTGACAATGCTGCATATCGCCCTATGATAAAGGAAATAGAGGCTATTATGGACCTTATCGACAAAGAATATAAGAGGCGTGACAGTGCTGTGTTAGGTCCCCAAGAGGTTTCACCTGAGTTTGAAAAGAGCATTAAGGAAATACGTCTTACCTTCGAAAGCCTTAAAGAAGTTTTTGAAAAAGGTAAGGTGCGCGTATATGATGAAAGGCCAAATTTAAAATACCTGAAGTTTTCGTCCCGCGAAGATTATGCCAGCTTTATTGAATACGCAACACGTGCGGGTTTCAAACAATCCAATGATAAAACAATAGGTAAATGCGACTTTCGCGTGTCGCTTAAAAACCCCAATGCTGTCACGGTAGAAATTTCCAGTGCCTTCTATGCGAGTTTAGCCTAACTTGTAAACTCAGGCTAGCCTAATCATTTTAAGCTGTAAATTGGACTATATCGCTAAAGGGTACTATGGGGGCATTGTCGTTGATGCCTTCACACGACTTGGCAGCGCTCTTCCAGCTCTCTTCAGAATGGAGATTTTCTGGCCACCAGGGATAGGTGCGACACTGCTTGGGCCGCGCCTCGTAGATTGTGCACTTTTTACCTTCAAGGAAGATGCAGTCGCTGTTTTTCTTTTCAGCTAAGCAAAAGCGTTTATTGCGAATTCTTGTATATTTTCTTTTAAAAAGATCTGGGGAGATCTGTAACGAGGCAGCCATAGCCTCCATTTCTTCCTCTGTTACCCATACAAAGCCAGGCGAGCCGGTGCAGCATTTGCCACACTGGGTGCATTGAAAACGAAGTCCCTCTTTATACCAAACCACAAAATCACCTTGTAAACAGCTCACTATACCATATTTAGATCTGGTATCCGAGGGCTTTTTGATGCTCGCCCCAATTTTTTTTAAAAAGCTGTTCGTGCTCTTTTGTGAAATGCTCCTTCCAAGAGCCAATTTGGCCTTTGCGGAATGTGGCAGATACTTGTCGGACCGTTATTATTGCCGAATAGGTTGTTTCTGATAAAATTAAGTTTAGATTCTGTTAAAGGCACCTGTAATTCAGATGCTAAACGGGTAATTGCCTGCACTTGAGTCTCGAGGCTTCCACCGCCTTCAGGTCCAATCAGCTCCTCAAAACGCAGCACAAATACATTTGAATCCGATATCATGTCGATGGCATCCGTAATGTTTTTTTCTAGATGGAGCGCCCAAGGGCTTTCGTTTTTGCTGAGGATATGGGTTAATTTTTCTTCAATGCTAAAGTCTCCTCCCATCTCCTCGATGAAGTGTTGGAGGGAGCCTGGGTGATAGATATAGGAAACAATCACATCTCTGAGATCTCTAATTTGCACTATCTGTACATATTCCGGATGCTGCTTGCCAAAAAGAGCAAAATGTTCGCCTAAATAGCCCTTTTCAGTATGGTTATAGGCAAATTGATTGGTGATCTTAAGGTTCAATACCAAGTCTTCAAAAATTTTGTATCTATTATTTTCTATATTGATGCTTGCGTTTAGAGCGTTGGGTTTTTTGTCAGTAAGCAGCACCAGCAATTTCACCGCAAGATGCGTTCCCGATTTGGGAATGGAGACGAGAAAAAAATCCCTTTGTGCAGTTTTGGCAGCAGTTACGCTTGAAAATAGGAGTAAAAAAACACATATTGCAAAACCTGTTCTGTTTTTCATGATAATCCTCCACTTTTAGAAAAGGTGAGTATAGACATGGTTCATTTTTTCGCAATGACAATGTTGGCCGGGCAGAATTTTTTCGTTTTTTTTTGCTTAAAAAAAGAAAGTCGAGTAAAAGAGTCATTTATAAAGAGGCGTTAAAAAGGGAATATATGAGCTGCTGCTACTCAATGGTACTTTATCTGTTTATGGTTTTTTTTGGAAGCGTGCTTGCGCAACAGACAATCTGCGCAGCTTCAACCGAACAGCCGGGTAAATTGATAGAAGACTTTTCGGATAGGGATATGAAAATTCTTGTTTTGATTATAGCTTCGGATAATTTACCTGTGTATGTTGAAGAACAAAAGATTTGGAGAGCCTACATGCATCTGAATCCCAAGCATGTGGAAGCCTATTTCATTAAAGCAGATCCCACGTTATCTACTCCATTTGCTATTAAAGAGGATATCATTTGGGCAAGAGGCGCTGAAAATGTGAGACCAGGCGTTTTAAATAAAACATTGCTTGCTTTTGAAGCCCTGCTCCCGCGCCTGCATGAATTTGATTATGTTATAAGAACCAATTTGTCATCTTTTTATGTTTTTCCCCGGCTATTTACATTTTTAGAAACTCTCCCTAAAGAGCAGCTGCTATAGCGGATATTATGCTCCTGACTGGAACTTTATCAATGGGCATAACATCATTTTATCTCCGGATTTGGTGAACTACTCATAGAAAACAAACAAAAACTTTTTAACGATACACTCGATGATGATAGGGTATTTGGAGCTTTTTTTAATAAAAACAATATACCGATGCTTTTTGCACCCTACTTTGATATTTGTCAGATTGCAAGCTGGAATAGTAAATCTCCTATTAATGTTTGTAAGATGGCAGACTGGCAGAAACAATAAACATCTGATTCCTAACGATGTTTTTCTTTTCAGGACAAAAAATCGCCCCCATTTGCGGTCAACTGTTGAAGTTTTCCATCAGGTAGAATTGCTTAAAATGTTTTATGGGGTAACCCTTCCTGAATATGAGAAGATCAATTGGTTAGAAATGAAGGAAGCAGATCCGCCGCGTATACGTCGGGCGGGCAGGCCGTATGAGGAGTAGACTAAAAACCCCTTATTTAATAAATATTGTATTATATGTTCTACGCTTTCGGTAACATTCAATAGTGAGGTGTCTAAAATGAGCTCCGGATTCTGCGGTTTCTCGTAAGGATCGTCAATGCCGGTAAAGTTTTTGAGCTTTCCTTGGCGCGCAAGGCTATACAGCCCTTTGACATCCCTTTTCTCGCATAGATCCAAAGGCGTTGCAACATATACTTCAATAAAACCACCTTGTGGTTCAATCAGAGCGCGATTATAGGCGCGGTCCTCAAGGTAGGGCGCAATTAACGCACAGATTGCTGCGCCCCTATTTTTTGTGATCTCGCTTGCAACGTATCCAATACGGCGCACATTAAGTGAGCGATGCTCTTTAGAAAATCCCAACTCGCTAGACAGGTGTTTGCGGATGTTGTCTCCATCCAAAATAGTGACGGGCCTGTCCTGGATTTCCCGCAGCCTGATTGCCAGGGCATTTGCAATTGTTGACTTTCCCGCACCGGATAAGCCTGTCATAAAGATTGTAAAACCTTGACTCTGGCGAGGCGGGTAGATCTTTCTGAGTTCTTCTATCACTTCCGGATAGGAAAACCAGGCCGGAACTTCTGATCCTTCATGAAGTATTTTTCGAAACTCTGTTCCCGAAACACTCATCACTGTCTTTGATGGATCTACTTCGTCAACGGGCTGGTAGTTCTGATCTTCTTGCACATAGACCATCTCTTTAAAAGGCACGAGTTCGATGCCGATTTCCTCGGCATAAGCAGCAACCAGCTCTTGTGCAGCGTATGGGTGGTAAAAGCTCTGTCCTGTGCTATCGCTTCCCGGGCCGGCATGATCTCTGCCTACAATGAAGTGCGTGCATCCATAGTTTTTGCGAATAATTGCATGCCACAGCGCTTCTCTTGGCCCTGCCATGCGCATGGCGATGGGAAGCAAGCTGAGCGTTGCAAGGCCGTCCGGATAGTATGGCATGAGCTTTTCATAACATTTTACCCGCGTAAAGTACTCAACATCGCCGGGATTTGTTATTCCCACGGCAGGGTGCAAAAGCAGGTGGGCGCCGGTTTCTTGTGCCGCGCGTATAGTCAATTCAACATGGGCGCGGTGCATGGGATTTCGCGTCTGAAAGCCTACAACTTTGCTATATCCCTTCTGTTTAAAGAGAGCCTTTAGCTCGTCCGGGCTTTTGCGCAAAGAAAGAAAATCATAATGTTTTGGCGGCGCGCACTTATAAAGATCGCCGCTCATATAGTAGGGACCAACATTATTAAAGAGATACTTTACACCCGGATGTTCTTTATTTACCGTTCCATACACATTACGTGCTTCAATCTGTTTATCAGGCGCCCAAATTTCAGACACGGTCATGTAGGCAAGGACAGTTCCTTCCGCATCTTTCAGCAAAACTCGAGGGTTGCTATCAATCTGATTTTTTACCTTTTCTGAAATGTCGAGAACAATTGGCATGGGCCAAACGGTCCCATCCTGCAGGCGCATCTCTTCGACAACTCGCTTGTAGTCTGCCTGATCCATAAACCTGTTGAGAGGATGGAATCCCCCATTAAAAATTAGCTCAAGATCGCAAGTTTGCCGATTTGAAAGGGTGATCGAAATAGCTTCTTGCGCGTTACTTGTTGATAGAAGCAACAGTGAGAAAATCAAAAATGTTCGAATCAAAAAAGTCATGCATTGTCCTCTTAGGTTCAACTCAAATCGGGCGATCTTACCAAAAACGATCTGTTAAAAAAAGAAAAAAATTGCACAAAAAACAGCTTTTTAATATTGAATATGTCAATCCGGAGGGTATGATTATGGTCATGTATGCCAATAGCTTTTGCAGCCGCATCTCTTTACTTCTTGCAGGTATGCTCTTTCTCTTTACGCCGCTTGTTGGGGAAGATATGCCTATCTACTTTCTTCATATTCCGAAAACAGGCGGTGTGACGGTGATGTCGCTTTTCTTTAATGAAACCGATAAGAAACCTGGTGCTTTTGATACCCGCCATTCGACCTTATATGAGGTACAGAGGGCCCACAACCTTCAGAAGAAGAGGCTGGTGACCTTTTTGAGGGAGCCTGTTGCAAGAGTCATCAGCGAACATCGCTATATACTATTAAAGCATAAAGGAACCCCTCGTCACTATGATCTACATAGGCTTCCAAAAGATGGGGACCCCTTATATACGGCAAACAATGAAATGTGCAAATTTTTGTCAGGCCTGGATTCAAATGATCCGTTAATTCCAATCGATGCGCATCTACAAGCTGCAAAGATGTCGCTTGATCGTTTTTATTTTGTGGGCATTACGGAAAAAATGGATGAGTCCATTGCGTTGCTTTTTTCGGGACTTGGATGGCCAATTCCCGAGAAAATTCAACCCTTTAATGTCACCAAAGAGGACGAAGAGCTCTCCTGCGAGGTCTTAGAGGGAATTGGCCAAAGAAACTGGGCCGATGTTCTTCTTTATGAATATGCGCTAGAATTTTTTGAGAGGCAAAAGGAGCGCTTTGTCATCAACACTTCTTCCCCTGAGGAACCGCTCTCAGATAATGTACACTTTACTTTCGATCTGCCGATTCGCGGGTATGGCTGGGCAGCACTATCTGATGGCACCTATAAGCGGGAAGGAACTCGCCGATGGACGGATGAAACCAATGAGGCAGCCATCGACTTTTGGCTTAAAGCGGGCCATGACTATGAAATCTCTTTAGATTTGTATATTCCTCCTATTTTCTATGATAACTTCTCTATTTCTGCCAACGGAATCCCTCTAGATTGTTATCCTGAGGCATCTCTTGCTGAAGATGAGCAAAATCACAGCACCATGCGCGTTCGGGCAATACTTCCAAAAACCCATGTCGCACAAGACAAGGCAACACGCTTCGTTTTTAAGCTGAACGCTCCAAGCACACAAGAGGCCAAGCAGCTATATCAGAGGTGGATTGAAAGGGCCTATAGGGGCAATTGCCAGCGCGGCCATTTTGCTTGTGAAACAGTCACAATTTCCGCTGTTTAATTGACGACGCATGACACGCCATCTTGGATTTTTTCGGTGGGGTTGATGATGATGCGATCGCCTGGGTTTAGGCCTGAGGTGATCTGGTAGGCGTTGCCATAGTCAAGGCCTATGGTTACGGTTTTGAGGTGGGCAATGTTTTTGTCATCCAGCACGGCAATTTGCGGGGCTCCGGTGCGGATGATCGCAGCGGGTGTAGGCACCATGTAGTAGGGAAGGTTTGGCGTGAAGCTAAAGGTGATTTCAGAGTAGAGACCCGTTAAAATTGCATCATCGGGGTTGGAGATATGAAGCTCAGTAAGCATGGTGTGGGATATGGGATCGAGCGCTTTTGCAAAGCGCGCTACTTTGCTTTTATACACTTTGTCGCCATATTCGCGGATTTTTGTCGTGCCCTCCATCCCTTCGGAGATAAGCGTACAGTAGCTTTGAGGAACTGCCACAAAGAGGCGGATAATATCTCTACTTTCTATCACCAAAAGCCTATGAGCCGAGCTTCCACTTGAAATGAGTGCGCCTATGTCCACATCGCGTTCGGTAATTATGCCGTCAAATGGGGCGGTAATATACTTAAAATCTAGAAGTGCTCTATTTCGTGCGACGTTGGCAGCTTGTGCCTCAAGCGTATTTTCAGCCTCTTCAAGGGTTGCAAGGTACTGGTCGACATCAAGTTGAGATATTGCGCCTCTATCTTTTTCATAGGTGTTGCGTGCCCGGTCGGCATTTTTTTGGGCAATATCGCGGCTTGCCTTTGCCACCTCATAGTCAGAAACAGCTTGAAGGTAGGCCTTATCCACTTCCGGGGTGTCGAGCACTGCCAACGTCTGTCCCTCCCTGACTTTATCCCCGATGTCGACATAGAGCGTTTGTAAGTAGCCGTCAGCTCTTGCCCATATTGGCGTCACATGGTGGGCTGCAGTTTTACTTGGAAGTGTAAGAGTAAGAGGGGTGTCGACAGGCGCTATCTTTTTCACCATCACTTTGATTGGAGACTCTTTGTAGGCGATATGTTCGATCTTTCGAGTCTGAAAAAAGCGGGGGATGTAGCCGTAAAAAAAGAGGGCGAGCAGTATGATTGACAGGCCCGCAATTAGATAGGTGCTTGGTTTTTTATGCATGCGAATCGACCTCATCTTCACTGGCTATATAGGGGTTTGGTTTTTTTCGTAGCAAGGTAAAGATAATTGGCACAAAAAAGAGCGTGGTGACAGTGGCGACAATGAGCCCGCCAATCACTGCTCGGCCAAGCGGGGCGTTTTGTTCAGAGCCTTCGCCAATTCCGATTGCCATTGGAATCATGCCCACAATCATGGCTAAAGCTGTCATTAATATAGGGCGAAGGCGGGCGCTGGCGGCTTCAACCATAGCTTCGATCGGGTCATTGTCATGTTTTAGGTAGCGGTTTGCAAAGGTGACAAGCAAAATACTATTTGCCGATGCTACGCCGACGCCCATAATGGCTCCCATAAGCGAGGGGACGCTAAAGGTAGTATGGGTAAGGTAGAGCATCCAGATAATCCCTGAGATAACGCCCGGAAGCGCCATAATGATAATAAAGGGATCGAGCCACGACTGAAAGTTAATCACCATAATGCTGTAGACTAAGATGATGGCAAAGATAAAGCCAATGCCAAGGCGCGTGAAGGCCGTTTGCATGTTAAGCACAAGGCCCTGTACTTCAATGCTATTGCCGGGCTCCATCTTCGGTTTTAGCTCGTCAATTATTTTATTTATATCCCTCGATACGCCCCCAAGGTCTCTTCCCTGCACATTTACAAGCACATCGTAGACCGGCTGGATGTTATAGTGGCTTACAACGCCGGGAGTTGCTCTTCTTTCAACGGTGACAAGGTCTCCCAGCTGCTGAGCTTCCGCTGTAAGGGGGCTTGCAACGGGGGTGCGAAGAAGCGTTTGCAGGTCAGTCGTGCGATATTTTGGCTCCTGCACAGAGATCGTGTAGGGGATGCCAGCTTTTCGATCGAGCCAGAAATTAGGAGTGACAGCGCTGCTTATTCCGTATGTGCCTAAAACATCGTTTGCAAGGTCCATCTGGGTAAGGCCCACTTCAGCCAGCCGCGCTCTATCTGCACGTAAAAAAAGTTCCGGCGCATCTACAACCTGGTGGAGGTGCACGTCAACGGCTCCAGGAACGTGCGATACGCGATCGACAAGCTCCCTGGCGATTTTTAAATTACCTTCTTTATTGTAGCCCATCACGCGAATGTCGATAGGCGCGGGAATGCCAAAATTCAAAATTTGGTTCACCATATCTGCCGGTTGGAAGTAGAATAAAAGGTGCGGAAATGTTTTATTAAGGTGGTTTCTCAATTTTTCAACGTAGAATGGCGTTCCGTGGCTTCTTTTTTCAGTAAGCGCTACTAAAATCTCGCCGTCATAGGAGGCAACGGTGGCCAGGTCGCCAAAGGCAAGGTTGTAGGCGGAGCTTGGTATGCCGATGTTGTCGATAATCTGGCTTATCTCATTTTGTGGAATCACTTTGCGAATTTCATCTTCTACCTTCCCAAATATCTCTTCGGTTACTTCAATGCGGGTGCCGCTTGGCGCTCGGACATGCAGTCGAAGCTGGCCTGCGTCAACGGCCGGGAAAAAGTCTTCGCCAATAGAGGGCAAGATGAGTGCTGATGTCAAAAAGATAAGAATAAAGCAAAGTACTGTTGCCACTTTGTTTTGAAGCGACCAAGAGAGTGACTTGGTATAGCGATCCCTAAAGCGATGAAAGAGCTGTTCAAACTTCTCCTGATATTTTTTAAGGCCATTTTTTGTCTCTTTTCCGATGAGGTAGTTGAGCATCACAGGCACAACAGTTCTTGAGAGAATATAGGAGGCGATGATGGCATAGACTACCGCCTTTGCAAATGGGACAAATAAAAATTTTGATGGACCTACAAGAAGCGCAACGGGTAAAAAGACAATAGAGATCGCAAGGGTTGAGACGAAGGCAGGAATTGTAACCTGATATGAGCCGTCAAGAACCGCCTGTGTAAGGGGCTTGCCAAGTTCTATGTTGCGATGGATATTTTCTACGGCAACAGTTGCATCATCCACCAAAATACCAATAGCAAGAGCCAGGCCCCCAAGCGTCATCAAGTTAAGCGTATCGCCGGTAAGGCTTAAGACGATGATGGAGGCAAGAATTGATAGGGGAATGGAGACCCAGACAGTGACAGTACTTCTCCAGCTTCCTAAAAAAAGTAAGATCATAAAGCCGGTAAGCAGGGCGGCGATCGCACCCTCTTTAAGCACGCTTTCAATGGCTGCCCTAACAAAGATCGACTGGTCAAAAAGCAGGCTTATGTTCATAGCCTTCGGCGCACTTGCACGAATAGTTGTAAAGAGCTCTTTTACGCTGTTGATGATATCAAGGGTTGATGCGGCGCCATTTTTTAAGATGACAAGAAGAACTGCGCGAGTGCCATTATCTCTTACAATATTTGTCTGGGGCAAATAGCCGTCGTGAGCAAAGGCTACATCGCGTAAAAATACCATCTCCCCATCGATCATTTTTACAGGAAAGTCATTCATCGTTTCAATGAGCTCTGGGGTGTTATTTAGATTTACCCGATAATCGTAAGGACCGATGCGAGCATCGCCTGTCGGCGTTGTTATATTTTGGTTGGAAATAACGTTGCTTACATCGCGAGCAGACAGGCCCCGAGTCAAGAGCGCGCCTGAGTCAACATCGACCATCACTTGGCGCGACTTTCCGCCGTAAGGCGTAGGAAGCGTCGTGCCCTGAATCGTCGAAATAAATTGACGGATGCGGTAGATGCCATAGTCATAGAGCGCCTGTTCTGTTATCGTAAGGCTTGAGAGCACCATTTGGATAAGCGGAACAGTATTGGCGTTAAATCTCAAGATAATAGGCGGCTGCACTCCAGGCGGCATAAGCTTTAAGATAGACTGCGAGCTTGCCGATGCTTGCGCCACGGCCGATTCAATCTCAACACTCGGGTGAAAGAAGAGCCTGACAATACCCACGCCATCCAGCGTCTGCGATTCAATGCGCTCAATATCATTTACGTTATTTGAAAGGGTATACTCGCTATAGGTTGTAATGCGCTGGGAAAACTCTTCAGCCGGCATCCCCTGGTAATTCCAGATTACACTGACCACCGGTATATTAATAAAAGGAAAAATATCTTTTGCAGTGCGCACGACGAACCATCCGCCTATCACCAAAATGAGCATGGCTAAAACGATGAACGTGTAGGGTCTACTGAGTGCAATTCGTACGATCCACATAGCTTTTTGCGTATACGCAAGCTATTGGTTTTTGGCAATGGAAGTTATACACATCGACTTTGTATAAAATTTGCCCTTATCGAGACCGAGACCGTGACCGAGACCGAGACCGTCATTTTTGGCCTACACGAACAGGAGGCAAAAAAATGACGGTCTCGGTCACGGTCTCGGTCTCGGTCTCGATAGTTACGTTGGGTATTACTTAGCTTGCAGCTGCAAAGTCGAATTCTTTAAGGTCATGCACAGCAGTCAGGTGGCCGGTGTGTGTAAGGATTTCGATGCCAAGGGCAAGGAGGTAGAAACAGAAGGCGGCTACAAGAAGCCATTTGGCGCGCGGGGCGCAAAAGCCCTGCTCTTTTAGCTTATAGTGATAGCGGCCGAGGGCGATCATGGCAATTGGGATTAGGCCGTTGAGGATGGAGTCGCCAAAGCCGCCTGAGGCGTCGAGTGCTTTTAAAAATATTTTTTCTAGATTTGTGGCGAAGTAGAGGGTGGGCAGGAGGATGAGTGTGCCAAGTAAAATATTGCCCCAGCCTTTTTTGGGGATCTGCAGGCCGTCGCTTAAAAAATCGTAAAGGCCAAGCGATATGCCAAAAAATGAGGTGACAAGGGCAAAGAAGGCAAAAAAGCTTGCTAGCAGTTCTATGTAGATGCTGCCGACAGCTTTACCCAGCACATGCGTTGCCGGCTCGCCAACTTTAAGCGCTTCGATGAGCCCATACTCTCCCGTTAATGGCACGGCCCCTAGAACCGATGCTTGCCAGATGAGGTAGGCAACAAGCGCAAGGCCCGTTCCGCCGATGATAGCAAGTCGAAGGCTGGGGGCGTGATGATCCAAAAACGGATGAAGGCTTGGCACCATAGTCTGAAAGCTAAAGGCAGTCAGAAGAAGCGGCAGGGCAAGATAAGCACCTGACCAGTTGCTGCGCAGCAGGTTAACACTATCAATATGGGGCACGCTAAGCGATATCAAAGCGACATAGACTGCGCACATAGTGAGAAAAAGTATGGAGTTTATTTTGCCGAGCGCCTTGTGGCTAAAAAAGAGGCATGGTCCAAAGATGGCTACAAAAAGCACGCAGCCAATTTCAGGAGAGAGGGCGAGCGTTGAATAGCTATTTACCGCCCGAGTCAGAAGGTGGCCGGAGCCTGCAGTGTAGGCAACAAGCGATGCATAGGAGATAAAAAGGAATAAAAGCCACGCAAGCGACTTTCCCCAGCTGCCTAAAAAACGGCCGGTCATGGATATCACATGAGCATCATCTTTTTTCATCCAGAAGCCCACTTCGACAAGGTAGAGCGCTGTAAGCGTCATAGCAAGCCATGCCAGAAGCATCACCAAGCTGCTTGGGATAAAGCCATTTAATGATGTAGCAACGGGAAGTGCCAGCATGCCTCCGCCAATACAGGTTCCTGCAACTAAGAAGAGGGCGCTTAAGGTTTGCGGCGAGTAGCGGGACTTCACGGTATCTTACCTTATGTAATGCATGGCAGCGTATCTTTAGAGCGGCCTGTTACCTCGAGGCGAAGGTCGTCGTGAATAAAAATATTACACTCTAGACGTATGCCAAAAGCTTTTGGGATGTAAATTCCGGGCTCAACAGAATAGCAGGTTCTTGGCATAAGGGGACGCGCGTCGTGTGTTTCGTAGTTGTCAAGGTTTGGTCCTAATCCATGGAGCATGGTGTGGATGTTATGGCCGGTTCTATGGGCAAAGTACTTTCCATAGCCATGTTTTTGAATATATTTTCGAGCAACATCATCAACATCAGATCCTAAAACATCTTTTCCGGATTTGAGCGTCTTTTCTATATATTCTATAGCTTTTTCTTGTGCATCTCTTACGATGCTATAGACCTTTAGCATCTCTGCAGGCGCATGCTTGCCAAAGAAGGCCACTTGCGTTTGGTCGGCGTAGGGAGCCTGTTCATTGTTTTTCTTGCACCAGATGTCAATAAGTAGAAGAGAGTCTTTTGTGATGCGCGTGTCGAGTTCTTTTGTGGGACTGTAGTGGGGAAGTGCACTATTGGCACCAACAGCTACTACCGGCGGATGTTCTGAAACAAAGTTGTGGGAGCTATACTCGTCTAAAATTTCTTGCTGCAGCGAAAACTCTGTTACTTTTTTGCGCAAGCGAAGTGCGGAGGCAACCTTATCAAAACTTTTATCAAACAGATCGTACAAAAAAGAGGCCGCCTCTTTGTGAGCTTTAAGCTGGGTTGGCGTCCAGCGGCAGATGAAATTTTTTGCTATATTCCATGAGTTTGCTACTTCTATCTTTTTATCCTGAAGCCACTCATAGAGCCCGGCATCAAGCTTTGAGAGTACCGGAATGGCACCCATAGAGGAGTGCTCCATGGCAATGCGCTTTTTTCCTTTAAGTGTCGATGCAAGCGCAGAATCTAAGCTTTGCCAGCTTTCAAAGGCGATCTCATCTCCCGGAAGGTGTTTGAGTGTGTGCGCTTCAATGTTATGCACAATTTTTGTTGGGTGGCCTTTCTTTGGTATCCAGTAGAAAAAGCGGCGCGAAAGCAGCTGGTGAGGATCGATCCCTAAGAGCTCAAGACCAAGCGTGTTATTGCCGTGAAAGTCGTAAATAAGCCAACCGTCGAGCTGGTTTTGCTCGGCAATATATTTTTGAATTTCCTCAATATATGACTTCTTGCCATGAGACTTGCTACCCTGCAGCTTGGCTTTTTCCATTGAAGCTCCTTGCCAACCTCATGTGGCGCTTTGGAAATAATTAAACGGTAGGGTACTATATCCTCTTATGATAAAGAAGTACAACAAAATTTCAGGGGAGGAGCTGGTGAGGGTACGTAATTTCCTCTATAGCGCCTTGTGGGTAGTATTTGCATGTTTTGCAGCCCCAAGCTGTACATCACATGAGCAATCCCCTATGCACTTTCGCGTGGTTCTGGATAGGCCGGCAAATCCAAACCACATTCCTCTCTATGTAGGGCAGGCTCTTGGCTATTTTGGCGAAGAGGGCATGTTTATTGAAATACAGAAGCCATCAACGGACTCTCCTTTGGCTATGCTTGATGCAAAATCCGCAGACCTTGTGTTGGCAAGCCTTCCGCGCGTTTTTCGGTCGATTTCAAGAAAAAGCAATCTCGCCATTGCCGGCAGAATTATAGAAAAACCTCTTAAAGGCTTCTTAGTGCTTAAGACCAGCGGAATGAAGGTTATTCAAGATTTTAATGGCCGGATCATGGGCTATGATGGCGCCTACAGCATCCTGCCCTCTGCTGAGGTAATTTTAGACGCAAATAATGTTCAGGTGGGCTGCAGGATTAACCTTTACGACCAAGCTATAAACGACCTTGTAAGTAAAAAGATCGATATTGTCTATGGCGCTTTAGAAAACATAGAGCCGGAGTATCTCCAATTCTTGGGACATAATCCAATATTTTTTAGGGTATGCGACTATGGCATGCCGCAGTATGAAGAGGTAGTAATAGCCTGCCGCATGGGCTTTAAAGCCAATAAAAAGCTACTGGCCGCATTTCAGAGGGCCCTGCAGCGAAGTATTGACTTTTGTAAAGAAAAGCCTCAGCTTGCCTTCGAGATGTACATTAACCTACTGCAAAGCAAAAGTCGCAAAACAATAATTTGGGAAGAACTTAGCTGGAATAAAACCGTTCCTCTGTTAGCAGAAAGCCAAAATTTTTCTCTTGCCCAAGCAAAGGCACTTGCCAGCTGGCAGTATCAAAATGAGCTTATAGGACGGCCGATCGATGTTGCCCAGCATTTAACATATGATTAATGATAGAGGCAGATGAGTATGCCTCGTGCGGCTCGTACGCGAAGCGTCTCAAATGGCTCGTTTAGCACTTCTACCAAGAAGGGGAGGGCCTCTTTTGTGCCGATGGTAGCAACAGCAAAGAGAATATATTCTTTCATCTGCCTTGAAGCTTTATTGTAGGCTCTCATCAGCACGTTAAGTGCTTCATCGTCTTGGTGGTAAAAAGCTAATATAAAGGCAGCTTGGAGGGCAATTTCTTGATTTGTATCATTTAAAAGCCCGCGCAGGGCATCTTCATATAAAAGTCCCTCCTGCATCATCAAACAGGCGCTTTGGGCGCTTATTCCCCAGGTTCTTTCTTTTAAAAAAGCCTTAAGAGGCTCTTCTAGCGGTATCGTTTCACAGGCTGCAAGCATAGAATAGAGCTCAAGGCGCACAAGAAGATCTTCACTTTCCGGAAGCTGTGCACAGTAGGGAGAGTGGATGGTTGTCGCGGGTCCTATATATGATATAGTGCCCATTGAGTGCCATGAAAGGCGAGTTTTTTCTTTAAGTCCATGTAAGAGATGGCGCGCGGCACGCTCAACATCATATCTTGCCCAAATGGCTCCGATAGCAAGATTGAGCGCTACCAGCGGGTCATCCTGAATAAGTGAAAACTTTTCAATATGGTTTCTAATATGGTTTCCAATATGGCTAACAGCCCCTGCTGCAAAAAGGCGGATAGTTCTATCCGGAACTGTTAAAAACTGCTGCATGGCAGCAAGAGCGCTTTTTTCTTTATAGCCGACGATAAGTGAAAGCCAGTTTGCTAAAATCTTTGTCTTGATATCAGGGTGAGAAAGTAATGTGTCAAGAATTGCATCTTGCGGCTTTGCCTTGAGCGCCGCCACAGTCTGAATGGCAACGAGGCGCACATCAAAGAGCGTGTCTGTCATCAGGTCAAAAAGTTTGTGCACATTTTCTTTATCATAATGGTGCAAGACGAGCTCACAGGCAAGCAGGCGTGTGCTTGCACGCTCACTTTTTACAAGGCGATCCAATAGCTCAGGATCGGGCTTTTGCGTAATGTTTGATAAGCTCACTACAGCCAGCATCTTCTCTTGAGCATCAGCGCCCCTATTTTCAAGCAGCGCATAAAGCATCTCTTTTGCCTTGTCATAACGCATGCTGCCCACTGCTTCAATTGCCTGCAGCCGCACCAGACGCGATGCATCGCTCCCTACTGCCTCTAAAACGCGCTCTTTAAGCATTTCATCGCGGCAGCGAGAAGCAAGGCTTGTCGCAATAAGACGCAAACCCTCACTTTCATCGCCGATTGACTTGAGGCAAATGGGAATTCCTTTTGCATCCTGCGTTAAAAAACCAGCAATTGTCGCCTCCTGGCGAATAATTGGCGATGCACTTTTGCTTGCCTTATAGATAACAGCCCACGCAACATTTTCAAGAAGTTCCCTGTCGGCCGGGTCGTTATAGGATTTGTACGCTTTAAGAAGCGCTGTGATATCGCCCTTTTTTGCAAGGCTCACAATCCGTTGTCTCTCAAGCTGGCGATTGAGAGGATCCTTTTGAAGCGCAATCTCAATTTCAACAAGAGCCTGCTCTGCATCCCCAATAGCTAAAAGCGACTCAATCCGATCTGCAAAGAGCGATGTGGAACAAAAAAGCAAGATAAGAAGATAAATCATAGGACATTAGTATGCATAATCCTAACAAAAAGTACAACTTCAAGAGGCGTTGTTGGGTCCTGTGTACCTTTTTCAGCGAAATTTCGGTCAAACGGCGAAGCCTCTGGAGTGCGACGATTATTCGTCGCTTTCACTTCGACCACGCACCCTTACAATAAAACCGCTCGGGGCTTAAAATTGCTTTAACCCTATGTCTTAAAGGTTGCCCTTCAAAGGCTTTAGGAATAGTTATAGAGGTGGTTTGCAGCTTGGGCGGTGAGGCTATTAGGGTGGATGGTCGAAGTGAAAGCGACGAATGATCGTCGCACTCCAGAACCTACGGTGTTGCTACCCATAACGTTATCATCTTTCCTGTCATGTTACCCTTGTGCTTCAGCGGGAATCGCTGCCGCATCACATGATGTTGCACTGGCCCCATAAGCTGCTGTTGCTGGGTTGTTGAGAAGGGTTGTGGGTGAGTGCGCTCATTTGTGCTACGAGGGCCTCATATGCAGCGTCTGTCGGGGCATAGGCAATCTGCTTAATCATATGTATAATATCATGTAGTAGCGTGTAGTCTACTTCTTGCATATGGTCTTGAAAATGTGCCGCTCGTGTTTCAATCACATGGGAGCAGGCAAGGCGCATACTTGGAAGAGCCCATAAGAGGGTGTCATCTGCGACAAACTCTTTCAACAATAGCAATTCATGGTGCGCCAATGTAGATTCTGCAATTCCTATAGTGTCTAGAGCCTTGGCCTGCTCTTGAGCGCTCATGCTGCTCCACTTTTGTTTAAAATGAGCAACGCGTGCTTCGAATAGGTATCTCGGGCGCCCCTCCATAATGGTGGTTGCCTCTTCTCTTGTTTTACAATCCAGCAGGCTCAGAATAGTATTACCATGGACTTCTAAAATTGGCTTTTCTAGGGACGAAGATTCAGCAATATCACCCAGTATAGATCTAATATAATATCTTTGCATTGATGCGATGATGGGGAAGATTAAAAAGTGTAATCATACGCCTCATGAACCAAGGTCTAAAGGTTTTGAAGGTGTCCCTTGATGCAAGACAAAGTTTTCCCAGTCGCGTTGTATCTACATCTTTTTGTATAATACTTGCTATTCCGCTATCTATTAATGGACTCATGATTATCTATTATATTATTAAGGACATATATTTTGCTTGATAATAGGGATAGAGTCAAACAGGATTTCCGTTTTTAGGATTACAAACTATTTTACAAGTCCGGAGATTGCTTTGAAGTGGGGGTTCTTGGCATCTTGCACCATTTCGAAGAGGAGCGTTTCTACCGTTGTGATGCGGGCGCCCAGGGCGCGCATTTCCTGAAGGGCTGAGTTGTGATCGAGCACGTTTCTTGAAGAGATGGCATTTTGGATGACAATGCACTTCTTGTTATGGTGCAGAAGATCCTGCACAGTTTGGAAGACGCAGATGTGCGACTCGATTCCTGCGATTATCCAGCTCTCTTTGGCGAGGAGCTCTTTTTGTATTTTAGGGTCTTTAAAACAGGAAAAGGTGGTTTTTTCATGCGCTTTATGGCCTTCTCGAAGTGGCTCCATGGTTTTGCCAAGGCCTTGCGGGTACTGCTCTGTAAGAAGGCTGGGGATCAGAAGCAGCTTGCACCCCTTTTGCAAAATTTCAATGTTTTGCAGCAGCTTTTCATGTTCATGAACTTTTGGGAAAAGCTTTTCTTGGATGTCGATAAGGAGCAGGCCAAGAGTGTTAGGCGACAGGTCCAAGGTGGCAACCTCCAATCAGGTGAAAGTGGAGCTGGTAGATAGACTGACCGGCCATGTGGCCGTTATTGGTAAGCAGGCGATAGCCTTCGCTAATGCCCAATTTCTTTGCCAGCTCATTTGCCACTTTGATAATTTCTGCCATAAGAGGGCCATCTTCATCGCTTACTTGCGAGATGTTGGCAATCGTCTTTTTAGGGACGATGATGATATGGACAGGGGCGGCAGGGGCTATGTCTTTAAAGGCGATGATGCGATCATTTTCAAATACCTTGTCGCATGGCACTTCGCCGTCGATGATCTGCTGAAATATATTTTTCATGATACACTCCTTGCGTGAAGCACCTTTTCAAGAGCTAATAGGGCATCATCTTTGGTTTTCCAGACAGAGATAAAGCGTCCTTTATGGCAAAAGAGGGCTCCGGGGATTCCTGAAACTTTTTGTAATTCTTCATCTAAAAGGCCCGCCCAATCCTCAGGCAGGGGCTGGCGCACCTTCATCTTTTCATCGCTGGATGGCGGTATGCCGCGCAGTTTCCAGCACTTTCCGGAAGGCATTATAACAAAGCGAGCGGGGTGGCGATCGCCATCTAAATCAAAGAAGGCATCCATCCAGGGAATAGACTTTTCAAAGATAAGGCAGTCTCTAAAATCTGCCATTGCCTGCTCTACCGTCTCTCGGCAAGACTGGTTATACTGGTAGCGGTGCCAGAGGCGTGAAATATGGCCCTTAGCAAAGCTTACAGCCTCTAAGAAGGCAGCATCTTGCATTTCAGGGGGAGCGTCGTAGTGAATGGGTGTAAAGTTAGATATCACCTGTGAAAAGGTGCAAAAGCCGGGAATTTGGGGGTCTTTGCCGTTGTCGTGCGCATCTACGCCGCGAATAAGAGAATTATTAAAAAAATCAAATTCTTTATGCTTTAAGACATTCGTCTGCTTTAAATATTCCAAAATCATCCCAGCAGAGCTTAAGGGGCCCTTATAGTCTGCCTGGTGGTGATCAAAGCGTTTCATAGAAGGCTCATAAAGCCCCCCAACATCGCACACATATTCACAAAGCCGAAGTTCATCTGCAGAGCGTGTCCTCTTTATCTTATCGTGGTCGATAAGGTTAAAGAACTCTAAAAGAGCGCAAGCTGTCACTTCATCTGCATGAAAGGTGCCATCGTGTGTTCCAACTGAGCGGGGTAATTTTTGTGGTTGGTGATTCATAAGCTAGCCATTATCGTATTCGGCGATTAAATAGCCAACTTAAATTCCTTTAAATCTGAAGAAAGGGACTCAAAAGGACGCAGGTCTATAGTCCCTTTGGTCCTTTATGTCCCTTATGTCCTTTTTCTTTCTACTTATTCGAATCTTACTTTAACTTTATTGTCAGGGCAAGTAAAAGTAGTATTGGAGACCAAAAAATGGATTTAACGCAACTTGACCTGGTAACGCCTGACGGCAAAATCACCAAGATTGAGCCCGTAGACGAAAAAACGAGCCTGGTGACAGTATTTATTGAAAATATACACCCAAACTTTGTTGGGTACGAGATAGAGCCTAGCCTTGTCTTTTTCAATATCAAGAGTACCCTTGCGCAGATTGGCCTTAACGGCATAGGCGAAAAATATGAGATCGATCGTGCCAGAAGGTGTGCGACTATTTTGGTGCGTCTAAATGCTATTGGCCCTATTGCACGCGAGATGCTGTTGCTTATTACACCAGGGGCCTATATCGGCAAACTTTTCGCAGCAGATCCTCGAAGACGCGTGCGAGATCCAGACTATCTTACCCGCATGTTTGGCAGGTCGGATAGAAAGGGCAAGCCCCTTTTATCTCTTGGCGGGATGCAGGGAAGCGACAACATGATTTTGGATAGGGTAGATGGCAGAACGATAGCCTATCTTGCCCTAAAAAATGGCCGCATAAGCTACGAAGGCTCTATTTTTGGTTTTTTGCCGACGATGGCAAAGGCGCTGCACAATGCAAACGCCTCCATTCGCAATATGCTTCATCTGCACCAAGACTGGCTTGAGGGTGCGCCTCGCAACGTCGAAGAGGATGAGATTCTCCTTTTAAGAACAAGCCCGCTTCATATCAGAACAGTTTTTGCGCGCGTAGTAGACGATCTATTATCAAGCGGCTATACGCATACTACAGCGTCCGTATTGCAGCCTGATACCCTTGCATCAGGTGATGTATATGAGCTTTACGGCACATCAAAACGAGAAATTACCGATATTCCGTTAGAATTTTATACTCTTGAGCCCTATCGAGAGCACGTATTCTTTTCTGACCGCGATCAGCTTCAGGCATGCCTTGAAGATTCAAAATCGCTCTTCACAGCCTTTAACACCGCACCTCAGCCTTTTGAAGAAAGAACAGCTGTCTTTGTGGTAAAAGGGCATCAGATGCAGGCGCTTGGCTCAGATGACTGGGTGGCCCGGCCATCGGTCTTTCACGACCTTCCCGGCATAACCCATGGAACGCGTCAAGCGCTATTAATTTCGCGCTTTATTGAGCAGCAGCCAACATACCCCTATCTAAAGGCGATCGAAGATGGAGAAATTACAAGCCAGGGCGTGCTTTTAAGCCGTTACTTCCCATCTCCTATTATGAAGCGCATGCTGCTTTCAGAACGGGTCTCTACCTGCTTAAAGGGCATATATTTTCAATATCCTTCCGCCACCCATGGCCAGTTCTTCTCCTACGAAGATAGGGCGATGATGAATGACCTCTACAAATTTGCCATACCTGTCTACTGGGTAGATGAGATTACAGGAAAAATTTTGCAGTATGTGCAAAAGCCAAAGCGCGAAACGGGCATGTTTGTGCCCCTGAACCAAACTGAAACTTTTATTAAGGCTACCACCTTTGGCGTATATGGCTCAAACCTTCTTTCAGGGGGATTTGAAGAGCTTTTAACCGATGTGTTAAAGGGGCTGCTTGAGCTTCGTACAAGCTGTTCGCACCCGCTTTTATCAAAAGATACCCCGCTTGTGCTGATTACAGGAGGCGGCCCCGGCGCTATGGAGACAGGAAATCGCATTGCAAAAGAGCTTAAAATATTATCAGGTGCACGCATCTCCGACTTTCGCTCAAGTTCACAAAGTGTGGTAAACGAGCAGCGCCAAAACCCCTACATCGAAGCTAAGATGACCTACCGCCACTATGAACTTGTCGAACGCCAAGCAGAGTTTAACCTCGACTTTCCGATCTTCGTCATGGGCGGCATCGGCACAGACTTTGAATACTGCCTTGAAGAGGTGAGACGAAAGGTGGGCTGTGTAACTGCAACGCCAATCTTACTTGTTGGCGACGAAGGCTACTGGAAGGACAAAATCACCTCCCGTTTCCAAATAAACTTAAAAAATGGCACTATAAAAGGCTCAGAATGGGTCTCCAGCTGCTTTTTCTCAGTACAAACAGCCCAGCAGGCCCTTGATGTCTACCGCCGCTACTTTACAGGCCAGCTTGTTATTAACAAAGATAGCCCAACGCAGCCTCTGGGTTTCGTAACATCATAAATTTAACTAGAGGTGCTATGCCATTTATTACGATTGAACTGTCGCAATCTTTACAGTTTTCGCTTGCTCCCTTTGCTGAGAAGGTGCATGGCTATCTTGCAGAGGCACTTGCCATTCCCGTTGAAAAGCTTAAGACAAAGGTCGTCTATATTCCCGATACCTATGTGGGAGTGGGCGATCCGGAACAGACCTATGCCCGACTAAAGTTTGAGCTTATAAAGGGGCGAGACAGGCAAAAGCTAAAAAACGCTATCCAGCAGCTTGTAGAGTGGTTTAAAGAGGCGCTCTTGCAGCAAAATCCACGGGCAAAGTGCCGCATTACCTGCGAAATTCAGGAGTTAGATCCAGACTTTTTGTGCGCACTGCAACTGCCATAAGGATTTATGAGATTAGAGTAATGTTTAAGACTGTTCAAATTCCATGAGTAAGCAAAAAATCGAAATCGGCGCATGCGTGAAAATTCCTGACGGCCGCATTGCCCGTGTCCGTGAAAAAATAGGCAACACCTATAAAGTGCGGGTTCGAAGAAAAACAAGCAACACACACCAATTCCTCTACTTTGAAGAAAGTAAGCTTAAAGTCGTTGCCTGCCCAAAAGGCTGGATGAGCCCAGAAGGCTATAATCGCTACCTTAAAGCCACTTTAGCGAAGATGAAAGAACGTCTAAAGAGATCTGGCTAGCGTTTTATCCCACTGTTTATTTACTGTCTGCAGGACAATAGGGCAATGAAGCGACAATGGCGGTGAGGTTATCTTCTGCCCCGTTATCATAGGCTGTTTGGACGATATCTTTGGCGTCATGTTTTTTTAGTAGCTCTATTAGCCCGAGAGATGAAATCCTGGATGTAATGCCGTCGCATACAAGAAGTAGCTTCATCGATTGGCCCTCTTGAGCTCGTTTTAGCCTAAGTGCATGTATTCCTGAAAAGGTAGTGATAGAAGCACCACGATGAAAGTTACCAAAAGAGCTAAAGGTAAGCAGGCCCTCAATTCTTCCTTCCTCGTCCATTTGTCCATCTCTTTTTTTGACCTTCTCCACATGTGCAGGGCTATGTTTATTTGCATCTATGCTTAGCTGCTCACCAGAACTTGTTACTGCGCGAGAATCACCAATATTTACGGTATAGAGAATGTCTTTATAGATAAAAGAAAAGATGCAGGTAGCTCCAGGAACGTGAAGAGGGTCATTCAGCCCCAAGTTTCTAAGTATGGAGTTGAGCTTTATCATCCCAATTTTCATCGCATTACGAATGGCAAGGTCAATATCTTGGCTATTTTCTTGTATTGCTGCATTAAGCCATGTTTGGACAGTGGCAGGAAGCATTATCTGAACTAGCCCTGCAACAAGGTCTCCACAATGACCATCTATCACAGCAAAAAGAGGACATGTCGTGCCATCATGCAGTTTGATTGTGGTGACTAAATCAGCATCTTCCATAGTTTTGCGTCTTCCCTGACGGGCGCAGGTAGAATAGGAAATCTCATCGTTGAGGAGCTTGCCTGAGCTAATTGCGTCTTTTTTTACACCTCGATCGTCAAATACCTCACCTGTTGCAGTCGCTATGGGTGATATAGTTTGATAGAGAAGTTCACGTTTAACAGGTTGTAAGTGAATAGGCCAGTTACGAACATCAACACATACCATCGTTTTCTCTTGAGGAAGCAGAGAGAGCTGTTTTGCTACAACCTCACTATCTAGACAGCTAAATATTCGTTTTGCTTCCTCAAGGCTATATTCTGAAGCCTTTTGCCAGCCTCTATCAAACTCATCAAAAACGGCGAGCAGCTCGCCAAACGAAAAGTTTTTTTCAGCAAGTTTTAAGCAAAATCCACGATAGGCAGAGGGCCGTAGTCGTATAGTAGAGATATATCTTTGCATTTTGCGCACATTTTCTTTAGGCGAAGTAGAAAATTGTGGTAAATTACCATCTTCAATGGTTAGCCGAGTCTTAAACGCTTGTACACAAGATTCTTTTGACTCCTCTAATAGAATCCCTTTATAGCAAGAAAAGAGCGCGGTGGCTTGCTCGTCAGGAGTACGAGAGATGGAGCCTAGGAGAGTATCTAATAGTTTTTTTGAATCGCGAACAGTATCAAAATAGGGAGCAAACTCCTCAAGTGCTGCCGCTATACGCGCGTGCTTGACTTCCCACCTGCTAACTTCTTCATCTATTGCTGCAGCATATACAATAGGCTCAGCAAGGTCCTGGATCTTCTCAACAGCTTTAAGCACATGCTCTCGTACAACAGGCTGCATTAGCGGTGTAAAAGCTCCAATGCGATCTTCAGGTAGCTGTAAATAGTGCGGAATGCTTTTAAGGCGCTCAATAACAAAATCTAAATCTGTCTTTTCATCAGAAAGCAGGTTCAGCGCCTGGCAAAAAATGCTCTTTGGAATGGATGGAAAGCTCTTTTCTTTTGCAGCTTTTGTAAGAACATGGATTTTGTCGATAACTTCCCTGACAGTTTGTTTACCAGGTTCTAAACAAGCGAGATCCGAATAGCACTTTGTGCGAAGGGATTCTATTTTTTTATTAACAACTACCGTGGCCTCTTTTCTAAATTCTTCTGGAACAGCCTGGAGACTTTCAGCACATTTTGCAGTAAAAGCTTTTATTTCAGTCACTAATGACATATTCACCTCGTTAAAGGCGAAAGATACTAGCAGAGACCTTCACTAATTTGCTAGCGTGGCCTTGTCAAAGCAGCAAAACGGCTAAAAATAAAGATTGCTTGATGCTCGCGCATCACCTATCCCCAAAAAGGTCGACGTAAAGATCAGAAAACGGTATAAAGAGAAAGCAACCCACTTTGGTAATCCATTATGAGTACACCAATTTGTCAATGTATTCCCTGCTATGTAGGTAGAGCGTCATATCCAATTACAACAGCTGAAGAGGCATCTGTTACGCAATATCTGCCCACAGAGATGCTACACTATTTGTTTCGCTATTTTGACACTAATTCCCTGCTTCGTTGTTCTCTAACTTGTACAAGATGGCGTTTTGTGGCCACAGCAATCTTGGCAAAGAATTCAGTGGATCGTGCATACAGCACGCCCTGTTTTCAACCTTTTTACGACGATTTTTACGCCTCAAGACATCTATTTATACTCGATGTTTCACCTTCAATGAGTGTTGGCATGCGAAAGGAAAATGCCCGAATTATTTATGATAAAATTACACAATTCATTGAACCGGTGATTAAGAAAAGAGGGGTCTATGTTTGTAAATTTGGTCTTACATCCTTACTCCGATATTATAATACCAGCCAGCGTGCAAAAAAATTTGTTGATACGGCATCTAAATTGCCTACCGGTTCTAATCTTTCAGCGGCAGTTGAAGCGGTTGTGAATACGATACTTGAAAAAAACTCCTCCGATAATAGCCATGTCCACATAATTTCAGATATGGAGGTTGTATTGGATGAATCAATTTTATCCAGTGACGACCTACATGCACTCCCATCCAAAATCACATTCCACTATTACGACGCAGCGAAAAACCCAGAGAGCGATTTTTTAAAACGAATCCAAAGCAGCTATGTAAAGCTAAAAGACGCCCTAGTTACAGAACCCGTAAAGCGATACAGCGACAGCGTTGAGTTTAGGTTCTACGGACAAAAACAGGATATGCAGTCATACTCATCAGGGGCTAAAGACAAATAAAAATAATAAACAGGATCCGCTCCGCTGGCAGGATCGGGCAGGATCAAAGAGAGAAAGACAATTTGGCAATATTTGCTGTAAGAAACGGGTTTCGTACTATTTCCGGTCTTTTTGTCCAAAATTCACGAGCAACTAATTCAACCAGTTTTTTGATCCTGCCCGATCCTGCCAGCGTAGCGGGATCCTGTTATTATAATAGAAAAGAGGAACACGCGCATGTCTCAAGCCTATCAATATTTTTAATATATTAACAATCAATGTTTTAGATGTTGTTTTTTAGAGTTAGCCTGATGCGTATGCCTGCCTACCCTGTTATTTTTTTTTGAGCCAAAAAGTGAACAAAGCAGCATCATGTACGAAATTCAGGAGTTAGATCCAGACTTTTTGTACGCACTACAACTGCCATAAGGATGCACGAGGTTCCTACGCCAATCAGGCATATTGTGGTAAAAAATTGGGTCCAGTTTGTGCTTGCCGCTAAAAAGCCGCCGCAGCATGCCATTAGGTTTGTAGCAAGGGATGAGATCGACCACAAAAAGGCATACTGTACCGGTGCGTAGTTTTTATCGCACGTTTTCCACAGCAGGGAAATAAAAGCAGTAATAAGCATGCCGCCGGTAAAGTTGCCCACCCCTGAAGTTAGGTATAAAAGCGGGTAGGATTTACCCACAACGCTATGGACCAGGCAGCCAAATTCAGCAAGGGTATGGATTATGCTTAATAGAGCAACAGCGTAGTAGGGATTTTTGTTCTGAATGACTTTTCCTGCAAAAAAGGCCCCAAAAATGGTGGCAGCAAAGCCAAAGCTTTTTGCTGCAAGGGCAAGGTCTTGCTTGTCAAAGCCAAGTTCTAGATAAAATGGCCCCTCCATAGGCTTTGCCATGTGATCGGCAGTTTTAAATAGAAGGATTGTGGCAAGCAGCACAAGCCAATTATTTGACTGTAAGAAGATGCGGCAGGGCTGAATAAGCGTTTCATAGACTAATCCCTTAAAAAGCGTAGGATGCTCTGAAAGGCGCCTGTTTCGTACTGAAAGTATCTCTTTGGAGCGATAGGGCTCTTTTACTAAAAGCATAAGGAGGACTGCGATAATGACAATCGTTGCACTTATCTGAAAGGCAAAGCTCCAGGAAGCTATGTGGGCAAGATAAAGAAATCCCGCTCCCGCATATAAAAGGCCCGTTCTATAGCCCGTAATAAGGCAGCTTGAGCCCAAACTATAGGAGCCTGTTGGAATGCTTTCAAGCTCATAGGCAATGCCCACCATGTAAAAGCAGCCTGAAAAAAGTGATAATGCCACAAGCGCTAGAGCTAAAAGCCAAGGATGTACTTTCGGATCTATCCAGCTTATCGTTAAAAAACAGAGCGCTATCCCCATAAGCGCTACAAAAAACCACGCTTTACGAGGAGTGCCAGTAAAAAAAGGCAAGCGTACATAGTCGATGACACAAGACCAGAGAATTTTTAAGCTAAAAGGAAATCCCAAGAGACAAAATAACCCTATAAGATCCTTTTCAAACCCACATTCAGTAAGGTAAATAGAGAGGCTTGCCCCATTAAGGTAGAGCGCATTCAAAAAACCAATTAAAAACAGTATAGAATAAACCGGCATGGCATAAATTGTAGGCACTTTTAGCCTTATTGGCAATCCTCAATGTTCTGAAGGATGCTCGGCCAGTGGCTTGCGGGGATTTCTGCGCCAACATGCTGGATGACGCTTGAGCCGAGTAAGTTGCCGATCTCGGCGCACCTTTCAAGGCTATAGCCTTGCAAAAGGCCATAGAGAAATCCGCTTGCAAAGAGATCGCCGGCTCCCGTGGTGTCGATAACAGGAACAGTGCGGACAGGAACCGCTAGTAGCTTTTCATTAGAGCCGACAAGACAGCCTCTATCTCCTTGCAGGACAACAGCGATAGGCACAAGGCGGCTCAAGCTCTTGCAGCCATCATCGGCAGGCATATTTAGAAGTTCTTGAATTTCATCTTCGTTTGCAAAGAAGATATCTATATACTCTTCTAAAAGGCGTAAGATAAGCCCTTTATGCTCACGAATAAGCTGGAAGCAGCCGGGATCAAAGCTGATACGTACGCCGTGAGCTTTTGCTAGCTTCATCGCCTCTTCTACAAGGCCGCTATTTCGTAGCGAATAGCCATCTAAATGAACAAGCTTTGCCTCTTTAAAATAGAGAGGATTTAAGTCTGCAGGACAAAAAGCATTGCCTGCACCCGGTGCTGAAAAGAAGGAACGGTTTTTATCGGGCGTGATAAGGCATGCAAGGCGTCCTGAGGGCAAAAGTTCATCTTCAACTTTTAAAACAGTAACGTTATTTTCTTTTAAGTTGGTTTCATACATTTTTCCATACTCATCGATGCCATCGCGAAGGTGATAGGCAACATTGAGTCCTAGCCTTCCAAGGCCTTTAATGGTGTTGGCGCAGCTTCCGCCTGGCTTTACGGTAGGAAAAGAGTGAGAAATGGCCAGGATTTGATCAATTTCTTCTATGGAGGTGACGCTTGAGCCCCCTTTTTGGTCAGCATACTTTTGCAAAAAAGCATCATCTACTTCGATCAGAAGGTCGGTCATTGCAGTTCCAATGCCGAGCACATCATATTGAGCGGTAGCATGCAGGGTTGCGCTAAAAAGCAGCAGTATTGAAAAAAGGGTGATTTTCATAGAATGTGGGTGTCTTTTTTGCATGGGAACTGTAGGATATCGTGAATTATTTCACAAGCGTGAGATTTCTATGTGGCTCATTTTATTTTTATGCGCGATTAGCGCTCAGGACTTAAGTCAAATATCAGAGCGCATCTATCAAAACGAATGCAGCTCGAAACCGGAAAATCTTGTTCACTGGAATCAGGGTGAAAAGTGTCTGTCGCTTGGAATTGGCCACTTTATCTGGTATCCGGAGGGTGAAACAGAGGGTTTTAGCGAACGCTTTCCACTTTTTGTAGAGTACCTGAAAAGTAAAAATGTGGAGCTTATTCCACTGTTACAAAAAAACCTCCATTGCCCGTGGAGGGATCGTGACGCTTTTTTGGCGGCAAAAAACTCCAAACAGGTAGAAGATCTTCGCTCTTTTTTACTAAAGACTCGCTCCTATCAAGCAGCCTTTATGGCCCAAAGGATCTCTTCCGCTCTTACACCAATGCTGCAAGGGGTAGATCCGGAGAGAAAAAAGCATATAGAGGAGCGCTTTCAAAGGCTCTACAGTGATCCAAAAGGGTTATATGCTCTCATTGACTACGTCAACTTTAAGGGCGAGGGCGTATCGCCTCAAGAACGCTATAAGGGACAAGGGTGGGGCCTCCTTCAGCTGCTTGAAGAGATGAATGATGGGTCTGATCTGATGACATCCTTTTGCGATGCAGCAAAACTTGTGCTGGCAAGGCGCGTAGCCAATAGTCTGCCTGAAAAAAACGAAGCAAGATGGCTTAGCGGCTGGAATGCTCGCATCGACACCTACAAGAAGTAAGCTATTATGAACCATCTTATTTATCACATCACCCTGCTCTACGGCTATATCCGCAACAAGCTTTTTCCAAAAAAGTGGCCGGTCTACACAAAAATAACAGAGAACCTCTACCTGGGACGACTTCCTCTTAAAAACAACAGTGATCACGAAGCGCTAAAAAAAGAGGGTATTGGCGCTATCTTAAGCATACTGCAGCACTTTGAAAACCATACCAAGGGCCTGTTTTCCGATCCTGTCACATCAAGCGATCTACAGGCATGGGGGATTGACCATCTTCAAATAGAGGCAGTAGATTTTCAGCCCCTTACCATGGATGCTATAGAAAAGGGTGTTGAGTTTATAGATGCCGAAATAAAGAGGGGCAAGAAGGTCTATGTGCACTGCAAAGCCGGGCGCGGAAGAAGCGCCGCAATAGTTGTTGCATATCTCGCAAAAAAATATCCAGATACGTATAGATCGGTTGAAGAGGCGGTTTGCTTTGTTGAGCATCTGCGGCCTATTATAACGTTAAAACCTGACAAGATCGAAGGTATCAAGAGATGGATGAGCAAAACATCGTTAAAAGGGTTGTAGATCGGTTTAAAAAACACCAGGGCGATGCAGTTGCAGTTCTAAGCGAGCTTTTCGGGATTTCGGTTGCAGACTTTATCTCTAAAAATAGCGTTGCGGCCGATGCTGCAAAGGCCATGCTTATAGAAATACTCTACGGCCTCTATTACGGCGGGATCGACCTTTCAAAGTATCAAAAGCAAGATTTTGAGTTTTTGCTTCTTCAGGTGCAGGCAGAAAAGTGTTCTGTCAAGCATATCCTTGAGAAGTGGCCTATAGAGAAGGTAAAAGCGCTTATCGCTTTTTTATTTAGGCTGCCTCGTGAAGGCACCTTCAAAATGGTAAAAGAGTTCCCAAGCCAGTACCAGACGCAAATACTAGCCTATAAGCGAAATGTAGCAGGCTCAGATGATGCCCAAGCAATTTATAATGCATGTAACGAGTTTATCCCGCTCTTCTTTTCAAAGCTGTCGGATGTTCTAGCAACAAAAGCCGGTTCTGATCCTGCGGTGCAAACACAGTATGAAAAGATCAAACTCGAATTTGATCGCTACCTTCAAAAGAAATACAGCGTAGAAGATTTTCGTAGGTTTTTACAACTCTTTGGAAGCTATGCCTATCCCTATATTTTTCTAGAAAACTATAACGAAAATTCGTCCCTGCTTGAAAAGATTACAAGCATGACGAGCCTGATCCGCGGGCTTCAAGGGCTATCAAGACCGCTATCTTCTCTGCAGCTAACAGAAATGCAGTCGATGCTTTCATTTGTGATTGTGATTATCAACCATCTTGATGCCTATATTCACAACCCTCTCTACTTTAAAGAGGGGCTGGAGCTTTTTACCTGTACTGTTGCTACTTATCAGAAGGAGCTGGTTAATGAGGCGGCTCTTCCTTCAATTGTCGAAGGATATAAAGCTGTAATGCAGTATCTAAAAGAAAAGTGCGGTATTGCAATCAACCTCAAGGACTATCCCATAGTGGTCTACGATCAGTCCAGTGAGCAAATTTTTATAAAAAATAGCCAGTTTATCGATGCCCTGAATCGCACGTCGGACACGCATATCATCCACATTTCTCGTAATGATACTTTGCAGCTGGCTGAAAGACTAGGCATAAGAAAGCTGATCGCCTGTGCTCCTGACGGCTCTTTTGGATATGGCGGTGCAAGAAACTGCCAGTTTTTATTAACAGGCATGATACGACGGGCAAAGGGACTGCAACCCCTTTTAGACATGTCCGAAGAGCGGCTCTTTGCCCTCTTTCAAGAAGGCGCCCTTGGCGCCACTAGAACCTCGCCATTTGGCGATTTTATCTTCACAATAGACGACGACATGCTGATTCCTGAAGCCAACATATTTTCTGCAGCGCTTTTTGCAAAAATGACGCAAGATGAGCCGGTAGGCCTTTCAGGCTTTCAGTATGGCAGAGGCTCAAAGTATAACCTCTATTACTGGGATCTAAAAGACTTTTTAGAGCATCCTGAAAAGACAGATATGTTCCCTAAGTGGTTGCAGTATCCCACTCTTGTGGGCTTATCAGAGCATATATCCCGTCCAAAAATATGCCTAAACCTTCCTCAAGGCAATGAAGAGGCGCACTACCTAGGTCTTGCAAAGGGCCACTTTTTCTTGCAGCCTTCCTATCACCTGTGCGGCTCTCGCTATCCAAATAAAGAGATTCCTACACACTTTTTTGTAGGAATAGATGCCTATCTTGATAAAGCGCTCTCATACATATTGCTTCTCTATCTTTCGGGCTATATTCTCGACGCATTATCTGTTCGCGGAGGCACTATCTTGCCATGGAATGTACTCAGTTTAAGTTCCTCCTTTAGCTCACTGAAACAGGGATGCGAGTATATCGCTGAAAATGACCAAGAGCTTTCAAAGCGCTTTTGGCAAAGACTCGATGACTTTTTTATTAAAGAGGCTTGGCAAAATAAAGGATTTTTGTCGGCAATCAATGCCTTAAAAAACCTCGATGTAGATGATGTGATAAGGCAGTTTGAACAAAAAGAGGCGCTTTCGCCCCATGAAAAAGAGTCTCTTGTAAAGCTTGCAAACGTCTACAAGTTTCACAAAAAGGATGCCATCGCCTTTTGGAAATTTGGCACCCTTCTTGCCCAAAGCGACGAGCCTGAGCGCGAGCTAGAGGCAATCAAAGAGCAGTTTGAGCCCATTGTTGACTTGCCGCTTACCTGTGGACTCTACCTCATGGCAAAATCCCTAGGCAAAGGCCAATTCTGCAGGCAAATAAAAGCGCTCTTAGAAAAGATCCGCTAGTTATCTATCTTGCTGGCGGTTCTCAGTTTCGCGCTCTTGCTGTTTGATATCTTCTTGTCGATTTTGGTATTGGCGGTTTTCGTACTGCTGCTGCTGTCTTCTATTATCATCTTGGCGATTTTGATACTGCCTTTGCTGTCTTTTAATATCTGCCTGACGATTTTGATAGTCTCTATCATCATCTGCAAAGAGTGACGAGCTTAATGCGAGGAGTATAAGGTAACGGTACATATTTGGCCTTTTGGTTAAGTTCCGGTCCGATAGCGTTTCGGACCGGTAAGATTTATTCAGAACGCTCTTTTTTCATATGTTCCATTACTTCTTTGCCCATAGTACGTCTTTTATAAACGCCCATTGATGTGCAAAGAGCTAATACAACAGAGCCGATAAGTAGGATGATACCTGCAACTCGTACAAGTCCACCATTTTCTTTCGCAGCTTGATGTAAAAGAACAAGAGCCACACAAAAACCAAAAAGCTCTAACATAAGAGCAATATCACCTAGGAAAAACATATAAATCTCCATAATTTGAATTTTAAAAAAACGATTTTCATCGCAATCCCCATATATAAAATATGAAATTTACGTGCAATACATTTATCCATAGCGAAAAAATTGTCCTCGAGATACCCTTTAATACATGAAAAAAGCAATTGTTGTCGGTGCATCATCCGGTATTGGAAAGGCGTTAGCTCTCTGCCTTTCAGAAGAGGGCTACGAAGTTGGGCTTATGGCTCGAAGAGTCGAGCTTTTAAAAGCGATGCAAAATGAACTTGCGCATCCAAGTCATGCAGCCTACATTGACGTCTCAAAGCCTTCTGAGGCAATTTTGGCGCTCGAGGCGCTCATCAATACAATGGGCGGGGTCGACCTTTTTGTTATCAACGCCGGCATCATCTTCAACAACAAGGACTTTGATTGGGAAAAGGAATATCTAACCATTCAGACAAACGCTGTAGGCTTTGCAGCTATTGCCCACACTGCCATGAAGTACCTTTTAAAACAGGGCTCCGGCCATATCGTTGGCATATCATCGATTAGCGCTATTCGCGGTGAAGGCGATAGTCCCTCCTACAGTGCCTCTAAAGCCTTTGTTTCAAACTTTTTAGAGGGTCTTCGCGTAAAGGCCTATAAAGCCGGAAAGGATATTTGCGTAACTGACATCCAGCCCGGCTGGGTCGACACCAACATGGCAAAAGGGGAAGAGACCTTTTGGATGGCCACTCCTGAAAAAGCCGCCTCTCAAATCTGTTCGGCCATAAAACATCGAAGAGCACACGCCTACATCACACGCCGCTGGCGCCTATATGCCTGGCTTCTAAAGCTGTTGCCCCGCTGGGCCTATGAACGATTTTTGTAGGTAAAATATGTCTAAATATCTGCTTGTTATTGCCATCTTTGTTTGCGCCTCTCTTGCTGCTGTTGAAAACTCAATAACACCTGTTATGGACCATTTTGAGTGTGTAGAGAACCTGCAAAAAGGAAAGTATAATGACGCGCAGTTTAGAAAGATTAAGAAAGGCTTGAGCAAAAAATGCAAAAAGATTCGCGTCATGACCTACAACATGCTCTTTGACCTCTATGATAACAATCTTGCTCCTGATAACCGCTGGCCGGCAAGACTTCCTCGCATAGTTGCGCTGATTGACAACATGAACCCTGATGTGATCGGCACGCAGGAGCTGCAGCCAAACCAGGTGCAGGATCTTGTTCCACTTTTAGATCACACCTACGAGTTTTTTTCAGTAAATTCCTCCAGAGGTGATCAAGACGGCATATTTGTTAAGAAAAAGCGTTTTCACATACATAAGAAAGAGCTTATTTTCTCTGAATCTGATCCCGAAACCCCTGTGATAACGATTGTAGAGCTTGAAGATAAAACGACAGACGCATTCGTTGCTATCGCAAATTCCCACTTTAGTTTTTCCAATGTTAAAAATAGAGGCATCGAGGCGCACCTTGTTGCAAAAAAGGTACATTCTCTTGTCAAACATATGCCGGTACTATTTATGGGCGATCTAAACACCTTCCCAAACCGTCCCGATCAGAGCTTTCCCTTCTACGACGGAGACTATGTTAACGATGTTCTTACCAAAAATACACTTCAAGATTCTATCGATGTTTCCCTCGTAGGCCATGTGGGACCTATCGCTACCTTTACCAATAACCCTCCAGGCATTCTCCCTTTCGAGGGAACCGGTACGCCGGGAGTGTTTTTGGATCATATTTACGTCACCAAGGGAATCACCGTGCTGATACATGCCGTACAGCCGGGCACCGTAGACGGCCATTTCCCGTCAGATCATATGCCCGTGGTTATCGATTGCGTGGTAGAATAAAAGGGGCAACGAATGGGCGATTTTCGAAGAAAACGTTGTTGAATCCTCCCCCTAAATTTTGCTCCATTTACCGAGTTGGTCCTCTTCCGAGGATGTGAAAAAATACGTTTTCTTCGACCGCAGGTCTTTGGAGTGCTGCGATTCTTCGCAGCTTTAACTTTCGACCACACACCTTTACTTCCTTACCGCCCAAGCGTACAAAACAGTTCTACATCAATCTGTAGAGGTGCTTTGTGAGCCTTAAGCGATCTCGCGGTCTCAGAACTCATCTTCAGGCTGTTTGAGCAATTCTATAGTCTCATCGTCTGAGATATACTCAGGAAAGGCTTTCCACTGAACATCCGTAATGGTTGGGTGGAAGGCTTTTATCTGATCATCAGCACCGCTGAACCGTATGCCAATGCAGGGGATGCCAAGCAGTGTAAGCGCCTCTTGTATGTCGGTCACATGATGCAGCTTGTCATCAATAAAAATCACCAAGTCAGGCTTAAGGTTGTGCCGCTCCAGAAAATGCAAAAGCACGTGCGATTTTTTATTGAAGTTGGTGGCAAAGATAATGCCCTCTTCATAAAGCGCTTCATTTTCTAAAGCTAAAGTATGCCGCATGTCTGTTATAGGGGTGATGTGGGCCAGGTTAATGCCAAGAAAATGGAGCTGCCTTCTCGTATACTCGCTATCTCGCGGTGCGCGGGCAGTAAGGCCTAATACAGGAATGTTGCGTTTTTGAATTTCGGCAACGATGCAGGCCGTATTTGAATCTACGGGACGAATAGGTATTTTCTGATGCACAGCGCGCCAGAGGATGTTTTCAATCTGTTGCGCTTCGTCGGGGCAAATGCCTTTTTGTATAAGATCAGATACGACATGTTCTCCCCAAGCAATAGAGCCCAGGTGGTCTACAGATTGCATGAGGGTGTTATCGATATCGGTGATAACGAGCGTGTTATTTGTGTGAAGGTGGTTGAGGATTTCGCCAAAGTGTGCACTTTCGACGATATGAGCCTTCAGGCAAAGTGGGAAAAACAATAAGCTAAGACAAAGATACTTCATAGGTACTCCATAGGGTTAAACGTTATGGACAAGATCTTAGCCGATACGGTATGATTTAGAGAAATTAATAGATCTAAAATGATAGTTAAGCAAAACTAATAGCCTATGAACCTCATTTACCTGAAATATTTTTGTGATGCAGCAAAGCTTGGAGGCGTTTCCAAGGCCGCCAAAGCCAATTTTGTCACGCAGTCGGCTATTAGCCAGGGGATTCTCAAGCTAGAAAAATCTCTCGGCATAGCGTTGCTTGCGCGCCATCCTGGACGGTTCAGGCTTACACCTGAAGGCGTTATTGCCTTTGAACGGGCATCTAAAATCATTAAAGATACAATCGATTTTGAAGCCTCATTTTTAGAAGAGACTCAAACTTTGGGCCCTTTAGAGTTTGCCTGCACGTATAGCTTTGCCATGGCAGAAATCCCCGATGCCCTCAAACGCTTTCGTCAACTATACCCTGATACAAAAGTTATCTTTTCTCTAGGCAAAAGCCACGAGATAAAGCAGTTTCTTAGAGAAGGAGTAATCGATTTTGGGCTGCTTCCGGATGAAGGAGACCTTGAAGCTTTTGATGTGCGCAAGGTATATAGCGGCTTTCATGGCCTCTACACCGCTGCGGATATTCCAAAGAAAAAACAGAGCCGGCTCGATTTTATTTTAGCCTCTTCGTCATGCTTTGAATCCCAATATTTCATTTCAGAGTATGCCAAAAAATTTGGCAAGAAGCCAGAGGTGCTGCTCGAGGTAAATAGCTGGGAGGTAATTGCCAAGATGACAGCCTGCGGTTTAGGTATCGGCTACATTCCAGACTATATTGCAAAGACCAAAAGTGACTGTTTGCGCACCTATGATATTGGCCTAAAAGTGCTTGAATACCAGATTTGTGCACTCTATCCTAAAGGCATGAAGCTTCGCAAAAGTAGCGAACTATTTCTTTCGATGCTTGCCGAGGTGTAATAGTTTATCGTTCTTATCGTTCTATCGTTCTAACCGTTAAGTTTGCCACATGCTAATGGCAAGTTTCTACGAGGCTGTGAAAAACGCCACGCCCGAAGGGTGTGGTGGCGATTAGCCCAGATCACCGCCCGCAGGGAGGTGCTCTGGGGCCCTAATGTTTGTAATAAATGCACGCCCGAAGGGTGTGCTGGAATCGATTACTTCTCCTGCACACCTTTCGGGCGTGGCATTTTTCACAGCCTCTACGGAACGGTAGAACGATAAAAAGGCTTAAGTTGACACCTTTTCTCTTGCTCGGCACTGACTTTACTTGTTAAGCTCGCCATAATGCACCTCAAATTACGCACGCGGGCGAAAAAACTTGGAACTTCTATGAAAAAAATGTGGACACTCTTTTGCGCGGCATTTCTGCTGACAACTTCTCTTGAATGCCAAAACTGGTCCTTGCAGGATGTAAATGCAGGCTGGAACTCAAGAGAGCTTGTTACTTTGTATTACCATAATTCAGAGCTGCAAACCCAATGGGCATGGCGTGCACTATCCAAATATCGCTTTCAGGGTAACGAGCGCGTGTTGGACTTCGGCTCAGGGGATGGCAAGCTTTCTGCGTTGATGGCCTGCATGGTGCCCAGCGGATCTGTAACAGGCATAGATCTCTCAAAAGAAATGACCCTATATGCTTCAGAGATGTTTCCTCAATATGCCTACCCAAATTTGAGTTTTGTACAAAGCAGCGATGTTAATTTTTCCAATACGCCATTTTCTGAAAAATTTGATCTTGTGACCTCTTTTTGCGTCCTCCATGTAGTGCCTCATCCACGAGCTATCTTTCAGGAAATTAAAGCAAAGATGAAATCTGGTGCTTTTTTTGTAGCCACATTCCCTATTAAGGCCGCACCTGGCTTTTACCGGGCAGCATCTGACGAGATGGCTCAACGCGGCTGGTCCTTTCCAGCATCAACTGAAGAATGCAGTAATATCCGTAATCCTGAAAAGCTTCGCGAGTTTTTAACCGAAGCGGGCTTTAGCATCCTGCATTTTGAAGTGGTGCCTACAAGAAATCCCTTCGTATCAAAAGAAGAAATGACTGATTGGCTTGAGGGGACCTGTGCTGCCAACTGGAACATTCCTAAAGAGGATCGCCACCAGTTTTTCACTGGCGTTACGAGCCGCTACCTTGAGTACACGCCAGAGGACGTTGGATCGGATGGTGTTGTCTATTTTTCGATCAATCGAGTGGATTTTGTGGTTCAAAACGATATATAAGGCCCTAAAGTTAGGCAAAAAGTTGCAAAGCCGAGGTTACCCCAAAACCCATCAGGAAGCTGCCGGAAATGCGATTTAACCATTTAGTGTTCATGCTATGCTTATAGTATGAAGCAACGGATGAAAGAAGACACCACCAGAGCATAGAGCCGCTAAAAACGCCGAGCGATAGAATAATGGTCGCAAGGAAGCCGTTGCTTTCAAAATCGGCCCCAAATCCGGCATAGATAGCCAAAAAGCTCAAGATCGTCATAGGATTGGTAAGCGTTAAAAGAAACGTTGTGTAAAAGGTGCTTGCGACGCTGCAATTTTGCTGGTTTTTCGTGGTTGTCTCTTTTGATCGGAATAGCCGAAGCCCTAGGTAGCAAAGAAATAGCCCGCCGCCAATTTGCAGCCATAGCTTCATATCAAGCATAAATGTCATAAGTGCAGTAAGCCCAAGGCCCGCTACCATGCCATACAGCATGTCGGCAACAGCAGCGCCAAATCCCGTCATCAGGCCGTAGCGCCGCCCAAAATTGAGGCAGTTGCCAATGCACAAAATGCCAATCGGCCCAACCGGCATGGCAATAGAAAACCCAAGCAATATTCCTTTACAAAATAGACCAATCATCTCTTTGCCTTTTTTAAAAAACGAATTATAACACGGTTCATCATAAAATAGTAACTTTAATTTCAGTTATTTCAACTGTACGCATAGGTTCGGAGCTACAACCCCATTTTGGCCGCGGTACTGATTTTGGGTGGCCTGAACTATTTGCGAAGTAAGTTCGCTAAAGACCAAAAGGCCCAGAGGCAATTGAGGCTTTAAGATCAGCGTAAAGGGGCCCATATTTTTAATTTCGAAGACGATGGTTCGCGGTTCTTCATAATTGCCATCGATGATTCCAGAAGTACAGTGTATCGCAAGTCCCAGTCGAGCGACTGTACTTCGTCCCTCAAGATGGCAGACGATATTGCGCGGTACCAGAATGCTTTCATGCGTTGTACCGAGAATAAACTCGCCAGGTTGCAGTACGTAGCCTGTATCGGGAATTTCAATCGATTCAAATAGCTCCTCTTCACAATCTCTTAAGTCTACAGTCAGGTTCTCTTTAGGGATCAAAAGCTGGTTTCCTAGATGGAGTCTAATCCCAACAGGGCGGATGTTCTTTTTATCAAATTCAGGTAGAATAACAATCTTAGAGCTGTCGATGAGTTGATGAATTTGCTGATCTGAAAGAATCATAAAAATGCCTTTATTTATGTTTAAAATGTAAGTACTGTGCCAGTCCCTACTTTAAAAAAATTGGAGCCATAAGCTTCACGAAACTGACCGATGAGGCGATCGCCTGAGCAGTGGCAGGGAGCCACTTTTTGTACCTTAAGCTCCTGAAATTGCTCTACAATAGCAGCACTCTTTTCTGCAGGCGCACGATATTGGTGGAAGCCGCCCAGCACAAAGGAGATATTTGTTTGAAGCTGCTGCTCGGCTGCTTTTAAAATCTGAATAATTCCCGGATGTGCACAGCCGGTAATGATACCAAGTCCTTCCGGAGTCTTTAGGACAAGAGCTTGCTCATAGAGCCAAAAGCCGCCTCGAAGTACTAAAGAATAGACATTTGGTGCAATAGCTTCAAATGAGCGTACCACTTTTGTCGTTTTTAAATGGGAGGAGGCATTTCTTAACAACCACCAAGGAAATGTTTTGGGAACATAGAGGGCAGTCTCTTTGCCAACTTTTCGTACAATTTCTTTAAAGCCTGTAATATGATCCCAATGTCTATGTGAGAAGAGAAGGTGTGTAAGTTCGCTATAAGGAAGTTGCAATTTGTCGGCATTTGAAGAAAAAGCGGCTGCATCTCCTCCTGAATCAAAAAGAATCTTTAATCCTTCATGCTCTACAAATGCAGAAAATCCCCATCCCTCCTGTAAGCGACAGTCATCACAACGGTTATCATAAACAATAGTAATTTTAACGGTCATGCCGGTTACCTTCTGCTTAACTCTTTACAAACCGTTAAATTATACATGCATATTCAATTTTCTTCACCTATTATGGAGTTAGTCCATGAAGCCAGCTTTTCCGGTGCGAGAAATTTGTGACATCGCTTGAGTCGCGGCTGCCAGCGCTTCGCTGTGTTTGACTATCATTTCTTGAACCTTGGCGCTGTTTTCTTGGTCAACAGCAATGGCTATGACGCGACGCTTTTCTGCTTTTGCTTGGTCGATCGGCAAGTATTCGGCACTCTTTGGCTGGTTGGTTACAGGCTCACAGGCTGTTGATGTATGTACTATTTCTGCCCCTGCTTGGCGGCCAATTGAATTTGGTGGTCCCATAGGTGCGCTCTCCTTATGTATTTAAAAAATTTATTGTAATCCGATTGAAAAGGGCTGGCTTTTTTGGATCCTTTTTACTGAATCCTCTCGGCAATGTCCCAGACGTATCCGAATGGACAGCGTAAACGTGCCCGAAGATCGCCCCAGAAGGTCATTTCTGGCGCCTGTTCGCTTTTCATCCCTGATTCTAGAGCTTTTTTGAAGACACTCTTCACATTATCGACATAGATGTAGAAAAGGATTGAAGGGGGATTGCCACTGGAGGCTGGGGCCTTTGCTTCGTAGTCAAAGCCCTCTTTTACCAAAAGAATGTTCGCCCCTCTGTAGCGTAAGCGAGTGGTGACCAGTTCCTCAACATTATTGGGGTTGTTTGCGTCGAAGATGGAGACAAAGCCAAAGGTGCTGATGTAGAGATCTCGAGCTTTGCGAACATCCGGCACTGTTGCCACCGTTGTAACCCAATTTAAGCCAGGCCATGGGTGCTCTCGTAGCTCTACGTTATCGAACCAAAATTGATTTTCTTGCATTTTTTTACTTCCTTAGTTTTTATTATTATTAATCCAGGCAGGCTGCTTTTTTAATAGCTGCTCTGCCATCTGACGGGCAGCTTGAGGATCAAGGCCCTGGGATGAGATAAAGTATCCCATAGTTCCCTCTAGAACCTGTTCATAGGGCTTCAATTTGCCATCTTCTCCTGCACAATGGGTGCAGTAGGGGATGGATTCTTGACCTGACGCATGGTCGCTGGCTTGGCCAAAGGGCATTCCACACGATGTGCATGACTCGCATTTTTTCATTTGGCATCTCCTTGTATAAGTTTGATGAAAAACATGATAAGCTCTTCTCCTTTTGCATCGAGAACAGAGCGGGACGGACAAAAAAGATCGCGATTGGCCAGGTAATAATGGATAAGCCCAAGCCATGTATTCATGATCAGGTGCAGTGGGGCTTTCATGGCGATAGTTTGGTTTGACAGGGCTTTGTGAAGGTGAAAAGCGATGCCTGCCTGTATGTTGACGATGGCGGTGCGGATTTCGTAGGGAAGGTGGGGCCCACAAATTATGAGTTGCATATAGAAGGGCTCCCATTGCTTTAACACATTGAAATGAGCGGTTAATACTGCTTCAACGCTGCCCTCTTTCATGATCTCTTGCAGCTGCATTCCAAGTTGCATTCCAAATTCATCGATCACTGCAAGAATCAAAGCTTCGCGAGAAGGAAAGTGTGCAAAAAGCGATCCATGAGAGACTGAAGCCGCGCGCGCGATATCGACTGTTTTAGTCGCAAGCAGTCCTTTGCTTGAAAACTCCTCGTAAGCGGTTTTGAGGAGTTTCTGTTTGGTCTGCTGCTTTTGTTCGTGTCTTTTTATTTTCATAACACTGAGTTATAGCTCATTGAGTTGCTACTCATTATGTAAGAGATTGCTATTTTCGGTCAAGAGAGAAAACGCACAGGCTCTTTTCATTGCATAAAATAGCGCTATTTACATATCATATTTTCAAATTTAATATTTTTATGCATACAGAACATATTTTGCCACCTAAACTGCAAGCCTCCTCATTTGCAAAGAGGCTCGTGTCACTGATGCAAAAAGAGAGCATTCCCGGTTTAGCCATTGCAGTTTTTGGACATCAGGAGATCACCTCTCATCTCGAACTTGGTGTAAAATGTATGCTTACAGGTGATCCTGTGGAGCAATGCACGGTTTTTGAAGGGGCTTCATTAAGTAAGCCGGTTATCGCATATGCCGCGTTAAAAATGTGCGAGGAAGGCCTTCTTGAGCAAGATATGAGCCTTCTGTCATATCTTTCGGAGCGCTACTATAACAATCCAGAGTATCTTGAAAAGGTGACATTGCGTCATGTGCTTACGCATACCTCGGGACTGCCCGCATCTCATATAAAACCTCAAGAGATGCTCACTTTGCAAGCAGCTCCCGGAAGCCGTTTTCTTTATTCCGGTGAAAGCTTTTGTTTTTTGGCCCAAGTTATGCAGGATCGAATTTCCATTTCGCTGGAAGACTATATTCAAGAAAAGCTATTTCGCCCTTTAGATATGATTGACTCAAGCTTTATCTGGCAACAGCGTTTTTGTGCACAGGCTGCCCTGCCGCATAATCAAAAGGGAGAAGTTTGTGAAAAGTGGAAGCCCTCAAGGCTTGTAGGCTCCTGTAGCCTGCATACGACTGCCACCGACTTTGCCAAGTTTATGATGCATGTTCTGGAGGATAAAACCATGCTTCAAAGTCAAATCTCACTTGCTCGCGATTTAAGCTGGGGTTTTGGCTGGGGGCTTGAAAATACACCACAAGGGCATTTTTTCTGGCATTCAGGAGACAATGGCACCTATCGCTCATTGGCAATTGGTCACCTTGAAAGCAAATCGGGTTTTGTAATGATGACTAATGGAGCTAACGGAGCAAAACTATGTCCGTTCCTTATAGATCACTATCTGAAGGGCGAGCATCCGCTCCTTGAATGGGAGCAATTTTCAGCTGACGAAGAATTTGACCCCTTCTTTCTTGCTAATTGGTGGAAGGTATTGCAACTTGATGCTAGAGGCACTACAATTTAGCAATTATATGAGGCTAGAACCATGACATCCCAATACCCGATTATCTATATTGAAAATCCGTCAGAGCAAGATCACTACGGCGTGATATTCAATGGAATTAATTCTTTTGCGCGCTCACGAGGGCTTAGCGCTACCGCTGGAGCCTATTTCTTTGCTGTATATGATGAAACTAAAACCATTGTGGCAGCAATCTCGGGCTTTGATAACTTTGGTCCTGCAGAAATTGGAGGACTATGGGTTCACGAGAGCTTGCGTGGCCAAGGATATGGAAAAGCGTTGGTACAAAAGGCAGAAGAATGGGGCCGTAAGAAGGGCTGTATGGCCCTTACCGTCTTCACCCTCAAAGAATGGCCTGCATATGCTTGGTACCAGACACTCGGCTTTACGGTAGAGTTTGAGCGGCCTGGGCATGTTAACAATATGGTTGGTTGCTACCTCATTAAAAAGTTGTAATTATGGACATAAGAGATGTTGCCAAACAGATTGCTACCCATCTAAATGCCACAAGCATTCTATGCTATGGCTCCTATGCTGCGAATATGCATGACAACAAATCTGATATCGACCTATTGGTCATTATGCCGTCAGAGATTCCAGATTGTCACACAAGGCAGCTTTGCTATGAAGCACTTGATGGTGCAACAATTCTTGAGCTTGATAAAAGCAATGCAGGTGGTTGGGATAACTCCTGGTCTCCTGTAAACGACAGGCTTAAAATTGAAAATCAGATCATCGAAATTGGTTATAACAGCACCTCGTGGGTTCTTGAGGTTATTGATAACCTCATCAGCAAACATAAATTTCGCTTTCCTGCCTTTCCTTTTAGACCGTATACCTTCTTAGGGCTGCTTGAAACTTGTCAGGTGCTATTTGATCGGGATAATTTTGCAAGCTTTTGCTTGTCACGTCTTCGCCCCATGCCGCCCGAGCTAAAGCGGGCAATAGCACGTGAATTTTTCCCCATGCTTCAAGAAAGCGTGCAGGACCTTATCGACAGCTCAGAGCGCAATGTAGGCATCCTCACCTATCTGTTTTTTCTAGAAAGATCCATCGACGCTGCCATCCAAATCCTATTTGTCATCAACGACGTCTACGACCCTGCCTCAAAACGAACTGAAGCGTACTTAAAACAGCTCAAAACCATTCCACCTAACCTCTTTTTCTTCCTCGAGGAGCTTCTTCCAAGGTTTTATGAAAACAAAGAGGTAATTGGCCTCTTTTTCAACGACTTCATAAAGTTTGCCAAGCCTAGGCTTGATGCAATATGACTTCATGATGGCGCCGGGTCTCATCGAGGAGAGGGTAGTAGTCGGGTCCAGCTTAATCTGATTTTGGCACTCTCTTGCTATGATGGGGAAGCTGTTGCACAGCTGTGAAAATGTCGCTGATCACAAGATAGTCTTCGTCCGGATTTTGAGGAAAACGGAATTGGAACTTGGGGCCTGCGGGATTACTAAGTGTCCACGACCCTCCAGTTTCGCCTGAGTCCGGAATATAGAGACATGGGTAACTTTTTTTATCACCCTCCTCTTTCATATAGAGGTGTCCATTCTCTTCTGAGAATATAAAGGTGGGATGTTCATCGGGATTTTCTGCATTCTTGTATACTCCGCGAAGTGCGCGAACAGAGGCGACATCCGGTTGCTTTTGAGTTATATCTATTCCTTCTACTGCGTGTGTCAGCAAACAATAGGGACTGTAAATGATCTTGCGCCCCTCTTTTTTTTCTATGAATAGCCAGTCTGCGTTATATTCATCTTTGTAGCCTCGGACACCCTCACCCAGTTTATCCAAAGAAGTCTGCCGCGTCAATTCATGCTTCATCCCATTGCGGGAGCAGATAATCTTCTTAGGCGGATCTTGTTCAACGGCAAAGGGGTCAACATCAGTGGCAAGATAGCTATTTCCATGGAAAAGAAAGGCCTTTGGCGGGCAATAAAATTCTAATTTGTAATCAGGCTTTGGCGGGGCAGCTTCGCCTTGAGCAATTCCTGCAGCCATTTCTAACGATTTTATAAATTCCTGCTCTTGAGGTCTGGGTCCTAGAGCGGATGAGTCGCACATAGCAACTAAACCGGGAGCGCGAGGGTTTAAAGGAAATTCGACTACTGCTGTTACATCCCGTTCCTCAGTGCCAAATTTTTCTCGATTTAGGCCAAAATGCTTAATAACTGGGGCGTGGGCCTCACATCCCAAACCATGGTGTTTGAAAATGTCGCGCCCCTGTAGCATTGTCGATTGCCAGCCAGGCCCAAAGTGCGGTGCGAGCTCGCTTTCTCCTTTCTGAAGAGACTTAGCCACTTTGATGAGATCGGCAGTTGATGATGTCATATTGCCGGCACCGGATTGGATGATGTCTCCCGATGGTCCAGGGGCAATGAGAGAGTCTGAAAGACCAAACACTTCTTCAAATATCTCCCTTTTCATGATCTCAGAAAATGGGAGGATCGGATGATTCTTCTTGTTATATGCCGTCTCGATCATCCAGCATGCAACAGCAAGGCCCGCATTGCTATAGAATCCGATGCCATCGCCAGGCTTGGCTATGTGTTTATATTTGTAGCCGCCTTCTCGCATGCTCTCTTGGAGAAAGCGCTCCTGCAGCGTAGAAGGTGGTTTCAAGGAGGATATGTTTTGATTTGGCTGGTAACAGTGGTCGTCAAGGTCAAGACCGGCAGTATGAGAAAGAAGCTGGGCTAAGGTCATACTTTTTGCCGCTTCGAGGTCTTCGAACACCTGAGCAAGAAGTTCGGGTGCAATTATATCTACGCATTTTGTGTCTAAGCCATGAGGAAATATTCCTCCCTTCGCAACCAATTTTAATGCCAAAAAGGTAGTAAATGTCTTTGTCACTGATCCAACGCGATGAGCGCCATAGTTCTCGTCCTTGCCGATTCTTGCAAAGGACACTATGCCTTCAGGGGATAAAATGCCAACCTCAGCACGTCGCTCTTGTGGATTGCTTGTGCCTTGAATGGCTTCGGCGTAGGCTGCGCGAACAGGAGAAAAATCCACTTGATCTCTCGCGCGATGAGGGGAATCTGTTGGATAGACTGGTTGTCCCGGGGCGGCTCCTACTTCATTCATTATCTTCTCCTGCTTTATTCTTACAGATACCACCATGATTTACATATGTACAATAATTTTGTAAAAGAGGCCGGCCCTAATGGCGTCAACTTAAACCTTTTTATCGTTCTTATCGTTCTATCGTTTTAACCGTTAAGATTTGCCACATGCTACTGGCAAGTTTCAACGATAAGAACGATAAGAACGATAAAAAGGCTTAAGTTGACACTATCGAGGCAGACCCATATAATTTACTTCATATTTTGATGTTATTATAGCAGTGAAATGGTATTATACCTGAGAAAAATATCTTTAGTTGGGGTGTTAAATGAGTGAAAAATGCTTGGCGACAAATCTTGAACCAGTGCAACGGGTTTCACTAGGCGATTGGACAGTCTGGTCATTGAGTGATGGGTATCTCGATCTTGACCAGCGAATGTTTGCGGGTATTGATTCTGAATCATTGCGCGAACTACTTGCATCTGCTAACGTGCCTTGTGTGGATGATCTTACAGTCCGTACGGAGGTTCATGGATATTTAATTGATACAGGGAAAAATGTCATTTTGGTTGATACCGGATGCGGAAAGAAATATGGAGATGCAACCGGGAATCTCTCTAATCAAATATGTCGTTTAGGATATAGCCTCGAGCAGATATCATTAGTGCTTATTACACATATTCACCCAGATCACATAGGTGGGTTGTTGGATGCTGATGGGGCCCCAGCTTTTCCAAATGCAACTCTATGCGTTTCGGATATAGATGCAACCTATTGGCGAGATAGTGTGCAAGAATCAAAGGTAAAAGAGGATGATCGTTTTGTCTTCGCTATGGCTCGTGAGGCGCTTGCACCCTATGAACGTAACAATCGGCTTCGTCTGATTTATCCGGGTGAAACGATTATACAAGGAATAACCGTTGTAGCAGCTCCTGGACACACCTTGGGACATATGGCATTTCTTTGCTGTTCAGAAAATGAGACCCTGCTCCTTTGGGGTGATATAGTTCACACTGCAGCCATTCAGTTTTCTAACCCCGAAATGTATATTGTCTATGATGTAGATGGTAAAGAGGCTATTGCCAGTAGAAAAGCCCTGTTTGCAAAAGCTGCAGATCAACATATATTAGTAGGCGGTGCACATCTTCCGCGCTCTGGGTTAGGATATGTTCATCGACTGGGTGAAGCCTTTTGCTGGAAACCACTTGAACTGCCGTTTCTAGGATAATACAAATGGATACCTTCACAACGCGATTTGCTGAACCTCAGGATGTTTCACTTATTCTTGGCTTTATTCGCGAGCTTGCTGCTTTTGAAAAGCTTCTCCACGAAGTAGTAGCAGATGAAAAGACGCTCTTGCAGAGTCTTTTTCAAGATCCAAAAGGGCCGGAAGTGCTTATTGCACAAGAAAATGGCAAGCCCGTCGGGTTCGTTCTTTTCTTTCATAACTTTTCTACTTTTCTTGGCAGAAAAGGAATTTACATCGAAGATCTCTATGTCTCTCCGGAATGCCGTGGAAAGGGGTATGGAGAAAAAATTCTCCAAGCTATTTGTTGCCTGGCTAAAGAGCGAAACTGCGGCCGGGTAGAATGGTGGGTGCTTGACTGGAACGAGCGAGCGATTAATTTTTATAAAAAAATGGGGGCTATTCCCATGTCAGAGTGGACTGTATTTCGTGTTACAGAAGAGGTCATGGAAGGAATTATAGAGAAGATTTAAAGCTAAAAATGTTCTTTTCGTTGTTGTTGAAATGCTTTACTTGGCGGGTGTATTCTATGGCTGTGTTGTTGCTGTAAGCGGTTATGGTTTTTTTCCAAAATTGGTAGGCGCCTTTGTTGTGAGGCTTCACCATAACTTCCCACACACCTTTGAATGTGTTAAAACAGTGATAGGCTACAAACTTGCCCAAGCCTTTTCCTTGAAATTTCCTGATAATGTAAAACTGAGCCATGTTGAAGTCGATGTTTTTGTCGCTTCCTTTTTTGTCGACGATAACAAAACCTGCCAATTCACCCTTGTAACGGATGAGGAACGGGAAGGCGTCATCTGTTTGCCAGTATTTTTTAAAGTCGATGCATTCATAGAGGCCATTCTCTGGCATTTGCCAGCCAGCTTCATACTCGCTCAGGTCATAGGTATAGAAGCGGCCCATATTTTGTAATGTGGGATAGTCATCCAAGGTGGCGGGAACTAGTATAACTTGCTCGTAGTCGATGCTCTCTTTTGTCATGGTAAAACCTGTTTTTTTATTATTCACGCCATTCGTATAGTACGTCAGGACAATGCTCTTCATTTGCCCGGCCATCGCTGCATGCTATCTCCTGAAACCCATGTCGTTCATAGAATCTCCTAGCAGCGATATTTTGTTGAAATGTATGTAGGCGAATGGGGGATCCTAACGTGAATTTTGCCGCTGTTATTAACAGCGTCCCTATTCCTTGTCCGACAGAACCCGGCAAGAGATAAAGCTGATCAATCCAACCCGCCTCTTCATTTTTTGACAATGCCATCATACCAACAATAACGCCATTTTCTTCAGCAACGGTAACTTGAGTGGTTGGAATGAGTGTTTCATAGATCCATTTATAAATGCTCTCATCAGAGTGTGCTAGCGCAGCAAAAGCAATAAATTCTTTACGTGAAGCTAAATAAACATTTGCAATGGCCTTGGCGTCCGATAAAGTTGCTTTTCGCAGTGAGATTTTCTGTGTCATAGGGAAAGGCCTTAGTGGCTGCAAAGGTTAACGGATTTGAGAATTTTTCTCCATAAGCCGTACGCTAATTTTTATTTTTGCTGAGTTCTTCGATAACGATTACAGAAGCTACATTATGTATCACGAGTGCAAGGGCGTTTAAAGGCGATCCACGATAGAGCGTGAATATCCTATTTTGTGCGACAAGGCTGGCAAGGGAGAGGTTTTGAGCCTGTCTTAGGGTGTTTAGCATATCAAAAGGTGCCGATACCAGGCTCACAACTACCGCTACTTGAGCGCCAATCTGCACTAGGTGAGAAAAAGAGAGCTCACAATGCTGCTTGCGATAACGCTCTCTAAAGTACTGTTGAGCCGAAAGAAAGGTGGCCATATTGATGGACCGTTTTGCAAAATATTCTGAAAGTCCTTGCCAGCCATTATTGTATACATGCGCAAAAGAAAAGGGTTCATTGCCTCGTAAGGCTGAGAGGATCTTTGCCTTTTCCAAAGGAGTTGTGATGCAGCCATCAACCGCTCCAATCAAAATACCAGTAATTATCTGCTCTGTCGTTTTCCCCAGGCCTAAAGGGTGCAGGCTGTCTGGGACGTTGCAGATCATAGGCCAGCACCATGCTTGTTTGATGCCTGTTTTTGCAAGTTGCGGCAAAAGACCCTTATAAAACGCCGAAGGGCCTCCTTGAGCAAATATCTGCCTGGCAATCTGCAAGCTCGTTTGAGATACTTGAGAGCACTGCTGGTGTATTTTCACAACTTCCAGAGGATAGATCATTGTTTCCACAGCTACACCTCTCAGAGCGCCCCATGCGCTACTTTCGATTATATCGCTTCTTGTGCTATTCATTGAACGGCCTCCACAGGTTTAGTTTTCATGATGATGATAGAAAGGCTGCTTGCTGCGGCCAGGAAGATCCAGTACCAGGCAACACTTGTGACATCATGCGTTACCTGAAAGCACCAGAGGGCTAAGGCCGCGGTGGGGCTTCCAAGAGCTTGAGTCCCTACTGCATACCCAAAAGAAATGATCGCGTAGCGGGATGCTGTTGGAATGAGGGTTTGAGCCCAGGCATGAAACGGCGCAAAAAAAGCCACGCCAACTAGCACAAACGCAAGGCGACAGCCAATGATCACAGCAAGTGATGCACCTTCTAGCAAAGAAAAGAGCGGTATGGAAAAGAGCAGCACTCCCACAGTTGCTGCAAGCATAAGCCTCTCTCTTTTAATTTTGGATGCTACCCAGCCAAAAAAGGGAAGTGCACAAAAGTCCAAGAGTAGCAAATAGGTATTGATCTTCATGATCTCAGCTTTTGTAACAGGTGAGATTAAGGGGATGAAGCCATTCATAAAGACTAAGGCGATTGAGTAGGTAGCATGAGCAAATCCCGAACAGAGGATAATGCACAATAGCTCTTTTCGATACGCCCAAAATGGTGGCTTTACGTATAGGGCTTGAGGTTTGGTTGGAGAGGCGTAGCGAATCATACAGCCAAATAGAGCTGTTATGCCGCCGCAAACATAGAGGATGCGCCATCCCGGATCTACAGCCTGATAGTGAGCGAGTGTATATACCCCGAGCGATGCCAAAAGATGCCCTCCCATCGCAGAGGCACTGTAGAGGCCGCTTGTAAAGTCGCGTCTGTTTTCGGATGTGTGTTCTAACAGATAGATGGCACCGCCCATCGTTTCTCCGCTTGCAAAAAAGTTTTGCAACCCTCTTGCTATGCAAAAAAGGAGTGGGGCAATGAGCCCCACCCGCGAGTATGTAGGAATGAGTGCCATGCCTACTGAGACAATTGCCATGCCGCAAAGTGTCAAAAAGAGTGCACGCTCTCTTCCGTACACATCTCCAATATACCCGAAGACAAGCGATCCAAGAGGCCTTGCAAGCAGTCCCAAGGGGATAATTGCATATGTTAAAATAAGAGCTGTAATTGGGTCTTGCTCGGGAAAAATTATGGGAGCAAGAAATGGCGACAAAAATCCAAAAAGGGCAGAGTCGTAATGTTCAAAAAGATTACCAAGCAAGCCGCTTACCATTCGTTTCATACTCTGCCTCCAAGAGATAGTATTTTTCGGGCAGTGACTTCAGGATGCATTTGATCCATCAAGCCTCCTGCCATGGCAACACCATCTCTTGTGCTAAGAGAGCGATATACCGGCAAAACATTTGCTACAGTTAAGCCGCCAATAGCAACAATTCTGTGACTAGATGCCTCACGAACTCGCGTCAAGCCATCCACACCCCATACGCAGTCATTATCTAGACATGTTTTTTTTGAGGGGGATACCTTGACACTGAGGTAATCGATAGCAGAAGTTTCTTCTGCTGCTAATACCTGCTGCATTGTTTTTACCGGGATTCCAATGACTGCTTGATTTCCCAAGGCAAGCCTTGCGTCATGATAGGAAAATGGCTCTTCGAGATACACCCCAGCGGCATTCACCTCTTGTGCTACATCTACAGAATGACATGTGTTGATAAAGAGAGGTATATCTCCAAGCATCTCTTTGAGTCTGCGGGCAGTTTGTATTGTGAAGGCAAGAGTGTTTGTATGGTCGCGAAGCTGTACGCAAGAGGCGCCGCCTGCCACTGCCTGCATAATTTTCGAAAAAAAGAGATGCTCATCCGGATAGGAAGGCCTATTAGCAACAAGATAGAGCGACAAGTCAAATGACAAGCGCCGAGTAGAAGAACAGCTCATATCGAACTCCTGTGGTTATATAATAATCCCACCAGAGAGAAGCGATAGAAAAGAAAATGATGTAAAAAATTCGTTTATGCATTCACGCTTCCTACGCTGGCTCTACCCAGATCAGGTATAAGGGACTCTCTCAGCCAAAATTGCACATTTGCAATTTGGCACCCCTGGTGTTATGGGAAAAATATAGCGGACGGAGCCCCTTTTGGGCAAATAGAAACATCTCGTGAAAAGGGGCCCGGGGGCAATGGCGTCAACTTAAAGAAATTTATAGCAACTCTAGCCGCTGTTTTTTTCTCTCCCGAAGGGAGAGAGCTCGAGTTTGGACATTTGTAGCTTGCGCATAACATCTTGGAGGTAAACCGTTCGGTCTTGGTCTCGGTCACGGTCTCGGTCTCGACTGTAGACGTTGTGCAGGCGAAGCTTCGCCTTTAACTAAGTATACTTCGTAACACTCGAGACCGTGACCGTGACCGAGACCGAGACCGAATGGATCACCAATATGTACGTTAAGCATACAAGAACGGTGTCCGTCGAACCTTCAAATGTCCAAACTCGAGTTCTCTCCAGAAGGAAGAGAGGGTATTTCACAACCTTTTCAGAACTAATTTAAATTTTCTTAAGTTGACACCATTGGGACCGGGGGCTGTTACTGTTTACACTCGAGGTTTATCCCAAGTACGTAATTTGGGATCACATTGAGCTGCTTGGCGGTTTCGCTGCCTTCAAAGCCTGTAATGTCGCTGTAGCTTATGGCTGAAGAGTATTTAAGTAAGAACTCTCGAGCAAGCGGCATATAGCTCCAATGCCATTTTTCTTCTTCGTAACCGGTAGGGCGAAGGGCATTTTTTGGAGTATAAGGCTGGCTAAATCCAAACGCATGTGCGTTTTTTGCTAACCACTCATATTCGCGTTTTCCTTGGCCGCTTGCAAAATATTCAGGCTCTACGCTGTTGATGTCCACATCCGTGCCCCAGTGGTGACGGGATGTTCCTGGCATGGCGCTGTAGTGTAAAATGGCTTTGGCGCGATCCGTATCGCTCAAGTCGGAGCCCCTGTTTTTCCACTTTGCTTCCCAAATGGTTTTTTGTGCAAAAAAGGTTCGCGTAGCAGACACAATCTTCAACGTGATTCCATCGTTTTTAGCAGCATCTGCCATATTCTTAAATGCATCCATAGCTTCTTTGCGAAGGTATTGAATTTCGGATTTGCCCGAATATGCAGCCGGCAGCGTCACAAAAAGCTTGTCCTCACTTGGCTCAAACTGCCCTAGGAGGTAGTTTTTAAGATGGGTATCGTCAGGAGATGACACGCCCTGCATGGGCAGGCAAAATAGCATAAAGAAAATAACCGTGAAAAAAAAAGATGCTTTATTTTTCATGAGGGAGCCGGATGAAACATTTTCCGAGATAGTATCTGGAGCACGAGCAAAAGTCAACTACCACATAATGTGTCAACTTAAGCGCTTTTTTTCTTAATCTCGATCTTGAAACCAATTCCATCACCCCCTATGCTTTAGGGGTCGCTAGGAAATAACTTTTACAGTTCTAGAGGGAAAAATCGATTCATCTTTTGACGATTTTTCCTCGGGAGTATGGGAGATACGCCTCTCGGAATAATCCTCAAAATCTGAACCGTTTTTCTCCTCTGTAACTGTAAAAGTTATTCCATAACAACCCCTTAGGTTAAATTTAGGAAATTATTATGTCTGCTACTAACGGCCTAGTCTTTGATCCCAGTTTACAAGATTTTCATGTAATTAACTTGCCTGAAGCTGAAACTATTTATGATAAATGCTTTACTTTAGTAAACAAGTATATGAACGGTCACAGGCTTTGCGATTCATTTAATGACTGGGGAATTGACTCGCCGGCTGCTTTAAAGGAAAAATATAGTGAAAAGCAGATTACGAAGATCTTTAATATACTGCAATGGTATTGTATACTGCATTATGGCTATTTGATGCCCTCTTCAGATTTTCCTAAAACTCTTGAATTTCTTGGAGTATCCAGTACTCTTGAGATTTTTAATCCAAAAAATGACATTTTTGCTCGCTTTGATAAGCTGTTTGTGAAAACAGATGAACCGCATTTTCGGATGATGTTGCGGATATTAGAAGCCTATATCAAAGTATGCATCTCTCCAGTAGCGATACTTGATATATTTGATGACGTAGCTTGTTTTGATTATTCAAAAATACTTGCCATTTTCTATGACCCCATTGAAGCTCTTTCTCCGGAAGAGCGCTTCTGTTTGAAGCTGTTTCTTTCTGTATCGATCAGATTTATCGATCATTATGATGGAAATATGGAAAGCCTGTGGAAGTGGAAGTTTGGGCTCTCACATAATATGATGCTGCTGCTCCCAAAAATTGAATCATACATGAATGTTATACAAAATAAGTCCATTTCAGCTCGGCCAACTTTTGATCCTCCTGCCCAGTTTCGCTTTGCAAAACCTCCAATCGCGGCTTTACCTAACTGCATTCCCCATGCGGCAAATTCCTGCTATATGGCAGCAGCGATTACCCCCCTTGCCTTTGTGCTTGATGCAGAAATAGGGCAGGCAATTTCTACACTTTCTTTTCGAGAGCAAGCGTCATGTGAAGTGAAAGCTTGCCAAGAGGCATTTTGCGCCTTCTATGCAAATGTACGCTCGGCAGAAGTAGTTGATATTACCATACCCCAAGTGGACAACTTGCGCGCGAATATGCAAAAGGCCTATGACTATCGCTTTTTTAATGCACAAGCTCGTGTGCAAGAAGATGCCGGCGATTTTCTCATGTGCATCTTAGAAGATGTGCTCCAGATGGTGCCCGACGCACATTTTCTGAAAAAGCGTACGTTTCAGCCTCTGGACGTACGAGAACAAATAGAGTCTGAGCGTTATAACTATGCAGCCGCGCTTTCCACAAAGTATGAAGAACTTAAGGAAAACATGACTGACATCAGCCTCAAGTATGCGGGCGAGGATATAGAATTTGGCGACCTGGCAACAGGCGTATGCCAGACCAATGATATGGATCTGAATGCCTACCGCAAAGATGAAAAAGACACATCCGGCCCCAAATACCGAACGATCATGGTCCACCACCAGGAGCAGCTCGTTGTAGAGTCGAAGGATAAGGCGCCAAGTTTTTTCTGCGCACGGCTTACGCGCTTTTCACAAGATCCCAAAACCTCTGTCAAACTAAAGCATCACACCCCCGTCGCCCCCTCTCTTGTTCTGCAATTCAGGATCCAGGGCGAAGAAGAAAGTGACAATAGAGTAAACTATTGCCTGCATGCCATTACTGTTCATAGCGGTGCAAATGCAGATGGCGGCCACTACTACTGCTATTTGCTGCATGAGGATAAGATCTACAAGTATGATGATCTTGCTGCGCCTGAGCTCTGTACAAATCAAACAAAAGTGTGGCAGGATGTCCTCACAAACGGCTACGTTTTTTATTATAGGAAGGCGTAGGGACAGATTTGAGGATGGCCTCTCAAAGGAATTGTCGCATCAGGATGCGACAATTAAGCAAACGCAAAATCAATTGAGAAGTCAGGGAAGAGGCCCTTTATTTTTGCTATCATCTCTAAAGTGGCATTGCACTTCTTTTCGAGGCGTTGGTAGCTATAGAGGCTCTTAAAGCCCATTTTTTTCGCGGCTTGTTTCTGGGTGAGCCTTTTTTTCATGCGGTGATAGCGCACCATAAAGGCAAACGCAATCTCGGGATCTACGCTTACTTGCACCAGATTGCTTTTTTTACTCAATTTCGGATTCGGAAGTGCGGCGAGATAGTCAGACTCTGCAGGCTCCTGAAGATACAAGTTTAAAGCATCTTGCATGTTCTCCCAGAGCTCTTCTTTGGTGTCAGCCTGGGTGAGCAAGCCCTCAAGCTCAACACACTCTGACCAAAAGCCGCTACCTTCTTTATGGATTTTAAAATGGTATTTCATGCTTATTTTGTCTCCAACTGCTTCAAGAGAGCTCTTTCAAGCTTTATTGCATAGTGTTACACACAACTATTTATTGTCTTCCAAGTTCCGAAGGAACGACTTAATAATAGCCCATGATGTAGCACCGAAGGTGCAAGTCGTGGGTATTTGGTAGAAAATAACGAGCGAGTCGCGTGAGCGACGGATTAAGCCGTCGCATGCGCGACTTGATGTTTTTTCTGTGCCATACCCACGGTTTGCCCCTCTGGGGCTACACCGTGGGCTATTATTAATTCGTTCCTTCGGAACTGACATTGCTACAAAGGCTATCATGAAATAATTGTGTGCAACACTATGCCTTTATTGGGTGTTTTGTTTTAATTACTTTGGTGTTTTACACATCTTTTTCATTATTGCCTTCACAATCACTTCCAAAGGCTCTTTACTCGTATCACATTCAAGGTCGTAGAGTACTTCTGTGTGCACTTTAAAGTGCTGAGCTCTTGCAGAACCAATCATTCGGTTGCCTCGAGTTTTTTCTCGTTCTTCAAGAATTGCAAGAGGCGTTTTTATTCCTACCCACAGCACATTGTACTCTTTCAAAGTCTCTTTCCATACGTTCATTTCAGCGCTTCCAAATGCAACATCGTCTATGATAATATAATGTCCCATCCTCGCAAGCGTGAGCACAATCTCTTTGAGAGTTTGGCATATTGTCTTTGCAAAAGGTCCCATCTGAATTTCATGAATCAGATGCCCGGTTTCATCGACTGTTTCAAGCCAGCTAAAACCTTCAGTGGCTATTCCACCCTCCCAGTTGTTTAACTTTTCGGGCATCATTCCGATAACACGATCGAGTCCAATATGAAGAAATGGCGGCTCGAGTTTTGCCTGTAAGGCCTTCGCGAGTGTGGTTTTGCCTGAACTTGATGGACCATTGAGGTAGATGATTTGAATGGAAGATCTCATTGAACGGTACACCTAGTAGAACACCAAATTAGTTGATTTGCATAATTTTTAAAGCTTCGCTTGGGAAAAAATAGTAGCACAACCCATGGCATATTCCCAACCTGTGTTGTCTTCAATGCCCCACCAAGCGGAGAGTATCGCGTGGGCAATGCCCCATTCGCGGATACGCTCTTTTTCAAAGCCTAATTGTTCTGATAAGATAGCGATACGTCTAACAGTCAGCCTTTGTATTTCTTTGTACTTGCTCAGATCTGCCCATGGATTGACGAGTAATGGTCCTACTTCATAGGCAGGAGGCCCTATTACGCCTTTTGGATCTATTACCAACCAACCTCTTTCGGAAGAGAGAATATTGAAATGGTGTAGATCGCCGTGTAGGAGCATCGGTGTGTACTCTTCAGAAAAAAAGTCCCTCACAGCCCTTTCAGCACGCTCAACCAATTTTTTCTCCAGCGGTCCTGTACCACCATCAAAGCTCTCTCGTAGTTTATCAAAGCCTTTAAACCAATCTGACAGCTGGATGAGAGCGCTATTTGATGTAGTGGGCTTCCATAGCTTGAGCATTACATCTGCTGCAAGGTGTGTGGCCTCTTCATCGTCTTTTAGCTCAGAGAGCATTTTGCCGGGTCTAATACGCTCCATCAGGAGCATGCCTTGCTCGGGGTCTGCATCGAGCAAGATAACAGCACCCTGGCCGTTGAAGAGGTCTAATGCTGCCATCTCGCTTGTAAGTTCTGGACTGGGAACGCCGATCTTAAGCACAACTTCTTCAAGTTGGTTTGCGTGTATGGATGAAGCTCGCTCGGCAAAAGCGACGTAGTTGTATGAAAGATTAGGCACGGTTTGAATGTCTTTTAAGCCCCAGCGGTGCCTTGCAGCATCTATCAGGCGGGGCAATGAGTCCAACCATGTGCGGCCCTTTTCGCCAAAGACTCCTTGAATGGTTCGAATGAAGTTGCTTGAGAGGTTCATTGCGGCTTATTCTGTGCTCAGGTATTTCATGATGCGTTTGGATTTGCACGGCCCTTGGCCTGTTCAATGGCGATCTGGTTGACGTGCGAGAGGGTTTTTGCACCTGATGCGCCTTCGATTGCCTTGATAGCGATGTCCTGAACCTGCTTTTTGGCATCGTCCAGCTGAGCCTGGAGCTTGTTGTTCTGGGTGATTTGCTGTTGCAGGGCCTCTTGAAGGGTTTGGATTTTTAATTCGGCCATCTTCCGATCAGATTCTGCGTTGTGTTTCAGTAGCATGATTTCTTGGCTGAGGCGCTGCTCTACGCGCTTTTCGGCCGCTTGTGCTGCCAGGTCGGTTTCTTGCGCGAGGCGCTGAGATATACCTTGCACACTCTCTTTTAAAGTCGTAAATTCTTCTTCTTGCGTCTTTATAGTGGCTTCTCGAGCCTGCCAGCCCTTTTCAAGGGCCTCTTGGGTCTCTTTGTTTTGCCGGGCCTGATGACGCACTTCCTCTTCGTGCTTGTCGTTCATTTTCTTGCGCTCGAGAGTGCGCTTATAGTCAAATTCTTCCTGCTCGCGTTTTCTCGCTTTTACAAGGGCTTCTTCATATTCCTTTGCTTCTTCTTCATGACGACACTTCTCTTCTTCCCACTGGCCATGTGTAGTTTGGATCTCTAGTTCATACTGTGCCTTCTGTGTGGTAAACTCGTCTAAGAGGGTGTCAAGGGCCGTTTTTGCCACATCAATTTTATGAAGCTGCTCAAGTTCTCTCTTTTCAAGCTCGACGGCTTGTCGCACCTTGGCAAGAAGCTCAATTTCTGCTACAAGCTTATCGGATATCACCGAAAGTATTTTGGAAGTGTCAATGGTAAAGTTTGCAACCTTGCGAATCACCTCTTCGGCTGAAATATCTTTAACCTCTTGGCGAATTTCATTTTCCTGAACTTTTATGCGCTCATCAACCTTGGGATTTTGAGATGCTTTTGCATCGATATGCTCTTGAAGGATCTGCTCAAAATCAATCTGCTCTTCTGCTTTTGGCTTTCTGCCTCTTGTAGATTTTGCTTTAGTTACAGCCAAGTCTGCCATACATCCTCCTGAAATTTTAGAAAATATCATACAAGGGGAAAGGATTAATCGGCACGAAAAAAACTGGTATCTCTTGCTTTGGGATGTTCATTGGCAGAAAAGCGCTTCAGTCAGTGGATGCTGCCTGAAGGTTATCATTTAAGCGTCCTTGCTTGCCATTGATTATCACATCCCGTGAAAAAATGGACAGGAAGGCAATTGTCAATTATCCAATTGTGGTTGGTTATGCCCAGTAGACAGCAAGTTGCCCAATGGATTCCCCCATGAGCTACAACTAAAACGGGTCCTTCACAAGATAGGGCTTGATTGATTCCTTGCACCACTTGGTTCATAAATGCTTTTACATGAGCATGGCTGCTTTTGTGTGCGTCGCTGCCATATGTGGTCATATCATTCCAAATTTGCATGTTGCATTCCCCGAGCTCAGGAATTTCATGATGCGTTGCTGCTAATCGCGACGAGAGTATTTCTTTGGTCTCTTTTGCTCTTTTAAGCGGGCTATAGCATACTGATTTTACTGGAAGACTAGCTATAATGGGTTCTATGTCTTGAGCTTGCTTCAGGCCAATCGTGTTTAATGAGACATCCGCATGATCTACTTTTGCATCTGAAGCGTTGTAGTCAGTTTGTCCATGACGAATAAAGTAAAAATCTTTTTTATGAATCATCTATTCCCACCCAATTTCGGAATAAAAATTATCCTTGAAAATGGCTTTTAAAGCAATCTTAATGTAATCGATAGTATTAGAGGGGAGTTTACCCAGTGGAAAGTAATTGAGCCCTGCGCATTTCTCAGGTTCTCGGTTGATGATAGCACCTTGCCATTCAGTGCATTCAAAAAATATATCAATATTAAGTCTGTCTGTTTTTCTATGCATTACATGAACTGCTTTTAGGGAGTTATGTTCAAGATGAATGCCGGCCTCTTCGTAGGCTTCTCGGATCAGTGCTGTTGTTGCCGATTCACCCTCTTCCACATGGCCAGATACCAGGCCATGAAAGTTGTCGCAATAACCTGTGTTTTTTCGCAGATGCAACAGAACATTTTCTCCTTTGCGCAATACCAGGTAAGCATTGACATTAGCACCAGGACGTGTCTTTTTTGAGAGGGGTAACAGTTTGTCAAATACATTTTCACCGATCGTTTCAGCTACCATCTTGTACCTTCTGTCCTTTTTACTTTGGCTAAGTATTATAAATATGAATGTCGTAAAAAGACAATATTTACCTGCACGGCTATTCATGAGTAAAGGGGCTTATTTTTTGGAGGCGTGAATGAGCTTGACAGCCTCATCAAGCGCCTTTTCTGCTGGAACCAAATGATCTGGTATGATGCCTACACCCTCCCAATTTCCTTTCTGTTTAGGGTTGACAGCCGTTCCGGTTGGAATTTGCATTTCAAATAAATCATTAATGTCGTGCATTCTACAAGGATTTGCTCCTCCTCCTGTCGGTTCACCGACGATGGTAGCCCTTTTGTTGACTTTCATGTTATTGGCAAACTCTTCCCCAGCTGAAAAGGTCCAAGGACCATCAAGGATATAAAGGTTAGTATCCAATAGGCGCTCATTTAAAGGTAATTCTTCATTGGTTAGGGTGTGGAAATCTTCGCTTTTCGTCCCATCAGGAGTTCTCCATTCAATTCGATTAAGGGGGATTTTTTCCTTCATAAAGAGGCTGCACAACAACTGAACCGCAAACGGATCACCACCTGAATTATCACGCAAATCGATAATGATCGCTTTTGCACCCCTTAAGTGTTCAATCCCTTCTTTAAATGCCTTACGTCGTGCTGTAACATCTTCAAGACTCGGGGCATCAGCTTCCTTCTGCACTCCTAAGTCGCATACTCCAAATTTGAGCAAATCAAAATATCCAATCGATGGGTCTTCTTTCAAAAAACCTGCCTTATACTCGTAGGGTATAGAGCCCATTTGCATTCCGCACCAGCCCTCATTTGTAGGAGCAATATAGGCTTTAATATCCTCTTCATTATCCTCTTTTAATTGAGGTTTGCCTACAGTGTAGTCAACTTTAACTGCAACAGCATCAGAGGCACATGCTTGGGTCTTGAGCTCCACCAAAATATGCTTATCCTTTGTGATACTGTACAAATCCTCTGTCAACTTTCCAGCAAAGACCTTAGGATCGCTGATCGCATTATAAGCCCCTTCTAGTAGCAGCTTCTCTAAGTGTATTGCACATGCTATACCCTTATCTTCAAATACATATCTTTTTTTCATAGCCTCAGCAATACTGTGTACAGTCTGCTCCTTTACGCGATTCAAATTCTGCAAATTTACCTGAAGGGTGGTAACACCTAATTTGGTGATATCGGAGGTTGTGGTATCAGCAGATGAAGATATTGATAAGATATTTCTTTTAAGATCCTCTATTGTCTGAATATTATTTTCATGGATGGATTTTTCTAATAAATCTTTGATTGCGCCCAGGTCTTCAGGATTTTTTGGAATGATACTGTAAAACTGATCACCTAATTGGATCTGTGCTTTTGGTTTTAACTGATCACTTTCGGATAGCTTGAATTCTAATTCATTAGGTTGAGTGCCACTTGGCCCGGAAAATTTGAAATTATAATCAGCACTCATGGGAATACCATTTTTTGTTTACTATTTCTAACTTAATTTTACATTTATGAACTATTATTAACAAGAAATCTTTACGGTAGAAGAGGGAGAAGAATGTCGCAAAAAGACAACATTTACCTTCAAAAATGATTAGAGGCGAAGGCTCTCGCTCTATTGGGTTAAGAAGAATAGAAATAATGCAATTTTGGAGCGCCTCCATATTATACTGCTACATTGTTTTTAACAATACAAGATCGGAGTTGAATAACTCAAAGTGTTAGTTTATAGTTTTTTGCATTCACCTTCTTCTTCAAGAATTTGCAGAGCGATGTTCACCCCAATCATATAGCCCATTGCCTGGCAGGCGCCATCAGTAGTTGTAGGCGCAATAGAGCAGTCGGCAACCACTAAGTTCTTTACGCCGTATACTCGCCCACGGCCATCGACAACTCCGCCCTCCTCAAAAGGCGCCATCTTGCAGTGTGTTGTGTAGTTGTGCACTGTGCTTGGAATGTCTACAGCATTTGTTAAAAATTCCGTTAGCAAGTCATCATCGTTGATAATAGTTTCATCCGGTACCAGAAGCTGGTAGGTTGGGTCGATGGATGCTATTTGTGTTGCTATTGGCAAGATATAGTTTCTGAAGGCAAGTTTATAAGTTTCTATATCGTAGGGATTTGTAAATATTCCAAGATCGACTTTTGCTACATGCAGCGGGTCGCTGCTAAAGAGGCCTACCTTTCCTGTGCTTTTTTCATTGCAGAGGATTACCCCAACCGTTAAAGCGCCGGGTGCCACCACGCGTGAAACAAGCTGGATGCTGCGCTCTGTTGGATTTTGGCCCGAAGGATCGGGCAAAAAGCTCAAGAACGAAGCAATATCTGCGGGATCACCCGGTGGGTTTACAGGGTCGTTGGGATTTATGCTCCAAAGAGTAACTACCCCTAAATTGTCTTGCACGCCCAGTCCAACATTTGGGTTATCAAAGACCACGGGAATATCCAGCCTTTTAAGCTCGCTTTTTGGGCCAATCCCGGAAACTTGTAAAAATTGGCTGCTATTTATGCCGCTTGAGACAATAACCTTTTTTCGGGCAAAAACTTTAATCTCTTTGCCATTTCGCAGGGCATGCACACCAATGGCTTTATTGCCATCCCAGATAATCCGTAAGGCCGTACTTTTGGTAAGAACCTGTAATTTTCTTCCCTTCACACCGCGGCCCTTTTTTGTCACTACGCCCTTATGCAAAAAGCTCGTTGCGCTTGAAACTCTATACTTGCCATTTGGCCCTCTTTGCGTCCATTGCACGCGTGGGTCGGTGCCAAGGGGCGTTAGTGGGTCGTTGTAATCTTGAAGGATAGGAAAGCCAAGGGCTTCTTGAATGGCCTCTGCAAATTTTACACCACTTGGCACTGTTGCCTGAGGCTGACGTACTGAAACGGGCCCATGATAGCCTCTAAATTCAGGATTGGGGGTTTCACCATGATAGTTTTCGATGTATTTAAAGATGCGATTGATGCGAGATAGTGACCATTTTTTACCACCAAATTGCTGCCACTTTGAAAAAAGTTGATCTGTTCCTCGCACCCAAAAGGTACCATTGATAGAACTTGCGCCGCCTAAAACACGCCCAGAGGTCCAGTCAAACTGGCGATTATCCAAGTTCTTTTGGGCGATGGTGCTCGTTTCCAAAAAAAATTCGGCCGTGCGGTTAAAGACCACTTCAGGCAAATCGTTCGTGTACTTAATAAGAGGATTATCGCTATGGTTTTCGCCGGCTTCCAGAAGAATTGCGGAATGTTTTTTGCTATCTGTAAGTAGCTTGGCAATTGGCGCACCAGCTGGCCCTGAGCCAATTATGACATAATCTGCCGTGAAGGCATCCTTCTCTTTTGCAAATAGGCCTGATATCATAAATGCAGGTATGAGCAATAAACATAGATGCTTTCTCATAGACTTGTTTCCTTTTATTTCTATATACTGTAGCGTCGTTGTGGAGTCAATAATTATGAGTATGGAAAAGAAAAATTTACCAGAGTCTGTTTACAGCAGATTAAAAAAAATTGCTTTAGAAAAAACCGCCCCATGTACGGGATTGTCCATAATGTTTACAGGGAAATTATATGATGAGTTTTTCATATGCATTACCAGCTCAGGATTTGCCATTTGAATCTGCGCTGTCTATTGAATTGCCTAAAACCAATACTATCGTCCTAAAAGAAGCTAGCGATATTTGCAAAGATTCTTTCGAAAAAGTTGAAAAAGTGGCCTACGAAGAGGCCACGGCAATTATCCTATCTGGATTGCACAAATTTCCAGCTAACTTTAGTCTCCAGAGAAATTTGGCAACGCTACTGGGTGATAGTGTGACTGTCGCCCCTGATGCATTGAAAGAAAGAATGCTCGCGAAGTCTAAGGAAATTTTTCAAAGGCTTTCAGCTGAATTAGAGGGACAGCCAAAGGGTACAACTTATAACTTCCGAAACGAATATTTTTATCGTTTCGCAATGTACCGTGAACAGTATGAACTGGGTCTTGCCAGAGTCGCAGATTACTGGGAAACCGATAGATGGCTTTCTAGTGGGATTTGGGGATATTATAGCCAGGGAGTGGGAGCCTCCAATTACGCTAAAAAGCTCATCGAAGAAGGCAATATCCCGCTAGCTCATGAATATGCCCAAAAGGCATTAGTTGCCTGGGGGCAATTTTTCAGCTACAAAAATGATTACTATAACGCCTACGTTCATTTCGCAACAGCTCTAGGCATTCTCGGATACACCGATGATATGATGAAGGCGTTAAAGAAAAGTGCCTCCCTCATTGATCGCGATCTTGCCTACTTTGAATTCAAAGAAGTAATTGATTTTGTGGAGCGATATAAGTGAAGGGAAATTGTCTGATTTTGCGTTCGATTTCCATTGCTTGCGTTTCAAATAAATCATTAATATCGTGCATCCTACAAGGGTTTGCTCCTCCTCCTGTCGGTTCACCGACGATGGTAGCCCTCTTGTTGACTTTCATGTTATTGGCAAACTCTTCTCCAGCTGAAAAGGTCCAAGGACCAATAATGATATAAAGGCGAGTATCAAGCAGGCGCTCATTAGAAGGTAATTCTTCATTGGTTAGGGTATGGAAATCTTCGCTTTTAGTCCCATCAGGAGTTCTCCATTCAATTCGATTAAGTGGGATGTCTTCGTCCATAAAGAGGCTGCACAACAACCTCGCATTTACCCTAGACGCCTATAGCAAAAAAGCCCAGAAACCACCGGATTGATAATTTCATCAGATAATTTCATCTCTTGTGCTATTAAGGTTATTTCAGCATAATACATTGTTACATAAAAGGATAGGTGCCGCGATATGTCAATAGAAGGTGTTTCTTTACAAGAAACAGTTTGTTGTATCGAACTTGGGGGAGTCCGGGGTAAGTTTGGACTACTTCCAAGGAAGGTTAAAAGCCTCAGTGAATTACAAAGAATTGTTACAAAAGATTGCCAAGATGGTAGAACGTTACGAAAAAGAATCCCATCTGTATTCGCTAAAGATGCTGAAAGTCCTTTTAGCGAATTGTTAAAAAAAGCTACTGCAGTTTCAGTCGCTCTTCAAGGGCCATTTGATGGCGAAGGTAATTGTGTAGATAAAAACTGGCAGTACCCCGAGAACTTGGTAGCAGTGTGCAGTCAAATATCCGGATATACATTCGCAGCGAATAACGATGCTATCTGTTTTGCCAAAGGTGCTTATAAATACCAAAAATTAAAAAAAGATACTATTGCTTTTCCCTGTCTCGTTGTCACACTTGGAACAGGGATAGGAGCTGCTTTAATTAAAGATAAGAAAACCTATGTTGGCATTGAACTTTTAAAAACCGGATGGCCCTTTTCTCAACTTGAAGAAACAAGAAAAAAACAAGAACAAGAATTGCAGAAAGAGCAAACCCCTCAGTGGGGTGTACACTGTTTGCTGGGAAGGCCTTTTTTTAAGTGGATTGCAACTGATGAGGGAAGCAAGATATCTACTCACTTTCAGGCGCGGGTTCACGCTCTCTGTAGAGATGTGTTCAGGGAGTTAGAAATGAAAGAATCCATTCGTATCTCCTCGATTGTCATCGGAGGGGGTAATAGTCGGTTTCTTCAAGCAGTGGAGGGCTATCCTTGCAAAACAATTATTTTAAATCCTCCCAACCTTACATCCGACAAAGTATCACAAGATATCGTTCAGCTGTTGGGCTGTCAAAGAAATCTTACTAAAAACAGCACGCAATCCTTGATTCCTGCCTTAAACCTATAAACGGCAGTTGGAGCATCCCTCACTGCCGTTTATAGGTTAAACGTTAATTAGGACTTGCGGCATCGCTTTGCCAATTTGCCCACTCTTCAGGAGGGCGCTCTTTTTTACGACCGCCTAAGACAAGACTTTCGGATGCCAAGCGATAGGTGAGAGGAGGGGTTGCTACATAGCAATTTGACTGGGCGTGAAGTGTTGCAATTACATTATCGACGGGCTCTATTTCACCTTGCCCGGAAAGGGCATTCTCAAGTGCTTGTAAAATCTGCTCGTACATTTTTGCATTGATAGCGTAGCACTTTAAAACCATGCCGTAGTTAAGCTTTGCAATTCTTGGAGAGACCTGTTGCACAGAATTGCGTTCATGCTTCATTGACATAAAGTAAAACATATCCCACTCTTTCGGCAGTTGTGCCATGGTCTCTCTAAAAAGTGCTCCATAGTTTTCAAGATCTGCTGTGCGCGGGCCGCTAACCTTTCCAAATCCATTATTGTCTTCTAAAACAAGAACACTTGAGTATTTTTTTACGTCACGCTCCGCATCGCTCGAGCGTGTTCTTTCGAATTCTTATACAGCCAGCTTGTATTGAGCACACGTTGCCTTTATGAGGTTATAATGCGCCAGAAAGCAGCCCATTTGCCCCATTTTTCGTCTTTCGATAAACTGAGTAGGGCAAGTGCCGTTTCTAATATCACTTGATACCATTCGCTCCCAAAGAGATTTGTTAAGGGTACTGCCATCTACACCCAAAACTACCTCATAGCTGCCTGGCTCCATTCCAACTTTTGCAAGCTCTTCTTTGCCTCGCATGGATCTTTCACTACTCGGATTCATTGTCAAAAATTTAACATGACCGAAGTGGTCTTGTAAATTCCAGTTTTGTTTTACTGGTTGCATATATATCCTTTATTATCAAGTAGCTATGGTATCAAATGTGTGAGTTTTTTGAAATAGGCTTCCATTTTCAAGCAACGATAACTGAGGCCGGAGTTTCTCGATTTCGCAACCGGCTTTTACTTTTACCTTTTATCTTTTATCTTTTATCTTGCCTAAAAATTTATCTTGGAATACAAGGGTTAAAAAACATAAGACGGGAGACCACATGAAGCTTGCTCATATTGCTTTTGCTTTTATAGTCGCTACATCCAGCCTTTTTGCCAAAGAAAAATCTTACGAGGCAGATATCATCGTCGTGGGCGGTGGAGCGGCAGGTTGCGTATTGATGAACAAGCTGTCGGAAAATGGCCGCTTTTCCGTATTAGGCCTTGAAGCGGGCCAAAATCGAACAAGTGATCCAGAAATAGAGGCAGTGGGTCTTTCGGCATTTTTATTACCAGCGACAGACGCCTACAAGTACTACTGGTGGGGATGGAGGCAAACAGAGCCGCAGCCAATGCTCAATGGACGCGTAGGCGGCGACTGGATAACAGGTATGATGCTCGGAGGGGGCTCATCGGTTAATGGACTATACTATGGCCGCGGATCAAACGCCGTCTACTCACGTTGGGAAGAAATTTCGGGCAGCGATAACTGGAGTCTTAACAAAATTTTAAGAACCTTTAGAGCTCTGGAGGACTACCAGGGTTTGACAATAACACCAATGGCCCGAGGAACGAAAGGCCCTGTCAATATCCTACAGACCCCTACCGTGTCAGATTTAACTTTGGATATTTTATTGCCTGCCACGCAGGCAGCATTTCCCGGCATTCCAATAGTAGTCGACTATAATGATCCAACCGTTGAAAATTGCCTTGACACACGTGCTCAATGGCTGATTAACCCTTCTGACATCAAGCGTGTGAGCAGCGCCACAGCATTTTTAAATTGCGAAGTGATGACGCCGGATGGCCATGGCGTTAACGGCCATACATTGCGTGTGCTTTTCGATTCTGTAGTTAATAAAATAGTCTTTAATAAGCATGGGCGCGCCAAAAAAGTACAATTTTTTAAAGACGGAGAGCTAATAGAAGCAACAGCTCGAAAAGCCGTTGTTGTAGCAAGCGGCATTAACTCAAGCAAGATACTTCAGCTTTCAGGCATAGGACCAAAGAAAATCCTCAAAAAAGCTGGGATTAAGCCTGTCTTTATCAATGAGAATGTAGGCAAGCACCTGCAAAACCATCCTCTTATGTCCATTACAATGCTCGCAGATCCCGCGGATATTGGCATACCGGCGGGAGCACCATATGCATTTACGATCCATAATGCCTATTTACCTGTGGTTGGTGGCAGTGCCAGCGACCCGCGAATGCTGCAGATTTTGTTCGAATATGTCCCAGCAAACCCCCAGACACTATTTCCCCTTCTTGTCATTGGATTTGAGCTTTTGAATCCACAAAGTGAGGGAAGTGTCCACATTCAAAGTGACAACCCCTTTCAGATTGCAGCGGCAAGTGATGGCGTCTACAGCAATCCTGTAGACTTGGTGAATATGAAGAATGCAATCCAGGTCTATATTCGTGATCTGCTTACGCAATTATACCTCATAGACCCATCATCAATTTACTATAAGCCCATTCTACAAGATCCCATCAACCTCGTCAGCCTTGCAGGTTATAGTGATGATGCAGTAGTGTCGTACGTGAAAAATAACACTAACCTTGGAGCAGACGCTCGCCACTTTGCATGCCACTGCAAAATGGCACCGCTGCATGCCGGAGGCGTGGTCGATGGCTGTCTGCGTGTTCATGGCACAACAAACTGTTTTGTCGTGGATAACTCCATTTGCCCGGTAATTCCTGATATTAATACGACAGCAGCTGCTCAAATGATCGGATTACGGGGTAGTGAAATTTTGAAACATATCTTGCGTGATGGAGACAGTTAATTGACAGTAAAGGGGGCCGGAGTCTACACCATGAGCAAAATTAGTGTCATGGATATCTCTGGCCTGCCAGACAAAATATAATCCCTGGTCCGCAAGGAGTTCTTCTCCCCGGTTCAAGTGCTGACGCAAAGAATCAATGCATTTTACTAGGGGAAGGCTGATACCTTCCAATCAGAGCGCCACAGGGCTCAACGTACGCATCAACGGTGATGTCGAATTGCCTCGAAAACACCGGAGAATAGAGCTAATAGAATGGGGTTCGATTTAACCCCCCGTTTTTTAGCGTTGGCCCCCGCTGGCAAGCAGTGTTTCACCGGTGATCCAGCCTGAGTCTTCTGATGCTAGGAAAACTGCGATCTTGCCGATGTCATCTGGTTGACCGATGCGACCAAGTGGCGTTTCTTTTTCGATCTTCTTTCGGAAATCTGATTCGGTGATGCCTGCTGAGTGGGTACCTTCAGTTTCAATCATGCCAGGGTTAAGCGAGTTGACGCGGATCTTCTTCGGCCCAAGCTCTAATGCAAGCGACTTAGTGATCGCATCTACTGCTGCCTTGGTAGCGGAGTATACCGAACCGCCCGGCACAGGAGCTACGCTTGCAACAGAGCTAATATTGATGATGGTCCCACCGAGAGATCCGAATGATTCTACTGCTTTTTGTGTGGCCATAATAAGACTTAGTACGTTCAGATCAAACTGCTTGTGAAAATGATCTTCAGTAATATGTTCCAGTGGCATGAACTCGTAAACACCTGCGTTATTCACCAGTATATTAAGGTTTCCAAAGGCAGTTTTGGTTTCTGCAAACAGCCTATCGATATCAGCCTTTTTCGTGAGGTTTGCCTGTACTGCAATTGCCTTTCCACCTGCTTTTTTGATTTCTGCTACCACACGGTCAGCCCCTTCTTTGGCCGAAGAATAATTGACGACTACTGATGCACCAGCAGCGCCCAAGTGCTTAGCAATAGAAGCCCCTATACCTTTTGACGCCCCAGTCACAATGGCTACTTTCCCTTTAAGATTGCTCATGCACGTTGCTCCATCATAAAAAAATTATACATTTTTTTCTCATATAATTTTTATCTAATAATAGCAAGTGTCAATCTGGCAAGTCCCGTTTGGGTCATCACAGGGTCTTACCCCAGACTAGCTATTGCTTGAATATAGTTTAACTGGAAAATAGATGGACTAACCTTTTGGTAAATAATCAAGTACTCTTTTAAGAGCGGTAAAAAGGACTAGGGCTGCAAAAAGATAGGCCAAAAATATAAAAAAATTTGGAAGCAAAATCATAGCTCCAAAAAATAAAAAAGCCTCGCCGCGTTCTACAAGACCCGGACTATAATGAAAACTTTTTTCAGAGCTGTTTTCCGTAAATATTCCTACTACTAAAAAGGATGTTACGCAAATAAGAACAGCTGCCAGCATGAGAAGACATGCAAAGGCCCTTTGTTGTGGATCAACAAAGAAAAACCCTAAAATAATAGCCGTTTCGACAATTCTGTCCGATACAATGTCTAAAACTGTTCCATGAGCAGATGTTACGCTTCTCAGCCTTGCTAGAGTGCCGTCGAGAATATCAAGATATCCAGTGAACAGAAGACAACTAAATGCAGCAGAAGCCATCCCCAAAGCAAGCAGTGGGGCAATAGCTAGACCAAAGAGACAGGCTGTAAATGTTATGTTTGTTGGTGAAACTTCTAAAGGAAGAACTTTTGCTAATGGGGTAACGAATATATTTTGAAAAAAAATTCTGGTGCTGGATGAATCTATCATTGTGGCACTCCTAAAGTAAAACCAAATTAGATCAGACTACCAGCTAACGCTATTGCCGAGAAGAGTAAATCACATCTATGGTTAAAAAATGCACTGTTGTGTACAAAGAAAAAAAGAAGGATGAGATAGAGATATGAAAACCTACCCCATAATCGTACTAGGAGCCGGCGCAGGTGGTTTAGTTGTAGCGATTGGAGCTACCAAGGCTGGTAAAAAAGTTCTTTTAGTTGAAAAAGGCAACTACGGAGGCGACTGCACAAATTTCGGCTGTATTCCGAGCAAATCACTCATAGCTTCTGCCCACTCAGCTGCCTGCATAAAAGGGGGCCAAGATTTGGGCCTGGAATTTTCTTCAAAGAGCATGGAAACTCGAGGCGCTTTAGATCGAGTCAGGAAAATTATAGAAGAAGTCCGCTTTCATGAAGAGCCAAATGCCTTAAACAAAATGGGGCTAGAAACGCTCACGGGAACAGCCAAATTTGTAGATCCGCACACACTGGAAATAAACGGAGAAAAAATATATGGCAAACAAATTGTCATTGCCACAGGTTCTTCACCTTTTATTCCGCCAGTGAAAGGACTTGAAAACACGCCCTTTCTAACAAACGAAACAATTTTTGATTGCAAAGAAGTGCCCAAGAGTCTTGTTATACTCGGCGGTGGACCGATTGGCAGCGAACTTGCACAGGCATTTTTACGTTTAGGCTCCAAAGTCACACTTATTCATTCGCACACAGAATTGCTCAACAAGGAAGATCCGCTTGCGCAAGAGATTTTGGCAAGTCAGTTTAAAGTCGAAGGAATGAAGCTTATTCTAGGAACTAACGTACGAAAAGTCACCTACCAACAAAACAGTTTCTATCTAGATTTGGAAGATGGCACAACACTTGAATCACAAGCGCTACTTGTATCAGTAGGCAGAAGGCCTTCTGTCTCATCGCTCAATCTCGAAGCCGCTGGCATAGTCTACACAGATAAAGGCATCAAAATTGATGCTTACGGGCGAACTAGTCAGTCACATATATGGGCAGTCGGGGACGTTACTGGAGCTCCTTTTTTCACACACTGGGCCGAAAGTCAAGGACGCGCAGTACTGACCTCATTGCTTCTACCTTTTAAAAAGAAATTTCAAAGTAAAGAGCAGATCCCTCGAGTTACCTTTACTGATCCAGAAATCGCAAGTGTTGGCTTGTCTGAAAAAGAGGCAAGCAGCCGCTACACTATAGCCACCTATACAGTGCCCTTTAGCAATATTGACAGGGCCATTACTGCGGGAAGAACAGAAGGATTTGTAAAAATTGTAACCAAAAAATGGAGCAGCAAAATTCTTGGCTGTACAATCGTTGGAGAACGAGCTGGCGAGATGATAGGCGAAGTATTAGTTGCCATGCATGCTGGGATCCCTTTGAGAAAGTTAGCGGATATAATCCACCCCTATCCTACCTATAATTTAGCTATCAGAAAGGCCGCAGATCTTTGGCTAACCCAAACGATTTTGACAATATTTAAAAGGAGAAAAAATGAACAAAAAAATAAGTAAATTTTTACCCATTGCCGTTATACTTTTGGGCATGGCCACCATATACTTTACCGGTGTGTACAAATACCTTTCATTTGACACCCTTAGGCTCTACCACCAAGCTGTAAAGTCGTTTATGATTGAGCATCCTGTAGCTGTCCCAGCTCTTTACTGTATTACTTATGTAGTATGCACAGCTCTTTCAGTGCCAGGTGCAATCTTTTTAACTCTTTTAGGAGGATACCTCTTTGCACAACCCCTAAGCACAATTTATGTTGTAGTGTCAGCTACATGCGGCGCATCACTCATTTTTCTAGCTGCTAGCACAGCTCTAGAAGAAGTTTTACGAAAAAAAGCCGGGCCGTTTTTAAAGAAAATGGAAAAGGGATTTCAAGAACATGCTGCAAATTATCTGCTGTTTTTACGATTTGTACCGCTCTTTCCATTTTGGCTTGTGAATATCGCGCCGGCATTTTTTGGAGTTAGTTTTTTTACGTTTGTATGGACGACTTTTTTAGGGATCATTCCCGGCACACTCGTTTTTACATTCGCAGGCGCAGGTCTTGAGCAAATTGTGGAAAATAACGAACCCTTTTCGTTAAATACCATTTTCAATTTTCAGATAAAAATAGCGTTGCTTATGCTGGGTATAACAGCACTTGTGCCTTTAGTCTATAAAAGGTTGCGAAGTCGAGGTAAAGACTAACCCCGAACATTCAGGACTATCCTTTTCCACTGTTCATTATAAACTTAGAGTTAGTTGCTGTAGCTTGCCAACACTAAGTCCGAAAGGCGTTGAAAACGCTCTACGCTACGGCTTTCTTCCATGAGACCTGAGGTAAAACATACAAAAGTGACGTTTCGTACAGGATCGACCCAATAAATAGTTGAGCCAAGGCCGCAAGAACCAAAGGTTTGCTGTGAGGCGAGGCTTCCAAAGGGGTGGGGGAATATGCCGTGACCTCTAAGGTAAAAGGCAAGGCCAAAATAGGCAGGTATAGGTTGCCATCCCCGCACCTTGAGCAGGGGATCCCAAATGCGATCGGGTAAGTTTGCTGTTTGGTTTGTTGTTGCAAGCTCGATTATGGCACGAGAGAGAATGCGCCTACCCCGATACTCACCTTTTTGGCGTAGCATTTCGGCAAGGATAAAGAAGTCGTGCACTGTTGCAAACACCCCAAACCCCGAGGGAATCTCTGAATTGGCCGAGAGCTGTTTGTCAGCAAGTTCAATGCCTTCTGTCGGGAACATGCCCTCGAGATGGTCACGAAATATCACGGGTACACGGCGTTTTTCAAGGTCAGCTCTTAAGCCAATAGAGGTGTCTTTCATTCCCAACGGATCCAAAATCTCTTCCTGTACAAATGATCGAAATGACCGCTTTTTACTGCAGGTACGTCTCACAGCCTCACCAAGAAGGCTAAAGCCCATAGCAGAGCTGCATAGCACTTGTGTTCCGGGGGCAAAAATAAGCTCTTCATGGCAGATTGACTGTACGACGGCCTGGAGGTTGCCAAGATCGCAAAAGGGCACCTTCGGCATTGCAGCAGACAGGCCTGACATATGTGTGAGAAGGTGAAAAATGGTAATCTGCTCTTTGCCTTTATTTGCAAATTCTGGGATAATTTCAGCAATAGGCTGCCCTAAACTAAGGTTGCCTTTTTCAATTTGAATAAACACGGCAATGGCAGTAAGTGCCTTTGCTACTGAAAAGACGTTAAATACATGATTTAGACCAAGCGGTATATGTGAATTTCTTTCTGCAAAACCTAATGCTTTGTTCAAAACAACCTGTCCATCATGAGCTAGAAGCAGGGTTGCCCCATCGTAAATACATTGGTCGATATCTTTTTGCACCGATTTAACGAAGTAATCTATTCTTTCTTTATTAAACATGGTTCACCCTTTCTGTTTGTAACATTCGAAATGCTTAACGTAAAAACCCCTTTTTTGTTTTTACGTGCATAAATATATCAAACATAGAACTTGTCAAAATAGGGGAGTAATCCCCCCTTATTTTACGGTAATAATTGCAATTAAAGTTGTTTATATGTATAATTTGTCAAAAACTGAGAGTATAGGTATGTCAGTAACAAACACTCTAAAACAGTTTCGTAGCGACTTAGAACGGTGCGGCGGAAAAGTCCATCAGTTATCAAAAGATTTTACTGGTCTTCTTGGGATTTCTGCATTTGTTTATGGGCGTACGCACAGCAATGGCCGCACAAGTTGGGTCAGCTCAAAGCCTGAACATGATCTTTTTTTGCTAGAATCTCAAGTGTTACGCGACGAGCCTCTTTTTTTAAACACACAAGAGGCACTGCCTGAAGGCTCCTACCTTTGGTTTTCTGACCGAGAATTTCCTGGATCTGATACTTTTAACGAAGAGCGGGCGAGGCGATTTGGGCTTGATCACGGAATGGCCATGGTAAGGCATCGTAAAGAGTATTTGGAAATATGCTTCTTCTCCGGACTGCTCTCGAAGCAGCCGCTTTATAACCTGTTCCTGAATGAAAAAGCTCTCTTTGCGGCATTTATGGAGCATTTTACAAAGCAGCTTGATCGCCGATTGCTCGAAGTGCTTGAAGGCGGTATGTCAATTGCAGACCTCAAAAACTGCCATCAACAGCCCAAAAATATCCCTCTACCCAACCGTAAAGCACTTGTTGCAGCATGCGGCATGCAAAAGCTTTTGGAGCTTTCTACAAGAGAAAGAGAGTGCCTGTTGTTATTTAGAGAAGGCTACACCTACGAAGGCATTGGCAAAAAACTCTATCTTTCAGCCCGCACAGTGGAGCACTATATCGAATCAATTAAAAACAAGCTCACCCTTGAAACACGCCCGGAGCTTTACGTGGTGGCTGACAAACTCAAGTTGCTCTAAAAAAATGACAGGGGGCGATATACACGGCCCCCTATCACCAATTTACACCCCTACATTTTTGAAGGCGCATAGATGGAGCTTGTGCCAGAGTTTATGTTTCATAAACTCGCTCCAGGTAGTATCCCATAGTGCTTGCTTTGTAGAGGCATCTTTGCGGCTGGGGTTAAAGAGATGTCGTTTTGGCCCATCTTTTGGGTCTAAATAGGCATCTTTAAACTGTTCTACTTCTTCTGCCGTCATGTTGCCTCTTAGCTCTACTTCTTTTTGCAAAAGGTCAATAAATTCTCCCGCTGTAAAGTAGGTAAGATACTGGCCAAGGCCCTCGTGGAAGGTATCTGGATTATTTTCACCTCTCATATTGTAGATGCCGATTATCCTGATGTTAAGCAGGAGAAAGTTCTTGATTTGAGCCATGCTTTGAATGCCACCGTTCAAACATAAAGCTTTATTTGTCATTTTATCTGATGACTCAATGTCACTGCCAAACAGGGCATCGTTATAGACAACATAAAAGTTGCGGTTTTGAGAACTTGCGCTGCATCCCCATGAGCCGATTGCTAGTGGTGTATGCACGTCGACGACGTTTGCTAAGGCGTGGTTGAAACGACGTGGGTTACTTTCTAGCCAGTTGGTAACAAGCTGGTTTACTTCGCATGTAGTGCTTGTGCTACTGCCTTTACCGGTATAGCCCCACAAGATCAGGTCTTGCTCCTGTAGATGAGTTTCTAAAAACTCTTTACCTTGCTGGGTTCCAAGTGGTGAAAAACGGCCAGAATCCCCAATCACCTGAACAACTTGCGTGTCGCTAGGAAGACCTAATTGATGTAAAATGTGACTGCGTACTTCTTGGAAGTCTAAGTTACATTGCGCCTCTTTTTGAACACCAAAGTAGCGCCTTTTACTCGTAGTCTCGATGAGCTCAAGTCCGCCTGTGCCAGGAAGCATCGTACTTTGATGTTCTTTAAAGGCCTTGGCCACGAGTGAAATTTCATCCGCAATATTATTGCTGCCATCAATAGAAACAGTAGTTATTGGAAAATGATGATTATTTGATACACTAAACATAAAAACCTCCTAATTTAGTTTTTTATGCTCGAAAGTGTAACAAACGTGGTAAGAGCGATATTAGGGGAGTAATCCCCCTTTTTACAGTTGCCGGGTTATTTTCTTAATAATCTAAGTAGGCTCGCAATCTGGATAAGGAAAGGGGGGCTTCTGGAGCTGTGGATGGGCTAATCATCTGGACTTAGCGTCC
>CAWGYH010000001.1:0-14811 GCA_963826935.1 uncultured Chlamydiales bacterium | reverse complement strand
GGCCCGCAATGATTGCAACTAGTAAAAAGAATAGCGCCCACCTTAGCATATAACCCTCGAATATAGTGATTTCAAACGGTACATCAGGCTGTGATTCTAAACGTGCCTACCAAAAAGCCTTTACGGACCTTTCCTCACTACTCCAAGAAAAAGAGATTTTGGACTTCCATAAATCTTGGGAATTTGGTACAATGAAGTTGTAACCAAGGAGGTATAATATGGGTGCTCAGTCTCATGCTCAACACCATCATGATAGAGCAAAAGTCACCATCGATTGTACTGTCGATGAAAGGGCTTATATTAAGATGTTAGCCGCTAAGGCTCACATGAATTTAAGTGAGTTTATTCTTTCTTACCTGAGAAAGGATTTCCCTCAAGAGAGAAAGCCTAACAAAGTGACTCTTGAAGCTATGAAGGAAAGTAAAGAAGGTAAAGGTATGAAGTGCGAGTCTATGGATGATTTCTGGGAAAAAATGGGAATGAATCCGAATGCTTAAACCAGACCCAACGCGTCGTTTCAAAAAAGACTTGAAGAAATACCAACATAACAAGCCAGTAAAAATTGAACTCGAAACAGTGTTGGGTCTTCTTCTGAAAAAAGCAAAAGCTGCCCGAAAAATATTTAGATCATGCATTTAACTGGAAACTATGTTGGTTTCAGAGAATGCCATGTTAAACCCGATACTTTGCTCATCTATTGGGCTGATGAGGAATATGTCCATCTTATCCGTATAGGCTCTCACTCTGAGCTTTTTTAAGAAAAAACATGGTCAAAAATCGTGGATAACTGGGTTTGTCATAGCGACCTCCATGTGATGCGCTTCTCTAAATGAGTAGTTGTAAAGGTGATTTGCTGCTTGGGCGGTGAGGCTATTAGGGTGCGTGGTCAAAGTGAAAGCGACGAATGATCGTCGCACTCCAAAACCTACGGTGTGGCTACCCATAGCGTGACCGAAAAGGTGAACAAGGCCAAAGCTAGACCAAGATCAAGATCAAGAAAAAGCGCTTAAGTTGACACTATTGAGCATAAAGGTGGCAGGCGACATGGTGGCCGGGCTTGATTTCGCGAAGGCGTGGGACAATGTGGCGGCATGCCTCTTGGGCGTAGGGGCAGCGGGTGTGAAAGACGCAGCCTGATGGAGGGTCGACGGCTGACGGGGGGTCGCCCACGATGCAGAGCTTGGCAGGCTCGCTTTGGGCTTCTGGATCGGGGGTGGGGATGCTGGCCATCAGGGCTTGGGTATAGGGGTGTAGCGGCTCTTCGAAGATGGCAGCGGCAGGAGCTACCTCCATAACGCGGCCAAGATAGAGGACCACAAGCCTGTGGGCAAGATAGCTTAAGGTGGCAAGGTCGTGGGTGATGAAGAGGTAGGAGATGCCATGCTCTTGCTGGATCTTTTTTAAAAGCAAAATTATTTGAGCAACAACAGATACGTCAAGGGATGAGAGCGGCTCATCGCAAATTAAGAGCTTTGGCTTTACGCTTAAGGCTCGTGCAATACTTACGCGCTGCTTTTGGCCGCCGCTTAGCTGGTAAGGGTACATCTTGGCAAGGCTGTGAGGCAGCTGCACCATATCAAGCAGCTCTTTAATATAGTCTTGGTACGTTCCGGCATGCTCCACTTTTGAAGTCTGAATGGCCTCTTTTAAATGGCCTTCAACGGTCATGCGAGGGTTTAAGGAGGCATCAGGGTCTTGAAAGATCATCTGCATCCCTTTTAGCGCTTTTCGCTGCTCTCTTGGCGAGAGGTTGGTCAGCTCCTTGCCATCAAAAAAGACTTTCCCATGAGTTGCAGGATGGATGCACATAAGCGTCTTCGCAAGTGTGGACTTTCCGCAGCCGCTCTCACCAACAACACCCAAAGTCTGGCCCAAAAAGCCCTCTAGGTCAATGTCTCGAAGGGCTAAAAAGCTTCTGTTTTTCATCTGGTAGGCAACATCCAGCTGTTTTACTTCAAAGAGGGCTGACATGAAAACACCTGCATTGATGATTTTTGGTAGTTTCTTTAAGCTCTGGCACCTTTTCGGTGCAGACGCGCATAGCAAAAGGACATCTGCAATCTGTGCTACAACTCCCATATCGTGCGTGATAAAAAGTAGCGCCATCCCAAATTCTTTTTGCAGCTGCATAAGAAGGTCTAACACCTGCGCCTGAATTGTTACGTCCAGTGCTGTTGTGGGCTCATCGGCAATAACAAGTTTGGGGCGGTTTACAAGCGCCATTGCAATAAGCAGGCGCTGCCTCATGCCGCCGGAAAGCTCGTGCGGATAGGCCCAAAGGCGCTTCATGCAGTCTGAAAAGCCCACCTGATGCAGTATCTCTTTTGCACCGTTGTAGCGAGCCTCTTTTATTATTCACGCACAATGCACATTCTCCCTTAAGCCCTAGTGTACTTTTCTTGGCTTGCTAGTGCACCGGCCATAGCTACATCGAAATCAGCTCTGTTTTGTATTATATCGAACGGTATATCGACGAAATTGAAACAGGTGTGGAAATATACATTTTCAGATCCATTTTTTATTTTTAAATTTTTACTACCTATAGCATAGGCGCCTGTCATCGCAAATACAAGATTTTTGATTTTTTCAAGATCTGATTTCTTTATCCAATCAATAAACCAGTCTCTTTTTGCTTTTGGTATGGATTCGGCAAATTCAAGTTTTTCCAAAACCAAATCTTGCGTAAGCCGCCCCTGTATTTTTTCAGAAAGCTCATCTGGTTTCATCGACTGCACTGTTTCGAATGTTGTATCTTGCTCACCGGTAAACCTAGAGGCCTTCATCCCTTTTGCAATTTCAATAATTGGGGGTAAAATAGGTCGTAATTTATTCAAAAATTCTTGAGTGAGAGATTCGCGTACAGAAGCTTGTAGAGCAGGAAGATGGTTTTTTAATATACTTGGATCTCTTGTTACCTCATCTTCTATAACATCCAAGCCTCTTTCATCATCATAATTGCATCCCGAAAAATAGACTTCTCTCAAAGTCCGAATATCCGTGTTTTCAGTGAAAGGCTGGCCATACTTCTTTAAGCGAGCACCATTTTCTCTCTCTTTTTCATTTACTCCCTCCATGCTAACGTAAATATCTAGCAGTGCTTCAAAGCCTTTATCGTCTTTAACTATGTCATCAAAAGAGCGCTCAAAAAATTCGGGCTTGAGTTTAGTAAGTATAGCAAAAACACCTGGGTCAAAATTCATGCCTAGAGGGTATTCACGTGTTGAGTTCAGACAAAACATCATCACTTCCCCAAGCTGATTATATCTCTTTTCTTCTCCTGGTTGCATAGGCAGCTGTCTGACAAGTCCATTATCTAGACGTTCTGGATTGAGCTTATTTATGGTTTCGAACATAACCGATGACATATACTCTCTTCCAAGCCCGGAAGCATCTATTCCTGCTTCTCCTATAAACTCAACTGAAAGCTGTCGAACTGCTTTTTCATGCAGCTGCTCAGCAAGGCGGCCTAAAACCTCAAGTGGATTATTTTTAATGTCTTGACGCGCAATTTCGACTCGTAATGCATCTGTGGGAAGGCCAAAGTCTGCCATTGGAGCACGTGCGGGACTTCTAATTTGAATGGATAGCCAGAACCTCTCATTTGCCAACTGTCTCATACGAATGTTCACTTCTGAAGCAATAACGTTTTGCTGCAAAAAAGGTGTAATTAAATCTATGAGTTCAATGCGCCTTTCTGCTGGAACTAGTAGTAGAGTGGTCAATAGACTAAGCCTGTCAATATGTACGGGGAACTGCGCCATCAAACGATTTGCATGCTGCAATACGGCTTGCCGTTCACTACCGAGACGGTTGACAGCGACTAGAATCCCCATTTTAGAAGTAGTATTTGATTGGTTTTCTCCAAGGAGACTGATGGTTGTGGCTACACATTCTTCTCGATCTGCGCTATTTATTCCACGCACTATACTTATCAGTGACTTCACGTTAAATGAGAGGATATCTTGCAGTAATGGAGACACGCAATTCATCACCTGTTCTCTTTCTTGTTGGGGAGTGTTTTGTATTTCAGTGATAATTTCCTGTGCTCTGTCTGCGTGCTGTTCCAGTATAGGCACTGCATGGCGTAGAATATCTTGCCTGTCATCCATGGGCAATTGTGCTATGGTGTCTAGCAGCGAAACCCTCTCAGAACTATCGCAAGTGAGAAGTAGCGGTAAGAGGTACTCTACTAATTCTTTCCTACCTTCAGCTGGCAGGCGAGCAACTGCTTTAAGTATGTCTGCCTTCTCTAAAAAAGTATCACTGAATTCTACCAACCGTCCTGCATCTTGCAATACAGCTTGCCGGCCACTGCCAAGACCGATAACACTAGACAGAATCAACTCTTTATCCAAACCTTGCGTGTTCTCTCCAAGTAATCTGAGGGTTATAGCTACAATTTCTTCTCTTTCAGCACTATTTATTCCCTTGACCAAAGTTATTAATGTTCTAACCGAATCGGGGGATACATTTTGCAGTAACGGAGACACGCAATTCATAACTTGTTCTCTTTCCCTTAGGGGAATATTTTGTATTGCTGTGATAATTTCAAATGCCCTGTCGGTGTGCTGTTGCAGTACAGGCATGGCGTGGCGTAGGATATCCTGCCTGTCATCCATGGGCAATTGTGCTATGGTGTTTAGCAGCGAAACCCCCTCAATACTTTTATAAGTACGAAGAAGCGGCAAGAGATACTCTACTAGTTCTATTCTACCTTCAGCTGGCAGGCGGACAAATGCTCCAAGTATGGCTGCCTTCTGACCTAAATTATCTTGGATTTCTAGTAATGGCTTTGCATCTTGCATGATGCTTGCTATTCGATCCAAAGGCATTTGAGAAAGTGTTTGGAGCATAGCAAATTTCTCGTAAGTACTTTCGGGACTTTGCAATATAGGTAACAAAAAATTTGAAACCTCTCCCCTTTTCTCTTGAGGAGTTCCTTGAATAATCTTGATAATTTCTTTGACTATGTCTGAAGTATCTTCCTCACGATTACCTGCGTTCGCCAACAAAGGCATGACATGACGCAATATATCTTGTCTTTCATTCAATGGAATATCGGAACTGGAAAATGAAAATAGCATCCTAACAAAACTTCCCTTATTGTATAGAGACATCAGAGGTACAAGCTGTTTTATTAGATCGTCTTTGCCTTCAGGAGGTAATCTATTAACACCCATTAGGATATGCACTTTATTTTTCACAGTTAATTCACTGGAATATGAACCTTCAAGCAGGGGCTTTGCATCCTTTACGGCACTTTCGATATTATCCATCGATAAAGTATCACTCGGCAAATAACGTACAAGTTCAAGGGTATTAAATATCTCTGCCTCTTCTATGCCGAGTAATGAGACTACAGTTTTGGCAAGCTGTACATATTCTGGCTTTTCATGCTCAGTAGAAATAAATTCCATTATCCTCTGTGCATTCGAGACATCTTTACAGACTTCTACGAATGGAGCTGCAAGATCCAGTATGGCAGCATTTCTCCGATAAGAGGGTAAATTCGATATAGCACCTAGCAATTGTACTTTATCTTCAAATTTATCATATTTTAGTGCAAGTCCAGTGGCCTTTTGAAGTAAAGAAGTTCGTTCCTTAAAAGGTAAATCGGGTAAATCTGCTATTATGGAATGCATTTTCTCGAGTATTTCTATCCTTTTTTCATATGACTGATGACCAACAGTCTTTATTATGGGCATTGCTGTCTCCGCAAGAATTCTTCTATCTTCTTTTGGAATAGCACTAAGTGCTTTAATCATCTTTTCCATATCTATAGGATTCGGCTCCATCATTGTATCGGCTACCACTAAGCTTTTCGCCAAGTTTAATACCTCATGAACAGATAAGGGAGATATCCCAGCCTTAAATGCTATTTGACCATATTTTGATAAAAGCTCAGGTGGGAGAACTTCAAATCTTTTTCCGATAAACCTGCCTACCTTTATCGTCTTTTTGTCGGTAAGGCCTGCCTTATAGTCTTTGTTCAGCGTATTTGCTAAATTTTTAATTTCAGCTGTTTTTGGATTTATTTTTAAAAACCTCATTAATCGTGATGGGATAACTTTATATTCCATGTCATTAAACATAAGTCTACCATTCTCATTCACAGACCATGGACCACTTTGATCATCTTTTCCAATGGGCGGACGTATAAATATATTCATGGACTACCTCCTTACTTAATGTTATTATATTAATAATCATTATTTTAGTCAAGAAGGGCAAGGGGGCCTTGTAGGGGCAGAAGCCCCCATTAGCCGCCCTTAATTAATGGCTCATAAGGCTAGCCGGGTAGATCTTAGCAAAGACTTCGACTCCTGTAGCCTACTTCGCTGCCTACAAGTTTTGGAGAAAACGTCATGCTAGCCATTTCTGGAAATGCACGAATTTTTCTTTGTCAAGAAGCAATTGATATGCGCAAAGGATTTGAAGGACACCACTGGGGCCGGGACTGGGATGTTGATTTAAGCGATTTTTGCTAAGCCTACTCAATGTTAAATTGTGTCTTCCGTGCCCGTGCCCGCTTTTCAACTATTCCGCTAGAGCCACTTTAAGGGGCGTTTTTAGTGCTTTCCGAATCCGGGCTCTAGCAGAATAAAATTAAAATAAATCGGGCACGGGCATGCACACGGGCACGAAGGACAATTTTTGACATTAAGCACTCTTTGTAAATTAACGTTAAATCAACACCCTAGCCCGAGTTTACAAGTTAGCAAGTAGCGCTAGACGTAATCTTTTGATCGATAACGGCTTAACTATTTTCCGAATGCCCGGAGTTAGGGCATAGCGGAAAATATTTAAGCCATTCTGAATCAAAATCTTGCATCAATCACTACTTGCTAACTTGTAAACTCGGGCTAGGCCAGGACCTGGGATTAAAAATTGTTATTATTGGGCATAAAGGTGACAGGCGACATGATGGCCGGGCTTGATTTCGCGAAGGCGTGGGACGATGTGGCGGCATGCCTCTTGGGCGTAAGGGCAGCGGGTGTGAAAGACGCAGCCTGATGGAGGGTCGACGGCTGACGGGGGGTCGCCCACGATGCAGAGCTTGGCAGGTTCGTTTTGGGCTTCTGGATCGGGGGTGGGGATGCTGGCCATCAGGGCTTGGGTGTAGGGGTGTAGCGGCTCTTCGAAGATGGCAGCGGCAGGAGCTACCTCCATAACGCGGCCAAGATAGAGCACGACAAGCCTGTGGGCAAGATAGCTTAAGGTGGCAAGGTCGTGGGTGATGAAGAGGTAGGAGATGCCATGCTCTTGCTGGATCTTTTTTAAAAGCAAAATTATTTGAGCAACAACAGATACGTCAAGCGATGAGAGCGGCTCATCGCAAATTAAGAGCTTTGGCTTTACGCTTAAAGCTCTTGCAATACTTACGCGCTGCTTTTGGCCGCCGCTTAACTGGTAAGGGTACATCTTGGCAAGGCTGTGAGGCAGCTGCACCATGTCAAGCAGCTCTTTAATATAGTCTTGGTACGTTCCGGCATGCTCTACTTTTGAAGTCTGAATGGCCTCTTTTAAGTGGCCTTCGACGGTCATGCGAGGGTTTAAGGAGGCATCAGGGTCTTGAAAGATCATCTGCATCCCTTTTAGCGCCTTTCGCTGCTCCCTTGGCGACATGTTGGTCAGCTCCTTGCCATCAAAATAGACTTTCCCATGAGTTGCAGGATGTATGCACATAAGCGTCTTTGCAAGTGTGGACTTTCCGCAGCCGCTCTCGCCAACAACACCCAAAGTCTGGCCCAAAAAGCCCTCTAGGTCAATGTCTCGAAGGGCTAAAAAGCTTCTGTTTTTCATCTGGTAGGCAACATCCAGCTGTTTTACTTCAAAGAGGGCTGACATGAAAACACCTGCATTGATGATTTTTGGTAGTTTCTTTAAGCTGGGGTACCTTTTCGGTGCAGACGCGCATAGCAAAAGGGCAGCGCGGCATAAAGGCGCACATGCCAAGGTACTGGCCGATCTGAGGCGGCGCTCCCGGAATTGGCAAAAGCTTGGCAGCTTCGCCATTTTTTAGGCGCGGCAGGCACTCTAAAAGCGCCCTCGTATAAGGATGTTGCGGTTTTTTAAAGATATCTTTCACTTCGGCCTGTTCGACAATATTGCCCGCATACATAACAGCAACACGGTCTGCAATCTGTGCTACAACGCCCATATCGTGCGTGATAAAAAGAAGCGCCATCCCAAACTCTTTTTGCAGCTGCATAAGAAGGTCTAATACCTGCGCCTGAATTGTTACGTCCAGTGCTGTTGTGGGCTCATCGGCAATAACAAGTTTGGGGCGGTTTACAAGCGCCATTGCAATAAGCAGGCGCTGCCTCATGCCGCCGGAAAGCTCGTGAGGATAGGCAGTAAGCCTCTTCATGCAGTCTGAAAAGCCCACCTGATGCAGTATCTCTTTTGCACCGTTGTAGCGCGCCTCTTTTGTTGGATAAAGCGAGGCATGCATCGACTCCATAAGCTGCGTGCCTATTTGCAGAGTGGGGTTCAGGCAGCTCAAGGGGCTTTGCGGGATAAAGGCAATTTCTTTACCGCGAAGCTTTCGCATGTCCTGAAGCGGCATCTCGAGAAGATTTTTTCCTTCAAACAAAATCTTTCCACCGGCCACTTTAGTAAGAGGGGAGCGAAAAAGGTTCATTATAGACATTGCCGTAATGGTCTTGCCTGAGCCCGACTCTCCCACAAGAGCAAGCGTTTCATGGGGAAAAAGCTCAAACGACACATCGCGAAGAAGGGGCTTTGGCCCCGATTCTGTGTCGAGCGTTACATGGAGGTGCTGTACGGAGAGAAGCGACATTTCAAGCCTCCTTTGCCTTTTGGGTAAGGTACCTTCTTGCCTGTGGATCCAGCATATCACGCAGGCCATCTCCTAGCAAGTTAAAGGCAAAAATTGCTGTTGTGATAAGAACAGATGGGAAAAGTAATCTCCAAGGATAAAAGCGCATAGCGCCGAGCGAGTCGCTTACAAGCGAGCCAAGGCTTGCTAAGGGGGGCTGAATGCCTACGCCCAAAAAGCTTAAAAAGGCCTCTGTAAATATAGCTTGAGGGATGTTAAGCATGACAATACAGGTAACGGGCCCCGAGATGTTTGGCAAAATATGGCGCGTGATGATGCCAAATTTATTTACTCCCAAAGAGCGTGCGGCTCTGTAGTACTCTGTCTGCTTTATGCCTATAACCAGGCTTCGGGAAATGCGCGCCATCTGAATCCAGCCCAGGATAACCATAGAGGCAATAATCGGGGCAAAGCCCGGCCCCATAACAACGGTGATCAAAATGGCGAAAAGCAGGTAGGGGAGGCAGTAGATCATCTCAGCTACCCGCATCATCATATGATCGACAGTGCCGCCGCATAGCGCTGCGGTTATTCCCCAACTTACGCCAATGCAAAGATCTACTAAGGCAGCAAGCAATCCAATCTCAAGGGATACTCTAAGACCAGTACAGACGCGAGTATAGAGATCGCGGCCAAGTTCATCTGTTCCAAAAATATGTGCAGCTGACGGGGGAAGATTTTTTTGAGGAAGGTTAGTATCGTCATAAGCATAGGGCGAAAATAGGGGCCCAAAAATTGCAATTGCGACGAGCAGTGCTAAAAGAGCGGCTCCTATAGTAATGCTTCGATGCTCAAATGCTTGTACAAACATAGAGCGAGAGGACTCATGCTTTGGAGTGTGCAGCTCTAAAATCTCTTCGCGTTCGATGGGCGTTAGTGGAATCATGCAACACCTTGAGCTTTTTGGGGAGTTTTTAACTGGCTCTTTGCCTCAGGATTTAAAAGGGCGCATAAAAGATCAATGGCGGTATGGTTAAATATTAAGAAAATACTATAAAAAAGCGTGAGGCCGCCAATAACCGGAAAGTCGCGGTTTATAACGCTATTTACAAACCAGAGGCCAAGTCCCGGTATGCCAAAGACGCGCTCAACAGCAAAGCTGCCTACCAAGACATTGGTCGTTACGGGTCCCAAGTAGGATAAAATGGGAATAACCGCATTTTTTAATACATGCACAAAGACAACCCTTCGCTCATCAAGCCCTTTTAAGCGCGCAACCTGTATGTACTCTTTGTTAAACACCTCAAGCATGTTTACGCGTAAAAGCCTTGCAATATAGCAGGTGGGCCCCGTGGCAAGGGCCAGAGCCGGAAGTACAGTATGCATAAAGCTTCCCCATCGAGCTACAGGAAAGATAGGGTAGTGAAATGCAAAAAGAAACTGCAGCAGCGATGCCAGGACAAAGGTGGGAATAGATACTCCCAAAACAGTACAGGTGGTGACAAATGCTGTAGAATAGCCCCGAGAGTAGAGTGCCGAGATGGTGCCAAATAAAATGCCGCAAGGAATAGCAAACAAAAGCGCCTCAAACCCGAGCGTAGCGGATATGGGCAAGCCGCCGCAGATAATCTGGTTTACTGTCTGCGCAGGATATTTAAGCGATGGCCCCAAGTCAAAGGTAAAGACCTGAATAATATAGCGCGTATACTGCAAGTAGAGCGGATCTTCCAGCCCATAATAGCGCCTGATGGCCTTCAAGGTCTCCGGCGGGCAGGTGATAGCCTGCTCAGCAAAGGGATCTCCCGGCACCAGGTGCATAAGAAAAAAGGTAGCAGTCGTTATCGCAAAAAGGGTAATAATCGATACCCAAAAACGCCTTAAAAGAAAGTGTGTAATTGCCCCAAACATCTGTCTGCCTCAATTTCTCCCTAAAGAGATACCCCTAAAGCTACTTTGCTGCAACTACAAACTTCTTTTCAGTCGCAACCCCTTTGCTTAAAATAGTCTTTTTTGTCGCAGTAAATATAATTTCCTGGAAATAAAAAGAATATTTAATTAATATTACTCGTCTAATAGTGCACTATTATGTTTCAGCAATAAATGAGGAAAAGCATGTTTCCAGTAGGACAAAACTTTAATGATGCGGCCCTGGCTCTCACAGACATCGCACCCGAAGTAAACTTAAATTTTATAAATAGACTTGATCGCAGCGCACTCATAAACCTGCAATGCACCTGTAGGACCTTTAATAGCTGCATACTCGAAAACGACTGGCTTTGGAGGAATTTATTTGCAGCAGAGCAGGGTGGCTATCTCCCAAAAGAGCCGCCTACAAGCTGGCGCTCGTTTTATATAGAACAGCATGTGGTTCGCCGCAATATTGCACGTGGGGTTGCTGCAGAGCCAATAGCTGCTACACTTACAGGCTGTCTTCACTACGGCACATTCACCTATAAAAACAGATACTATGTTTCGCAGGGTTTTAAACTTGCCTGCTACGACTTGACAACGGGAGCCCAGATTTATACCTGGACGCACATTCCTAAAGAGGCCTTTGTAACGGCCGCCGATGAGGATGTAGGACTATTTGTAACAAGGATACACCCGATTGATTCTCGGCATTTTTTACTTGAAGGCAAAGTTCTTGCTGTATGGGATGCAGAAGCCAATAGTTCTATTTTTGCAGCTGAAAGCCCGCGCTTTGGGCCTCCCTATATTGATGAGTCGCGAATTATTTTTGCGGCGGAAAACAATCTGCTGCAAGTATGGAACTATCGAACAAAAAAGCTGCTTACTACAATTCCTGATGTAAACGAAGACGCCCATAAAATGCTCTATGCCATTGGGGACAATGTCTTTTCGCTTTCTTGGCACTGCGAGCTTGACGGGTACGATAGTAAGCAGCAAAAACCTCTGTTTTCAAATATAAATTATAAACCACATACTGATTTGACCAATTCTGCCATTTTTAAAGCAAAAAATCATCTGGTTATAGTATCTACACACATAGGATCGCCCTCTCTATTTGTTGCGGCAATCGTTTCCCTCCAAAAAAAAATACCCTGTTCGGTTGTCCAATTAAGTAAACCCGAACACCTTCATGCAGGATTTGACAGTGCAAAGGAGATCGCTCTTGTTCATGGAGAGCATCTCGTAGGAATCGACCCAGATAACACCCAGAGCATAAGCTGCTGGAATCTAGATACCCTGCAGGTTGAAAAGCGCTTTCCTACACCCGCTCCAGTATATACCTTTCACATAGCAGAACCCAACAGGCTTATAACCACATGTGTTGACGTGCGCGCTGGCCTTTATCGCATTCTTATCTGGGATATGAATAATCCCGAACAGCCAATAGGGGATATCCCCTCCACAAGCTACGACTGCAGAGTGCATAATAACCTGCTCTGCGTACGCGAAGTTACCCAATTTCGCTTTTTCAACCTCATAAATGCACAAGAGATCGGCACCGTGCCCTTCACCCAATTTGTGCAAAAACCAATCCATGAGGATTTGCTTAACCTAACAGAATGGACATTTGACGGCTCCCGCATTCACATTCAGCAAAAAGAAGGAGTATATTATTATTGGATTATAAATCTTAACCTGTAAATCTTAACCTTTACTTTATTTCAAAGATTTGGCATATTTAGTTAATAATAACTAAATACGTGGTCATAAATGAGTTTTAATTCAGATAATCTATTTATAGATAGAATAAACTTAGAAGATTCTATTGCTGCTTATAACATTTTTTTTGCGGATGATGACCGCGAAGAAGAAGTCGACACTCCTAAACACATATTCAAAAGCAAATGCTGGTCAGGAAATTGTGCTACATGTCGCGCTCAAAAAATCAAAAAAATCAACCAAGAAAATTGGGCTGCAGTCGCAACGACCGTAGCTATTGGTTTATGTGGCTGGGTTGTACTTATCGCAGGGGCAAGAAAGTAGGCAAGAAGCCTCTTTTATTCAAAAAAAATTACCGCAGTTCCCATAAATTACCATTTTCACTACAATGCACTTCATGAGCATTAAATTAGACGAGCTAAAAAAATGGTTCCAGGATAATCGCGAAGCTATATATCGCGACTATTTTACCTTTTTGTCTTTCAAGAGCATAGCTACTGACTCTGCATTTCATGATGAAACAAAAAAGTGTGCTGCCTGGCTATCTCATGCGATTCGGCAACTAAGGCATTTCGCGTGCAGCATGACTCTAGCCTTGCCAAGCTCGTGGCAAAAGCGTACGAAGAGGTTCTGCAAAAGCCCTGCCAGTACATACTGATGGGGGGATCTATCCCTATTACAATTGAACTTGCCGATGCCTCTCAAGCTGAAACCATCCTCATGGGCTACGGCCTTGACAGCGATCAAATCCATGCCCCCAACGAACATTTTGACCTTGCACGCTTTGAGCAGGGCTTCTTGACGATGGGAAGTATCTTTACTAAATTAGGTGAATAGCTAATTATTACAATAGACGCTCATAGGGTGTAAGTTTTTTATTTACATACTGTTGAACAGTCTCTATCTTATACTGTTTCTTATACTCTTGATTGGCAGCATCTTCCTCCTTGCGCCTTTCTTCCTTGTCACTGCTTATGCTCTTCTTAGGGAAGGGCTTTTTAGTAGGCTCAAAGGTGGTTTTTTTTCCATCGATAGTATAGCTATTGGTAAAGGTAACCTCTTGTGTATTGAGGTTATAGCGACACTGTATTTCAACAGATACGTCAAATTTTGGCAGCTGATCTGCCCGGTCTGTATCCCAATGTTTGTATTTCGCATCTATTGCTCGCGTAATTATCACCTCTGGGGGAGTGTATTCAAAATGCGCCTTTTGTGAGGAAGGAATCAGGCCATATCCCTTAGAAAGCCAGACAGTATCAAAAAAGGCAGCTAATACCAAATAACCTTGGCTCACCACAGAAAGTAATTCATTGACGGTACTTTTAGATACCGTTCTATTCGGGTCTTTCTTTTCAATAAAGCTTTTCAGCGCATGGCCTACAAGAAACACATTATACTCTGTCTTAGTAGGGTCATATTCGATATCGTCTAACGGCTCACCTCCAATCCTCAGATCGGCCACTCGATGCATATCTTTGAGATGTTCGTCAGGATGGTCTACTATTTTTTGAAGTAATTCTATGCGGCCTTCATCTGTTGCTGTTTTTAAACTCTCTTGCGCCTCTGTTTTAAGTTCGCCGGCCAGTTCATGACCTTGAAGTTGTTTTACATCATCTTGTGCTTGCAGTTTATGAAGCTCGCCTAAGGCCTTTTTCTCCTCTAGCTTAAGCTGTACAACATCTTCGCGTATTCCGGTTCCTGCAAAGAAGAAAGTTCTCTTTACCTGATCAGTCTTTTTAGCTAATTCCTGTTGTATGCGGCTAAGTTTGTTTTGTAGATTTGTAATATCTTTTGGTGAGGCTTCAATTTCAGCTTTTACTTCTATAAGTCTATACTCTAATCCCTTAAGCTTTGCTTGATCTGAGTCCCACCTCGCAATCACATTGCTATTTTTTTTTGTTTCTGTTCCTAATCCAGATTCTGCAAGGTGGTGCTGTTTCACTGCTTGGGCATATGCCGGTCTTTGTTGGTTAAGCTGGTTTTTCAAACTATGTATGATTTTTTCAAGCTGTTCTTTCTCTTGTTGTAGCGTATGCGATGACGGCGCATCCTTTGTATCAACTATCAGCTTTTGCAACCCATTCAATGCAAGGCTCTCTTTTTTTAACCCCTTAATGCTACGCGATTCATAGGTAAAATTTACTTTACTAAGAAGCTGGTAGAGCGGCGGACTTGAATCGATAATACCTTCTAGAACTTGAATTTTGTGCGCAATCTCCCCAGCCTGAAATTTTAACCCCTCAATAGCTTTATGAGGGACAGGAAATGGCTCTTGGGCCGGGGGCGGTGCTGAGAGAGGGCGGGTATCCATACATTTTTCCTTGCTATACTATTTATAACATATATTTTAATTTATGAGCAAGAGTCTGGTGAAGCTCCGCTTGCTGTTTGATTCAAGA